>CAWHYJ010000008.1:0-65792 GCA_963833495.1 uncultured Actinomycetota bacterium | reverse complement strand
GTCCAGGAAGCGCTCAACCGCACCGACGACTACCTGTGGGCCGTCGTGTCCAACGGGCGCGTCCTGCGGCTGCTGCGCGACTCCACCACTCTCGGGCCAGGCCTACGTCGAGTTCGACCTCGAGGCGATGTTCGACGGCGAGCTCTTCGCCGACTTCGTCCTGCTCTACCTGCTGCTCCACCAGTCCCGCGTCGAGGTGCGGAGCGCGGAGGGCGCCGCGTCGGACTGCTGGCTCGAGACGTGGCGCACCACCGCCATCGCGCAGGGACGCGAGCCCTCACCCTCCTGCGCGACGGCGTGCAGGAGGCGATCGAGACCCTCGGCACCGGCTTCCTCCAGCACCCCGCCAACACCGAGCTCCGCCGCCGGCTCGACGACAGGAGGCGCGGCTCGAGGACCTGCACCACGCCCTCCTGCGCCTCGTCTACCGGCTCCTGTTCCTGTTCGTCGCCGAGGACCGCGACGCCCTCCTCGACCCGGACGCCGACCCAGCCGCCAAGCAGCGCTACGCCCACTACTTCTCCACCGCGCGGCTGCGCCGCCTCGCCCTGCGGCGGCGAGGGCACGAGCACACCGACCTCTGGGCGGCGCTCACGCTCGTCCTCGGCGCCCTCGGCGACGAGCGCGGCGAGCCAGCCCTGGGGCTCCCGGGCTCGGTGGCCTCTTCGACCGGCACGAGGCCGACGGCTCCTCATGGACGCGCGCCTGCCGAACGACGCTCTGCTCGACGCGGTCCGGTGCCTGTCGGTCGTCCAGCCCAAGGGCCAGCCCAAGCAGTCGGTCGACTACCGCAACCTCGGCGCCGAGGAGCTCGGCTCGATCTACGAGTCGCTGCTCGAGCTCGTCCCCGCCACGACGCTGTCGAGCAGAGCCTTCACGCTCGAGACGCTCGCCGGCAACGACCGCAAGACGACCGGCTGCTACTACACCCCGACGTCGCTCATCGACCTCGTGCTCGACTCGGCCCTCGACCCGGTCCTCGACGAGGCCGAGCGAGCCGCACGATCCCGAGGCGGCGCTGCTCGGCGTCACGGTCTGCGACCCGGCGTGCGGCTCCGGCCACTTCCTGGTCGCCGCCGCCCGCCGGATCGCCAAGCGCCTCGCCACCGTCCGCACCGGCGAGACCGACCCGACCCCGACCGACGTCCAGGACGCCCTGCACGACGTCGTCGGCCGCTGCATCTACGGCGTCGACATCAACCCGATGGCCGCCGAGCTCGCCAAGGTCAGCCTCTGGCTGGAGGCCATGACGCCCGGCCGGCCGCTGTCCTTCCTCGACCACACATCAAGGTCGGCAACGCCCTGCTCGGCACCACACCGGCCCTGCTCGGCGAAGGGCATCCCCGACGACGCCTTCGTCGCGCTCACCGGCGACGACAAGCGCGATCGTCACCGCCCTGAAGAGGCAGAACAAGCTCGAGCGCGACGCCGGCCAGGACGCTCTTCGACGACGCCGACGCAATCGTTGAGCAACGCCGACCTCCGCGCTGCCCTCGGCCGGACGCCACGATCGCCGGGCACCGAAGCCTTGCGGACGTCCATGAGGCAAGCCGCCGGTATGCCGCCTACCTCGCATCTCCGACCTCGCCCGTGAGCGGCTGCGCGCCGACGCCTGGTGCGCCGCCTTCCTGCGCCGAAGACCGAGACGCGCGTGCCCATCACGACAGCACGCTCCGCGCGATCGAGGACGGCACTGCCGACGAGCGTCGACGGCGACCGATCCGCGACCGCGCCGCCGGTACCGCCTCTTCCACTGGCACCTGGAGTTCCCCGAGGTCTTCGAGGTCTCCGGCGGCCACCGCGATCCGAGCCGAACGGCTGGAGTGGTGGCTTCTCCGCGATGCTCGGAAACCCGCCGTGGGAGACCGTGCAGATGACCGAGAAGGAGTTCTTCGCATCGCGAGCCCGACGATCGCCGAGGCGCCAAACGCGGCCGCGCGCAAGAGGCTCATCGCAGCCTCGCCAGAGTCGAACCCGCAGCTGCATGCACGAGTTCGCACGTAGCGTCACGACGTGCCGAGGCCGAGACGTCACTGATCCGCAGGCGGGCGCTTCCCGCTCTGCGGTCGCGGCAAGATCAACACCTACACCATCTTCGCCGAGCACTTTCGCGCGTCTATCGCGCCTCGGGCCGGATGGGCATCATCACGCCGACCGGGCTCGCCACCGACGCGACGACGTCGGCCTTCTTCGCCGACACCGTGAAGCGCGAGCGCCTGGCCGCCTTCTACGACTTCGAGAACGAGGCCAAGATCTTCCAGGGTGTTCACCATCAGTTCCGGTTCGCCGTCTCGTGCATGACGGGCGGCGAGCGTTCCGGAAGTCGCGGCTGGCCTTTCTACACCCGGCATGTCCGCGATGCCGTGACTCGCCGCTTCGCGCTCGCGCCCGACGAGATCCTGCTCGCTCAACCCGAACACCGGCACCCTGCCGGTGTTCCGGACTCGGCGCGACGCCGAGATCACGCTCGGCATCTATCGGCGCTTCCCGTCCTCGTCGACGAGCACGAGGCGACGAACCCATGGGGCCTCACGCTTCGCCAGGGCCTGTTCAACATGGCGACGACTCCGGGCTGTTCGAGACCCGCGAGACCTTGGAGCAGCAGGGCGCTGACTTCGACGGCTGGGCCTGGCACCAAGAGGACCAACGGTGGCTGCCGCTGTACGAGGCGAAGATGCTGTCGCACTGGGACCATCGGTTCGCCACCTACGACGGAGCGACCCAGGCGCAGCTGAACGAGGGCACGCTCCCCCGACTCACCGACGGCCAGCATGACGACCCCGACATGGAGCCGCTGGCCCGCTACTGGGTTGCTGAAGACGAGATTGCCGAGGCGATCGACAAGCACTGGGATCGCGGCTGGTTCCTCGGGTGGCGCGAAATTGTCGCGCAGTCAGATTGCGCGAACATTCATTCCCGAGCGTGCTCCCGCTACTGCGGTCGAGCGATAAGTTGCCCGATCAGCGTCATCCGAGGGACCCGAAGCTTGCGCCACGTTCTGCATGCCGTCTGGTCCTCATTCGCATTTGACTACGTCGCTCAGCAGAAGCTCAGCTGGGACTGATCAGGCGTTCTTCGTCGTCAAGCAACTCGCCTGCCCGCCGCCCGAGGCATTCGCGAAGCGCGCTGGCGGGAGTTAGCGACGCGGCGTATCGGCACGTGGGTCCGGCCGCGGGTGCTTGAACTTACCTACACATCATGGACGCATCGCGCCATACGCGAACGATTGCTTCGATCTCGACCCTGACGCCGACCCCGGCCCGCCTTTCCGGTGGATCCCGGAGCGGCGCGAAGATCCTGCGCGCCGAGCTCGACGCGGCGATGTTCCACCTGTACGGCCTGGACCGCGACGAAGTCGAGCACGTCATGGACTCCTTCGCCGTCGTCCGCAAGTACGAGGAGCGAGACCACGGCGAGTTCCGGACCAAGCGGCTCATCCTCGAGATCTACGATGCGATGACCGAGGCGGCCGTCCTGGACGCGGTGTACGTCAGCAGTCTCGACCCGCAGCGGGGCACGGGCCCACGGCATCCGAGCGCGGGAGGACTAGAGCATGTGGATCGAGATCGACGACGACCTCGCCGAAGAACTCGAGGGCACATGCAGCTGGAAGAGTCACGCGAAGACGTCGTTCGTCGCCTCCTGCGGTCCGCGATGCGTGCCGTCCCCGGCCCCGAGTCGTCGCTACTCCCGCCAGATGGGACGACGGACACGAATCGTTCGCGCCGGACAGCATCTCGGACCTGATTCGTGCCGGCCTCGTCCACGTCGGCGACGAGCTCAACTACCGCCAGGTCCGGCAAGGAGTCACGCACCTGGCCACGATCGAGGCGGACGGTCGGCTACGACACCTCCCTGGGGGTGGAGCGGTCCCCATCAAGCCGCGCTGCAGTACGTTGGTCGGCTTCAGCATCAACGGGTGGCGTTGCTGGATCCACGCGCCCTCTGGGAAGTCGTTGTCCGCTCTCCGTGATGAACTGCCGCAATGACCGACAGCGCAATCGACACGGGTGACGTACGCCGGCAGCTGCTCGTCCGCAGGCTGTTCGACGTGCTGCTTGATGCGCCAGGCCCTGTCCCAGCCGGCGAGACGCTCCGGCGAGTCGCCGATCTAGAACCCTTGACTGGCCGCGAGGCGAGCACCACAGGGAGCGGAGAGTCGCGGGCGAACAACCTTCTGCGCTTCTGTTCCAGCTGGGCCAAAGCCATCGGCTGGCTGAGCAAGTCTTCCGGCGGCTGGGAGCTGACCCAGACGGGTCGGGAGGCACTGGCGGCCCTGTCCGAGGATGACAACCTCTACGCCTTGATCACCAAGAAGTACCGACAGGTCCAGCGGTCTCGCAGGGACATGAGCCGTGACGCCGCCGACAACGAGAAGGTGGCGGTCCTCAACAGAGCCCTCGACCTCGTCGAGGAAGGGCAGTGGACGGCCTACTCCGACCTGGCCGAGCTGACCGGGCTGGCGAACCAGAATGTCGGCTCCTTCGCCAAGGACACCGATCATCCGGCCGGGCATCGCGTACTGCACTCCGATGGTCAGGTGTCCGCCTCGTTCCAGTGGCGAGACCCGGAGCAGACTGATTCACCCCGCGATGTCCTCGAGGCCGAAGGGCTCGAGTTCGACGATCGCGGCCGGGCCAGCCAGGCGCAGCGCCTGACGTCGCACGAGCTCCGCGACATGCTCGCCGAGCTGGCCGGTGAGGAGCGTGAACCCCGCGCCTGGATGGTTCGCGGAAGCAGCGTCAACGGCAAGAACCTGGTGCCCACGTGGCTCGCGAAGGGGACCTGCTCCATCCCAGCGAGCCAGATCCGGTCGCTGCCGCTTCCGGTCACTCGCGCCGAGATCGCGGCCATCGTCGAGGAGGACTACGCCCAGAAGTCGTACACCACCCGCACCGAGAAGGTCGCCGAGATCGACACCTTCGTGAACCGTGTGCGCGTCGGCGACCTCGTGGCGACCAACTCGGGTCCAGACCTCTTCGTCGGCACCATCACGAGCGAGCCGGTAACCCTCAAGAGCTCGGACGACCGATCCAACGTGCGGCGCACCGTGCAGTGGCACAACATCGACGCGGCCCATCGACTACTCGGCCATCCCCAAATCCGTCTCGGCCAAGCTGTCCAGCCAGCACACCATCGTCGACCTGACGAGCGACCTCGCTGCGCTCCGGTCGCTGCTCGAAGAGGAGTCGGCCCACGACACAGCCAAGACAGTGGCGACGCCGATGGCGGACGAGCTGTCGCTTCGTCCAGTCGACTCCCAGCTTGGCGGACGACCTGCTGGTCGATGTCGCATGGCTTCAGTCATGTGTCGACCTGTCTGGAGGAGCGACGCCAGCTGATCTTCTACGGGCCGCCGGGCACCGGCAAGACCTACCTCGCGCTGGCGATCGCCGAGCACCTGACCGTGCCGGAGGCAATCAAGCTCGTCCAGTTCCACCCGTCGTACACCTACGAGGACTTCTTCGAGGGCTTCCGGCCCGTTGCGGGCGCGACGGCAGCGGTGCCGTGGGCTTCAAGCTCACGCCCGGGCCCTTCCGTCGACTCGTCGACGCGGCCCGCGAGAACCCGTCGACGCCGTACGTCCTGATCATCGACGAGATCAACCGCGCCAACCTCGCCAAGGTCTTCGGCGAGCTGTACTTCCTGCTCGAGTACCGCGACAGCGCGATCGACCTGCTGTACAGCAGCGGCGACGACCCGGATTCACGCTGCCGCAGAACCTCTTCATCATCGGCACGATGAACACCGCCGACCGGTCGATCGCGCTGGTCGACGCCGCGATGCGGCGCCGGTTCGCGTTCATGGCGCTGCACCCGAGCAGCGAGCCGACGAAGGGGATGCTGAGCAAGTGGCTGGCCGCTGAGGATCTGCCGCAGACTGCAGCCCTGGTGCTCGAGCGGCTCAACGGGCTGATCGACGACGAGGACTTCAAGATCGGCCCGTCGTACTTCATGCGTCGGTCAGTCCACGAGGGCGAGGGCATGTCCGTCGCGTGGGAGACATCCGATCCTTCCCCTCCTCGAGGAGCACCACTTCGGCGAGGGGCGCGACGTCGCCAAGGAGTACTCGCTGAGCCGCATCCTCAAGACCGTTGAGGGTGCCGCGGCGAGCGCTACGCTCATCCGGCCAATGACGACGCGGCCGAGGTGGGCGCGCCGGTGCACTGACGGCGCGACGCCGACCGACGCGTGATGCGGATCGACCTGCAGGAGAACGGCGACCCGGTCGATGTCGAAATCGACGAACGGGTCGGCGTCGCGCTGCGCACCAGTGGCGTCGTCACGGCCGTTCCCTCCATCGCGCCAGGGTGGTGGACGATCGGTCCTGCCGGCAAGGTGGGTGTCGCCCAGGTCGCCGACGTGGAGCTGTGGATCAAGCCGAAGCTCGACATTCGTCGGCTCTTCTTCCTCATCGGCTACGCGACCGATCAGCGAATCTGGCGCGACGAGGATCTTGGACTCGCCGAGGACGTCGACCTGCTCACCGCCATCGCGACCGCGTTCGCCCGGCAGGCGGACAGGGCGACCGAACAGGGCCTCCTGCAGGGTTACCGGGTCGAGGAGGACGCCCTGCCCGTGCTGCGCGGACGGCTGCGGACGACGGACCAGCTGTCCCGCCGGTATGGGCTCGCTGTTCCGCTCGAGGTGCGATACGACGAGTACGACGTCGACATCCCGGAGAACCAGCTCCTACGCGGCGCCGCCGACGTGTCTGCTGAAGGTGCCCGGGATCGCCCCGACGACCAGGCAACGGCTGCGGCGCCTGGTCCGGTCGATGGCCGACGTCACCCCCGCCGGTCGCGGCCGGGCGCTCCCCCAATGGCAACCGTCGCGGCTCAACGCCCGCTACCACATGGCGCTGCAGGCTGGCCGAGCTGGTGCTGCGGGGTGGGTCGGTCGAGCAGAGGACGGGCACGGTCGCTCGTGAGCGGCTTCCTCCTCGACATGGCCAAGGTGTTCGAGGACTTCGTCACCACCGCTCTTGGATCTGCCCTGTCGGTGCGGGAGGTCACTGCCGCGCGCAGGATCCGCTGGCATCTCGACGAAGCCCGCGAGGTGACGGATGAAGCCTGACCTGGTCTGGTACCGCGCCTCGGGAGACGTCGGGGCCGTCATCGACGCGAAGTACAAGGCCGAGAAGCCGTCGGGCTTCCCGTACGCCGACCTCTACCAGATGCTCGCCTACTGCACCGCGCTCGGTCTCGACACCGGGCACCTCGTCTACGCCAAGGGCAACGAGCCGGCGGTCCAGCATCAGGTGCGCAACGCCGGCACGCGCATCCTTCAGCACGCCGTCGAACCTAGATGCGCAACCGTCCGCACTTCTTGAAGAAGTCGCGGCCGTGGGCGGCCTCATTGCGGTCAGATCGACCGGTACCAGTCCTCCGCCCGAGTGAACCGGGCCTTCAGGAGGTTTGCCCCTTCGGCGGGTACGGACGGACCCGGCGATAGCTCCTTGCTATCCCTCGGAGGCGCGCCCAGCTGTGGTCGAGCGGGCACTTTTCGCCCGGGGATTCACGATGGAGGCCAGCAGACCGGAGACTGCTCAGCGCTCCGCTTGCGACTCCCACGCGGGCCCGGTCGCTGTCCAAGGAGCTCGTGGGTCCTTGGTCAGCGACCGGCGACCGGGCCTCGCCTTGCCGATCGCGGACTCGACAGTGCTCCGCCGGATGGCCCGCCACCCTCGTCGGCGGTGGGTAGGGCAGTTCCGGCACTTATGAGGCGGTTGGCACTCCGGCTACCTTGCTGGCGACCGCAATGTCTTCATCCACAGAAAACCGCCGAATACGAACGCCGCAGCCACTAATCCGACGCTGCCGAGCCAGGCCAAGCTACTCATGGTCGATCGCCACTCTGGACCTGCCAGAGAAAGCGTTAGCGGTAGTACGGCGGTTGCCACCGCCAGCGCACCCAGAGCCAGGGCCAACCTCCTCTCCGCGATGGCAGCTTCCCCGCTCGCGTGAGCATGCAGCCGGTCCCGAATGCCCGCAGCCAAGTGTTCCGTCTGGAGTTCATGTCGAAGGCGCGAGCCAAGGTGGCTCTCCAAGGGGTGGTCAGTGTGTGCGGGCATGCCAACGCCCGAACTCCACGCATTGAATGCTCTCTCCAGATCTCGCCAACTCTGGTGCTCCCGTCGACCCGAGAACGCCTGCATGTCGTTGAGGACGCGTGCAAGCGCGTCCCGCTCCACGAGCTCCAGCAACACGGCGTCGGTCCAGTCAGTCCGTAGCCGGACGACATGCGCCCGCTCCGGTGGCATGAGTGCTTGGTCGGCGATTCTCAAACGCCGCCGGATTCCTACGGCCGCCCATCTACCGACCACGACGTCGAAGGAAGGCGTCGCGCGATGGACCTCGAGGTCAAAGTCGCCCTCTACCTGCATAGATGACTTGGCTGGAAGCACCAGCAGACTCGCCGCACGTACCTCAAGGGGCGACGCCCCCTCCCAGCGCACGGTTCCCTGGTCACGATCGCTTGGTGTCGCACTCAGCGACAGTGCGAACACCCGCGGCACGTCGGCCAGTCGCCATGCCTCAGCCGACGCGCGCGACGCGGTACGCAGCGCGTCGATGAGCTGCTTGCTCTCCTGTCGGCCTGGGCGGACCAACGTGCCCAGGAGATTCAGTGCAGCGATCTCCTCAGCCCCCGGCACCTTGGCGAGATGGACGATCAAGTAGCCAACGTCAGAGGCGGCCACCCGGCCCTCATCGGCGCCGGGCAGGGACACTGCGACGACCTCGAGGGCCTCGACTCGCCACTTGCTCTCAACGAAGACCTTACTGACTTCTCGATGGACCCGGTTCCCATCGGCAAGCAGAGTCTCCAACGGGGTCTCATCGAGGTAGAACTTCGTACGCCGTGCTCGATGCCCAGGCATTACGCGGGCAGTCGGCCCGCTGCCGTACGGACCTCGAGCCCATCCGGCCTCTGCCAGGGCGGACACCCGCACCCCTTCGAGGGGGAAGAACAGAGTCGTATGGATTGACAACGCGCACACTCCTCAAACGCGCGGTGGGGCCCAACGCGTTACTGCGTTGGGCCCCACCGACGGATGGCTACCCGGTCAGCTGCAGCCGCTGGTGCTTCCGCAGCCTTCGCAGACGTAGCAGGAACCGGCCGGGCGCATCTTCGTCCCGCAGGTCATGCACATCGGCGCGTCAGCGGCCTTGGAGTCGCCGAACATCGCGAGCAGGTCGGCCGAGGAGTGGATCTCCGAGGAGACCTCACGGGCCGAGGCTGCACCTGCGCCGGACGAGACCGACGAGGCGTCGAGCTCCTTGGCCTCGCTCCCCCCGCGGCAGCGGACGCCGGGGCCTCAGCCGCCGGAGCGGCACCGCGCTCCGACTTCTTGGACGAGGCACCGATGCCCTGGCTGAACGACTCGATCTCCTCCTCGAGGTCCTCACCCGACTCCTCGTCGACCGGCGGCGTACGAGCCCGGTCTCGAGCTGACGAGCGCGCTCGTCGGCCGAGTGGATGCCCATGTACGACCGGGTGTCGAAGTCGAGGTAGTCCAGGGCCAGCCGCCGGAACACGTAGTCCATCAGCGACTGGGCCATCCGGACGTCCGGGTCGTCGGTCATGCCGGCCGGCTCGAAGCGCATGTTCGTGAACTTCTCGACGAACGTCTCGAGCGGCACGCCGTACTGCAGCGCGACCGAGGTGACGATCGAGAAGGCGTCCATGACACCGGCGAGCGTGGAGCCCTGCTTGCCGAACTTGAGGAACACCTCGCCCAGGCGGCCGTCCTCGTAGGTGCCGGCGGTGAGGTAGCCCTCGGCGCCGCCCACGGTGAACGACGTGGTCTGCGAGCCACGACGCTTCGGCAGCCGCTCGCGGGTGGGCCGGTAGACGACCTTCTCCACGATCTCCGTCTGTAGCAGCAGCCACGGCAGCCGAGGCCTTGTCAGCGGCGGCGTCCTTGGCGGTGGAGCCACCATCGGACAGCGGCTGGCCGACCTTGCAGTTGTCGCGGTAGACGGCCAGCGCCTTCAGGCCCATCTTCCAGCCCTGGACGTAGACGTCCTCGATCTCCTCGACCGTCGCGTTCTCGGGCAGGTTGACCGTCTTGGAGATGGCACCCGACAGGAACGGCTGCACCGCGGCCATCATCCGCACGTGGCCCATCGCCGAGATGGCCCGCGCGCCCATGGCGGTGTCGAAGACCTCGTAGTGCTCGGGCTTCAGGCCGGGGGCGTCGATGACGTGGCCCTTGTCGGCGATGAACTCGACGATCGCCTCGACGGTCTCCTCGGTGTAGCCGAGCTGGCGCAGGGCCCGCGGGATCGTGAGGTTGACGATCTGCATCGAGCCGCCACCGACGAGCTTCTTGAACTTCACCAGCGAGAAGTCGGGCTCGATGCCGGTGGTGTCGCAGTCCATCATGAAGCCGATGGTGCCGGTGGGCGCGAGCACCGACGCCTGGGCGTTGCGGTAGCCGTTCTTCTCACCGAGCTTGACGACGTCGTCCCACGCCTTGGTGGCGACGCGGTGGATGTCCTTGTCCATCGTGCTGATCGTGCGCACCGTGTCGTTGGCGGCGGCGTGCTTGCGCATGACCCGCTTGTGGGCGTCGGCGTTGCGGGCGTAGCCGGCGTACGGGCCGACGACCGCGGCGAGCTCGGCGGAGCGCTTGTAGGCGGCACCGGTGAGCAGTGAGGTGATCGACGCGGCGATGGCGCGGCCACCCTCGGAGTCGTAGCCGTGGCCGGTGGCCATCAGCAGCGCGCCGAGGTTGGCGTAGCCGATGCCGAGCTGGCGGTAGTCGCGGGTGGTCTGCCCGATCGGCTCGGTCGGGAAGTCGGCGAAGCAGATCGAGATGTCCATCGCGGTGATGACCAGCTCGACGACCTTCTGGAACTGCACCGAGTCGAAGGTGTCGTCGTCGCGTAGGAACTTCAGCAGGTTCAGCGAGGCCAGGTTGCACGAGGAGTTGTCGAGCGATCATGTACTCCGAGCACGGGTTGGACGCGGTGATGCGGCCGCTCTCGGGGTTGGTGTGCCAGTCGTTGATCGTGCCGTCGTACTGGATGCCCGGGTCGGCGCACTCCCACGCGGCGGCGGCGATCTTGCCCATCAGCTCGCGGGCGTCGACGGTCTCGATGACCGAGCCGTCCTTGCGCGAGGTCAGGCCGAACTCGCGACCCTCCTCGACCGCACGCATGAACTCGTCGGTGACCCGCACCGAGTTGTTCGCGTTCTGGTACTGCACCGAGACGATGTCCTTGCCGCCGAGGTCCATGTCGAACCCGGCATCCCGCAGCGCGCGGATCTTGTCCTCCTCGCGCGCCTTGGTCTGCACGAACTCCTCGATGTCGGGGTGGTCGACGTCGAGGACGACCATCTTGGCCGCGCGACGCGTGGCGCCGCCGCTCTTGATGGTGCCCGCGGACGCGTCGGCGCCGCGCATGAAGGAGACCGGGCCGGAGGCGGTGCCACCGGAGGACAGCAGCTCCTTGGAGGAGCGGATGCGCGAGAGGTTCAGACCGGCACCGGAGCCGCCCTTGAAGATGAAGCCCTCCTCCTTGTACCAGTTGAGGATGGAGTCCATCGAGTCGTCGACGCTGAGGATGAAGCAGGCGCTGACCTGCTGGGGGCTGGCGGTGCCGACGTTGAACCAGACCGGCGAGTTGAAGCTGAACACCTGGTGCAGCAGGGCGTAGGTCAGCTCGTGCTCGAAGATCTCGGCGTCTTCGGGCGACCCGAAGTAGTTGTGGTCCTTGCCGGCCTTGACGTAGGTGAGCACCACGCGGTCGATCAGCTGCTTCAGCCCGGTCTCACGGGCCTCGGTGCCGACGGCCCCGCGGAAGTACTTGGTCGTGACGATCGTGCGAGGCGTTGACCGACCAGAAGTCGGGGAACTCGACGCCGCGCTGCTCGAAGATCGTCTCGCCGGTCTTCCAGTTCTGCTGGACGACGTCGCGCTTCTCCCAGGTCACCTCGTCGTAGGGGTGCACGCCCGGCGTCGTGAAGATGCGCTCCACGAACACCCCCTTGGGGCGGGCGGACTTGCGAGCACCTGCACGTGCTCCTGCGGTCTCGGTCATGCTGAGCCTTCCTTCTGCCCCCTCCGGGGGCCGTGGTGACCTGGTATCTGACTGTTCTACTGCTGGGGTGTGACAGCCCCGGCGGACGTGCCGCGGGCTGCCCGGATGCCGGCCGGCTCCTCCCCCAGCGCGTCACGCTCGGCGCGCAGGAGGGTGATGGCCGACTCGAAGTCCTCGAGGTTGTCGAAGGCCTGGTAGACGGAGGCGAAGCGCAGGTAGGCGACCTCGTCGAGCTCGCGCAGCGGCTCGAGCACGGCCAGGCCGACCTCGTGCGCGTCGATCTCGGCGCTGCCCTGGCTGCGGATGGTCTCCTCGACGCGCTGGGCGAGCAGCGCCAGGTCGTCCTCGGTGACCGGGCGGCCCTGGCAGGCCTTGCGGACGCCGACGAGCACCTTGGCGCGGCTGAACGGCTCGGTGGCGCCGGAGCGCTTCACGACCGCCAGGCTGGCCGTCTCGACGGTGGTGAAGCGGCGCCCGCACTCGGGGCACTGGCGACGCCGGCGGATGCTCGAGCCGTCGTCGGTGGCACGCGAGTCCATGACCCGTGAGTCGGTGTGGCGGCAGAACGGGCAGTGCATTTCGGACCCCCTCGCGTGGCGGCTGCGGCTCGGCGCTTGTGGACGAGCGGTGGACACTGGTGTTAACAACCTGTGGGTAACCGAGATTTCGTGTGCACAACATGTGGACGAACTACATCGGTGTAACCACTAGATGTAGTGGCTATCTTGTCCCGATGTGCCGCGGACTGCAAGCGGTTCGACGAAAGTCGGCGGGTCGGGTGCGTTTGTGCAGGTCAGGGGCCCGGATGCCGTGTCGTCGAGTGCCGCTCGGGCGTGTCGCCGGCGTGACGGGGCACCACTGCTGGGGCGGATGTGACGTCAGAGGCACCAGATCTGGGGGTTTGCGGCGACTGCCGGGTCTGGAGGTGCCCCAGATGTGAGGACACGGCTGCGGGCGGTATCGCACGGCATCCTGCCGCTCGCCTGGACGCACGCACGGGAGGTGATGCACGGTGCGCGCCCTGCTGCGCCCCCTGCATCACCTCTCACGACGAGCGTGCAGCTCGGTCACTCCCCCGGGCAGGCGTTCTGGTGGACCAGCGCGGCGGTGACCATCCAGTGCCAGTCGGTCGAGGAGGCCCCGCCGCGGGCGCCGGCGCCGCAGGTGCACTCCCAGTGCCAGCGGCCGAGGGCGTCGCACGAGACGGCCGGGTGGTGGCTGCGTCGGGCGGTGCGCCGGTGGAGAAGGGTCCTCATGTGGGTGAGGAGGGGCGTGCCGGTCCGCTGATACGTCGACGGCGGTCTCGAGTCGTCCTGCGCCACAACGGGACCGGTGCACGGCATCCCGGCGTGCCCTGGCGTTGCACGACCGGGAGCGACGCCGCGAACGCGCGCGCCATTCGAGCAGTCGGTGGGTGCCAACCGACCGCCGCGCCGCCCGGAGGCAACGCGGCGGTCTGCGTTCGGTGGTCAGCGGACCTTGCTGCGCGCGGCCTTCAGCTTCCCAGCCGTCTTGGGTCCGTAGCGGCCGTCGACAGCGAGACACTTGGTGCGGCCCTGGAAGGTCTTGACCGCCCCCGTGGTGAGTGGGCCGAAGTGCCCGTCGACGGCCAGGCCGCTGCGCTGCACGGTGTTCAGGCACGACTGCAGCTGCTTGACGAGGACTCCCGCGCTCCCACGACGCAGCGTCGGCGCGCCGGGCGGGGCGAGGTCGCTGCGGCCGACGACGAGCTTACGGTCGACGGGGGCCTTCACTGCGGTGCCGCCGTGGTACTCGGGGCGCCCGTAGCCGACGATGTTCGACGCGTAACGCGCGCGGCGCCGGCATCCGTTGCGGGTGTTTCCCTCGATCGTGTAGACGACGCCGTCGCGAACGCCGGTCACCAGGCCGATGTGGTCGATGCGGCCGATCCGGTTGGTCTCGTCCCAGTCGAAGAACACGATGTCACCACGTCGGATGCCCGCGATGTCGACGTGCCACTGGCCCTCGGTGCGGAACCGCTGCGCGTGCCAGATCGTGTAGGCGTAGTCGCGGCCGAAGCAGACGGTGTCGACGTTGCCAGACCGGTTGGCCCAGTAGGTGACGCTCATGTTGCACCACGGCGCGTTCGCGAACCCCGACCCGTTGCGCTGGGCGTACCAGCGAGTGATCACGTTGGGCCGCCCGGTCGTGCCGAGCGACCGCTCCGCCTGGCGGACCATCTCCTCGAGCCCTGACATCACGCACCTCCTGTGGTCGGGCCGGCCGGAGCGGCCGGGCAGCCGGCGGACTGGCGGAACTGCAGGCGACGGAGGCGACGCCGGGGCCGGCACCGTCGGTGCGTCCGCCTCATCCCGGTCCCCCGGGTCGTCGGATGCCGGTGGCGCGCCGTAGATCCCGTTCGCGTCGGCCGGCCCGAACTCCGCCTCGAGCAGGTCGGCCTCCTCCTGCTCGGTCATGTCCTTGAGTCCGTTGCCGCTGTCGGTCAGCAGGTCGAACTGGTCCTGCTGGGTGGCCGTCGCCGGCTCCTCGACCGGCCGGTCGAGCGCGGGGCCGGGCGTCGGCACCAGGTCGGGACCGTCGTCCTCGGGCTCCTCGGCCGGCGGCGCGCCGTCTGCCGCAGGCGGCACACCCGGAGCCGCGGCCGGGCCGGGCTCCACCGCCTCGTCGCCCGATGGCGCCGGCGCGGCAGCAGCCTCGCTCGACGGGGCGAGGTCCCCCTTCGCGCCGGGGGCGGGCTCGACCGCCGTGCCACCGGGGAGCCCCTCGAGCAGGTTCTGCGCCTGCTTGTCGAGCAGCCGCGACAGTGCCTGCTGCGCGAAGCCGAACACGAGTGCGTAGGCGAGGATCTGCCCCTGCGAGTCGAGCTCGCTCAGGCCCGGGATGAACTCGCCCTGGATGGCGACCAGGCCGAGGATCGCAGTGAGCGCCCCCATCGGCACCTTGAGCATGGCGAGGGCCACCGGAACGTCGTAGGGCGTCGAGGTGCCCTTGAGGTTGCGGATCGACAGCGTGGCCGCGAGCGCGCCGCCCAACGCCCCCAGCACCCCGACGACGAGGATGTCGGCGCTCTGTGGGTGGGAGAGCGCACCCTGGCTCGTGGGGCAGGCGTGAATCGTTCCCTGGAAGCACAACGGCATCAGCCAGGGGTTGAAGGCGACGAAGGCCAAGGTGCCCACCACGATCACCATGAGGAACAGCGCTGCCGTCAGCAGGATGTTGCGGAAACTGCGCAGCTGCGCGTGCTCGAGGTCGAGCTCCTCGTAACTGTCCCCCACGAGGCGCCGTACGCGGGCGCGTCGCACGTCGGGAGGGCAGGCGAGCAGCTCCTTGGCCGTGAGCCGGCGGGGGTCGTCACGGTGCAGCGTGGCGTTGGCCCGCGCGACGACGTGGGGCACCTCGGCGATCAGCTCGCTCTCGTCGTAGAGGTCGACCATCTGCGCGCGGGCCGCGTGCATCTCCCGGTAGGCCGCCTCGACCAGGGTCCCCCGCCACCAGTTCCAGAACCGGCCGGGCATCGGATCCTGGCGCAGGGCAGCCGCCTTGGCCTTGCCCACCAGGTCGATCACCCCCGCGGCCACGACCTCCTGCGGCTCGGTCAGCGTCCCCCGCGACCGAGCTGCCTGCACCCGCATCTCGAGCTTGTCGGTCTCGACCGCGACCTGCTGCACCCAGATCCGCTTGCGTCTCCCGTTCGAGCCGTGCTTGCCCGCCGTCAGAGTCCCCATGCCGACTCACCTCTTCGCGCTCTTCACACCCCGGCACGCCACGGAGGAGATGGGGCGCCCGTGGTGGCCCGCACCCTGCGCCGAGGTCACCGCCGCGGCCATGGCCGCCGACGCAATGACCGGCTGGGAGCGAGCGCACCTGGGGGGCTCCATCCACCTTAGCCGCACCGGCTTTCATTAGAAGGAGTTCGGAAGAACCGCTTCTGATACGCCGAGCATCGGATGCCGCTCTCGCTCGCTACGGTGAGCCGATGACCAGCGACGAGGGCGGGGCGCCGGGAGGCGTGAGCGGCGACGCCGAGCACCGGGAGGTCGAGCGGCACGCCAGCTGGGCCGAGCTGTTCTTCGACCTCGTCGCGGTCGCGGCCGTCGCCTCGCTCGCCCACGTGCTCGCCACCGAGCTCAGCTGGCCCGCGCTCGGCCTGTATGCCGTGCTCTTCCTCGCCGTGTGGCTCACCTGGACCACGTTCATGCTCTACGGCAACGTCGCCGGCACCCGCACCCACGTGCTGCGCCTGCTCGTCGGGATGTTCGGTCTGGGTGTCATGGCAGCGTCGGTTCCCGGCGTCACCCGGGCGCTGATCCCCGAGGGCGACGAGCTCGCCCACCCGAGCCGGGCCGTCACGGTGTTCGCCGTCGCCTACATCGCCACCCGCCTCTTCGGGGCGCAGTCGTGGCGGCGCGGCGAGGTGCTGCTCGACTTCCCGGTGGCTCAGCACACCTTCGGGGTGCTGCCGTGGATCATCTCCCTGTTCACTCATCCCCCGGTCACCATCGCCCTGTGGGCGCTGGGCGTCGCGCTCGACCTGTGGCTCGTCCTCGTCGTCTCCGGCGACGACATGCTCGAGCGCTACGAGAGCCGCATCGCCACGGTCATCGAGCGCGAGGAGCGGTCGGCCGCTCGCGCCGCCCGGGGCGGCGGACGGCCGCGGCGCGACACGGCATCCGAGGACCGGCCGGGCCGACGGGGCCGACCGGGACGGCCCCGCGGGCCGGAGGCGGTGCGTCAGGCGTTCGCCGCTGTTCCGGTGACGACCGATCCCGCGCACCTCGCGGAGCGGCTGGGGCTGTTCGTGATCATCGTGCTCGGCGAGGGGGTGGTGCAGGTCGTGAACGCGGCGTCGGAGGCGGTGCCGGAGACGGGGCTGTTCGTGGCGGGTCTGGCGTCGTTCGTGCTGCTCGCGGGGATGTTCGGGCTGTCGGTGCAGTACGGGTTCGCCGGGGTGCCGCACCTGCGCGGCGGGGCCATGGGGGCACGCGCCGGGCTGGCGCTGCACTGCGTGGTGACCGGGGTGATCGCCACGGTGTCGGTGGGGCTGGCGTCGGTCGTCGAGCACGGCAACGAGCCGCTCGACACCGGGCCGCGCTGGCTGCTCTGCGGGGCCGTCGCCGCCTACTTCCTGATCGGCCAGCTCGTCGCGATCGCGGTGAGTGGGCGGGGGGATGCCGTGCGCACCCTGTGGATCTCCAGCGGCGTCGTCGTGCCGTTGCTGCTCGGGCTCCTCGGGGCCCCGCTGCCGGCCACCGTGGTCGCCGGGGTCATCGCGCTCGTCGTGGTGGGACAGGTCGTCGTGGAGGACCGCTCGGGTGGTCGTGCCGATGCGCCGGATGCCGGCCCAGCCGGTCCCGCTGTCACCTGACCCGGGGCGTCAGGGGTGGAGCAGGGCCGCCAGCTCCTCGACACCGTCGACCAGGCGCGGCCCGGGTCGGGCCCACTGCCCGTTCGCGTCGACGGCATGCACCACCACACCGGCCGGCAACAGCCCCTCGGCCACGAGCCCGTCCGCCTGCTGCTGAGCCTCGGCCCGGTCGAACCCGCACGGCGCGACCACCACGACGTCCGGCGCTGCGGCGTGCACGGCATCCCACGTCACGCGCACCGACTTCTCCCCCGCCGCCCCGAGCACCGGCTCACCGCCGGCGGCCGTCACCATCTCCGGGATCCAGTGGCCCGGGGCGTACGGCGGGTCGCTCCACTCGAGCACGACCACGCGCGGACGTGGGCGTCCGCGCACCCGCGAGCGCACGGCATCCAGCCGATCGCGCAGCGACCCGACCAGGGTGAGTGCGGCGCCCTCGTGGCCGGTCGCCCGACCGACCGCCACCACGGACTCGAGCACCTCGTCGAGGGTGTGCGGGTCGATGGTGAGAACCGTTGCGCGGCAACCGAGGTGGGCCAGTGCGTCGTCGACGGCCGTGACGTCGACGGCGCAGACCGCGCAGAGGTCCTGGGTGACGACGAGGTCGGCGTCGAGGTCGGCGAGGGCGCCGGCGTCGAGGCGGTAGAGGTCCTCCCCCGCCGCGACCGCGCGCGCCACCGCGTCGTCGATCTCGCGTGGGGTGAGCCCCTCGGGCAGGGTCGTCGACGACACGATCCGTCGCTCGCGGGCCTGCGCGGGGTGGTCGCACTCGAACGTCACCCCCACGACGTCGTCACCGGCCCCCACCGCGAAGAGGATCTCGGTGGCCGACGGGATCAGGCTGACGATGCGCACCGCTCGACCCTACGGCGGCCGGATGCCGGGGGCCTGTCAGCGCGCGAGGCGCACCTCGTCGCCCAGCCGGGTGAGCTTGTCGGGGTTGCGCACGAAGTACAGGGAGCCCACCACGCCGTCGACGGCGTCGATGGTGATGACGCTGTCGACCACCCCGTCGATGACCGCGACCAGACCCCGCTGCCCGCCGACCCACTCGACGCGGAGGTCGACGTCAACGTCCTGCGGGGTGACCGCGGCGAGGAAGCGCAGCACCTTGTCGCGGCCGAGGATGGGCCGCAGCGCCGCCTTGCGCACGCCGCCGCCGTCGGTGACCAGCACGACGTCGGGCGAGAGCACGTCGATGAGCGCCTGCAGGTCGCCGGTGTCGGCCGCTCGGCGGAAGCGCTCGAGCACCGCCGCGTGCTCGGTGCGGTCGACGCGCTGGCGCGGGCGCCGGGCGGCCACGTGCTCGCGGGCCCGGTGGGCGATCTGCCGCACCGCGGCCGGCGTGCGGTCGACGCCGGCGGCGATCTCGTCGTAGGGCACGTCGAACACCTCGCGCAGCACGAAGACCGCACGCTCGACCGGGGTGAGGGTCTGCAGCACCAGCAGCATCGCGGTCGAGACGCTGTCGGCGAGCTCCACGTCATCCGCGACGTCGCTCACCGTCAGCAGTGGCTCGGGCAGCCAGGGGCCCACGTAGGTCTCGCGCTGTCGGCTCACCGTGCGGAAACGGTTGAGCGACAGCCGGATGACGATGCGCACCAGGTAGGCGCGCGGGTCGCGAACCGTGGTGGGGTCGACCCGGGACCACCGCAGCCACGCCTCCTGGACGACGTCCTCGGCATCCGCCGCGACCTCGAGCATCTCGTAGGCCACCGTGAACAGCAGCGGTCGGAGCGCCTCGAACTCGGCCGCGTCGGGCGCCTGCGTCATGCGTGCGAGGGTACGGCCAGCGGCAGCTCGCAGACGTCGGAGTAGCCCTGCGACTGCAGGCCGGCGGCGCTGTTGAAGCGCGAGCGCATGTTCTCCAGGGCGACGAGCTGGGTGAGCTCGACGACGGCCTTGACGCCGAGGGCCTCCTGCAGGCGCTGGCTGAGCTCGTCGTCGACGGTGCTGGGGGTGGCGCTCATCGCCTCGGCGTACTCCAGCACGTCGCGCTCGAGCGGGGTGAACACGTCGGACTGGCGCCAGCGCGGCACCTCGCGCACCTTGGCCTCGTCCAGGCCCTCGTCGTGGGCGAGGAAGTAGCCGAAGTCCATGCACCAGCTGCAGCCGATGACCGCGGCGCTGGCCAGCTGCGCGTAGGACGCGAGGTGCTTGTCGAGGGCGTCCCACTTCGCGACCTTGCGCTCGAAGCCGAGCACCGCCTTCATCACCGGCTTGTGGTGCCAGAGGACGTAGGCGGTGTCGGGCACGGCGCCCCAGGTGCGGCGGGCGTAGGCCTTGAGGATGCCGGCGTAGGCGCCGGTCATCGGAGCCTTGGGGATGCGGAAGGTGCTGGGCACGGTGGTTCTCCTCGGGTCTGGGGCGGCCCGGAGTGGCCGTCCACCCCTTCAGACACCGCCCGCCGCCACGGTGTGACACCTTCGGTGGCTGCGACTTCGTGCGACTTGGGCACGTTCTAAGCCGGTGCATGGGTGCGGAAACCGTGTGCAAGTCGCACGAAGCCGTGTTCGGGGCGGTGCGGTGTGCGGATGCCGTGTGCCCCCGTCTGTCGGTGCGCGGTGGTTGGGTGGGGCGATGGCAGCGACGGCGCGTGACACGGCATCCGATGAAGCGGTGTGGGAGACGCACCCGGTGACACCGGATCGGTTCGAGGACTTCGCCGACGTCATCAACCCGACGCGGCGGGCCTACTCGTGCTGGTGCCTGTCGCACCGCCTGCCGGTAGCGGACATCCGCGAGCTGGGTGGCGACGGGGACGACGGCCGCGAGCGGGCGATGCGCGCGCTCTGCGAACGTGAGCACCCGCCGGGGGTGGTGACCTACCGCGACGGCACGCCGGTGGGCTGGTGCAGCATCTCGCCTCGCTCGGAGATCCCCCGTCTGGAGCGCTCCAAGCTGATCCGGCCGGTCGACGACGTGCCGGTGTGGAGCATCATCTGCGTCGTGGTGCGCAGCGGGCACCGCCGGCAGGGCGTCGTCGGGCACCTGCTGGAGGGAGCCGTCGCCTACGCCGCTGCGGCCGGCGCACCCGCGGTCGAGGCGCACCCGGTCGAGCCGATCGGCAGGATGGACACCACGATGGCGTTCGTCGGCACCCGCTCGATGTTCGAGAAGGCCGGGTTCTCGGTGGTCGGCACGACGGATGCCGTGGCGAGCCGGATGCCGCGCCTGATCATGCGCCGCACCCTGACCTGACCACGTTGTCCCCGGAGCTGGGTGCTCAGGTGGTGGCTCCGGCGACCACCTCAGCACCCAACTCGGGCGCGCGGCATCCGCGGGGTGAGCCGGAACGCTGGGACAACATTGACCTATTGGTCGATCTTGTCCCAGCGGGTCAGGGCTCGTGGACGGTGACGAGGACGTTGCCGAGCTTCTGGCCGGTCTCGACGTAGTGGTAGGCGGCCACGATCTCGTCGAGCCGGAAGGTCGTCGGGTCGAGCAGCGGGCTGAAGGCGCCGCTCTCGAGACGTGAGCGGAGGTACTCGACCACCTCGGGCGACGTCGACGGGAACGGGAAGACCACCCGCCGGCCGCGACCGAGCTTGGTGACGAGGGGCAACGCGATGTTCTGGGCGTACGGCCCGAGGTCGCTCGACACGTAGACCCCGTGCGGAGTGAGCAGCCGCCGGCACGCGCCGAAGGTGCTCTTGCCGACCAGGTCGAGCACGACGTCGACGGTCTCGTCGATCGCGGTGAAGTCCTCGGTCTGGAAGTCGACCACCCGGCGGGCGCCGAGCCCGCGCACCAGCTCGACGTGCGCCGAGGGCGCGGTGGCGATCACATCGGCCCCGAGGTCGGCGAGCAGCTGAACGGCGGCTGACCCGATGGCACCGGTCGCACCGTGCACGAGCACCCGGTCGCCCGGCTGCACCCCGGCACGGCGGATGCTGCTCAGCGCGTAGTGCGCACCCTCGGTGGCCGCGGCGGCCTGCCGCAGGTCGACCCCGTCGGGAACCGCTGCCACGAAGGACGACTCGGCCACTGCGACCAGCTCGGCGTGGGCGCCGAAGCGGGGCTCGGCATACCCGAAGACCCGGTCGCCCACGGCGAACCGGGTCGACCTCCAGGCCGACCCGCTCGACGACTCCGGCGTACTCGGTGCCCCAGACGGGAGCCTTGGGTCCGCGCCAGCCGGAGACGGCGCGGATGACGAACGGGTAGGCCCGCCGGTAGGCGGCGTCGGTGCGGTTGACCGTCGTGACGTGCACCCGGACGAGCAGGTCGTCGGGGGCGGCCTCCGGCTCGGGCACGCCGTCCAGGACGCGGACGACCTCGGGCGGGCCGTACCTGGTGCTGACCGCGGCCCTCATCTGCGCAACGTACTCCGTCGGCTCCACGAGGGTGCCCGAGCAGACACTGCGCGGACCTTCCGACCGGCGCCCACCCGCAATACCTTGAGGGGTATCGGAGTCGGTGGTCGTGAGGAGACGGCGATGAAGGCACTGCAGTACAGGCAGATCGGATCTCCACCAGAGGTGGTCGAGGTCGCGACGCCGGAGCCGACGGGCGGTGAGGTGCTCCTGCGGGTGCTCGCCGCGGGAGCCTGCCACTCCGACGAGTTCATCATGGGGCTGCCCGAGCAGGCCTACGTCTACGGCCTGCCGCTCACCCTCGGCCACGAGGGCGTGGGTGTGGTGGAGGCCGTCGGGCCGTCGGTCACCGGCGTGCAGCCCGGCGACGAGGTGGCCGTCTACGGCCCGTGGGGCTGCGGCCGCTGCCACACCTGCGCCACCGGCGCCGAGCAGTACTGCGAGGTGGCGGCCGCGCGCGGCATCCAGCCCCCGGGCCTGGGTGCACCCGGGTCGATGGCCGAGTTCATGCTCGTCGATGACGCCCGTCACCTCGTGCCGCTGCGCGGCCTGAGCCCGACCCAGGCGGCACCCCTCACCGATGCCGGCCTGACGCCGTACCACGCCATCAAGCCCAGCCTTCCCAAGCTGGTGCCCGGCTCGACCGCCGTCGTCATCGGCGTTGGTGGCCTCGGACACCTGGCCATCCGGATGCTGCGCGCCCTGTCGTCGTGCCAGGTCATCGCCCTCGACCTGCCCGACAAGCTGGACTTCGCCCGCGAGATGGGTGCGCACCACGCGCTCGTCTCCGGCGACGGCGCCCCGGCGGGGGTCAAGGAGCTCACCGACGGGCGCGGCGCGAGCGCGGTCTTCGACTTCGTGGGCCTCGGCCCCACCACGGCGCTCTCACCGCAGATGGTCGCGGCCCTCGGTGACATCGTCATCGTCGGGGTGGGCGACGGCACGGTGCCGGTCGGCCTGTTCAGCCTGCCCTTCGAGGTGTCCGTCCGGGCCCCCTACTGGGGGACCATTCCCGAGCTGCACGAGGTGCTCGCCATGGCGCGCAGCGGCGCCCTCGAGGTCGAGACCGAAACCTTCAGCCTCGACGAGAGCCCGCGGATCTACGAGCGGATGCACGCGCGCACCCTGCGCGGTCGGGCGGTCGTCGTGCCCTGAGCCGGGTGGCCGGTTCCGAACGTCCGGATGCCGTCCCCCAGACGTACGGATGCCGTGCCACAAGGGTGTGGCACGGCATCCGTTGGTGTGGGTGTGGGCGCGCGGGCTCACCTGGCTGGGCTCAGAGCTCGGGGCCCTTGGCGCGCAGCTTGTCGACCTCGGACATCTTCTCGCGCAGCTCGGCGAGCCAGGTGTCGGCGTGCTCGCCGACGACCCGCACCGACCAGGCCAGCGCATCGCTGCGGGACCGGGCGACGCCGGCGTCGACGAGGGTGTCGAGCACCGCCCGCTCGGGCTGGCGCAGCCGGGTCATGACCGGCACGGCGAGGTGGGTGAACAGGGTGGTGTTGCGACCGACGCTCGCTCCCCAGGAGACGGTGCGCTGGTAGCGGGCCTGGGCCTCCTGGGCGATGGCGATGCGCTCGTCGCGGGTCTCGGCGCGGAAGCGGCTGATCCGCCCCTCGGCCTCGGCCGCGTCGGTGCCGGCGTCGACGCCCGCGAGGGTGCCGATGACGGTGATCTCCTCGCGGTCGGCGGTGACGACGACCTCCTCGAACCAGCCCTCGGGCAGGCGCCCGGAGAACCAGCTCTGGGCGTCGTCGGCGCTGGGCAGGTCGCCCTGCTGCCAGCCGCCGGCCCGGCCGAAGCCGCGCCCGCGGCGCATGCCCTCGGGGCCGCCGCCGGGGCCGGGTCGGCCACCGCGCGGGCCACGGCCGGGGCCGCGTCCGCCGCGGGGACCGCCACCACGGGGGGTGAGGTCGTCGTCGCTGATGGAGTCGTGGGTGTGGGGTTCGTGTGGGTGTCGCATGATTCTCTCCTTGCAGTGATTACTTGATTACACCACTGCACAACGTGCGACTTCAAGGGTTCTGTTCCCGGTGTTCGCCCAGGGCATACAGGTCGTCGGGCGGGCGCGTTCGCGCTCCGTGGCCACGCACGAGCCGCTGGGGAGGCCCGGCCCCACTCCCCCAGCCGCGGGACGCACCCGGAGCCGAGCGCTGCTGTCCCGGCGTCGAGCCCTACTCGCCGGGCACCTGGCTCTGGTGCACCAAGGCTGCGGTCAACCCCCGTGCCAGCCACCGGGACAGGAGGACCCCCCGCGCGCCGCACCCGCACCGCCACTGCCACCCTCCGGCGGCCTCGCAGTGGACGACGGGGTGGTGGCTGAGGCGAGCAGTGCGCCGCCGGCGGGTCCGCATGCCATTCGCTGTGCTCCGGGGTGGCGGCCAGTGGTGCGACGCCGGGGCGCGCGGCGGAGACGCCAGCGGCGCAGCGGTCGTGATGCCGGGTCGGTGGGCGGTGCGAGGATGGGCCGGTGGCTGCCCCTCCCCTCCACCGTGTGCACCGCCGCCGTCTCGCCACCCAGCGGCTGTCGTCCCCCGGGCTGCAGCATGGTGCCGACGTGGTGCGGCTGCTCGGCTGCGTCCAGTCGCAGGACGCGCCACTGGCCGCGTGGTCACTCGGCATGCGGATGACGCCGGGCACGACGTATGCCGGCGTGCTGGGAGAGCAGTCGGCCGGCGGCTGGTTGCGCACCCACGTGCTGCGACCGACGTGGCACCTGCTCGCGCCCGAGGACCTGCGCTGGGTGCAACGCATCACCGGGCCGCGGGTCGAGAGCGGCAGCGCCGGCGTCAACCGCCGGCTGGGTCTCACCGACGAGGTCGTGGCCCGAGGTCTGGGAGTGCTCGAGACCCTGCTGGCCGGGCCGACACCGTGCACGCGCCGCGAGGTACGGGTGGCCTTCGCCGCCGCCGGGCTGCCCACCGAGGTGCAGCACCTGGCGCACCTGCTCATCATCGCGGAGCTGCGGGCCATCATCTGCTCGGGTCCACCGCGTGGGGTCGAGCACACCTACGTGCTGGCCGACGAAGTGGTGCCGGCCGGGCCCAACGACGCGCTCGTCGACGAGGATGCCCGCCGAGAGCTGACCCGGCGGTTCCTCGCCGGGCACGGCCCGGCATCCGAGCGCGACCTGGCGCGCTGGTCGACGCTGACGCTGACCCAGATCCGCAGCGCCCTGGCAGACCTCGAAGGCCGGCTCGAGCGGGTCGACCTTGACGAGCACACCCTGTGGTTCGACCCGACCGTGCCCGCACGCACCTCTCGCGAGCACGCCGCCTACCTGCTGCCGACCTTCGACGAGGTCTGCTTGACCTACCAGCACACGGGGTTCCCCCGGCGCACCCCGGACGCCGGTCGGCAACGGCTGCTCTCGGAGTCCGGGGGCGGCATCGTCGTGGTGCACGGCGAGGATGTCGGCATCTGGAAGCGGGTGGTGTCCCCCACCTCGGTGCGGTTGACCGTGAGCGCCGACGCGCCGTTGGGCCAGGACGACCGCGACGCCATCGCCGCAGCCGCCCAGGCCTTCGCCGACTTCGTCGAGCGCCCCCTCGACCTCGTGTTCGCCTGAGTCGAGGTGTTCCGCTGACGCCACGCGGCAGAACTTCACCTCGAACCCGCGGCCAGGTCCGCCCTTTGCCGCTCTGCAACCGCCTCGGGAACAGCACGAAGGGCGCCGCAACCCCTGCACGGGGGCGACGCCCTTCGGCGTTCTGAGTCGGGTCGAGGGACTCAGGACGGTGGGACCGGCGCGACCCCAGCGGGTCGGCGGCGGTCGGGTGCGGTCAGGACCGCGGGATGACGAGCTGCTGCCCCGCGCTGATCTGGGCAGTGCTCAGCTGGTTGGCGATCTGGATCGCGACGATGGCCTGGCTCAGGTTCAGCTGGGGCAGCTCGGCGAGCGCGATCTCGGACAGGGTCTGGCCCGGGGCGACCGTGACGGTGGGCAGCGGCTCGGCCGCACCGGCGCCACCCATGCCCATCAGGCCGACGACCGCGACGATGGCCAGGGCGAGCGCGAGAAGCGCCAGCCGGCCACGGCGGGTGATGCGAACCCCGGCGCCCGGCCTCGGGCGACCGGCACCGCCGGGAAGCACGACGAGGTGCGGTCGACGCGGCGCCGGCGACCCGGCATATGCGAGGTCGGTGGGGCTCCACTCGAGTGCGCTCATGCTTCCCTCCATCCCGGCGGCCAGGGCCACCGTCGAACCGGTGTTCGATAGAACGTCTGTACGAGTTGTAGCACGGATGTTCGAGCCGTTCAAGACACGCCTCGAAGAAATGTTTGAATTGTGTGTACGAGGCTCGTACGATGTGTTCATGCCGGTAAGCCTGCCGAGCACCACTGACAGTCGGGCTGACCTGCGGAAACACCCGGAGCCCGCCCGGCTCTGGCGCAGGACCGCACTCCCGACATCAGGGATGACACCGAAGGGGTCGACATGGCACGTCCGAGGAACGCCGACATCCACGAGATGCCCGATCGTGGCGACGGCGGGGCGCTCACGCACCGCCAGCGCAAGGTGCTCGAGGTGATCCGCAACTCCATCGACCGACGCGGCTACCCGCCGAGCATGCGCGAGATCGGCGACGCCGTGGGCCTCACCTCCCCGAGCTCGGTCGCCCACCAGCTCTCCGCGCTGGAGCGCAAGGGCTACCTGCGCCGCGACCCCAACCGGCCGCGCGCCATCGAGGTCATCTCCCCCGACACCGCCAGCGACGAGCCCGGCTACCGGGGCGCCGCCGAGCACGACGACGTCGACGTCACCGGCATCAACGACCAGCGCCCCGAGGCCGCCTACGTGCCGGTGCTCGGCCGCATCGCCGCCGGCGTGCCGATCACCGCCGAGGAGGTCGTCGACGACGTCTTCCCGCTCCCCCGCCAGATCGTCGGTGAGGGCGCGCTCTTCCTGCTCAAGGTGGTGGGCGACTCGATGGTCGACGCCGCGATCTGCGACGGCGACTGGGTGGTCGTGCGCCAGCAGCCCAACGCCGACAACGGCGACATCGTCGCGGCGATGCTCGACAACGAGGCGACGGTCAAGACCTTCAAGCGGCGCGACGGCAAGGTGTGGCTGATGCCGCACAACCCGGCCTTCTCACCGATCGACGGCGACCACGCCACCATCCTGGGCAAGGTCACGGCTGTCCTGCGCCGGGTCTGACCCGCTGCACCCGACGAGGAGCCGGTACCACTGCAGGCCCAGTGGCTTCTTCCGCGACGGTCAGCCGCTGCCCTGGTGAGCCCCGGTCAGTCGTCGCGGTCGCCGAGCCACGCCAGGGCGCGTCGGCACGATGCGGTGACGTCGTCGGCCAGGCCTGCTTCGTCCCAGAGCGTCCACCACTCGTTGTCCTGCGAGCGCACCGCCCGGCGCAGCACCTGGCGCGCCTTCTCGACGAGCTCCTCGTCACCGGTGGGCAGCGGCTCTGCGGCGAGCCAGCCGGGCAGGTAGGGCTCGCCGACGGCGGCGTCCGGGTTCACCGAGGCGCCGACCGCCGCGGCACCCGCGACGGCCTCGCACATCTGCGGCGCCCCGACGAAGCCCGCGCTGAGCAGCACGGTGTCGAGCGCCTCGAGCACCCGACCTCCCCGGTCCTGCGCGGGCAGGTGGGCGAGCTCACCCAGGAAGTCGAGCGCGTCGTCGTTCTCGAACGGTCCGGACCCGATGGCTCCCATGGGGGCAGCGTATCGCCGCCGCCAGCGGCGCGCGCCGGGGGTCGCGGACCGGCGGCCCGGCATCCGGTTAACCGCGCACCCGCTGCCACCAGGTGGTGTCGACCCACCGGTCGAACTTGCGGCCCACCTCGCGCAACGTGCCCACCCGCTCGAAGCCGACGGCTTCGTGCAGGGCCTCGCTCGCGGCGTTCGGCTGGGCGATGACGGCGAGGCAGACGTGGATGCCGTCGGCGTCGACCCGCGCGAGCAGCTCGTCGTAGAGCGCGCGGCCCAGGCCGCGCCCGCGAACGTCTGGGGCGAGGTAGACCGAGGTCTCGCGGGTGCCGTCGTACGCCGGCCGCGGACGGTAGGTGGCGGCATACGCCATGCCGACGACGCGGCCTCCCTCCTCCGCGACGAGCACGTGGTCGCCCGGGCGGGTGCTCGCGACGCGATCGGCGAACAGCTCGGGCGGCTGCGGCTCGACGTCGAAGGTGGCGACGCTGTGCGCGACGGCCTCGTTGTAGATGTCTGCGAGCGCGGTCAGGTCGGCGGCGGTCGCGGTGCGCAGGGTCGGGTGGTCGGATGCCGGGTGCCGGCTCGCGTCGCCCGTCGCCTCGGGAGCGGGGTCGGCCATCAGGCGGCGATGCCGGCGCGGAGCACCTCGCCGAGGGTCGGGGCGAGCGAGGCGTCGACGCGAAGCGTCATCAGGTCGTCGCCGCGGGTGGGGCCGCGGGTCACCGCCATCACCGGGATGCCGCGCTTGGCTGCGTGCCGCACGAACCGCAGCCCGCTCATCACGGCGAGCGACGAGCCGAGCACGAGGAGGGCGGGGGCGGCATCGGTCAGGGCGTAACAGGTGTCGACCCGCTCGCGCGGCACCGAGCCGCCGAAGAAGACGACGTCGGGCTTGAGGGCGTCACTGCCGCACACCGTGCAGCGCGGCAGGTGGAAGCCGGCGACGAGGTCGTCGGCGAGCACGATGTCACCGTCGGGGCGGATCTGGCTGCTCACCCGCGAGCCGTCAGCCGCCTCACCGCTGGCCAGCCGGTCGAAGCCGGGGTTGGCCTCGTACATCCGCGCCTGGAGCAGGTCGCGGTCGGACCGGTCACCGCAGGTGAGGCAGATGACCTCGGCGAGGCTTCCGTGCAGCTCGGTGACGTCGCGGCTGCCGGCGGCCTGGTGCAGGCCGTCGACGTTCTGGGTGATCACCGGGCCGAGCACCCCGCGGCGCTGCAGGTCGGCGACGGCCAGGTGGGCGGCGTTCGGCTCGGCCGAGCTGAACCGCTGCCAGCCGATGAACGAGCGCGCCCAGTAGCGCTGCCGGGCCTCGCTCGAGCCGACGAACTCGCCGTGCTGCATCGGGGTGACCCGGCGGGTGCCGTCGGGGCCGCGGTAGTCGGGGATGCCGGAGTCGGTCGAGATGCCGGCACCGGTGAGCACGAGGGTGCCCGGGTGGGCGCCCAGGAGGGCGGCGAGCGAGGCGGCATCCGGCATGGCGACGATTATCCCCGGCGTGACCGGTCACGGCGCGCCGCGTCGAACGTGCCGGATCGAGCGGCGGCAGGCGCACGGCATCCGACTGATTGCGGATCACCCACCTCCCGCGTGGTTGGGGAGGCGCGCTGGCAGGTGGGAGAACCGCACGAAGTCCGGACTTCGTGCGCGGCATCCGACTGATTGCGGATTACCCACCTCCCGCGTGGTTCGGGCAGATGCGCTGGGAGTGGGAAATCCGCAAGAAGTCCGGAACCCGGGCGGCCGGCATCCGACTGATTGCGGATCACCCACTGCGTGGAGCATGACGGTGCGTGTGGGGAACTGGCGGACGGATAACGTCACGTTATAGAATGAGCCCATGATCGACGCCGCTGGACTTCGGGTCATGAAGGCCATCTCCGACGAGGGCAGCTTCACCGCGGCCGCCGTCTCGCTGGGGTACACGCAGCCGGCCATCTCGCAGATGGTGCGCCGCCTCGAGCAGCGCACCGGCACGGTGCTGGTCGAGCGGGTCGGGCGCAACGTGCGGCTCACCGAGGCCGGCCAGGTGCTGGCTCGGCACGCGACTCCCGTGCTCGCCGCGCTGGATGCCGCGGAAGAGGAGGTGGCGGCGATCGCTGGTTTGCGCAGTGGGCGGGTGCGGCTGATGGCTTTCCCGTCGGCGTCGGCCACCCTGGTGCCGCGGGCGCTGTCGCTGGTGAAGCAGCGCTTCCCCGACGTCCACATCAGCTTCACCGAGGCCGAGCCGCCCGAGAGCCTGGCCGCGCTCAAGGCCGGCGAGTGCGACCTGGCGGTGGCGTTCGCGTACGAGGGCACCGACCTGGGGCGTGGCGAGGAGGACCTCGACCAGTTCGTGATCACCCCGCTGCTCGACGACGAGGTGCGGCTCGCCGTGCCCGACGGGCACGCGGTGTCAGGGCAGGAGAACGTCGACCTCGCCGACCTGGCCGCCGAGCCGTGGATCGCGGGCTGTCCGCGCTGTCGTGGTCACCTGTTGCAGCTGACGCACGACGCCGGCTTCCGCCCGGACGTCGCCTACGAGACCGAGGACTACGTCGCCGTCATGGGCCTGGTCGCCGAGGGGCTGGGCGTCGCGCTCATCCCCGACCTCATCCTGCGCACGGTGCACCACGGCGACGTCGTGGCGCTGCCGATCACGCCGGCATCCCGGCGCTCGATCATGGCCGTGACCACCCCGGACCTGCAGCGAGTGCCGGCCGTCAAGGCCACCCTCGACGCGCTGGCGGAGAGCGCGAAGGCGCAGTCGACCGCGCCGACGGTGCGCGGCCCGGAGCCGGCCTTCTCGATCTGACGCCTCAGCCGTGGCGGAGGCGCTCGGCGGCGGTGTCGAGGATCTTCTTCTCGATCGAGGTGTTGGCCGCGAGGAGCTCCAGGAAGTCGGGCTTGGGCAGGACCAGCAGCGAGCCGGGCTCCGTCGCGACCGCCGTGGCAGTACGGGTGCTGTTGAAGAGGATCGCGATCTCGCCGAGGAAGTCTCCGGGGCCGAGCGTCCCCAACAGCTGATCGTGGGCGGTGATCGTGACGACGCCGCGCTCGATGACGTAGAACTCCGTCCCCACCTCGCCCTCCGTGGTGAGCACCGTGCCGACGTCGAGCGACCGTCTGCTGGTCACCGTGGCGAGGGTCGCGAGGTCGGCCGCGGACAGCCCGGCGAAGAGCGGGACGCGGCCGAGTGCGGCCACGATGGGATCGGCCATGATCCCGTGGGTCTCGCGTCCCATTGGTGCATCCGTTCTTGATCTGGGGCTACCCAGTGTCGCCACGACGACCAGCGCAGTGCCGCACCGCTGCGCCGGTAGAGCGAGTCTCCCCCCTGACGGGGTCGGTGGGTGCCAAATAGCTCAAATCGACACCGAGAAAGGGCCGAACGTCGCCTTGGGGGCGCCTGAACGGTCACTGCCGCGCCTCCGGGTCACCACGCGGACGACGAGGGCCGTTGCCGGCTCCGGCGTTTGGCACGACGCCCGGCCAGCGGCCAGAACCGCCCGCGTTCACCGGCCGGTCTCGACCGCCACTACCCCGCCACGCTCGACCACCGCGACGTCGCCGCGCTGGTCGGTGCGGTAGACGGCATACCCGTCGCGTCTCAGCACGTCGAGGTGGTGCGGCGCAGGGTGGCCGTAGTCGTTGTCCTTTCCGACACTGATGATGCCGAGGGGCGCTGCGACGGCGGCCATCAAATCGTCGTCCAGGTTGGCGCTGCCGTGGTGCGGTGTCTTCACCACCTCGAATCCCGTTGCGGCAGAGCTCATCGAGGGCTCGCGGCGGATGCGCAACAGCAGGTCGTGGGCCGCCTCGCGCTCGACGTCACCGAGGAGCAGTGCGTCGACCGAGCCGGTGTGCACGGCCAGCACCAGGCTGGCGTTGTTGGGCACGGAGCCGTCGGCGATCCTCCGCCACGGGCTCCACACCGCTGCCGTCACCTCACCCACCGTGAGCCGGTCACCGGCGTGCAGCACGGCTGTCGGGATGCCGTGGGCGCGCGCCACGCTCTCGACCTGGTCGGCCGACTGGGCCGGCTCGCGGACCGGGCCGACGAGCAGCTGGCCGACCGCGCGGCCGTCGACGGCACCCGCCAGCCCGTCGACGTGGTCGGCGTGGAAATGGGTGAGCACGACGGCATCGAGCGTGGTGACGCCGAGCCGGCTCAGGCAGCCGTCGACCAGGGGCGGGTCGGGGCCGGCGTCGACGAGGACGGCCCGGTGCGGGCCGCTGCGCAGCACGACCGCATCGCCCTGGCCGACATCGCAGACCACGACCCGCCAACCGTCGGGTGGCCAGGTGACCGTGCGGGTGGGCACCAGGCCAGCGGCGAGCACCAGGGCTGCGCCGAGCGCCACGACCGGGTGGGCTGCAACCCCGGAAGCCAGGGCACGGCCGGTGAGCAGCACCGCCAGCGTGAGTGCGGCGAGCAGCAGGGCCCCGGGGGCGCCGTCGGGCCAGGGCAGCGTGCCGCCCGGCACCACGGCGAACCGTCGGGCGACCTGCGCGATGACCTGCGTGGGGACCACCCCCACCCAGGCGACCAGCTCGGCCCCCCGGGCCCAGACCAGCGAGGTGAGCGCTGCTGCCACCCCGGCGACGGTGGCCACCGGCACGAGGGGTGCTGCCAGCAGGTTGGCCGCGACGCCGATCAGGCTGACCGAGCCCTGCAGCAGCACGATGACGGGCGCGGTCATCGCTTGGGCGGCCACGGGGATGGCCAGCGCGGGACCAAGAGCGCGCAGCCGGGCCGGGAGCCGGGCACCGATCGCGTCGCCCCACGGTCGGGTGAACAGGAGCAGGCCGAGGGTCGCGAGAGAGGAGAGCACGAAGCCGAAGGAGCGAGCGAGCCACGGGTCGACGAGGAGCACCAGCACGATGGCCGCGCCCAGGACGGGTGGGCCGGCCGAGCGACGGGACCGGCTCAGCCCGAGGAGCCCGATCGCACCCATGGCCGCGGCCCGAACGACACTCGGCTCGGGGCGCGCGAGCACGACGAACCCGGCCAGTGCGGCGAGGGCAAGCACGGGGCGCAGCCTCCTCGGCACGCCGACGAGCACGCAGAGCCCGAGGGCGAGGCCCGTGACCACGGCGACGTTGCTGCCGCTGACCGCCGTGAGGTGGGTCATGCCGGTGGCCCGCATGGCCATCGTGAGGTCGGGCGGGGTGCGGCTGGTGTCGCCGATGACCAGCCCCGGGAGCAACCCGCGTGCGTCGGACGGTGCGTGGTCGACCGCCTCGCGCAGGCCGATGCGAAGCCGCTCGGCCGCCGCCGCGATGGTTCCCGGTGGCGCCAGGACCACGGGCCGCCCGCGCACCGACAGCGTCGCCACGCGGTCGTCGGCCTGCTCGGTCGGCCCCAGCCGGCCGTGCACCCGCACCGTGGAGCGCCACGCCGCGTCGGCGATTGCGGGGTCGCCGGTGAGCAGCACCGGAGCGGAGGTGCGGTGCCGTAGCCCCCGGGCGTCGAGCACGTGGACGGTCGCCTCGCGCAGCACCACCGGCCGGTCGCCGCGGGCGGGCAGCACGATCGCGTCACCGGTGAGCACGGCCACGGCGGTGACCGCCGCGCGGTCGCGGGCGAGCGCCTCGACGTCGCCGCGGGCCCGCAGGATGGCGTGCCCCGCCGCGGCCAGCTGCAGCACGGCGACGAGCGCAACGGTCAACAGCACTGGCCCCAACAGTCCACCCCGGCGCAGCGGACGGCGAGAGACTCCGAGGCACGTGACCGCACCGACGACGAGTGCGGGCGCAGCGGCGATCACCAGGTGAGCCCGTGGCGTCAGGCCCAGGCCGGCAGCGGCCACCGCCCAGGCGAGCACGGCCGGCCCGAGCAGCCGCAGGTCGGTCGCTGCCCGCACCCTTCGTGGGACCTCGGGCCCGTGGTGACCCAAGGTTCGAGCCGATGATGCTCGAGCCACCTCTGGAGACCTGGCCGCCGAAGCTCGAGCCTCCTCAGGAGAGCGAGGCGTGCTCACAACGTCACCAGAGGGCTGAGCTGGGCCAACAGCTTCTCACCGATGCCGCTGACCTCACCGAGCTCGTCGATGCTGGTGAACCTCCCGTGCGACGAGCGCCAGTCGAGGATGCGCTGGGCGAGCACCGGACCCACGCCGGGCAGCGTGTCGAGCGAGGCGAGGTCGGCCGTGTTGAGCGAGACCGGCGCCCCCGGGTTGGCCGCCCCCGCTCCGCCGCCGGTCACAGCTCCACCGCCGGTGGTTGGCACCGGAGCCACCGGCTCACCAACCGCCGGCACGCGCACCTGCTCGCCGTCGACGAGCACCCGAGCGAGGTTGAGCGCCGACAGGTCGGCCTTCGTGGCCACCCCGCCCGCTGCCTCGACGGCATCGGTGACCCGCGACCCCAGCGGGAGCCGGCGCACGCCAGGGTGCTTCACGCGGCCGACCACGTGCACCACGACCACCCCGGTCGGCGGCTGCGCCGACGGCGCCTGGCCCGATGTCCCCTCTGATCCGGTGGGAGTCGCCCCGGGTGAGGCGCTGGCCGCCGAGCCGCTCACCCCGACCGGGACGGCGCCCGCCGTCACCGCGCTGGGCCCCGCCCTCGACCCACCACCTGGCGCGATGACCGTGCCCCCGCCGGCGGACTGCGCCCAGGCCACCCGCAGCCCGAACACCGTGGCAGCAAGGAGGACGACCAGGACGATGCCCAGCAGGGCCGCCCGGCCCGGCTGCCACCGCGCTCCGACGAACGCGGCCGGCAGCCGCACCCACCCCCGCGGATGCCGTGCCCGCACGTGCCGCCCCCCGCGCCGTGCGAGTTCGTCGAGTTCGCCTTGGGCGTGGAGACGATCGCCCGGGTCGCGCGCAGGCCGGGTGTCGGCTCCCGGCAGATCTCCGGCCGGCTCCCCCGAGAATCGGCCGGTCCGGGCTGGGTCGGCCGCCTCGAGGTCGAGCTCGGTGGGCACGTACGAGCCGGGGCTCGCCCGCAACCGGGCGAGCGCCCGCGGTGAGAGGGCTTCGGGAGGGTGGCGTCGCGGCATCCCTCGACGCTAGGAAGAACACGCCTGCTGGTCTGTGCCGCAACGGGATCTGTGGAAGACGTCGACGGCCCCGGCGCCCTGTGGACGAAGAGGCGTCCCCTGGCTCTCACATGTGAAGCATCCGGACTCCCCCGGCTCAGCAAGCCGGACGCGCCCGGCGTCCTGGACGTGACCTATTGGTCGATTTCGGGACAGCCGGACGAAGGGTCGGGCGACCCGGAGGTGACCTATTGGTCGATTTCGGGACAGCCGGACGAAGGGTCGGGCGTCCCGGAGGTGACCTATTGGTCGATTTCGGGACAGCCGGACGAAGGGTCGGGCGTCCTGGACGTGACCTATTGGTCGATTTCGGGACAGCCGGACGAAGGGTCGGGCGACCCGGAGGTGACCTATTGGTCGATTTCGGGACAGCCGGACGGTGGGGTCGGGCGTCCTGGACGTGACCTATTGGTCGATTCCGGGACGCTCAGGAGCGTGTCGTGTGGTCCCGCTGCTCAGGCGAGGCGCCGCTTCCACCACGCCACGATGTTGCGCCGGTGCCGGGACAGCACGAGCACCGAGATCGCCATCAGCCACACCCCGACGACCGGCGCGATGAACGGCACCGCCCCCACCGTGGCCAGCGCCCCCACCACGCCCACCAGACCCATCGTCACGACCGACGCCTCCCCGACGAACGGCACCGCGATCTTCACCAAGCCGAAGACCACCAGCGCGCCGAGCGCCACGAACGGCTCGATGGCCAGCACCGTGCCGAGCGCACACGCCACCCCCTTGCCGCCGCGCCCCCGCAGGAACGGCGAGAACACGTGTCCGAGCACCACCGCGAAGCCAGCCACCAAGGCAGCCACCAGCCCCATCGTGCGCAGCACCAGCAGGGTCGGCAGGTAGGCCTTGAGCACGTCGAGCACCAGCACCAGCGCTCCCCACTTGCGGCCCAGCACCCGCCCGGCGTTGGTCGCCCCCGGGTTCCCCGAACCGGAGGCCCGCAGGTCGCGACCCAGGGCCCGGGCCACGAGCGTGGCCGGGTTGATCGACCCGATCAGGAAGCAGACGGCCGCGACGACGGCGATCTCGACGACGACCAGCAGCACCATGGTTCAGCGCGCCGGTGCCGACGCGATCCGGGGCACGACGGCGACGGCCAGCGTGCCCGGCCCCACGTGCGCCCCCACCACGGCTCCGAGCTCGACCACCCGCAGCCCCACCTCGTCGCCCAGCCGCGCCCGCAGCCGCTCGGCGAGCCGCTCGGCCCGCTCCGCGGAGTCGAGGTGGTGGATGGCGACGTCCACCCCGGTCGCCCCACGAGGGAGAGCAGCAGCCGCCTCGGCCGCGAGGTCCTCGATGCGGGCGATGGCGCGGGTCGAGGTGCGCACCCGCTCCAGCGGCACGATGTGGCCGTCGCGCAGCCCGAGGATCGGCTTGATCGACAGCGCCGACCCCACCAGCGCTCCCGCCTTGCCGATCCGGCCGCCGCGGCGCAGGTACTCCAGGGTGTCGACGTAGAACACGACGGTGGATGCCGCGCACGTCGCGCGCACGGCATCCGCCACCTCCGTGGCCGACGCGCCACCGGCGGCCAGCCGCGCGCCGGTCAGCACGGCATACCCCATCGCCATGCCGAGCGCCCGGGAGTCGACGACCGTGACCGGCACCGGCGACTCCTCGGCGGCGATCGCGGCCCCGCCGATCGTGCTCGACATCTCACCGGAGATGTGGACAGACACCACGGAGTCCGCCCCCGCCTCGGCCGCCGCCCGGTACGCCGCGAGGAACGCCGCCGGCGCCGGCCGCGAGGTCGACACCGGGGTGAACGAGCGCAGTGCCGCGGCCACGGCCGACGGGTCGATGTCGACGCCCTCGGCGTGCTCCTTGCCCCCCACGACCACGTGCAGCGGCACGACGTGCACGGCCAGCCCCTCGAGGAGGTCGGCAGGGAGGTAGGCCGTGGAGTCGGTGACGAGGGCGGTGCTCACGCGAGCAGGCTAGTGCTCACCTGCGCGGACAGGCATGCCGGCCGCCTGCGCGACCACGCCGCCCGGGACCGCCACCCCTCACGCGTTCTGTCGTGCAGCCAGCTTGGCGGCGCGCTCCTCGCGCTTCTCGACGAACTTGCTCGCCTCGGCATCCAGCGCCTTGACCGCGGTCGCGAGCTCGTCGCGAGCGGCCTCACCGTCGGCGTCGAGGCCCTCGAGCTCCCAGATGCCCCACTGGCGCAGCAGCGGCGCGACGATGTCGTCGTGGTGGATGCGCAGGTCGTAGATGCCGGCCATCGCCATCTGCACCGCCTTGCGCCCGAAGCCGGGGATGATCGAGCCCGGCATCTGGAAGTTGACGACCTCGTCAGTGATCGCCCGCATCGTCTGGCTCGGCGTGAGGTCGAGCGCCGCCTGCACGATGTTGCGGTAGAAGATCATGTGCAGGTTCTCGTCCTTCGCGACCCGCGTCAGCAGCTTCTCGGCGATGGGCTCGTCGGTGAACTTGCCCGTGTTCCGGTGCGAGACACGGGTGGCCAGCTCCTGGAACGACACGTAGGCGCACACGTTGAGCAAGGGCTTGTCGCCGGAGTCGAAGCCGGTCTCCATCGTCGACATCCGCGCCCGCTCGAGCTCGTCGGGGTCGACGCCGCGGGTGACCAGCAGGTAGTCGCGGATGCAGAAGGCGTGCCGCCCCTCCTCCGCGGTCCAGCGGTTGACCCACGCGCCCCAGGCGCTGTCGCGCCCGAAGGCACGCTCGATCTCGCGGTGGTAGCTCGGCAGGTTGTCCTCGGTGAGCAGGTTGACCTCGAGGGCGGTGCGGGCGATGGACGAGAGCTGGGACTGGTCGACCGACCACGGGTCGCCACCGAGCTCCTTGAAGTCGCGGCCCAGCGACCAGGGCACGTACTCGTGCGGCATCCACTCCTGGGCGACGCTGATGTGCCGGTTGAGGTTGTCCTCGGCGACCGGCTCGAGCGCGGACAGGAGCTGTGCGGTGTCGAGATCAGCCATGGGGGGTCTCCTCGGTACTGGACGGGTTGCTGGACGCGGTCGGGGTCGCGTGACCAAGACCCTCAGAGTGCACCCTCTCCGGCGGGTGGGCCAGTTGCGGCGACGGACTTTCCTCCGGGTGGACCAGCAACGGGGTCTGGCTGTCGGAGGAGGTGGTGTCGCCGGCACCCCAGTGGGCACCGGGCTTCAGCCGGGTCGGAACCTCGTCGACGCAGCGCAGGTAGATCTCGACCTCGCGCTCGGTGGTCGTGAACGTCACCTCGAGGGCACGGCGGTCGAACTCGGTGTCGAAGCGCCAGTCGTCGTGTGGGCGGACCGACATCACCGAGATCTTCGAGCCGCGGCAGGTGGCCACGACGATCCCGCCCTGGGTGCTGAACGACGCGGTGCGGGGGTCCGCGGCGGGCGCTGTCGGACGGGGTGCCTTCGACGTCGGCTTGGGCTCCGGGGTGTCCGAGGGCGTTGCGGGCACGGTGGGCGGCGGGGAGATCGACGTGGTCGGCGCCAAGGGCGCGGTGGGAGTGCCGGACGGCGTCGGGGTACCCGTCGTCGTCGTCGCGGTCGCCGAGCCCGAGGCCGTCGGCGACACGTCGATGACCCGCTCGGCGGCGGAGGCCCGGCCGACACCGCTGCCGGCATTGCTGACGACGAAGAAGGTGATCGCACCGACTGCGCCGACCACGGCGAACCAGCCCAGCACCATCACCAGCAGTGGGCGACGTCCCATCCTCACCACCTTCGGCCTCCACCTGCTCTAGCGTTCCCACTGTGACACACGTGCTGGTGATCGAGGACGACCCCGGGATCCGGTCCTCCCTCGTCCGCTCGCTGACCGACCGCGGCTACGCGGTCTCGAGCGCACCCTCCGGCCTGGTCGGTCTGCAGAACGCCCTCGACGAGGAGCCCGACCTCGTGCTGCTCGACCTGGGTCTGCCCGACCTCGACGGGCACAGCCTGCTCACGATGCTGCGGGCCGTGCGCAGCACCCCGGTCATCATCGTCACCGCGCGTGACGACGACCCGTCGATCGTGAAGGCGCTGGACGCCGGCGCGGACGACTACGTGGTGAAGCCCTTCGGCATGGACCAGCTCGAGGCCCGTATCCGTGCGGTACTGCGCCGTACGGAGACCGAGGAGCCCGACGAGCCCCTGCGGGTCGGCGACCTGGTCATCGATGCCGTGACCCGCAGCTGCGCGCTCGGGGACCGCGACGTGGAGCTCTCCCGCCGCGAGTTCGACCTCCTGCTGCTCCTGGCCCAGCGCGCGGGTGAGGTGGTGACCAAGCGGGAGATCCTCGAGGACGTCTGGAACCAGCCCTATGGCGGCGGCGAGCGCACCGTCGACGTGCACTTGTCCTGGCTGCGCCGCAAGCTCGGCGAGACGGCCGCTCATCCGGTGTACCTGCACAGCGTTCGCGGCGTGGGGGTGCGCCTCGCGCCACCCACGGATGACGAGGACCGGGACGACGCCAGCACCCCCGCCCCGGCCGACGCCGAGACCTGATGGCCCGCCGGATCGCCTGGCTGGTGGCCGCCACGACCTCCGCGGTGGTCCTGGCGTTCATCGTGCCCCTCTGCGTCCTGTACGCCAACATCGCCAGTGACAAGGCCACGACGCGGGCCCGGGAGCAGGCGCAGAGCGTGGCGACGCTCCTGGCCGCCCTCGACGACCCCGCGACCATCTCGCAGAACGTCAGCGACCTGAGCATCCGCGGCCCCGAGGTGGTGGTCGTCGAGGAGTCGGGCCAGCTGCTGGGGCCCCAGGAGCCGCTCAGCGCCGACTCGGCCGCCGCCGTGGCCGACGCACGGAAGAACAGGAAAGCCGACGCCGTCCCGACGAACGAGGGTCTGGACTCCCTGGTGCCCGTCCTGACGCCTCGTGGGCTCGAGGTCGTTGTCGCGTCGGTGCCGACGTCGGAGCTGCGCTCCGGGGTGTACGCCGCCTGGGCCGCGATCGTGGCCCTGGGCCTGGGGCTGGTGGCCGTCTCGGTCGGCGTGGCCCTGTGGCTCGGCCGCCGCACCAGCGTCCCGGTCACGGAGGTCGCGGAGGTGGCCCACCGGCTGCGCGAGGGCGACTCGAGCGCCCGTGCGGTGCCCGGCGGGCCGCCGGAGACGGTGGAGCTGGGTCAGGCGCTCAACGCCCTCGCCGACCGCATCCACGGCCTGGTGGCGGCCGAGCGTGAGCACGTCGCCGACCTCGGCCACCGGCTGCGCACCCCGGTCACCGCGCTGCGCCTCGACACCGACCTCGTCGAGGACGAGGACGTGGCTGCCCGCCTGCGCGGTCACGTCGAGGACCTGCAGCGCAGCATCGACGACGTGGTGCACGAGGCGCGCCGGGCGGTGCGCGACGAGCTGCCCGCCACCTGCCGCCTCGCCCCCGTGGTCGCCGAGCGGGTCGCCTTCTGGCTGCCGCTGGCCGAGGACCAGGGCCGGCGGCTCGACCTGTCCGTAGAGCTGCGCACGCCGGGCGGCTCGCCGCTGGTCGGCCTCGCGGCCGACGACCTCGGCGAGCTGGTCGACACTCTCATCGACAACGTCTTCGCGCACACCCCCGACGGCACCGATGCACGGCTGCGCGTGCGCAGCGCCGGCGACGAGGTGCTCGTGATCGTCGAGGATGCCGGGCCGGGGATGGAGCAGCCCTACCTCGGTCGCGGGCACAGCCACGCCGGGTCGACCGGGCTGGGCCTGGCGATCGTGCACCGCATCGCTGACGGCGCCGGCGGGTCGGTGCAGCTCGAGCCCTCGGCGCTCGGCGGGCTGAAGGTCACCGTGCACCTGCCGGTGCAGCCCGAGGACACCGCGCCCCGCCGGGGCGCGGCGGCCGTCAAGCGCTGAGGGGGTCACCGGCATCCGGGCGGTGTCCGGAACCGGTCAGTCGTCCTCGGGCGGGGGGCTGTTGCGCCTGCTGGGGGTGGCGCGCGGGTCGACGGCCGCCGGGTCGCTGACCGTGGGGGACGGCGTGGGGGTGGGCGCGGTGCGCGGAGTCGAGCGGGGCGAGGAGGTCGGCGCGCCGGTGGACACCGCCGCGGCGGTGTTGGAGACGACCTTGGTGGTGACGCAGACGCCCTTCTTCAGCTTCGCGGGCGGGGTGCAGTCGGCCAGCTGGGTGACCGTGGGCGTCGGGACCGGCGCGAACGTCGGGGCGGCGGGGGCGGCGGCGCGGCCCATGTCGTCGGGCCCGAGGGACACGAAGATGCCCAGGGCGGCGACGGAGCCCACGAGGGCTCCGGCGGTGACGGTACGGATGAGGGACACGGGACCTCCGGTTGGACGGTGCAGGGGAGCGACGACCTCAGGACATCGACGCGGAGCAGGTCAGGACCCGATCCTCGCGGGTGGTCGGTCAAGCGCGGGTCGTCGGCGCCTCAAGGGAGGGTTAAGCCGCAGCGGCCTTAACCCTCCCTTGACAGGTGGATGACGCGGCCTTGTCGTGCGGGCAGGCATTGTCTTTCCCGGCACCTGGCTCCGTGGTGCCACGAACCAACGAGAGGACCGCACCCGTGAGAGCCCTGCTGAGCACCGGTCAACGAGACCGGTCGCGCGTCGTGCTCACCGTGCTGAGCGGAACGCTCGCCGCTGCAACGGTCGCCGGAACCGGCGTGGCCACCGCCTACGCCGCCCAGGAGACCGCGACCAAGAACGCGGAGAAGGCCCGCGTGAAGGCCGCAGCCGACGCCGCTGCCGCCAAGGCCCACCACGAAGCCCTCGTCAAGTGGGCCAAGGAGAACCCGGTCGTGGTGACCAAGCAGCGCAAGAAGAAGACGGTCATCAAGCACGTGACGATCGCGGCGGCGTCGTCCCCCGGCAGCTCGTCGGTCGGGTCCAGCGCGTCGTCGTCGCGCTCCTCGTCATCGTCCTCGTCCTCCTCGTCGTCGTCCTCGACGACCACGAAGAAGACCAGCAAGCCGGCCCCTCCGCCCCCGCCGCCGCCGCCGAGCACCGGCTCGTGACGACCCTGAAGCACGAGACCACCCTGGCCCACGAGCCGGCGGGCGTCGCGAGCGTGGACCAGGTGCGCGGCGCCTCGTCGTGGCGTGCCCTGGGCACCTACGTCGAGCTGCGCACCACCCCGGATGCCGTGGCGGCCGCCACCGAGCTGGCCGCCCAAGTGCTCGACGAGGTCGACGTCGCCTGCAGCCGGTTCCGCGACGACAGCGACCTGATGCGCGCCAACGCCGCTGCGGGCGAGGCCGTCGAGGTCTCCCCCGTGCTCGTCGGTGCGGTGCGCCTGGCCCTCGAGGCCGCTGCCGACACCAGCGGCCTGGTCGACCCGCTGCTCGGCGACGTGCTGCGCTCGGCCGGCTACGACCGCACCTTCTCGCTGGTGCCCGCGAACGACCCGACCCCCACCGCCCTGCCGGTGCGGGGCGGCTTCTGGGAGCAGGTGGTCGTCACCGACACCACCGTGACCGTGCCCCGCGGCGCGGCGCTCGATCTCGGCGCCACCGGCAAGGCCTTCGCGGCCGACCTCGTGGCCCTCACCATCGCCGACGAGCTCGACGCGCCGGTGCTGGCCTGCGTCGGCGGCGACATCCGCGTCGCTGCGCCCGGCGACCAGCCGCAGGACCAGCCCGTCGTGCTCGGCCACAGCCTGGCCGACCTGGACGCCGGGGGGCCCAGCACGCTGGTGCGCCTCGCCCGGGGCGGGCTCGCCACCTCGAGCATCTCGGCCCGGCGGTGGCGTCGCGGCGGGCGACAGTGGCACCACGTCGTCGACCCCCGGACCGGCCTGCCGGCGACCGGCCCGTGGCGCACCGTCACCGCGGTGGGCCACACCTCGGCGGCCGCCAACGCCGCCACCACCGCGTCCATCGTGCTCGGCGACGCCGCGCACGACTGGCTCGTCACCCGCAACGTCGCGGCCCGCCTCGTCGACCACGACGACCGCGTGACCCGCACCCCCGCCTGGACCGCGTCCGGCATCGAGGAGAACTCATGACGTCCCCCCTGCTGTGGTACCTCAACCGCGGCACCGGCGTGGTGCTGCTCGCCGTGTTCACGGCGACCGTGGTGCTGGGCGTGCTCGCGACCGGCCGGTCGGCCACGCCGCTGTGGCCGCGCTTCGTCACCCAGGGCCTGCACCGCGCACTGGCCGCCCTCTCGGTGTTCATGCTGGTCGCGCACGTGGTCAGCGCCGTGGTCGACTCCTACGTCGACATCCGCTGGTGGCAGGCCTTCGTGCCGTTCGGGGCCACCTACGAGCCGGTCTGGATGGCGCTCGGCGCCATCTCGCTCGACCTGCTCGCGCTCGTCATCGCCACCTCCCTGGCCCGCGCCCGGATCTCCCACCGCGTGTGGTTCGCGGTGCACCTCACCACCTACGTCGCCTGGGCCTCCGCCATGGTGCACGGCCTGTTCATCGGCACCGACTCCGGCGAGGGCTGGATGGTGGCCATCTACATCGCCTGCGCCGTGGCCGTCGGCCTGGCGGTGCTCGCCCGGATCGTCGCCGTGCTCGTCCGCACGCGGCGCAACCACCGGTACGCGCAGCAGCGCGGTACCCATCGTTCGTACGGTCCCGAGTCCGGCGTGGAGCGCGCCGCCCGGCACGCCCACCGCACGCCGGCCAACTCCGGAAGCCGAGGTCGCTCATGATCCGACCACCCGCCAGCGTCGACGTGCACAGCGGGCCGCTCCTGCTGTCCGGCATCGACCGGGGACCCGGCCTGGTCGCCCACCGGTCCCGTCTCGGCGCCCTGCCGGAGCCGAGCGCCGAGGCCCTGCTCCAGCTGCTCGGCGAGGTCGAGGTCCGCGGCCGCGGGGGCGCCGGCTTCCCCCTGTCGCGCAAGCTGCGCACCGTGATGCGGGCGGGTGGCTCGCGTGCCGTGCTCGGCGGCCGCCGCCCGTACGTCGTCGTCAACGCCGCGGAGGGCGAGCCGGCCAGCGCCAAGGACAGCGCGCTGCTCGACGTGGCACCGCACCTCGTGCTCGACGGTGCCGTGATCGCGGCCCGGGCCCTCGGGGCCCGTGAGATCCACGTGGTCAGCTCGGAGGACCGCCCGTGGGTGGGTGCCGCCGTGCACCGCGCCACCGGCGAGCGCGCCGACCGGGGCATCCGCTGGGTGCAGCACGAGGCCGCCTCGCGGTTCGTGTCCGGCCAGTCGCGCGCGCTCATCGAGCTGATGGCCGGGCGGCCCGGGCTGCCCGTCACGTCGTGGGCCCCCGAGGCGATCGACGGCCACCGGCGCCGCCCGACCCTGCTGTCGAACGCCGAGTCGTACGCCCACCTCGCGGCGGTCGTGCTCTTCGGCATCGACGAGTACGCCGGGCACGGCACCCCGGACGAGCCCGGCACCAGCCTGCTCACCCTCACCACGCCGCCGGCCGGTGACGGGGTGTTCCGCGACGTGCACGTTGTCGAGGTCGAGCACGGCAGCGCCGCCACCGCCGTGCTGGAGGCCGAGGCGCTGACCTCGCCCCTGCTCGTGGGCGGCTTCCACGGCTCCTGGGTGCACCCCGCCGACGTCGCCGGCCTGCAGTGGTCGAATGCCGTGCTCGGTGAGGTCGGGGCCCGCCTCGGCGCCGGCTCGCTGCTCTCACTGAGCAACGGGGCCTGCCCGGTGGCGGAGACTGCCAGGTACACGACCTACCTCGCCGACGAGTCGGCCGGCCGCTGCGGTCCCTGCCGCAACGGGCTGCCCGCCATGGCCGCCGAGATGCGGGCGCTCGCCGATGGCGCCGACACCCGGCCGCGGCTGGTCGAGCTGGCCGGCCTGGTCACCGGCCGCGGCGCGTGCGCCCACCCCGACGGAACCGCCCGGCTCGTCGGTTCGCTGCTGACCACCCTCGAGGACCACGTCGAGGCCCACCTCGACGGCGCGTGCCGGTGCTCGACCCGCGCCTCTCGCGGTCACCGTGTCGAGGGCACCGGCACCCAGTACCTGGCGGTGCAGCGATGAGTCCCCGCGAGACCGTGCTCCAGGTCGACTGGCCCGAGTGCCGGGCGCGCGGCCTGTGCGCCGAGCTGTTCCCCGAGAAGATCCGGATCGACGAGTGGGGCTACCCCGTGGTGCTCGGTCCGGTGCGGCCTGAGGAGGAGCGCATCGCCAAGGAGGCGGTCGAGGCCTGCCCACGGCGCGCGCTGCACCTGCGCACCACCTAGAGCCCAGCAACCCCGCGCGCCTGCACACGCGAGGTTGCTGTCCGAGCCGGTCCCGCCGCACGCATCCCCCCAGCAGGTGCGGCGGGGCCGGCGTCGTTGTGTCCCCACCCGGATGCCGGTGCCGTCTGCTGACAAGCCCGGATGCCGGGCCCAGCGTCACCAGGGCAGCGGCGCCGACAGCTCGCGGGTGTCGTCGACCGGCACCCAGCCCTGCTCGGCGCTGTGCTCGTACTCCCCGCCGGGCCCGTTGGCGGCCAGCGTCGCCACGGCCGCGAGGAGGCGCTCGACGTGCTCGGGCCGGCTGGCCAGCCCCGCGCTGACCCGCACCGCCGTGTCGTGCTCGTCGGAGCCCTCCTCGAGCAGGGCATCGACCAGCAGGTGCGCGCAGAACTTGCCGGCCCGCACGCCGATGCCGTGCTCGGCCGACAGGGCCGCCGCCACGAGCGAGCTGTCGAGGCCGTCGACGGTGAAGGTGACGACGGGGCCGCGCTCGGTGTCGTCGCCGAAGATCGAGTACGTCGTGACGCCGTCGATGTCGCGCAGCCCGTCGACGAGGCGCGCGGTGAGCCGTGCCTCGTGGGCCTCGATCGCGACCCGGTGCTCGCGGATGGTGGCGCAGGCCGCCGCGAGCGCGATGGCGCCGAGCACGTTGGGGCTGCCCGCCTCGTGGCGCGCGGCCCCGGTGGCCCAGCGGGTGCCGCGCTCGGTGACCTGCACCGTGGCGCCGCCACCGGCGAGGTATGGCTGCGCGGCATCCAGCCAGTCGCTGCGACCGGCGAGCACACCGGTGCCGTAGGGGGCGTGCACCTTGTGGCCGGAGAAGGCCACCCAGTCGACGTCGAGCGCCTCGAGGTCGAGCGGCCGGTGCGCGGCGTACTGGGCGGCGTCGAGGAGCACCCGGGCGCCGTGGCGGCGGGCGATGGCCGTGAGCCGCTCGACCGGCCAGAACTCGCCGGTGACGTTGGACGCGGCGGTGAGCACCACGAGCGCCTGGCGCGGGCGGCGGGGGGTGCCGCTGGGCAGGGCGCGCAGGGCGGCCTCGAGCAGCGCCTCGGCGTCGCGGGTGCTGGCGGGAACGGGCAGGCGCACGGTGTCGCGGCCGCGCCAGGGCAGCAGGGTCGCGTGGTGCTCGGAGGCGAAGACGACCACCGAGGTGTCGCGGGGCAGGGCCCGGGCGAGCAGGTTGACGGAGTCGGTGGTGCTGCGGGTGAACACGACGACGTCGTCCTCGCGGGCGCCGACGAAGCGGGCCACCTCGTCGCGCGCAGCCTCGTAGTGGGCGCTGGTCACCCGCGAGAGCCAGCCGGTGCCCCGGTGCACGCTGGAGTAGGTGCGGGTCGCGGTCTCGACGGCCCGCGCCACCCGCTGCAACGCCGGGGTGGATGCCGCGTGGTCGAGGTTGGCGTAGTCGACCAGGTCGCCCGACAGGGTCGGCACGAGGTCGGGGCGCACCACGGCCGGCAGGTCGCGGGCCGGGTCCGGGGCACCCAGGTGGCGGTGCGCGACGGCATCCGGCACGGCGCGCAGCCGCGGGCGGCGGTGGAAGGTGGGGGTTGCGGTGGTGGTGGGTGCTGAGGTGCTGGCGATCGACACGGTGGGTATCTCCGATGGTCCCTAGGACCTCGGGCGTCGACCCGGGATCCCGCGCTTGCCGGCGCCAGAGGGGTCGCCGACCAGGTCGTCACCCGGAGCACCCCACCGCGGAGGAGGGTTGCTGGCCAGCGAGCCGGGGCTTGCCACTAGCACTCATGACCTACGCCGAGCAGTCTAGGGATGCCGGGTGGGGGCGCGTCGACCGCGGTCCACGACCCGAGACACCTCCTCCTCAGGCCCGGCTCAGGCGTCCTCAGCTCAGGCGTCGGGTGCGGCGTGCATCCGCGCCCGTGACGGCGCCGGGCGTGAACACCGGGCCGCCGTGCAGCACCAGGTCGACCATCGCGGCATCCTCCTCGGGCGCCGTGAGCGAGCTCAGGCGGGGACGATGTTGACCAGCTTGGGCGCCCGCACGATGACGGTGCGGATGCCGTCGGGCACCGCCGCCTGCACCTTGGCGCTGGCCAGCGCGAGCTCGCGCAGGGCGTCCTCGGTGATGTCGGAGGGCACCTCGAGCCGGTCGCGCACCTTGCCCTTGACCTGCACCACGCAGGTGACGGTCTCCTCGACGAGCAGGGCCGGGTCGGCGACCGGGAAGTCCGCGTGCACCAGCGACTCCTTCTGGCCCATCCGGGCCCACAGCTCCTCGGCGACGTGCGGCGCCATGGGGGCCACCATCAGCACGATCGACTCGGCCGCCTCACGGGGCACTCCGCCCTGCAGCTTGGTCAGCGCGTTGTTCAGCTCGGTGAGCCGCGCGATCGCCGTGTTGAAGGCCAGGCCGGCGTAGTCGGTGCGCACGGCGTCGATGGTGCGGTGCAGCACGCGCGTCGTGGCGGCATCCATGGGGGTGTCGGTGACGATGACCGCACCGGTCTCCTCGTCGATCACGTTGCGCCACAACCGTTGCAGGAAGCGCTGGCTGCCGACGACGGCGCGGGTGTCCCACGGCTTGCTCTGCTCCAGCGGGCCGAGGCCCATCTCGTAGAGCCGGAAGGTGTCGGCGCCGAACGCTGCGTACATCTCGTCGGGGCTGACCATGTTCTTCAGCGACTTGCCGATCTTGCCGAACTCGCGGGTGACCGGCTGGCCCTGCCAGGTGAGGGCACCGTCGGCGGACTCGTCGACCTCCTTGGCCTCGACGTACTGGCCGCGGGCGTCCTTGAACGCCGCGGCCTGGATGTAGCCCTGGCTGAAGTAGGTGCGGAACGGCTCGTCGCTGCTCAGGTGGCCCAGGTCGTGCAGCACCTTGTGCCAGAAGCGGGCGTAGAGCAGGTGCAGCACGGCGTGCTCGACGCCGCCGACGTACAGGTCGACGCCGCCCGGGTCGCGAGTGCCGGGGGCGGCGCCGGCGACCGGCTCGGGGCGCGGGCCCATCCAGTAGGCCTCGTTGTCGGGGTCGACGAGGGCGTCGCGGTTGGCGGGGTCGAGGTAGCGCAGGTAGTACCAGCACGACCCGGCCCAGTTGGGCATGGTGTTGGTCTCGCGGCGGTAGCGACGGGTGCCGCGGCCGTCGCCGAGGTCGAGCTCGACGTGCACCCACTCGTCGACCCGCGACAGCGGTGGCTCGGGCTCGCTGCTGGCGTCGTCGGGGTCGTAGGTCTTCGGGCTGTAGTCGGGCACCTCGGGCAGCTCGACGGGCAGCATCGAGTCGGGGACGCCGTGGGCGATGCCGTCCTCGTCGAAGACCACCGGGAACGGCTCGCCCCAGTAGCGCTGCCGGCTGAACAACCAGTCGCGCAGCTTGTAGGTGACCGTGGGCTCGCCGAGGCCCTTCTCCTGCAGCCAGGCGGTGATCCGCTCCTTGGCCTCGGGGACGTCGAGACCGTCGAGACTCAGCTCGTCGTTGGCGGAGTTGATCGCCGGGCCGGCACCGGTGAACGCGGTGTTCTCGTCGTGGTCGTCGCTGGGCTGCACGGTGCGGATGATCGGCAGGTCGAACGCCTGGGCGAAGTCCCAGTCGCGCTCGTCCTGGCCGGGCACCGCCATGATCGCGCCGGTGCCGTAGCCCATCAGCACGTAGTCGGCCACGAAGACCGGGATGCGGGTGCCGGTGACGGGGTTGGTCGCCCAGCCGCCGGTGAAGACACCGGTCTTGTCCTTGCCCTCGCTCTGCCGCTCCACGTCGTTCTTGCGGGATGCCGCGCGGCGGTAGGCGTCGACCGCCTCGGCCGGGGTGGCGGCGCCGCCGGTCCAGGCGTCCTTGGTGCCCTCGGGCCAGCCGCCGGCGGGGACGAGCTCGTCGACCAGCGGGTGCTCGGGCGCCAGCACCATGAAGGTCGCGCCGAACAGCGTGTCGGGCCGGGTGGTGAACACCTCGATCCCCTGGCCGTCACCCTCGACCGGAAAGGCGACCTTGGCGCCGGAGCTGCGGCCGATCCAGTTGCGCTGCATGATCCGGACCTTCTCGGGCCAGTCGACCCGGTCGAGGTCGTCGGCCAGCCGGTCGGCGTAGGCGGTGATGCGCATCATCCACTGGCGCAGGTTGCGCTTGAACACCGGGAAGTTGCCGCGCTCGGAGCGGCCGTCGTTGGTGACCTCCTCGTTCGAGAGCACCGTGCCCAGGCCCGGACACCAGTTGACCGGCGCCTCGCTGGTGTAGGCCAGGCGCTGGCCGTCGAGGATGCCGGCCCGCTCCAGGTCGCTGAGGTCGTCCCACTCGCGGCCGTCGTCGGCGGGCAGTGGGCGGGTGCCGTTGCGGTACTCCTCGACCAGCTCGGCGATCGGCCTGGCGCGACCGACGCCGCCGTCGGGGCGCACGGCATCCGCGTCGTACCAGGAGTTGTAGATCTGCAGGAAGATCCACTGGGTCCAGCGGTAGTAGTCGGGGTTGATGGTCTGGATGGCGCGGCGGTCGTCGTGGCCCAGGCCCAGGCGGCGCAGCTGGCGCGCCATGATGACGATGTTGTCCTCGGTGGTCTTGCGCGGGTGCTGGCCGGTCTGCACGGCGTACTGCTCGGCCGGCAGCCCGAACGCGTCGTAGCCCAGGCAGTGCAACACGTTCTTGCCCAGCATCCGGTTGAAGCGCGCGACGACGTCGGTGGCGATGTAGCCCAGCGGGTGGCCGACGTGCAGCCCGGCGCCGCTCGGGTACGGGAACATGTCGAGCACGAGGAGGTGCCCGCCGGGGTAGGTGGCGACGGCGTCCGGGTCGGCCCAGGGGCCTGCTGGGTTGGGCGCGTGGTAGGTGCCGCGCTCGGCCCAGCGGTCCTGCCAGGCGACCTCGATCTGCCCGGCCAGCTCGGCGGTGTAGCGGTGCGGCGTCTCGCTCATCTCGTCCTCGTCGGTGTCGGTGGTGGGTTCGGGCTGCGCCCATGAAAAAACCCCTCACGCAGGAGGGGTCGCCGCGCGGGCCGGGTGGCCGACGCGGCTAGGGAAGAAGCTCGAACCTCGTCACCTGCTCAGGGTATCGCAGCGGCGCCACCGGTTTCCGGAGAGGTCGGTGCCGGGTCGCCGGGACTGCGTCAGTGCATGCCGTGGACGACCGCGTGGCCGCGGCCTCGGGAGATGAGCCAGCGGTTGACGGGGACGGTGAGCACGAACGCGACGGCGAGCGAGACAGCCAACGAGCCCCAGAAGAGCGTGCTGGTGAGGCCGGCATCCATGGCTCCCGGGATGACGAGCACGACCGAGTTGTCCACCAGCTCCATCACGGTGATCGAGACGGTGTCAGCGGCCAGGGTCACGGCGAGCGCGGCCTTGAGGGCGACGCCGGAGCGCAGCACCGGGGTGATCGTGAGGGCGTAGCCGAACACGAAGGCCAGCGCGACGGCGAGCACGATCGTGGCGCCGGTCGAGAGCCCGAGGGCGGTGCCGATCACCAGGCCCAGGATCTCGCCGATGGCGCACCCGGTGAGGCAGTGCAGGGTGGCCCGGGCGGCCCCGGACCACGAACCGCCAGCGGCGGCGTGGGTGGGCGACGCGTGGGAGGTGTGGTTCGTTGTCTCCATGCAGCCGGTAACAGGTACCCCCCAGGGGTATATTCCGGTCAGCTGAGAAGACCGGCCACGATGAGAGCCTGCGCGAGGTGGTAGGTCACCATGACGACGACGTGCGTCCACCGACGGTCCTGCACGAAGCGGCCCATGGCGAGCACGGTGTCGCTCACGACGAACAGGCTCGCGCCGAGCCCGACCAGCGGCCGGCCGGTCGCCCAGCCGACCACGGCCATCGCACCGATCACCGCCATGTAGACGGCGACCGGCACGGCCAGGGCGGCACCACCCTGCGCCAGGGCACCGGGGAGGATGCGGCGCCCCACGACGAGTGCCACGAGCAGCACGCCCGCACCGAGCCAGCCCAGCGCAGGCCGGTCGAGGCCCACGGCGACGAACGACGCGACGTAGGCGAGGTGCCCGACGAGGAACGCCGCGAGCCCGCCGACGAACCGGCTCGGGGTGTCCTCGAGCAGGAAGACGTCACCGACCAGCCCCAGCACCAGCGCCAGCAGCAGCCAGCGCCCGGCGGTGCTGTCGGTGGCCCCGGCCAACAGGGCCACCGAGAGCAGCCCCACCATCGCGGCCGGCTTCGCCAGGCGCTCGACGTCGTGCCGCCGGTGCCACACCGCCCACCAGTCGGCGGCGAACAGGGCTGCGGTGACCACGGCGGCGACCCACACGGCATACGACACGGGTGGATCCTCGCAGCCCGCCGCGACCACCGAGGTCCGACTCCGGGGATGTGGGCCGCACCACGCCGCGCCAGCCGCCGACCGGCGCCCGGGCCCGAGCGATGCGGGCGGCACCACCCGGGGTATCACCCGACGCCCACCGCGCTCCTTGTCCCCATGGGGCCACCGCAGGGGGTGGTCCCGACAGCAAGGAGAACACCATGGGGTCGACGAGGCAGGCGGGCGCCGGCAGGGGCGTGACCACGGCTCTCGCCCAGGGTCGGCCCGCAGCCGAAGGCGCCGTCCCGTGAGCACCTCGCACGAGCTGCGACGCCGGCTCGCGCACGGCCTCCGGCTGGGCGCGGCCGGCGTCGCCGTGGCGGGCGAGGGCCGGCCGGGGGTCGGCGGCGCCCGCGCGCTCGTGCCGGCCACGGTGCTCGGCGAGACCGCGCTGCTCTGCCGGGTGGCCGGGCGGCTGCTCGCCGACGACCCGGCCCTCGCCCGGTTCGAGGGGCTCGGCGCTGCACATGCCCGCCTCGGCGAGGCACTCACCCGCTCGCTCGACCCGGTGCAGGCTGCTCTGGCGGTGGGCGCCGACCCGCGGTGCCGGGCGCGGGAGGCCTTCCCGTTCGCCCTGCTCGGCGACCTCGACACCGGCCACCGCACCGTGGCCCGACGGCTGTTCGACCTGGTCGACCCCGTCGAGGACGACCTCGGCGACGAGGCCAACCCCACCGACCGGCTCGAGCTGTCGTGGCTGCAGGGCCTGACCGAGGGCTGCGCTTCGCCCGACGTGCCCACCGGCTCGGTGCTCGAACGTGGCGCCGACCTGCTGCAGGGCGACCTCACCGACGCGTACGCGCTCACCCGCGCCGTGCTGCACGCCACCGACTGCGGCCTGCTCGCCCCCCGCTCCGACCGCCCGGCCAGCTCGGTCGCCGACGACGCGGAGGCCCTGCTGGGCGCCGCGCTGGCCTGTGGCAACCTCGACGTCGCCGCCGAGCTGCTCTGGACCTGGCCGATGCTCGGGCTGCCGCTCAGCCCCGGTGCGCGCTACGCCCTCGCCGAGCTCGACCGCGCCGAGGACACCCACGGCTTCCTGCCCGGCCCCGAGCACGACCCCGCCGTGGCTGCCTCGCTCAGCCCCGCCGACCGCTCCACCTACGTCATCCAGACCAGCTACCACACCGCGGTCGCCGGGGCCGTCCTCGCGGCCGCGCTGCTGCGCGCCGAGGGCGCCGACCAGGCACCCGCCGGCGCTGGCCCGGCACCCACCGGCGCGTGCCCGGCATCCGCCCGACGGGCCGCGCCCACCGCGGATGCCGACCCGCTCCCCCTTCTCCGGCACGCCGACGGGCCGTGGGCGGCCGCGTTGCGGGGCCGGCCGCTGCCCGACCGGGTCGCCTGCACCGAGCTGCTCGTCGGCGCCGAGCTGCGCACCGCTGCCGCCCGGCGTGACCTCGCGCAGATGCACGTCGTCGTGGCGTGGGCGGCCGAGCACGGCTGGGCGCACCTGGCGTCGGTGCGCCAGGGCGGCGCGCTGCTGGCGCGGGTGGCCCGGATCGCGGCCCAGCCGGTCAGCCTCGCCAGCTGAGGGTGCTCAGGACAGCTCGAGGTGGCCGTCGTCGACCCGGCCCAGCCGGGTGACCGCCACGTCGTAGACATAGCTCTGCACCACGCGCCACGGCCGGTGGTGGCCCTGGCGGGGTAGCAGGTGCGCCGCCCGCTGCACGTATCCCGAGGTGAGGTCGAGCAGCGGACGCTCCCCCGCCTGCGGCTCGTCGTAGCGCGGCGTCGCCACGGTGAGGTCGTGCCGGTCGAGGTGGCGCAGCAGCGAGCAGAACCACCGCGCGGACAGGTCGGCTCGCAGCGTCCAGCTGGCGTTGGTGTAGCCCACGGCCATGGCCAGGTTGGGCACACCCGACAGCATCGCCCCCTTGTAGACGTGCCGGCCCGACAGGTCGACCGACTGGCCGTCGACCACGAGGTCGGCGCCGCCGCCGACCTCCATCTTCAGCCCGGTGGCGGTCACCACGACGTCGGCCTCGACCAGCTCACCGCCGGCCAGCCGGATGCCGTCGCGCTCGAACCGCTCGATGGCGCCGGTCACGACGTGCGCCCGTCCCCCGGACAGCGCGTCGAACAGGTCGCCGTCGGGGGCGACGCAGACCCGCTGGTCCCAGGGGTTGTAGCGCGGGGCGAAGTGGGTGTCGACGGGGTAGCCGTCGGGCAGGAGGCGCGCGGCCCGCCGGCTCAGCATCCGGCGTCCTGGTTCGGGGTAGCGGCGCAGCACCTGGTAGCTCGCCGTCGACAGCAGCACGTTCTTGCCGCGCACGAGGCGGTGGGCCACGGCATCCGGGAGCACGGCACGCAGCCCGTTGGCCACGACGTCGCGTGACGGCAGCGAGGCCACGTAGCTCGGGCTGCGCTGCAGCATCGTGACCGAGGCGACGCCCTCGTCGACCAGCGCCGGCAGCAGCGTGATGGCGGTGGCGCCACTGCCGATGACGACGACCCGCCGGCCCGCGACCGCCAGGTCCTCCGGCCAGGCCTGTGGGTGCACGACCTCCCCCGCGAAGTCGGCCTGGCCCGGGAACTCGACGACGTGTCCCGACGCGTAGGAGAAGTAGCCGGTGGCCAGGTAGACGAACCGGGCGGTGTGCCGCACCAGGCCGTCGCGGGTGCGGCTGCTGACGGTCCAGCGCCGGTCGGCCGAGCTCCACTCGAGCCGCTCGACGTGCTGCCCGAAGTGCACCCGCTCGGCGACGCCCTCGTCGTGCGCGGTCGCCTGCACGTAGTCGCGGATCTCCTCACCCGTGGCGATCGACGACGGGCCGCGCCACGGCCGGAACGGGAAGCCCAGGGTGTACATGTCGGAGTCGGAGCGGATGCCGGGGTAGCGGAACAGGTCCCAGGTGCCGCCGATGGCGTCGCGCGCCTCGAGCACCGCCCACACGGTGTCGGGGCAGTGCCGTGACAGCCGGCAGGCCACGTCGACCCCGGCGATGCCGGCCCCGATGACCAGCACGTCGACGTCGAGCGGGGGGCCGGGCGGCACCTCGGCCGCGGTGCGGTCGGCGGGCTCGGTCTGGACCACCGGGGAGGTGGCGGCGTCGTGGGACCTGGCGTCGGGCACCGCCTCAGGCTATTGCGGGGACCCGCGTGAGGTGGCGAAGCCGTCCAACCCGCGCGACCCGCTCGGACGGGGTCGCCGCCGCGTGTGACGATATGGCCATGACGACGATCTCCGACTTCACCGCGACCACCCTCACGGGCGACGAGCGCGACCTGTCCGCCTACGCCGGCCAGGTCGTCCTGGTCGTCAACACGGCCAGCGCCTGCGGCTTCACCCCCCAGTACGCAGGGCTCGAGGAGCTGTACAAGGACCTGCACGACCAGGGCCTGGTCGTGCTCGGCTTCCCGTGCAACCAGTTCGGTGCGCAGGAGAAGGGCACCGAGGAGGAGATCGGCGAGTTCTGCCAGGTCAACTACGGCGTGACCTTCCCGATGTTCGCCAAGGTCGACGTCAACGGCGACGACGCGCACCCGCTCTTCCGCTGGCTCAAGAGCGAGAAGAAGGGCCTGCTCGGCGGCCGGATCAAGTGGAACTTCACCAAGTTCCTCGTCGGTCGCGACGGCGAGGTCATCGCCCGCTACGCCCCGAACACCGAGCCGAAGGACATCGCGGACGACATCCGGGCGGCGCTGGCCTCCGACGCCGCTTGAGCGCCTGGTTCCTCCTGGTCCCCGTCGGGGTCCTGGCCGGGTTCCTCGCCTTCGTCTGGCAGCGCCTCGCCGTCGCCCCCGGCTGGCGGCCCCGCTGGGTGCGGTATGCCGTGGCCGTCGCCCTGGTCGTGCTCACGGCGCTCGCGCTGGCCGGGTTCGACGTGTGGGGAGGCTGGTTCAGCCCCGCGCAGCTGCGGCCCGCGGTGTGGGTGGGGCAGGCGTTCCTCGCGACCTGCTTCTACCTCTTCCTGGGGCTGGTGCCGGTCTGGCTGGTCTGCGTCGGCATCTGGCTGGTGCGGTGGCGGCACGACCACGGGCGGGTGGGTCGCCTCCGGTTGAACCGGGTCGCCTCGCCACTGGTGGCAGCGGCCGCCGTCGGCATCACGGTCTACGGCGCCTTCGAGGCGGCGACGCCGTCGATCACCCGCTTCGAGGTCGCGTCGCCACAGCTGCCGTCGCAGCTCGACGGCCTTCAGGTGGCGGTCATCACGGACCTGCACGCCGGAGCGGTGCGCAGCGCCGCGTTCACCCGGAAGGTCGTCGACCTGGTCAACGCGGCGCACCCAGACGTCGTCGTCATCGCGGGTGACACGGTCGACGGCACGGCCGCGCGCTACTCCCCCGAGATCGCGCCGCTGGCCGGCCTCCGGGCCCCGATGGGCGTCTACGCGGTCACCGGCAACCACGAGATGTTCCGGGATACCGCCAACTGGGTCGCGGCGTTCGAGGAGGTCGGGCTCACGGTGCTCCGCAACACCGCCGTGCCGCTCGAGCGGGACGGCGCCTCGATCGCGCTGGCGGGTGTCAACGACCTCACCGGCGAGGGCGAGTGGGCCTCGGACCCCGATGCCGCGCTGGCAGGCACCGATGCGGCCTCGTTCGTGCTGCTCGCCGCACACCAGCCCCTGCAGGCGCTCGCCCTGAAGGGTCGCGGCGTCGACCTCCAGCTGTCCGGCCACACCCATGGCGGCCAGCTGTGGCCGATCCGCTACCTGGTGCCGCTCCAGCAGCCGATGGTCGAGGGCACCGCGGTGCTCGAGGGAACGCCCGTGCTGACCTCTCGCGGCGCAGGCGAGTGGGGGCCGCCGATCAGGGTCGCGGCGCCGCCCGAGGTCCCCATCGTCACGCTGAGGCGTTCGTGAGCACCCCCGGTGTCGTCATCGGCGACGACGGCCTGGCTCGCCCGGTCTGGGCCTCGGTCGACCCGCTGCTGCGCGACTACTACGACACCGAGTGGGGGATGCCGGTGCGCGACGAGCGCGGCCTGTTCGAGCGGCTCTCGCTCGAGGCGTTCCAGTCGGGGCTGTCCTGGGCGACGATCCTGCGCAAGCGCCCGGCCTTCCGGCTGGCCTTCGGTGGCTTCGACCCCGAGGTCGTGGCGCGCTACCGCGAGGCTGACGTCGAGCGCCTGATGGCGGATGCCGGCATCGTGCGCAACCGCGCCAAGGTGCTCGCGACCATCACCAACGCCCGCGCCACCCTGGCCCTGCGAGACGACCCCGAGGGCGACCTCGCCGCCTTCGTCTGGTCGTTCCGGCCGACCGACACCCCTCGCCCGCACAGCTACGCCGACGTGCCCACCTCCTCCCCCGAGTCGCTGGCCCTGTCCAAGGCGCTCAAGCGCAAGGGTTTCGTCTTCGTCGGGCCCACGACGATGTACGCGCTGATGGAGGCGGTCGGCATCGTCGACACCCACCTGCTCGGCTCGCACCGGCGCGGGTCCAGCGGGGTCTGGCCGGCCTGAGGCCCGTCAGACGACGATGCCGCGCGAGTCCGGGGGCGGCTCGGTGTGCCGACGGGGGCCGTGCGGGGGCTGGTAGCCCGGTGGCACCCTCATCCGGACCTCTGCCTCACCCAGCAGCAGCGGGGGTGCGGCGTCGCCCTCCTCCTCGCGCATCAGGTCGAGGCGCTGCTTCTCCTCGCGCACGTGGGCGTAGGTCGGCCGGAAGAACGCGAGGAGCTCGTCGAACACCGACCCGATCGCCCGCGACCTCACCGAGAACACACTTCAAACGCTACGCCGCCGGACGAACGACGAAGGGCCGGACATGACCGTCCGGCCCTTCGACCCTGTGGAGCTGAGGGGATTCGAACCCCTGACCCCCTGCATGCCATGCAGGTGCGCTACCAACTGCGCTACAGCCCCGAGTGGGTGTCCCCCGAAGGGGCGACGGCGAGTCTACCCATGCACCACGGACTGCCCAAATCCGCCTCAGGGCGGGGGCGACCCGGCCACCGACGCCACCTCCGACGAGGCGTTCCAGGTCTGGATGCGCCACCCGGCGCGGCCCTCGACCAGCTCGGCCCAGTGGCAGTTGCCCAGCGCGCCGAGCACCCGCCAGGCGAGCTCGTGCTCGAGCCCGAGCAGCCAGGCGGCGGCCGTGCGTCCCGACGCCCCGTGCGTGGACACGACGAGGCACTCCCCCGGCCCGAGCGCGTCGAGGTGCTCGGTGAGCGCGGCCCCGACCCGCTCGGCGACCTCGGCCATCGTCTCGCCGGAGTCGCCCCGGCGTGCGTCCTCACCACGCGACAACGCCGCCTGCACGTCGGGCCACCCCTCGCCCACCTGCGAGGCCGACAGCCCCTGCCAGCCACCCACGTCGATCTCACGGAAACGAGGGTCCAGCTGCACGGGGATGCCGCACGCGCGCCCCACGCTCTGCGCCGTCAGTGCCGCTCGGGTCAGGTCGGAGGAGACGATGCGGTCGGGTGCGAACGCAGCGAGCGCCGGCCCCACGGCATCCGCCTGCTGTTGCCCGCGCTCGGACAGCGTGGTGTCGAGGTGGCCCTGCCAGATGCGGGCGGCGTTGTGGTCGGTCTCGCCGTGCCGCAGCACGATGACGCGGCGGGGCGCCGCCCCGGGGACGGTGGGGCTCACCGACCGCCCTGCTCGGTGCCGACGACGCCGAGGTCGATGCTCGGGCAGTCCTTCCAGAGCCGCTCGAGCTCGTAGAAGGAGCGCTCCTCGTCGTGCTGCACGTGCACCACGATGTCGACGAAGTCGATGAGCACCCAGCGCCCCTCGCGCTGACCCTCGCGGCGCACCGGCTTGGTGCCCATGTCGCGCAGCACGTCCTCGACCTCGTCGACGATCGAGCCGACCTGCCGCTCGGACTCGGCGGAGACGATGACGAAGACGTCGGTCAGCGCGAGCTGCTCCGAGACGTCGATGCCCGTGATGGTGGTCGCGAGCTTGGCGGCGGCGGCGCCGGCCGCTGCTCGGGCCAGCTCCAGCGCGCGGTCAGTGGCGGTCACGGTGCTCCTCGGTGGGGTTCTGGGGGTTCGGAGTGCTCGGGGCCGCGTCGGGAGGCGGCGCGGCATACAAGTGGTGCTTGGAGATGTACTGCACGACGCCGTCGGGCACGAGGTACCAGACCGGCTCCCCCGCGTGGACGCGGTCGCGGCAGTCGGTGGAGCTGATCGCCATGGCGGGCACCTCCATCAGGTCGACACGGTCCGCGGGCAGGCCGGTCTCGGTCAGGTGGTAGCCGGGGCGGGTGACCCCGATGAACTGGGCGAGCGCGAACAGCTCGTCGGAGTCCTTCCAGGACAGGATCTGCGCCAGAGCGTCGGCGCCGGTGATGAAGAACAGCTCGGCGTCGGGGCGCTGGTCGCGAAGGTCGCGCAGGGTGTCGATGGTGTACGTGGGGCCGTGACGGTCGATGTCGACCCGCGAGACCGTGAAGCGAGGGTTGGATGCCGTCGCGACCACGGTCATCAGGTAGCGGTGCTCGGCCGGGGCGACGTCGCGCCCCTCCTTCTGCCAGGGCTGTCCGGTGGGGACGAAGACGACCTCGTCGAGACCGAGGAGGGACTGCACCTCGGAGGCGGCGACGAGGTGACCGTGGTGGATGGGGTCGAAGGTCCCACCCATCACCCCGAGCCGCATGCGTGCGGCGCTCAGGAGTGGCCGTGCCCGGGGTGCTCGGGCCAGTGCGCCTCGTCGTCCTCGGGGTGGGCCGGGCCGGTGCCGGCCTCGCCGGGCTTCACGCCCCGCAGGTCGGGGCGGGCGTACTTCTGCGCGGTGCCGCGGAAGGACCAGGTGACCCCGAGGAGGAAGGCGAAAGCGACCAGGGCGATGACGGCGAACAGCCACGGCGGCATCGGCAGCTCGCGGGCGGTGGGCAGCTCCTCGCTCAGGAAGCGGGCAACGGTCATCGACATGCGGGCCAGCCTAGCGCCTCGGCTGTCCACCGACTTCGTCCACAGCCCTGTGCACGACGGGGGGCCTTGCGCTCACCCCTTGTGGACGACACGCCGGGGCCTGAGATACCACCCATATTTGCCCGTGTGCGCTTGCGCGGCAGGCCATTTCGGCACTAGAAAGGTCGTCACGCCCCCGAGACCGCTTCGGCGAGAAGTCGTCGAAATGGCCACGGAGGCGGGTCGTACGGATAACGGCACCGACCTCGCCCGGCTTGCTGGGACGGACGTGGCAGCCCCGCAAGGGGAGGTCACGAGCGCGCGACGGCGTGGGTGCCGCGGCCAAACGACCTGAGTCGAAGCTCGTCCCTTCAGGGGGGCGGCGCCACCGTCGCGTGGCTGACCCAGCGGTTCACGCCGCAGGGACCGACCGGCTCGACACGTCGGCACCGCCGGCCGCCGAAGGCCCCCGATCTCATACTCGGGGGCCTTCAGCCGTCGGGTCCAGCGGGGATGCCGCCGCGGCGGGGGACGCCTGCCGGCCGGTGGGCTCGAGCCGGGCCATCTACCCTTGCCCCATGCCCACCGCCCCGGTCGACCTGAGCGTCGTGGTCCCCATGTACAACGAGGAGGCGGTGCTGCCGCTGCTCGTCGAGCGGCTGCGCCCGGCCGCGGACGGGTGGGGTGTGTCCTACGAGATCCTCTGCGTCGACGACGGCTCCACCGACGGCACCCCCGTGCTGCTGCAACGGCTGCGGCGCGAGTGGCCGCAGGTGCGCGTGGTCCGGTTGCGCGCCAACGCCGGGCACCAGGCCGCCATCTCGGCCGGGCTGGCCCGCGCCAGGGGACAGTGGGTCGTGACCCTCGACGCCGACCTGCAGGACCCCCCCGAGGTGATCGGCGAGATGCTCGCCGTCGCGCGCGGCCAGGGCGTCGACGTCGTCTACGGCGTGCGCACCGACCGGTCCACCGACACCGCGTTCAAGCGGGTCACGGCCCGGGCGTTCTACCGCTCGATCCGCGCGATGTCGGACGTCGACGCCAAGGTGGATGCCGGCGACTACCGGATGATGTCCCGCGCCACCGTGGATGCCGTGAACGCCCTTCCCGAGCACGGCCGGGTGCTGCGGCTCGTCGTGCCCGCGCTGGGGTTCCCGAGTGCCTCGGTGAACTACTCACGGGCGGCCCGTGCCGCCGGCGACTCCAAGTACCCCTTGGGCAAGATGATCCGGCTCTCGGTCGACGGCATCACCGGGTTCTCAACCGCACCGCTGCGCTTTGCCACCTGGATCGGGCTGGTCGGTGGGCTGGCGGCGATCGGCGTGCTCGTCTACGCGCTCGTGGCGCTGCTGCTCGGGAACACCCTTCCCGGCTGGACGTCCACGGTCGTCATCGTCGCGGCGGTGGGCGCGGTGCAGCTGCTCGCGCTCGGCATCCTCGGGGAGTACGTGGGCCGCACCTACGTCGCCCTGCAGGCGCGACCGTCGTACTTCGTCGCCCACGACTCGCTCGACGTGGCCGCCGGCGAGAGCCGCGACGGTCAGACCCGGATCTGACCGTCGCCCTCGACGACCCACTTGGTCGTCGTCAGCTCGGGCAGGGCCATCGGGCCGCGGGCGTGCAGCTTCTGGGTCGAGATGCCGATCTCGGCACCGAAGCCGAACTCGCCGCCGTCGGTGAAGCGGGTGCTCGCGTTGACCATGACCGCCGCCGCGTCGACCTCGGCGGTGAAACGGCGGGCGGCGGCGCGGTCCTCGGTGACGATCGCCTCGGTGTGGCCCGAGCCGTAGCGGCGGATGTGGTCGAGCGCCGCGTCGAGGTCGTCGACCACGCCGACCGACATCTCCAGGCCGTGGAACTCGGTGGCGAAGTGCTCGTCGGTTGCCGTGTCGTGGGCGACGCCCGCGGTGTCGGCCTGCGCACCGGCATCCGGGTCGGTGTGCAGCGCGACGCCCTCACCGGCGAGCGCCGCGAGCGCCTTGGGCAGGAACGCGGCGGCGACGTCGCGGTGCACCAGCAGCGACTCGGCCGCGTTGCACACGCTGGGCCGGTGGGTCTTGGAGTTGACCGTGATGGCCAGCGCCTTGTCGAGGTCGGCGGCCCGGTCGACGTAGACGTGGCAGTTCCCGATGCCGGTCTCGATGACGGGGACGGTCGACTCGGTGACCACGGTCTGGATGAGGTCGGCGCCGCCGCGCGGGATGAGCAGGTCGACCAGGCCGCGGGCGGTCATCAGCGCGCGGACGGCGCCGTGGCCGCCCTCGAGGAGGCCGACGGCATCCGCGGGCAGTCCCTGGCGCTCGAGGCTGGCGCGCAGGACCGCGACCGTGGCGCGGTTGGTGTCGGCAGCGGCGCTGCCACCACGCAGGATGACGGCGTTGCCGCTCTTCAGGCCCAGGCCTGCGGCGTCGACGGTGACGTTGGGACGGGCCTCGTAGATCATGCCGACCACGCCCATCGGCACGCGGACCTGGCGGATCTGCAGGCCGTTGGCGAGGGTGGAGCCGCGCACCACCTCGCCGACCGGGTCGGGCAGGGCGGCGATGTCGCGCAGGGCCTGGGCCACGGCGGCGAGGCGGGGCGGGTCGAGGCGCAGGCGGTCCTGGAGGCTGTCGGACATGCCGTTCTCGCGGCCGCGGGCGAGGTCGCGCTCGTTGGCGGCGACGACGTCGTCGGTGGCGTCCTCGAGGTCGTCGGCGAGGGTGCGCAGCGCGGCGTCCTTCTCGGCCCGGGTCAGCTGGGCGAGGCGGCGGGAGGCGGTGCGGGCCGCCTCGGCGAGCTCGCGGACCCGCTCGACGTCGGCCGGGTCGATACCGGAGGTGCGGTCAGCCATGCCTCCAAGGGTATGCCGCGCGGCGCTGGGGTGCGCCGGGCCTCCCACGGCTCGAGCAGCGGACCGGAGGCCGCAGGCGGGCCCGGAGGGATGTGTGTGCGTGGCCCCTATTGGATGCTCACCACCAGTGAGCAACTTTCAAAGTTGCTCACTGAGGGGGTGCATCCAATAGTGGCCGGGAGACGTTTCCTGGGCGCCCCCGGGAACCCATCTGAGGAGAGGTCCGGATGCTTCACCGGGTGAGCCAACGGGGCACCAACCGCCGATGTGCTTCACGTGGCGGACAGGCCGGCAGCACATAGGGGGTTGCTGGCGGCGCGGCTCATGAGGCGAAGCATCCGGGCGTCCCCCAGTTGGACCCTCGTCGGGCGCCTCGCGGGACGCGCCCCAGCCTCCTGAGGCACCGCAGGCAGCTTCGATGGCGCGCCGCGGTCGGGTCCACCCGGGTGCGAGGATGGGCCGGTGACGACGATCCTGTCCATCCAGTCCTCGGTGGCCTACGGCCACGTCGGCAACTCCGCCGCCGTCTTCCCGCTCCAGCGGCTCGGCGTGGAGGTGTGGCCAGTGCACACCGTGCACTTCTCCAACCACACCGGCTACGGCGCCTGGCGCGGCCCGTTGATGGCTCCCGACGACGTGCGCGAGGTCGTCACCGGCATCGAGGAGCGCGGCGCCCTGCCCGAGGTCGACGCCGTGCTGTCCGGCTATCAGGGCGGCGAGCAGATCGGCGAGGTCATCCTCGATGCCGTCGCCCGCACCAAGGCCGCCAACCCGGGCGCCATCTACGCCTGCGACCCGGTCATGGGCAACGCGGCATCCGGCTGCTTCGTCCACCCCGCGATCCCCGTGCTGCTGCGCGAGAAGGTCGTGCCCAAGGCCGACCTGATCACCCCCAACCAGTTCGAGCTCGGCTTCCTCACCGAGACCGACCCAGCCGACCTCGACTCCACCCTCGACTCGGTCGAGCGAGCCCGTGACATGGGCCCGGGCACGGTGCTCGTCACCAGCGTGCTGCGCCCGGACCGCCCCGAGGGCACGATCGAGATGCTCGCGGTGCACGGTGAGGGAGCCTGGATCGTGCAGACCCCCCAGCTGCCGATGAAGGCCAATGGCTCCGGCGACGTCACCGCCGCGCTGTTCACCGCACACCTGCTCCAGACCGGTGATGCCGGCCTCGCCCTCGGGCGCACCGTCTCCAGCGTCTTCGACCTGCTCACGACCACCCACGAGTCGGGCCGCCGTGAGCTGCAGCTCGTGCAGAGCCAGGACGCCATCGCCCACCCCCGGATGCAGTTCGAGGTGCAGCAGCTGCGCTAGTCGCTCAGAGCACCACGAGGTCGTCGCGGTGGATGACCTCGCGCTCGTACGCCGGCCCGAGCTCGCGGGCCAGGTCGCGCGTCGAGCGCCCGAGCAGCCGAGGCAGCTCCGCCGAGGCGTAGTTGACCAACCCGCGGGCGATGACCAGCCCCTCGGGCGTGCACACGTCGACCGGGTCCCCGGCGGCGAACGCCCCCTCGACCCCCGTGATGCCGGCGGGCAGCAGCGACTTGCGCCGCACCGTCACCGCCGCGACCGCGCCGTCGTCGAGCAGCAGGCGCCCGCGCGCCGTGGTCGCGTGTGCCAGCCAGCGCTTGCGTGATGCCCGGGTCGCGGCCGCCGGCGCGAAGACGGTCCCGAGGTCAGCACCGGACAGTGCCGCCGTCACGTCGGCGAGCCGGGTCAACAGCGTCGGGATGCCGGCCGCACCGGCGATGCCGGCCGCCTCCACCTTGGTCACCATCCCGCCCGAGCCCACAGCCGACCCGGTGCCGCCGATCGTCACCGCATCGAGGTCGTCGGTCGTCGCCACGAGCGGCACCCGCCGCGAACCGCCGCGCGACGGCGGCCCGTCGTAGAGCGCGTCGACGTCGGTGAGCAGCACCAGCCCGTCGGCCGCGACCAGGTCGGACACCAGCGCCGCCAGCCGGTCGTTGTCACCGAACCGGATCTCGTGCGTGGCCACCGTGTCGTTCTCGTTGACGATCGGCACGATGCCGAGCTCGAGCAGCCGTTCCAGGGTGCGCCGGGCATTCGTGTAGTGGGTGCGCCGGGTGACGTCGTCAGCGGTCAGCAGCACCTGCCCCACGGCCGAGCCCGTGCGCCGAGAAGGCCGCTTGGTAGGCAGCGACCAGCGCCCCCTGCCCCACCGACGCCGCCGCCTGCTGGGTGGCCAGGTCGGAGGGCCGCCGCGCCAGCCCCAGCGGGCGGATGCCGGCGGCGATGGCCCCCGACGACACCAGCACCACCTGGTGACCCGCCGCGCGGCGCGCCGCCAGCACGTCGACCAGGGCACCGAGCGCGCCGAGGTCGAGCGGTCCCACCATCGGCCGTAGTCAGCGAGGACGACCCCACCTTCACCACGAGGCGGTGCCCCCCGCCCACGGTGCGCCGAAGACCCGCGGCGGTGTCCGGCATCCGGGTCGAGTCCTCGTCGGCCACGGACGCCCAGTGCCCGGCGTCGCGCTCCTGTGCGAGCTCGGTGCGAGCCGCCGTCTGGGCGTCCTTGCGGGCGTGGAAGTGCGCACGGCGCTCGTCGCGGGTCTTGCGCCCGCCCTCGGCCTCGATCCGCACGTCGCTGCCGCGCGGGCCGCCGAGCAGCGCCGGCACCGGCCGTCATCGTGGGCTCCCAGTCGAAGACCACGGCGTTGTCCTCGGGCCCGATGAGCACCGTCGAGCCCGACACGGCGCCGGCCTTGAGCAGCGCGTCCTCGACGCCGAGCCGGCTGAGCCGGTCGGCGAGGTAGCCCACGGCCGCGTCGTCGGAGAAGTCGGTCTGGTTGATCCAGCGCCGGGCACGCTCTCCGAGCACCCGGAAGACCTCGCCGTCGGGGGTGTTGCGGCGCGCGACGAACCCGGCGTCGTCGACGGCGACCGGCCGGATGACGACCCGCGGCCGCTCGATGACCCGCGACTCGATCTCGGCCCGGGCCGCGAGCACGTGGCGGGCCAGCGCGAACGTGAGCTCCTCGAGCCCGGTGTGCGCGACCGCCGAGACGATGTGCACCTCGAGGCCACGCTCCTCGAGCAGCGGCCGCACCATCTCGGCCAGGTCGAGGGCGTCGGGCACGTCGGCCTTGTTGAGCACGATGATCCGGGTGCGGTCCGACAGCGGCCGGCCGCCGAGCGAGTCGTCGGTGACGTAGGCGGCGAGCTCGGCCTCGATCACCTCGAGGTCGGTCATCGGGTCACGGTTCGGCTCGAGGGTGGCGCAGTCGACCACGTGCACCAGAACCGAGCAGCGCTCGACGTGGCGCAGGAACTCCAGCCCGAGGCCCTTGCCCTCGCTCGCGCCGGGGATCAGCCCGGGCACGTCGGCCATCGTGAAGCGCTGCGACCCGGCGTTGACGACCCCGAGGTTGGGCACCAGGGTGGTGAACGGGTAGTCGGCGATCTTGGGCCGCGCGGCCGACATCACCGAGACGAGCGAGGACTTGCCGGCGCTCGGGAAGCCGATCAGCGCGACGTCGGCGAGCGAATCGAGCCTCGAGCACGATGTCGATGGACTCACCGGGCTCGCCGAGCAGGGCGAAGCCGGGCGCCTTGCGCCGGGGCGAGGCCAGCGCCTTGTTGCCCAGGCCACCGCGGCCTCCGCGGGCGACGACGAAGGTGGCGTCGTGCCCGACCAGGTCGGCGAGCACCGACCCGTTGCCGTCCTTGACCACGGTGCCCTCGGGCACCGGCAGCACGAGGTCGCCGCCGTCGGCGCCGTTGCGCTCGTCGCCACCACCCGGCTTGCCGTTGGTGGCCTTGCGGTGCGGGGTGTGGTGGTAGTCGAGCAGCGTGGTCGACGGTGGGTCGACCGCGAGGACGACCGAGCCACCCTTGCCGCCGTTGCCGCCGTCGGGGCCGCCGAGCGGCTTGAACTTCTCACGCTTGACCGAGGCCACGCCGTGGCCACCGTTCCCGGCGGCGACGTGCAGCACGACGCGGTCGACGAAGGTCGTCATGCTTCTCGCTCCTCTGGTCTGTGGTGACAAAAGCTCGGAGGACGCCGGAAGGGGCGGGCCGGAAGCGGCCCGCCCCTCACGACGTGGTCATGCGGCCGGGTGACGAGGCACCCGGCGCCGGAGTCACTCCGCGGCGACGGTCTCCGCCGGGATGATGTTGACGGTCTTGCGGCCGCGCTTGGTGCCGAACTCGACCGCACCCGCGACGAGCGCGAACAGCGTGTCGTCGCCGCCACGGCCGACCCCGTCACCGGGGTGGAAGTGCGTGCCGCGCTGGCGGACGAGGATCTCGCCGGTGTTGACGGCCTGGCCGCCGAAGCGCTTGACGCCGAGGTACTGGGCGTTGCTGTCGCGACCGTTGCGGGTCGAGGACGCACCCTTCTTGTGTGCCATGTCAGTAGTCCTTGTGTGTCAGTGGTTCGAAACGGGCGTCA
>CAWHYJ010000007.1:0-51534 GCA_963833495.1 uncultured Actinomycetota bacterium | reverse complement strand
TCGCAAACCTCGCTGAGTGCTCAGGCACGCGACCCGGCGCCCATCCCAGCGGCGGCCCGGGCCGCCCCCGGGAGGGCGGCCAGCACCCGCTCCACGGCGGCATCGTCGTGCGCCCCGGAGACGAACCACGACTCGAACGCGCTCGGCGGCAGGTAGACCCCGGCATCGAGCATCGCGTGGAAGAACCGGCCGAACGCCGCGGTGTCCTGGTCACGCGCGTCGTCGTAGGTGCGCACCGCCCCCTCACGGAAGTAGACCGAGAACATCGACCCGGCCCACTGGATGCGGTGCGGCACCCCGGCATCTGACAAGGCGGCGGATGCCGCCCCGGCGATGGCGCTCGACACCTCACCGAGGCGGGCGTAGAGAGCGTCGTCGCAGGCCCTCAATGTGGCGAGGCCGGCGGCGGTGGCGACCGGGTTCCCGGAGAGCGTGCCGGCCTGGTAGACCGGGCCCTCGGGGGCGAGCAGGGCCATGACGTCGGCGCGGCCGCCGAACGCCGCTGCGGGGAAGCCGCCGCCCATCACCTTGCCGAAGGTCATCAGGTCGGGAGTCACGTCGACTCCCTCGTGGCCCCACCAGCCGGCCCGGCTGACCCGGAAGCCGGTCATCACCTCGTCGGAGACCAGCAGGGCCCCGTGCTCGGCGGTGACCCGGCGCAGGGCCTGCGTGAACCCGGCATCCGGAGGGACGACGCCCATGTTGCCGGCCGCGGCCTCGGTGATGAGGCAGGCGATCTCGCTGCCGCGGGCCGCGAACACCGCCTCGAGGGCGTCGACGTCGTTGTAGGGGATGACGAGGGTCTCGGCGGCCATCTCCTTCGGGACGCCGGCAGAGTCGGGCAGGGCGAGGGTGGCGACGCCGGAGCCGGCGCTGACCAGCAGGGAGTCGACGTGCCCGTGGTAGTGCCCGGCGAACTTGACGACCAGGCTGCGGCCGGTGAACCCGCGGGCCAGCCGGATGGCGCTCATCGTCGCCTCGGTGCCGCTGGAGACCAGCCGCACCTGGTCGACGGGCTCGACCCGGGCGACGATCTCCTCGGCGAGCAGCACCTCGTTCTCGCTGGGCGTGCCGAACGAGAAGCCACGGCCCACCGCCTCGCGCACCGCGTCGAGCACCTGCGGGTGGGCGTGGCCCAGGATCATCGGCCCCCAGCTGCACACCAGGTCGACGTACTCGGTGCCGTCGACGTCGGTGAGGTAGGGCCCGCGGCCGCTCGCCATGAAGCGGGGGGTGCCGCCGACGGCGCGGAAGGCCCGCACCGGCGAGTTGACCCCGCCGGGGGTCACCGCCCGGGCGCGCGCCAGCAGGGCGGCGGATGCCGGGGCGTCGGTCGGGGTGGTCGCGGCGGTCGTCGTGTCGGTCACGGCGCCATCATCCCAGCCGTCGGATCAGCAGGCTTCCTCGGGCGTGGCGGGGTCCGCGGCGTAGGCGTCGCGGATGGCCTGCATCGCCTCTCCCATGGCGGCGAACTGCTGGGGGGTCAGGATGTCGACGAGGTGGCGCCGGACGCTGGCCACGTGCACCTCGGCGAACCCGACGATCGCCTCGCGGCCGTCGTCGGTGAGGCGCAGCAGCACGCCGCGGCCGTCATCGGGCGCGGGGCTGCGCTTGACCCAGCCGCGGCGCTCCAGGCGGGCGGCGGTGTGCGTGACCCGGCTGCGCGACTGCACGATGAGCGAGGCGAGGGCCGACATGCGCAGCTGGCCCATCGGCGCCTCCGAGAGCATCGAGAGCAGCTCGTACTCCGGGAGTGAGATGCCCACCGCCTGCAGGTCGTGGTCGAGGGCCACGTCGAGCTCACGGTTGGCTCGGAGGTAGGCGCGCCACGAAACCTGTTCGGCCTCGGTGAGCCACCGGACCTCATCGCTCGACATGGCACCCATCGTCGCACGTCACCGGTGGTGCGCGAGGGGGGGTTTCGGGTCACCCGGCGTGCGGATGCCGAACCGCGGATCTCACATCCCGAGATGAGGGAATGCTTTCGGTGTGCGAAGTAGTTGTAGCGTCAAGTAAGATGTGCTTGAAGCATCAACTACTAAGCCCCGAACCCCCACCCTGCAAGGAGATCGACATGACCGCCACCGCCACCCTGAGCACCCTCACCGCCGGCACCTGGGCCATCGACCCGACCCACACCGAGGTCGGCTTCGTCGCCCGTCACCTCATGGTCACCAAGGTCCGCGGCTCGTTCACCGACGTCAGCGGCACCGTCGAGGTCGCCGAGGACGTGACCAAGTCGGTCGCCAACGTCGTCATCAAGACCGCGTCGGTCAGCACCGGCACCGCCGACCGCGACGGCCACCTGCGCAGCGCCGACTTCTTCGACGTCGAGAACTACCCGGAGATCACCTTCGTCTCCACCGGCTTCGACGGCGAGACCCTCACCGGCGACCTCACCATCAAGGACGTCACCAAGTCGGTCACCCTCGACGTCGAGTTCAACGGTGTCGCCACCGACCCGTGGGGCAACGAGAAGGCCGCCTTCGAGGCGACCACCGACGTCAACCGCACCGACTGGGGCCTCACCTGGAACGCGAACCTCGAGAAGGGCGGCGTGCTGGTCTCCGAGAAGATCAAGCTCGTCCTCGACGTGCAGCTCGCCAAGCAGGCCTGAGCCACACCGCGTCCGCCCCGGGCCCTCCGTCGGGGCAGCACCCGCTGCGCGTCCTCCATCGCAGCCACGAGGCCGCCGTCCTCCCTTTCTGGGGCAGGGCGGCGGCCTTCGTCGTGCCGAGGGCGGCTCCCCCGCGAAGTCAGGACCACTTCGCCCAGTCAGGGCCGTATCAGGTCCTGAGCCGGCGAGAGCCTCCTGAGCCGGCGAAGTGCTCCTGACTCCGCAGAGCACGACCGCCCGGTATGCCGCACCCGGCGCCGGGGTGTTCCTGCCGACCGGCAGTCGAGCGTGCGGGCGTGCCGGGCCGTGCTCAGCCCGGCGTCGTCAAGCCCCCACTGCACGCCGGCAGGGACGCACAGCCGGCGCCTGCAGCGCAGCGGCCACGCGGCATCCGGCTCAGAGGCGGGCGGCGGCCTCGAGGGCGTAGTAGGTGAGGATGATCGACGCGCCGGCCCGGCGGATGCCGGTCAGGCTCTCCATCATCACCCGGTCGCGGTCGATCCACCCACGCTCGGCAGCCGCCTCGATCTGCGAGTACTCCCCCGAGATCTGGTACGCCGCAACGGGAACCGGTGACATGGCCGCAGCGGCCGCGATCACGTCGAGGTGCGGCCCGGCGGGCTTCACCATGACGATGTCGGCGCCCTCCGCGATGTCGAGCTCGAGCTCGCGCAGCGCCTCGGTGCCGTTGGCGGGGTCCTGCTGGTAGGTGGCGCGGTCGCCGACCAACGAGCTCTGCACGGCCTCACGGAAGGGGCCGTAGAGCCCCGAGGTGTACTTGGCCGCATAGGCGAGGATCACCGTGTCGGTGAACCCGGCGGCATCCAGTGCCGCGCGCACGTAGCCGACCTGGCCGTCCATCATCCCCGAGAGCCCCAGCACCGGTGTGCCGGTGGCAGCCTGGGCCAGCGCCATCGACGCATAGCGGTCGAGGGTGGCGTCGTTGTCGACCGACCCGTCGGGGGCCAGCACCCCGCAGTGGCCGTGGTCGGTGAACTCGTCGAGGCACAGGTCGGCCATCACCACGAGGTCGTCACCGACCTCCTGCACCAACCGCGCCAGCGCGACATTGAGGATGCCGGACGGGTCGTCCGCGCCCGACCCGCGCGCGTCCTTGGACACCGGCACGCCGAAGACCATGATGCCGCCGAGCCCCGCATCGACGCAGCGCCGCGCCTCGGCCACGAGCGAGTCGAGGGTGTGCTGCACGACCCCGGGCATCGCCGAGATCGCGACCGGCTCGGAGATGCCCTCGCGCACGAACACGGGCAGCACGAGCTCGGCCGGGTGCAGCCGCGTCTCGGCGACGAGCCGGCGGATGGCCGGGCTCTGCCGCAGCCGACGAGGACGTGAGGTCGGGAAGCCGGCCACGGCTCAGGTGGCCCGTCGCCGGCCGCCGGGACGCCGCTGGCTGGGCCGCAGCACGGCCTCACCGGCCTCCTGCGCGGCCAGCGCCAGCGAGCGACCGTGGTCGGCGAGCGCGTCGACGAGGGCCTCGGCGGTGGGCTCGGGGGCCAGCACGTCGACCCGCAGTCCGTGCTCCTCGGCGGTCTTCGCGGTGGCCGGGCCGATGCAGGCCACGACCGTCGACGGGTGCGGCTTGCCGGCGATGCCGACCAGGTTGCGCACCGTCGAGCTCGACGTGAAGAGCACCGCGTCGAAGGACCCGTTCTTGATGGCATCGCGCACCGGGGCGGCCGGCGGCGCAGCGCGCACCGTGCGGTAGGCGGTGACGTCGTCGACCTCCCAGCCCATCTCCTGCAGGCCGGCCACGAGCGTGTCGGTGGCGATGTCGGCTCGGGGCAGGAAGACCCGGTTGATCGGGTCGAGGTCGCGGTCGAAGTCGGGCCACTCGTCGAGCAGGCCGCGTGCCGACTGCTCCCCCGACGGCACGAGGTCGGGGACGATGCCCCAGTCGCGCAGCGCCTGGGCGGTGACGCCACCCACGGCGGCCACCTTGAGGCCGGCGAACGAGCGCGTGTCGAGGCCGAACTCGTCGAACTTCTCGCGGATGGCGCGCACGGCGTTGACCGAAGTGAAGCCCACCCACTCGTAGCGACCGGTCACCATCCCCTTGACGGCCCGCTCGAGCTGCTGCGGCGTGCGCGGCGGCTCGACCGAGATGGTCGGCACCACCGCGGCCTGGGCGCCGTACTGCTCGAGCCGGGCGATCGTCGAGCCGGACTGCTCCTTGGTGCGCGGCACGAGCACCTCCCAGCCGAACAGCGGCTTGGTCTCGAACCACGACAGGGTCTCGCGCATGGTCACAGTTGACCCCACGACGGCAAGCACGGGGAAGCGCCCGTCGGCCATCGTCGCGGAGGCGGCACCCAACGTGGTCACCACGGTGCGCTGCTCAGTGGTGGTGCCGCGCTCGGTGACGGCAACCGGGGTGGCGGCGTCGCGGCCGGCAGCGAGCAGCGCGTCGAGCGCCTCGGCGGCCCGGTCGGGCTGGCCCAGCACCACGACGGTGACACCCGGGTCGACCGCGCCGCTGAGGTCGGTGTGGCGGGCTCCGGCGACGACGACGTGGATGCCGGTCGACGTGCTCGACGTCAGGGGCACTCCCGCGTAGGACGGCACCGCGGTGACCGAGCTGACGCCCGGCACGACCTCGAAGGCCAGGTCCGCCTTGACGCAGGCCGACGCCTCCTCGGCCAGGCCGTTGAAGACCGCCGGGTCGCCGTCCATCAGGCGCACGACCAGGCCCCCGGGGTGCGCCTTGGCGGCGCGCACGACGAGCCTGGACCGCACCGCATGAGTGAGCCGCTCACCGTGCTCGCCGTAGCCGGCGTCGACGACGCTGACGTCGGGGCGGCACCAGCGCTGCACGACGGCCTCGCGGGCCACCTGGTCGATGACGACGGCGTCGGCGGCCGCGAGCAGCTCGCCGGCGCGCACGGTGAGCAGCCCCGGGTCGCCGGGGCCGGCGCCGACGAAGGCGACGCGGGCCGGGATGCGGGTGGGGGCAGGGCTGGGTGTGCGCGAGGGGCTCACGGGGCACGCTCCGTTGCGATGGGGTCGGCGGTGGGCGATGGGGACGGGTCGGACATGAGGTCGGCGGCGCCGTCCTCGAGCAGGAGGCGGGCCAGGCGGCGCCCGAGCGCGTCGGGGTCGGCCACGTCACCGACGAGCGAGCGCCGCAGGTCGGAGGTGCCGTCGGGGGTGGCGACGACGGCCCGCAGCGACAGCTCCGGCCCGTCGACGCCCTCGACGACCTCGGCCAGCGCGCCGACGGGGGCGGAGCAGCCGGCCTCGAGCTCGGCGAGCAGGGCCCGCTCGGCGGTGACGCAGGTGCGGGTGTCGGCGTGGTCGAGCGCGGCAACGACGGATGCCGTGACGGCGTCGTCGGCGCGCACCTCGATGGCCAGGGCGCCCTGCCCGGGTGCGGGCAGCATCTGGATCGGGTCGAGCAGCTCGGTGGCCTCGCCGATCCGGCCGAGGCGGCGCAGCCCGGCGGCGGCGAGGATCACGGCATCCAGCCGGCCTTCCGACACTGCCCTCAGCCGGGTGTCGACGTTGCCGCGCAGGCCGGTGACGACCAGGCCCAGGTCCAGGGCCTCGAGCTGTGCGCGGCGGCGCGGCGACCCGGTGCCGACGGTGGCACCGGCGGGCAGCTCGCCGAGGGTGAGCCCGTCGCGGGCCACCAGCGCGTCGCGCGGGTCCTCGCGGGTGGGCATCCCGGCGACGGTGGTCGCCGGGTCAGGGGTGGTCGGCAGGTCCTTGAGCGAGTGCACCGCGAGGTCGACCCGGCCATCGGCCAGGGCGGCTCGCAGGGCCGAGACGAAGACCCCCGTGCCGCCCAGCTGCGCGAGCGGGGTGGCGCGGTCGAGGTCGCCCTCGGTGCTCACCTCGACCAGCTCGACCTCGTGGCCGAGGGCGCGCAGGCAGTCGGCCACCCAGCCGGACTGGGTGGTGGCGAGGGCGGAACGGCGGGTGCCGAGGCGCAGCGCGGTCATCCCTCGTCACCTGCCATGACGGGTGGCGCCGAGACCAGCGAGACGTCGCGGGGGTCGAGGTCGAACAGCTCGGACAGGGCCCGGGCGTAGCTGCCGCCCTGGCCGTCACGTGCCATCTCCTTGACCCGCACGGTGGGGGTGTGCAGCAGCTTGTCGACGACCCGGTGCACCGAACGCCGCACCTCGGCGCGCTCGGCCTCGGTGAGGTCGGGCATCCGGTGCTCGAGCCGCACGAGCTCCTCCTCGACGAGCACGTGCGCGTGGGAGCGCAGGGCGGTGACGGTGGGGGCGACCGCCTCGGCCGAGCGGGTGACGAGGTAGGCCGCCACCTCGGAGGTGACCAGGTCGGTGGCCTCGCTGACCTGCGGTGCCGAGCCGGTGTCGGCGAGGTCCTCGCCGAGGTCGCCGAGCCCCACCCGGGACGCACCGGGCAGGTCGGCGACTCCGAGGTCGATGTCGTGCGGCAGGGCGAGGTCGACGTAGAGCTGCGGGCGGCCGTCGCGGGCGTCGAGGGCGTCGCGCACGTGGTCGACGAGCACGACCCGGGCCGGGGCCCCGGTGGACGAGATGACGATGTCGGCCCCGGCGAGGGCCTCGTCGAGGTGGGACAAGGGCATGGCCGAGCCACCCACGCGCGCGGCGACGCTGCGCGCCCGCTCGTGGTTGCGGTTCGCGACGACGACCGTGCGGGCCCCGGCCCGGGCGGCGGTGGTGGCGGCGAGCGCGCCCATGCCGCCTGCCCCCACGACGAGCACTGAGAGGTCCTTGAGCGGGCCGAGCGCGGCCTCGGCGCGGGCCAGCCCGGCCTGCACGAGCGAGCCGCTGACCAGGTCGATCTCGGTCTCGGTGTGCACCCGCTTGGCGACCCGAAGTGCCTGTTGCAGAACAGCATTGAGCGCAGGCCCGACATGGCCCTCGCGCTGGGCCCGGGCGAGGGTGCGGCGCACCTGGCCGATGATCTGCGCCTCGCCGACCGCCATGGAGTCGAGCCCCGCGGCCACCGAGAAGATGTGCGCGATGCCGCGCTCGGCGTAGTGCACGAACAGGTGCGGCTGCAGGTCGCTGCGCTCGACCGAGCAGGCCTCGGCCAGCGCGGTGGTGATGGCGGTGAGGGCACCGTGGAAGGTGACGCACTCGGCATACACCTCGGTGCGGTTGCACGTCGACAGCACGACGACCTCGTTGAGGTGCGTCGAGCGCAGCAGCGACGCCTCGAGGGCGGTGCGCGCCTCCGGGTCGAGGGTGACCGACTCGAGCAGGGAGAGGGGGGCGCCGTGGTGCGACAGGCCCAGGACGACGAGGCTCATGAGGACATCCCTTCCGGCACGGCCACCTTCTGGCCGTGGAACGCGAGGATCTGGAGCTCGGTCGACAGGTCGACCTTGCGCACGACGACGCCGTCGGGCACCGCGAGCACGGCGGGGGCGAAGTTGAGCACCGAGCGCACGCCGGCCTCGACGAGGTCGTCGCAGGCCTGCTGCGCACCCTCGGAGGGGGTGGCGATGACGCCGATGGCCAGGCCGTCGTCGGCGACGAGGGCGGGCAGGTCGGTCATCGGTCGCACCCGCTGGCCGGAGACCCGGTCCCCGACGACGCGGGGGTCGCCGTCGAGCAGGGCGATGACCCGGAAGCCCCGCTCGGCGAACCCGCGGTAGGCCGCCAGGGCCCGGCCCAGGTTGCCCATGCCGATGATGGCGACCGGCCAGTCCTGGGTGAGGCCGAGGGCGGAGGTGATCTCGGAGGCGAGCCGCTCGACGTCGTAGCCGACGCCGCGCACCCCGTAGGAGCCCAGGTGCGAGAGGTCCTTGCGCAGCATCGTCGAGCTGACCCCCGTGGCCGTGGCGAGCTCCTCGGAGCTGACCGAGCCGATGCCGTCACGGTCCAGCGAGGTGAGCGCCCGCAGGTAGCCGGGGAGTCGGGCCACCGTCGCCTCGGGGATGCCCCGGGGGGCGGTCACTGCGGCGGACACAGGGGCTCACCGACTCCTTTCACGGGCCCGCAGGGCCGAACTTGGGGGCGATGGTCGCGTGCTGCAGCGTGCCGACCCGCGGGTGTGCTCGCCAGCGTACGGTCTTGTGAAGGCCTGCACAAAGTTGCGCCTGACCCCCGTGAGACACCTCACGGCGCCCGTGTGCTACAAGCCGTCGGTGCTACCGGCGACCGGAACCCAGCCCGAGCCACGCGGCCGCGCGCTCCACCTCGGCGTCGAAGACCTGCTCGCGCTGCTGTGGCAGCACCGCCCCGTTGAGCTGTCCGAAGAGCTCGAACGAGACGGCCCCGAACAGCCAGGTCCACGCCATCAGGGAGCGCACCGCCCACTCCGGCGTGGTGCCCGGCCCGAGGAACTCGCCGAGCGGCGCAAGGCCCTGTGCAGCCGCGGGCGACACCGGTGCCGCGGCGTCGAGGGAGGGCGGGCCGGCCGCGGAGCCGGGGGCGGCGAGGGCGTCCTGCACGAGGGCCGCGAGCCGCTGGGTCACCCGGGTGGCCGGCACCACCGTCTCCGGCGGCGCCGCATACCCCGGAACGGGGGACCCGTAGACCAGGGCGTAGAGCGAGGGGTTGGCCAGCGCCCACCGGCGCACGGCGCGGGCGATGGTGGCCCACCGGCCCGCGAGGTCGTCGCGCGCGACCCTGCGCTCCGCATGCTCCACCGCGTCGCCGAGGGCGTCGTAGGCGTCGACGATCAGCGCGGTGAGCAGCACGTCGCGGTTCGCGAAGTAGCGGTAGACCGCGGAGGGCGCCATGCCGAGGTCGCGCGCCACGCCCCGCAGCGACAGGGTGCCCACCCCCTGGGTGGCCAGCTGCTCGCGGGCGGCATCCAGGATCTCGGTGCGCATCTGGGCCCGGGCCCGTTCGCGCACCCCCTGGGCCCGGCCCGGTGTGGTCGCCATGCTCCGAGTGAACCAGAGCCGGGTGAACATTGCACGCATCGGTGAACAGTGTTCTTGCCATCACCGCCGATCTGCGGTTCACTGATTCGAAGCGAGAACACTGATCACACCAAGGAGACCCCATGGACACCTCACTCGTCGTCGGCGCCGGTCCGGTCGGCAGCCGGGTCGCCCTGCTGCTCGCCGAGCGGGGCGGGGCCGTTCGTCTCGTCACCCGCTCCGGCTCCGGCCCGGACCACCCGAGCGTGCAGAAGGTGGCGGCCGACGCCTCCGACGCCGACCGGATGCGCGCGCTGGCCGCCGACACCGTCGCCGTCTACAACTGCGCCAACCCTGACTACACCCGCTGGGGCACCGACTGGCCGCCGATCGGCGCCGCCCTGCTCGAGGCCGCCGCCGAATCAGGAGCGGTGCTGGCCACGGTGAGCAACCTCTACGGCTACGGCGCCGTCACCGGACCCATCGGTGCCGACACCCCGCTCGCCCCGTGCGACCCCAAGGGCGAGGTCCGCGTGCAGATGTGGCTCGACGCACTGGCGGCGCACGAGGCCGGGCGGGCGCGGGTGGTCGAGGTGCGGGCCAGCGACTACGCGGATGCCGGTGACAGCTCGCACCTGGCCCGCAACGCCCCCGCAGTGCTGGCCGGCCGCACCGTGCGGGTCGTCGGCGACGCCGACCAGCCGCACAGCTGGACCACCACCCACGACACCGCCCGCCTCCTGGTCGACCTGGCGGGCGACGACGGGGCGCACGGGCGTGCCTGGCTCGTCCCCACCGCGCCGCCGCGCACCCAGCGCGAGGCGCTGGGCGACCTCGCCCATGCTGCCGGAGTGCCGACGCCGTCGGTGGGCGCGCTGCGCCCCTGGACGATGCGGACCCTCGGCCTCGTGGTGCCGATGCTGCGCGAGCTCGCGGGCACCGCCTACCAGTTCACCGCGCCGTTCGTCATCGACGACTCCGCCACGCGCGACCTGGTCGGCTGGGGGCCGCAGCCCTGGGAGGAGACGGTCGCCCGGGTGGTCGATGGCGCCCGCGCCGCGGCGAGCGCCGGGGCGCGCTGAGTCGCCCGCCGGAAGCCGCGAGAGCGCATCCGGGCTGGTGCGCCGGCGGGGGCGCCCAGAGGGGTCAGCCGGGCGGCGGCACCGCGAGCGCGGCCCGCAGCCGGGTCTCGTCGACCCGCCAGTAGTCGTGCTGGCGACCGTCGACGAGCGTGACCGGCACCTGGTCGGACCACTGCTCGAGCCAGGCGGGGTCGCTGTCGACCGACCGCTCCTCCCACCCGACGCCCAGGTCGGCGGTGACCCGCTCGACGGTCTCGCGGGCGACGTCGCACAGGTGGCAGCCGGGACGCCCGATGAGCGTGACCCGCACCGGGGCAGCCATCAGAAGAACACCGAGCGGCGCTGCATGAGCAGCGTGTAGAGGGTCTGCTGGATGGTCTCGCGCACCTGGTCGGTGAGGTCGAAGACGAGCATCGGGTCGTCGGCCGAGCCCGGACCGTGACCGTCCGTGGGGATCGGCGCGCCGAACTCGATGATCCACTTGCTCGGCAGGGGGATGAGGCCGAGCGGACCGAGCCAGGGGAAGGTCGGGGTGATCGGCGCGTAGGGCAGGCCGAACAGCCGGGCGACGGTGTTCATGTTGCCCAGGATCGGCGCGATCTCCTCGGCGCCGACGACCGAGCACGGGATGATCGGCACCTGCGCGTGCAGCGCCGCCGCGACGAAGCCGCCGCGGCCGAAGCGCTGCAGCTTGTAGCGCTCGCGGAACGGCTTGCCGACGCCCTTGAACCCCTCGGGGAAGACGCCGACGAGCTCGCCCTGGTCGAAGAGCCGCTCGGCGTCGGCGTTGGTGGCCAGCGTCGAGCCGGAGCGCCGCGCGATGGTGCCCAGGAACGGGGTCTGGAAGACCAGGTCGGCACCGAGCGCGCGCATCACCCGGCGCTGCGGGTGCTCGTCGTGGATGGCCAGCTGCACCATCAGCGAGTCGATGGCGATGGTGCCCGAGTGGTTGGACACCACGAGCGCGCCGCCGCTGGCCGGGATGTTCTCGATGCCGCGCACCTCGACCCGGAACCAGCGCCGGTAGATGGGCCGCAGCATGGGGTAGAACACGTTCTCGGTGAAGTCGCGGTCGTAGCCGAAGTCGTCGACCTCGTAGTCGCCGTCGACCCGGCGCCGCACGTAGGCGAGCACCTGGGCGACCCGGCGCTCGACGTCGTCGGGGGCGACGCCGGCCGACTCGGCGCCGAACCGGAGCATGCCGACCACGGCGTCGAGCGCGTCGCCGACGTCGGGCAGCGGCAGGCCGGTGCGGCGTGGGGCCTCGAGAACGGTGGGGTCGAGCGCCGGCTCCGCGATGCGCAGGTGCGGGCGCTCGGCGTCGCGGCGGGCCTTCTCGCGGGGGTCGACGCGCGGGCGGCGCGTGGCTGCCGCGGCCGGGACCACGGGGGCGACCGGCGTTGCCGGCGGCGCCGGGGGCGGACCGGCCGGGCGGCGCGTGCGGCGTTCGCCGCTCTGCCGGGATGCCGTGCGCGAGGGGGCCGAGCGCACCTGCGGGGCCGGCCGGTGCGGAGGGCGGGCTGTCGTGGAGGCGTCGCCAACCGCCTCGGATGCCGGTGAGCCGGTTGCCGATTCCGCCGCCGCCTTGCGCGCCTTGGGTGCCGAGGGCTTGGCAGTCCTGGCGCCCGAAGGCTTCGCCGCCCGGGTCCCTGAGGGCTTGGCCGACTTCGCCTTCGACGCCTTCGCGACCGGGACCGGCCCGTCATCAGGCGTGGCGGTGTCGTCGGCGACGACGATCGGCTCGGCGCCGATGAGCGGGGTGGAGCGGCGCTTGGCGCGCTCCCCCGACGCCCGTGCCGCTCCGGCGGCCAGTGCTCCCTGACGTGCGGCCATCAGTGCCCCCTTCCGGTGCCCAGCGTGCGCAGCACCGCCGAGGTGGCGGTGCCGGCGACGCCGCTCACGGCATCCCCCACGATGGCGGCGGCCGGTACGGCCGGGCCGACCGTGTGGGCGAAGTCCTCGAACGCCCCGCGCGAGGTGAACGCGGGCTCGAAGCCGAGCACGCTGCGCATCCGGCCGGTGTCGAGCCCGCGACCGAAGGCGAGGAACGACATCTGGTCGGGCGAGAAGTCGGCCAGGCCCATTCGCCGGGCGAGCCCACCCACGAGCCCGGCGGCCGACAGCGGCAGCCACACCACGGGCCGGCCGACGATCGACGCGGCCTGGAGCACGGTCACCACGCCGTCACCGGCGATGTTGACGACTCCGGTGGCGTCGCCGGTGGTGGCGAGCGCCAGGGCGCTGATGGCGTCGTCCTCGTGGACGAACTGCATGCGGGCGTCGAAGCCGAGCGGGGCGGGGATGAGCGGCAGGTTGAAGTAGTCGGTGATCGAGGTGCGGATGCGTGGACCGATGATGTTGGCGAAGCGCAGGGTGAGGATCTCGGTGTCGGGGCGGCGCCGGGCGTAGCCGCGCACGTAGCCCTCGACCTCGATGGAGTCCTTGCCGAACCCGCCGGACGGCGTGCGCTTGGCGCTCATGTCCTCGGTGAACATCGCCGGGTCGCGCGGCGTGGACCCGTAGACCGCGGCCGAGGACTTCACGACGAGGCGGCGCACGGTGCTCGACTTCTGGCAGGCCGCCAGCAGCTGCATCGTGCCGATGACGTTGATCTCCTTCTGCGGGGTGCGTCCCCCGACGAAGGTGGGCGTGGCGATGACGTTCATGTGCACGACGGTGTCGACGCCCGCGCTCTCGATCACCCGCCCGATCATCGGGTTGCGGATGTCGGCGCGCACGAACTCGACGTCGCCGACGTCCTTGGCCGGCGGGATGACGTCGACCCCGACCACGCGGTCGACGCTGGGGTCGGCGCTCAGCCGGCGCGCGAGCAGGCCGCCGAGGTACCGGGACACCCCGGTGACGAGCACCACCGACCCCATGCTCAGCTCCTCAGCTCGACCGTTGCTGTGCCGACCCTACCCAGTGCCCCCGGAACCGGTCAGGTGAGCCCACCCCTTGCGAGAACGACAAAGGCCCCCGGGGTGCGGGGACCTTTGAAGTTCGAGAGGTGACTCGAGGTCACTTCTTGTTGCGGCGCTGGTGGCGCGTCTTGCGAAGGAGCTTGCGGTGCTTCTTCTTCGCCATCCGCTTGCGCCGCTTCTTGATGACTGAACCCATGATGTCCTCAATGCTGGTGCGTCAGGTGCGGCTGCCCACCCTACCGGCAGGCGAGCACCGCTCCCAAACCGTGGTCAGGGTGGTTGATGGTGATGGTTGCTGTGTGACCCGGCTCAGCACGCCGCAGGGGCGGCCCGCGGTGCGGGCCGCCCCTGCGGCGTCAGCTGCTGCGTCGGATCACGCGGTGTCGACGAAGGAGCTGCGCAGGTAGGCGTGCACCTCGTCCTCGGGAACCCGGAAGGACCGACCGACGCGGATCGCGGGGAGCTCCCCGGCGTGCACCATGCGGTAGACGGTCATCTTGGAGACCCGCATGATCGTGGCGACCTCGGCGACGGTGAGGAACCGCACCTCCCCGAGCGAACGCTCCGTGGACATCGTGACCTCGTGTTCTGCTCGTCCCCAGAGCCGGAGACCCCGGCATGTCGCATGTGGACTCGCATTCGCAACCATAGGGGCAGATGTGACCACTGTGGAAGGGGATGCACCAGATTCGTCGGTGATGTCCAGCCGACACGCCGCAGCACTCTCAGGCAATTGTGCGCCCCGGCAGCGGTGCCGGCTGCGCCCTCAGTCGAACCAGGGGTCCAGCCCGTGCAGCGGGAAGACGGCCTGTCGGGTCGCCAGCACCGCCCGGTCGACGGGGTTCTCGGGGTTGTGCCCCATGTTCCACGGCTGCACCCAGATCGGCAGCGCGGACGCGGGCAGGTCGCCCATCCGGCTCGGCGCGACGCGCCCCAGCGACTGCTGCACGTGGTCGAGCCAGTGCTGCGGCACGGCGGTGTCGACCGGCAGCGGCACGTGCGCGGCGATGGCGGTGAGGTGGGTCCACGACCGCGGCACCACCTCGACGAGCTCATAACCTCCACCACCCAGCGCCACCCACCGCCCGGATGCCGACTCGTGCGCCAGGTCGTGCAGCGTCTCGTGGGCGCGCCGCTGGGCATCGACGGTGATGGCGAGGTGGGCCAGCGGGTCGTGCATGTGGGTGTCGCAGCCGTGCTGGGTGACCAGCACGTCGGGGGCGAAGGCCCGCACCAGCGGCGGCACGACCGAGTCGATCGAGCGCAGCCAGGCGGAGTCGCCGGTGCCCGGCGGGAGGGCGACGTTGGCGACGGTGCCCCGCGCCGACGGGCCACCGATGTCGGCCGGCCAGCCGGTGCCGGGGAAGAGGTGGCGGCCGCTCTCGTGCACCGAGATGGTCAGCACCCGGGGGTCGTTCCAGAACATCCGCTCGACACCGTCACCGTGGTGCACGTCGATGTCGACGTAGGCCACCCGCTGGGCACCGTGGTCGAGGAGCCACTGGATGCCGACGCCGACGTCGTTGTAGATGCAGAAGCCGCTCGCGTGGCCGCGCATGGCGTGGTGCAGGCCGCCGCAGTAGTTGACCCCGTGCTCCATGTCGCCCTGCCAGACACCGCGGCAGATGTCGAGGGTGCCCTGGGCGATGCGGGCGGACGCCTCGTGCATGCCGGCGAACGCCGGGTCGTCATCGGTGCCCAGGCCGCGGTGGACCTCGGCGATCGTGGGGTCGACGGAGGCGCGGTGGACGGCATCGATGTAGTCGCGGTCGTGCACGGTGGCGAGCACGTCGTCGGTGGCGACCTCCGGGGCCAGCAGGGTGACGTGGTCGAGCACCCCGAGGGCGCTCGCCAGGCGGGTGGTGAGGTCGAGCCGCACCGGGGCCATCGGGTGGGTGGGCCCGAAGTCGTAGTCGCAGAACACCTCGTCCCACACGACGCTCGTCCCTCCGGCCATGTCTGCACGCTACTCGCCGATCGCGTCGTGGCAGGCTGGGGGCCCGACGACACCCGCGAGGGAGGCACCCACGATGGCACGCAGCACTGCCCACGACGACGACGTGCTCGTCATCGGGCTCGGCCGGTTCGGCGCAGCCGCGGCACTCGAGCTGCGACGCCTGGGCCACAAGGTCACCGCCATCGAGCGCGACGGCTTCCTCGCCGAGAAGTTCCTCGGCCGGGTCAGCCACGTCATCCACGGCGACGCCAGCGACGTCGGCGTCATCCAGGACGCCAAGGCCGGCCGGTTCCGCATCGCCGTCGTCGCCATCGGCTCGTCGGTCGAGGCGTCGGTGCTGGCCGCCGCCAATCTCAGCGACGCCGGAGTGCCCGACATCTGGGCGAAGGCGCTCTCGCCCGAGCACGCCCGCATCCTCGACCGGATCGGCGTGCAGCACATCGTGCGCCCCGAGGCCGACACCGGGCGCCGGGTCGCGCACCTCGTGGGGGGCCGGATGCAGGACTACATCGAGTTCGACGACGGGTTCGCCATCGTCAAGATGCGCCCGCCGACCGAGGCCATCGGCTTCACGTTGGAGCAGAGCGCGATCCGCAGCAAGTACGGCGTCACCGTCGTGGGCGTCAAGGCGCCCGGCGAGGACTTCACGTATGCCGTGCCGTCGACCAAGGTCTCGGCGCACGACACGCTCATCGTCAGCGGGCCCACGGCCCTGATCGAGCGCCTCGCCGCCCGCCCCTAGAGCCGACCTCTTGCGGATTTCCCACCGACCGCGCTCACGTGCGGTGCGCGCCAAGGGTGGGAAAGCCGCAACAGGTCGGGAGGAGTGGGCTCGTCACCAGCTGGCGATGCCGCCGCGGTCGCCCGACAGCGGGAGCGTCATGGCGAGCTCCTCCTCGCCGTCGTCCTCGGAGACCACGCGCATCGGCCGGCGCTCGGCCGTGGGGCGGAACCCGAAGCCGCTGGCGAAGGCCACCGCGCGCCCGTTGTCGGTGCCCACCCAGTAGAGCAGCTGGCGCTTGCCCGACTCCGCGGCGCTGCGGGCACCGGCCCGCACCAGCTCGGTGGCGACCCCGGTCCCCCGGGCCTCCGGGTGCACCCACAGGCCGAACAGCTGGGCGGCCTCGGGCTGGTCGTCGTCGGCCGTGCCCACGCTGGCGATGCCGACCGGCCGGCCGTCGCGCTCGGCGACCAGGCGGGTCGAGCGCTGCATCCGCAACCGCCAGAACTCCTCGCTCTCGGCGGCCTCCTCGTCGTGCGTGGCGACGAACGCGTCCGGGGACTCCTGCAGTGCAGTGAGGCGCACGGAGCGGTACTGCTCCCAGTCGTCGACCCCCAAGGGGCGCACCCTGATGTCACTCATGGCGGCCACTCTCCCACGACCCCCGCGGGCTGCTGCAACCCGAGGGGGTGAACTTCAGGAGGCGGCCGGCAGGTCGAGCGCCAGGGTCTGCTCGGTGACCGACGGGTCCCACGGCATCCGGCCCACGGCGCCGGTCGCCCGGAAGCCCATCCGGGCGTAGAACGCCCGGGCCCGGGCATTCTCGTGCGCCACGTCGAGCACCACGCGTCGGTACCCGGATGCCGTGGCGTGCGTCAGCGCGGTCTCCACCAGCCGCGTCGCGACGCCGGTTCCGCGCGCGACGGTGGGCACCCACATGCCCACGAGGACGACCTCGTCGTCGGCCTGGTCGTCGGCGTGCCAGAGGCCCACGGTGCCGACCGGGCGGCCGTCGTCGAGGGCCAGCCAGGTCGGTCCCATGGTGGCGGCGCGCTCGCGCCAGTGCTCGTCAGTCATCCCAGCCGACTCGGCGTACGTCATCCAGAACGCCCGGGGGCTGTCGATGAGCGAGGCGAGCCGCACGTCACGCCAAAGGCGCCACGACTCGACGGTGACGAGCTCGACCACCAGCCCGTCGCGCGGGCCGACGTCACCGGTCGCCATCACTCACCGGCGAGCTCGGCGGAGCGCTTGGCGGCGGCCTCCATCGCGGTGATGAAGGCGGCGCGCACCTTGTGGTCGTCGAGCGTGCGCAGCGCGGCCGCGGTGGTGCCCCCGGGCGAGGTGACCTGCTCGCGCAGCACGGTGGGGTGCTGGCCGGTCTCCTTGATCATCGTCGCCGCGCCGTAGAGCGTCTGGACCACGAGCTCGGTGGCGGTGGTGCGCGGCATCCCGAGCACGACGCCGGCCTCGATCATCGCCTCGACGACGTAGAAGATGTAGGCCGGCCCGCTGCCGGAGATGGCGGTCACGGCATCCTGCAGCTTCTCGGGCACCTCGACCACCTTGCCGGTGGCGGCGAGCAGGGCCTCGGCCTCGCGCAGGTGCTCGGGGTCGCAGTGCGCGCCGGCGCTGATGGCGGCCATGCCCTGGTCGACGAGGGCCGGGGTGTTGGGCATGACCCGCACGACCGGTCGGCCCTGCGGCAGGCGCGCCTCGAGGTAGCTGGTGGTGATGCCGGCGGCGAGGCTGACCACGAGGTTGCCCTCGCCGATGTGGGCGGAGATCTCCGCGAGCAGGCCGCCCATGTCCTGCGGCTTGACGACCAGCACCAGGGTGTCGGCCAGCGCCGCCGCCTCGGCGTTGTCGAGCACCCGCACGCCGTACTTCTCGGTGAGCTCGGCGGCGCGCTCGGGTCGGCGCTCGGTGATGACCAGCTGGTCGCTCGGGCGCCCGGCGCGCAGCAGCCCTGACAGGAGGGTCTCGCCCATGACGCCAGCACCGAAGATCGCAACGATTCCCATGCAACGTGAGTATGCCGGGTGCCCGCCCGCCGCTCCCGCACGTTTCGGCGGGCGGCGGGCTCACGGCATCCGCGCCGGCTCTGGCGGGGGCCGGTCAGCCGGTGGTGGCGAGCGAGCGGAGGAAGAAGGTGAGGTTGGCGGGGCGCTCGGCCATGCGGCGCACGAGGTAGCCGTACCAGTCCTCGCCGAACGGGACGTAGACCCGCATCTGGTGCCCGCGGTCGGCGATCCGGGTCTGCTCGTTGGGGCGGATGCCGTGCAGCATCTGGAACTCGTAGCTGTCGGGCGAGCGGCCGTGGTGGCCGGCGAGGGCCTGCGCGATGTCGATCAGGCGCGGGTCGTGGCTGGCGACCATCGGGTAGCCGTCGCCGGCCATCAGCACCTTGAGGCAGCGCACGTAGGACAGGTCGACGTCGGTGCCGTCCTGGAAGGCGACCGACGCGGGCTCCTTGTAGGCGCCCTTGCACAGCCGCACCCGGCTGCCCTCGGTGGCCAGGTCGCGGCAGTCGGCCTCGGTGCGGTGCAGGTAGGACTGCAGGACGGCGCCGACCCACGGGAAGTCCTGGCGCAGCTCGCGGAGCGTCGCGAGGGTGCGGTCGGTGGTGGTGTGGTCCTCCATGTCGAGGGTGACCGTGGTGCCGGCCTTCCCGGCGGCCGCGCAGATGGCGCGGGCGTTCTCGAGGGCGATGGCGTCACCGTCGTTGGGCAGCGCCTGGCCGACGGCACTGAGCTTGACGCTCACCTCGGCCGCGCCGTAGGCGGTCAGGTCGGCCTCGGCGAGCGCCTCGAGCAGGTGCACGTAGGTGTCGCGGATCGCCTCGGCGTGGGCGCGGTCGGTGGTGTCCTCGCCGAGGTAGTCCAGGGTCGCGAGCCGGTTGGTGGTGCGCAGCTGGGCAGCCACCGACACCGCCTCGTCCACCGACTCACCCGCGACGTAGCGGCTGACGACCGAGCGGCTGACCGGTGCCCTGAGCACCGTCGTCTTCACGAGGTCGGAGTCGGACAGCTGGAGCAGGGCTCCACGGAGCAGGTCACTGGCGTCCACGATCGACAGGCTAACGGGACGTGCGACCGCAGTGGCGCCCGGCATCCCGCCCTCCCGCGGAAACAGCGGCGGATGCCGGGTGCTCGCGTTCCCGCTCCCGGGTCGGGTCGCGGCGCCAGGGCGGGTCAGGGGGTGCGGCGGCGCAGGGTGAGACTGCCCAGGGCGAGGGACAGCGCGATCCACAGGGCGATGACGCCCAGGCTCGGCAGCACCTCGCTGAGCGGGTCGGCCAGCACGGTGACGTCCTTCATGGCGTCGACGGCGTACGACAGGGGCAGCACGTTCGAGATCGCCTCGAGCGCCGGGGGCAGCAGCTCACGGGGCACCAGCAGCCCGCAGAGCAGGAACTGCGGCAGCACCAGCGCCGGCATGAACTGCACCGCCTGGAACTCGGTGCGGGCGAACCCGCTGGCCAGCAGCCCCAGGGCCGTGCCGAGCACGGCGTCGAACAGCGCGATGACGACCAGCAGCCAGAGCGGCCCGGCGATGTCGAGCCGGCACACCCACACCGCGAAACCCGTTGCCACGAGGGCCTGCAGCACAGCCATCGCACCGAACGCCAGTGCGTAGCCGAGCATCAGGTCACCCTTTCCCAGCGGTGTCGTGAGCAGCCGCTCCAGGGTGCCGTTGGTGCGCTCACGCAGGGTCGCGATGCTCGTGACGATGAACATGACCACGAACGGGAAGACGCCGAGCAGGGCCGGCCCGATCCGGTTGAAGACGTCACCGGGCAGGTCGGCGTAGATCCAGGCGAGCAGGCCGAGCAGCACGCAGGGCACGACGATCATCAGGGCGACGGTGCGGTGGTCGCCGCGCAGCTGGCGCAGGATGCGAGCCGCCGTGGTGCGGGTGATCCGGACGTTCATGCCGCCGCACCCCCGTCCGACCCGCCGGACCCGCCGGCCCCGGCCCCGCCACCGCGGGCGTCAGCGCCACCGGCGGCGTCCGCGGCATCCGCCGCGTCGATGAGGGCGAGGAAGGCCTGCTCGGCATCCTTGCTGCCGGTGCTCTCGAGCAGCTCGGTGAGCGTCGAGTCGCTGAGGATGCGGCCCTCGCGCAGCAGCAACAGCCGGTCGCAGCGCGAGGCCTCGTCCATGACGTGGCTCGACACGAACACGGTGCGCCCCTCGCGCGACAGCCGCCGGAACAGGTCCCACAGCTCGCGGCGCAGCACGGGGTCGAGCCCGACCGTCGGCTCGTCGAGCACCAGCACCTCGGGGTCACCCACGAGGGTGCAGGCCAGGCTCGCCCGCGACCGCTGGCCACCCGAGAGGTTCTCGACCTTGGCGTGCTCGTGGTCGACCAGGTCGACCGCCGCGATGGCGCGGTCGACGGCATCCGTACCGACGCCCATGATCCGGGCGAGGTAGGTGACGTTGTCGCGCACCGACAGGTCGCCGTAGACGCTGGGCGCCTGGGTGAGGTAGCCGACCCGGTGGCGCAGCCCCGGCGAGCCGGCCTCCTCGCCGAGCACGGTGACCGTGCCGCCGGCGATGACCTGCACCCCCACGACGGCCCGCATCAGGGTCGACTTGCCACCACCGCTGGGGCCGAGCAGCCCGACGACCTGGCCCCGCGGCACCCGCAGGCTGAGGTCGGGAAGCACCTCCCGGGCGCCCCGCACCACCCGCAGGTGGTCGACGACGACGGCGTCGTCCTCCGCTTTATTCGTCATGTGACGAAATATGCCACCGCGCCCCGGATGCCGCAAGACCCCGCCCTGTGGGCACGCGGCGCTAGCGTGCCGGGATGTCCTTCCCCAACCCCCTGCACCGGCCCTACCCGGCCGACGTCTACCGCGGCGAGGGCGGCGAGGTGAGCGCTTGGCGGCGCCGCGACGACGCCGCCCCCGAGATCAGCTACCGCTCCGGCGGCAGCTGCGAGTACCTCGCCACCGGGGACGCCACCGGCGGCCACTACGGCCTCTACCGCTGGACCTTCGGCGACGACGAGTCCGGCCCCGACCCGCACTTCCACCGCTCCATCACCGAGTCGTTCTACGTGCTCGAGGGCAGCGTCCGGCTCTTCGACGGCACCGGCTGGGTGACCGCCTCCAGCGGTGACTTCCTGCACGTGCCCGAGGGCGGGCTGCACGGCTTCCGTGGCGCCGACCGGGCCCGGATGCTGCTGATGTTCACCCCCGGCGCCCCGCGCGAGGACTACTTCGAGACCTTGGCTGCCGTGGGCCGCGGCGCCCCGATGTCGCCCGACGAGCGGGTCGCCTTCATGCTGCAGCACGACACCTACTGGGTCTGAGGACCCCGCAGCAGCTGGTCGACGAGGCGCACGCCAAGGGGTTCGGCCCCGAGACCAAGGCCGGCGAGATCGTGGCCTGGCTCGCCGACGACTACGGGCTGGGCCGTGGACACGCGATGGCCCTGGTGCACGTCATCAGGAACGGCCCCGGCTTCCACGCGCCTCGAGTGCGGAACTGGTCGCTCTGGCAACCACTTCCGCACTCACGCGGTGGAGGCGAGGTGGAGGCGGGCGAAGGCGAGCGCCTCGGCGAGGTCGAGCTCGCGCTGCGCCTCCCCCGCGCGACGGGTCGTCACCTCGACGACGACGTGGCCGGCATACCCACCGCCCGCCAACGTCTCGAGCACCTCGCCGCAGGGCTGGGTGCCGCGCCCGGGCACGAGGTGCTCGTCACGCGCCGAGCCGACCCCGTCGGCCAGGTGCAGGTGCCGCAGCCGCGGCCCGAGCCGGCGCACCATGTCCATCGCGTCGGAGCCGGACGTCGAGGTGTGCGACAGGTCGAGCGTCACGTGGTCGTAGGGCTGCGGCACCGGGTCCCAGTGCGGCAGGTAGGCCTCGAGCTCGCTCGAGCGGGGCCCCCGCCAGGGGTACATGTTCTCGACCGCGAGCCGGATGCCACCGCCCGAGCCCCGAGCCGCGACCCCCTCCACGAAGTCACGCGCGTACTCGCGCTGCCACCGGAACGGCGGGTGCAGCACGACGGTGTCGGCGCCCACCTCGTCGGCCAGCGCCATCGAGCGGTCGATCTTCTCCCAGGGGTCGGTGCCCCAGACCCGCTGGGTGACCAGCAGCGTCGGCGCGTGCACCGACAGCACGGGGATGCCGCGCAGCTCCGACAGCGTGCGCAGCGCCCCGGCCTCGCGGGTGAGCGGGTCGGTCCAGACCATCACCTCGACACCGTCGTAGCCCAGGCGAGCGGCCATCTCGAAGGCCGCGGCGACGCCTTCGGGGTACACCGACGCCGTCGACAGGCCGACCTGGGCCCGGGGCACGTCGACCGGTCGCCCCGCGCCCGCCCCCTTCGCCCCGCGTGCCGGCACGGCTCAGCTCATCCTGTCCAGGTGCCGCAGGATGATGCCCTCGCGCAGCGCCCACGGGCAGATCTCGAGGCGGTCCAGGCCGAGCAGGTCCATGGTCGCCTCGGCCACCACCGCACCGGCGAGCAGCTGGCGCGAGCGCGACGCCGACACCCCGGGCAGGCCGGCGCGCTCGGCGGCCGTCATCGCGGCGATCTCGGGCAGCCGCGCCGCCAGCTCGTGCCGGTCGAGGGCCCTGGCGGCGTACATGCCCTCGGCGCTCGGCGCCGCGCCGCAGATCCGGGCCAGCGAGCGCATCGTCTTCGAGGTGCCGACCGCGTGGTCGGGGGCGCCGGCCTTGGCGAGCGGCCGCAGCTCGGCGGCGATCGAGGCACGCACCTGCTTGCGAGCCAGCCGCACCAGCTCAGTGGCGGGCGGGTCGCCGGGCAGCAGGTCGCGGGTGACCCGGCCGGCCCCCAGCGGCAGCGACACCGCCACGTCGGGGTCCTCGTCCATGCCCTGCGCCAGCTCGAGGGAGCCCCCGCCGATGTCGGCGACCAGCAGGGTGCCGGCCGACCAGCCGAACCAGCGCCGGGCGGCGAGGAAGGTGAGCCGGGCCTCGTCCTCCCCGCTGAGCACGTCGAGCGAGACGCCGGTGCGCTCGACGACCGCCGCGAGCACGTCGTCGCCGTTCGGTGCCTCGCGGATGGCGCTGGTCACGAAGCCGCTGAGGTCCTCCACGCCCGAGTCCTCGGCCACCTCGACGCACTCCTGCACGAAGCCGGCCAGCTGGTCGCGCCCGGCGTCGGCGATCAGCCCGTCGTCGGTGACGTGCTCCGACAGGCGCAGCTCGATCTTGTGCTTGGAGGCGGGCAGCGGCTGGGCCCCCGGGTGCGCGTCGACGACGAGCAGGTGGACCGTGTTCGATCCGACGTCGATGACCCCGAGGCGCATGCGCCCAACGTAGTGGCTGAGGGGGTGCGCCCCTAGGGTGGGGCGCGTGCCCGAGATGCCCCTCGACTTCGCCCGTACGTGGGCCGAGATGCCCGACCCCGCAAACCCCGGCCAGCGCTTCCGGCTCGACCTGACCTGGCTCACGTCGAGCTGGACGTGCATCTTCGGGTCGGGCTGCAAGGGCATCTACGCCGACCGCCCCGACGACGGCTGCTGCACGCTCGGGGCGCACTTCACCGACGACGACGACGTCGAGCGGGTGCAGGCCGTGGTGGCCGAGCTCGGCGAGGACGAGTGGCAGATGCACCCGGGCCGGGGGCGCTACGGCGAGAAGGACCCCGCCCGGCTCAAGGCCTGGACCGAGAAGGAGGACGGCGCCCGCAAGACCAAGGTCGTGCAGGGTGCCTGCATCTTCCTCAACCGGCCCGGCTTCCCCGCCGGCGCCGGGTGTGCCCTGCACCAGCACGCCGTGCTCACCGGGCGCCCGCCGCACGAGGCGAAGCCAGACGTGTGCTGGCAGCTGCCGATCCGCCGCTCCTACCGCACCGTCGAGCGCCCCGACGACACGTCCTACCTCGAGGTGACCATCGCCGAGTACGACCGCCGCGGGTGGGGCCCCGGCGGCCACGACCTCGACTGGTACTGCTCCTCCAACACCGAGGCCCACGTGGGCGCCGAGCCGGTCTACCGCAGCAACCGGGCCGAGCTGACCGCCCTGATGGGCGAGGAGGGCTACGCCCAGCTGGTGCTGCGCTGCGAGGCCCACCTCGACACCGTGAAGCGGGCCCGCTCGGCCGGCGCCCGCCAGCTCATCCCGCTGCTCGTGCACCCGGCCACGGTGGAGGCGGGCACCGTCGGTGGCCGCCGCACCCGGGTCCCCCGCAAGCGCGCCACCGCACCGGTGGCCGGCGCCAACGAGGCGGCCCACCCCGTGCCGCCGGCCAAGGGCACCCGGGCGGCGAAGCGGGCCACCACGAAGTCCGCTACCAAGGCGACCGCGACCAAGGCGTCCTCGAACACCAAAGCCACCACCACCAAGGCATCCGCCAAGAAGGCGACGAGCAAGCCTCCGGCCAAGCCGGCCCGGGCCCCCGCGAAGCCGGCTCCCAAGAGCCCCGCCAAGTCGTCGAAGCCGCGCCGCTCGTCGTGATCCGCAGCCCGAACATCTGGGACTCCCCCGACGTCTACGAGCTGGAGAACCTCGCCTCCGACCGGGCCGGGGTCATCGACACCACCATCGACGCCCTGCACCCCCTGCGCGGTGCCGCCGTCGCCGACATCGGCTGCGGCACCGGGTTCCACCTCCCCCGGTTCGCGGCCCGCGGCGCACGAGTGGTCGGGGTCGAGCCGCACCTGCCCCTGGTGCGCCGCGCCCAGCAGCGACTCGCGGCGGGCGGCGAGCACCCGGCATCCGTGCTGGCCGGTGATGCCGAGGCGCTGCCCCTGGCCGACGACAGTGTCGACGTGGCGCACGCGCGGTGGGCCTACTTCTTCGGCGCCGGGTGCGAGCCGGGGCTGGCCGAGCTCGCCCGGGTGCTGCGCCCGGGTGGCATCGCCGTCGTCGTCGACAACGACGTCACCCGGTCGACCTTCGGCTCGTGGTTCCGACGCGCGTACCCGGCCTACGATCCCGTTGCGGTGCAACGGTTCTGGAACCGTCAGGGGTTCACGACCGAGCACCTCACCATCGAGTGGACCTTCGACCAGCGCGACGACCTCGAGGCCGTGGCGGGCATCGAGCTGCCACCGGCCGTCGCCGACGAGGTGCTGGCCGCCCACGACGGCCTCGTCGTCGACTACGCGGTGGCCCTGCGCTGGAGGCGGTTCGGACAGCCCGAGGGGGTGTGAGGACGGTCCCAAACCGCGGACCCGGCGGTCCGGTGGTGGGACGATGGAAATCGAAACCACAGGGACCCGGAGGACGACGGTGAGCACCAAGGCCGGCATCGACACTGCCAGTGCCGTCACCGTTCCGATCACCGGGATGACGTGTGCCTCCTGCGAGAAGAGGGTCACCCGAGCCCTGCGGCGCGTGCCCGGGGTCACCGAGGTGAGCGTCTCCGCCACCCGGGGCACCGCGACCATCACCGGGGACGGCCCCCTCGACCGCGCGCAGCTCGACGCCGCCATCCGCTACGCCGGCTACGAGCCGGCCACGGCTCCGTGGCTCACGCCCGACCTTTCCGTGTGGCGCACCGTGCTCGGGGCGGCCGTCGCGGTGGCCGCCGTGGCCGTGGCGATCTCCGTGCTCGGCCCGGCCGACCTGACCTCCGGCCTGTCCGACCCGTCGCGCGGGGGCCTTGCCCTCGTGCTCGTGCTGGGCCTGACCGCCGGCATCTCCACCTGCATGGCCATGGTCGGCGGCCTCGTGCTCGGCTTCTCGGCCTCGCACGCCGCCACCCTCGCTGCCCGGGGTGAGACCTCGCTCCCCTTCGCCACCCGGATGCGGCCACAGCTCGCCTTCAACGTTGGCCGCATCGTCGGCTTCGGCATCCTCGGTGCCCTGCTGGGCGCCATCGGCTCGACGATGAGCCTGCCCACCCGGGTGACGGGTCTGCTGGTGCTGGCCGTCGCGGTGGTCATGTTCCTGCTCGGCATCCGGCTCACCGGGGTGTCGCCCAGGGTGGCCGCCTGGTCGCCGAGGCTTCCGGCCGGCCTGGGCCGGGTGCTCGGCATCGAGGACGCGGCGGATGCCGGCTACAGCCACTGGCGCACCGCACTCGTGGGCGCCGCCACCTTCCTGCTGCCCTGCGGCTTCACCCAGGCCGCGCAGGTCTACGCCCTCTCGACCGCCTCGCCGGTGCAGGCGGGCGCCATCATGGCGACCTTCGCCCTCGGCACCACCCCCGGGCTGCTGGCGCTGGGTTCGGTGCCCGAGCTCACGACCGGGCAGCGCCAGACCACCGTGCTTCGCGTCGTCGGGGTGGTCGTGCTGGCCTTCGCGCTGCTCAACGTCTCGAGCGGGCTGAACCTGCTGGGCCTCACGGGTGGCTCGGCCTCGGCCGCCGCGACGTCCGCGGCGGGCGCGCACACGGCATCCGCCAACGTCACGGTCACCGACGGCGTGCAGACGGTGCGGATGACGCAGGGGCCCGACGGCTACGAGCCGGCCGACACGGTGCTCTACGCCGGGATGCCGACCACGTGGCTCATCGACGGCACCTCGAAGTTCAGCTGCAGCGCCGCCCTGCGGGTGCCCGACCTGGGTGTCGCGGTCAACCTCGCCGAGGGCGTGAACACCGTGCCCCTGCCCGCCATGGATGCCGGGACGGTGCAGTTCACCTGCGCGATGGGGATGTACTCCGGCAACCTGCTCGTCGTCGACCCGCCCCCGGCGGCCGCCCCCGCGCCGAGCGCGGCCACCGCCGGCTGAGACGCCCCGGCGGTCAGCAGTCGAAGACCGACCAGCAGAGGTGGTTGCGCCGACGCTGGTCGTCGAGCACCAGGTCGCGGACGGCCTCGGGCAGCTGGTCGCGCTGCCACTGGCACTCGCGTCGCCCGGCGGCCTCCGCCTCGTCGGGCGGCGCCGCGGCTCGCACCGCCTTGATCGCGTAGGCGGCCGCCCCGAGGTCGTGCGCCGCGACGTGGGCGACGACCCCGGCCTGGCCTGCCGCGTACGCCGCGTGCCGTGCCGCCCCGGTCAGGTCGCGGGCCGCCCCCATCGCGTGGCCGCCGAGCGCTCGGGTCTGCATCATCCGCAGCTCGCCACGCACCCACGCCCGGGCCGCCTCGATCGCCCCGCGGGGCCGCAGGTCGTCGGGCCGCACGGCCTCGAAGAGCGGCAGCACGTGCTCGGCGCACTCCGCCGCCCACAGGGCGAGCAGGTGGTGGTCGGCATCCGTGAGCGTGCCACCGCGCCGGATCGTCACCAGCCGCGGGTCGGGCTCGCTCGGCAGGATCACCGCTCCCCCTCCTGCGTGGTCAGCCGGACCCGGGGTCGAGGTCGAGCGCGATGTCGAGGATCGGCGAGGAGTGGGTGAGCCCGCCGACCGACAGATAGTCGACGCCGGTAGCGGCATACGCGGCCGCCACCTCGAGCGTCAGGTTGCCCGTCGCCTCGATCTCCACGCCCTCACCCGTCGCGCGCACGGCATCCACCGTAGTGCGGAGCAGCTCGGGAGTCATGTTGTCGCACAACAGGAATCGCGCCCCCGCGCCCACCGACTCGACCGCCTCGGCAGTCGTCGTGACCTCGACCTGGATGGCCACGTCGGGGAAGGTCCGCCGCACGGCTTCGTACGCCGCCGTCAGCCCCCCGGCCGCGAGCTTGTGGTTGTCCTTGATCATCGCGACGTCGTACAGTCCCATCCGCTTGTTGGTGCCACCACCGCAGCGCACGGCGTACTTCTCGAGCGCGCGCATGCCCGGCGTCGTCTTGCGGGTGTCGAGCACCATCGCGCCGGACCCCTCGAGCACGTCGGCCCACCGTCGGGCGTGCGTTGCCACACCCGAGGTGCGCGACAGGATGTTGAGCACGGTCCGCTCCGCGACCAGCGTGGTGCGTGTCGCCCCGCGCAGGGTCGCGAGGTGGTCGCCGCGCACGACCCGGACGCCGTCCTCGACCAGCAGCTCGACACCCACCGCTCCCGAGCCGAGCCGCGCCGCCACGGCATCGAGCACCAGTGCCACGACGGGCAGCCCGGCGACCACGCCGTCGGCCCGGGCGACGAGGTGCGACACCGACACCTGGGATGCCGGGATGGTCGCCATCGTCGTGACGTCGGTGCCGGTCGCGAGGTCCTCGTCGAGGGCGCGCTCGACGAGCAGCAGGGCGTCGGCAGTGGGGAATCCGAAGTCGGTCATACCGAGGCCTCCACCGGCCGCTCGGTGATGACGAGCCCCCCGTCGGCCGACCGGGTCGTCGTGAGGTGGCTGAGCCAGTGGGCGTCGTCACGCTCGGGGAAGTCGGAGCGCACGTGCCCGCCCCGGGTCTCCTCGCGCAGGTGCGCGACGGTCGACAGGGCCTGCCCGAGGTGCAGCAGGTTGGTGGTCTCCCACGTGGCGGGGCCCGGCTCGGCCGTGCTCGGCGGCAGCGCCGCCAGGGTGGCGAGCGCCTCGAGCGCACCGGCCGTCGACCCGGCCGACCGCACCGGCCCGGACCCGCGCGTCAGCGCGCGCTGCACGGCGAGGCGGTGCGAGGCGTCGAGCACCGCGGCGTCACCGGCATCGGATGCCGGGGTGCGCAGCGGCAGCTCGCCCGCGGCGAAGCGCGTGGTCACGTCGTCGGCGATGCGGTGGGCGAAGACCAGTCCCTCGAGGAGGGAGTTGGACGCGAGCCGGTTGGCCCCGTGGACACCGGTGCACGAGCACTCGCCGCACGCGTAGAGGCCCGCGACCGACGAGCGGCCGAGCAGGTCGGTCTCGACCCCACCGGAGGCATAGTGCTGGGCGGGCGCCACCGGCAGCAGCTCGGTCGCGGGGTCGAACCCCAGCTCGCGGCAGCGCGCGACGATCGACGGGAAGCGCTGCTCGAGGAAGTCGCCCCCGAGGTGCCGAGCGTCGAGCCACACGTGCTCGACGCCCTGGTCGCGCATCACGTCGAGGATCGCCCGGGCGACCACGTCGCGCGGGGCGAGGTCGGCCAGGTCGTGGCGCCCCTGCATGAAGCGCACCCCGGCGCCGTCGACGAGGAAGGCACCCTCGCCGCGCACCGCCTCGGAGATCAGCGGCTGCTGGCCGGTCGACCCCTCGCCGAGGAAGAGCACCGTCGGGTGGAACTGCACGAACTCCAGGTCGGTGACCTTGGCGCCGGCCCGCAGCGCGGCCGCCATCCCGTCGCCGGTCGCGACCGGTGGGTTGGTCGTCGAGGTGTAGATCTGGCCCAGACCGCCCGTGGCGAGCACCACGGCTCGGCCGTAGGCCGCACCGACGCCGTCGACCTGGCCCTCGCCGATCACGTGCAGGGTCACCCCGCACACCGCGCCGTCGTCAGCAGTGAGCAGGTCGACGACCAGAGCGTGCTCGACGACCTCGATGCCGGGGTCGTCGACGACGCGGTGCAGCGCGGCGATGAGGGCGCGCGAGATCTCGGCGCCGGTGGCGTCACCGCCGGCGTGGGCGATGCGGTCGCGGTGGTGACCGCCCTCGCGGGTCAGCATGATCTCGCCGCCGGCATCGCGGTCGAACTCGGCTCCCAGAGCGACCAGCTCGCGCACCCGGTCGGGCCCCTCGGTCACCAGGATGCGGACCGCCTCGCGGTCACACAGCCCGACGCCCGCGACGAGGGTGTCGTCGAGGTGCTCCTGGGGCGTGTCATCGGGGTCGAGGGCCGCGGCGATGCCGCCCTGTGCCCACTCCGTCGACCCGGCCGAGAGCACGGTCTTGGTCACCAGCAGCACCCGGTCGACCCGCTCGCGCAGCCGCAGGGCGCAGGTCAGGCCGGCGATGCCCGAGCCGACCACGACGACGTCGGCGGTCGTCGTCCAGCCGGGTGCCGGGGCAGTGAGGCGACGCGGCAGGGTGACCGGCGCGAGCGGCATCCGGCTCACACCTCGGCCCGGGCGTGCGGCACGTCGGAGAAGACGTCGAGCGCCCCGCCGCCCGGCCCGACGAGCAGCGGAGTGTTGTCGATCAGCCGGGTCGTGCCGACCCGGGCGGCCACCGCGAGCAGGGCCTCGCCGCGGTACCACTCCGGCACGTCGGCCAGGGTCTGGGGGTGCACCAGCACGAGGTAGTCGACCAGGGCCAGCGGCTCCTCGACGAGCACCTCGCGGGCCGCCCGGCGGATGGCCGACGGGCCGAAGGCAGCGGCGTCGCCGCCGGCCCGCAGCGCCCGGCTGAGGCACAGCGCCGTCTCGCGGTCGGAGGGGGCGAGGTACATGTTTCGGCTGCTCATCGCCAGCCCGTCGTCCTCGCGCACGGTCGGCACCGACACGACGTCGACCGGAAAGTCGATGTCGCGCACCATCCTTCGGATGAGGAGCAGCTGCTGGGCGTCCTTCTGGCCGAAGTAGGCGCTGCGAGCGGCGGTGAGGTGCAACAGCTTTCCCACCACCGTGAGCACGCCGTCGAAGTGACCCGGTCGGGACGCCCCCTCGAGCACCTCGCCGAGCGGGCCGGCCGAGACGCGCACCCCGGGGTCGCCCTCGGGGTAGACGACGTCGGGGGTCGGGGCGAAGATCACGTCCACGCCGGCGGTCGTGCAGATCTCGAGGTCGGCGTCGAAGGTGCGCGGGTAGCGCGAGAGGTCCTCCTTGGGGCCGAACTGCAGCGGGTTGAGGAAGATCGTCACCACGACGTGGTCGTGCCGCTGGCGGGCGGTGCGGATCAGCTGGGCGTGACCGTCGTGCAGCGCTCCCATCGTCATGACGACGGCGACGTCACGGCTCGAGAGCGCCTCGCGGGCGGCCTTGAGCTCGGTGCGCGTGTGCGCGACGACGGGGACGGTGGTGGCGGTGGTCACTCAGTGCTCCTGGTCGGCGAGGATGTCGAGGAGGGGCTCGGCGGCGGCGGGTCGCAGCCGCCCGCTGTCGAGGGCGCGCAGGGCGGTGGCACGGGCGAGCGCCACGTAGGTCCTCCGGATCTCGGGCGAGAGCCGGTCCAGCTCGCGCAGGTGGTCCTCCACCGTACCGATGTCGCCGCGGGCCACCGGCCCGGTGAGGGCGGCGTCACCCAGGCGGAGGGCGTTGTCGAGCGCGGCGCGCATCAGGGGACCGATGACGCGGCGCGGCTCGGCCACCCCGGCGCGCGAGAGCAGCTCCATCGCCTCGCTGGTCAGTGTCACCAGGTGGTTGGCTCCGTGGGCCAGTGCCGTGTGGTACGCCAGCCGGTCGTCCTCGGCGACCCACACCGGGTCGCCGCCCATCTCCATGACCAGCGCCTCGGCGACGGGCCGCAGCGCCTCGTCGGTCGTGACACCGAACGGGCAGTCGGGCAGCCGGTCGAGGTCCATCGCGGTGCCGCTGAAGGTCATCGCGGGGTGCAGGGCCAGCGGCAGCACGTGGTGGGCGCGGGCCGGTTCCAGCACGGCCACGCCGTGCCGGCCGCTGGTGTGCACGGCCATCTGCCCCGCCTGCCAGGCGCCGGTCGCGGACAGGCCGGCGACGAGGTGGGCGAGCGCGTCGTCGGGCACTGCGAGCAGCACGAGCTCGGCGCCCGCCACCACCGTGGCGACGTCGGCCAGCGGCACGCCCGGCAGCAGCTCGGCAGCGCGGTTGCGGCTGGCGTCGGACACGGCGTACGCACCGGTGACCCGGTGGCCGGCCCGCGCGAGCGCCGCCCCGAGCACCGCACCGACCCGGCCGGCCCCGACGACCCCCACCGTCAGCCGGGCGGGGTGCTCGATGCCGTCCACGGTCAGGCAACCTACCCCTCAACCGCCGGGTCGTGCTCGCGCGGCGGCCGGCGATGCGGCCGGACGCGCGGCTGGTTAGAGGTGATCCGCTGGTCCCACGGGTCAGCACAGCACTCCATCCACATCACCGCGGCACCGCCGCGCTAGCGTTCGGCGGGTGATGGTCCCCTGGCGCGAGGCGTGGCACGAGGCGCTCTACGGGCCCCGTGGGTTCTACCGCGGCGCCGAGGGACCGGCCGCCCACTTCACGACCTCGACCCACGGGCCGCTCGGACCCCCGTTCGCCGACGCCCTGGGGCACCTCGCCGACCGCGAAGGGGTGCACCACGTCGTCGACGTCGGGTGCGGCCGTGGCGAGCTGCTCACCCACCTGGCGGCGCAGCGCCCCGACCTGCGGCTGACCGGGGTCGACGTGGTGCCCCGCCCTGCGGGGCTGCCGGATGCCGTGGCCTGGCTGCGCTCCCCCGGTGGCGGTGAGCTGCCCGCCGAGCTCACCGGCCTCGAGGAGGTGCTCGTCGTGGCGCACGAGTGGCTCGACGTGGTGCCGTGCACCGTGGCCGAGGTGGTCGAGCCCGGCCGGCTCGTCGTGGTGCTGGTCGACCCGCGCACCGGTGCCGAGGCCACCGGAGGCGCGCTCACGGACGACGAGCTGGGCTGGTGCGCCCGGCACTGGCCGACCGGTGACCTGCCCGTCGGGGCCCGGGTCGAGGTGGGGCTGGCGCGCGACGCGGCCTGGCACGACCTGGTGTCGCGGGTGCGCAGCGGCACCCTGCTCGCCGTCGACTACGGGCACATGGCGGGTGACCGGCCTGTGGGCGGCACGCTCACGGCATACCGTGCTGGTTCGCTCGTCGCACCCGTGCCCGACGGGTCGTGCGACCTCACCGCCCACGTCGCGGTCGACTCGCTCGAGCACGACGAGATCACCACCCAGCGCGCCGCCCTGCACGCGCTGGGGACCCGGGCCACGACCCCGGCCCACGAGCTGGCGCGCACCGACCCGGCGGGCTACCTGTCGGCCCTGGCTGCCGCGTCGGCGCTCGGTGCGCTGACCTCGGCCGACGGCCCGGGCGGCTTCAGCTGGGTGCTGCGCCGGACACAGCGGATGTGACTTCGGGTGGCCGGCTCTGGCACCGTTGGGTGGATGCGACTGCGGATGCCGTGTGCCCCCCTCGCGCTCGCCCTCGTGGCGGGCGCGGGCCTGACTGCCTGTGGGGCGGACGCCCCCCGCGAGGTCGTCGTCACCGTGACGGGCACGCCGTCGGGTGCCCCGTCGGCCGGCTCGCCGGCGCCCTCGAGCACCGAGTCGGGCCGGGTCAGGGCCCCGACCAGTGACGTGCGGGGCCGGGCGTTCGACTTCGGCCTGGTGACCGGCGCCAAGCGCGAGGGCGACGTCGACGTGCTGGTGCTCGACCGGTGGACCGACCCCAAGGTCGACGACGCCGTGGTGGCGAAGCAGGGCCTGCCGGTCACGTCGTGGCGGGTCGGGTCGACCCGCTACGTCAACCAGAACGCCAAGAAGACCTTCGACATCCCGGTGCGCGAGGGCGCCACCTTCCTGCTGCACCACTGCGTGGCGCCGGGAGACCCCCTGCAGACCCGGTCGGTCGGTGCGGCCGAGCTGGCCGACGCCCCGGACAACGACCGGCTGCTCCTGGTCAGCATCGACGGCGACGGCTGGGCCACCGGCGGCGAGACCTTCGCAGGCTGCTGACCACCAGCCGCACCCGCGGTTCGGGGCAACCTGACCACGGGCCGGGGCCCGCGTGCGGCAGACTGGCGGCGTGACCTCCGAGACCGGGCAGCGCGCGCTCGACGTCGGCATGGGCGCCGGTGGATTGGCGACGGCCGACATGGTCCTCAACATCGGGCCCCAGCACCCGGCGACGCACGGGGTGCTCCGGCTGCGGGTCGTGCTCGACGGCGAGCGCATCATCTCGGCCGAGCCGGTCATCGGCTACATGCACCGGGGCGCCGAGAAGCTGTTCGAGGTGCGCGACTACCGGCAGATCACCGTGCTGGCCAACCGGCACGACTGGCTCTCGGCGTTCAGCAACGAGCTGGGGGTGGTGATCGGCGTCGAGGCGATGCTCGGCATGGAGGTGCCCGAGCGGGCGGTGTGGCTGCGCACCCTGCTCGCCGAGCTGAACCGCGTTCTCTCCCACCTGATGTTCCTCGGCTCCTACCCGCTGGAGCTCGGCGCCATCACCCCGGTCTTCTACGCGTTCCGTGAGCGCGAGGAGCTGCAGGCCGTCATGGAGGAGGCCTCCGGCGGTCGGATGCACTACATGTTCAACCGGGTCGGCGGCCTGAAGGAGGACGTCCCCGCGGGGTGGCTCGGCCGGGTCGCGGCCGCCGTGACCGGCGTGCGACGGCGCCTGCCCGAGCTCGAGTCGCTCATCTCGGGCAACGAGATCGTCGAGGCACGGGCGCGTGGCGTCGGCGTGCTCTCCCGCGAGACCTGCCTCGCCTACGGGGTCACCGGGCCGATCGGGCGGGCGAGCGGGCTCGACGTCGACCTGCGCCGCGACGACCCCTACCTCGCCTACGGCACGCTGTTCGCACCCGGCGGTCCAGGCCGGGTGGTCACCCGTACCAGCGGCGACTGCCTGGCGCGGCTCGAGGTGCTGCTGGAGCAGGTGCACGTCAGCCTCGACCTCGCCGAGGCGTGCCTCGACACGCTCGCGACGCTGCCGGCCGGGCCGGTCAACCAACGGCTGCCCAAGGTGCTCAAGGTGCCCGAGGGCGAGCGCTACACCGCGACCGAGAACCCCCTGGGCTTCAACGGCTACTACCTCGTGTCGCGCGGCGAGAAGACCCCGTGGCGGCTCAAGCTGCGTTCGGCGTCGTTCAACAACGTGCAGGTGCTCTCGCGGGTGCTGCCCGGCTGCCTGGTGGCCGACATGGTGGCGGTGCTCGGGTCGATGTTCTTCGTCGTCGGCGACGTCGACAAGTAGGCGTCGCGCCGGCACCCACCAGGCCCGGAAGGCCTTGCGCCGACGGTCGATTCGGCGCGCTGTCGAAGTGGTGACGGGCCCGTGGAGCCGGGGTTGCGAGTTCTCGCAGATGGCTTCCGCCGCGGGCCTCAGCATGTCCCCGGCGCAGGCGGCATCCGCCGAGCTGTCGTACTCGTGCGACTTCGGGTTCAACGCCGTCGAGGGCACCGGCCCGGCCACGGCCTCCTTCGACTCCGGGATCGACAAGGGCCTCGTCGTGCCGGTCGGTACCAAGGTCTCGCTCGACCCCTTCACCGGCTCGGTGACCTTCCCCGACGACTTCACGAACCTGCTGCGCCAGCACGAGCTGAAGTCCATCCAGGGTGGTGGCATCACCCTGACCGTGATCAAGGAGGAGACCGGCACCGAGAACGACGTGTTCTTCGAGTCCGGCCCCCAAGGAGGTGCCGGGCGAGGGCCCGGGGTTACGCAGCGCGGTCGCGAGCCTCGTCGTCGTCCTCGTCGGGCGGGTCGACCCGGCACCAGCGCTGGGCCACCAGCCCGGCCGTGGCCAGCGCCAGCGCTGCCACGACGATGGCGGCGAGCGGCAGCAGCCGGCTCCGGTTCGCATCGAGCGAGAGCCCGGTGAGCACGACGACCAGCTGCCCGAGGTACCAGCCCGCGGCGGCCGCCCCGGTGAGTGCGGCAGCCTGGGCGAGCACGACGGTGCGCGCGGCGCGAAGCGGGTCGAGGGTGGTCGTGGCGCGCCCCTGCAGGTAGCGGCGCACCGGGCGGGCCAGCCAGAGCACGAGGCCACCCATCACCACGAGCAGCACCCCCGACAGGAGCGCGGGCCGCGGCACCAGGGTGCCGCTGCGGGTGATCACCGCGAAGAGGGCGAACGAGATGATGCCCGCCACGGCCGCCACCAGCGCGAGGGTCTTCACGCGGATCTCTTTGCGGCGCATCAGCTCTCGTGCCCTTCGTTGTCGTCGTCGGTTGCGGGGCCTACCGGATCGGCCGCGCCGGTCGGGTCGTCCGCGTACGGGCGCACACCGGTCGTGTCGAGGGCCGCGACCAGCTCGGCGACGGGCACCGCCCGGTCGGCGTGGCGCAGCAGCGCGTCGGGGTCGGCCTCGAGCCACGGCAGCAGCACGAAGGCCCGCTCGTGGGCCCGGGGGTGCGGCAGGGTGAGCCCGGGCCGGTCGGAGGTGACGTCGGTTCCGGCGGCCGGGTCGCCGAACTGCACGAGGTCGAGGTCGAGGGTGCGAGGCCCCCACCGCACCTCGCGCCGGCGGTCGAAGTGGGCCTCGATGCCGTGCAGCCCGCGCAGCAGCGACGTCGGCGACAGGGAGGTGCGCGCGAGCACGACGGCGTTGACGTAGGTCGGCTGCTCGGGGCCGCCGACCGGGTCGCTGTCGTAGATGGCCGACGCCGCGACGACGCGCACCCTCGGGTGGTGGGCCAGCGACTCGATCGCCGAGGATGCCGTGTCGTGCGGGCTGCTCAGCCCCCGCGGGAGGTTGGCCCCGACGGCGATCACGACGGGCACCGGTTCGCGCCGGCGGGTCACCGACACCGTCACGTCGCCGAACGGCACGCCGACCGGCGCCTGCGGCTTGTGCACCGTGACCGTGACCTCGTCGACCGACGGGTGGGCCAGGGCGTCCTGGGCGACGAGCTCGGCGAGGCGCTCGATGAGGTCGTGCGGCTCGCCCTCGATGCGGGCCAGCGCCGCTGCGCCGATCTCGCCGTAGTTCACCGTGTCGGCGAGGTCGTCGCTCGCACCCGCCGGGCCGAGGTCGACGGCGAGCTCGACGTCGACGACGAACTCCTGCCCCTCGCGGCGCTCGTGCGCGAAGACGCCGTGGAAGCCCCGGCCGCGCACGCCGCTGAGCCGGATCCGGTCGCGTGCCACCCCGTACATCACTCGTTCCCCCGTCCGCGCAGCGCCTCGACGACGTCGAGGGCGTCGACCGTGCCCACGACGTCGTGCACCCGCACGCACCACACCCCGTGCCCGGCGGCGTGCACCGTGGTGACGGCGGTGGCGACGTCGCGCTCGAGCGGCGGGCGGGGCGTCGCACCCGTGCGGCCGACCGACCCCAGGAAGGTCTTGCGTGACGTGCCGACGACCACCCGGTGGCCCAGGGCCACGACCTCGTCGAGCCGGCGCAGCAGCTGCCAGTTGTGCTCGGCGTTCTTGGCGAAGCCGAACCCGGGGTCGAGCAGCACGGCATCCGGCTGCACCCCGGCGGCCGCGAGCGCCTCGACGCGCTCGGCGAGCTCGCGCACGACATCGGTGACGACGTCGTCGTAGTGCGCGCGAGCCTGCATGTCGCGGCTGTGGCCGCGCCAGTGCATCGCGACGAACGGCACCCCACGCTCGGCGACCAGCGCGACCATCTCGGGGTCGGCCAGCCCGCCGCTGACGTCGTTGACGAGCGCGGCACCGGCATCCAGCGCCGCTGCCGCCACGTCGGCGCGCATCGTGTCGACGGACACCGGGGCGAGCGTGCCCAGCGCCTCGACCACGGGAAGCACGCGCCGGAGCTCCTCGGCGGTGCTCGGCCGCTCGGCGCCCGGCCGGGTCGACTCCCCGCCGACGTCGAGCAGGTCGGCGCCCTGCGCCACCAGCTCGCGGCCGTGCGCGACCGCGGCCTCGGGGGTGAACCAGGCCCCGCCGTCGCTGAACGAGTCGGGGGTCACGTTGACCACGCCCATGACGAGCGGCCGGCCGACCCGGGGTTCCGGCAGGGTCACCGTCCGGTCACCGCTTGCCGCCGAGGAGCAGCGACATCGCCTCGGCGCGGGTGGCGGGGTTGCGCAGCTGGCCGCGCACGGCGGAGGTGATGGTGCGCGAGCCCGGCTTCTGCACGCCGCGCATCGACATGCACAGGTGCTCGGCCTCGATCACGACGATGACGCCCTGCACGCCGAGGTGCTCGACGAGCGCGTCGGCCACCTGGGTGGTGATCTGCTCCTGCACCTGCGGGCGGCGGGCGAAGACCTCGACGAGCCGGCCGAGCTTGCTCAGGCCGGTGACCTTGCCGTCTGCGGCCGGGATGTAGCCGATGTGGGCGACCCCGTGGAAGGGCAGCAGGTGGTGCTCGCACGTGGAGTACATGGGGATGTCGCGCACGATGATGAGCTCTTCGTGGTCGATCGAGAAGGTCTTCGACAGCACCTGCGCGGGGTCCTGCCACAGGCCCGCGTAGAGCTCGCGAGCGGCTCGCGCGACCCGGCCGGGGGTCTCGAGCAGGCCCTCGCGGTCGGGGTCCTCACCGATGGCGTAGAGGAACTCACGGACCGCGGCCTCGGCGCGATCGAGATCGACCGGGCCGCGCATGGTGAGGTCGTCGGGATCCTCCGGCTCAGGGCTCGACACGGCCGCCCTCGGGCACCTCGATGACCTGGATCGGCGGGTGGTCCTGCACGTCCGGGTCGGCCCCGGCCTGGGCGGCCGCGTCGATCTCGGCCTGGGTGCGGGGGTCGCCGGGGGTCACCGTGGAGCCCACGGGGGCGCCGAAGCCGTTGCTGTGGCCGTTCATCGCCGCCTGCCGCTCGGCCGGGGTGAGCACCGGCGGGAGGTCGGACAGCGTGCGGTGCTCGCTGGACAGCCAGGTCTCGCGCACCGGCCGCTTGCGGATGCCCTGGAACATCTGGGCGAGCTCGGCGGCGTTGAGCGTCTCCTTCTCGAGCAGCTCGAGCACGAGCCGGTCGAGGATGTCGCGGTTGTCGTTGACGGCGTGCCACGCCTCGTCGTGGGCGTCGTCGACGAGCTTGCGCACCTCCTCGTCGACGACGGCGGCGACCTGCTCGGAGTAGTCGCGCTGGTGGCCCATGTCGCGGCCGAGGAAGACCTCGCCCTGGCTCTGGCCCAGCTTGACCGCGCCGACCCGCTCGCTCATGCCGTACTCGGTGACCATCTTGCGGGCCATCGCCGTGGCCTTCTCGATGTCGTTGGCGGCGCCGGTGGTGGGGTCGTGGAAGATGATCTCCTCCGCGACGCGACCGCCGAGCGCGTAGGCGAGCTGGTCGAGGATCTCGTTGCGGGTCGTGGAGTACTTGTCGTCGGTGGGCATCACCATCGTGTAGCCCAGGGCCCGGCCGCGCGGCAGGATCGTGACCTTGGTGACCGGGTCGAGGTGGTTCATCGCGGAGGCGACGAGGGCGTGGCCACCCTCGTGGTAGGCCGTGATCTTGCGCTCCTTGGCCGACATGATGCGGGTGCGCTTCTGCGGGCCGGCGATGACGCGGTCGATGGCCTCGTCGAGCACCTCGTCGTCGATCAGCTTCTTGTCGGTGCGCGCGGTGAGCAGCGCGGCCTCGTTCAGGACGTTGGCGAGGTCGGCGCCGGTGAAGCCGGGGGTGCGACGAGCGACGGCGAGCAGGTCGACGCCGGTGGCGAGCGGCTTGCCCTGGCCGTGCACCTCGAGGATGCGGTGGCGGCCGATCATGTCGGGGGCCTCGACGGCGATCTGCCGGTCGAACCGGCCCGGTCGCAGCAGCGCCGGGTCGAGGATGTCGGGGCGGTTGGTGGCGGCGATCAGGATGACGTTGGTCTTGACGTCGAAGCCGTCCATCTCGACGAGCAGCTGGTTCAGGGTCTGCTCGCGCTCGTCGTGGCCACCGCCGAGGCCGGCGCCACGGTGCCGGCCGACCGCGTCGATCTCGTCGACGAACACGATGGCGGGGGCGTTGGCCTTGGCCTGCTCGAACAGGTCGCGCACGCGCGAGGCGCCGACGCCGACGAACATCTCGACGAAGTCGGAGCCCGAGATCGAGTAGAACGGCACCCCGGCCTCGCCGGCGACGGCGCGCGCGAGGAGGGTCTTGCCGGTGCCGGGCGGGCCGTAGAGGAGCACGCCCTTGGGGATCTTGGCCCCCACCGCGAGGAACTTCGCGGGCTCGGCGAGGAACTCCTTGATCTCGTGCAGCTCCTCGACGGCCTCGTCGGCGCCCGCCACGTCGGCGAAGGTGACCTTGGGGGTGTCCTTGGTCGCGAGCTTGGCGCGGGACTTGCCGAACTGCATCACCCGCGAGCCGCCGCCCTGGGCCTGGCTCATCAGGAACCAGAACAGGCCGACCAGCAGCAACACCGGGAAGAAGCTGATGAAGATGGTCCAGAAGGCGCTGTCGCCCTGCTTCTTGTCGTTGTAGCCGTTGGGGACGTTGGCCTTCAGCTCGGTGATCAGCTGCTCGGCGCGGGCGTCGACGTAGTCGGCCTGCACCTTGGTGGCGTCCTTGATGTCGGACGCGGAGTCACTGAAGCTCTGGCCCGGCTTGAGGTCGAGGTTGAGGGTGTTGTCGGTGGACAGGACCGCCGACTCGACCTTCTTGTCGGTGATCAGCTTCTCGGCCTGGGCGGTCGTGACCGTCGTGTAGCCCCCGTTGCCGTCGAAGGAGAACACCGTCAGCATCACCACGATGACGGCCAGGACCCAGAACAGCGGGGTCTTGAAGATGCGCTTGAAGTCCATGTGGGTGCGGAGCTCTCGCTCCGGTCCTCCTGCTCGTGGGTCAATCGGCCGCCCGGGATCACTCCGGGTGGGACGGGTACACGCTAGCAACGAGCCCCGTCGCCCCCGTGTTCCGCGGGGTGTGGGCCTTCGACGGGGCTTCGACGGCGCGCCGGCGCCGAAGGTCAGCTGTAGACGTGCGGGGCCAGCGTGCCGACGACCCGTAGCCCCCGGTAGGCCTCGGCGTAGTCGAGGCCGTAGCCGACGACGAACTCGTTGGGGATGTCGAAACCGACCCACCTGACGTCGACCTCGACCTTGGCGGCATCCGGCTTGCGCAGCAGGGTGCAGATCTCGACGCTGGCCGGGCTGCGCGACTCGAGGTTGGACTTGATCCAGGACAGCGTCAGGCCGGAGTCGACGATGTCCTCGACGATCAGCACGTGCCGGCCGGTGATGTCGGAGTCGAGGTCCTTGAGGATGCGCACGACACCGCTGCTCTTGGTGCCCGAGCCGTAGGACGACACCGCCATCCAGTCGACGGGCACCGTGACCGGCAGGGCGCGCATCAGGTCGGCCATCACCATGACCGCCCCCTTGAGCACCCCGACGAGCAGGAGGTCCTTGCCCGCGTACTCCGTGGAGATCACCTCGGCCAGCTCGCCGAGCCTGGCCTGGATCTCCTCCTCGGTGATGAGGACACGTTCGAGGTCTGCTCCCATGTGGGCGGCGTCCACTGCGGCTCCTGGTGGGTGGGGCGCGGGCGGGTGGTGGGGCCTAGTCAACCCGATCGGCGGGGGCGATGGTGACCCGACCACCGGATCGGACCACCAGCAGGTCGCCGGGGGCGTGCACCGGGCCCTGCCCGTGCCACGCGGTGAGCAGCCGGTCGCACGCGTCGGTGTGCCGGGTTCCCACCCGGCCGGCCGGCGCCCCGGCCGCGACGAGCAGCCGCCGCCAGGTCCGGGTGCGCACCGCACGGGGGATGCCGGCCAGCGCCTCGACCGCCCACGGCTGGGGTCCCAGCGAGGCCACGGCGGTGTCGGCCAGCCCGTCGAGGTGGTCGGCGTCGTCACGCAGCTGGGACGCCGTGCGCGCCAGTGCCGCGGTGACCCCCGGGCCGAGGTCGCGCTCGAGGTCGGCCAGGGCCCGCCGAGCCCTTACCCGGGTGAAGGCGGGGTCATCGTTCATCGGGTCGTCCCACCAGTCCAGCCCCTGGGCGCGGACGGACTCCCGACCCTGCTGGCGACTCACACCGAGCAGGGGACGACGGAAGCGGCCGCGGCTGGCCGGCATCCCGGACAGGGAACGGGCGCCGGCACCGCGGGTGAGGCCGAGCAGCACCTGCTCTGCCTGGTCGTCGAGGGTGTGGCCCAGGAGCACGGCCACCGCGCCGTGCCGGTCGGCGGCCTCGTCGAGGGCGGCGTAGCGGGCCTCGCGGGCGGCGGCCTCCAGCCCCTCCCCCGATGCCGTCACCTCCACGGTCAGCACCTCGACCGGCTCCAGGCCCAGGTCACGGAGGCGGCGAGCGGCATCCGCGGCGACCAGGGCGGAGCCGGGCTGGAGGGCGTGGTCGACGACGACCGCGCCGGCGCGGCATCCGGCAGCGGTCGCCTCGAACGCGGTGGCCGCGGCGAGCGCCATGGAGTCGGCACCCCCGCTGCACGCCACGAGCACGAGGTCACTGGGCCCTCGCGCATCGGCGGCGAGGTCTGCGAGCTCGGCGAGGCAGGTGCGCACGGCGAGACGGATGGCGGCCGTCGCGGCATCCGGTCGTCCCCAGGGTCGGCTCACCCGCGCATCCCGTCGTCCCGGCTCACGCTCCATCCCCGCATCCTCCCGACTTCGTGCGGTTTGCACACGGTTCTCGCAGCCCCGGGCGTGCGAGAACCGTGGGTAAGTCGCACGAGGTCGGGTGAGGATGTGCCGACTTCTTGCGGATCTTCCCCGCCAACCAGGGCGTCCCGAGGCCCCTCCCGGGTGGAAGATCCGCAATGGGGTCGGGGTTCTCAGCCGTGGACGCGGCGCACCCAGGCCTCGGGCTCCTCGATCTCGCGGGCCAGCGGCAGGGTGTCGGGCGAGGTCCAGATGGCGTTGAAGCCCTCGACCCCGACCTTGTCCTGCACGCCGCGCACGAAGACGGCGCCGTCGCGGTACTGGCGCATCTTGGCCTCGAGGCCGAGCAGCCGGCGCAACAGCCGGTCGGGGGTGCCCGCACCCTTGCGGCGCTCGCTGAACTTGGCCCGGATGTGCGCGACGGTCGGGATGTGGGTCGGGCCGACGTCGTCCATGACCACGTCGGCGTGCCCCTCGAGCAGCGACATCACCGCGGTGAGCCCGGCGAGCTTCTCGCGCTGCTCGGGCGTGGTGAACAGGTCGGCCAGGCCGGTGCTGCCCTCCCGGAACAGGTCGGGCAGCTTCTCGGCCAGCCGGCCGGCGATCACCTGGAGCCGCTCGGGGTCGGGGGCGAGGTCGATGGCCAGCGCGCGCGCCTGCTCGATGAGGTGGTCGCGCAGCCAGGGGTTCGCGGTGAACTGCACGCGGTGGGTCTCCTCGTGCATGCAGACCCACTTGCGGAAGTCCTCACGGTCGACGCCGAGCTCGGTGGCGACGGAGAGGATGTTCGGCGCGACGAGGAGCAGGGCCGGCGTGCCGTTGGGGGCCAGGTCGTACTGACCGAGCACCTTGCTGGCCATGAAGGCGAGCAGCGCCCCGGCCTCGGCACCGGTCACCTTGCCGCCGACGGCCTGCGCCGTGGCACCCGGTGCGTCACCGCCGCGCTTGGCGACCATCGCGTCGAACGTCGGGTCGAGCATGGCGCTCATCGAGTCGGCGTTGACGCTGATCCAGGTGGCCCGGTCGACGACCAGGGCGTCGGGGGCGTCCGGCGACGTCTGCAGCCGGGCGGTCTCGGCGACCGGCTCGCGGGCGGCGCGGGCCGCGGCCCGGATCGCGGCGACCTCGGCCTCCGCCTCGGCACGGGTGACGGCCGGGCCCGCGGGCACCAGCGTCCGTCCGGTGGTCTTGGCGAACTCCCAGTCGACGTAAGCCACGCAGGTTCCTGCCTCTCCTCGTGCCGCGGTCAGCGGCAGCCGCACCTGGTCAGTGCGGCCACGATCCGGTCCAACGCGGCCCGGGCACGCAGCGTTCCCCCGACGTCCTCCGGGAAACCGTCGACGAGCAGCACGAAGGTCAGTGGGCGCCCGTCGGCGTCGACCGTGGTGCCGGCCAGCGCCGACCCGGCGCGCAGGGTGCCGGTCTTGGCCCGCGGAACGCCGACGACGTCGCGGGTGGCCGGCGCCGAGAAACGCCGGGTGAGGGTGCCCGACAGCCCGGAGACCGGGAGCCCGGCCACGACCTGGCGCAGGTCCGGGACTGCGCCGGTGGCGGCCAGGCGCAGCACCCCCGAGAGGGTGGCGGCGCTGGCCCGCTGCCCGGGGCTGAGCCCGCTGGCGTCGGTGATGACCAGCCCCGCCGTCGGCACCCCGCGGGCGGTCAGCCGCTCCCGGATGAACCGCGCGTTGTCGCCCTGCCGGGTGGTGGAGCGGTCCTGCGCGAAGGCCGCCTGCCGGGTGAGGTTCTCGGTGAGCGAGTTCTCGCTGCGGTCGATGGCGAGGTCGAGCACCTCGGCGTAGGTCGCCGACTCGACGCTGCCGAGCGCCTGGGCGCCCGTGGGAGCCGCCGTCGACCAGGTGCCCTCGGGGAGCAGGGTCGCGCGCACGCCCTTGGCCGCGAGCCGCTTCACGAAGGCGCCGGCGACCTCGCGCTCGGGGCTGAGCGGCGACGGATGCCGGGCGTGGGGCAGCTGGGTGGCCAGCCCGGTCATGACCACGGCCTGGGCGAACCCGTCGCGCACGTCGTGCGGGTTCCACGTCGATGGGTAGCGCGGGCCGGGTGCGTGGGTGAGGTCGAGCCGCAGCCGGACCGTGGTGCGCCCCGAGGGGGCGAGCGAGGCGGCGACCTGGGCGGCGAGGTCGGCCAGCCCGGCCCGGCCGGCGACGGCGTCCGGGTCTCCGGCACCCGGCGCGAGCAGGGTGTCGCCGCCCACGACGAGCACCAGGTCGGCCGAGCCCGGCGCGGCGACCACCGCGGTCGTCATCCGCTGCTCGAGGTCGAGCCCGTCGGCGACCGCGAGCGCGGCCATCAGCTTCTGGGTGGACGCGGGGACCCGGGGGGTGGCGGCATCCAGAGCCCACAGCTCCTCGCCGGTGACGCCGTCGCGGATGCTGATGCCGGTGCCCCCCTTCAGGGCCGGGTCGCCGGATGCCGTGCTGAGGGTGCGCGCGAGCCCGGCGCGGGTGGGCGCCGGGGCAGCGGCGCCGGTGTCGGTGAGCAGCGGGTCGAGGGTGGCTGCGGGCTCGGGCAGCACGACGGGAGCGGGGGTGCCGGACACCGTCGGGGTCGGCACGGCGACCGGCCGGTCGAGGGTGAGGATGCCGGGGGCGACGTCGAGAACGTCGGCGGTGGCGTAGCCGACCACGGCCACCAGGGCCACCGCCGACCCGACCAGGGAGGCGAGCATGACCCGTCTCACCCGCTCTCCCTTCGTGCTTCTGCCCGCCGATGGGCCAGACTGTGCAGCGAGCCTAGGTCACCCCCCTGAAGGAGAAACCCGCCGTGGAGTTCGACGTCACCATCGAGATCCCCAAGGGTCACCGCAACAAGTACGAGGTCGACCACGAGTCCGGGCGCATCCGCCTGGACCGGATGCTCTTCACTGCGATGGCCTACCCGTCCGACTACGGCTACGTCGAGGACTCGCTCGGCGAGGACGGCGACCCCCTCGACGCGTTGGTGCTGCTCGACGAGCCGACCTTCCCGGGGTGCCTCGTGCGCGCCCGCCCGATCGGCATGTTCCACATGCGCGACGAGGCCGGCGGCGACGACAAGATCCTGTGCATCCCCGCCGGCGACCCCCGCAAGAACCACATCCGCGAGATCGAGGACGTCAGCTCGTTCGACCGGCTCGAGATCCAGCACTTCTTCGAGACCTACAAGGACCTCGAGCCGGGCAAGTCCGTCGAGGGCGCCCACTGGGCGGGCCGCGAGGACGCCATCCGGTGCATCGAGGAGGCGTTCGAGCGCGCCAGGCAGGCCGGCGTGACCACGGCGCGCTGGCGGATGCCGGAGCACGACGACCTGGTCTGGGACGGCGGGTCCGCGCAGCGCACCGAGGACGAGCACGAGCAGGCCCGGGAGAAGGCCCGGCGCGAGCTCGCGACCAAGGAGAAGCCGCTCAGCGACGTCTGAGCCCTGCCGGGCCGGTCTCAGGCGGCCTGCTGACCCCGCAGACCTGCCACGTGCCGTGCGCCGTGGCGGCGAGGTGCTCCGGCGCGGCCACCAAGGGGTCGAGCCCGAACGCCCGGCGCAGGCCTGCGCGGGCTGCCCCGAGGGCCCGGCGCCCGGAGGGGCCACGCGTCTTCTGCTCCATGGCGCCATCGTGTCGACCCCGCGCGACGGCGCCGTGAAATGTGGTGTATCAGCCGGCAGACGACGGCGTCCTTGCTGACGTGCAGTTTTCTCGAAACCGGCGACTCGAAGGTCAAGCGTAGGCAATGATGTCCCCACCGCCAGGTAAAGAACCGTGCTACGCCCAGGGGAGGTGTGCATGAGCCAGATGGTTCTCAGCGAGATCGGCGAGATCAGCGAACGCAGCGCCACGCGCTCGGTGGAGGGGGATGCCGGCCCCGCGCCGGACCCGGCAGACCGCATCGAGGTGCGGCTGCTCGGCCCGCTCCAGGTGCGGCGGGCCGACGGGTCGCTGGTGCTCCCGCACGAGTGGCGCACCGGCAAGACCGTCGACCTGCTGCGGCTGCTGGCCACCGGGGCCGGTAGGGCCGTGTCGGTCGACGAGATCCTCGAGGCCCTGTGGCCGGAGGTCGACGCGCATCGCGGGCGCGGCAGCCTGCGCAACGCGCTGGGCCACCTGCGCAAGCTCCTCGGCCAGGGCGCGATCGAGCGGCGACCTGACGGGCTGGTGCTGCGCGGTGCCTGGGTCGACAGCACCGCCCTGCTCGCCCTCGCCGACGAGGCCCGCCGGCATGCCCGCCACGGTCGGTTGGCCCTCGCCGTCAAGCTGGCCCGCGAGGCCGACGCCCTGCACCTCGGCGAGTTCACCACGCACGACCCGGACGCGCTGTGGGCCGTGCCGATCCGCGAGAACCTCGAGTCGCGGTTCCGGGAGATGACCCTCGACGCCGCCGAGCACGCGGTCGAGCTGGGCTGGATGCGCGACGGGCTCGACCTGGGCCAGCGCGCCCTCGACGCAGACGTCACCTCGGAGCGGGCCTACCGCGTGGTGATGCGGGCCTACACCGGTCTCGGCGAGACCGACCGGGCACTGCGCGTCTACGAGCGGTGCCGTGCGGTGCTCGCGGAGGACCTCGGCCTCGACCCGTCGCCACAGACCCGTGCGCTGCACCTGGAGATCCTCTCCTCCGAGCCGCAGGAGGCCCCACCGGCGCCCTTCACCGGACGCGCTCGCGAGCTGCGCCAGCTGGTCGACTGGCTCTCCGAGCAACGCTCGACCGGTGGCTCGGGCCTGGTCTACGTCTCGGGACCGGAGGGTTCGGGGCGCACCCGCCTGGTGCACGAGGCCGCTGAGCGGCTGCGGGCCCGGGTCGACGTCATCGGCGCCTCGGACGATCCCGTCGCCGCCGTGGCGGCAGCCGCCGCATCCGCCCGGCGCGCAGCAGGCGACCCCTCAGGGGGCGACGGCAGCAGCGGAGTCCGGCCGCGCACCATCCTGCTCGTGACCGCGGCCGCCCACCTGTCCGCCCCGGCGCGTCGCGCGCTGCTCGCCGCGCTCGACGCCGCCGACGGCGCCGTCAACGTGGCGCTCCGGCTTTCGGAGAACGCCCGCGCGGCCCAGACGCACGACGTGTCCGACCCGACGCCTGATGCCGGTGCGTCCACGGGGGCCGACAGGACGCCTCAGGCGACCTCGACCCTCGCGGTCGACCTGCTGCCCCTCACGCCCGCCGCCCTCGAGCGGCTGGCGGCTGCCCAGCTGTGCGGCACCCCCAGCCCGACTCTGCTCGACGAGCTGGCGCGGCGGAGCGAGGGCGTTCCGGGCCGGGCTCTGGCCACCATCGATGCTTGGTGTCGAGCCGGCGAGGTCGCGGCGACGTCGCAGGGCCTGGCCCTCGTGCCGCCGCACGACTCCTCGAACCACAGTGCCGAGCAGTCGACCCTGCTGGTGCGGGCGATGGAGCAGACGAGTGCCCGCGACCAGCACGTGCTGCACCTCGTGGCCCTCCTCGACCGCCCGGTGAACCCGGCCCTGCTGATGCCGCTGCTGCGGGCGCCGGCGCCCGCGCCCGGTGACGCGGTTGCCGAGGACCTCTCCGTCGTCGTCGCGTCGCTGGACCGCCTGGTCGACCTCCAGCTGCTGGCGAGCACCCCCGACGGTTACGTCGTGCGTGACCCCTTCCTGCGTCACGCCGTGGAGTCCTGGCTGCGCCCCAGCGTGCGACGCCGCCTGCACGCGCACATCGCCGAGCGAGCCCGCATCCCCGCTGCCGAGCGCGGCCGGCACTGGCGTGCCGCGGGCGAGGTCGAGCTGGCCACCGCCGCCGCGTTCGACGCCGTGCGCGACGCGATGGCGAACGGCGATGTCTCCGACGCCCGCCGGCAGCTGCTCGTCGTCAACGACCTCGCCGTCGGCTCGCACGCTCTGAACGCCGACCTGGCCGAGCTCGAGGAGTCGCTGGCCGACGTGTGCCTGGCCGCCGGTCGGGTCGACGAGGCGGTGCAGCACTACGGTCGCGCGGCCGACTGGCTCGAGGACTCCGACGCGACCGCCGCACAGCGCTTGCGCGACAAGGCTGCACATGCCCAACGTGCACTGGCTCCGGCAGCTCACGACGCCCAACCGGAGCCTGTCTCGGCGCCCGCGCCCGTGGTGCCGCCCGAGCCCGACGACGAGGAACGTGAGCGCTCGGCCTGGGCCGCGGTGCGCGACGCCGACGCCGCCGGCCTCCTCGCGCAGGGCATCGACGCCAGGTGTCGCCTGGTGCGTGAGCACCTGCTGCCCGCACGGCGTCTCCCCCGGTTCCGCGAGGTCACTGCCGAGGCCATCGCGCTGGCCGCGGACAGCCCGTCTCGAGCCGACGCGGTTGCGCTGCACCACCTCCCGGACGTGTTGCTCGGCAACGCCCGGCTGGCCGAGCACGCGCTGGATGCCGCCTGGGCGGCCTCGGACCCAGCTCGACCGGAGGTGGCCCACCTCGCGGTGCTCCGCTGCCTGGTCGGGCACGACCTGGGCCGGCGCGGCTTCGACACCCGGTGGGAGCACGCGATGCGGCTGGCGCCGCCGGGTTCCGATTCAGTCGAGTGGACCTGGGCGCGCGTGCGGATGCTCACCGAGCGCGGCTCGCTCGCCGAGGCGATCGAGGAGGACCGCCGACCGGTCCGACCCGGCACCAGCACCCTGGGCCGCCAGCTGCGGGCGTTGTCGACCTCCGGACTTCTCGCCGCGCTCGGCCGCCCCGCCGACGCCCTGAGGGTGCTGCGCGAGGCGATGGCCGAGGCCGAGGAGGAGGGCTGCTCCCTCCTGCTGCCAGAGGTGACGGCGCGCATGGTGGTGCTCACCGCACCCACTGACCCCGCCGAGGCCATCGGCCTGTTCGAGCTGTTCGACTGGGCCGCCGGGTCGGAGATCGGCCATGCCCGTGAGGGATACCTGCGCCTGTTGGCCCGGGCCGCGGTGCGGGGCGGGAACCAGGAGCTCGACCGTGCAGCAGCCGCCGCCGCGAACGCCGCCCGCATCGCCCAGGACAGCGGGCTGGTGCTGCTGGCGTCCGAGGCCTACCTGGCCCAGGCGCAGTACCTCTTCGAGGGCGGCTGGTCAGCCGGGGCCCGGGTCGCCACGGCCGGGGCCGCTCGCTGCCTGCGGGCCGCCGGCACCGTCGGCTGACGCCGCTGCGCCCACCGCCTGCGGCAGGCCGGCGGCGAGCGAGCGCAGCACGTCGACGAGGTTCGCGTCGCCCGCGGACTTCGAGACGTGGGCCCGCGCTCCCTTGGCGAGTGCCGCCGCCACCGTTGCCTCGTCGTCGGCGGCGCTGTGGATGACGACGCACGCCTCGGGGTGGGCCGCGAGCACCCGCTCGAGCACCACCCATCCCCCACCACCGGGCATCGACAGATCGAGCAGCAGCACGTCCGGCACCAGTTGTTCGTAGGCGTCGATGGCGGCGGCGGTGTCGCCGACCTCCCCGACGACCACCAGGTCGGGCTGGCGGGACAGGCTGGTCATGAGCCCCCAGCGGAGGATCTCATGGTCGTCGGCCACCAGGATGCGGATCATGGTGACGAGCTCCAGCTGGCCGGGAATCGGGCCGTCACCTCGGTCCCCTGGTGCGGCGCCGAGACGATCCTCAGGCTGCCTCCGACGTGCGTGAGGGTGTCCTCCAGCAGACGCACCCCGAAGTGGCCCTCCGGCGGCGGCGCGTCCGGGTCGAAGCCCACGCCGTCGTCGGCCACGACGATGACCAGGTCACCGTCCTCCACGCGCAGCGCCACCCGGGCCCGAGTGGCGCCCGAGTGGCGGGTCACGTTGCGCAGGCTCTCGCGCAGCACCCGGTAGGCCAGAACGGCTGTGTCGATCGGCAGGGTGGCCTCGCTGACCGTGGGGTCGACGTCCAGCTCGACCTCCACGCCCGAGTAGCGCACCTCGCTCACGAGCATCTGGCTCGCGGGGAGCAGCCCGCCCTGGTTCAGGTCGGGCGGGTAGATGTCGGTGATGACCGAGCGCAGGGCCGAGAGGTCGCGCTGGACCACCTCGGTGACCTTCTCGAGGCTCTGGCGTGCCTCGTGGGTCTCCGGCCCGTCGGGCAGCGAGCTGCCGATGGCGGGCAGGGCATAGCCGATGCCGGCCAGATCCTGCACGACGCCGTCGTGGAGGTCGCCCGCGATGCGCCGGCGCTCGAGGGCGGAAGCAGCGACGGCGTGCCGCAGCAGGGCGGAGCGTTCGGCTGCGGCGTGGTCGATTCGCCGGGCCATCGACAGGGCCAGCGGCAGCAGGATGAGCAGCAGCAGGGCGGGCCCACCCACGGTCAGCGGGAGCAGGGTGCGCACCTGAGCCCTGGACTCCTTGTCAAGGCCCCCCACGGGGACGTACAGCTCGAGGAGCAAGGGCCTTCCCGTGCGGTCGGTGAAGCCGTCGTAGACCTCGGCCACTTCCCCGACCTGCGGTTCGAACTCGTTCTCCTCACGTTCCAGGGTGGTGAACTCGGCGGTCGAGCCCAGCGTGGACAGCAGGGCGGCGTCCTGGGGCTCGAGCTCGAACCGACGGCCGATGAGGCGAGAGTCGTCGGACCAGAGCACGGTCCCGTCCTCGGACCAGACCTTGACGCGCATAAGCGAGCCGTCCTTCATCCGGGACTTCATCACGTCGTCGAGCCGCGCCACCGTCTTCGGGTCCCCGGCCCTCAGGTCCTCGTTCGCCAGGGGCGTGATGATCGTTCTGGCGACATCAGCCGTCGTGCGCTGCGCGTGCCGGAGCATCTCCCCCCGGGTCACCCTCTCGGCGATGACGACGGTCGCGGCGACCACCGCCAGGAGGGCGATGGTGCCGAAGAGGGCGAAGCGCGCCAGGGCCCGCCAGACCTGGGATCGGCGCTCCGGCGACCCGCCGTCGACGCCCTCGCTGTCGGGTCTCGGCGCGCCGTCGGGGGACGGTGCAGCGGGTCGGCTCCGGCGACCGAGCCGGTCCATCACTGGGTGCCGACGGAGATCAGCCCGTAGCGGTTGGCCGTCACGACGGCCTCGAGCTGCGAGTGGGCACCGAGCTTGGTCATGACGCTGCCGAGCAGCGCCCGGCACTCCTCGACCGGCCGCCCGGTGCGATGGGCGATCGAGCGCGGGTTCAGGCCGTGACCGAGCAGCTCGAGGACCTCCAGCTCGGCGGGGGTGAGGCTGGGGACGGCGCGGGCGGCGGTCGACGGGCGGCATCGCGGACTGGGTCATCAGCTCGAGCATCTCCGGGGGAAGCACGAGGCTGCCGCGCCGGGCGCTGCGCAGGGCGTGCAGCATCGCGGCCAGCGCGCCGCCCTTGGGCAGGAAGCCACAGGCGCCGGCCCGGGCCGCGCGAGACACGACCGACGGGTCCGGGTGGCCGGTCAGGATGATGACGCAGAGGTCGTCGTAGCGCTCGGTCAGCTGAGCGGTCACCTCGATGCCGTCTTCGTCTCCGAGCCGGACGTCCATGATGACGATGTCGGGTTGCAGCGAGGCGGTCAGCTGGATCGCCTCGGCCGCGGTGTGGGCGTGGCCGACGGCCTCGAGGTCGGGCTCGCGCTCGAGCCCCATGGCGAACAGCTCGGCGAACGTCCGGTGGTCGTCGGCGATCAGGATGCGCGTGGGTGCCTCAGCCATGCCATCGTCCCCTAGCCACCATGGACGTTCCCGTCTCGTCAA
>CAWHYJ010000006.1:0-37004 GCA_963833495.1 uncultured Actinomycetota bacterium | reverse complement strand
ACTTGGAGTGAGTGCTCACTCACTTACCGTGGTGCGGTGACTCCCCGTGCCCCGCCCTCAGTGCCGAGGACCGCCGTGCCTCGCTCGTCGAGGCCACCATCCCGCTGCTGCGCGAGCACGGCGCTCGCCGTGACCACCAGGCACATGGCCGAGGCGGCCGGCATCGCCGAGGGCACCGTCTTCCGTGGTTTCGGCACCAAGGACGAGCTCGTCCAGGCTTGCGCCACAGCGGTGTTCGACACCACCACCGTGGTGGCGTCCCTGCGGGGGATCGACGCCGACCTGCCGCTCGACGACCGGCTCGAGGCGGCGGTGGCCGTGATGCAGCGCTGGGTCGAGCGCATCATCGGGGTCATCGGCGCCCTGCACCCGGCGGGCGGCGAGCCGATCAAGCCACGTCCCCGGCACAACCGACGCAAGCCCATGAGCGACCCCGCCGTCGACGCCGCGTTCCTCGACCTCGTCGGCCCGGATGTCCGGCGCTGCGCCTCCCGCCGGAGGACGTCGTCCACATCCTGGCTCACCTCACGCTCGCGAGCGCCCACCCCATGCTCCCCGTCCGGTCGATGACGCCGGCCGAGATCGTCTCCGTCGTCCTCGACGGCACCCGGAGGTCCTGACTGATGCTGTACCGACTCATCCGCACCTACCTCACGCCGTATGCCGCGCTGCTCCGGGTGCTCCTCGTGCTCCAGGCGTGGCCACCCTCGCCTCCCTCTACCCGCCCAGCCTCGACGGCCGGATCATCGACGAGGGCGTGGCGGTGGGCGACACCACCTTCATCCTGCGCACCGGCCTGCTCATGCTCGCCGTCTCGTTCGTGCAGATGATCGCCACCATCGCCGCCACTCGGATCGGGCGCGACGTCCGCCTCTCTGGGCCGCGAGGTGCGCTCGTCGGTGTTCCACCGGGTCGGGCAGTTCTCGGCCCAGAAGCTCTCGCGGTTCGGCGCCCCGACCCTGATCAGCCGCAGCACCAACGACGTCACGCAGGTGCAGACGGTCACCTTCATGGTCCTGGCGATCATGGTCTCGGCGCCGATCATGATGGTCGGCGGCATCTTCATGGCCCTGCGCGAGGACCTCGGCCTGGCCTGGCTGGTCGCCGTCGCGGTGCCCGCCCTGGGCGTGGCCATCGGCCTGATCATCTCCGGATGGTGCCGCACTTCCGCTCGATGCAGACCCGCCGTCGACTGGGTCAACCGCATCCTGCGCGAGCAGATCACCGGCCTCCGCGTGGTGCGGGCGTTCGTCCGTGAGGACGTCGAGCGCGAGCGCTTCGCCGTCGCGAACCGCACCTACACGGGCACCGCGCTGGCCGTCGGCAAGCTGATGGCGCTCGAGTTCCTCGTGGTCATGGTCATCTTCAACGCCTCCACGGTGGCGGTGCTGTGGTTCGGTGCACAGCGCATCGACAGCGGGCAGATGGAGATCGGCTCGCTGACGGCGTTCATGTCCTACCTCATCCAGATCCTGATGTCGGTGATGATGGCGACCTTCATGGCGATGATGATCCCGCGCGCCACCGTCTCCGCCGGGCGCATCCAGGAGGTGCTCGACACCGAGAGCTCGGTGCACGCGCCGGCCGACCCGGCCGTCATCCCGCCCGGCCCGGTGACCGTCGAGCTGCGCGGTGCCACCTTCTCCTACCCCGGTGCCGAGTCGGCGGTGCTGCGCGAGGTCTCGATGCGCGCCGAGCCCGGCACGACGACGGCCATCGTCGGCTCCACCGGCTCGGGCAAGACCACCCTGGTCGGCCTGATCCCGCGCCTGCACGACGTCACCGAGGGCCAGGTGCTGGTCGGCGGGGTCGACGTTCGCGACGCCGAGCCCGAGGACCTCTGGTCGCACATCGGCCTGGTACCCCAGCGTCCCTACCTGTTCACCGGCACGGTGGCCTCCAACCTGCGCTACGGCGACCCCGACGCCACCGACGACGAGCTCTGGCAGGCCCTCACCGTGGCCCAGGCCGCCGACTTCGTGCGCGCCATGCCCGACGGCCTGGAGTCGCCGATCGCCCAGGGCGGCACCAACGTCAGCGGCGGCCAGCGCCAGCGGCTGGCCATCGCGCGCGCCCTGGTGAGCAAGGCCGGCATCGACCTGTTCGACGACGCGTTCTCGGCGCTCGACGTCGCCACCGACGCCCGGCTGCGGGCGGCGATGCGGCCGGTGACGAGGGATGCCGTGGTCATCGTGGTCGCGCAACGGGTCTCGAGCATCATCCACGCCGACCGGATCGTCGTGCTCGACGACGGCCAGGTCGTGGGCCAGGGAACGCACGCGGAGCTGATCGAGAGCTGCCCGACGTACGTCGAGATCGTGGAGAGCCAGCAGGCGATGGAGGAGGCGGCATGAGCGAGCTCAAGACCGAGGAGGAGAAGGCCGCCGAGCAGCGCCGCGGCCCGGCCGCCGCACGGCGCGGGGGGCCGCCCCACATGCAGATCGGGGTGCCCACCGAGAAGTCGCAGGACTTCATCCCGTCCGCGAAGCGGCTGCTGCGGCTGCTGCACCCGGAGCGGTTCATCGTCTACGCCGTCATCGCGTTCGCCGTGGGCAGCGTCGTGCTCAGCGCCATCGGCCCGAAGATCCTCGGTGGTGCCACCGACCTGATCTTCGCCGGCGCTTCGGCGCGCAGTCCCCGCCGGGGTCACCCAGGAAGCAGGCCGCCGACGCGCTGCGCGCCCAGGGCCAGGACAACCTCGCCGACATGCTCGCCGCGATGCAGCACGTGGTGCCCGGCCAGGGCATCGACTTCACCGCGCTCGCCCGCATCCTGATGTTCGTGCTCGGCCTCTACGTCGTGGCGGCGCTGCTGCAGTGGATCCAGGGCCGGATGCTCACCATCGCCGTCAACCGCACCATCTACCGGCTGCGCCGCGACGTCGAGGACAAGCTGAACCGCCTGGCGCTGCCCTACTTCGACCAGCAGCCGCGCGGCGAGCTGCTCAGCCGGGTCACCAACGACATCGACAACGTCGCGCAGAGCCTGCAGCAGACCCTGAGCCAGCTGCTCACCTCGCTGCTCACCGTCGTGGCGATGATCGCGATGATGATCTGGATCTCACCGCTGCTCGCGCTGCTCGCGCTGGTCACGATCCCGATCACGATGGTGGTCACCGCGATGATCGGCAAGCGCAGCCAGAAGCACTTCGTGCAGCAGTGGAAGAGCACCGGCGAGGTCAACGGCGTGGTCGAGGAGACCTACACCGGCCACGAGCTGGTCAAGGTGTTCGGCCGCCAGCAGGAGGCCGACCGGCTCTTCGCCGAGCGCAACGACGCGCTCTACCACGCGAGCTTCCGGGCGCAGTTCATCAGCGGCATCATCATGCCGACGATGATGTTCATCGGGAACCTCAACTACGTGATCATCGCCGTGGTCGGCGGCCTTCGGGTCGCGTCGGGCACGATGAGCCTGGGTGACGTCCAGGCGTTCATCGAGTACTCGCGCCAGTTCACCCAGCCCCTCACCCAGGTGGCCTCGATGTCGAACCTGATGCAGAGCGGGGTCGCCTCCGCCGAGCGGGTGTTCCAGGTGCTCGACGCGCCTGAGCAGGAGCCCGACACCGCGCACCCCGCCACCATCGCCGACCCCCGCGGCAGGGTCGCCTTCGAGGACGTCACGTTCTCGTACCGCGACGACACCCCGCTCATCGAGCACCTCGACCTGATGGTCGAGCCAGGCCAGACCGTCGCCATCGTCGGCCCCACCGGCGCCGGCAAGACCACCCTGGTCAACCTGGTGCTGCGCTTCTACGAGCTCAAGGGCGGCCGGATCACCCTCGACGGCGTCGACATCACCCAGCTCACCCGGCACGACCTGCGCTCGCGGATCGGCATGGTGCTGCAGGACACCTGGCTGTTCGGCGGCACCATCCGCGAGAACATCGCCTACGGCCGCCCCGGGGCCACCGACGAGGAGGTGCTCGAGGCGGCCCGCGCCACCTACGTCGACCGCTTCGTGCACTCGCTGCCCGACGGCTACGACACGGTGCTCAACGCCGAGGCCGACAACATCAGCGCGGGCGAGCGCCAGCTCATCACCATCGCGCGGGCGTTCCTCGCCGCACCGAGCCTGCTCATCCTCGACGAGGCGACGAGCTCGGTCGACACTCGCACCGAGCTGCTGGTGCAGCACGCCATGTCGGCGCTGCGCTCCGACCGCACGAGCTTCGTCATCGCGCACCGGCTCTCCACGATCCGCGATGCCGACCTCATCCTCGTCATGGAAGAGGGACGCATCGTCGAGCGCGGGTCGCACGCCGAGCTGCTCTCTGCGGGAGGCGCGTTCGCGAAGCTGTATGCCGCGCAGTTCCAGGGCGCCGTGACCGACCTCGACGAGACGCCGGATGCCGTCGGAGGGGCCCCAGAACTCGTGCGTCCGCTCGGGCGGTGAGGCGGCGCCACCTCCACTAGCGTGACGACGTCGCCACCGTGTGGGTGGTGACGGCCTCGACGTGGAGGACGGGTGGTCGCAGTGGTGGAACTTGCGCAGACCGTGGCACAGGGCGTTCCGGCGGCGGTGGTGAGCGCTGACACGCTCATCGACGCGACCCCGGTCGACTACCTGATCCTCGCGACGTACTTCGTGTTCGTGCTCGGGATCGGGCTGATCGCCCGGCGCTCGGTGTCCGACTCGCTCGACTTCTTCCTCTCGGGCCGCTCGCTGCCCGCGTGGGTGACCGGCCTGGCGTTCATCTCGGCCAACCTCGGGGCCGTCGAGATCATGGGCATGTCGGCCAACGGTGCCCAGATCGGCATCGCGACCGTGCACTACTTCTGGATCGGCGCGATCCCCGCGATGCTGTTCCTCGGTGTCGTCATGATGCCGTTCTACTACGGGTCCAAGGTGCGCTCGGTCCCCGAGTTCATGTTCCGACGGTTCGGCACCAAGGCGCACCTGGTCAACGCGATCTCGTTCGCGGTGGCGCAGCTGCTCATCGCCGGCGTCAACCTCTACCTGCTCGGCTCGATCGTGCACGCCCTGCTCGGCTGGCCGCTGTGGTCGGCCCTGATCGTCGCCGCCATCATCGTGCTCTCCTACATCACCCTCGGCGGCCTGTCCGCGGCCATCTACAACGAGGTGCTGCAGTTCTTCGTCATCGTGGCCTCGCTGCTGCCGCTGACCATCATCGGCCTGAACCGGGTCGGTGGCTGGAGCGGCCTCGAGGAGAAGATCACCAGGGCCGCGAACAGCGCCCCGGCGGCGGCCGAGGTGCCCTCGGCCACCGACCAGCTGAACTCGTGGCCCGGCCAGGCGCTCACCGGCTTCGACTCCGGGTTCTGGTCGGTGGTCGGCATCGTCTTCGGCCTCGGCTTCGTGCTGTCCTTCGGCTACTGGACGACCAACTTCGTCGAGGTGCAGCGGGCGATGGCGTCCGACTCGATCGCCTCGGCACGCAAGACGCCGGTCATCGGCTCGTTCCCGAAGATGTTCGTCCCGTTCCTCACGATCATCCCGGGCATGATCGCCGCCATCCTGGTGCCCGAGATCGCCAAGCTGAAGAACGGTGAGGCGGTGCCGGGCGGTGCCTCGGGCAAGGGTGTCGCCTTCAACGACTCGATGCTCTACCTGATGCGCGACCTGCTGCCCAACGGCCTGCTGGGGCTGGCGATCACCGGGCTGCTGGCGGCGTTCATGGCCGGCATGGCCGCGAACATCTCGGCCTTCAACACGGTCTTCAGCTACGACCTGTGGGAGCGGTACATCCGCAAGGACCGCACCGACGACTACTACCTGCGGATCGGCCGGCTCGCGACGGTCGGGGCGACGGTCATCGCGATCTTCACGGCCCTGCTGGCCAGCTCGTTCTCGAACATCATGGACTACCTCCAGACCCTGTTCGGGTTCTTCAACGCGCCGCTGTTCGCGACGTTCATCCTCGGTATGTTCTGGAAGCGGATGACGGGCACGGCGGCCTGGATCGGCCTGATCTCCGGCACGTTGGCGGCCGTGCTGGTGGCCTTCCTCAGTGAGGACGCCTTCGGCTCGCTGAGCCGCGGGGTCATCCCTCTCGGTGGTCAGGGCGCGGCCTTCGTCGCGGCGTCAGCGGCGTTCATCGTCGACCTCATCCTCTCCGTCGGGATCTCGCTGTTCACCACGGCCCCGGACCCGGAGACTCTCAAGGGTCTGGTGTACTCGGAGACACCGAAGGAAGTTCGGCAGGACCCTCTCGAGCACACCTACCCGTGGTACCGGCGCACGCTGCCGCTCGCGGGGCTGTCCCTCGTGATGGTCACCGTCCTCAACATCCTCTTCTGAGCAGGAGCAGCCATGGCACAGCAAGAGAAGAAGACGGCCGGCATCTTCGACATCCGCAACATCATCGGGGCGCTGCTCACGATCTACGGCGTGATCCTCACCCTGATGGGCCTGTTCGCCGACCCCGAGACCGAGAAGACCGGCGGCTCCAACGCCAACCTCGTGGCCGGCATCCTGCTGCTCATCGTCGGTATCGGCTTCATGGCCTGGGCGCAGCTGCGGCCGGTCAAGGTGCCCGAGCACGTCGAGCCGGTGCTCGACGACCCGACCCGACCGGCGCCGAAGATCAAGAAGCGCCCCTCGCACTGAACCTCCCGGGGGCGCCCGCCGCGCGGGCATAGGGTCCGGCCCATGGGTGAGATGACGACGCTCGGCGACTCGGCGGCATACCGGGCGGCGCCGGCCGGTGACGGGCCCTGGCCCGCCCTGGTGCTGGTGCACGAGGTCTTCGGGCTCGACGACGAGATGAAGCGGCACGCCGACCGGCTGGCGGCGATGGGCTACCTGGTGCTCGCCCCGGACCTGCTCTCCCGCGGCCGCCGGGTCGTGTGCCTGGCGCAGACGATGACGGCGCTGCGCAAGGGCCATGGGCAGGCGTTCGACGACCTCGAGTCGGCGCGCGAGGCGCTGCTCACCGACCCCGCCTGCACCGGTGCGGTGGGGGTGATCGGGTTCTGCCTGGGTGGTGGGTTCGCCCTGGTGCTCGCCGGCCGACCCGGGTGGGATGCCGTGGCGGCCAACTACGGTGCGCTGCCGAAGGACCTCGCCGCGCTCGACCGAGCCTGCCCGGTGGTCGCGAGCTACGGCGGTCGCGACGGTTACCTGCGTGGCGCCGCCGCGAAGCTCGACGCCGCACTCAGCGAGCGGGGGGTCGAGCACGACGTCAAGGAGTACCCCGGTGCCGGGCACGCGTTCCTCAACGAGGCGGACCACTCGCCGTGGTACCTGGCCCCGATCACCCGCCTGGTCATGCACGTCGGCCCGGAGCCGGAGTCGGCCAAGGATGCGTGGGGGCGGATCGAGGAGTTCCTCGGCCGTCACCTCACCAGCTGATCGAGCCGCTCTCGCGCCACGCTTCGAGCAGGCCGGCCGGGTCGTCGACCGTGCCACCGCGGTTCCACAGCGCCAGGTAGAGATCTGGTGCCGACCCGCGCACGGTTCGTGCACCAGCGGGGATGCCGTCGCCGGACTCGCGCCGTCGGGTCACCGGGCTGGCGTCGCTGATCTCGAGCCCCCACGCGGGGCCATCGGTCACGACAACGACTGCGGCGTAAGGGAATTCGCTGCGCGGGCCCTTGGTGCGCCGCTGCCAGAACCCGATCAGCAGCTCGTCGACCCCGTCGACCGCGAGGGCGTCGGTGAGCCAGACGTCGTCGGCCACCAAGGGGCGCCGCTCCAGGGCCGACAGGGCGTCGAGGGCGTGCACCGTGGTCTCGTGGCACTGCCTGCGGGCCCAGAACGCCCGGGGAGGTGGTGCCTCCTTGAGGAAGGTCATCACCGCGAGGTCGTCGGGGGCGGAGTGCAGGGCGTCGACCAGGGGTGCGGCTCCGTCGAGCAGCCAGCCGACCGGGTCCGCGGCCGACTGCCCCGCCGCCTCGAGGGCTGTGTCGTCGACACCGGCGGGGTCCTCGCCGCGGACCACGGCGGTGGCCCACCGGTGCACCATGCCCTGGTGGGCGAGCAGGTCGCGCACGGTCCAGCCCGGGCAGGTCGGCACGGGTGCGTCGGGGCCCGCGGACCGGGCCCACACGGCCATCCGGTCGACGGCGGCATCGAGGCAGGCCAGGTACTCCTCGGCGGTCGGTGTGACGAGCGTCATACCCGCAGTCTGCCGAACCCGGATCCGTGCTCAGGAGGCGGCTCCTGCGCCGCCCATGATGCCGCCCGCGTCGAGAACTCTGCGTTCTCAACTTCCGATTCGGCTCGAGTCGTGCGTACTTTGGATGGAAGAGGCCCGACGTCCACGTGTGACGGTCGGGCCTCATCACGTCCGCGATCAGTCGCGGCTCATGGCAACGGTGCCGAACCCGAGGGGATTCGACACCGAACTCCCCGGCATGTCCGACAACCGCAGGGGATTGCCCATGTCCTTCGATCCGTCCTACGACCTCGCGAGCGGGGGTGACCGCTCCGCCCTGGAGCGGCGCGCCCGCACCGAGCGGGTCTACTCACCCATCGTCATCCTCCTCACCGCGCTCGCCGCCGTGGGGATCGTCCTGTACTCCTGGTTCCTCCTCGACCCCGGCAACCGGGGTGACCTGCTGCCGTGGTCGATGGTCATCGTCGCCGAGACGGTCCTGATCAGCCAGGCCCTCATCTCGATGTGGACCATCCTCTCGGGGGCCGCCAGCCCGCGCGACTACGCCTACCACGCGGCCAGCGACACCCTGCTCGGCCCGGCCCCCCGGGGTGGTGACGCCACGAACCGGCCGATCCGCATCAACGGCGAGGAGGTGCTCGTCGACGTCTTCATCACCGTCTACGGTGAGCCACTGGCCACGATCCGTCGCACGGCCACCGCGGCCCGCCGGATGTCCGGCAAGCACCGCACCTGGATCCTGGACGACGGCCGGTCGGACGAGGTGAAGGAGCTCGCGGCCGAGCTGGGCTGCTACTACGTGCGCCGGCTGTCGAGCAACGGCGCGAAGGCGGGCAACGTCAACCACGCGCTGTCCATCGCCAAGGGCCAGTACTTCGCCATCTTCGACGCCGACTTCGTGCCCAAGGAGAACTTCCTCCTCGAGACCGTGCCCTTCTTCGTCAGCAACGACGTCGCCTTCGTGCAGACGCCGCAGGCCTACGGAAACCTCCACTCCGTCATCTCGCGCGGCGCGGGCTACATGCAGACCGTGTTCTACCGGTTCATCCAGCCGGGGCGGAACCACTTCAACGCGGCCTTCTGCGTCGGCACCAACGTGGTGTTCCGCCGGGCGGCCGTCGACGACATCGGCGGGATGTACACCGACTCGAAGTCCGAGGACGTGTGGACCTCGTTGATGCTGCACGAGCGCGGCTGGCGCAGCGTCTACATCCCCGACGTGCTGGCAGTCGGTGACGCCCCGGAAACCATCGAGGGGTTCACGAAGCAGCAACAGCGATGGGCGACAGGTGGGTTCGAGATCCTCCTGACGCACAACCCGCTGAGCCGCAAGCGTCGGCTCACCGCCGACCAGCGGATCATGTACCTCGTCACGGCGACCCACTACCTCACCGGCATCACCCCGGCGCTGCTGCTCCTGGTGCCGCCGCTGGAGATCTACTTCGACCTGCGCCCGGTGTCGGTGGGCCTGGGGCTGTCGACCTGGCTGCTCTTCTACCTCGGCTTCTACGGCATGCAGGTGGTGCTGGCCTTCTTCACGCTCGGATCGTTCCGGTGGGAGTGCCTCATGCTCGCCACGGTGTCGTTCCCGATCTACGGGCGGGCCCTGCTCAACGTGCTGGTGGGCCGTGACCAGAAGTGGCACGTCACCGGTAGTCGTGGTCGGCCGAGCTCCCCGTTCAACTTCATGGTGGCGCAGGTGCTCATGTTCGCCTTCCTGCTGCTCAGCTCCTTCGTCGCGGTGTGGCGCGACATCGGCCACAGCCAGCTCACCCTGGCCACCGTCTGGAACATCACCAACACGGTGATCCTCGGCGGCTTCGTGGTCGCCGGGCTGCGCGAGCACCGGCGCCTGCTGCACCCGCGCCGCGTCGTGGCCCCGACCAGCCGTCAGGCCACCGCCCGCTCCCGCGCGACGGTCAGCGCCCGCACCGCCGTCGTCCGGCCATCCGCCCCGGCACCCGAGCCGGCGCTGTCTGCCGCGCACGGCTCGCACGCCTCGCTCACCTCGAACTCTGGAGTCCCCTCATGACCTGGTCCAACCGCTTCCGCCTCTACGGCGGCCTCATCCTCGTCATCGCCCTCGTCGCGGCGCTGACCCTGGTGTTCAACCAGCGGCGCTCACAGGCCCTCAGCCTCACCGCCCACGTCGTCGCCGACCAGGTCACCGTCGGTGCCCAGTTCGGTGGCGTGGTCGTCGACCAGAAGGTCGCCGCGGGCGACACCGTCGACAAGGGCGACAGCCTCTACACCGTCGTGGTGCCGCGGACGGTCGGCACGGCCGGCGAGGCGGTCGCCGCCGTGGCGCCGGTTCACAACGCCGCCTACGTCGTCGACCCCAAGAAGTCGACGGTGACCTACCGCGCGCTCACCAAGGGCGTGCTCACCGACGTGACCAGCAACGAGGGCGGCTTCGTGCAGAGCGGCGCGCCGCTCGCCACGATCACCGCCGTGGGGTCGCAGTACGCCGTCGCGGAGTTCCGGCTCTCGCCGCGCGACTACGGTCGGGTCGAGACCGGCGCCCACGTCGACCTGCTCCTGCCCGACAACCGGACCGTGGCGGGAGAGGTGCGTGCGGTCTCGGTGGCCACTGACGGCGGGCTCGCCCTGACCAAGGTCACCATCGGGAGCGACGCCCTGCGCGACCCGGCGAACAGCAAGTTCACCGCGCCGGGCACCCCCTTGTCCGCCACGCTGTCGCTGCGCGACGACGGGCCGCTCGCGGGGCCGACCGACGCGATGGTCGACTTCCTGCGCAAGATCGGCGTGCGGTGAGGCGGCGCCTTCCCGCCCGGGTGCGCCGGCCCCACGGCGCCGGCCTCGTGGCCGTCATCGTCATCCCCCTGCTCGTCCTGGCGGCCGGGGTCGTCCTCCTGGCCCGCTCCGGTGGCGCGGGTGGGGACTCCGCCGTCGCCGAGGGACGGCCTGTGACCCGTACCGACACCCCGGTGCTCGACCCGGGCACGGTGCAGAAGGATGCCGCCGCCCTCGTGCAGCGCACCCCGAAGGAGCTGCCGACACAGCGCCTCGCCAAGGACGTCGTCCCGCCCACCAACCGGTGGTACTCCGGGCTCGTCTTCGGGCCCAAGGCCCAGCCGGTCTTTCCTCTCCCGCTGGGGTTCGTGCTGCGCGACAACGGGTTCGCGTTCGGGGTGCCGCGCATCGAGAGCGGCGCCAAGGGCGTCGTGGGGTCCGCCCCCACTGACGTCTCGGTCACCGTCGAGGGAGTGAAGAGCGGTGTGGTGACCCGCACCGACGACCTCAGCGTCACGGTCGAGCTGCGCGACGCCTCCGGCACGGCGCTGGCTCGCGTGACGATCGCGCAGGGGACGCCGTCGGTCACCCTCGAGGCCGTGGCATCGGCTCGGCTCGGGATGACGCCTGCACCCAGTGGCGCCGACCTCGCGGTCTCGGTCGAGAACCGCTCGTACGCCGCCGTCACCGACGGTGCGAGCGTCGACGGCGCGAAGGTGTCGGTGAAGTCCGGCGGCCAGGTCACCTGGTTCGCCGTCCCCGACGGCGGCGACGCCAAGACGATGGCCGGTCTCGTCACCCCGGTGACCTCCGGCCAGGTGGCCCACGGGGTCGACGCCAAGAGGGCGACCACCACGCTGACCTGGTCCGGGCCCTCCGGCCCGGCCCGCCTCTTCGTGGCGATGCCCCACCAGGTGGCCGGCCTGCCCGACGGTGTCGCCTGCGACCTGGGCACCTTCCCGTCGGTCCACGGCACGCTGAAGGTCTGCCGCGGCGAGTCGCTGACCTGGTCGGCCCCGGTGCGCCCGGTCACCGCCGACCTCGACCTGTCGGGCCTGAGCGACCAGGAGCGCGAGCAGCTGAGCGCCCAGGTCGGCCAGGACATCGCGGACCTGCCGCCCTTCCCCGCCGACACCTACTTCGGCGGCAAGACCCTCCAGCGCGCGACCCAGCTCTACCGGCTCGCGAGCCAGCTGGGCCTGAAGGACGCGGCGGCAACCGTGCGAGAGGTCGTCGTCACCGAGCTCGACCGCTGGACCGAGCCGCGCGGCTGTGACGCGCGCCCGGCATCCTGCTTCGTCTACGACCCCAAGAACAAGGGGGTCGTCGGGCTGACGCCGTCGTTCGGGTCGGACGAGTTCAACGACCACCACTTCCACTACGGCTACTTCCTCTACGCCGCCGGCGTGCTGGGGGCCGAGGACAAGGCGCTCGCGGCGAAGTGGCGCCCCGTCATCGACCTGCTCGCGGCCGACATCGCCGGCCAGGGCTCGTCACCGGTGATGCCCGACCGTCGGGTCTTCGACGCGTATGCCGCCCACTCCTGGGCCAGTGGCACCGCACCCTTCGCCGACGGCAACAACCAGGAGAGCACCAGCGAGGCGGTCAACGCCTGGGTGGGGCTCACCCTGTGGGCCGACGCCACGAAGAACCGGCCCCTGCGGGCGCAGGCCACCTGGATGCTGGCCGGTGAGCAGGACTCCGCCGTGCGCTACGGGCTGCGCCCTGACCGGGCCGACCCGGCGCTGGCGAACTTCGACCACGAGGTCGTGTCGCTCACCTGGGGCGCCAAGCGCGACTACGCGACGTGGTTCTCGCCGGAGCCCGCCGCCATGCTCGGCATCCTGCTGCTGCCGCCCACGCCCAGCTCACCGGCCTACCTGGCGGGTGACCCGGACCGCATCCGGGCCGCCGTTCGCGAGGCGACCGGAAGCAAGGGGTACGACCAGCAGTTCGGTGACTACCTGCTCATGTACGGCGCACTCGCCGGTAAGGACGACGCTCGCGCCGCCCTCGAGCAGGCTCGCACGCTCGACGACAAGTGGGTGGACGACGGCAACAGCCGTTCCTACCTGCTGGCGTGGCTGATGGCGCTGCAGCACTAGGGAGCGGTGAGAAGCGGTGCGGCTCAGCCGAGGTGGCTGAGCCGCACCGCTGTCACGCGAACTGCCAGGAGCGCTTGCTGAGGCCGAACCAGAAGCCGTCGATGACGCTGGTCGCGTCGACCCCACCGGCAGAGGCGGCCCCGAGCGCCACGTAGAGCGGCGCCCAGTGCTCGGTGCGGGGGTGCGCCTCGCGGGCGGCCGGCGCCTTGGCGAGGAAGTCGAGCACCGAGTCGACGTCGCCCCGGCCGACGGTCTCGGCCGCCCAGTGGTCGAACTCGGCCGACGGGGTGGGGGGTGCGGCATCCGACGGCGCGCTGGGGTTGAACCAGCCCAGGTTGTGCGTGGTGAACCCCGAGCCGAGGATCAGCACGTTCTCGTCGCGCAGCGGGGCGAGCCGCTCACCGATCGCGAACAGCTGGCGCGGGTCGAGGGTCGGCATCGAGAGCTGCACCACGGGCACGTCGGCCTCGGGGAACATCTCCTTCAGCGGCACGTAGGCGCCGTGGTCGAGCCCGCGGGAGGGGTCCTGGTGCAGGGTCTCGCCGGCACCGGAGAGCAGCCCCGCCACCGAGCGGGCTAGCTCGGGCGCCCCCGGCGCGTCGTAGGTCACCTCGTAGTAGCGCTGCGGGAAGCCCCAGAAGTCGTAGAGCAGCGGCACGTCACCGGTGGTGGCGGAGACCGCCATCGGGGCGAGCTCCCAGTGCGCCGACACCACGAGGATGGCGCTCGGGCGCGGCAGGTCGTCGGACCACGCCGCGAGCTCGGACGTCCAGGTGGCGTCGTCGGCGAGCGGCGGCGCCCCGTGGCTGAGGTAGACGACGGGCTGGCGGGACTCGGTGCTCGGCGTTGCAGTGGTCATCGTGGTCACTCCTGAATTAGTTGTCGGTTTAACTATATCGCATCCGCCCCCGTCCGCGCTGCCCTCGACGGCGCACGCGGCGGCATGGTTGCCTGAACCCGTGCCCCCCACGCCCCCCGACAGCAGCCCGGCCGAGCCGACCTTCCTCGGCGTCCACACCGGCTCGTTCTCCACGCCGGCCGCCGGCAACCCCACCGTGGTCATGGTCGAGGCGGCCTACCGCCACCACGGGATCGACGCCCGCTACCTCAACTGCGAGGTCGCGCCCGGCGGCCTCGCGGATGCCGTGGCCGGCGCCCGCGCGATGGGCTGGGCCGGGTTCAACTGCTCCCTGCCGCACAAGGTGGCCGTCATCGACCACCTCGACGCCCTGGCACCCTCGGCCGAGGTGATCGGCGCGGTGAACACCGTCGTGGCCACCGACGGGGAGCTGGTCGGGCACAACACCGACGGGCAGGGCTTCGTCGAGTCGCTGCGCACCGTCGTCGACCCGGCCGGCATCGACCTGGTGGTGCTCGGCGCCGGCGGAGCCGCCCGAGCTGTGGCGGTCGAGACCGCGCTCGCCGGCGCGGCATCCGTGGTGATCGTCAACCGCGACGAGCGTCGCGGCGCCGAGCTCGCGCGGGTCGTCACCGACGGCACGGGCGTTCAGGCCACGTTCGTCCCCTGGACCAGCACGTATGCCGTGCCGGCGGGTGCGGACGTCGTCGTCAACGCCACCTCGGTCGGCTTCGGCGACGCCGAGGCCGTCGTCGACCTCGACCTGGACAGCCTGCGCGCCGGCATCGTCGTGGCCGACGTGGTCGTCTCGCCGCCGCACACCGCCCTGCTGCGGGCGGCGGCGGTGCGCGGGGCTCGCACCCTCGACGGGCTGGGCATGCTGGTCGGCCAGGGCGCCCTGGCGGTGCGGCACTGGACGGGCGTGGAGCCCGACCGCGAGGTCATGCGGGCGGCCGCGGCGCGGGCGCTGGGGCTGTAGCGACACGGCATCCTCGGACCCGGTTTGCACGAAAGCACGGCCCGGGCGCTACCGTCGTCCGCGTCACCACGTCGACGCAGCGACGAATCCGCTGCACGTGGAGGACGGAAACGGACACGGTGAACAACATGGCCTCAGGACGCAAGCTCGTCATCGTCGAGTCGCCCGCCAAGGCGCGCACGATCGCCGGCTACCTCGGCAGCGACTGGGACGTCGAGGCGTCGGTCGGGCACATCCGCGACATCCCGACGCCCAGCGAGATGCCCGCTGACATCAAGAAGGGCCCCTTCGGCAAGTTCGGCGTCAACATCGAGGACGACTTCGAGCCCTACTACGTGGTCGACGCGGACAAGAAGAAGAAGGTCCGCGAGCTGAAGGCGCTGCTGAAGAACGCCGACGAGCTCTACCTGGCCACTGATGAGGACCGCGAGGGCGAGGCCATCGCGTGGCACCTGCTGGAGACACTGCAGCCCACCGTGCCGGTGAAGCGGATGGTCTTCCACGAGATCACCAAGGAGGCCATCCAGCGGGCCTCCACCACGACCCGCGACCTCGACACCCGGCTGGTCGACGCCCAGGAGACCCGGCGCATCCTCGACCGGCTCTACGGCTACGAGGTCAGCCCGGTGCTGTGGCGCAAGGTCAAGGCGGGGCTGTCCGCCGGCCGCGTGCAGTCGGTCGCCACCCGCCTGGTCGTCGAGCGCGAGCGCGAGCGGATGGCGTTCCGCGCCGCGAGCTACTGGGACGTCGAGGGCGACTTCACCCCGGATGCCGAGTCGAACCTGTTCACCGCCAAGCTCACCGGCGTCGACGGCTCGAAGGTGGCGACCGGCCGCGACTTCGCCGACGACGGCACCCTGACCAACGCGAAGGCGACGCCGCTCGACGAGGCCGCCGCGACCGGCATCGCCAATGCGCTGCGGGCGGCCGACGTCACCGTCACCGACGTCTCCGAGAAGCCGTACACGCGACGCCCGAGCGCGCCGTTCACCACGAGCACCCTGCAGCAGGAGGCCTCGCGCAAGCTGCGGCTCAACAGCCGCAACGCGATGCGCGTGGCGCAGCGGCTCTACGAGAACGGCTACATCACCTACATGCGCACCGACAGCACCTCGCTGTCGGAGTCGGCGCTGACCGCGGCCCGCACCCAGGCGCGCGAGATGTACGGCGCCGAGTACGTGCCCGACGCGCCGCGGCACTACGAGAAGAAGGTCAAGAACGCCCAGGAGGCGCACGAGGCGATCCGCCCCGCGGGCGACCGGTTCCGCACTCCTGCACAGGTTTCCGGTGAGCTGCGTGGTGAGGACTTCGCGCTCTACGACCTGATCTGGAAGCGGACCATCTCCTCGCAGATGGCCGACGCCCGCGGCTCCACGGCATCCGTGCGCCTGGGTGCGACCCTCGACGACGGCGCGCCGGCGACCACCGTCGAGCTCTCGGCCAGCGGCACGGTCATCACCTTCCGCGGCTTCCTCGCGGCGTACGAGGAGGGGCGTGACGAGCGCCAGGCCGCGCGCCGCAAGGACGAGGCCGAGGAGGAGCGCCGCCTGCCGCGGCTCGGTGTCGGCACCGCGCTGCGCACTGTGCGCACCGAGGCCAACGGCCACGAGACCTCACCGCCGCCGCGCTACACCGAGGCCACCCTGGTCAAGGCGATGGAGGAGCGCGGCATCGGCCGGCCATCCACCTACGCCTCCACGATCGGCACCATCCAGGACCGCGGCTACGTCTCGAACCGCGGCTCGGCGCTCATCCCCAGCTGGCTGGCGTTCGCCGTGACCCGGCTGATGGAGGAGCACTTCTCCCGCCTGGTCGACTACGACTTCACCGCCTCGATGGAGGAGGACCTCGACGCCATCGCGCGCGGCGACCAGGGGCGGGCGGCCTGGCTGCACCGCTTCTACTTCGGCGACGAGGCGAAGTCCCACGAGGGGCTGCGCGACCTCGTCGAGGACCTCGGCGACATCGACGCCCGGGCCATCTCGACGATCGACATCGGCGAGGGCATCGTCGTGCGCGTGGGCCGCTACGGTCCCTACGTCGAGGAGACCGTGCCGGCGGGCATCGACCCGGCCACCGGCGAGGTGACGGATGCCGCCGCGCTCGGTGACGACGGAGCGCCCGTCACACCGCGGCGGGCCACCATCAACGACGACGTCGCCCCTGACGAGCTGACGCCGGCGATGGCGCGCGAGCTGCTCGACACCGCCGCCGACGACGGCCGGGTGCTGGGGCACGACCCGGCCAGCGGCCACGACATCCTGGCCAAGGCCGGCCGCTACGGCCCCTACGTCACCGAGGTGCTGCCCGAGGGCGACGAGGCGCCGGCAAAGGGGCGGGCCAAGGCCGTCAAGGCCAAGCCGCGCACGGCATCCCTGTTCAAGGACATGGACCTCGCCACCATCGACCTCGACACCGCGCTGAAGCTGCTGTCGCTGCCGCGGGTGGTCGGCGTCGCCGAGGACGGCGAGGAGATCACCGCGCAGAACGGCCGCTACGGGCCCTACCTGAAGAAGGGCACCGACTCGCGCTCGATCGAGACCGAGCAGCAGCTGTTCGACATCACCCTCGAGCAGGCGCTCGCGATCTACGCCCAGCCCAAGCAGCGCGGGCGGGCCGCCGCCAAGCCGCCGCTGGCCGAGCTGGGGAACGACCCCGTGTCGGGGAAGCCCGTGGTGGTCAAGGACGGCCGGTTCGGGCCCTACGTCACCGACGGCGAGACCAACGCGACGCTGCGCAAGGACGACGACCCGGAGAAGATCACGCCGGAGCGCGGCTACGAGCTGCTCGCCGACAAGCGGGCCCGCGGCCCGGTGAAGAAGACCGCCCGCAAGACCGCCAAGAAGACGACCACCCGCAAGACCACCGCGAAGAAGACCACTGCGAAGAAGGCGGCTCCCCGCACGACCAAGAAGGCCTGACCGGGAGGGGTCGGCAGCGCGGCTGCGAGTTCTCGCAACGGTGTGGGTCGGCGTCGGCGAACGCTGTCACCGAGTGCGCCACTCGGCGGGTGGCCGGGACGAGGATCCCGGTCGGGTGGTGCCGGGCAGCTCCCGCTGCGCGACCTGTCCGGTGACGGCAAGGCCGACCTGGGTGGCATCACCATGGGCGGCGAGCTGCGCCTCTACCGGGGCACGGGCACCGGCGGCGTCGGCGCTGGGGTCAAGGTCGGCACCGGCTGGCAGGCCTTCCCTGACCGGACGAGTGCCGCCGAGGTGAGGCCGACCGGGTAGGTTCTGGGGAGCGTCCGCCCCGGCAGGAGACCTCCTGATGTCCCGCTTCCTGTTCGCCACGGTCCCCGTGCCCGCGCACAGTCGCAACCCGCTGCCGATCGCCGCGCGGCTCGTCGCGCGCGGCCACGAGGTGCTGTGGTTCGCGAGCCGGCGGTTCCACGAGGGCATCGCGGCCGTGGGTGCCACGCCGGTGCCCTTCACCGCCACGCGCGACTATGACGGGGAGCGGCTGCTCGACGAGTTCCCCGAGCTCGCCCGGCTGCGCGGCCCACGCGCGATCGGCTGGGCGTATGCCGAGCTGTTCGTCGGCGAGGCGGCACACCGGGTCGCCGACCTCGAGCCGGTGCTCGCGCAGCCCCAGGTCGACGCGGTGCTGAGCGACGGCCTGAGCTACGGCGTGGCGCTGCTCGCCGAGTCGCGCGGCATCCCGGCCGCCACCTTCGGCGACGGCCCGCTAGCCCGGGCCCATGGTGCGACCCCGGCGTTCGGCCCGGGGCTGCTGCCGATGCGCGGCCCGGTGTCGCGGCTGCGCAACCACGCCGTGCGCGAGGCGTCGCGGCGCTGGGTCTTCGCGCAGGCGCAGGAGCGGCACGACCGGCTGCGCGCCTCACTGGGGCTCGCGCCCGACGGCCGCGACGTGCTCGAGTCAGCGGTCTCGCCGCTGCTGCACCTGCAGGCCTGCACGCCGTCCTTCGAGTACCCGGTGGCCGACCTGCCGGCCACGGTGCACTGGGTGGGCGCCCTGCGCCCGGACCCGCCCTCCTCCTGGGCGCCGCCGCCGTGGTGGGACGAGGTGCGCACCTCGACCCGGCCCGTCGTGCACGTGACCCAGGGCAGCATCCGGCCGGACATGCGCGAGCTCGTGGTGCCCACGCTCCGCGCCCTCGAGCGCGACGACGTGCTCGTGGTGGTCACCACCGGAGGGGTCCCGGCCCCGGTGGTCGAGGCGTTGTTCGGCGGGCCGCTACCCGGCAACGTGCGGGTCAGCCCCTTCATCCCGTACGACCTGCTGCTGCCGCACGTCGACCTGTGCGTGACCAACGGCGGCTACACCGGGGTGACGACCGCCCTGCACCACGGGGTGCCCCTGGTGCAGGCCGGGTCGACGGAGGAGAAGGCCGAGATCGGGGCGCGGGTGTGCTGGAGCGGCGCCGGGGTGCGGATCCGCTCGACGTCGCCGGGCACGTTGCGGGTGCGCCGAGCCGTGCGCACCGCCCTGCACGACCCGGGGTACCGCTCGGCGGCCGGCCGGATCGGTGCCGAGCTGCGGCGGCACGACGCTGCCGAGGAGGGTGCCGACCTGCTCGAACGGCTGGCCGAAACCGGCGAGCCGGTGACCGAGCCGGTGGTCCCGGCGCACGCCCGCTGAGGGACCGGCGCGTTTCCCGGTGCCCGTGACGTACGCGCGGGTAGGTTCGGGGGACCGTCCGGGCCATGGGGGCTCGGCCACTTCCCGGGAGCCCGCATGGCCCTGCACCCCGAGCTGCTCGAGACGATGTCGTCGGCCGAGTTCGTCGGACTCATCAAGAGCATGTCCGACAACGAGATCCGTGACGACTTCGCCGGCGAGCACCGGGGCCCGCTGCTCGACGCGATCTTCGCGCGGTTCCCGCACCAGTTCCGCCCCGACAAGGCCGGCGACCGCACGGCGCGCATCGACTTCCGGGTCACCGGTGGCCCCGGTGACACCAGCGACACCTACGGGGTGCTCGTCGACAACGGCACCTGCACCGTCGAGAAGGGGGCCGGAGAGGCTCCCGACCTCTCGCTGATGCTCGGCCCGGCCGAGTTCCTCAAGCTGATCACCGGCACCGGCAACCCCGCGATGATGTTCATGATGGGCAAGGTCAAGGCTCGCGGCGACCTCGGCCTGGCCAGCGGGCTCGCGAACTGGTTCGAGGCCCCCAAGGGCTGACCGGCGCACTCTTGGCCTCGGCCACGGGCGCCCGCTCCTCGGCCCGGCCGATAGTAGGCCTCGTCGTCGGGGTGCGCCCAGACGCCGAGAACGGTTCCGAGGTCGGGAAGGCCGGCAGAAGTGGAGGCGTCGGTGGTCTCGTCCGGTGCGGGTCGCACGACGGGCGGGTACGCGGTGGTGGTGGTCATGCGACGACGGTCCCGACCGGGCCTTCCGCGGACCTTCCCCGGCCCGGCATCCGGCGCCCCGCTTGACCCTGACGCGACGTGAGGCGGCACGGTGGTGACATGACCGCGACGAGCCAGCACACTGCACGGGTGGAGCTCACCGTCGGCCAGGTGGCCGAGTCCTTCGGCGTCACGGTGCGCACGCTGCACCACTACGACGCCGAGGGCCTCGTCGTGCCGAGTGCGCGCACCCACGCCGGGTACCGCCTCTACACGGATGCCGACCTGGCCCGGCTCGCCACCGTCGTCACCTACCGCCGGCTCGGCCTGCCCCTCACCGAGGTGCGCGCCCTGCTCGACGGCGAGGGGTCGGCGGAGGAGCACCTGCGCCGGCAGCGCGACGCGGTCGTGACCCGGCTGGACGAGCTCGAGGAGCTCGTCACGGCCATCGACCGAGCACTGGAGAGAGAGATGGAACAGCGACCTGCCACCACCGACGAGCTCAAGGAGCTGTTCGGCGACGGCTTCAGCGAGGAGTACCAGGCCGAGGCGCAGGAGCGCTGGGGCGAGACCGACGCGTGGAAGCAGTCGGCCCGGCGCACGAAGAACTACACCAAGGCCGACTTCGAGCAGATCAAGGCCGAGTCGGATGCCGTGAACGTCGCCTTCGTGGCCGCGCTGCGGTCGGGTGCCCCGGCCAGCTCGACCGAGGCGATGGATGCCGCCGAGGCGCACCGCGCGCACATCGAGCGGTGGTTCTACGACCTCGACCACGGCTTCCACCGGGGCCTGGCCGACATGTACGTGGCCGACCCGCGGTTCACGAAGACCTACGAGGACATCGAGCCCGGGCTGGCCGCCTACGTGCACGACGCGATCCACGCGAACGCCGATCGGCACGAGCGCGGCGCCTGACCCGACATCCTCGCTTTCTGCGGTCCCCCACCCTGACTTCGTGCGGTTTTCCCACCGTCCTCGCCGCCCTCGCGCGCGAACCGTGGGTAAACCGCACGAAGTCGTTGCAGGGAGGTACTAGGACCAAGGGCCGATGGCGGCTGTCCATCGGTGAGGCCGATGGTGTGACGACACACACCGCACCCCCGGCGGCCTCTGACACACTGCACCACGAAAGGACATCCCATGCGCAAGCTACTCATCGCCCTCGTGGCCGGAGTCGTGGTGACCGTGCCCGCCTCGATCGGCCTGATGGGCAACGCCTCCTTCGCCCAGCGGCTGCCGGTCAGCTCACCGAGTGAGCTCGAGAGCCAGAGCCCCACCCCCAGCCCCACGGAGTCCGAGCCCGGCGACGACCACGGCGGCGACCGCCCGGCGGGGGTCTCCGACGACGCGCCTGGCGACGACCACGGCGGCGACCGCCCTGCCGGTGTCTCGGACGACGCACCCGGTGACGACCACGGCGGCGACCGGGCGCGCACCGGCGAGGACAACTCCGGCAGCGGCTCGCACGGCTCCGGCTCCGACGACACCAGCGCGGACGACTCGTCCGGCTCCGGCTCGTCGAGCTCCGGCTCCGACGACTCCGGCTCCGACCACTCGGGCTCCGGCTCCGGCTCGGGCCGCTCCGGGGGAGACTCCAACGACGACCACGGCGGGGACGACTCAGGTGGCCACGGATCCGGCCACTGACCCGGCCTTCCCGGAGGAGTCCCCGGCCGCCCCTGCAGCGGCCGGGGACGTCTCCCTGCTCGCCGACGAGCTGCTCGGTCCCGCCGAGCCAGTGGTGAGCACCACCGGCCTCGGGGTCGACGCCTCCGACCCCGAGGCCGGTGTCGCAGTGCCCGGCTGGGTGACGCTGGGGGAGCCGGGGGGCCCGCAGCACCACGAGCCGCTGCTCAGCCCCCGACGGGTGCTTGCGCTGCTCGCCGCGGGTGTCGTGGGGGCGCTGGTCGTGGTGGGGGTGGTCGGCACGCTCGCGGCCCGGCAGCTGGCCGAGCACGAGGCCGTCAACGACGCGGCCACGATGGCCGATGTGCTCGCCGAGGCGGTCGTCGAGCCGGCCCTCACCGACGGCCTGCTCTCGGGCGACCCGGCCGAGATCGCGGCCTTCGACCGGGTCGTCAAGAACCAGCTGCTGAAGCGCCCCGGCCCCATCCTGAGGGTCAAGGTGTGGAGCGAGCACGGCGAGGTGCTCTACGCCGACGAGAGCCAGCTCATCGGCCACACCTTCCCGCTCAGTGACGAGCAGCTCGAGGCGCTGAAGAAGCCGGCGACCGTGGCCGACGTGTCCAACCTGGACTCCAAGGAGAACGCCTTCGAGAACGAGGAGCGTGCGCTCGAGGTCTATCGCCCGGTCTGGACGCCCAGCAAGAAGGTCGCCCTGTTCGAGGTGTACACCTCCTACGACTCGGTCGGCGATCGAACCGGCCAGCTCTGGCGCGGCTTCGCGGGGGTCACCGCGAGCAGCCTGATCCTCCTCGTGGTCATCGTGGCGCCCCTCGTGTGGGCGCTGGTGAAGCGCCTGCGGCGGGCCGAGGAGCAGCACATCGGGCTGCTCCAGCGGGCCGTCGACGCCAGCGCCGACGAGCGGCGGCGGATCGCGGCGAGCCTGCACGACGGGCCGGTGCAGGAGCTGGCGGCCACGTCGTTCACGGTCGCGGGAGCCTCCGCGACCGCCAGCCAGCACGGCCAGGGCGCCCTCGCCCGCGACCTCGACGCGGCCGCGGTCGCGGTGCGCTCCAGCATCCGGTCGCTGCGCACCCTCCTGGTCGACATCTACCCGGCCAGCCTGGCCCGCTCCGGCATCGTCGCCGCGCTGCTCGACCTCGCGCAGACCACCCGGCGTGACGACCTCGTGGTGCAGGTCGACACCGCCGACGAGGACGACCTGGCCCTGTCGGCCGACGCCCAGCGCCTGGTGCACCGGGTCGCCCAGGAGTGCCTGCGCAACGCGGCGAAGCACGCCGGCCCGGCGACTGTCGTCGTGTCGCTCCACCGTGACGGCCCGACATCAGCCACTCTTGACATCGTGGACGACGGGGTGGGGTTCGACGCGGCCCAGGTGCTCGGGGCGCCGCGGGAGGGCCACCTGGGCCTGCACCTGCTCGCCGACGCTGCATCGGTGCCCGGCGCGCTGCTCCAGGTGTCCAGCTCCCCGGGCCGCGGCACCCACTGGCGGCTCGTGCTGCTCGGCGAGCTCGGCGCCGCCTCGTGATCCGGGTGCTGCTGGTCGACGACCACCAGCTGGTGCGGGCGGGGGTCACCACGTTGCTCCAGTCCGACCCCGAGATCACCGTCGTCGGCGAGGCGCGCAACGGCCGTGAGGCGGTCGAGTTGGTCGAGGGCATCGGCCCCGACGTCGTGCTGATGGACCTGTCGATGCCCGAGATGGACGGTGTCGAGGCCACCCGGGCGGTACTGGCCCGGCAGCCGAGCACGAAGGTGCTCGTGCTCACCAGCTTCTCCGACCGGCAGCGGGTCAAGGAGGTGCTCGCCGCCGGCGCGATCGGCTACGTGCTCAAGGACTCCGAGCCTGCCGACCTGCTGGCTGCGGTGCACGCCGCCGCCCGGGGGCACGTCCCCATCGACCCGCGGGTCGCTGCCGCGCTGCTCCCCGCGACGGGCGGGGGCGCGTCCGGTTCCGGGGTCGCCGACGGCCTCTCGCCACGCGAGACAGAGGTGCTCCGCCTGGTCGCCCAGGGACTGGCCAACAAGCAGATCGCCCGGGCGCTCGGCATCACCGAGCGCACGGTCAAGGCCCACCTCGGCCGGGTGTTCCGCGAGATCGGGGTGCTCGACCGCACCAGCGCGGCGCTGTGGGCCCGCGACAACCTCACCGGCGCCTGACCGGCATCCGAAGGGCGCCGGACCGGCCCGGGCCCGGCATCCGGATGCCGTGGACGCGCGCTGTCGCGACGCTGGCCTAGGCTCGCCCCGTGACGGGACGTGACGGGCTGTTTCTCGCCTTCGAGGGGGGCGACGGCGCGGGCAAGTCGACGCAGGTGCGGCTGCTCGCGCGGGCCCTGCGTGCCCGCGGACGCGAGGTGGTGCTCACCCGCCAGCCGGGGGGCACCGAGCTCGGCGCCGCCATCCGCGACCTCGTGCTGCACGGCGACCACGTCTCGCCGCGGGCCGAGGCCCTGCTCTTCGCCGCCGACAAGGCCCACCACGTCGACCAGCTGGTGCGGCCGGCGCTCCAGGCAGGCGACGTGGTCATCACCGACCGCTACACCGACTCCTCCGTCGCCTACCAGGGGGCCGGGCGGCACCTCGGGGCGGCCGAGGTGCACGACCTGCAGATGTGGGCGGTCGACGGACTGGTGCCGGCGCTCACGGTGGTCGTCGACATCACCGCCGAGGAGGGGCGTCGGCGGCGCGGTGACACCCACGACCGCCTCGAGTCCGAGGAGGACGCCTTCCACGACGCCATCCGCCAGCACTTCCTGTCGATGGCCGCGGGTCACCCCGAGCGCTACCTCGTCGTCGACGGCACCGAGCCGCCCGAGCGGCTGCACGACGCGGTCATGACCCGCCTCGAGTCGATGGGGCTGGTCGACCCGTGAGCGTCTGGACCGACGTCATCGGCCAGGAGAGCGCGGTCGCCACGCTCGAGCACGCCGTCCGCAGCCCGGAGGCGATGACCCACGCCTGGCTGTTCACCGGGCCCCCGGGGTCGGGCCGCTCGGTGGCCGCCCGGGCGTTCGCCGCGGCCCTGCTCTGCCCCGACGGCGGCTGCGGAGAGTGCCGCGAGTGCCGAACGGCGCTGGGTGGCACCCACGCCGACGTCGACGTCATCGCGACCGAGGGCCTGTCGATCAAGGTCGAGCAGGCCCGCGACCTCGTGGCCCTGGCCGCGCACCGCCCCTCGGTCGGGCGCTTCCGGGTGATCGTCGTCGAGGATGCCGACAGGCTCACCGAGCGCGCCGCCGACGCCCTGCTCAAGGCGCTCGAGGAGCCGGCGCCGCGCACCGTGTGGATGCTGTGCGCCCCCTCGGTGGAAGACGTCATCATCACCATCCGCTCGCGCTCGCGGCACGTGCGGCTGCGCACCCCGCCGGTCGAGGCGGTCGCGGCGCTGCTCACCCGCCGCGACGGCGTCGACCCGTCGATGGCGCTGTACGCCGCCCGCGCCGCGCAGTCGCACGTGGGCCTGGCTGCGCGGCTGGCCCGCGACGAGCACGCCCGCATCCGCCGTCACGACGTCATCACCCTGGCCACCCGCATCGTCAGCGTCGGCGACGCGATCGGCGCGGCCAGTGACCTGATGACGATCGCGGCCGAGGAGTCCGCGGCGGCATCCAGCGAGCGCGACGCCGCCGAGAAGGTGCGCCTGATGGAGGTGCTCGGCGCCGACCCGAGCGCGCGCACCCAGCCGCCGCACATCCGCTCCCAGCTCAGCTCGCTCGAGAAGGAGCAGAAGGCGCGGGCCACCCGGTTCACCCGCGACGTGATCGACCGGGCGCTGGTCGACCTGCTGTCGGTCTACCGCGACGCGCTGGTCGTGCGCACCGGGGCCGGCTCGGCGCTGGTCAACGAGGACAGCCGTCAGGTGGTGCACCGGGTCTCCGAGCTGCTCGGGCCCGACGACCTGCTGCGCGCGATGGACGCCATCGGCACCGCCCGCGAGCGGATCGGCGCCAACGTCAACCCGCTGCTCGCGCTCGAGGCGATGGCGCTCGACCTGCGGCTGCCGCGCTGACAACCATCGATCATTGCCGATTCGTGACCTGCCGCCCGGACAGGCGCCCAGACTGCTCGCCTATCGTGCGCCCATGAAGCGTCTGCGCGGGGCCGCGCTCGTGGGGACCGCCGTCGCAGCCGTCGCAGCCCTCGTCCTGTCCGGGTGCTCGGTCGTCGGCGACCTCGCCGACTCCGGCAGCACCCCGTCGGTGAGTGTCACCCCGCAGAGCCCGCCTCCGGGCTCGGAGGCGCTGTCACGCTTCTACGGCCAGCGGCTCGACTGGAAGGAGTGCGAGGGGGCGCAGTGCGCCACGCTCGAGGTGCCCGTCGACTACGCCCAGCCGCAGGGCGACACCATCGAGCTGGCCCTGGTCAAGGTGCCGGCGCGCAAGGCGTCGAAGCGGCTGGGCTCGCTCGTCGTCAACCCGGGTGGGCCCGGCGGGTCGGGGGTCGACTATGCCCGGGCGGCAGACTTCATCGTCGGCAAGGGCGTGCGCGACGCCTACGACGTCGTCGGCTTCGACCCCCGTGGCGTCGGTCGCTCCTCACCCATCGACTGCCTCACGGACCGCCAGCTCGACACGTTCCTCGGCAGCGACCCCACCCCCGACGACCCGGCGGAGGAGCAGGTCTTCGGGCAGACCGCGAAGGCCTTCGCCGAGGCGTGCGGCACCAATGCCGGTCCGTTGCTCCCGCACGTGTCGACCGTCGACGCCGCCAAGGACATGGACGTGCTGCGGGCCGCGCTCGGCGAGGAGAAGCTCACCTACCTGGGCAAGTCCTACGGCACCTACCTCGGCACGGTCTACGCGGGGCTGTTCCCGAAGAACGTCGGCCGGATGGTGCTCGACGGCGTGGTGGCCCCCGACCTCACCCCCGAGGAGCTCAACCTCGGCCAGGCCAAGGGCTTCGAGCTGGCCACCCGGCAGTGGGCGGCGTACTGCGTCGACAAGGGCGACTGCCCGTTGGGTGACTCGGTGGATGCCGTGATGAAGGGGCTGCGCACCTTCCTCACCTCGGTCGACCAGAGCCCCCTGCCCCGCACGGGCGACAACGCGGTGCCCCGGCTCACCGAGGGCTGGGCCTCGCTCGGCATCGCCGCGGCGATGTACGACCAGGGCGCGTGGCAGACCCTGGTCGATGCGATGGGCGACGCCGTCGGCGGTGACGGCACCGCCCTGATGCAGCTGGCCGACCAGTACGCCGACCGCAACCCGGGAGGGCAGTACGCCGGCAACATCATGGAGGTCATCTACGCCGTCAACTGCCTCGACAAGGCCGACACGAGCGACCTCGCCGAGCGCCACCGCCTCGCTGAGGAGTCGCTGAAGGAGGCGCCCACCTGGGGGCCGTTCCTGATGTGGAGCTCGCAGCCGTGCGGGGTGTGGCCCGTGAAGGCCACCGGCGCGCCCGCGAAGATCTCGGCGGAGGGTGCGCCCCCGATCGTGGTCATCGGCACCACCCGTGACCCCGCCACCCCGTACGAGTGGGCGGTGCGGCTTCGCGACCAGCTCGCGGATGCCTCGCTGATCACCTTCGACGGTGACGGGCACACGGCCTACACCCGCTCCAACGGCTGCGTCGACGGTGCCGTCGACGCCTACTACCTCAAGGGCACCGTGCCCAAGGACGGCCTGCGCTGCTGAGCCCGCGCCGGCGGATGCCGGGATTCGCGGTCGTGCGCTCGCACTCCGTATACTCGTGCGGCGTGCCCGAGCCCGCTCGGCACCCGCCGCCTTAGCTCAGTCGGCCAGAGCGATTCACTCGTAATGAATAGGTCAAGGGTTCGATTCCCTTAGGCGGCTCCACGGCACCGCGGTAAAGGCCCCCACGACGGACGTCGGGGGCCTTTACCGTGCCTCCACCGGGCGCGCACCACGGTTTCCCGTGGCCGCGTCGGGCTGCGGCGGCGAGCGTCGACCCGGCATCCGCCTGATCGCTGACCTTCGGCAGCGCGGTCCCGCCGGTGCACGCCGTCGAAGGTCGGATCGGTGCCGTCCCGGCACAGGGTTACCGTGTCGGCATGATGCAGCCCGTGGTGGAGGTCGTCGGCGTCTACGACGCCGATGGCGGCGTGGTCGGTGAGGTCAGCTACGTCGTCGGCCACCTGCTCGGGCGCACCAGCTGCTCGCTGTGCGACATCACCCACGGCTCGGTGCGCCGCCGGCCCGAGTGGGACGCGATGGTCGCCCGGCTGCCCGTGCCGGTGCGTCTCGTGCACCGCAACGAGGCGAGCGACGACGACCGCCACGCCTGGTCGGTGTCCGGCCTTCCGGCGGTCGTCGGGGTGCGCGAGGACGGTTCCCGCACAGTGCTGCTCGGGCCAACGGGCCTGGCAGCCCTCGGCGGTTCGGTGCCCGCCTTCGAGCGGGCCCTGCTCGACGCCCTGTCCGTCGGTGGCATGCGCCCCGGCGACTGAGCGCCCCGCCGACCCGCCACCACCGCGGGGTTTCCCGCGCCAACGACCGCGGGTACCCACGTCGGCGGACAGCCGGTACCGGGGTACCGGCCGCATCCGTGGACCATGACAAGGGCACCCGGGGCCGAGCAGACTGTCGGGGTGGCCATCCGTCCGTTCGCACCACGTCGCCCGGCCCTGCGGCTGCCCGCACTGCCGCTCGCGGTGCAACGCCTCGGGGCCCGACAGCTGACATACGGGCTGGCCGTGGTCGCAGCCGGTTTCGCCGTGCTCATCTCGGTGTTCGAGCCGACCAGCGGTGAGGGCTGGGCGGCCTACATCGCCCTGCTCGCGGTGGCAGCGCCGCTCGTGCCGCCGCGTCAGCGGACCACCGCCTTCGGGCTCGGCGCGACCTTCGCCGCGACCTGGTCCGGGGGCGCACCCTGGCTCGCCTTCACCGTCGGGGCGGCCGTTCTCGTGGCCGTGGCCGAGGACCGTCAGGACGTCGCCTGGCGGGGGTGGGCCTACGGGTTCGCCGGTGCCATCCTCTCGTTGGTCATCACCCCGAACGGCGAGGTGCTCTCCGCGTTCATCGGCGTTCTCATCGGCGGGCTGGGCGGCCTGCTGCTCCGGTCCCGGGTCCAGGGCCGGGCGCTCGAGCGGGAGGCCGGGCTGCTGCGCGGCCAGACCCGGTGGCTGGAGCAGCGCACGGCCATCGCGCGCGAGCTGCACGACGTCGTCGGCCACCAGGTCACCGCCATGGTCGTGCAGGCCGAGGCGGGTCTCGTGGGCGACCCGAGGTCGGCGCTCGAGGCCATCGGCGGGCTGGGCCGCACCGCATTGACCGAGCTCGACGCCCTCGTCGTGCACCTGCGGGACCCCCACGCGCCGCTCGCCGTCTCGGCACCGCCCCGGCTCTCGGACGTCGACGAGCTGCTCGCCGCCCCGCTGCGCGGCTCGGGGGTGGTCGTCGAGGTCGACGTCGACCCCGAGCTGGTGCTGTCCGAGGGAACCCTGCTGGCGGTGTACCGCATCGCCCAGGAGGCGATGACCAACATCACCCGCCACGCCCGAGCGACCCACGCCTGGGTCGCTGCGGCGCCGGTCGGGCCGTACGTGCACCTGCGGGTGGCCGACGACGGGGTCGGGCTGCCGCGCTGCTCACCGCCGCGGGGCTCGGGGCTCGTGGGCATCGACGAACGGGTCACCACCGCCTCCGGTCACTGGTCGATCAGCGAGCGCCCGGGTGGCGGAACCATGATCGACGTCTACCTGCCGGCCGATGCCTCGGCGGCACACCCGTGATCCGGGTCGCCGTCGTCGACGACCAGCAGCTGGTGCGCGAGGGCTTCGCGATGATCCTGTCCGCCCAGCCGGACGTCGAGGTGGCGGTCCTGGCGGAGGACGGGCGCGCGTTCCTGGCTGCCGTCCGTGCCGACCCCCGGCTGGACGTCGCGCTCGTCGACGTCCGGATGCCGGTTCTCGACGGGCTCGCGGCGACCCGTGCCCTCCAGGCCGTGCCGCACGCGCCGGCGGTCATCGTGGTCACCACCTTCGACCAGGACGACTACGTGCTCGACGCGATCGCTGCCGGCGCCCGAGGGTTCCTGCTCAAGCGGTGCAGCGGCGCCGACCTGGTGCGGGCGGTGCGGGCGGTGGCCGACGGAGACTCCATCCTCTCTCCCGAGGTGACCCGGGCGGTGCTCGCCCGCGTCCGCGCCGGTGGGCAGCACCCGGTGCCGGACCTCGCTCCCTACGGCCTGTCCCCACGGGAGTCGGACGTCCTGGCCCTGATCGGCCTCGGGCTCAACAACACCGAGATCGCCGGTCGTCTCCACCTGTCGACCAGCACGGTGAAGACCCATGTGGGCAGCGTGCTCGCCAAGACCCGCAGCCGCGACCGCGTGCAGGCGGCGCTGCTCGCGAGCCGCGCTGGGCTGATGCCGTCCTGACGTACTCCCGGGGGAGTAGCCGCACCTCCGCCGCCGGCGGGACGACCGCCGGCGCCCGTCGTCCCTACGCTGGTCCCATGGTCGGGCCCACCTCCCGCACGCCACCCACTCCGGTCGGTGACCGCGCGGTGGGTCGGGCGCCGGTGCCGAAGGCCGGGTTCACTCCGTCGGATGCCGGGTTCGGGCCGCCGTGGGCGGGCCGCGGCCCGTGGGGTGCCGGGCGGCCGCCGCAGCTGGTCCTGGCCGTCGGGCTCGCGGTCGTGCAGCTCGTGGGCAGCTTCGGCGCGGCCCGCACCCAGCCGGGCGCTCGCCCCCTCGACCTGCTCGCTGTGGCGCTGCTGCTGGCGGGGCCGGTCGCCCTGGCCCTGATAACGCGAGCCCGGGTGCCGCTCGTGACCGTGGTGGTCGGGGCGGTGACGGCGGCCTACCTGGTGCTCGGCTACCCCTACGGACCGGTCGTGTTCTCGCTCGTGGCCGCCCTCGTCGCCGCCGTGGTGACCGGGCACCGCCTGGTCGCGTGGCTCGTCACCGCGGCCGTGCTGGTGGCCCACGGGCTGGCCCTGGCCCTCGACCCCGCCCGTGGGTGGTCGTGGGGTGCCGCGGCCGCGACCCTGGCCTGGGCGCTGCTCGTGCTGGCGCTGGCCGAGGTGGTCCGGGTACGCCGTGAACGCGCGTCCAGCCACCGTCGCGCCCTGGCCGAGCAGCGCCGTCGCCGCGAGGGGGAGGAGCGGCTGCGCATCGCCCGCGAGCTGCACGACGTCGTCGCCCACCACATGTCGCTCATCAACGTGCAGGCCTCCGTCGCCTTGCACCTGCGCGGCGCCCACCCCGAGCAGGTCGATGAGGCGCTGCAGGTCATCAAGGGGGCGAGCAAGGAGGCGCTGGTCGAGCTGCGCTCGCTGATCGAGGTGCTCCGCGAGGGCGACGGCCCGGCCCCGCGTCATCCGGCCGCCAGCCTGGCCGCGCTCGACGACCTCGTCGAGCGCTCGCGGCTCGCGGGCCTGGACCTCACGACCCGCACGACCGGCATCCCCGCGCCGCTGCCGCCCGGCGTCGAGCTGGCGGCCTACCGGGTGGTGCAGGAGGCCGTCACCAACGTGGTGCGGCACGCCGGGGCGGGCCGGGCCGAGGTCACCGTCGAGCACCGGCCCGGCCGACTCGTCGTCACGGTCGACGACGACGGCAGGGGCGTCGGTGACGTCGACGCGCTGACCGAGGGCAACGGCATCCGGGGCATGCGCGAGCGGGCCGCTGCCCTGGGCGCCGAGCTGCGGCTCGCGTCGTCACCGCTCGGCGGGCTGCGAGTGGTCGCGAACTTCCCGACGGCGGCGGCCTCGTGATCGGTGTCGTGCTCGCCGACGACCAGGCCCTGCTGCGCGCGGGCCTGCGCGCGCTGCTCGACAACGAGCCCGACATCACCGTGCTCGGCGAGGCGGGCGACGGGCAGGCGGCAGTCGACCTCGTGCGTGACCTGCACCCCGACGTGGTGCTCATGGACATCCGGATGCCGGGCACCGACGGCCTCGTGGCGACCCGGCTCATCGCCGCGGATCCGGCGCTGGCCACCACCCGGGTGGTCGTGCTCACGACCTTCGACCTCGACGAGTACGTCTTCGAGGCGATCCGGGCCGGGGCCAGCGGCTTCCTCGTCAAGGACACCGAGCCCACCGAGCTGCTCCGGGCGGTGCGGGCGGTCGCCGGCGGGGACGCGCTGCTGTCGCCACGGGTGACCCGCCGGCTGATCGGGGAGTTCGCCTCGCGCAGCCGGCCCGGGGCGGTGCGGGCTGCCGAGCGGCTGGCCCCGCTCACCGACCGCGAGAAGGAGGTCGTCGCGCTCGTCGGCGAGGGCCTGTCCAACGACGCGATCGCCGACCGGCTGGTCGTCTCGCCGTCGACCGCCAAGACCCACGTCTCGCGCGCCATGGTCAAGCTGCACGTGCGCGACCGCGCCCAGCTCGTGGTGCTCGCCTACGAGTCGGGGCTGGTGCGCCCCGGCTGGTCCGACGACTGAGCCGTGTCCCATGCCTACCGCCGGGGGAGTGCGGCAGGAGCCTCCCACAGGGGGATTCGCGAGCCCCGGCCCCGGCGAAGGATGGACGGCGTCCCCTCCCCGTCGCAGCAGCGACCGGGTAGACCCCGACTCCAAGGAGCGACCGATGACCACCGTCACGACCCTCGCGCACACCCTCTCCTCGCACCCCGGCCCCTGGAACGGTGGCTACGGGTGGTTCCCGTTCTTCCCGTTCTTCGGGTTCTTCTTCTTCGGCTTCCTGCTGTTCCTGGTGTTCGGCGTGTTCGGGCGCCGCCGTGGGTGGGGCGGTCCGCCGCACCGCGACCCGGTGCAGACGGCCGAGGGTGACCTGGCCCGGCGCTTCGCCGCCGGTGAGATCGACGAGAAGGAGTACGAGCAGCGAATCAGCACCCTGCGCCGGCTCGGCCGGGACTGACCCGGGCGCTCCCGGCCTTCCCCCTGGGCGTGGTTAGGCTGGGAGCCCACTCTCGATGGAGGCGCGCACCATGGGCGACATCCCCGCAGGCCCGGCTGGTTTCACGAGGTACCTCATGAAGAGCAAGTTCGGCGCCGGCCGCGACTTCGCGGTGCTCGACCCCGACACCGAGGCCCAGCTGTTCTTCGTCGACGGCAAGCTGGGCCCGCGTCCCAAGGCCGAGGTGCAGGCCGGCGACGGCAGCGTCATCTACACCGTCAAGGGCCAGCTGCTCGGCATCCCGAAGAAGATGTCGATCACCGACGCCTCCGGCACCGAGGTGGCCTCGCTCAAGGCCAAGAAGTTCTCCATGGTCAAGGACAAGATGACGATGGAGATGGCCAACGGCGAGCCCTGGAAGCTCACCGGGCAGTTCATCGAGAAGAACTACACCGTCACCAGCGGCGGGCGCGACGTCGTGCGGATCACCCAGAAGTGGGTCACCGTGCGCGACAAGTACACCGTCGACGTCGCCGACGGCGCCGACCCGGGGCTGGCCTTCGCGATCGTCTGGGCCGTCGACCGCTGGGTCGAGCGGGACTGACCGTGGCCCGGCATCCAGTGCCCGACCCCACCGGTCCGGGGCAGGAGTCGGTCTGGCGCTACCCCCGCCCGCCGCGGGTCGAGCCGAGCGCCGAGAGCGTCGAGGTCTGGCTCGGCGGCGCGCGCATCGCGCTGTCGACCCGGTCGCTGCGGGTGCTCGAGACCAGCCACCCCCCGACCTACTACCTGCCGGCCGACGACTTCGTGCCCGGTGCGCTGCGCTCCACTGAGGGGTCGTCGTGGTGCGAGTTCAAGGGCCAGGCCGCGTACTTCGACGTGCACGGCAGGGATGCCGTCGCGCCGCAGGCCGCCTGGACGTACCCGACCCCGAGCCGCGGCTTCGAGGCGCTCGCCGGGCACGTCGCCGTGATGCCGGCCGCGATGCAGCGGTGCACGATCGACGGCGACGTGGTGCAGCCCCAGGAGGGCGGCTTCTACGGCGGCTGGATCACCTCGCGGGTCGTCGGCCCCTTCAAGGGCATCCCCGGGTCCTGGGGTTGGTGACGCAGACCCCTCGCTGAGGACGGCAGTCCGCGCGATGCACACTAAGGACGGCAGACGAGTGCATCGGCTGATCCCGTGGGGTCCGCGGGCTCAGCGTGCGACATGGCCCGGGGTGAATGCCGAGCGGATGCCGTGCGGCGCTCCGTCGCACGGCATCATCGCTTCAGGCCGGAGAGCTCGCATCCACACGGGGTGACCCGGTCTCGTCACCGGTCGGGGCCGGTGACGCCTCCGTGGTGGTTTCGCGCCACTCGCTGGGGCTCACTCCGAACTGCTGCTGGAACCACTGGTGGAAGGCGCTTGGTCTTTCGAAGCCGAGGCGGGCCGAGATATCGGTCATGGAGTACCGTTCGGCGGCGAGATACCGCTTGGCGAGCTGTGCGCGGGTCGCGTGCAGGATCGAGGTGAACGACTCCCCTTCGCTGGTGAGATGGCGTTGGAGGGTCCTGCGGTCCAGGTTCAGCGCAAGCGCGACGTTGGCCAGGGTGCACTTCCCGAGCGGCATGAAGAACTCGACGAGCTCCCTGACCTGGTGTGTCGTCGTGGGAGCGCGCGGCGACACGACGGTTGCGAGGTACTGCTGCGCATACGGTCGCAGGAGTGGGTCGGCAAGGACGTTGGCGGCGTCGAGATCGATGACGCGCAGAACGATTCCGGTGAACCCATGGTCGAAGCTCAGTTCTTCACCGAGCATCCGTCGAACCGTGTCGAGGTTTTCGGGTGCCGGGCTCTGGAAGCAGACCGTCACGGTCGGCCACTGCGGTCCGCCGCACTGCAGCAAGATGCCGTGAAGCGCAGCGACAGCCAGCCCAAGCGCCTGTGCCTGTGGGGCCGGCTCGCCGAACTCCAACCACAGCCGGATCGTCGCCAGGCCATCGGACTCATCCAGGCGCATGCGCATGGCTTCGTTGTAGGCGTACTCGTAACGCATCATGAGGCCCAGCACGCTGCGCAGATCCGGTTCCTCCCGCAGCACCAGGCTCAGAGGCCCCAAGGTGGACAGTTGGCGCCTCTCGGCGAGCCTGATCCCGAAGTCCTCCTGTCGCGCTTCGGTGGCGGTTGCCTCGAGGAGCCGGGCCACGGAAGCGGCGGGGATCCACTGGTCCGGAAGGAAGAGGTCGTCGGGACTGAGCCCGGCGTCACGCATCAGGAGAGCGCCGTCCAGGCCGAAGGACCCGGCCAGGCCCAAGTACCCGGTGAGCGCGGCCGAACGGATCAATGCAGGCATGGGTCACCTTCGAGTGGGTTCTCCAAGAGTAGGGAGCGGGTGCAGACCTGAATAGTCGCGCCTCGCGTCGTTCGGTATCTAACCTCCCGCGGCCCGGACTCGGCGTGGGGTGCCCATCCCCATGCCCAGCAGATCCGAAGAGCGTCACCACCTCGTTCGGCGCCGGCCAGGAAGCCGCCCGGTGGGTGCTCTTCGAGCTGGCCGGGGCGGGGCGGCGTCGACCGCGATGTCCTGTATGCCGAGGCCCGCCCGGCATCGCCGGGCGGGCCTCTATGGCTTCGCGGGGGGCTACTTGAGCTTGAAGTTTGCCGTGGCGGACGCGCCGCCACTGGCCGTCATCTTCAGCTCGTAGCAGGTGCCCGCACCAGTCGGGAGCTTCCAGTTGTACTGGAACTGCCCGGCGGACGTGTCATACCTCAGGGAGGTGCTGCCGGTGGCGAGCATCTCGATGTCGTCGGTCGGCGCCGACGTGGTGCAGCTGATCTTCTTGCTGTTCAACGTCACGAGGCTGGTGTCGGTGATCTCCTTGGAGCCGGCGAAGATCTCGAACTTGACAGGGACGGTGCTTCCGCCCTTGACGGTGTTGAACACGCCACCCATGTCGACCGGGGCGGTGAAGCCCTTGGTGGACCAGGGCACGACGACCTCGTAGGCCAGAGTCGCCGTGCTGGTGTTGCCAGCCTTGTCGGTCGCCGTCGCGGTATAGCTCTGCTCGCCCAGGCCGCTGCCGCCGCCCGACACGACGCACGAGACGAAGCCGGAGCCGCTGTCGGAGGAGGTGCAGGTGGGCGTGACCAGGGCATCGCCGAAGGAGACGCTGCCGGACGGTGCTCCGACGAAGGCTGGGGTGGCAGGAGCGGTCTTGTCGACCTTGAAGGTCTTCTTGACGGCGCCGGCCGGGGTGGTGTTGCCCGCGCGGTCGGTAAAGGCGGGGCTGGACACCACGACTGCCGGGCCCTCACCGGTGCTCGTCACGGTCTGGGTGGCGCTGTCGAGCCCGGAGATCGCGTCGATGGAGGTGAACTCGACGTCGACGTCGCTCGCGTACCACCCGTCGTTGTCGGCGGTGCCGGAGGCCTCCACGTCCTCGGAGACGACGGGTGCGACACGGTCGAGCTTGACCGTCACCTTCTTCTCGGCGCTGACGAGCCCGGCGTTGTCGGTGCAGGTGCCGGAGACGGTCTGCCCAGCGGTGTCCGCTGCGACCGTGACGGGGCTGGTGCAGGTGGCGACGCCACTGCCCTGGTCGCCCTCGTCCGTGAAGGTGACGGTGACCGGGGCGGTGTGCCAGCCCGTCGTGCCGGCGGAGGTGCTGAGCGAGGCGCTCGGCGCGTTCGGGGCCGTCTTGTCGATCGTGAAGGTCTTCGTGACGGCGCCGGCCGGGGTGGTGGTGTTTCCGGCGCGGTCGGTGAAGGCCGGGCTGATCACCTCGACGGCGGCACCCTCACCCGAGCTCGTCACCCGCTTGGTGGCGCTCTCGAGCCCGGAGAGCGCGTCCGTGGCGGTGAAGTCGACGTCGACGTCGCTCGTGTACCACCCGTTCTTGCCGGCAGTGCCGGAGGCGACCACGGTCTCGGTGACGATGGGGGCGCCTTGGTCGAGCTTGACCGTGACCTCCTTCTTGGCGCTGGTGTGCCCGACGTTGTCGGTGCAGGTGCCGGAGACGGTCTCACCCGTCGTGTCCGCCATGAGTGTGAGGGCGGGGCTACAGAAAGCGACGCCGCTGCCCGAGTCTCCGGCGGGGGCGAAGGTGACCGTGACCGGGGCGTTGTGCCAGCCGGACTCGCCGGCCTCGTTGCTGAGCGAGGCGCTGGGCGCGTTCGGGGGGGTCGCGTCGACCTTGACGGTGCGCGTCTGCGCGCCCACGGCGGAGGAGTTGCCGGCCCGGTCGGTGAACGCCGGGCTCTTGACGACGACCTCACCGTCGCCGCTCGTGCGCACGGTCTGCGAGCTGGTGCCCACCGCGCGGTCGTCGACCAGGAACCGCGACGTCTCGTCGGTCGCCGTGAAGGTGACGTCGACGGGACTGGTGTACCAGCCGTTGACGACGGTGCCGCCGGCGAGCGTCGTCGTGGGGCTGACGACGGGAGGGGTTGCGTCCCGGCGGATGTTGAGGGTGGAGGTGTTGGTCCCGCCGGCGCTGGTCGCTGCGCAGGTGAGCACGGTC
>CAWHYJ010000005.1:0-47423 GCA_963833495.1 uncultured Actinomycetota bacterium | reverse complement strand
ACCAGGCGAGCAGCCGGGTGGAGTCGTCCTGGCGCAGCGCCATCACGTTGCCGAGCAGCAGCGAGGCGGCCGCGAGGACGCCGATGACGACGCCGACCGACCCGCTGTCGACGGCGGCACCGGCCACCGCCTGCCCGACGACGAGCAGCGCGGCCACCGCGGAGATCTTCGAGGCCGCCGCGAGCGCGGCGGCGGTGCCGACGTCGGCGGTGGAGTAGGCCTGCGGGGTCCAGGCGTGGAACGGCACGAGCGACAGCTTGAAGCCCAGCCCCGAGAGCAGCACCGTCACGGCGAGCAGGAACACCACCCGGCGCTCGGGGTCGCCCCAGGCCGCGGCCACGGCGCTGGCCGAGAAGGCCGGGTCGCCGGTGGCGGTGAGCCACAGGGCGGCCCCCAGCACGAGCAGGGCGAACGACGTCACCGAGGTGACCAGCAGGGTCAGCGCACCGTGGGACGCCGTGCGCGTGCCACGCAGCGCGACCAGGGCGACGACCGGCACGGTCGCCAGCTCGAGGGTGACCAGCCAGGTGCCGATGTCGCGGGAGGCGGCGACGGCGACCCCGCCGGTGGCGGCGGCCAGCAGCAGCGTGGTCGTCACCGTCGTGTCGCGGGGCCCGCGCGACCCGTCGTGCAGCAGCGCGAGCGCCGCCGCGGTGGCGAGCAGGATGCCGGCCTGCAGCGTGCCGGTGGCCGGCCCCGCGGTCCACAGGCAGGCGCCGTCGGGGCCGGGGAGGCACAGCGTGCGCACCGGGTCGTCGGCGGCCCGCAGACCGGTGGCCAGGGCCGTGCCGGCGGCGATCGCGAGCACCACCACGCCCAGCAGCGGCTGCCACGACCGCAGACCCGGTCGCACGGCGTCGCCGAGCAGCACGAGCACCGCACCCAGGGCGGGGAGCAGCGCCGGCGCGAGCGCGACGAGGTCGACGGTGACGAGGTCGGTGGCATCACCGGGAACCGCCGGCGATAGGGCGGCGGCGTCGGCGGTGACGGCCAGCAACGGGCCGGGGAACACGCCGAGCACCACGACGAGGGTGCCGAGCACCGACAGCACGACGAGCTCGACGCCGCGGGTGTCGGGGGTGGCGGCGGCCGCCTCCGGGTCGGGCTGGTCACCCATCCAGACGGTGCGGGCCACCCGCAACGAGTAGCCGGCGGCGAGCGCGGCGCCGATCGCGGCGACCACGGCACACCCGACGAACAGCGCACGGGGCCGGTCGTCGGCGGGTAGCCACGCGGCGTACACCGAGAAGAACTCACCCCAGAAGCCGGCGAGGCCGGGCAGCCCCAGGCTGGCGGCGAGGCCGAGGATGAACAGGAAGCCGAGCCGCGGTGAGGTCTCGCGCAGGGCGGGCCGGGCCACCGGTGAGGTCGACGCTGCCCCACCGCTGCTTGAGCCCGCCGACGAGGAAGAACAGCAGGGCCGAGATGACGCCGTGGGCGATGTTCGCGAACAGGGCCGCCTGGATGCCGGTCTCGGACCCGGCGGCCAGGGCGAGGGCGACGAACCCCATGTGCGCCACGGACGAGTAGGCGATCAGCCGCTTGAGGTCGCGCTCGACGAGGCAGACCAGGCGCCCCAGACGATGCCGATGACGCCGGCCACGCCGAGCACCGGCGCCAGCCGGGCGAAGCCGTCGGGCACGGTGGACACCGGCAGGCGCACCAGGCCGTAGGTGCCCATCTTCAGCAGCACGGCCGCCAGGAGCACCGACCCCGCGGTGGGCGCGGTGGTGTGGGCCGGCGGCAGCCAGGTGTGCAGCGGGAACACCGGCACCTTCACCGACAGGCCCAGCACGAGCAGCGCCGCGACGAGCAGCTGGCGGTCTGGAGGCAGCGCGGGGCCCGCGCCGGCGGCGAGCGCCCGCAGGTCGGAGGTGCCGGCCGAGGTGACCAGGGCGAGGATGCCGACGAGCATCAGCGTGGAGCCGATCGCCGTGTAGAGGATGAAGCGGTGCCCCGCGTCGGTGCGGGCGCGCTCGTCGTGGCGGTCGCCGAACCGGCTGATCAGCACCCACATCGGCACCAGGACCAGCTCGAAGGCGACGAAGAAGAGCACGGCATCCCGGGCGGTGAAGGTGGCGAGCGCGCCGGCCTCGACGATGAGCAGGCAGCCGAGGAAGGTCGCCGGGGTGCCACCCGCGGGCACGTCGACCCACGCGTGGGCCGCCACCAGGACCCCGATGAGCGAGGTGAGCAGCACCAGCGGCACGGCGATGCCGTCGACGCCGAACGACCAGCGCACGCCGAGCTCGGGCAGCCACGCCAGGTCGACCCCGGGCCGGGCGATGCACACGCCCACCGCGAGCACGAGGGTGAGGCCGGCCGCCACGGCCGCGGTGATCCGCGCGCGGTCGGCGGCCAGCGTGCGGCCGACGGTGACGAGGACAAAACCGACGACGGCGGGGACGAGGAGGAGCAGGCTCACGACCACGCCAGCACCCCTGCGATGCCGAGCACCACGACGGTCGCGAGGACGAGGCCGACGGCGGAGCTCGGCCGCTCACCACGGAAGGCGCGGCCGCCGGCCCAGCCCGCCGCCCGGGTCGCGACGGCGGTGCCGCGCACGTAGGCGTCGATGACCTCGGTGTCGACGAAGGCGACGAGGCGGGCCAGCTTGAGCACGGGGGTGGCCACCAGGCGCAGGTAGAGGGCGTCGACCCCGAGCCCCCGGTCGGCGTGCGGGATCAGCCGCGGCACCAGCACCTGCGCCGGGTCGCGGTCGAAGCCGCCACGCAGCGCGACCACCACGCCGACGACGATGGCCAGCACGGTGACCAGCACCCAGACCAGCGAGGTCGGCCGACCCGGAACGCGTCGGTGAGCAGCACCAGCCCGCCGACGACGCTCAGCCCGACGAGCACGGCGAGCACGCCCTGCACCGCGAGGGTGATGGGTGCGCTGGCCGGGCTGGGCCGCACGTGTGCGGTGAGGATCAGGTAGGCGCGGGTGCAGTAGGCGGCGGTGACGGCGGCGGTGACGATCAGCGCGACGAGCACGATGACGCCGGGCCCGGACTCGACGGCGCCCTCCCACGACACGGCGACGACGTGCTCCTTGGACAGCCCACCCACCACCAGCGGCACGCCGGCCAGGGACAGCAGGCCGAAGAGGAAGGACACCCGCAGCAGGGGCGCGGCCAGGGCACTGCCGCGCAGGGCCTTGGCCGCGGTGCCACCGGCCGCCATGGCGGCCCAGCCGATCGTCAGGAAGAGCAGCGCCTTGAAGATGGCGTGCGACCAGAGGTGGAACAGACCGGCATCCGGCCCGGCGACCGGCGGCGCGGCGGCGAGCGCCGACAGCATGACGCCGACCTGGCTGACGGTCGACCACGCGAGCAGCCGCTTGAGGTCGCTCTGGGCGAAGGCGAGCACGGCGGCCAGCAGCATCGTCACCGACACCGCGATGCCGAGCACCCAGCGCGGGGTCTGGCTGACGGAGAGGAGCGGGAAGAAGCCGGCCAGCACCACGGTGCCGGCGGCCACCATGGTGGCGGCGTGGATGAGCGCGCTGGCCGGGGTGGGGCCCTCCATGGCGTCGGCGAGCCAGTCCTGGAACGGCACCTGCGCCGACTTGCCGAGCACGCCGATGACGACCAGCGTGAGGAACACCGCGCGCATCGTGGCGTCGGGCGCGGCGCACGCGGTGAGCGCGTCGCCGACCGTGGAGCCGTTGGCCACCAGGCTGTCGATGCACGCCGTGGGGCGGGCCCAGGTGGTGACGACGGTGCCGAGGTTGGTGGAGCGGGCACCGGTGGCCAGGCCGATGATGCCGAGCACGAACCCGATGTCGGCGACCCGGGTGACGAGGAACGCCTTGTGCGCTGCGCGGCGGGCGCTGTGCCGGCGCGACCAGTGGCCGATGAGCAGGAACGAGCACCAGCCCATGACCTCCCAGCCCACGACGGTGAGCACGAGGTCGCCGGAGACCACCACGAGGAGCATGGCTGCGGTGAACAACGACACCGTGGCGGCGAAGCGGGGGTAGCGGTCGTCGGTCTGGAGGTACCAGGTGGAGTAGATCTGCACGCCGAGAGCGACGAGGGCGACGACCGCCGCGACCGCCACCCGCGAGTGGTCGGTCACCAGGTCGAGCGGCACCTGCACGTCGCCGGCGCGCAGCCCCGGCCCGGCCGAGACGACCGCCGACCCGCCCTGCGCGACCCAGCCGATGCCGGCCAGCAGCAGGGTCACCGCGCCGCCGCCGACGGCCACCCCGCGGGCGAGGCGGTCGTCGCGCCCGACCACTAGTCCGAGGAGGGCGGCGAGGGCGGGGACGAGCACGATCGGCCAGGCGTTCACGGCGCCTCCCCGCTCGGCTCGTCGAGGTCGACGCGCGCCCGCTGCCGGAAGGCGGTGAGGATGATGGCCAGCGCCACCACCGTCTCGGCGGCGGCGATGGTGATGACGAACAGCGGCAGCACGCTGCCGGCGGCCCACTGGTCGGCACCGGCGGCCTGCGTGGTGACGAGCAGCACCAGGCCCCCGCTGAGTACGAGCTCGACGCCGACGAGGAGCAGGACAGCGTTGCGCCGCACTGTGATCCCGAAGACGCCCAGGCCGACCAAGGCGGCGGCGAGCAGGTAGGGGCCCGCGAGGTGGATCACGGCGCCACCTCGTGCTCGGCCGGCTCGCCCGGCTCGGCCGGCTGGACCGGCTCGGGGTCGTGATGCTCCTCGCGCGGGATGCGCGACACCGCGAGCGCCGCGACCACGGCCACCAGCAGCAGCAGCGAGAGCAGCTCGAAGGGCCACACCCAGGTGCCGAACAGCTGGCCGGCGACCTGGGTCGAGGAGACGTCGGCGCGCTCGACCGGCTCGCCGGCCAGTGGCAGCAGCACCGAGCCCAGCAGCAGCGCGACAGCGCCCCCGAGCACGGCCGCCCCGACGGTTCGCCACGGGCCGGCCGCGTGCTCGAGGTCGGGCCCGATGGGCGCCCGGGTGAGCATCAGTGCGAAGAGCACCAGCACGACCACGGCGCCGACGTACACGAGCACCAGCACCAGGGCCACCAGCTCGGCACCGAGCACCAGCAGTGACCCGGCCACCCCGAGCAGCGCGACGACCAGCCAGAGGGCCGCGTGCACCACGTGACGCGTCGTCACCGCGAGCAGGCCACCCGCCACGGCCACCAGTGCGGTCGCCGCGAACGCCGTGTCGAGTGCGGTCATGTCGCGTCGTCCGCGGGCGGCGGGGTCGGCGAGGTGTCGTCGGGCACCGACTCGGGCGTGCCGGTCAGCGGCTCCTTGGCCGGGGGCGGCACCGTGCCGGTGGGCAGCGCCTCGGTGGGCTCCCCCTCGGCCGGCGCCGCGGTGGGCACCCCGGCGGGCAGCGCCTCGGTCGGGTCGGCAACGGGCAGCGCCCGGGTCGGCTCCGGCGTCGTCGCCGCAGCCGGCTCTCCGGTCGGCACGACCTCGGTGGGCGCTGCCGCTCCTCGCGCCGGCCCGGCACCGGCGGGGCGCGGACGCACCGTGCGCGGCATCCGGGCGCCTGGTCCCCCGGCTCCGGCCGCACCCGGCCCGGCACCACCGACCAGCCCGGTGCCACGGGCCGGCTTGTTGGCGGCGGCGATCTCGGCCGGCTCGGCCGACTTCTCGTCGAGCGCGGGCGGCGGGGGCACCGAGGCCATCCACCCGCCGAGCCGGTCCTTCTCGTGCAGCAGGTCGAGCAGGTCGACCTCGGCGTACTCGAACTGCGGGCTCCAGTGCAGCGCGTCGAACGGGCAGACCTCGATGCAGATGCCGCAGTACATGCACAGGCTGAAGTCGATGGCGAACCGGTCGAGCACGTTGCGCTGCCGGTCACGCCCACCCTCGGTGGTGGCCGGGATCGTCTCCTTGTGCGAGTCGATGTAGATGCACCAGTCGGGGCACTCGCGGGCGCAGAGCATGCACGAGGTGCAGTTCTCCTCGAGCAGTGCGATGACCCCGCGGCTGCGCGGCGGGAGGTCGGGCGCGACGTCGGGGTACTCGGCGGTGTGGGTCGGCTTGAACGCGGTTCGCGCCGTGGTCGCCAACCCCTTGAGGATGCCGGGGAGCCCGATCCCCCTGCGGCTCACCATCCGAGCACCACCCCGACGCCGGTCAGCATCAGCTGCAGCAGGGCGAGCGGCACCAGCCAGAGCCAGGCCAGCCGCTGCAGCTGGTCCTCGCGCAGGCGGGGCCACGCGACGCGCACCCAGATGACGCACACCGCCACCACGAAGCCCTTCAGCAGGGTCCACAGCCAGCCCAGGGTGTCGGGGAAGGGCCCGTGCCACCCCCCGAGCCAGAGCGTCGCGAACAGCAGCGACATCACGACGATGCCGGCGTACTCGGCGAGCAGGAAGAAGGCGAAGCGCAGGCCGGTGTACTCGGTCCAGGCGCCCATCACCAGCTCGGCGTCGGCGACCGGCATGTCGAACGGCGGCCGCTGCAGCTCGGCCACGGCGGCGACGAGGAACACGACCGCGCCCGGCAGCTGCCACAGCATCCACCACGGCGACCAGCGGTCGGTGAGGGTGAGCAGCGACAGCGAGCCGCCGGCCATGGCCATCGACGCGACGGCGAGCACGATCGGCAGCTCGTAGGACACCAGCTGGGCGGCGGCGCGCAGCCCACCGAGCAGGGCGTACTTGTTGGCGCTGGCCCAGCCGGCCATCAGCGTGCCCAGGGCGCCGACCGAGGTCGCCGCGAGGATGAGCACCACCGAGGCGGGCACGTCGATCGCGGCCACGCCCGGTGCGATCGGGATCGTCGCCAGCGCCACGAGGTAGGGGATCAGCGCCACGGCGGGCGCGAGCCGGAAGACCCAGCGGTCGGCGGCCCGCGGCGTGATGTCCTCCTTCTGCACGAACTTCACGCCGTCGGCGACGAGCTGCGCCCAGCCGTGGTAGCCGCCGGCGTACATGGGGCCCAGCCGGCCCTGCATGTGGGCCATCAGCTTGTGCTCGGTCTGGCCGACGAGCAGCGGCAGGGTCAGGAAGGCGAGCAGCACCGCGACGGCCCGCACCACCACCTCGAGCACGCTCATCGCGGGCCCCACTCGGGCGGGGGCACACCCGGCGCCTGCACGCGGCGGCGACCGGGCGCCTTGCCCGAGTCGTGTCCCTCACCGGGCTCCTTGCCGCCGGGCCACGCCTTGGAGGCGCGCGCGGCGAGCTGGAACGACTTGCGCAGCGGCGTGCCGTCGAAGCCGTCGGGCAGCAACAGCGGCCGGATCGGCAGGCCGCTGCCGTCGTGGAAGCCGGCGAAGTCGATGCCGAACATCTCGTAGGTCTCGCGCTCGTGCCAGGCCGCCCCGGCGAAGATGCCGGTCACCGAGTCGACCCGCGCACCGTCGGCGACGCGGGTCACGAGCAGGATGCCGCGCAGCGCGCCCGGGGTGCCCACGTCGAGCAGGTGGGCGGTGACGTCGAACCCCGGTGCGGCCTCGTCGTACGTGCGGTCGACCGCGGTGAGCCAGTCGAAGAAGGTGAAGCCCTCGCCGCGCGCGGCCGCGAGGGAGACGCCCCATGCCTCGACCTCGACCACGCGCGTCTCGTCAGCCACGTCGGCAGCCTATCGACCACCGGCTCGGGCCACGCGGCAGACGCGCTCAGCGCCACACCGGCGCGATCGGCGCCTCACGTGGCCGATGAGGCGCGTGCGACCGCGCTCAGCGCCAGACCGGCGCGACCTCCTTCCGGTACCCGCGGCCCCAGACCGAGCTCATGACCGCGAAGACCGGGCCGGGCACGTTCTCCTTGAACGCCGCCTGCTCCTGCGGCGACGCACCGTCGGTGACCCACGCGAAGAACCGCCCGGCGAACGCCGGGCTGCGCTTGCCGAACTCGCGCCCCATGGCCTTGATCTCCGGGTGGTCGGAGTGCTCGAGGTAGAACGACTCGATCTCGGACTCCTCGTGGTCGAGGTGCCGCACGGTGGCCACCCGCAGGTCGCCCATCGCCTCGCGGGCGGCCGCAGCCCGGGCGGCGCTGGGGTCGCGCGCCAGGCCGTTCATCTCCTCGCGGGCGACCTGCAGCGCCCCGGCCATCACCTCGTGCTCCGCATCCATCTCACCGAGCAGCGCGCGCGGGACGCCGGCGCGCTCGAGGTGCGGCCAGGCGATCTCGTGCTCGCCCTCGTGGTGGTCGCTCAGCATCTCGTCGAAGTTGGCCCAGGCCCTGCCGAGCCCGGCCGCACGCCCCGTGTCCCCCGGCGCAAAGGCGTCGAGAGCGGACACGAAACGGTCGAGGTCGCGCCGGAACGCGAGGTGGATGACCTTGTTCATGCTCATCGTCGGCATCGTCCAAGGGTATGGACGGAGGTCGGCTGCTGGCCAGCCGGTTGCCGCTCAGCGCGGTTCGGCCTCGGCCTCGGCCCGTGGCAGGACGACCTGGGCCACGACCACGGCGATGCCGGCGATGCCGACGAACCCGCCCCACCACGGGTAGCCACCCTGGAGCAGCCCGTCGGCGGTGAAGAGGCACAACAGCGCCGACACCAGCAGGCGCGGCGTGGTGGGCAGCCGACGCTTCGCCTTCGGTGCCATGAGCAACCCCCAGAACGCGAGGATGCCGGCCGTCGCCACCGCCGCCGTGACCCAGCCGGCCAGGCCGCCATCGGCCACCTGGTAGAAGATCAGCGCCACCCCACCGAACAGGGCGAGCTCGACCGCGAAGGCGACCACCGCGAGCACGAACAGGCTCGGGGTCGACATCAGGTCGGCGCCGTGGCCGGGCGTGGGCGTGTCGCGCTGCGGGGCGTCGTCGCTCACGGGCGGGTCACCAGGCCGCGGGTCACCTCGCCGGCGGCGGCGGTGCGGTGGCCGGCATACCGCGCCGGCGCGGGGGCACGGCCGGGCTGGCGGGCCGCGATCGAGGCGCCGCTGAGGCGCTCGTCGGCGATCTTCTCCTGCAGCCGGATGATGCCCTGCAGCAGCGCCTCGGGCCGGGGCGGGCAGCCGGGCACGTAGACGTCGACGGGGATGAGCTGGTCGACGCCCTTGGTGACCGAGTACGAGTCCCAGTACGGCCCACCGGAGTTCGAGCACGCGCCGAACGAGATGACGTACTTGGGCTCGGGCATCTGGTCGTAGAGGCGACGGATCGCCGGCGCCATCTTGTCGGTGACGGTGCCGGACACGACCATCAGGTCGGCCTGGCGCGGGCCGGGGGCGAACGGGATGACGCCGAGCCGCATGAAGTCGTGGCGGCCCATCGAGGTGGCGATGAACTCGATGGCGCAGCAGGCGAGCCCGAAGTTGAAGACCCACAGCGAGTAGCGGCGTCCCCAGTTGAGCACGACCCGGATCGGCTTCGGGGCGTGCTCGGCGACCGGCCCCACCCGGGGCATCGGCAGGTCGACGCTCACGAGTGGCACCCTAGCCCCATGGGCCGGGTGCGGGCGGTGCGACTGGCCTCGGCCTCGCGGATCGGGCTGGCGGTCGTGGAGGGCTCGGTCGGCGCCGACGTGCTGCTCCCACCGGAGCGCGGGCTGGTCGAGGGGGCCGGCGAGGCGCGGCTGGCCGAGTTCGCCGCCGGGCGGCACTGCGCGCACCTCGCCCTGGCCTCGCTCGACCCACGGCTGACGGGGATGCCGGTGCTCGGCGACCACCGCGGCGCACCCGAGTGGCCGAGGGGCGTGGTGGGCAGCATCACGCACTGCACCGGGTGGACCGGCGCGGTCGTGGCCCGTTCTCGGGTGTCTCGGTTCGGGCGCGGCGTCGCCGGCATCGGGCTGGATGCCGAGCCGATCGGCCCGCTCCCCGCGGGGGTGGTCGAGGTGGTCGCGTCGGTCGAGGAGCGTGCGGCGCTGGCGCGGCTGGGAGCCGCGCGGCCCGGCATCCCGTGGGACACGCTGCTGTTCTGCGCGAAGGAGGCCACCTACAAGACGTGGTACCCGCTGACCGGTTCGGTCGTCGGGCACGACGCGGTGCGCGTGGAGCTGTCACCCGGGGGTGGCTTCACGGCCGTGGCCTCGGCCGACGACGCCACGGGGCAACCGGCAACCCTGAAGGTGCACGGTCGATGGCGCGTCGGCCCGAGGGTGGTCGTGGTGCTCGGCGTCGTCCCCTGACCCCGCCTGCCCTCGCCTGTGCCCCTGATTCCGAACGTGGGTGAAAATCGTCGGCTGGGCGACGGGAATCACCCACGTCCGCCTCAGCCGCCCTGACCAGTTCGCCTACCTCGGACCGCCTCGGCTACCGCCTGGTAGGTGCACGGATCACTCCCTCTACGGGGCGGTAGCTGCGGTGGAGTCAGACCAGCCGGGGCGCCGGCCCGACCCGCCGCGGCCTACCGCCTGGTAAGTGGACCGAACACTCCACCTCCCAGGCGGTAGCTGAGGCGGGGTACCGGCAGGGGTTTCGCAGGCGTCGGGCCGAAGGTGGTCGTGGTGCTCGGCGTCGTCCCCTGACCCCGACCTCCCTCGCCTGTGCCACTGCCCCGAACGTGGGTGATAGCCGTCGGCTGGGCGACGGGAGTCACCCACGTTCGAGGTCACTGGGCGGCAGCTGGGCTGAGCGTGGGTGAAGATCGTCGGCTGGGCGAGGGAAGTCACCCACGTTCGAGGTCACCGGGCGGCAGCTGGGCTGAACGTGGGTGAAGATCGTCGGCTGGGCGACGGGAGTCACCCACGTTCGCGGTCAGCGGTCAGGGGACGTACGCCGCCGGGGCTCCCACCAGGGGCGGCAGGGCCCGCTCGTACAGCCACGGGCCGAGGAGCCGGTCGGGGTCGACGCCGGTCTCGTCGCGGACCAGGGCGAGGAAGTCGGCGGTGGTGACGACGCCGAAGCGGTGCCGGTCGACCCACACGCGCAACAGGGCGAAGAACAGGTCGTCGCCCACGGCCCGGCGCAGCGTGTGCAGCGTGAGAGCGCCCCGCTTGTAGACCCGGTCGTCGAAGACGTGGTGCGGCCCGGGGTCGGTGAGCACGAGGTCGTGCGGCAGGCGGGCCATCACGACGTGGTGCCGCTCGGCCTCCTCCTGGGCGGTCGTGCGCCCGATCGACTCCGACCACAGCCACTCGGCGTAGCAGGCGAAGCCCTCGTGCAGCCAGATGTCCCGCAGCGAGGCGGCGGTGACGGTGTTGCCGAACCACTGGTGGGCGAGCTCGTGCGCGATGAGCCGCTGTGCCTCCCAGCTGCGGCTGAGGTGGTTGGTGCCGAACGTCGACAGGGTCTGCGACTCCAGCGGGATCTCGAGCGGGTCGTCGGTCACCACCACGGTGTAGCCGTCGAAGGGGTAGGGCCCGAAGAGCCCTGAGAAGATCTCGAGCATGCGGGGCTGGTCGGCGAACGCGGTGCGGGCAGCCGGCATCCGGGCTCGGGGGGCGGCGAGCGCGCTCGGCACACCACCGGAGGTCGCCTGGTGCTCGAGCTCGTAGCGCCCGACCTGCAGGGTCGCGAGGTAGGTCGACATGGGGACCGGCTGCTGGTGCACCCACTCGACCCGGCGCCCGACCCGGCGCTGCGAGGTCAGGGTGCCGTTCGAGACCACCCGGTAGCCGGGGTCGGTGCGCACGGTGACCGTGTAGGTGGCCTTGTCGGACATCCGGTCGTTGCAGGGGAACCAGGTCGGGGCGCCGTGCGGCTGGGCGGCCACGATGACGCCGTCGGTGAGCTCCTCCCAGCCGCTCGGGCCGTCGGGGCCGGGCATCGGGCGGGGCCGGCCCCGGTAGGCGACGGTCACCCCGAGCTCGGTGCCGGGGGCGGCCGGGGTGCGCAGCCGGATGCGCAGCCGCGACGACCGGTGGGTCCAGCGGGCCACGGCCGCGCCGGTGACGCGCAGCGAGGTGACCTGCAGGGCGTGCAGGTCGAGCACCAGCTCGGGCAGCGCCTGCGTGGCGGTGAGCCGCAGCTGGGCCCGGCCCTCGAGGTGGTTGTCGGCGACCTTGTACTGCAGGTCGAGGTCGTAGTGCTCGACCTGGAACCGCACGTCGCCGTGGCCCGGCAGGTAGGGGTCGACGCCGTTCACTCGTCCTCCATCCAGGGTCCGACCGGGTTGCCGATCCATCTCGTCTTGTCGGGCACCGACTCGCCGCGCATCACGAGCGACACCGGGCCGACGGTGGCGTGCCGGCCGATGCGGGCCGCCGGAAGGATCACCGAGTTCGGGCCCAGTGTTCCGCCGTCGGCGATGGTGACACGATCCATCGACAGGATGCGGTCGTGGAACAGGTGAGTCTGCACCACGCAGCCCCGGCCGACGGTGGCCCCGGCCCGCAGGTCGATGAGGTCGGCCTCGGGCAGCCAGTAGGTCTCGCACCAGACGCCGCGGCCGATCCGTGAGCCCATCGCCCGCAGCCACGCGTTGAGCACGGCGGTGCCGGTGGAGGCCCGCGCGAACCAGGGCGCGGCGACGACCTCGACGAAGGTGTCGGCGAGCTCGTTGCGCCAGACGAACGAGCTCCACAGCGGGTGCTCGGAGGGGCGCATCCGCCCGACGAGCAGCCACTTGGCGAGCACGGTGAGCGCCCCGCCGAGCAGCCCCGCGGCCAGCAGCACCGGGCCGCCGAGCAGCACGGCCCACCACGGCCCGCGGTCGAGCAGCGCGGCCAGCGCCCCGGCGGCGAGCACCACCAGCAGCACGTGCAGCCACACCGGCACCACCCGGCACACCTCGACCAGGGCCCGGGCCACCTTCAGGCGGCGGGGCGGGGCGTAGGTGCGGGCCGTGTCACTGTCGTCGTGGTCGCGCCGGAGCGGGCGTGGCGGGCTTCCCAGCCACGACGTGCCGGGCTTGGCGGCGCCGCGTTGGGGTGCCGCGGACAGCACCGCGACCAGGGCCTTCTTGGGCACCCTGCGACCGGGCGCGGCCATGCCGGAGTTGCCGACGAAGGCTCCCTTGCCGACCCGCACGTGCTCGACGCGCAGCCAGCCGCCACCCAGCTCGTAGCCCCCGACGAGCGTGTCGTCGGCGAGGAAGGCGCCCGAGCCGACCCGCACGAACGGCGGGATCATCAGCACGGTCGAGGCCTCGACGTCGGAGCCGATGTCGGCCCCCAGCGCCCGCAGCCAGGCCGGGGTGAGCCCCGAGGAGTACAGCGGGAACAGCCAGGTGCGGGCCTCGTCGAGCACCCGCAGGATCGACCACGCCTGCCACGCCTGCCGCCCGTGCACCGGGTGGTGCCCGACCTCCAGGCCCAGCGAGAGCAGCCGCACCGCGAGCAGCACCAGCGCGGCCAGCACCGCGACCCCGACCACGGTCGCGGGCAGCAGCCAGAGCGCCGCCGTGCCCACGGCATCCGCGATGCCGGTCGCGCGGGTGAGCGCGGGGGCGGCCACGGCCAGCCCGGCCACCACGGCGATGATCGGCAGCAGCGACAGCACCACGGCCGAGGCGGCGTAGGCCGCGAGCCAGGCCGGGCGGTTCGGGGGGCGGTCGTCGCCCCAGGGGCCGCGGGCGGTGCCGGAGAACAGGGCGGGGGCGCCCGACCACGCCTCGCCGGCAGGAATGACGCCGAAGACGGCGGAGCCGGCCGCGACCTCGGCCCCGTCGCCGACGTCGGCACCGGGCAGCAGGGTGCTGCGCGCGCCGACCCGGGCGTCGGCGCCGACGTGCACCCGGCCGATGTGCAGGTGTCCGCCGTCGAGCCAGTGGCCGGCGAGGTCGACCTCGGGCTCGACCGAGCAGCCCCGGCCGAGGGTGAGCAGCCCGGTGACCGGCGGCACGCTGTGCAGGTCGACGTGCTCGTCGACCCGGCAGCCGAGCAGGCGTGCGTAGACCTTCACCAGCGGTGCCGACGACAGGTTGGTCGAGCCGAGCTCGTCGACGAGCCGCTCGGCCAGCCACAGCCGCAGGTGCACCGCACCGCCGCGCCGGTAGCGGCCCGGGCCGATGCCGTGCAGCACGACCCGCGCGGCCGCGGCGCCGAGCAGCACCCGGCCGGGCGGGCTGACGAGCAGCAGCCAGCCGAGCAGCACCCAGCCCCAGCGCACGTCGGGGAGCCAGTCGATGCCGAGGACGCCACGGCCCACGAGGGCGCCGAGGCCGACCCAGGTGAGCCAGCGCAGGGCGCCGATGGAGCGCAGGCCCACCGACGCGACCACCTGGGCGGCCTGGGTCTTCAGGGGCACCGGCAGCACCGCGGAGTTCTGCCGACCGGTGGGCGTGGCCATGTCGTCGAGGGCGACCGCCAGCTCGGCCGAGCCCGGGGTGGTCGTAGACGTCGGCGACCGTCACCTCGGGGAAGCGCTCGCGCAGCCGGCTCACGAGCTGGGCCGCGGTGAGGCTGCCCCCGCCGAGGTCGAAGAAGTCGTCGTCAGGCCCGGACGGCGCGCCGCCGAGGATGGCGGTCCAGTGGCCCGCCACCCAGGCCGCGGTGCCCTCGACGCCCGGCGCCTGCTCGGATGTCGCGGTGCCCGGCCGGGCGGGTGGCGGCCACGGCAGCGCGTCGCGGTCGATCTTGCCGGAGGTGCGGGTCGGCAGGGTGTCGACCACGGCCAGTCGCGGGACGAGCGCGGCCGGCATCGTCCGGCGCAGCCGCTCGACCGCGGCCTTGGCGTCGAAGCCCGGCTCGGTGGTGACGTAGCCGACGAGCAGGCTGTTGCCGGCCTCGCTGCGCCGCACCGCCGCGGCGGCGCCGCTCACCCCCGGCAGCGAGAGGAGCGCGCTGTCGACCTCGCCGAGCTCGATGCGCCGGCCGCCGACCTTCACCTGGTCGTCGGCCCGCCCGTCGAACACCAGGCCCTCGCCGTCGAACCGCACGATGTCGCCGCTGCGGTAGGCGCGGTCCCAGCCCAGGGTGGGCATCGCGGCATACACCTGTGCGTCCTTGGCAGGGTCGAGGTAGCGGGCCAGCCCGACTCCTCCGATGATCAGCTCACCCGGCTCGCCGTCGGTGACGCGCTGCCCCTGCGGGTCGACGACGGCGAGGTCCCAGCCGTCGAGCGGCAGGCCGATGCGCACCGGTGGCTCGCCGGTGAGCCGGGCGCCGCACGCGACGACAGTGGCCTCGGTGGGGCCGTAGGTGTTCCAGACCTCGCGGCCCGCGGTGGCCAGCCGGGCGCCGATCTCGGGCGGGCAGGCCTCGCCACCGAGGATGAGCAGGCGCACGTGGTCGAGCGCCGCCGCCGGCCAGAGCGCGACGAGGGTGGGCACGGTGGAGACGATGGTGATGTCGTTGGCCCGCAGCCACGGGCCGAGGTCCATGCCCGACTTCACGAGCGAGCGCGGTGCCGGGATGAGGCAGGCGCCGTAGCGCCAGGCGAGCCACATCTCCTCGCAGCTGGCGTCGAAGGCGACGCTCAGGCCGGCCATGACCCGGTCGCCCGGGCGGATCGGCCTGTCCTGCAGGAACATTCGTGCCTCTGCGTCGACGAAGGCGGCCGCGCTGCGGTGGCTGACCGCGACTCCCTTGGGCGTGCCGGTGGAGCCGGAGGTGAAGATGATCCAGGCGTCGTCGGTGAGGTCGGGGTCCTCCTCCGGTGCCGGCTGGGCGGCATCCCCGGGCGAGAGGATGACCAGGTCGGTGGCGACCACCGCCGCCACCCCGGCTTCGTTGAACACCAGGCGGGCCCGCTCGTCGGGGTCGTCGTGGTCGACCGGCACGTAAGCGGCACCGGCCAGCAGGATGCCGACGATGGCAACGTAGAGGTCGGTGGTGCCGCTCGGGATGCGCACGCCCACTCGGTCGCCACGGCCCACGCCCTCGTCGCGCAGGGCGGTGGCGACGTCACCCGCCGCCGCGAGCAGCTCGTCGTAGGTGAGCACCTCGCGGCCGTTGTCGATGGCCGGGGAGTCGGGGTGGTCGTCGGCCGTGGAACGCAGCACGTCGACGAGGGTGCGCGGCGACGGGGCGCGGTCGGCGCGCAGCAGTGGGTCGGCGCCCGGCCCGGGAGTCTCCACGGGGCTCATGGTGTCGGGCTGCTGGTCCGTGGCGTCAGGCCGTCCAGCGCAGCAGGCCCCGGCGGCCGGCGTGGACGAGCCCCACGAGGATGACGCCGACGAACACGGCCACCTCGACGAGCGACGCGACACCGAGGTCGGGGTCGCGCAGCACCAGCGCCCACGGGAACAGGTAGACCGCGTCGACCGCGAACACCACGTAGAGGAAGGCGAAGGAGATGTAGCGGATCTGGCTCTGCGCCCAGCCGAACCCCACCGGGTCGACGCCCGACTCGTAGGTGCGCAGGCCCTTCTCGCTGACCGCGCGCGGCGCGACCAGGCGGCGGGCGATCATCGCCGCGGTGACCAGCAGGATGCCGGCCAGCACCACCCCTGCTGCCGCTGCGTAACCCTCCATGCCGGTCAGCGTAGCCACATCGGCGTGCCCGCGTCCGCGCTGCGGTGTGCCGCACCGCGCTCGTGTCGTCGGTCGGTCGGTCGGTCGGGCACGCCACCTGGCTGACAGGTTGCGTACATCTCATGGACATCCGTCGACAGCGGCGGCGCTGGACGTACGATGGGAAACGCTGCGCCCGCGGCACACCCGCAGGCACAGCAGCCATCGATTTTTCGCCGACACTCCAGGGTGAACCGTGAGCAGCAAGACCGTCCACACGCTCGACCGTGTGGTGATCCGTTTCGCCGGCGACTCGGGCGATGGGATGCAGCTGACCGGAGACCGCTTCACGAGCGACACAGCGGCGATGGGCAACGACCTGTCGACGCTGCCGAACTTCCCGGCCGAGATCCGTGCCCCCCAGGGCACCCTGCCGGGCGTCTCCAGCTTCCAGCTGCACTTCGCCGACCACGACGTCCTGACCCCGGGTGACGCGCCCGACGTGCTCGTGGCGATGAACCCCGCGGCGCTGATGGCCAACCTGGGCGACGTCCCCCGTGGCGCCACGATCATCGTCAACACCGACGAGTTCACCACCCGCAACCTCGCCAAGGTCGGCTACACGGCCAGCCCGGTCGACGACGGCACCCTCGACTCCTTCCACGTGCACCCGGTGGCCCTCACGAGCATCACCGTCGAGGCGCTGGCCGACTTCCCCGGCCTCACCCGCAAGGAGAAGGAGCGGGCGAAGAACATGTTCGCCCTCGGCCTGCTCTCGTGGATGTACACCCGCCCCACCACCGGCACCGAGGCCTTCCTCACCCGCAAGTTCGGCGCCCGGCCCGACATCCTCGCGGCCAACCTGGCCGCCCTGCGCGCCGGCTGGAACTACGGCGAGACCACCGAGGACTTCGCCTCCTCGTTCGTCGTCGCGCCCGCGAAGATGCCGCCCGGCACCTACCGCAACATCACCGGCAACACGGCCCTCGCGCTGGGTCTGGTCGCCGCCGCGCACCGCGCCGGGCTCCCCCTCGTGCTCGGGTCGTACCCCATCACCCCCGCGTCCGACATCCTGCACGCCCTCGCGGCGCTCAAGCGGCACGGCGTCACCACGATGCAGGCCGAGGACGAGATCGCCGGCATCGGCATCGCGCTGGGTGCCAGCTTCGGTGGCGCCATCGGCGTCACCACGACGAGCGGCCCCGGCGTGGCCCTGAAGTCAGAGTCGATCGGCCTGGCCGTCTCGCTCGAGCTGCCGCTGGTCATCGTCGACGTGCAGCGCGGCGGACCCTCAACGGGCCTGCCCACCAAGACCGAGCAGGCCGACCTGCTCCAGGCCATGTTCGGCCGCAACGGCGAGTCGCCCGTGCCGATCGTCGCCCCGCAGACGCCCGCCGACTGCTTCCGCGCCGCCATGGATGCCGTGCGCATCGCCACCACGTACCGCACCCCGGTGTTCCTGCTCTCCGACGGCTACCTCGCCAACGGCTCCGAGCCGTGGAGCGTCCCCGACGTCGACGGCCTGCCCGACCTGCACGTCGAGTTCGCCAGCGCACCCAACGGCACCGACGCCAAGGGCGACCCGGTGTTCCACCCGTTCCTGCGCGACGAGGAGACCCTCGCCCGCCCGTGGGCGGTGCCCGGCACGGCCGGCCTCGAGCACCGCATCGGGGGCATCGAGAAGGCCGACGTCACCGGCAACATCAGCTACGACCCCGACAACCACGACAAGATGACCCGCCTGCGCCAGGCCAAGGTCGACGGCGTCGTCGTGCCCGACCTCGAGGTCGACGACCCGAGCGGCAACGCCCGCGTGCTCGTGCTCGGCTGGGGCTCCACCTACGGCCCGATCGCGGCCGCCACCCGGGTCGTGCGCAACGCCGGGCACAACGTCGCCCGCGCCCACCTCACGAACCTCAACCCGTTCCCGAGCAACCTGGGCAAGCTGCTGCGCGACTACGACCGCGTCGTCGTGCCCGAGATGAACCTCGGCCAGCTCTCGATGCTGCTGCGCGCCGAGTTCCTCGTCGACATCCGCTCGCACACGTCGGTGCGCGGCCTGCCGTTCTCCACGGTCGAGCTCGCAGACGTCATCTCCACGACCCTCGAGGAGCTCTCGTGACGACCACCGACATCGGGATGCCGGTCAGCGGCCTCCGCTCGATCCCGCACCTTCCCGACGACGCCGGCAAGCAGACCAAGCGCGACTTCACCTCTGACCAGGAGGTGCGCTGGTGCCCCGGCTGCGGCGACTACGTCATCCTCGCGGCGGTGCAGTCCTTCCTGCCCGAGCTGGGCCTCAAGCGCGAGAACATCGTGTTCGTCTCCGGCATCGGCTGCTCGAGCCGCTTCCCCTACTACCTCGACACCTACGGCATGCACTCGATCCACGGCCGGGCGCCGGCGATCGCGACCGGCCTGGCCACCAGCCGGCCCGACCTGTCGGTGTGGGTCGTCACCGGTGACGGTGACGCCCTGTCGATCGGCGGCAACCACCTGATCCACGCGCTGCGCCGCAACGTCAACATGACGATCCTGCTGTTCAACAACCAGATCTACGGCCTCACCAAGGGCCAGTACTCCCCCACGAGCAGGCTGGGCCAGGTCACCAAGTCCTCCCCCGTCGGGTCGGTCGACACCCCGTTCAACCCGGTCTCGCTGGCGCTGGGCGCCGAGGCGACCTTCGTCGCGCGGGCCATGGAGAGCGACCGGGCCGAGCTCACCGGCATCCTCAAGGCGGCGGCCGAGCACCGCGGCACCGCACTGGTCGAGATCTACCAGAACTGCCCGATCTTCAACGACGGCGCCTTCGAGGTGCTCAAGGACCGCAGCCAGCAGGAGGCCCGCATCGTGCGGCTGCGCACCGGCGAGCCGGTGAGCGTCGGCCCCGAGGGCGACCGCAAGCTGCTGGTGCGCAAGGGGTCGGGCACGATGAAGTTCATCGGCGAGGCCGAGGCCGCCACCGGTGAGTCGGGTGCGGTCGTGGTGCACGACCCCACCCTCGACGACCCGGGGCAGGCCTTCCAGCTGTCGCGGCTCGACACCCCCGAGATGTCGCACGTGCCGATGGGCATCTTCCGCCAGGTCGAGCGGCCGAGCTACGACGACCTGGTGCGTGACCAGGTGCGGGCGGCCGTCGACAGCGCCGGCGGCCCCGCCACCGACGACGACCTCGCCACCCTGCTGCGCGGACACGACACCTGGACGGTGGCGTGACCGCACCGCCCCCACCGGCGGTCGAGGGGGACGGCGCACCCGACGCGGACGACGCGGACGAGCTGCGCAAGGGGACGATCTACGGGTTCCTCGCCTACGGCATCTGGGGCCTGTTCCCGCTCTACTTCGCGGCGCTCGAGCCGTCCGGCGCCTTCGAGATCCTGGGCCACCGCATCCTGTGGACCCTCGCCGTGTGTGCCCTCGTGCTGCTCGTGCGACGCGACCTGGGCTGGATCCGGCCGTTCGTCGCGCGGCCGAAGCTGGTCGGCGGCATCACCATCGCCGCCCTGCTCATCGCCACCAACTGGACGATCTACGTGCTGGCGGTGCTCACCGGTCGCACCTACGAGGCGGCGCTGGGCTACTTCCTCAACCCGATCGTCACCGTGGCGCTCGGCGTCGTCGTGCTCGGCGAGCGACTGCGCCCCCTGCAGTGGGCCGCGGTCGCGATCGGTGCGTTCGCCTCGGTCTACCTCGCGGTGGCCGGCGGGGTGCTGCCCTGGATCGCGCTCAGCCTGGCGTTCTCGTTCGGGCTGTACGGGCTCACCAAGAAGAAGGTCGGCGCGAGCCTGGAGGCCATGCACTCCCTGGCCGCCGAGACCACCGTGCTCGCCCCGGTCGCGGTGGTGGTGCTCGGCCTCCTCGTCGCGCGCGGCGAGACCACCTTCCTCGACCACGGCAGCGGGCACACCACCCTGCTCGTGCTCGCCGGTGTGGTGACGGCCGTACCGCTGCTGCTGTTCGCCGCCGCCGCCAGGCGCCTGCCGCTGGTGACGGTCGGTCTCATCCAGTTCGTCACCCCGGTGCTGCAGCTGCTCGTGGGCGTCCTCATCCTGGGCGAACACGTCAGCGCTCGGCTGTGGGTCGGGTTCGGCATCGTCTGGCTGGCCCTGGTGCTGCTCACCATCGACTCCGTGCGCACCGCCAGCAGCTCGCGCACCGAGCGGCGCCGGGTCGCGCGCGACGCGCGCCCGGACGGCACGGCCGCACCCGAGCCCTGCCCCTAGGCGCGGGGCTCGGGCAGCTCGTCGGTGAGCAGCTTGTCGAGCTGGTCGATGGTGGCCTGCTGCTCGGCGAGCAGGGTGCGCAGGTGCGCCACCCGCTCGCGGGTCTGAAGAACCTCGACCTCCTCCTTCGGCGGCTTCGGCGCGAGGAAGAGGTTGGCGAGGTAACCGGTGAACGTGCCGAAGATGCCGACACCGATCACGATGATCACCGCACCGAGGACGCGGCCCTCGTTGGTCACCGGGAACTGGTCGCCGTAGCCGACGGTCGAGATGGTGACGATCGTGTACCAGAGCGCGTCCGATGCCGTGACGATGTTGGCGTCGGGGGCCTTCTGCTCGAGGGCCAGCATCCACAGGCTGCCGAACTCGAGCACGAGGATGCCCATGAGCAACAGGCTCAGCAAGGCGCTGCCGGCTCGGTTGCGCAACAGGCCGCGTCCGATGAGCCGCCCACCGCGGGCCCGCAGCAGCTTGGCCACGCGCACCAGGCGGAAGACCCGGAAGATCTTCACCTGGGGGAAGGGCAGGCTCGACAGGAGATCGGCCCAGCCGAACTGGCGGAAGAAGTAGTCCCTGCGCGACGGTGCGGTGACCAGCCGGTAGACGAAGTCGGCGAAGAGGATGATGGTGAGCAGGACGTTCATGGCGAACAGCACCGTCTGGAGGCTGTCGGTCCTGACGACGTACATCAGCAGCAGGTTGAGGATCGACAGCACCGAGATGGCCGCCACGAAGATCTCGTAGCCGACGTCCTTCAGCTCGTGCCGCTCCTTCGGGGGCCGGGTGGCCCTGCGTGACCGACGGCTGCTCATGGGCACATGCTCGCGCCGGCCGGTTCCCTCGGCATCACCCCGCGCGGGTGGACGGCACCGGCTCGAGCACCACCACCGCGGTGCCGCCTGGCCGGCGGGCCGCGTAGGCGTCGAGGTTCGCGTCGACCTCGCTCCAGCGGGCCCAGAGGCGGGCCCGTTCCTGGCCCTCGGCGGCGCGGCCGGTGACCAGCAGGCGTGCGCCGGCGAGCTCGGCCTCGGCCTCGGGGTGCGCCTGCAGGTTGAGCCACCAGGCGGGCTCCGCGGGGTCCCACCCGTTCATCGCCAGGGTCACGAGGTTCGGCCCGTCGTCGAGGTAGCCCAGGATGACGTGCCGCGGCTGCCCGGTGCGCCGCCCGGTGGTCGTGAGCCTCAGGGTGCCCCACCGCTTGGTGGGAGGCCACAGGCCGAGCCGGCCGCCGGTGACGCGGAACAGCGCTCGGTGCAGCTGCCAGAAGAGACGGACGAACCAGCGGGGCGGCAGGCGGGGTGGGCGTTCCAGGTCGGTGGGCACGGCAGTTCCTCTCTCCCTCGCCATCGTCCTCCTGCCGGGCGCCGGCGCGCACGGCATCCGGCGTCTTTGATGAGCCGCTGAGAACCAGTGTGGCAGTTGCCCCGGATGCGCTTCGGTCCCCGAGAACCGGCGACTACGCTCGAGGTAGTGGCCGGAACCAAACAGCGAGTACCGCCACGGAGACCACCATGAGCCCTACGCTCGCCCGCCGCACCGCGCACATGATCGGCAACGCCCGCATCGACCCCGTGTGGCCGGCGCTCGAGCTGCTCGGCTTCGCCCGGGTCGCCGTGCCTGCACGTGGGTCGGTGCGGGTGACCTTCACCGTGCCGGCCGGTGCGTTGGCCCACGCCGGGCACACCGAGCGCATCGTCGACCCCGGCCGGCACACGGCGTGGGTCGGTGCCTCGAGCGCGGACCTGCGCCTGCGCACCGAGCTCGACGTCGTGGGGTCGGTGCGCCCGCTGCCGCTCCCCCGGCTGGAGTGGGTCACCGCCTCCGCCGTCGCGCTGCCCGCCCCCGACCCGACTCCCCCGGCCGCGGTCGCCCTCGTGGGGACGCCATGACGACGGCCGCCGCGGCGCCGGCGGGCCCCCGGGCCGCAGGCGCTGGCTCGCCGGTGTGGCTGGCCGACGGGCTGTGGCAGGTCGCCGGGCCCGGCATCACCCACGCCTGGGACGCGGCCGCCTACCTCGTCACGGGGCAGCGCGCCGCACTGGTCGACTGCGGCAGTGGCCTCGGCGCCGACCTGCTCGATCAGGCCCTGCTCCAGGCCGGCGTCATCCCGAGCGCGTTGACCGCGGTGGTCGCCACCCACGGCCACTTCGACCACGTCGGTGACGGGGCGCGATGGGCCGCGCTCGGCATCCCGGTGCACGTGCACCCCGGGGACGCCGAGGCGGTGGGCACCGGCGACTCGGTGCGCACCTGCGCCGGGTCGCTCTACGGCGAGGTCTTCCCAGCCTTCGACCCGGTGGCGCTGACGGACGGGCAGGTGCTCGACCTCGGTGGGGCGTCGCTGCAGGTGCTGCACACGCCGGGCCACACCCCCGGCTCCGTCAGCGTGGTCGCGCGGGTCGGCGGTCGGTCGGTGCTGCTGGCCGGTGACACCCTCTGGGGCGGGTTCTCCGCGGCTGTCGGCTCGGACGCCGAGGCGTGGGTGGCCTCGCTGGAGCGGCTCGAGGGCCTGCCGGTCGACGCGCTGAGCTTCGGGCACGGCGTCGACGTGCTGCTCGACGACCCGGCCGGGCGCATCGCGGAGGCGCGGGCTCGGTTCGGCACCTACTTCGACCCGTGGTTCCGCCCGCCACGCCTGCGGCTGCGCTACTGACCGCCGGCCGGGGCGCAACCGGGCCTCCCGTACCGTGGTGGCACAGGACGCTGTCGCCACGGCGGGGTCCGGGAGAGGGACGTGATGCTGAGCCGGCTGGCCAGGTTCGTGCTGTGGGCGACCCGTTGGACCGCCGTCGGCGAGGTGCCTCGCAGCGGCATCCTCGTGGGAGCGCCGCACACCTCCAACTGGGACTTCATCATGATGCTGCTCATCATGTGGCGCGGCGGCGTCGCCCCGCGGGTGCTCATCAAGAAGGAGCTCTTCCGCGGGCCGCTCGGCTGGCTGCTGCCCCGGCTCGGCGGCATCCCCCTCGACCGCGCCAACCCCGGCGCCGTGGTGCGCGACCTCGTGCGCGAGGCGAGGAGCGGCGAGCCGTTCCTGCTGATCCTGGCCGCCGAGGGCACCCGCACCCAGGGCGAGTACTGGAAGTCGGGCTTCTGGCGGATCTCGCGCACGACGAAGCTGCCGATCGCGCTGGCCTTCATCGACGGCCCCTCCCGCACCTCCGGCTTCGGCCCCACGTTCACCGCCACGAGCGACGTGGTCGCCGACATGGACTTCGTGCGCGCCTTCTACGCCGACAAGCGCGGCATCCACCCCGAGCGGCGCACCGAGCCGCGGCTGCGGGAGGAGCTCACCGCTCGCGGCGGCGAATCTGCTTCTGCCTGAGCGTTATCCGTCACCACCGGTTCTGCACGTCCTCCGCCCACCCGAGGATGCCGTCGACGGCCACCCGCTCGCCCGCGTCGTCGCTCACCCACCCGGTCCAGTGCCCGAAGCACTGGTCGGCCCGCTGGGCGAGCACACCGAGGTTGGTCGACGAGGCGTGGTCCCAGAACGGCGTGAAGGTGAGGTCGGCGAGCTCGCCGTGCACCCGCCACGGCGCCAGCCAGTCGGCACTGTCGTAGTCCCAGACGAGCTCCTCGCTCACCTTGTGCACCCGCCCGTCGACGACCAGGGCGTTCTCGGTCGAGCCGGTGCCGTCGGTCCAGCGGCCGCCGACCTGGAGGCCGATGACCCGCCCGTCGACCACACCCGACCCGGCGCCCCAGTTCCAGTGCATCGAGTAGGGCCAGCGGCCGCGGCCGTGGTCGAGCACCGCCCACGACTCGCCGGCGGGCACCTCGTGCTCGACGCCGTCGACGGACAGGCGGCCAGCGGCAGGGCGCGCGACGTCCTTGACGGTGTACTGGAACAGCCGCGGCGACCACGGCACGACCACGCCCATCGCCTCGTGCCCCGGCGGCCGGCTGGCGAGCACGTCGAGCCGCAACCGGGGTGCGATGACCTGCAGGCGGGTGCCGTCGGGCACCGGCTCGATGTCGATCGACAGGTGCTTCGTGCGCGCCCGGGCCGGCCCGGCATCCAGCCGCGGTGGCAGGGTCGCTCCGCGGGCGAGCGGGTCGATGACGTCGGCGCTGACCGTCTCGCCGGTGCGTCGGTCGTGCACCCAGATCGCATGCACCCCGGCGTAGTCGAGCGAGGAGACGGTGACCCCGACCAGGTGGGTCGGCGTGGTCACCGCCCAGTACTCCCAGCGCTTGTTGCGACCCCAGCCGTGCCGGCCGGTGCCGATGCCGCTGGTGTCGTGCACCGGATGCCGGGTCCACCCGACCGCGCCCGGGTTCAGCCGGCCGTCGGGCCGGCACAGGGACACCTCGGCCGTGATCTCCCGCTCGGGGACGAGCACGTCCTTCACCCGTCCAGCAGGTGGGCGACGTGCTCGTTGGTGAAGAGGTGGCCGGGGTCGAGCCGCTCACGCACCGCCCGGAACTCGTCGAAGCGCGGGTAGAGCTCGCGGAGCCGTGGCGCGCCCAGCGAGTGCACCTTGCCCCAGTGCGGCCGGCCGGCGTGCTCGGCCACGATCGCCTCGAAGGCGGCGAACAACGGACGCGGGTCCATCCGGTGGTACTGGTGCACGGCCACGTACGCGTTGTCGCGCTCGTACGCCGTCGAGAGCCACACGTCGTCGGCGGCGATGAAGCGCACCTCCACCGGGAACGGGACGGCGGCGTCGGTGCGGGCGAACCAGGCGCGCAGCTCGGTGAGCACCGCCTCGACCGCGTGCCGCGGCACGGCGTACTCGCTCTCGACGAACCGCACGTCGCGCGCGGAGCAGAACACCTTCCACGAGTCGTCGGCGAACTCGCGCGAGCCGATCATCCGGGCCGAGAGCCGGTTGATGGTGGGCACCAGGGTGGGCCGAGCCGCCGCCAGCCGGTTGACGCCCTCGAACAGGCGGTTCGCGAGCAGGTCGTCCTCCAGCCGCGAGCGCCAGGCCGGCAGCGGGGGCGGTCCCTCCCGCGACCCCACGACGTCGTTGCGCTTGGTGGCCACCCGGTCGGAGTGCGGGAACCAGAGCAGGTCGAGGTGGTCGGTGCCGTCGGCCTCGGCCTGGATGACGGGCAGCAGCTCGGTGAGCGAGGCGGCCGCCTCCTTGGCGTGCAGCCGGTAGGCCGGCACGCACTGCAGCTCGACCTCGGTGACGACACCCAGGGCGCCGAGCCCGACGGCCGCGGCGGCGAACACCTCCGGCTCGACGTCCGCCGAGCACTCGAGCGTCGACCCGTCAGCGAGCACGAGGGTCAGCCCGCTGACCGCCGCCGCGATGCCCTGCCGTCGGGTGCCCGTGCCGTGGGTGCCGGTGGCGATCGCGCCGCTGATCGTCTGCCGGTCGATGTCGCCGAGGTTGGGCAGGGCCAGCCCGAGTGCCTGCAGCGCCGGGTTGAGCACGTGCAGCGGAGTGCCGGCGAGCACGCGCACCCGGCGCGTTGCGCGGTCGAACCCCAGCACACCGCTCAGCCGGTCGACGTGCAGGAGGAGCCCGTCGGTCGCCACCAGGGGGGTGAACGAGTGACCGGCCCCGGAGACCCGCACCCCCAGGCCGTTCGCGGACGCTCGGCGCACGGCATCCGCCACGCCCTCGCGCGTGCCCACGTGCTGCACCTGCGCAGGCGTCGCCCGCACGTTGCCGCCCCAGTTGCGCCACTCACTCACCCGAAGTTCCTTCCTTCCCCGCGGTACGACGGGACCGTCGCCACCAGCTCTGTGCCGCGCACCAGGTGCACCGTGTCGAACCGCTCGAGCAGCTCGCCGGCCTTGGCGCCGCGCAGCCACACCCGGTCCCCGATCCGCACCCCGTCGGCCGCCGCGCCGCGCAGCGGCGTCTGCACCTCTCCGGTGCCCTCGGTGCGCACCAGCGACAGCGCCCGGCTCATCGGCGAGGGCACCCGCGACCAGCCCGGCTCCCCGCTCGCCACGTAGCCACCGCCGAAGGCGGTGACGTAGCCCGGCCCGGGCCGGCGCACGACCGGCAGGGCGAAGGCCATGGCGGGCCGCGGGGTGAAGTCGTCGTAGCCGTCGAAGAGGGTGGGCCCGTAGAGCCCGGACCCGGCAGCCAGCTCGGTGACGACGCGGTCGCCGCCGAAGCGGTGCAGGCTGCCGGTGCCGCCGCCGTTGACGAAGCGCAGGTCGGTTTCGGCCCGCACCGCGTCCACGACGTCGGCACGCCGCTCCCCCAGCTCACGCACCGAGCGCCGCTTCATCGTGCGCACGTGGGGCCCGGCATCCGGAAGGCCCGCGACCTGCGCGTCGTAGAACATCACCCCGCGCACGTCGAGGCCGACCCCCAGCGCCGCGCGCACGACGGCCAGCGCCTGCTGCGGGCCGCGGGTGGGCGAGCGGCGCACTCCGAGGTGCACCCGGCCCACCCGCAGCGACGCGTCGCAGTCGAGCGCCACGCCCAGCCCGGCGACATCCGCGCCGAGGGTGTCGCGCAGCCAGCGCACCTGCTCCACGGAGTCGATGGTCACCGTCACCTCGGCGCGCAGCAGGTCGTCGGTGGCCACCGCCCGCAGCGCGGGCTCGTCGACGCTGGGGTAGGCCACGAAGACGTCGCGCACGCCCGACCCGACCAGCCAGACCGCCTCGGGCACGGCATACGCCATGACGCCGGCGAAGCCCGCCCGCTGCAGCACCCGGTCGAGCAGGGTGCGGCAGCGGACTGACTTCGAGGCGACCCGCACCGGCAGCCCACCGGCCCGCGCGACGAGGTCGTCGGCGTTGGCGTCGAAGGCGTCGAGGTCGAGCACCACCAGCGGGGCCGGCAGCCCGGCCGTCGCGCTCGCCCAGTGGTCCGTGACCGTCACGGTGCCGACCCTAGTGGGATGCTGGGCCGGTGACCCACGACCGCGGGACATTCGTCGGAGACCCGCCGCGCACGCGGTGGCACCGCGCCTGGGTGGTGGCAGCCGTGACCCTCGGCGCCCTGGTCGCCGCCGCGGCCTTCCGCAGCTCCACCGGCGTGCTGCTCGAGCCGATCGAGGCCGAGTTCGGCTGGTCGCGAGCGGTCACCTCGGGGGCGGTCAGCCTCAACCTCGTGCTCTACGGCCTCGTCGCGCCGTTCGCCGCGGCGTTCATGGAGCGCTTCGGCGTGCGGCGCACGGTCGCGGTGGCCCTGGTCGTGGTGGGGGTGGCCAGCGGCCTCACCACGGTGATGACCCGGCCGTGGCAGCTCTGGCTGCTCTGGGGGGTGTTCATCGGGGTCGGCACCGGCGCGATGGCCCTGGTGTTCGGTGCCATCGTGGCGAACCGGTGGTTCCACACCCAGCGCGGGCTGGTCACCGGCATCTTCTCGGCCGCCAGCGCCACCGGGCAGCTGCTCTTCCTCCCGCTCATCGCCCGCACCACGGTCAACGACGGGTGGCGCGCCGCGGCCGGCATCGTGGCGGGGCTCGCCCTGCTCATGGCGGTGCTCGTCGTCGCCTTCCTGCGCGACCGCCCGTCCGACCACGGGCTGCTGCCCTACGGCATGGAGCCGGGCAGCGTGGTCGTGGAGGGCGGCCGCACCGGCGCCTCCCCGGCCTCGGTGGCGATCGGGGTGCTGCGCAAGGCATCGCGTCGCTGGGTGTTCTGGGCGCTGGTGCTCACCTTCTGGGTGTGCGGCTGGTCGACCAACGGCATCATCCAGACCCACTTCGTGCCGGCCGCCCACGACCACGGGATGCCGTCGACCACCGCCGCCGGGCTGCTCGCCGTCGTCGGCATCTTCGACATCGTCGGCACGGTCGGCTCCGGCTGGCTCACCGACCGGGTCGACCCTCGCCTGCTGCTGGTGGCCTACTACGGCGGGCGCGCCCTGTCGCTGCTCGCGCTGGATGCCGTGCTCGCCCCCGGCATCGCGCCCGGCATGTGGGTCTTCATCGTGTTCTACGGGCTGGACTGGGTCGCGACGGTGCCGCCCACGGTGGCCCTGTGCCGCATCCACTTCGGGCTGGCCGACTCGGGCGTGGTGTTCGGCTGGGTGTTCGCCGCGCACATGGTCGGTGCGGGGGTCGGCGCCAGCGTCGCCGGGTGGGTGCGCACCAGCCAGGGCGACTACCACTGGGCCTGGGTCGTGGCGGCCGCCCTGTGCTTCGCCTCGGTGGCGATCACCCTGTCCATCCCGAAGGCCCGCGAGGGGCTGCCCACGGCAGAGGACGTCGAGCCCGAACCCGAGCCGGACCGCCAACCCGAACCGGGGCGCGAACCCGAGCCGACGAGGCACCCGGTGCGGGGCAACATCGACCAATAGGTCAATGTTGCCCCAGCCCGATGGGCACAGGATCGACCTGTCGGTCGATCTCGGGACGGTGAACCGGTCAGCCGACGCGGGTGACGACGCCGGTGGCCAGGGCGTAGAGGGCGTCCTTGGCGTCGCTGTCGGGCAGCGACCCGAGCACGTCCTGGGCCTGGCGGGCGACGGCATACGTGTGTTCGCGCGCGAGGTCCATCGCACGGTGGCCGCGCAGCAGGCCGAGCGCCTCGGCGAGCCGCGCCTCGTCCTCGAGGTCGCCGGTGAGCAGCGTGCGCAGCCGGTCGTCGGCGGGGTCGCCGGAGGTGAGCACATGGATGACGGGCAGCGTGCGCTTGCCCTCGCGCAGGTCGGTGCCCGGGGTCTTGCCGGTCTCGTCGGCCTCGGACTCGATGTCGATGAGGTCGTCGGCGAGCTGGAAGGCGACGCCCAGCAGCTCGCCGAACTCGCGCATCGTCTCGATGGTGGCGTCGTCGCTGCCACCGAACATCGCGCCGTAGCGCGCCGCCGTGGCGATCAGCACCCCGGTCTTGTCGGCGAGCACGCCGAGGTAGTAGTCGACCGGGTCGGTGCCGGGCGGGCAGGGACGGTCGTCGCGGATCTGTCCCGAGCACAGCCGCACGAAGGTCTGGGCCTGGATCTTCACGGCCTGCGGGCCGAGGTCGGCGACGATGTCGGATGCCGTGCCGAAGAGCAGGTCTCCGACCAGGATGGCCGTGGAGTTGCCGTAGGCGGCATTGGCGCTCGAGGCACCGCGGCGCACCTGGGCCTCGTCCATGACGTCGTCGTGGTAGAGCGAGGCGAGGTGCGTCAGCTCGACCCCGGTCGCGGCGGCCACGACGCGCTGGTCGATGCCATCGCCCAGCTCGGCCGCGAGCAGGGTCAGCAAGGGTCGGAACCGCTTGCCACCGGCTGCCGTGAGGTGCGAGCCGGCCTGGGCGATGAACGGGTCGTCGGAGTCGACGCGCGCCGCGATGAGCGTGTTGACGGCGGCGAGGCCCTCGGCGAGCCGCACCCGCAGCCGCTGCGAGGCGCCGGGCAGCTCGAGCACCGAGGGGGTGCCGCGCTGGACCGGTTCCGCCGTCACGGGCGTCACAACAGGAACTGCGAGGCGTTGCTCGCGATCTCGAGCAGGAAGCTGGGCACGATGCCGAGCACCACGGTGGCGGCGACGCCGGCCGTGATGGCCACGGTCGACCCGATCGACGGGGTCAGCACGACCACGTCGTCGTCGTCACCGGGCGCCTCGGTGAAGTACATCAGCACGATCAGCCGCACGTAGACGAACGCCGTGACGGCCGACGCGAGCACGGCGATGAGCACGAGCAGTGCGCCCGCCGCTCCGGAGGCGACCGCGGGCGAGAACGCGGCGTACTTGGCGGTGAACCCCGAGGTGAGCGGGATGCCGGCGAAGGCGAGCAGCAGGAACGAGAACGTCGCGGCGAACACCGGGTGGTGGCGGCCCAGACCTGCCCACTGCGACAGGTGCGAGGCCTCCGAGCCGCCCTGGCGCACCATGGCGACCATGCCGAACGCGGCGACCGTGGCGAAGCCGTAGGCCACCAGGTAGAACATGACGCCGCCGATCGCGGCCTGCGAGAACGCCAGCACACCGACGAGGATGAAGCCGGCGTGGGCGATCGAGGAGTAGGCCAGCAGCCGCTTGACGTCGGTCTGGGTGACCGAGAGCACCGCGCCGACGACCATGGTGAGCACCGCGATGACGTAGATGCCGCCCTGCCAGTCCCAGCGGTCGGCTCCGACGCCGACGAACGCCACCCGCAGGATGACGCCGAAGGCCGCGAGCTTGGTGCAGGCCGCCATGAAGCCGGTGACCGGGGTGGGGGCGCCCTGGTAGGCGTCGGGCGTCCACGAGTGGAAGGGCACCGCGCCGACCTTGAAGAGGAGGCCGACGAGCAGGAGGACCACGCCGGGGATGAGCAACCCGTCGAGGTCGCCGGATGCCGTCGAGATCGCCGCGGAGATGGCGCGCAGGTCCGAGGACCCCGCGTAGCCGAACAGCAGGGCGGAGCCGAAGAGGAAGAACGCGCTGGAGAAGCCACCGAGCAGGAAGTACTTCAGCGCGGCCTCCTGCGACAGCAGGCGGCGGCGGCGGGCGAGCCCGGTCATCACGTAGAGCGGCAACGAGAGCACCTCGAGGCCGACGAACATGGTGATCAGGTCGTTGGCGGTGAGGAAGACCATCATCCCGAGCACGGCGAACAGGGTGAGCGGGAAGACCTCGGAGGTGGCGTAGCCGGCCCGGGTGGCGATGTCCTCCTGGTTGGAGCCCGGAGTGGAGGCGCCCATGGGGGTGAACGCGTCGCCCCCGACGCCACCGAACCGCTCGCCCATGATGAGCACGCTGATCACGGCGAGCAGCAGCAGGGCGCCCATCAGGAAGACCGAGACGCCGTCGACGACGACCGAGCCGCCCAGGGTGACGGTCTGGTTGTCGCGCGACCACACCAGCAGGGCCACGAACGCGCCGAGCAGCACCAGGGTGGTCAGCCACACCTGGATGCCGTGCCGGGCGCGCCGGGGCGCGAACGCCTCGACGAGCACCCCGACGAGCGACCCGAGGACGACGACGAGGATCGGGGCGATGGCGGCGTAGTCGACGTCGACGGACTGGAACTCGGCGGCGATCACGGCGGCGGTCACTTGGTGCTCCCGGAGGCGTTGGTCGGCGTGGGGTCCGTGACGCCGACGTAGGTCAGCGTGCGGTCGACGGCCGGGTTGAGGATGTCGAGCACGGGCTTGGGGAAGAAGCCGAGCAGGATGAACGAGGCGATGATCGGCACCACGACGACCTTCTCGCGGATCGACAGGTCACGCGGGGCCTCCCCCTCGGCGAAGCTCGGCTTCGGCCCGGTCATCGTGCGCTGGTACATCAGCAGGATGTAGAGCGCAGCCAGGACGGTGCCCAGCGTCGCGATGACCGCGGCGGCCTCGTAGCGCATGAAGGTGCCCTGCAGCACGAGGAACTCCGACACGAACGACGACAGGCCGGGCAGGGCCAGGCTGGAGAGCCCGACCACGAGGAAGGACCCGGCGAGCACCGGGGTGACCCGCTGCCAGCCGCCGTAGTCGGGGATCCGCTTCGAGCCGCGGCGGGCAACCAGGAAGCCGGCCAGCAGGAACAGCCCCGCGGTCGAGAAGCCGTGGTTGACCATGTAGAGGGTCGAGCCCGCGCCACCGACGCTGGTGAGCGCGAAGATGCCGAGCACGATGAGGCCGAAGTGGCTGATCGACGTGAACGCGATGAGCCGCATCATGTCGGTCTGGCCGATCGCCAGCAGGGCGCCGTAGATGATCGAGATGACGGCCAGCGTGATGACCACCGGGGTCGCCCACTTCGCGGCCTCCGGGAACAGCTGGAGGCAGAACCGGATCATCCCGTAGGTGCCGACCTTGTCGAGGATGCCGACCAGCAGCACCGCGGTCGCGGGGCGTGCCTCGGTGGCGGCATCCGGCAGCCACGTGTGCACCGGCCACATCGGCGCCTTGACGGCGAACGCGACGAAGAACCCGACGAACATCCAACGCAGGGCCGTCGTCGACGCGTCGAGGTTGCCGGTGAGGTTGGTGATCAGGAAGCCGTCCTGGCCACCGGGGCCGGCGATGTAGACCCCGATGACGGCCACGAGCATGACCAGCCCGCCGGCGAGCGAGAACAGCAGGAACTTGACCGCGGCGTACTGCCGGCGCGGCCCCCCGAACAGGCCGATCAGGAAGTAGACCGGGATCAGCATCGCCTCGAAGAAGACGTAGAACAGGAACACGTCGGTGGCGGCGAAGACGCCGACGATGAACGCCTCCAGCACCAGCATCAGGGCGAAGTAGCGCTTGTTGCGCACCGCGAGGGCGTGCGCGGCATCCGCGGCCTCGTCGTCGTCGAGCGACTCGTCGACGACAGGGGTGAGGTCGTTCCACGCGGCGAGCAGGCAGACCGGCACGAGGATGGCGGCCATCACGATGAGCGACAGCGCGATGCCGTCGACGCCGAGGGCGTAGGAGACCCCGAACTGCGGGATCCACGCGTGCACCTCGGAGAGCTGGAACTGCTCGCCGGACCCGGCGTCGAACCGCACCCAGGCCAGCACGGCGAGCACGAGCGTGACCAGCGAGACACCGAGGGCCACCGGCTTCGCCTGGCGCGCGGCGTTGCCGGGCAGCGCAGCGACGACGACGGCGCCGAGCAGCGGCACCACCATCATCAGGGTGAGCAGGGGCAGGGAGTTCACTGGATCACCCACAGAGCGCCGAGGATGGTGACGACACCGGTGAGCATCGTCAGGGCATACGACCGGGCGTAGCCGGTCTGGAGGTGTCGCAGCCTCGAGGAGACCCCGCCGACCAGGGCCGCCATGCCACCGACCGCCCCGTCGACCCCGCGCGCGTCGGCGAACACCAGGCCGCGGGTCAGGTGGATGCCGGGGCGCATGAACAGGCCCTCGTTGAGCGCGTCCTGGTAGAGGTCGACCCGGGCCGCCCGGGTGATCGCCGAGCCCGTGGGTGCGACCTCGGGCACGACGTCGGCGCCGTAGCGCCGCCAGGCGAGGAACGCTCCCACCGCGACCAGGGCGAGGGTGAGCACCATGATGACGTTGACCGGGATCACCGGGTGGTCCTCGACCGGCTCACCGACGACCGGGGCCAGCCACGATGTGATGACGCCGGTGGGGCCGAGGATCAGGCCGAGGAAGGCGGACCCGAAGGCGAGCACCATCATCGGGATCGTCATGGTGAGCGGCGACTCGTGGGGGTGCTGGTCGTCCTCCCACCGCTTCTCGCCGTGGAAGGTCATGAAGAACAGGCGGGACATGTAGAAGGCCGTGATGCCGGCGCCGAGCATCGCGGTGGTGCCGAACACCCATGGCTGCCAGCCCTCGCCGACGAACGCCGACTCGATGATCTTGTCCTTGGACCAGAACCCCGAGAACGGTGGAACACCGATGATCGCCAGCCAGCCCAGCCCGAAGGTCACCCAGGTGATCTTCATGACCAGGGACAGCGCCCCGTAGTGGCGCATGTTGACCCGGTCGCGCATGCCGTGCATGACCGACCCGGCCCCGAGGAACATCCCGGCCTTGAAGAAGCCGTGGGTGAGCAGGTGGAAGATCGCGAAGGCGTAGCCGATCGGGCCCAGGCCCGCGGCGAGCATCATGTAGCCGATCTGGCTCATCGTGGACGCCGCGAGAGCCTTCTTGATGTCGTCCTTGGCGCAGCCGATGATCGCCCCGAAGATCAGCGTGATGCCACCGACGAACGCCACCGCGAGCCGGGCGTCGGGGGTGGCGGTGAAGATGACGTCGGAGCGCACGATGAGGTAGACGCCGGCGGTGACCATGGTCGCGGCGTGGATGAGCGCCGAAACCGGTGTCGGGCCGGCCATCGCGTCACCGAGCCAGGACTGCAGCGGGAACTGCGCCGACTTGCCGCAGGCGCCGACGAGGAGCAGGAGCCCGATCGCGGTCAGCACACCCGAGTTGGCCCCGTTCACGCCCGCGTCGACGGTGGTGTAGTCGACCCCGCCGAAGGTGACGAACATCAGCATGATCGCGATGATCAGACCGAGGTCACCGACCCGGTTGACGAAGAAGGCCTTGTTGGCGGCGGTCGCGTAGGCCGGGTTCCAGTTCCAGAAGCCGATCAGCAGGTACGAGGCCAGGCCGACGCCCTCCCAGCCGACGAAGAGCAGGAGGTAGGAGTCGGCGAGGACCAGCAGGAGCATCGAGGCGATGAACAGGTTGAGGTAGGCGAAGAAGCGCCGCTTGTCGGGGTCGTGCTCCATGTAGCCGATGGAGTAGACGTGGATCAGCGACCCCACGAAGGTGATCAGCATGACGAAGCACATCGACAGCGGGTCGACGAGCATCCCGACGTCGAGCTGGAAGGAGCCCGCCGGGATCCAGTCCCACAGCGTGAGGTGCATCGCCCGCGCCTCCGGCGACAGGCCCACGAGCTGGAGCATGATGACCAGGCCCACGGCGAACGCGGCCCACGACATGCCGGTGCCGAGGTAGGCCCCGACCTTGTCGGTGCGCCGCCCGCCGAGCAGGAGGATCGCGGCACCGAGCAGCGGCAGCGCGACGAGCAGCCACGCGACAGGCGGAGGCTCCGCTCGCGTCGGCCGCCACCTCGAAGGTGAGTGAGTGCACTGGTGCTCCTTACAGCTTCAGCAGGTTCGCGTCGTCGACCGAGGCCGAGCGGCGGGAACGGAAGATCGCCATGATGATCGCGAGCCCGACGACGACCTCCGCCGCGGCCACCACCATGACGAAGAGGGCGAGCACCTGGCCGTCGAGGGTGCCGTGGATGCGGGCGAACGTGACGAAGACGAGGTTGGTCGCGTTGAGCATGAGCTCGACGCCCATGAAGACGATGATCGCGTTGCGGCGGGTGAGCACGGTGGCCCCGCCGATCGCGAACAGGATCGTCGCCAGGTAGATGTAGTTGACGACGTTCACCGGTCGCTCCCCTCCTGCATGTCGCGTTCGATCTGGGCCTCGGCCTCGCGGTAGACCTCCGGGGAGAGGTTCTGGTCGCGGGCCGTGAGCACGCGCGAGACCGACAGCTGCGAGGGCGTTCCGTCGGGCAGCAGCGCCGGGGTGTCGACGGCGTTGTGCCGGGCGTAGACGCCGGGGGCCGGCAGGCCGGCGAGGTGCTCGCCCTCGCGGAAGCGGCGCCTGCTCCACTCGCGCTGGTTCGGGCCGCGCCCGAGCCGCTCGCGGTGGGCCAGCACCATCGCGCCGAGCGCGGCGGTGATGAGCAGGGCGCTGGTCATCTCGAAGACCCAGACGTAGCGGCCGAAGATCAGCTGCGCGACGCCCGAGACGTTGCCCGTCTCGGCGTTGATCGCGCCGACCCCCTTGGGGGTGCCGACGGTCACCTGGCCGATGGCGGTGGTGAGGATGCCGGCGAGCCCGATGCTCAGCACGGCGGTCGCCCAGCGCTGCCCGGTGAGCGTCTCGACCAGGCTGTCGGAGGAGTCGACCCCGACGAGCATGAGCACGAAGAGGAACAGCATCATGACCGCGCCGGTGTAGACGAAGATCTGGATGACACCGAGGAAGTCGGCGTCCTGGGCGATGTAGAACACGCCCAGGATGATCATCGTCATCGCCATGCCGATGGCCGCGTGCACGGCCTTGCGGGCGAAGATCAGCCCGAGGGCGCCGACGACCGCGAGCGGCCCGAGGATGTAGAACAGCGTTGCCTCGCCGGAGCTCGTCACGAGGTCACCTCCGCGTCGTCGCTCGTGCCGGTGTGGGCCTCGACGAAGGCCCGTTGGGTGTCGGTGGCCGAGGAGACCTTGCCCAGGTAGTAGTCGCGCTCCTCGAGGCCGTCGACCATCGGGAACGGCGGCTGGAGCATGCCCTGCTGCAGCGGGTGCGAGCAGCTGGTCCTTGGTGAAGATCAGGTCGGCCCGGTTGTTGTCGGCGAGCTCGTAGACGTTGGTCATCGTGAGCGCCCGGGTGGGGCAGGCCTCGATGCACAGCCCGCAGAAGATGCAGCGCAGGTAGTTGATCTGGTAGACGCGGCCGTAGCGCTCACCGGGGCTGAACCGGCCGGCACCGCCCTCGGTGTCGTCGTTGTTCGCACCCTCCACGAGGATCGCGTCGGCCGGGCAGGCCCACGCGCACAGCTCGCAGCCGACGCACTTCTCCAGACCGTCGGGATGCCGGTTGAGCTGGTGGCGACCGTGGAACCGTGGCTGGGTGGGGCGCTTCTCCTCGGGGTACTCCTCGGTGGCCACCTTGCGGAACATCGTGGCGAAGGTGACCCCGAAACCACCGACGGGGGCGAACAGGTCGGAGAAGAAGCCGGACTTCTTCTGCTCGTCAGCCACGAACGGCCTCCTTGGTCTCGCTGCCCGCAGCCAGGGCCGGTGCGTCGAGCGAGGGCTCGCGCAGGCGCTGACCGGGCAGTGGCGGCACGGGGTAGCCCCCGGCGAACGGGTCGATCTCCTCGGGCACGCCGGGGTGCGACGAGGCGTCCCTGGCCTCGGCGCGGCGGTCCCACATCCAGCCGAAGACCAGGGCGAGCACGGCGATCACGCCGACGAGGAACAGCGAGATGACCGGGAACGAGCGCCCGGCGAAGTCGACGGTCCCGCCGAGCCAGCCGTTCTGGCCGGCGCGGAAGAACGCGACGAGCACGACCCAGGTCAGGGTGGCCGGGATGAGGAACTTCCAGCCGAAACGCATGAACTGGTCGTAACGCACCCGCGGCAGCGAGCCGCGCAGCCAGACGAACACGAACATGAACATCCACAGCTTGGCGGTGAACCAGAGCAGGCCCCAGTAGCCGTCGTTGAACATGCCGTCGTTGATGGCCGCGATGCCGGGGGGCGCCTGCCAACCGCCGAGGAACATGGTGGTGGCGAGCGCGGCGACGGTGAACATGTTGATGTACTCGCCGAGGAAGAACATCGCGAAGCGCATCGAGCCGTACTCGGTGTGGAACCCGCCGGTGAGCTCGCCCTCGCCCTCGGCGAGGTCGAAGGGCAGCCGGTTGGTCTCGCCCACCATGGTGATGACGTAGACGAAGAAGCTGAAGAACGCCGGGATGACGAACCACAGGCTCGACTGCGCCGCGACGATCTGCGAGGTCGACATCGAGCCGGCGTAGAGGAACACGGCGACCAGCGACAGGCCCATCGCGATCTCGTAGCTGATCATCTGGGCCGAGCTGCGCAGCCCACCCATCAGCGGGTAGGTGGAGCCGGAGGACCAGCCGGCGAGCACGACGCCGTAGATGCCGATGCCGGCCACGGCGAGCACGAGCAGCACCGCCACGGAGGTGTCGGTGAGCTGGAACGGCGTGGTGTGCCCGAACATCGAGACCTCACCGGCCAGCGGGATGATCGAGAACGAGACGAAGCACATGGTGGCCGTGATGAGCGGGGCCAGGGTGAAGACGAACACGTCGGCCGCCTTGGGCCGGACGTCCTCCTTGAGCATCGACTTCATGCCGTCGGCCAGGGTCTGCAGCAGGCCGAAGGGGCCGTTGCGGTTGGGGCCGGGGCGCTGCTGCATGCGGCCGATGATGCGGCGCTCGAACCAGATGACGAGCAGCGTCGAGATCAGCAGGTAGACGAAGATGATCAGCGCCTTGACCAGGCTCAGCCACAGCGGGGTGTCGGTGAAGTCGGCGACCGGGTTGTCGGTGTTGCCCGTGGCGGTCGAGACGGCCAGCGGCAGGGCCAGCAACGAGCTCATGCGCGGTTCTCCTTCGTGACGGAGACGAGGGCTCCCGGCGCCCCGGCGAGGGCGGCCCGCAGGTCGCTGCCCACCGAGTTGGTCGGCAGCCACACGACGTGGTCGGCCATCTCGGACACCAGCACGGGGGCGGTGACGGTCGTGCCGCCGACCCGCACGGTCAGCGCGTCGCCGTCGACGACACCCAGGCCGGATGCGGTGGTGGCCGACACCCGGGCGACCGGGGCGGGGGCGGTGCCCGCGAGGAACGGCTCGCCGTCCTGCAGCGAGCCACGGTCGAGCAGGTGCCGCCAGGTGGCGAGCACCAGGGTGCCCTCCTCGACGCTCGGCACGTCGCCGGCCTCGACGGCCGGGGCCGCGGCACGCGCGCCCTGCCACGGGCCCAGGGCCTCCATCTCGGCGCGCACCTCGCGCACCGTGCGGGTGCCCAGGAACTCACCCATCTCGTCGGCGATCATGTCGAGCGCCCGGTAGTCGCTGACCTGCGAGGAGGCGATGGCCGCCTCGAAGGTGCGGACCCGGCCCTCCCAGTCGACGAAGGTGCCGGCCTTCTCGGCGTGCGCCGCGACCGGCAGCACGACGTCGGCCACCGCGGTGACGGCCGACGGGCGGATCTCGAGCGACACCACGAACGGGCGGGTGAAGGCGTCGACGGCACCCGCGACCCCGAGGTCGAGCGGGTCGACACCACCGACGACCAGCGCGTCGATGTCGCCGGATGCCGCGGCCGCCACGATGCCGGCCGTGTCGCGACCCGCGATGTCGGCCAGGGACTTCACGCCCCAGGCGGACGCGACCTCGGCGCGCGCCCCGGCATCCGCCAGCGGGCGCCCACCGGGCAGCAGGGTCGGGAGCGCACCGGCCTCGAGCGCACCGCGCTCACCAGCTCGGCGGGGCACCCAGGCGAGCCGGGCCCCGGTGGCCTCGGCCAGTGCGACCACTGCGGTCAGCGCACCCGGCACCGTCGCGAGCCGCTCGCCGACGAGCACCACCGCGTTGTCGCGCAGGCCCTGGCCGGCGGCCGCGACGACGTCGGTGCCGGAGCCCTCGGCGAGAGCGCCCAGCACCTCGGGCTCGGTGCCGGGGGCGGTGGGGATGAGCGTGCCCCCCACCTTGGCCAGGCCGCGGGTGGCGACCGGGGCCACGGCATACACGGCGGTGCGGTGCTTGCGGAACGCCTTGCGCAGGCGCAGGAACACGATCGGGCTCTCGTCCTCGGGCTCGAGGCCCACGAGCAGCACGGTGCCGGCCGACTCGAGGTCGGCGTAGGTGACCGCGCCACCCTCGGGGCCGGTGGCGACGACGGAGGAGGCGAGGAAGTCGGCCTCCTCGGCGGAGTGCGGCCGCGCCCGGAAGTCGACGTCGTTGGTGCCGAGCACGGTGCGGGCGAACTTGGCGTAGGCGTAGGCGTCCTCGGTGCCGACCCGGCCACCGACGAGCACGCCGGTGGCGGTGGCGGCGCGCAGGCCGGCCGCGGCGGCCTCGAGGGCCTGACGCCACGACACCACCCGCAGCTCACCGTCGTCGCCGCGCACCATGGGCAGCTCGAGGCGGTCGCCCACCGAGGTGTAGGCGAAGGCCCAGCGGCCCTTGTCGCAGTTCCACTCCTCGTTCACCGCCGGGTCGTTCTGCGCCATCCGGCGCAGCACCGTGCCGCGGCGGTGGTCGGTGCGCATCGCGCAGCCGCTGGCACAGTGCTCGCACACGCTCGGGGTCGACACGAGGTCGAACGGGCGGGAGCGGAAGCGGTAGGCGGAGCCGGTGAGGGCGCCCACCGGGCAGATCTGCACGGTGTTGCCGGAGAAGTAGCTCTCGAACGGCTGGTCCTCGTAGATGCCGACCTGCTGCAGCGCCCCCCGCTCGACGAGCGCGATGAACGGGTCGCCGGCGATCTGCTCCGAGAAGCGGGTGCAGCGCGCGCACAGCACGCAGCGCTCGCGGTCGAGCAGCACCTGCGAGGAGATGTTGATCGGCTTGGGGTAGGTGCGCTTGATGTCCTCGAAGCGCGAGGTGGAGCGGCCGTGGCTCATCGCCTGGTTCTGCAGGGGGCACTCGCCACCCTTGTCGCACACCGGGCAGTCGAGCGGGTGGTTGATGAGCAGCAGCTCCATGACGCCCTGCTGCGCCTTGTCGGCACCCTCGGACGAGTACTGCGTCTTGACGACCATGCCCGGGGCCACCGTCATCGTGCACGAGGCCTGCGGCTTCATCCGGCCGGGAGGACCCTGCATCTGGGTCGGCTCGCCCGGCGTGCCGTCGGGGCCGGGGCGACCCGGCATCCACACCTCGACGAGGCACTGGCGGCAGGCGCCCACCGGGTCGAGGAGCGGGTGGTCGCAGAACCGTGGGATCTCGATGCCGGCCTCTTCGGCGGCCCGGATGATCAGGGTGCCCTTGGCGACCGACACCTCCCGGTCGTCGATCGTCAGGGTGACCAGGTCGGCCGCTGGCGGTGCGGCGGGGCTGGTCTTTTCCGGCGTCATCGTCATGCGGGCACGCTGTCCTTGTCGTCCTTGGCGAACAACGTCGACGCCTTCGGGTCGAACGGGCAGCCGCCGTGCGTGAGGTGCGCGATGTACTCATCGCGGAAGTACTGGATCGAGCTGGTGATGGGGCTGGTGGCGCCGTCGCCCAGGGCGCAGAAGCTGCGGCCGAGGATGTTGTCGCAGATGTCGAGCAGCTTGTCGAGGTCGGCCTCGCTGCCCTCGCCCTGCTCGAGCCGGCCGAGGATCTGCTTGAGCCACCAGGTGCCCTCGCGGCACGGGGTGCACTTGCCGCAGGACTCGTGCTTGTAGAAGTCGGTCCAGCGGTCGACGGCGCGCACGACGCAGACGGTCTCGTCGAAGACCTGGAGGGCACGGGTGCCGAGCATCGACCCGGCCGCGCCCACCGACTCGAAGTCGAGCGGCACGTCCAGGTGCTGGTCGGTGAACAACGGGGTGGAGCTGCCGCCGGGGGTCCAGAACTTCAGGGCCTTGTCGGGGTCGCGCATCCCGCCGGCCATGTCGAGCAGCTCGCGCATGGTGATGCCGAGCGGGGCCTCGAACTGGCCGGGGTTCTTGACGTGCCCGGAGAGGCTGAAGATGCCGAAGCCGGTGGACTTCTCGGTGCCCATGCCGGTGAACCAGTCGACGCCCTCGAGGATGATGCCGGGGACCGACGCGATCGACTCGACGTTGTTGACCGAGGTGGGCCGGGCGTACAGACCGGCGACGCCGGGGAACGGGGGCTTGCTGCGCGGCTGGCCACGGCGGCCCTCGAGGCTGTCGAGGAGCGCGGTCTCCTCGCCGCAGATGTACGCGCCGGCGCCGGCGTGCACGGTGATGTGCAGGTTGGCGCCGGTTCCGTGGACGTCGTCGCCGAGGTGGCCTGCGGCGTAGGCCTCCTCGACCGCGCGCAGCAGGCGGCGGTAGACGTGCACGACCTCCCCGCGCAGGTAGATGAAGGCGTGCTCGCACCCGATGGCGAACGAGCTGATCGCGACGCCCTCGATGAGCACGTGCGGGTTGGCCATCATCAGCGGGACGTCCTTGCAGGTGCCCGGCTCCGACTCGTCGGCGTTGACGACGAGGTAGCGGGGGCCACCGTCGGGCGGGGCCATGAACGACCACTTCATACCGGTGGGGAAGCCGGCGCCGCCGCGGCCGCGCAGGCTGGAGTCCTTGACGGCAGTGATGATCGCCGCCGGCTCCATGCCGAGCGCCTTGTCGAGCGCCCGGTAGCCGCCGTGCTTCGTGTAGGTCTCGAGGGTCCACGACTTCGGGTCGTCCCAGAAGGCGCTGAGGATGGGCGTCAGGGTGGTCGCCATCAGGAGCCCTTCTTCTTCGTGGTCTTGGCTTTGGTGTCCTCGCTGGGCGGCACCGACGCGCTCTGGGCCGAGACGTTGGCCGCGCGGCCGACGGCGTCGGGCTCGGACTCCTGCGGGGGCTCGGGGTCGACGGTGTCCTTCGGCGAGGGCACCTCGCGGGCCAGCCCGCTGACGCCGTCGCCGGTGGAGGCGACCGGAGCGCCTGGCTTCTCGGCCTTGTCCGGCGCGGGGGCGCCGCTGCTCTTCGTGGTGCTCGTGTCGGCCTTGGCCTCGTCGGTGTCGGGGGTGACCTCGGTGCGGCCCGCGGTGCGCCCGGAGTCGTCGGACCCGGACGAGGCGGAGGCCCCCTCGGGGGCCGTCCATCCCTGCTCCTGCGCGATCTTCAGGCCCACCAGGGTGGCCGGGCCGGCGCCCACGCCCTGGTCGGCGAGCCCGTCGTGGAAGCCGGCCAGCACGCGGCTGACCTCCTTGAAGGTGCCGACCTGGTTCGGGCCGCGCGTGGGGGCCACCGGCCGGCCGGCGCGCAGGGCATCGACGAGCTCGATGGTGGATGCCGGGGTCTGGTTGTCGAAGAACTCCCAGTTGGTCATCACCACCGGGGCGAAGTCACAGGCGGCGTTGCACTCGATGCGCTCGAGGGTGACCTGGCCGTCGGCGGTGGTCTCGTCGTGGCCGATGCCGAGGTGCTCGGAAACGGCATCCCAGATCTCGTCGCCACCCATGACCGCGCACAGCGTGTTGGTGCAGACGCCGACGGTGTAGGTGCCGTTGGGGTGGCGCTTGTACTGCGTGTAGAACGTGGCGACGCCGGAGACCTCGGCCGTGGTGAGGTCGAGCAGCTCGGCGCACAGGTCGATGCCGCGCCCGGTGACGTAGCCGTCGACGGACTGCACGAGGTGCAGCAGCGGCAGCAGTGCCGAGCGCTTCTGCGGGTAGCGCGCGATGACCTCGGCGGCGTCGGCGCGGAAGGTCGCCTCGACGTCGGCGGGGTAGGGCTCCTTGGAAACCTCGGGGACGTTGAGGTGACCGGACGCGGTCTGGAGGCCGAAGTCGTGCGACATCAGCGGTCGACACCTCCCATGACGGGGTCGATCGAGGCGACGGCCACGATGACGTCGGCGACCTGGCCGCCCTCGCACATCGAGGCCACGGCCTGCAGGTTGTTGAAGCTCGGGTCGCGGAAGTGGGCCCGGTAGGGGCGGGTGCCGCCATCGGAGACCAGGTGGCAGCCGAGCTCGCCCTTGGCCGACTCGATCGGCACGTAGGCCTGCCCCGGCGGGACCCGGAAGCCCTCCGTGACCAGCTTGAAGTGGTGGATGAGCGACTCCATCGAGCTGCCCATGATCTCGCGGATGTGGTCGAGGCTGTTGCCCTGGCCGTCGCCGCCGATGGCCAGCTGCGCCGGCCAGGCGATCTTCTTGTCCTCGACCATGACCGGCTGGCCCTCGGTGCGCTGCAGCCGGCCCAGAGCCTGCTCGACGATCTTGAGCGACTCGTACATCTCGTCGATGCGGATGCGCAGCCGGTCGTAGGCGTCGCAGCCGGTGCGCGTGACGACCTCGAAGTCGTAGGTCTCGTAGCCGCAGTAGGGCGCCGACTTGCGCAGGTCGTGCGGCAGGCCGGTGGCGCGCAGCACCGGGCCGGTCATGCCCAGCGCGATGCAGCCGGTGAGGTCCATGAAGCCCACGCCGACGGTGCGGCCCTTGAGCAGGGGGTTCTCGTTGAGCAGCAGCTCGAGCTCGTGCAGGCCGCGGCGCAGCTCGGTGACGACCTCGCGGACCATGTCGACCGCGCCGTGCGGGACGTCCTGGGACACCCCGCCGGGGCGGATGTAGGCGTTGTTCATGCGCAGCCCGGTGACCGCCTCGAAGATGCGCAGGATGCGCTCGCGCTCGCGGAAGCCGACCGTCATCACGGTGGTGGCGCCGAGCTCCATGCCGCCGGTGCCCAGGCACACGAGGTGCGAGTTGATGCGGGTGAGCTCCATCATCAGCACCCGGATGATGCTGGCCCGCTCGGGGATCTGGTCCTCGATGCCGAGGAGCCGCTCGACGGAGAGGCAGTAGGCCGCCTCGTTCATCATCGGCGTGAGGTAGTCCATTCGGGTGCAGAACGTGACGCCCTGCACCCAGGTGCGGAACTCCATGTTCTTCTCGATACCGGTGTGCAGGTAGCCGATTCCCGCACGGGCCTCGGTGACGGTCTCGCCGTCGAGCTCGAGGATGAGTCGGAGCACGCCGTGCGTCGACGGGTGCTGCGGGCCCATGTTGACGACGATGCGTTCTTCGTGGAGCGCGGTGGCCTCGTCGACGAGGTCGTTCCAGTCGCCGCCGGAGACGTTGAAGACGGTGGCGCCCTCGACGTCGCCCTCGTGCACGGAGGCACCGTAGGCGTCGGCACGGTCGGCCGCGTCGGCGACATCATCGGCGTCGGGCTCGGAGAACTCGAACACCTGGGGTTGCTGGTCGTGGGTCGTCATCAGCTGTACGCCCTCCGCTGGTCCGGCGGCGGGACGGTGCCGCCCTTGTACTCGACGGGGATGCCGCCGAGCGGGTAGTCCTTGCGCTGCGGGTGCCCGGGCCAGTCGTCGGGCATCAGGATGCGGGTCAGGGACGGGTGGCCGTCGAAGACGATGCCGAACATGTCCCAGGTCTCGCGCTCGTGCCAGTCGACGCCCGGGTAGACCGAGACGATCGACGGGATGTGCGGGTCGGCATCGGGGGCGGTGGCCTCGAGGCGCACCCGGCGGCTGCCGTGGGTGATGGAGAGCAGGTGGTAGACGGCGTGCAGCTCGCGGCCCGCCTCGCCGGGGAAGTGCACGCCGGAGACACCCGTGCACATCTCGAAGCGCAGCTCGGCCACGTCGCGCATCGCGCGCGCGACCGCGAGCAGGTGCTCGCGACGCACGAAGAGGGTGAGCTCGCCACGGTCGACGACGACCTTCTCGACGGCGTCGTGGTAGGCGACCGAGCCGCCCTCGGTGAGGGCGGAGCCGAGCCGGTCGGCGACGTCGTCGAACCACGAGCCGTAGGGGCGCGGGCTGGCACCCGGCAGCAGGGTCGGGGTGACCAGGCCGCCGTAGCCGGAGGTGTCCTGGCCGCGGGTGGCGCCGAACATGCCGCGCCGCTCGCCCACGACGACGGGCTCACGGTCGTCGTCGTCGAGGTCGCGCCAGGTGGCGATGTTGGCCGAGTGCGCCGGGCGCAGTGCCTCGGGGTCGTCGACCGTCTCGGTCTCGGCGTTCTCGACCACCTTGTCGGGGATCGGCTGCACCGGGCTGTCGTCGGCCTTGTTCTCGTCGCTCATGCCAGGAGGTTCTTACCTGCGGGCGCCGCGAGGTGGGCGAGGTGGTCGTGGGTGGGAGCCATCAGCGAGGTCGGCACGGCGTTCATCGCGGCCTCCTCGGCAGCCCGGGCCGCAGCGATGCGGTTGACGCCGAGCTTGCTGGTCTGGATCTGGTGGTGCAGCTCGATGATGGCGTTGAGCAGCATCTCGGGCCGCGGCGGGCAGCCGGGCAGGTAGATGTCGACCGGGATGATGTGGTCGACGCCCTGGACGATGGCGTAGTTGTTGAACATGCCGCCGCTGCTGGCGCACACGCCCATCGAGATGACCCACTTGGGGTTGGGCATCTGGTCGTAGACCTGGCGGACGACGGGGGCCATCTTCTGCGACACCCGCCCGGCGACGATCATCAGGTCGGCCTGGCGCGGGGTGGCGGAGAACCGCTCCATGCCGAAGCGGGCGATGTCGTAGTCAGGGGTGCCGACGGCCATCATCTCGATCGCGCAGCACGCGAGACCGAAGGTGGCAGGCCAGATCGACGCCTTGCGCATGTAGCCGACGACGTTCTCGAGCGTCGTCAGCACGAACCCTGCGGGCAGCTTCTCCTCGAGTCCCATCAGGCCTCCTTCGCGATCGTGGCGGGTGTGCGGCGTGCGGTGGTGCTCGTCAGTCCCACTCCAGGCCCCCGCGCTTCCACACGTAGGCGTAGGCGACGAACACGGTGACGATGAACAGCACCATCTCGATCAGGGCGAACAGGCCCAGCGAGTCGAAGGCGACCGCGAAGGGGTACAGGAACACCGACTCGATGTCGAAGATGATGAACAGCATCGCGGTGAGGAAGTACTTGACCGGCACGCGCCCGCCGCCCTCGGCGCGGGGGGTCGGCTGGATGCCGCACTCGTACGCCTCCATCTTCGCGCGGTTGTAGCGCTTGGGGCCGACCACGAGGCTGGTACCCACCGACAGGGCCGCGAAACCGAAGCCGAAGGCGAGCAGGATCAGCAGCGGGACATAGGGGTTGCTCATCGCAGGACAACTCCCCTTTCGGTGCTCGTGTGCGTCGGGTGGGCACAGCTGGCCGGGAGGACAGACGGCGTCCCGCTCATCCTAGGGGGAGTGACGGACGCCCCACCCGGCGAGGTCGGCTGGCGCGTCGGCTCCGGCTGGGTGCTTGTGAATGTCTTCACGAACGCAGGGAGTCTAGGACGGCATCCGCCCGGGCTGCACTTAGGACGGCCTAACCTTCAACCGCGTCGGCGAGCGGCTTGGTGGCGCGGTGCAACGCGACCACTCCACCGGACAGGTTTCGCCACTGCACGCCCTCCCAACCGGCGCCCGCGATGCGCTGCGCCATGGCCCGCTGGGCCGGCCAGGCCTGGATCGACTCGGCGAGGTAGACGTAGGACTCGGGGTTGCTGCTGACCTTGCGGGCGACCGCCGGCAGCGAGCGCATGAGGTACTTGCTGTAGACCGTGCGGAACGCCTTGTTGGTCGGCTGGCTGAACTCGCAGAGCACGAACCGGCCACCGGGCTTGGTGACCCGCAGGAACTCGCGCAGCGCGGCATCCGGGTCACTGACGTTGCGCAGGCCGAAGCTCATCGTGACGACGTCGAAGGAGCCGTCGGCGAACGGCAGGTTCATCGCGTCGGCCGCGGTGAAGCCGAGGTCGGAGCGGCGGCGGTGGCCGACGCGCAGCATGCCGAGCGAGAAGTCGGCGGGCACGACGTCGACGCCGGAGTCGGCGAACGGCTCGCTGCTGGTGCCGGTGCCGGCCGCGATGTCGAGGACGACCTGGCCGGGCACCGCCTCGCAGGCCTGCACGACCGCGCGCCGCCAGAGCCGGTCCTGGCCGAGCGAGAGGACGTCGTTGGTGACGTCGTACTTGCTCGCGACGTCGTCGAACATCGCGGCGACGTCGCGGGGGTCCTTGTCGAGGGAGGCGCGGCTCATGCGCGACATCCTCCCATCGATGTCGGGCCTCCCTGCCGCGGGTCGTATCCTGCTGCGCGATGACCTCGCTGCCCGCGGGGACCCCGGCGCTCGACCCGATCGGCGCTCCGGCCGCCCCCCTCGTCTCGCGCACCGTGCCCCTCGACCCCGAGCTCGGCGCGGCGCTGCTGTCGTTGATCCCCGCCGTCGACGCGCGCGACGCGTGTTCGTGGGTGCGCCGCGGCGAGGGCATCGTGGGCTGGGGGCGCGCGGCGAGCCACACGGCATCCGGGCCCGGCCGAATGGCCGAGCTCGAGTCGTGGTGGTCGGCGCTGGTCGGCACCGCCGTGGTGCGCGACGAGGTCGACCGTCCGGGCACCGGGCCGGTCGCGTTCGGGTCGGTGTCGTATGCCGCGGACTCGGCGACCGGCGCGACGCTGGTCGTGCCCGAGGTCGTCGTGGGCATGCGCGACGGGCTGGCGTGGCTCACCACCGTGGGCGTGGAGCCGGCGCCGGCCGTGCCCGCCGTGCCGGGCACGC
>CAWHYJ010000004.1:0-345324 GCA_963833495.1 uncultured Actinomycetota bacterium | reverse complement strand
GCGTCGGCACCGATCCGCAGCGGGTGCGGCAGATCCTCGACGGCGCGCACGCCAGCGACTCGATCGGCCTGGGCAACGTCGACGCCCGCCTTCGGCAGGTCTACGGCGACGAGTTCGGCCTCGTCGTCGAGACCGCGGTGGGCGCTGGCACGAAGGTGTCGTTCCGCGTGCCAAAGTTCGCTCCCGGCATCCACGCGGCGTCGTAGTCGGGGTCGTAGGCTCCCCCCATGTCCACCAACGACGTGGGACTCACGGCGCTCGTCGTCGACGACGAGCTGCCGGCGCTCTCCGACCTCGGCTACCTCCTCGGGCGCGACGACCGCGTCTCCGAGGTCATCACCGCCTCCAGCGGCACCGAGGCCCTGCAGGTGCTCGACGGCCGCGACGTCGACGTCGTCTTCAGCGACATCTCGATGCCGGGCCTCGACGGCATGGCGCTGGCCCGGGTGATCTCACGGTTCAGCGTGCGCCCGCAGATCGTCTTCGTCACCGCGCACGACGAGCACGCGGTCGACGCCTTCGCGCTGGCGGCCACCGACTACGTCATGAAGCCGGTGCGCCCCGAGCGCCTCTCCGAGGCCATCCGCCGGGTCGTGGTGGCGCAGATCGAGAAACCTCCCGGGATGCCGTCCGCACCGGCCGAGCCGGCGGCTCCGGTGGTCGAGGACGAGACCATCCCGGTCGAGCTGGGTGGCGTGACCCGGTTCATCACGCGCAGCCAGATCCGCTACGCCCAGGCCCACGGCGACTACGCGCGGCTGCACACCGAGACCGGCTCGCACCTGGTGCGCGTGCCGCTGACGGTGCTCGAGGACCGTTGGGCCGAGCACGGGTTCGTGCGCATCCACCGCAGCACCCTGGTCGCCCTGCCCCACGTCAGCGAGGTGCGGATGGACCACGGCCGGTGCTCCGTGGTCGTCGGCAACGTCGAGCTCCAGGTCAGCCGGCGGCACACCAAGCACCTGCGCGACACCCTCCTGCGCCGGCCCATCGGCGACAAGCGCCCGAGCGGCGGCTGAGTCCGTGACCACCCCGGCGGGCGGTGCCCCACAGCGGGTGCGGGTCACCAGCTCGCGGCGCGGCGCCGCCCCGATGCACGCCCGGCCGGTCTCGCGCGACCTCGACGAGCAGACCGAGCTCGGTGACGTCTACCTCGAGGGCCTGATGCGGGCCCAGCTGCGGCTGTCCGTCGCCGTCCTCGCGCTCACCGTCGTGGGGCTGGCCGCGCTGCCCATCACGCTTCTCCTGGTGCCGGCCACGCGCACCATCACGGTGGCCGGGCTGCCGTTCCCGTGGCTGGTGCTCGGCATCGCCGTCTACCCCGCGGCGTGGTTCCTGGCCCGCTGGTACACCCGCCAGTCCGAGCGCATCGAGCAGGACTTCGCCGAGGTCGTCGACGCGTCGTGAGCTACCCGCTGTCGATCATCGCGGTCGCCCTCGTCTGCCTCACCACCCTGGTCGTCGGAGCCCTGGGGCTGCGGCTGTCGCGACGCACGAGTGACTTCTACGTCGCCGGTCGCACCGTCTCCCCGCGCCTCAACGCCTCAGCCATCAGCGGCGAGTACCTTTCCGCCGCAAGCTTTCTCGGCGTCGCTGGGCTCATCTACGACCAGGGTGTCGACATGCTGTGGCTGCCCGTGGGCTACACCCTCGGCTACCTCGTGCTGCTCGTCGTCGTGGCCGCGCCGATGCGGCGCTCGGGTGCCTACACGCTGCCCGACTTCGCCGAGGCACGGCTGGGCTCGCGCGCCATCCGGCTCGTCTCGTCGGTGCTCGTCGTGGGCATCGGCTGGCTCTACCTGGTGCCGCAGTTCCAGGGCGCGAGCCTGACCCTGACCCTGGTCACCGGCGCCCCGGCCTGGGTCGGCGGGTTCGTCGTCATGGTGGTGGTCGCCCTCGCCGTCGGCGCCGGGGGGATGAAGTCGATCACCTTCGTGCAGGCCGTGCAGTACTGGATCAAGCTCACCGCCTTGGCCGTGCCCGCGTTCGTGCTGCTCGCGCTGTGGTTCCGGTCGGGGTCGCCCGCGCCCCAGGTCGACCCGTCGTGGAACATCCCGCTGTCCCCCAGTGGTCCTCAGGACCACCCCACCTACCGCACGGCATCCACGGTGCTCGCCCTGTGCCTCGGCACGATGGGGCTGCCCCACGTTCTCGTGCGCTACTACACCAACCCCGACGGCATCGGCGCCCGTCGCACCACCGTCACGGTCATCGCGCTGCTCGGCTTCTTCTACCTACTACCCCCGGTCTATGGCGCACTCGGACGGGTGGCCTACCCGACGCTCCCGCCGGGGGTGGGCTCCGACACCATCGTGCTGCGGCTCCCCGAGACCCTCCTCCCCGGGCTCGGGGGGCAGCTGCTCACCGCGATGCTGGCCGGGGGCGCATTCGCGGCGTTCCTGTCCACGGCATCCGGCCTGGCCATGTCGGTGACTGGTGTCATCGACCAGGAGCTGCTGCGCCCGCGGGCGACCCGGATGGCCGGCGGCGACGTGCCCGGCATCCGCGGCTTCCGGGTGGCGGCGATCCTGGCGGTGGTCATCCCCTACGGCGTCAGCCGCGCGACCGAGCCGCTGGGCCTGGCCACCACGGTCGGCCTGGCGTTCGCGGTGGCGGCGGCGACCTTCGCGCCGCTCATCATGCTCGGCGTCTGGTGGCGGGGCCTGTCGACGTGGGGGGCGATGGCCGGGCTGGTCGTCGGTGGCACGTCGGCGACCGTGGCGATCGGCTGGACCATCGCCACCGGACCCGAGGGCGGGTGGACCGGCGCCCTGCTCGCCAACCCCGCGATGTGGGCCACGCCGCTGGCCATCACCACCGCGGTGCTGGTCTCGCTGGCCACGCCGTCACGCATCCCCGCCGGCACCCGGCGCACCATGGTGCGGCTGCACACTCCCGAGCGGGTGGCCCTGGCCCGCTCCCGCGTCCGCGACTGATCGGATGCCGGTCAGCCGACGGCGTCGCGCGCCGCCACGAAGGCGTCGACGCAGGCCCGCACGTCGGCCTCCGAGTGCGCCGCCGAGAGCTGCACCCGGATGCGGGCCTTGCCGCGCGGCACCACCGGGAAGCTGAACGCGATGACGTAGACGCCGTGCGCCAGCATGTGGTCGGCGATCTGGGACGCCCGGCGGGCACCGTCGTCGCCGGGGAACATGACCGGGGTGATCGGGTGCGACCCCGGCAGCAGCTCGAACTCGGCGTCGGTCATCAGCTCGCGGAACAGGGCGGCGTTGGCGCGCAACGTCTCCCGCCCCTCGCTCGAGCCCGACACGAGGTCGAGCGCGGCCAGCGACCCGGCGACGACGGCCGGTGCCACCGAGTTCGAGAACAGGTAGGGGCGCGAGCGCTGGCGCAGCAGGTCGACGACCTCCTGGTGGCTCGCGACGTAGCCGCCCGACGCCCCGCCGAGCGCCTTGCCGAGCGTCCCAGTGATGATGTCCACCCGATCCATCACGCCGAACAGCTCGGGCGTCCCGCGGCCGCCGTCGCCGACGAACCCCACGGCGTGCGAGTCGTCGACCAGCACCATCGCCTCGAACTCGTCGGCCAGGTCGCAGATGCCGTCGAGCGGGGCGTACGAGCCGTCCATCGAGAACACGCCGTCGGTGACGACGCAGACCCGGCGGGCGCCGCCCGCCCGGGCCGTCTCGAGCTGGGTGCGCAGGTCGGCCAGGTCGGCGTTCTTGTACCGGAACCGGGCGGCCTTGCTGAGCCGGATGCCGTCGATGATCGACGCGTGGTTGAGCTCGTCGCTCACGATCGCGTCGTCGGCGCCGAAGAGCACCTCGAAGACCCCGCCGTTGGCGTCGAAGCACGAGCTGTAGAGGATCGTGGCCTCGGCGCCCAGGAACTGCGACAGCCGCGCCTCGAGCTCGGTGTGCTGGGTCTGGGTGCCGCAGATGAAGCGCACCGACGCCATCCCGAAACCCCACTGGTCCAACGCAGCCCGGCTCGCGGCAACGACGTCGGGGTGGTCGGCGAAGCCCAGGTAGTTGTTCGCGCAGAAGTTCAGCGATGCCCCGCCGTCGGTCGCCACGTGCGACGACTGTGGCGTGGTCAGCTCGCGCTCCCGCTTGTAGAGCCCGGCCTCCTCGATCTCCGCCAGGGTCGCGGTGAGCTCGTCCTTGATGGCGCCGTACACGTCGTCTCCTCAGGGGTTCCGGCAGGTCGGTCGCCCGGGTGCGGCGCCGCCCCGCCAGCGTATGCCGAACCCGATGCGTCCCTGCTGTGACCTATTGGTCGATCTCGGGACGGGGCGGCGTCCCTGCTGTGACCTATTGGTCGATCTCGGGACGCTGGGTGGGGTCAGCTCCAGTCGAGGACGACCTTGCCGCCGTTGCCGGACCGGGTCTCGTCGAAGGCCTGCTGCCACTGCTCGGCCGGGTAGCGCCCGGTGACCACCGACGACACCGCCTCACGCAGCGACGGCGAGGTCGCGAGCATCGACCCCATGAGGTACCACGTCTCGAACATCTCGCGCCCGTAGATGCCGCGCAGCGTGATCATGTGCGTGATGACCCGCCCCCAGTCGATGGCGTAGCGGTCCTTGGGCAGCCCCAGCAGGGCCACCCGGCCACCGTGGTTCATGTTGGCCAGCATCTCCTGCACCGCCACCGGCGACCCGCTCATCTCGAGCCCGATGTCGAACCCCTCGACCATGCCGAGCTCGGCCTGCGCCTCGCGCAGCGACGCCCCCGCCGAGACGTCGACCACGAGGTCGGCCCCGGCCGCCTTGGCGAGCGCGAGGCGGGCGGGCGACAGGTCGGTGACGCAGAGGCGTCGCGCCCCGGCGTGCCGCGCCACCGCGGTGGCCATCACCCCGATCGGCCCCGCGCCGGTCACCAGCACGTCCTCCCCGACCACGGGCCACTGCAGGGCCGTGTGCGTCGCGTTGCCGAGCGGGTCGAACAGCGCCCCGAGGTCCGGGTCGAGGTCGGCGGGTTGCACCCAGGCGTTGGTCGCCGGGATGACGACGTAGTCGGCGAACGCGCCGTCGCGGTTCACCCCGACCCCCACCGTGTTGATGCACAGGTGCCGGCGCCCGGCCCGGCAGTTGCGACAGTTGCCGCACACGATGTGCCCCTCGCCGGACACCCGGTCGCCCACCGCCACGTGGTCGACGTCGGCCCCCACCTCGACCACCTCGCCGAAGAACTCGTGACCCAGCGTCATCGGCACCTTCACGGTCGCCGCCGCCCACTCGTCCCACTGCTCCAGGTGCAGGTCGGTGCCGCACAGGCCGGCCCGCAGCACCCGCAGCTTGACGTCCTTGTCGCCGCACGGTGGCTCGGGCACGTCGACGAGCTCGAGACCTGGACCTGCGGTGACCTTCCGAAGCGCGCGCACGCCCCCATTCTGCCGGGGAACAGGGCGGATGCCGTCGCCGCCGGGCCGCACGCACCCCGCCGTTCGTCGTGCGCCGCCTGCCGTTCGGCGCGCTGCGACCAGCCGCACGTCGCCCCGCCCACCCGCCTGCCGCGGGGCCCTCCCATACGGGTCCCCACAGGCCCGGCCGTGGCGCCACGCTGAGGGTCGATCCGGGCAGCACCGTCCGGACACCGACCCTGGAGGTGACCTGTGAGCAACGACGCTCGCACGCAGACCGAGGACGCTTACCTCACTGTGCAGTCCACTTCGGAGTTCCAGGCGCTGCGCAAGAAGTTCCGCGGGTTCGTCTTCCCGATGACCGCGTTCTTCCTGACCTGGTACTTCCTCTACGTCCTGTTGTCGATGTTCGCCCCCGAGTTCATGGGCAAGCAGGTCGGCAAGCCGGGCATCACCGTCGGCCTGCTGTTGGGCCTCGGCCAGTTCGTGACGACCTTCGCGATCACGATCACCTACGCCCGCTGGGCCAACAGCCAGCTCGACCCGATGGCCGAGGCCGTCGGTGTCCAGATGGACGCCGCCGCCACCGCCGTGAAGGAGATCTGACCGATGGCCCGCACGCTCCCCTTCGCCGAGGCGACCTCGGTCGGCTCCCCCATCCTGAACATCGCGATCTTCGCGGCCTTCGTCGTCATCACGCTCGTCATCGTCATCCGCGTCTCGTCCGGCAAGAAGACCGCCGAGCAGTACTACACCGCTGCCGGCGCCTTCTCGGGCCGCCAGAACGGCGTGGCCATCGCCGGTGACTACCTCTCCGCCGCGAGCTTCCTCGGCATCGCCGGCGCCATCGCCCTGCAGGGCTACGACGGTTTCATGTACTCCATCGGCTTCCTCGTCGCCTGGCTCGTCGCGCTCCTGCTCGTGGCCGAGCTGATGCGCAACACCGGCCGCTTCACGATGGCCGACGTGCTGTCCTACCGCCTCAAGCAGCGCCCGGTGCGCATCGCGACCGCCATCTCGGTGATCACGGTGTCGTTCTTCTACCTGCTGGCCCAGATGGCCGGTGCCGGTGGCCTGGTCTCGCTGCTCCTCGGCATCCAGGGTGAGACGGCGCAGAACCTGGTCATCGCGCTCGTGGGCGGCATCATGATCACGTACGTGCTCATCGGTGGCATGAAGGGCACCACCTGGGTGCAGATCATCAAGGCGCTGCTGCTCATCGCCGGCACCGCGGTAATCACCCTGATGGTGCTCGGCAAGTTCAGCTTCAGCTTCTCCGAGCTCTTCCAGTCCGCCGCCGACAACTCCCCCGCCGGCGACAAGCTGTTCGAGCCCGGCCTGAAGTACGGCAAGACCCTCACGACCAAGATCGACTTCATCTCGCTGTCGATGGCGCTCGTGCTGGGCACCGCCGGTCTTCCTCACGTGCTGCAGCGGTTCTACACCGTGCCCACGAGCAAGCAGGCCCGCAAGTCGGTGGAGTGGGCCATCTGGCTGATCGGCGGCTTCTACCTGCTGACCCTGGTCGTCGGCTACGGGGCCGCGGCCCTGGTCGGCCCCGACGCCATCCTCGCCGCCCCCGGCAAGGCCAACTCGGCCGCGCCGCTGCTCGCCTACGAGCTCGGCGGCTCGGTCTTCCTCGGCGTCATCTCGGGCATCGCCTTCGCGACGATCCTCGCGGTGGTCGCAGGTCTGACCATCACCACCTCGGCGACCTTCGCCCACGACCTCTACAAGGAGGTCTTCAAGCGCGGGAACACCACCCAGGACCAGGAGGTGCGGGTGGCGCGCACGGCATCCGTCGTCATCGGGATCATCGCGATCCTCGGCGGCATCCTGGCCAAGAACCAGAACATCGCGTTCCTCGTGGCCCTGGCCTTCGCCATCGCCGCCAGCGCCAACCTGCCCACGATCCTGTACTCGCTGTTCTGGAAGGGCTTCAACACCCGTGGCGCCCTGTGGTCCATCTACGGCGGCCTCACGAGTGCGCTCGTGCTGATCATCTTCAGCCCGGTCGTGTCGGGCAAGCCGCCGCTGGTCGAGGGTGGCCCCAGCCAGTCGATGATCACCAGCACCGCGATCGACTTCCACCTCTTCCCGCTCGACAACCCGGGCCTGATCTCGATCCCGCTGGCGTTCTTCCTCGGCTGGCTCGGCTCGGTCACGAGCAAGGAGCACAACGCCCAGAAGTACGCCGAGATGGAGGTCCGCAGCCTCACCGGTCACGGTGTCGCGGAGGCGGTCAACCACTGAGGCAACGCCTCACCGCACACGCAGCGGCCGCGGAGTGGATCATTCCCTCCGCGGCCGCTGTATGCCGTGCCGAACCACGCGCCCTGCGCTGGTACCTCAGCCGCCGAGCGACGCCTCCGCGCGCAGGCGGGCGGCGAGGTCGTCGTCGACCGTGGCGAAGAACCCGCCCACGACGTCCTCGAGCTGGTCCAGGCTCTCGGCCCGGAACAGCACCGGCTGGTAGGCCGTGATGTCGTAGTTGAGCGTGCCCATCTCGTGCAGGTCGAGGGGGCGGATGTCCATGTGGCCGAACTCGTCCATCTCGCCGTAGCTCGACAGGATGCCGGCGCCGTAGGCCTTGGTCTCGCCGTGCTCGGCGATGACGCCGAACTCGATCGAGAACCAGAAGACGTCGGCGACGAACTGCATCGCCTCGTCGCTCTGGAGCCGCGCGCTGGCCTGCCCGGCCGCCTCGGTGATCGCCGCGAACCGCGGGCTGGCGAGCTGGTTGGCGTGCCCGATGACCTCGTGGATGATGTCGGGCTCGGGCGTGTAGAGCGGCTGGCTCGGGTGCCGGAGGTACTGCGTGGAGTTGAAGGTGCGCGCGCCGAGGTCGGCGTAGAACTCGCGCAGCGGTACCAGGCCGGGGGCGGCGCGGTAGCTCCAGCCGGTCAGGGGCGTCAGGCGCTCGGTGACCTCGTGCAGCTGCGGCACGTGGTCGGTGGGGAGGGCGAGGTTCGCCTTGGCCGCCAGGAACTCCGAGTGTGCGTACTTCTCGTGCTTGGGTGCGAGCTCGGCGGAGACGAGTCGCCAGATGTCCTGCTCCTGCTCGGTGTAGTCGATCGTCGGCACCGGCTCGCCCGGTCGGTGCGCGAGCGCGGCCGCGGCGATCTCCCCGCGGCGGGCCCGGTAGCCGGCATCCGTGAAGCCGGGGTGGTTCTCCCCCAGGTGCACCTGCACCTGACCGTCGGCGTCGGTCGTCACGGCTGAGTAGAGCTGTCCCTCCTCGAACACCGTGCTCACCTCCTTGTGAGTTGTCGTGGCCTTGTGGGCCTGTCTCCCTACGGTTCCATGCTCTCGGGCACGACGAAACCGATGGCGTAGCCGATGGGCAATGAGCGCACACTTTCGCGCTCCGGATTCGGAAAACCCTGGACATTGTGTGCATCTCCAAGGTCACACGACCAAACCACCGCCATCGCCGGTTTCCGCCCTCGCCCGCCTCGCGCGGTCACTAGACGCACGACGTGGAGCCGGGCAACCGGGTCCGCGCAAGGCATCAGGGGGCGCACCATTCGGTCCTCTCCGCGAGGTCCCGCCGACGGCCTGCAACGCCTCTCCCCGGCTGGACGTCCCGGACTGGACGTTCCCGAAGGGGCACGCCGTGTCCGCCTCCGCCCCCGCAATGGTCGCGGTCGGGCCGGCCACTGCTACCTGGCGCCGATGGCGCTGGCCAACACCTCCCGGCTCACCGACGGTTCGTACCGCCTGGGCCCGGTGGGCGCGGCCCCGACCGGCCCCACCACCTCTCGTCGGGGCTGACGGGTCCGCTCATCGCAGGCGCCGCCCGCCCACCGGGCTCCCGGTGGTTGGGCGGTTGCCGTGCGGGGCCGCAGCGGGTTGGGTGGGGGGGCAGACACTCAACGAGGAGGAGCACGCCGTGACCGACGACAGCCTGTCCAGCCACGCGCACGAGATGGACTTCGCGCCCGACCCGGCGTTCGCCGCGCAGGCCAACGGCACTGCTGCGATGTACGACGCCGCGGCCGAGGACCACGAGGGGTTCTGGGCCGAGCAGGCCCGCACCCGCATCACGTGGGCGAAGGACTTCGAGCGCACCCTCGACTGGGACGACGCGCCGTTCGCGAAGTGGTTCGTCGGCGGGGAGCTCAACGTCGCCCACAACTGCGTCGACCGCCACGTCGAGGCCGGCAACGGCGACCGCGTCGCCATCCACTTCGAGGGTGAGGCCGGCGACACCCGCACCATCACCTACGCCGACCTGCAGCGTGAGGTCGCCAAGACCGCCAACGCGCTCGCCGAGCTCGGGGTGGGCGCCGGCGACACGGTCGCCATCTACATGCCGATGATCCCCGAGACCGCCTTCACGATGCTGGCCTGTGCGCGGCTCGGCGCCCCCCACTCGGTGATCTTCGGCGGCTTCTCGGCCGAGGCCCTGCACACCCGCATCGACGACGCCCAGTGCAAGGTGGTCGTCACCACAGACGGGCAGTTCCGCCGGGGCAAGCCGTCGCCGCTCAAGCCCGCCGTCGACGAGGCACTGCAGCACCCGAACCCGGTCGAGAAGGTGCTCGTCGTGCGGCGCACCGACACCGATGTCGACTGGGTCGAGGGCCGCGACGTGTGGTGGCACGACGTCGTCGACCGCCAGAGCGACACCCACGAGGCCGCGTCGTTCGACAGCGAGCACCCCCTCTTCATCCTCTACACGAGCGGCACGACCGGGAAGCCGAAGGGCATCTTCCACACCAGCGGCGGCTACCTCACCCAGGCGGCCTACACCAACGCCGTCGTCCACGACGTGCACCCCGAGACCGACGTCTACTGGTGCACCGCCGACGTCGGCTGGGTCACCGGGCACAGCTACATCGTCTACGGGCCGCTGGCCAACGGCGCCACCCAGGTGATGTACGAGGGCACCCCCGACACCCCGCACCAGGGCCGCTGGTGGGAGCTCATCGAGAAGTACAAGGTGTCGATCCTCTACACCGCACCCACCGCCATCCGCACCTTCATGAAGTGGGGCGACGAGATCCCCGCGAAGTTCGACCTGTCGAGCGTGCGGATGCTGGGCAGCGTCGGTGAGCCGATCAACCCCGAGGCGTGGCTCTGGTACCGCAAGAACATCGGCGGCGGGAAGGCACCGATCGTCGACACCTGGTGGCAGACCGAGACCGGCGGCATCATGATCAGCCCGCTGCCCGGCGTCACCACGCTGGAGCCCGGCTCGGCGCAGCGCCCCATCCCCGGCATCTCCGCCGAGATCCTCGACGACGAGGGGCAGCCGTTCACCGAGGCCGAGAAGGTCGGCTACCTGGTGCTCACCAAGCCGTGGCCGGCGATGCTGCGCGGCATCTGGGGCGACCCCGAGCGCTACAAGGAGACCTACTGGACCCGGTTCGGCCCGAAGTACTACTTCGCCGGTGACGGCGCGAAGTACGACGAGAAGGGCAACATCTGGCTGCTCGGCCGGGTCGACGACGTCATGAACGTCTCGGGCCACCGGCTCTCGACCGCCGAGATCGAGTCGGCGCTGGTGTCGCACCCGTCGGTGGCCGAGGCCGCCGTGGTCGGTGCCGCCGACGAGACCACCGGCCAGGCCGTCTGCGCGTTCGTCATCCTGCGTGGTGACGCCGCCGACGAGGGCGACGCGACCATCCAGGCGCTGCGCAACCACGTGGCCCACGAGATCGGCCCGATCGCCAAGCCGCGCCAGATCATGATCGTCCCCGAGCTGCCCAAGACGCGTTCGGGCAAGATCATGCGCCGGCTGCTCAAGGACGTCGCGGAGGGCCGCGACATCGGCGACGCGACCACGCTGGCCGACTCCTCGGTGATGAGCCTGATCTCCCAGGGCATGACCAGCGGCTCCGGCGGCTCGTCCGCCGGCTGACGTCCGGGCGGGAGAAGGAGGGGTGTCGGGCAGCAGCCCGACACCCCTCGTCCGTGCTCCCGGATGCCGCACTGCTCACCTCCGCGGCACGTGCCGGCGAGCGGACCGGCCGACAGGCAGTGGGCCATGGAGGTCGCCGGCTTCGTGCTCAGCGGACGCGCGCCGGGCGCCGACTGCCTGTTGAGCGGTCCGCTCGCTGCCGGCCCTCGGCGACATCGTCGAATGCCGACCGAGGACCGCCGATAGACTTGCGGCGGAGCGCCGGGAAGTCTGGTCGGCACCGCTCCCGCGACCACGCGGGGACCCCCGTGTCACCGACCACAGGAGACCAGGCATGGCAGGCACCGACCCGGCCCCCACCCCGGCCCCCAAGGAACGACCGGGCATCCTCAGCCGGCCGAGCTGGCCCGAGGCCCAGGTCGTCGCCGACGCGCTGCGCACCGAGACGATCGGCGGTGCGTTGCTCCTGGTGGCGGCCCTGGCCGCCCTGGTGCTGGCGAACACGCCGTGGTCCGACGCCTACTTCACGCTGCGCGACACCGTGATCGGCATCGAGTGGGGCCACCTCGAGCTCACGGTCGGCCACTGGGCCGGCGACGGCCTGCTCGCGATCTTCTTCTTCGTCGCGGGCCTGGAGGTCAAGCGCGAGTTCCTCGTCGGCGACCTGCGCTCGCCCGCGAAGGCCGTGGTCCCGGTGGTCGCGGCCATCGGTGGGGTCATCGTGCCCGCGCTGTTCTTCGTCGGCACCGTGGTGCTGGCCGGCGGTGAGGGCGACGCCCTGCGTGGGTGGGCCATCCCCACCGCCACCGACATCGCCTTCGCCCTGGCCGTGCTCGCCGTGATCGGGTCCTCGCTGCCGTCGGCACTGCGTTCGTTCCTGCTGACCCTCGCCGTGGTCGACGACCTCATCGCGATCACGATCATCGCCATCTTCTACACCTCCGACCTCCAGGTCGGCCCGCTGCTGATGGCGCTGGTGCCGCTGGCGGCGTTCGCCGCGCTCACCCAGCGACGGATCACCTACTGGTGGCTGCTGCTGCCGCTGGCCCTGGCCACCTGGGGCCTGGTGCACGCCTCAGGGGTGCACGCGACGGTGGCCGGCGTGCTGCTGGGTCTGGTCGTGCCGGTCAAGCCACGTGCGTCGGTGCCCTCGATCAGCACCCACGACCGCAGCACCGACGTCGCCCACAGGTTCGAGCACCTGATGCGGCCGATCTCGGCGGGCATCGCCGTGCCGGTGTTCGCGTTCTTCGCCTCCGGGGTGCGGTTCGTCGACGGTGGTCTGGGGCCGGCTCTGACCGATGCCGTCGCACTGGGGGTGATCGCCGGCCTGGTCCTCGGCAAGGTCGTCGGGGTCTTCGGCTCGACCTACCTCGTGGCCCGGTTCACCCGCGCCAGGCTCGACACCGACCTGTCCTGGCGCGACGTCTTCGGGCTCGCCATGCTCACCGGGGTCGGCTTCACGGTGTCCCTGCTCGTCGGCGAGCTGGCCTTCGGCGTGGGCTCCGAGCGCGACGACGCCGTCAAGCTCGCCGTGCTCGTGGGCTCCCTGCTGTCCGCCCTGCTCGCCTCCGTCCTGCTGCGCATCCGCAACCAGGTCTACCGGCGCATCGCCGAGCTGGAGTCGCGCGATGACGACGCCGACGGCATCCCCGACGTCTATGAGCGTGAGACCACGTAGCTCCACAGCGGCCCGCGCTGGGTAAGGTCTGCGTCGAGGGCCCGTCACGTGGGCCGACGTGGACAGTGAGGCGGACGCGCATGGCAACCGGGACATCGGGCACGGAGCGGACCATCGGCCAGTTGGTGGCTGACGCCACCCACGACCTCGAGGGCATCGTCCGGGGCGAGATCGCACTGGCCAAGGCCGAAGTCACCGACGGCGCAAAGGTGCTCGGCAAGGGCGCCGGCCTGCTCGCCGGCGCGGCGTTCCTCGCGCTCATGGGTTTCGTCTTCCTGCTGCACAGCGCCGCCTGGGGCATCTCCACGTGGCTGCCGGTGTGGGCCGGCTACCTGATCGTCGCCGTGGTGGTGCTCATCGTCGGCGGCATCCTCGGGCTGCTCGGCAAGAAGGCCCTCGACCAGGCCAAGCCCGCTCCCGAGCGCGCCATCGACCAGGCCCAGCAGACCATCGCCGCGATCAAGAACCCCAAGGGCGAGCCGGATGCCGTTACCGCGGCGGCAGGTGCCCCGACAGCGGGTACTGGCGCCGCCGGCGGCGTGGCGGCCTCCGCGACACCCGGGGGCACGGCATCCGGCAGCACGGGCGCCGCCAACGGGACGCCGACCCCGTCAGCCTGAGAGGCACCGCCCCGTCGACACCGGGCGCGAGCCGAGCTCGCCCCGGCGCAGGACGGGCGCGATCTCGTCGAGGGTGAGCGCGTAGCCGGTGTCGGCGTCGTCGAGCGAGGTGGCGAAGACCATGCCGACGACCTCACCGCGCCGGTCGAGCACCGGGCCACCCGATGCGCCCCGGCGCACCTCGGCCCGCAGCGAGTAGATCTCGCGGGTCACGTCGAGGGTGCCGTAGATGTCGGCACCCCGGGCGCGCAGCACGTCACGCACCCGGGCGGCCCCGACCGACAGCCCCTGGTCACCGGGGAACCCCGCCACCGCGGCCTGCGCGCCCGTGTCCAGCGCGGCTCCCTGCTGCGCGGACGGGGCGTCGAGCTCGGTCACCTCGAGCACCGCGACGTCGCGGCGGGGGTCGAAGGCCACCACCCGCGCCGAGTGCTCGCGACCGGTGCCTCGCACGCTGACGGTGACCCGGTCGGCCCCGGCCACCACATGGGCGTTGGTGGCGACCCGCCCCCGGGACAGCACCCAGCCGCTGCCCACCTGTGCCTGCCCGCAGCCGTCGGACTCCGCCCGCACGTGCACCACGGACTTGAGCGCGCGCACGACGTCCGGGTCCTTGGTCACGGCCCCGTCGGGGGCGTCGACCGGTGCGATCGGCTCGGGGCCCAGGCCCTCGAACACCCGCGGGAAGACGCCGTCGTCGATGGCCTCGGTGAGGTCCTGCACGAGTCCGTCGGCCGCCGAGGGCATGAGCTCGTCCAGGGCCGTCACCACCGCCGAGTGCGAGACCAGCTCGCGCGCCGCGCGCGGGCCGCTGGTGCTCACCGCCCCCGCCACGACCCACACCACGAGCATGGCGGTGACGAGCACGGCGAACAGGCCGAGCCCCGAGTCGACCGCCTGCACGGCCGGGTCGGTGACGACGTCGCGCACTCGCCTGGCCAGGAACAGCATCAGGCCCTGCCCGAGGAGTGCGACGGCGACGACCGCCGCCAGCAGGGCGAGCACCCCCACCGGCGTCGCCGGGTAGATGCCGGCGTGGTCCTCGAGCAGCGATGGGGCGAGCTGCAGCGCCAGCCAGGCGCCGCCGACGAGCCCGACGAGCCCGAGCAGGGCCGACACGAAGCCCTGCCGCCAGCCGCTCCAGGCGTACAGACCCAGCAGACACAGCAGGGCCAGGTCGAGAGCCGTCGACCCGCTCACCCGGTGCTCCCCCGCATCCACGGCGACATCACGCGGTCGGGCAGCGGGCGCTCGACCGTGGTGTCCCACGGAACGGCCAGCCCGGCCAGGTCGAACAGGCTGCTCAGCAGCATCGCGGTGAAGCCCCACACGAACAGGTCGCCCACCTCGAAGGCGGGGCCCTTGTAGGGCCCGAAGACGGCGGTGAACCGGTTGGTCGGCGCCACGAGGTCGGCCACGGGCACCCGCAGCACCCGTTCCACCTCGCCGGCGTCGACGACCCCCACCGGCACCGGGCTCGGCCACCAGGCCAGCACCGGTGTCACGGCGTGCTGGCTCGGCGCGAGGAAGAGGTCGGGGAACGTGGCCAGTACCTCGACGCCCGCCGGGTCGAGGCCGACCTCCTCCTCGGCCTCGCGCAGCGCCGCTCCCACCGACCCGTCGTCGTCAGGGTCGAGCCGGCCGCCGGGGAAGGACACCTGTCCCGGGTGCGAGCGCAGGGTGTGGGCGCGCTCGGTGAGCACGATGTCCTCGCCGCCGCGGAGGTCCGGGCCGAAGAGCATGAGCACGGCCGACCGGCGACCCTCCCCCTCGGGCGGCGCGTAGGTCGCGAACCACTCGTGCTCGGCCACATCGGTGCGGGACGCGAGGTCGACGAGCCACCCGGGCGTCGGGGTGGTCACGCCGTGCCCGCCGTGCCGGGGCACCGTGCGCGCGCCGTCGTCATGAGCGCCATGGTAGGCAGCAAGTCTGGGGAGCTCCCGGGCTTTCGAGGATCGGCCCGCCCACCTTGGGGTCACGCCCCGGCCGCGCCCGGGCGCCGACCCGGCGACGGCCAGGGTGGCGGATGCCGGGAGCCCTCCGGTCAGGAGGCCGCCGGGGCGTCGTCGGGCAGCGGGCCGGGTGGCGGGTCTGGCACCACGAGCGAACCGGGCGCCAGCTCGTAGGCGAGCAGCTTGCGGGCCTTGACCGGGTCGGTCTCGCCGTCGCCGTAGCTGGGGCACCACTGGGCGACCGGGCAGGCGCCGCACGCCGGCTTCTTGGCGTGGCAGGTGCGCCGGCCGTGGAAGATCAGCACGTGGCTGAGCATGGTCCAGTCGGCCCTGGGAAACAGCGCGCCGACATCGGGCTCGACCTTGACCGGGTCGGTCTCGGCGGTCCAGCCGAACCGGCGCACCAGCCGCCCGAAGTGCGTGTCGACGGTGATGCCGGGCACCCCGAAGGCGTTGCCGAGCACCACGTTGGCCGTCTTGCGGCCGACCCCCGGAAGGGTCACGAGGTCTTCGAGGCGGCCGGGCACCTCGCCGCCGAACCGCTCGACGATGGCCGCGCTCAGCTTGGTGACCGACTGGGTCTTGGCCCGGAAGAAGCCGGTGGGCCGCAGCACCGTCTCCATCTCCTCCCGGTCGGCACCGGCCAGGGCCTCGGCGGTGGGCCAGCGCGAGAACAAGGTGGGCGTGACCGTGTTGACCATGACGTCGGTGGTCTGCGCCGAGAGCACGGTGGCCACCAGCAGCTGCAGCGGCGTCTCGAAGTCGAGCTCGCAGTGGGCGTAGGGGTAGCGCTCGAGGAGGGCGCGGTACATCCGTCGGGCCCGGCGGGTGCGGGCGACCGGGGACTCGGCGGCGAAGCGGGCACGCCGGGCGGCGGTGAGGGTCGGCACGGGCACGGCGCCAGCCTAGGCGGAGGGTCCGACGGCCTCCCACCTGCACGTCCGTGAGGCGAGGGGGTGGATGCCGGACACGTCCACGACTGGGCCCACCCTCCGCGCGCGGACTGTGTTCTCTGGCACACTGTGCCGCGTGGATCACGACGTCGTACGCAGAGCACCCCTGTTCGCTGCCCTCGACGACCAGATGGCGGAGTCGCTCATCGCGACCATGAGCCCCTCGCGCCTCGAGCGCGGCGACATCCTCTTCCACGAGGGCGACCAGGGCGACCGCCTCTACGTCATCGCAGAGGGCAAGATCAAGCTCGGCCGCACCAGCAGTGACGGCCGCGAGAACCTCCTGGCGATCCTCGGCCCGGGCGAGATGTTCGGCGAGCTGTCGCTGTTCGACCCCGGGCCGCGCACCGCCACTGCGACCGCCGTCGCGGAGACCCAGGTCGTCTCGATGGGCCACGAGCAGCTCAAGGAGTTCCTCGCGACCCGCCCGGGCGTGGCCTCGACGCTGCTGGCGGCCCTGGCGCGTCGGCTGCGCCGCACCAACGAGGTGCTCGCCGACCTGGTCTTCACCGACGTGCCCGGCCGCGTCGCCAAGGCGCTGCTCGACCTCGCGGCCCGCTTCGGCCGCCCCGTCGACGAGGGTCTGCTCGTCGCGCACGACCTCACCCAGGAGGAGCTCGCCCAGCTGGTCGGCGCCTCCCGCGAGACCGTCAACAAGGCCCTGGCCGACTTCGCCTCACGCGGCTGGCTCCGCCTCGAGGCCCGCGCGGTGCTGCTCATGGACGTCGAGCGGCTCAAGCGCCGCGCCCGCTGACCGCAGCGGCACGGCATCCGGCCCGTGGCCGGGCGACACGGCATCCGGTGTCAGCGCGACAGGTAGTCCAGCTGCGCCATGATCGACAGCCGCGCCGCCGGCCACACCGCTGACGGCACGTCGGCGTAGACGCGCCGCAGCACCCCCTCCACCGGGTCGGCCTCGGATGCCGCGCCGTCGGCGAGCGCCTGGCGCACCTGCTCGAGGCGCTCGGCGCGGTGCACGCGGTAGAACGCGACCATCGCTGCGGCATCCGGCACCACCGGGCCGTGCCCGGGCAGGATGCGCACGACCGAGCCGTCGCCGGTGAGCGAGCGGAGGCGCTCGAGGGAGTCGAGGTAGGCGGCGAGCTCGCCGTCGGGGTGGGCGACGACCGTCGTGCCGCGGCCGAGCACGGTGTCGCCGGTGAGCAGGGCATGGTCGGCGGGCAGGGCGAACGAGATCGAGTCGGAGGTGTGCCCCGGCGTGGCGACCACCCGCAGCTCGAGCCCGCCGGTGGTCAGCACGTCACCGTCGTGCAGGTCGTCGTGGCCGCGCCCCACGGCCCGCACCCGGGTGCCCGTGAGCTCCGCGAAGCGGGGCGCGCCCTCGGCGTGGTCGTGGTGCCCGTGGGTGAGCACCGTCTCGGCCACCCGGGCGCCGCGCTCCTGCACGAGCTGCAGCACGGCGGCGAGGTGGCCGTCGTCGAGCGGGCCGGGGTCGATGACGACCGCCTCCGTGGAGCCGGGCTCGAGCAGCACCCAGGTGTTCGTGCCGTCGAGCGTCATCGGACCGGGGTTGGGGGCCAACACGCAGTGGGCCCGGGCGGTGACGTCACCCCCCGACCACGGGGCGGTCACCGACGGCGGCGGAGTGGCACTCACCCGCCCGAGTATGCCGTGGCGCGCTCCTCCTGCACGGCCAGGCGGCGCCCGCTCGCGACCACGATCACCAAGACCCCCAGCATCGTCGCGACCCCGACCAGGCCGACCACGTTGAAGGCCTGGGTGAACGCCGCCTGCACGTGGTCGAGCTGGGCGGCATCGGGCGGGGTGCCGGCCCCGCGCACGCCCTCGACCACGTTGGCCTCGGCGGCCGACCCCGGCTGGGCCAGCACCGCACGGTAGACCACCGTGCCGAGCGAGCCGAGCAGGGTCAGCCCGAGCGCGATGCCGAGCTCGTTCGACACCTGCGCCAGTGCGGCGCCCGAGCCGGCCCGCTCCGGTGGGGCCGCGCTGATGGCGGTGTCCATGAGCAGCGGGAACGCCGCCCCGATGCCGAAGGTGGCCAGCGACCCGCCGAGGGCCGCGAGCGGCAGCGACGCCGGGGCGACCGTGAGCAGCGTGTAGCAGACGAAACCGGTCGTCATCACGGTCAGCATCCCCACCACCACCCGGTGCGTCGACACCCGCCGGGTCAGCAGCGGGCCGAGGTTGGCGGCGGCGATCATCGCGACCATCTGGGGCAGCATCCACACGGCGGCGGCGAGCGGGGTCAGGCCCTGCACCTCCTGCAGGTAGAGGTTGAAGAACAGGGAGGTGCCACCCATGAGCAGGGCGGTGAGGAACAGCACGACGAGGGTGGGGCCCACGGCCGGGTGCCGCAGCAGCGCGAGGTCGAGCAGCGGGTGCTCGAGCCGCCGCTGACGGCGCAGGAAGAGCAGGCCGGTTGCGACGCCCGCTGCGGTGGTGGCCAGCACCGCAGCGGTGAGCCCGTCGTCGACCGCCGTCTTGAGGGCGAACACGAGCAGGAGGATCGCGGCCAGGCTCATCGCGGCGCTCGAGACGTCGACCGGCGGCGGCACGTCGGCCCGTGACTCGGGCACGAACCGCGGAACCAGCACCACCGAGAGCAGCATGACCGGCACCCCGATGAGGAACACCGAGCCCCACCACCAGCGCGAGAGCAGCAGCCCGCCGACGAGCGGGGCCGCCGCCATGCTGACCAGGAACACGGTCATGTAGGCCCCCATCGCCTGTACGCGGGCCTGCTCCCGCGTGAACATCACGCCGATGAGCGCCAGCGAGGCCGGCATCAGCGCCGAGCCCGCCACGCCCATCACCGACCGCGCGCCGATCACCATCAGGGGCGTCGTCGCGAAGGCCCCGACTGCGGATGCCGCGGCGAAGACGAGCGCACAGGCGACGATCACCCGGCGCCGGCCGAACCGGTCGGCCACGGCGCCCATGGTGAGCATCGCGCCCGCGACGAGGAAGTTGTAGCTGTCGACCATCCAGAGCAGCTCCGGGGCACTGGCGCCGAGGCTGTCGGCCATCCGGGGCAGGGCCACCGCCAGCACCGAGATGTCGATGGCGACCAGGGCGGTGGGCAGGGCCAGCACGGCAAGCCCGACGGCGGCGCGGGTGGTGGACGGCATTCAAGTAGTAAAACAGTATCTTTCGGTCTGTTGTCAATACCCAGCGCTTCGATCTACGCTCCCGCCATGGCCACACGACGCACCTACGGCTCGTACGACGACGGCTGTGCCGCGGCCCACGCGCTCGACCTCGTCGGCGACCGCTGGGCGCTGATCGTCGTGCGCGAGCTCGTGCTCGGGCCCAAGCGCTTCGCCGACCTGCGGGCCGACGTGCCCGGCATCAGCCCCAGCGTGCTGGCCCAGCGGCTGCGCGAGCTCGAGGAGGTCGGGGTCGTTGTGCACGACGAGCTGCCGCCGCCGGCGCGGGTCAACGTCTACGACCTCACGCCGTGGGGGCGCGAGCTGGAGGAGGTGCTCCAGGTGCTCGGTCGCTGGGGTTCCCAGTCGCCGCGGATGCCGCACGAGGCGCGGGTCAGCGACGACACCGCGGTCCTCGCCAGCCGCACGATGGGCGCGACGGCCGCCGAGCGGGCGACCCGCGACGTCACCCTGCGGCTCCTGCTCACGGCCCGCGACGGTCGCGACCGCGAGTACACCCTGCACCTGGCACCGGGCGCGTGCAGCGTCGAGCGCGAGCCCGCGGTGGATGCCGACGCCACGGTCCGCTCCGACTCGTCGACCTGGACCGACGTGCTGCTGCACGGGCTCACCGCGCAGACCGCGGTCGACGACGGCCGGATGACGGTCGAGGGCGACCGCTCCGCCCTCGACTCCGTCGTCGCCGCCTTCCCCCTCCTCACCTCCCCCTGACCAGCCCGCGGTTCGCCACCGCGGCGGGTCCGCCAGTGCGCCCGGTGACATGCAGTGGGATGCCGTGGGGCCGCGTCCAGCAGCGCGTGAGCACGCCCGCTGCGCACCACCCGCGCGACTGCACGTCTGGGGAGGCACCGGGCCTGTGGATGACGACTCCGGCGTGTGCCCTTGAACCGGCAGCATGTCGCGATGAGCGCTGTGGGGGATGACCTGGGCGAAGTCGCCGAGACCGTGCGGTTCCTCGGAGGTGTGACGACGTGGAAGTTGTTGCGCGTCGTGCACCCGGCTCGGCTGATCAGACGAGCAACGACGGCGGGGGTCGTCGTGCGCCCCGGCCTCGGCCGGTACGTGCTTCCCTCCGCCTCCGAGCACCTGAAGGTCAGCCAGGCTCGCGCTGCAACCCTCTCGCACCTCAGCGCCGCGCAGCACCACGGCTGGGCGGTCAAGACGGTGCCGGATGCCGCCTGGGTCACCGTGCGCCGCAGCCGGCACCTCCGGCCGGGCGAGCTCGCCGGCATCGTTCCTCACTGGGCCGAGCTCGGACGAGACGACGTGGGCCATGGAGTCACCACCGCGCTCCGTACGGTGCTCGACTGTGCCCGCGCGCTGCCGTTCGACGAAGCGCTGGCGGTGGCCGACTCCGCACTCCGGGCGAAGGACGTCACCCGCGCCGAGCTCATCGAGGCCGCCGCCCGTCTGCGCGGCACTGGCGCGCGGCGGGCTCGCCGAGTGGCGGCGCATGCCGACGGTCGGGCGGCCAACCCGTTCGAGTCGGTGCTCCGCGCGCTGTGCCTCGAGGAGGGCTTTGAGCTGACGCCTCAGCTGCAGATCACCGACTCCGGGCTGTTCGCCGTGGTCGACCTGGGCAGCGAGGAGCTCCGGCTCGCGGTCGAGGCCGATGGTTTCGAGCACCACGGCACCCGGAAGGGCCTGCGCAAGGACTGCCGGCGACACACCGAGTTCGCCGTCTTCGCCTGGTCATCACTGCGGTTCAGCTTCGAGGACGTCATGTTCGAGCAGGACTGGGTCCGCTGGGCGCTGCGCTCGTGGCGGGTCACCCGTGGGGGCGGGGTGCCCGAGAACCCGCCCCGGCGCTCCTGGTGACATGCAGTGGAATGCCGCGGGCCGGCATCCGAGGGTGCGCTGAGCACAGACCTGGCCGCGCCATCGCACGACTGCATGTCACCAGGAGCACCCCCGAGCCGGAGGCTCGCGCGGGGGCGGTCAGGGCATCTCGGTGCGCAGCACCGGCCGGCCGTCGGCCCCGACGACCAGCACCGGCAGCACCTTCGCCACGCGCGGCCGGTCGTCGAGGAACGCTGCCGCAGAACCGAACCGAGCAAGCTCCTCCAGCGACACCACCGTCGGCGGCAGCATCCGCACCTCGCCGGCCGCGTGCCGGGCCAGCAGGTCGCCCGGCCGCACCCACGCACTGTGGTCCGACTCGGTCGTCGTCCCCCGCGCCTCCTGGCCGGCCGGCATCCCCGCGGCCAGGATCCACGTGTCGTAGCGGCGCGGCTCGAACTCCGGCGTCACCCAGTGCGCCCGCCCGCGCAGGTCGGCCACCGACAGGCGCACCCCGCACTCCTCCTCGACCTCGCGCACGGCCGCCGCGGCATGCGGCGCGGCCACCTCGACCGACGCCCCCATCGCGGCGGCGAGCTCGGCCAGCCCGGGGGTCGTCACCGGCAGGGCGGCATCGGCGGGGTCGATGCCGCCACCGGGGAACACCACCGTCGACGGCGCGAACGCCATGGTCGCCACCCGCCGCTGCACGTAGACCTCGACCCCCGACGCCCCGTCGCGCACCAGCATCACGGTCGACGCGCCCCGCGGCTCGACCACCACCCGGTCGGGCGAGGCCAGCCACTCGGCAGCCCGCGCCCCCAGCCCGGGGTCGCGCGAGATCGGGTGGTCGACCACGTGACCCGAGCCCACGGCATCCGAAGAAACGCGCCCGGATGCCGTGCCCGCGCCGCCCGCGGCCCCCTCACCCGCGCGACCCGCGGGTCCCGCAACCACCGGCGGTCAGTCCCGCACGTGGACGATGGCCTCGACCTCGACCGGCGCGTCGAGGGGCAGGGCCACGACACCGACGGCCGAGCGCGCGTGCACCCCGGCGGAGCCGAACGCCGCGGCGAACAGCTCCGAGGCACCGTTGACGACCCCCGGCTGCCCGGTGAACGAGGGGTCCGAGGCCACGAAGCCGACCACCTTGACCACCCGCTCGACCCGGTCGAGGTCACCGACCACCGACTTCACGGCGGCGATGACGTTCAGGGCGCAGAACGAGGCCAGCTCTTTGGCGCGCTCCGGCGACACCAGCCCCGGCCCCTCGCCGACCCGCCCGGTCTCGGGCATGGCGCCCTGCACCATCGGCAGCTGTCCCGAGACGTAGACCCGCGAGCCGTCGAGCACGGCGGGCACGTAGGCGGCCACCGGCGGCACCAGCTCCGGGACGACCAGCCCGAGCTCGGCCAGCCGCTGCTCGACCCCACCCACGGCTCAGGCCCTCGGCCGCTTGAGGTAGGCCACGAGGTTGCCCTCGGGCATGACCAGGACCTGCACGAGCTCCCAGCCGTCCTCACCCCACTGGTCGAGGATCTGCTTGGTGGCGTGCACGATCAGTGGCACCGTGGCGTACTCGTACTTCGTCATGCCCGTCACCCTAGCGCCGTCACACCCGGCGGCTACCGTGGCGGAGATGAGCGACGACGACCCCGGCATCATGCGGCGCAGCGCCCGCCCGCCCGACCGCACCGAAGTCACCGGCCCGCTGCAGACCGACGTCTACGACGTGTGGGAGCCGACCCCCGGGCGGGCCCGGCACGTCACCGTCGCGCTGGTGCACGGCGGCTTCTGGCGCGAGCAGTACGACCGCACCTCCACCGGCCCGCTCGCCGAGGCGCTGGCCCGCGACGGCTTCCACGCCGCCAACCTCGAGTACCCCCGCATCGGGATGCCGGGCGGCGGCTGGCCCGGCACCGGCGCCGCCGTGCTCGCTCGCCTCGAGTCCGTGCACGCCGACACCCACCTGCCCGACCGGGTCGTCGTCGTGGGCCACTCCGCCGGCGGCCACCTGGTGCTCTGGGTTGCCTCCGACGACCATGCCCCGTGGGTCACCGGCGTGGTCGCGCTCGCCCCCGCCGTCGACCTCTCGGTCGTCGACCGGCTCGGGCTCAGCAACCACGCGGCGCGCGCGCTCCTCGGCGCCACTCCCGACGAGGCACCCGACGCCTGGGCCGACGCCGACCCGGCCCGCCAGCGCCTCACCCGCCCTGCCGTCATCGTCACCGGTGAGCTCGACGACGTCGTCCCCGCCGAGGTCGTCGACAGCTACGTCGCCTCACGCGCCCCCGACGAACCCCTGCGCACGGCCGTCGCCCGCGGCGCCGACCACTTCGACGTCATCGACCCCGACAGCAGCGCCTACCTCCTCGTGCTCGCGGAGATCGAGGAGCTCACCCTCACCACGCACTGACCGCCGGCCCCCGGCCGCCGTCGAAGGTGCGTACTGGCCGTTCCCCCACCCCCTCTAGGGTGGATGCCGTGCCCACCCCTCCCCTCTCTCGCGCCATGGACGGCGTGCGCCTGCACGTGGTCACCGGCAAGGGCGGCGTCGGCAAGACGACCGTGGCGTCGGCCCTCGCACTGGCCCTGTCCCGCCAGGGCAAGCGGGTGCTCATCGCCGAGGTCGAGGGGCGCCAGGGCATCAGCCAGACCTTCGACGTGCCGCCGCTCGGCATCGAGGAGGTGCGCCTGGTCAGCCACGCGGGTGGCGGCGAGGTGTGGGGCATCTCGGTCGACGCCAAGGCAGCGCTGCTCGAGTACCTCCAGCTCTTCTACAAGCTCGGCCGGGCCGGCGGGGCGCTGGAGCGGATGGGCGTCATCGACTTCGCCACCACGATCGCCCCCGGCGTGCGCGACGTGCTGCTCATCGGCAAGGTCTACGAGGCGGTCGGCCGCACCACCGGCAAGAGCCGCCACCAGGGCCCCAAGGCCTGGGATGCCGTGGTGCTCGACGCGCCCCCCACCGGCCGGATCACGCGCTTCCTCAACGTCAACGTGCAGGTGGCCGACCTCGCCCGGATGGGGCCGATCCACTCTCAGGCCGAGTCGATCACCCGGATGCTGCGCAACCGGCAGAGCGTGGTGCACGTCGTGACCCTGCTCGAGGAGATGCCGGTGCAGGAGACCGTCGACGCCATCGGCGAGCTGTCCGATGCCGGGTTCGGCCTCGGCACCGTCATCGTCAACCAGGTGCGCGAGCCGCTGGTCGACGAGGCGCTGCTCGACACGGCTGCCGCGGAGCCGGAGCGGGTGGCGGCCCGAGTGCGCGACGACCTCGCCGCCGTGGGAGTGCGCGCGGCCGCCAAGACCGTCAGCGGCCTGCTGAGCGAGGCCCACGACCACGCCGAGCGGGTCGAGCTGGAGCGGTCGCTGACCGACGAGGTCGCCTCGCAGGGGCTGCCCACCCTGAGCCTGCCGGTGCTCGCCCAGGGCATCGAGGACGGCGGCATCGCCGTCCTCGCCGACGAGCTGCTCGCGCAGGGGGTGCGTTGATGGCCGCCCGCTCCGGCAGCACGGCGCGCTCCTCCCGTGCCGCGCAGGAGGCCCGCTCCGCCCCCCAGGACATCGGCATCGACGACCTGCTCGCCGACCCGGCCACCGGCATCATCGTGTGCTGCGGCTCCGGCGGCGTCGGCAAGACCACCACGGCGGCCGCGCTCGGCCTGCGCGCCGCCGAGGCGGGTCGCAAGGTGGTCGTGCTCACCATCGACCCTGCGCGCCGCCTGGCCCAGTCGCTCGGGCTCACCGAGCTCGACAACACCCCCCGGCCGGTGGCCGGCGTCGGCGAGGCCAGCGGGGGCTCGCTGCACGCGATGATGCTCGACATGAAGCGCACCTTCGACGAGGTGGTCGAGGCGCACTCCACCCCCGACAAGGCCGCCCAGATCCTCGCGAACCCCTTCTATCAGTCGGTCTCCAGCTCGTTCGCGGGCACCCAGGAGTACATGGCGATGGAGAAGCTGGGCCAGCTGCGCGCGGAGGCCGAGCGCGAGGGCACGTGGGACCTCATCGTCGTCGACACCCCGCCGTCACGCTCGGCGCTGGACTTCCTCGACGCCCCGAAGCGGCTCGGCTCGTTCCTCGACGGGCGCTTCATCCGGCTGCTCACCGCGCCGGCCCGCGCGGGCGGGCGGGCCTACCTCAAGGTCTTCTCGGTCGGCGCCACGATCACCGCGGCGACGATCTCCAAGGTGCTCGGCGGCCAGCTGCTGGCCGACGTGCAGACCTTCGTCGCGGCTCTGGACACCATGTTCGGTGGCTTCCGCGAGCGCGCCGACGTCACCTACGCCCTCCTCAAGGAGCCGGCCACGGCGTTCGTCGTCGTCGCGGCGCCCGAGCGCGACGCCCTGCGCGAGGCGGCCTACTTCGTCGACCGGCTCGAGAGCGAGGGGATGCCGCTCGCCGGCGTCGTCGTCAACCGGATGCAGACCCTGGCCGCGCCGGCGCTGAGCGGCAGCCGCGCGGCCGCCGCCGCGGAACAGCTCGAGGACCCCACGACGTCGACGGATGCCGGTGACGACGACCTCGCCGGCCTCACCTCCGCGCTGCTTCGCCTGCACGCCGACCTCGCCTCGGTGGCCACTCGGCACGAGGGGCACGTGCGCCGGTTCGTGGCGGGCCACCCCGGGGTGCGGCTGTCGACGGTCCCCGCGAGCGCTACCGACATCCACGACCTCCAGGGGCTGCGCAGCGTCGGCGAGGCGCTCGCGACCGGCTGAGCCCGGCATCCCGGGTCGGCTGGGGGTCGTTCAGGCGGTGGCGCCACACCCGGGCGGGGTGGGGGCGGTTCAGGCGATGGCGCCCTTGAAGGTGCCGATCTTGGCCTGGGTGAGCAGCTCGGTCCACGAGCGCACGTCGGGGCGCCGGCGGAGCAGGGCTCGACGCTCGCGCTCGGTCATCCCACCCCACACACCGAACTCGGTGCGGTTGTCGAGCGCGTCGGCGAGGCACTCGGCCACCACCGGGCAGCCCTTGCAGACCGTCTTGGCGGCGCGCTGGGCCTTGCCCTGCACGAAGAGCGCGTCGGGGTCGTCCCCGGCGCAGCGACCCTTGCCGGTCCAGTCCGCGACCCACTGAGCCTGCGTGGGTGCGACTGCGCTTGCGATGCTCATGTCGACCTCTGTTCGTGGTGCTGTCCCGGCTGCGCCCCGCCGTCCGTCACTGGCGACTGCCTAAACGCTATAAAGGTCCGGGTCAGCCGGGTATCGTCCGAAACGGTCGAGGAGTCAGCCGAACGGTTGACCCCTCCACCACTCGCCGGCCTGTAGCCCGTGTCCACCACCCGCACGGTGGCGGGGTGACCGACATCCGCGGGTTACCCTTGCGGCATGGACGGTCGTGCCCACAATGTCTCAGCCGTGCTCCGGCTCCTGTTCGGCTTCGTCGTGCTGAGCACCGTGGCAGGGCTGCTGATGGCCGGGCTCGCCATCCCCGCGGTCGGCGCCACCGGTGAGGCGGCCAAGGGCGGGGTCAGCTTCTTCAACGACCTGCCGAGCGAGTTCACCGTCTCGCCGCTGGCCCAGCAGTCACGCATCCTCGACGCCGACGGCAAGCTGATCGCGAACCCGTACGACGAGAACCGCATCATCGTGCCGCTGAAGAAGATCTCCAAGAACATGCAGAACGCGCAGATCGCCATCGAGGACTCGCGCTTCTACAACCACGGCGGGCTCGACATGCGGGGCTTCAGCCGGGCGATGATCTCGAACCTTCAGGGCGGCTCGGTGCAGGGCGCCTCGACCCTCACCCAGCAGTTCGTCAAGATCACCCTCCAGGAGAACGCCCTGAAGAAGGGTGACAAGGGCGCTGCGCGGGCGGCGACCAGCAAGACCTACTCGCGCAAGCTCCAGGAGCTCAAGTACGCGCTGAACGTCGAGGAGAACTTCACCAAGGACCAGATCCTCGAGGGCTACCTCAACCTCGTCTACTACGGCGACCAGGCCTACGGCGTCGAGGCGGCCTCGCTCAACTACTTCGGCGTCAGCGCCAGCAAGCTCACCCTCGGGCAGGCCGCCCTGCTGGCCGGCGTCGTGCAGCAGCCGACCGCCTACAACCCGGTGCTCAACCCGAAGGCGGCCGAGGCCCGGCGCAACGTCGTGCTCGAGCGGATGCAGTCGCTCGGCGTGGCCAGCGCCAAGGACGTCACCGCGGCCAAGAAGGTCCCGGTCAAGAAGATGATCAAGAAGCAGCCGGTCAAGGGCGTGTGCCACCGCTCCCCGCAGCCCTACTTCTGCGCCTACGTCCTCGAGTACCTCCAGAAGTCGCCGCAGATGGCGGTGCTGGGCAAGACCCCCGCCGACCGGCTGAAGACCATCAACCAGGGCGGCCTGACCATCCGCACCACCTTGAAGCCGGCCATCCAGAAGGCGGCCCAGCGCGAGATCACCAAGGCGGTGCCGATCGGCAACAAGCAGAACCTCGGCGCCGCGGCCACCATCCTCGAGCCGGGCACCGGCAAGATCCTGGCGATGGCCCAGGCCAGCGACTTCGAGAAGTACCAGACCAACGTCAACGTCGACCAGAAGTACGGCGGCGGGCAGTACGGCTACCAGTTCGGGTCCACCGCCAAGGTGTTCGGTCTGGTCACAGCCCTCGAGAAGGGGATGCCGCTCAACGGCACCATCAAGGTGCCCTTCGCCGACGGCAAGAAGCCCTTCGTCTTCAACGACAAGCGGCTCACCAGGTCCAAGTGCGGAGCCAAGGAGTTCCCGGTCAAGAACGACTACGCCGCCGGCGGCAAGCTGATGACCCTCGGCGAGGGCATCGCCAAGTCGATCAACACCTGGGCCGCCGAGCTCGTCATCGAGACCGGCCCGTGCGACGTGCGGGACACGATGACCAAGATGGGGCTGCACAAGGGCGACGGCAAGCCGATCGACCCCTACGTCTCAGACCTCACTCTCGGGTCGGGCACCACCAACCCGATGAGCCTGGCCAACGCCTACGCCACGCTCGCGGCCAGCGGCAAGCGCTGCGAGCCCTATGCCATCACCTCGATCACGACCTCCGACAAGAAGGCGATCAAGGTGCCGGGCCCGCAGTGCAAGCAGGTCATCCCGGCCGACGTGGCCAACGGCGCCACCGAGCTGCTCAAGGGCACCCTCGAGTTCGGCACGGCCAAGGGCTTCTGGGACGTCAACGCGCGGCCGGCGGCCGGCAAGACGGGCACCACCGAGAAGCACAACCAGAGCTGGTTCGTCGGCTACACCAAGCAGCTGGCCAGCGCGGTCTGGATCGGGAACGTCAAGGTCGCCAGCGCCAAGGGCAACGCCTACTCGCTCAACGGCAAGTGCTTCGGTTCATACGGCTGCATCAGGCAGGTCTTCGGTGGCACCGTGTCGGCGCCGGTCTGGTCGAAGATGATGCGCGCCGCGTCGAAGGGGATGCCGGTCAAGGACTTCCCGGCCCCGTCGGACAAGCTCCGCAACGGCAACCTCATCCCCCTGCCGGGTGTCGTCGGCGCCAGCGTTGCCCAGGCGCAGGGCCTGCTGAGCGACGCCGGCTTCGACAGCTTCGTGGCCGGCAACGTCGCCAGCTCGTCGCCGGCCGGCACGATCGCCTACACCAACCCCTCCGGCTCGGCGTTCGCCGGCACGAAGATCGCCCTCTACGTCTCCACGGGCGGCGGGTCGTTCCAGGCGCCGGCGACGCAGAACAACAACACCACCAGCAACACCAACAACACCAACAACGCGAAGACCAGACCCAACGGCAAGGGGAAGGGCAAGGGCAAGGGGAAGGGCGGCATCATCCTGCCTCCCCCGACCGGCTGAGGGCTGAGCCGTGCGCGATCAGCGCGCGGACAGCACCTGCTTGACGACGGCGGCCACCCGGCCGCCGTCGGCGCGTCCGGCCACCTCGGCCTGGGCGGCCTTCATGACCAGGCCCATCTGCGGCATGCCCGTCGCCCCGGTGGCCTCGACGGCACGGGCGACGATGGCTTGCAGCTCATCGTCGCCGAGCTGCGCCGGCAGGTAGGCCTGCAGCACCGCGAGCTCGGCCTCCTCGACCGCGGCCAGCTCGGGGCGGCCGGCGCCGGTGTAGGCCGCCGACGACTCCTTGCGCTTCTTGGCCTCCTTGGCCACGACCTTGAGCACCTCGTCGTCGGTCAGCTCGCGCGCCTCGTCACCGGCCACCTCGGCGTTGGTGATGGACGTCAGCGTCATCCGCAGGGTGCCCGAGCGCACCTTGTCGCGGGCCTTCATGGCGTCGTGCAGGTCGTGCTGGAGCTGCGCCTTGAGCGTCGCGTCGGTCATGGGCCCAGTCTCGCACCCGCCCTCCAGCGACTCCCGCCGAGCGCCGAGGCGGCGGCTGGGGCGGCTCTCGGCGGGGAAGATGGGCCGGATGCCGGGACGCGCTCCCGGCATCCGGCGCGCGATGCGATTGGGCCGGACACCACCGGCTTTGCGAGGATGTGCGGATGACCGACCTCGCCCGCACCGCCGTGCGCACCGTCGGCGGCCTGGTGGGGGTCGGCATCGCGGGCGTCGCGTACGCCGCGCTCGTCGAGCGCACCTGGTTCACGCTGCGCCGGTTCGCGGTGCCCGCCCTGCCTGCCGGCAGCGCCCCGGTGCGCATCCTGCAGGTGAGCGACCTGCACCTGACGCCCGGGCAGTCGAAGAAGATCGAGTGGGTGCGCTCGCTGGCCGAGCTCGAGCCCGACTTCGTCGTCAACTCCGGTGACAACCTGGCCCACGCCGAGGCCGTGCCCCCGCTGCTACGGGCGATGGAGCCGCTGCTCGAGCGTCCGGGAGCCTTCGTGCTGGGCTCGAACGACTACTTCGGGCCGGTGCCCAAGAACCCCGCGCGCTACCTCAGCCGCAGTTACGCCGAGGTGAAGCACGCCCGGGTCGACCTGCCGGTGGGACGGCTCGTCGAGGGCCTGCGCGAGGGCGGTTGGGCCGACCTCAACAACGCGCGCACCGTCGTGCGGATGGGCGACCACGACATCGAGCTGGTCGGGGTCGACGACCCGCACGTCGGTTTCGACCGCTACCACTCGGTGTCCGCGCCCGCCGCCGATGACGTGACGCTGACCATGGGCTTGCTGCACGCGCCCTACCAGCGGGTGCTCGACGCGATGGTCGCCGACGGCGCCTCGGTGGTGCTCGCCGGGCACACCCATGGTGGCCAGCTGGCGCTGCCGGTGTGGGGGGCTCTGGTCACCAACTGCGACCTCGACACCCGGCGCGCCAAGGGCCTGTCGCGCTGGTGGCCGGGCGCGGGCTACTCCGGGCCGGCCGGCGGCGCGGTGCCCTCGTCGCAGGCTCCGGGGGATGCCGCGTGGCTGCACGTCTCGGCGGGGCTCGGCACCTCGCCGTACGCTCCGGTGCGCTTCGCCTGCCGGCCGGAGGCCACCCTGCTCACCCTGGTCGCCCGCGACTCCTGAGCAGCGCGGGCGGGGCGCTGGACGGTGCCGGCCCGATGGGGGTGGACCGATTTCAGAGGGCCCGGGCGGGTCGGCTATCCTCGGGTGTCGCCGCGCCCCCGGGCTCGGCGGCACAGCCACGGGGTGTGGCGCAGCTTGGTAGCGCGCGTCGTTCGGGACGACGAGGCCGCAGGTTCAAATCCTGTCACCCCGACAGCTGACTGAAGGGCCCTGATCTGCGGAAACGCGATCGGGGCCCTTTTGCTGTGGATTCCTCGGGGCATAACTGGGGCATAGCGACAGCCGCCGTGGCCCGCCATTCCTGCTGTGAGGCGGCATCTGCAGGGCAAGACGAAGGGCGGCTGGGCTTCTGACAAAGGCAGGTAGATCGCTTCCTGCTGGAGCCACAGTCTGGCGGGAACGACAAGTTGAGCGTGACGACGGGACGGATGGACCTGTCAGCGCCTGACCGGGACGACCTCGAACAGCCGAACCGGCGTCATGACGAGTCGACCTCCCGAGTCACGCTGAAGATCATGAACACGATGACGGGGACGAACAAGAGGAGGAGCAGGAGGAGCAGGAGGAGACGGCCTCATCGCTGGTCGAAACAGTGCCGGCGCGACGCGTCGTCGTCACTTCCCTTGAGGGGATCCTGGGGCCCGCCCGGTCAGCACATCGAGCGGGCCGAGGTAGACAGGAGCCTGGCGCGCCGGCGCGGGAGTTACCTCAATACCCAGCGCCATTGGTCATGACGTTGCGCGACATCGACCGCGGCCAAGGCCGCGAGGGCCTGTACCTCAACCAGGTACCCGACCTACTCACCGAGCTGGCCAACCGCGCTCGGGTCGCGAGCATCACTGCGTCATCTGCCCTCGAGGGCGTCGTCGTCAAGAACCGCAGCCGTGCGGCGGCCATCATCGCCAACAAGCCCATCGAGCTGCGCACCCGCAGCGAACGAGAGCTCGCCGGCTACCGCGGCGCCCACGACTACCTCTTCGCCGAGGACTGGCGCCCGCTGAACGTGGGCCTGCTCCTGCACCTGCACCGGCTGCTGTTTGCGGATACCCAAGCCACCGGCGGGACCATCAAGCAGAGCGACAACCTTGTCGTCGACCGGTCCCCCGACGGGGTTCAGACGGTCCGATTCAAGCCTGTCCCTGCCGCTCCTACCGAGTACTACACCGCCGACTTGGTCGACCGCTACGCCGATGCCGTCAAGGCAAACCAACACCACCCAGTGCTCCTCGTTGGCCTGTTCGTCTTGGATCTGCTCATCATCCATCCGTTCGATGACGGCAACGGTCGCGTGGCACGCGCGCTGACGAACGCCCTCCTCGCCGAGGCCGGGTATGGGGTCGGCCGCTACGTGTCGCTCGAACAGCTCATCGCCGGATCTGCCGACGACTACTACCAGGCACTGCTTGACTCAACCCACGACTGGGACGACCACGCCAACGACCCGTGGCCCTGGCTGGCGTACTTCAGCAAACTCCTCGCCCGCGGCTACGCTCGGTTCGCTGAGGGTGTCGCCGCCGATAGGTCTGGAGGCACGAAATCGGAACGCGTCCGTGAGCACGTCCTGAGGCACGGTGCGCCCGTCTTCGCAATTTCCGATGTCAGAGCCGCGCTACCCGGAATCAGCGATCCCACCATCCGACTCGTCAATGAGCTGAAGGATGAAGGGCTCCTCAAGCCGCAGGGCACAGGACGATCGGCCGTGTGGTTGCGTGTGACCACGTAAGCCACTCCGCGCACTCCTCAGGCATGTCCGGGCGGGTCCATGGCCCCAAGCGCTCGGGCTCCATCTCCTCTGCGCGTGCGGGCACTACGGTCTCTGAATGGACATCCTCTCCCTGTACATCACTCTTTGCGCGGTGCTGTTGGTGGTCGGCTATTTCATCATTCGGTTGGCCGTGCGCCACGGCGTCATGGACGCCCATCGCCGGATACAGCAGCCAGATGTCGGCCGCCCCGGCCGCTTCCTGCCCTGACTGATCGCGGCAAAGTCGGACGTCGCACCGATGCGCGAAAGTTGTCGAGTCGAGGTCCTCCTAGCATGTGGACGTGGCCTATGACGCGTTCGCGGAGAGCGTCCGGTTGATTCAGTCCGAGCACCCGGGGCCTGTGTTTCGACTGAGCCGGCGGCGTCGGTTTGCTCCGATGGCCGTTGACGTCTCAGAAGACGTCGCGGTCACGCTGTTCGCCAGTCGAGGGGAGGACACCAGGGCATCCCTGGCGTCCGGCACGCCGAACTCGAGGTGTTCGCGCAGCATAGGAACCAGGTGCGGTGGGATGGAGACGTCGCGGATGCCCGCCTCACCCTTTGAAGGCGGTCGCTCGACGGAGTCGAGGCGACCGCCTTCTGCTGTCGGGGATTGGATGCCGAGAGCGCACCGCGAGCGCGGCCCTCAGACAGGCAGCTCAGCACCGGTGTGCCGCGCCAGGACGGCGAGGAGCCGGTCCTGGAACCCCGTGTCGTGGACCGCGGGGTGCGGCTCGCGCCGCCGCTGGTGGAACCAGTAGCCACCGGTGGTGCGAGCCTGCGCGTCGTCGCTGGTCGCCAGCCACACCTGGGTGACGTGACCGAGCTCGAGGTCGTCGGGCGCCCCGGGACCACCCATCCGGGTCGGAACCCAGCCCGGGTCGACGGCGTTGCTCGGCACCTCCGGCCAGAGCCGGGGGACGGCCGCGGCAAGGGTGGTGACGAAGAGCTTGCTGTCGGAGTAGGACCCGGCCCGGGTGCCGTCCCAGTCGACCCTGTCGACGGATGCGCGACCCCCGAAGTGCGACCCGCTGCTGAGCCATACCAGGCGGCTCGGGCGGGGAAGGAGAGCGGTGAGCAGGTAGGGCGCGACGACGTTGACGGGCATGACGGCCGGTCCGCTGTAGACGCCGGCGTTGTGGATCACCGCGTCGAACGGCCCGGTGCCGTCGAGCTGGTCGACCACCTCGCGGACCTGGTCGGGGTCGGCGAGGTCCCCGACGACGAGGGACGCACCGGACTCGACCAGGGGTCGGAGCGCCGCGCCGCGGGTGTGGTTGCGGGCGTGGACCACGACGTGGTGGCCGGAGCCCAGGAGCGAGAGCGCGGCGGCGCGGCCCAACCCGTCAGCCGAGCCGGTGACGAGGACCCGGCTCACGACCCGATTCCCGGGGTTGCCGGGTACTCCTCGTCGGTGACCGGCTCGAGCCAGTGCACCACCGCGTGGTCGTCGTCGCCCTCGTTGATGGCAACGTGGACCATGAGCCGGTTCGGGGCAGCGCCGTGCCAGTGCTCCTCGTCGGCCTCGAACAGGACGCGGTCGCCCGGCCTGATGACCTCGACCGGTCCGCCCCGCCGCTGGCACAGGCCGACGCCCTCGGTGACGAAGACCGTCTGGCTGAGCGGATGCCGGTGCCAGTGGGTGCGCGCACCCGGCATGAAGTGCACGAGATTGGCGGTGACCCGCGACGGGGACGGCGCGGCGGCGACGGCATCGATGTAGACGTCGCCGGTGAACCAGTCGGTGGGCCCTTTCGCGGTGTCGACGGAGCTGCGGGTGATCTGCACGGGTGTTCCTCTCGGGTCAGGGGTGTCGGGCGTCGGGCTGCTCCGCTGGGCTGGTGGCCGGCGCCGGCGCCGCCCACGAGGCGAGCAGGCGGAGCCGCTCGGCGGAGGGTGATGCGGGCTCTGCGGTGTAGACGAGCAGGACCAGGCCCGGCTCGGCGGTGATGGCGAGCTCCTCGTAGGCGAGGGTGAGCTCGCCGACGACGGGGTGGACGAACCGCTTGGTGCCGGCGCCGTGGGTGCGCACGTCGTGCGCGGCCCAGAGCCGGCGGAAGACCTCACTGCGGGTGGAGAGCTCACCGACGAGGTCCTGCAGGCCGCGGTCGTGCGGGTCGCGGCCTGCCTCGGCGCGCATGACCCCGACACACATCTGCGCGAAGAGGTCCCAGTCCGGGTAGAAGTCCCGGGAGGCGGGGTCGAGGAACTGGAAGCGGGCGAGGTTGGGCACCCGGCCGCCGTCCCCGATGACGGGTGAGTAGAACGCCGTGCCAAGGGTGTTGGTGGCCAGGAGGTTCTGGTGCGAGTCGCGCACGAAGGCGACGCCCTCGGTGATCGCCTCGAGCGCCCACCGTAGGCTGGGCCTGCCCACGGCCGCACGGGTCGGCGTGCGCCGGCGAGCACGACCCGAGGTCGGGATGCCGTCGGCCGCGCGGGCCAGGTCCAGCAGGTGGGCCCGCTCGGCGTCGTCGAGCTGCAGGGCCCGGGCCAGGGCGTCGAGCACGCCGGACGACGCGCCGCCGATCTGTCCGCGCTCGAGCCGGGCGTAGTACTCGACGCTGACGCCGGCGAGCGCCGCGACCTCGCTGCGGCGCAGGCCGGGCACCCGGCGGGTGCTCGTCGACGCCATCCCCACCTGGTCTGGGGTGAGCCGTGCACGGCGGGTCGTCAGGAACTCACGCACCTCTGAACGGTTGTCCACCCCATCGACTGTAGGCGGGACGAACACCCGGCTGGGGCCGTGAGGGATGCCCTCTCGGTACACCCATCGACAGTGACTTCCGGCATGCTTTCGCCGCCTGTTCACTGGATGCCGTGGGGTCACGTTCCCCGCGATTCCGGCGGACCCGCCGGTCCCCCTGTTCAGGAGAAGGAGCGCACCCGATGCGTGGAGCTGTCATGTACGGGCCCGGCGACGTGCGGGTGGAGGACCGCGAGGACCCGACGATCCTCGAGCCCACCGACGCGGTCATCCGCCTGGCGGCCACCTGCATCTGCGGCAGCGACCTGTGGCCGTACCGCGGCGCCGAGCCGGTCGACTCCCAGCCGATGGGGCACGAGTACGTCGGTGTCGTCACCGAGGTGGGCTCGCAGGTTCGCACCGTCGCACCCGGCGACTTCGTCGTCGGGTCCTTCTGGGCCAGCGACAACACCTGTGAGATCTGCCGCGCCGGCTACCAGGCCCACTGCGTCCACCGCGTCCTGATGGGCACCATCGGCACCCAGTCCGAGCTGGCGCGCATCCCGCTGGCAGACGGCACCCTCGTCGCGACCCCCGGCATCCCCGACCCCGACCTCATCCCCTCCCTGATGGCTGCCTCCGACGTCCTGGGCACCGGATGGTTCGCCGCCGTCGCGGCACAGGTCGGCCCCGGCACAACGGTCGCCGTGGTCGGCGACGGCGCGGTGGGGCTGCTCGGCATCCTCGCCGCGCAGCAGCTCGGCGCCGAGCGGATCATCGCGTTCAGCCGCCACGCCGACCGGCAGGCCCTCGCGCGGGAGTTCGGCGCCACTGACATCGTCGAGGAGCGCGGCGAGGAAGGCGTGGCGAAGCTCAAGGAGCTCACCGGCGGCCTGGGCGCCCACTCGGTCATCGAGGCCGTCGGCACCCAGGAGGCGATGATGCAGGCCATCCACTCCGCCCGTCCCGGGGGCCACGTCGGCTTCGTCGGCGTCTCCCATGACGTCGCCATCCCGGGCGACGAGCTGTTCATGTCCGGCGTGCACCTGCACGGTGGCCCCGCCCCGGTGCGCGAGTACCTCCCACACCTCATCCAGCTGATCTGGGACCGCACGATCGACCCGGGCAAGGTCTTCGACCTCGCCCTCCCGCTCGAGCAGGCGGCGGAGGGCTACGCCGCGATGGACCAGCGCACCGCCACCAAGGTCCTGCTCACCCTCTGACCGCACCGACACAGAGCCCGGCGTCCTACGACGGCGCCGGGCGGGAGGACCACCCGATGGACCTGCACGACTTCCTCGACCACGTGGGGCGTGGCGCCGTCATCGAGGGCGGCTCCGAGCACCACGCCTTCATGGGGGCCGCGGCCCAGGACGCCATGCGCACCTGTGCCGAGCTCAACTCCACCTATCACCCTCCCGAGGAGGTCCGGCAGCTCCTGAGCCGCCTCACCGGGCAAGCCGTCGACGACACCGTCAGCCTCTTCCCGCCGTTCCACACCGAGTTCGGGAAGAACCTCCGGCTCGGGCGACGGGTCTTCATCAACCAGGGCTGCCGGTTCCAGGACACCGGGGGCATCACCATCGGGGACGACAGCCTGATCGGGCACGGCACGACCCTGACCACGCTCAACCACGCGGTCGACCCGGTGCGCCGGGCCGACATGACCCCCGCGCCCGTCACCATCGGCCGGCGGGTCTGGATCGGGGCGGGCGTCACCGTCGTCCCCGGTGTCAGCATCGGCGACGGCGCCATCGTGGCCGCCGGCGCCGTGGTCACCACCGACGTGGCCGCCGACACCATCGTCGGCGGCGTGCCGGCACGACTCATCCGGCGCACCGGCTTCGACAGCTCGACTGGCGAACGTGCCGAGCCGACGGCAGGTCGTCAGGAGCGATGACCACTCAGGGGTGCCGCGGGCGCAGTGGGCCGCGCGCCCGCCACCCCCGTCGGCCGGGTCAGGCCCCGGATGCCCACGCGTACGCGTGGCTCGCTGCCACCACCCCGGCCACCGTCTCGAGCTCGGCGGCGGTGCGCGGCCCGAACAGCATGACGAAGCCAGCGCTGATCCGAGTGCCGGCCCACGGGTGGAAGACACCCCAGCCATGAACCACGAGGTCGGCCCCCTGCGCCGGGGGCAGCGTCAGGTGCAGCGAGCCGTCGTAGGCAGGGTGCAGGTGCGCGAACTCGCGACCCTCCGGCACCAGGTAGGCCTCGTGCGGCCCTTGGCCGCCGGGCAGCCGGAAGGCCCGCGCCCCGGGCACCGGGCACCGGGCACCGAGATCAGCGAGGCGCACCAGCGACGCCGGGCAACGCCCCGACGCGCTCGAAGCGTGCCTCCTGCAGGTCAGCCGGCGCGTTCTGCGACAGCTGCTGCTGGGGGATGTCCCACGACACCTCCGGTGCCGGCCCGGAGCGCACCGGCAGCACGGCATCCGGCAGGGTCGGCCAGACCACGCCGACCGGGGCACCGATCGGGGCCTCGCCGTAGGCCCCTACGTGCCACACCCGCTCGGCAACCCACGTGGCCAGCCGGCGCAGCGTCGGTGCGGTGATGCCGTGCCCGCCGGGGTCGCGACGGCCGACCGTCGGGGCGCCCGAGGACCCGTGCAAGTACGCCCAGGTGCGGTCGAGCAGCTCGCGCGGGATGACCGTGTCGGTGTCGCCCTGCGCCACGAAGACCGGCAGGTGGGCGAGGCGGCCGGCGTCGACCGGCACCCCGGCGTCGAACGGCAGCGTGCCGTAGAGGACGGCGGCTCCGGCGAACCGGCCCGGGTCGGCGAGCACCAGGCCACCGGCGAACGCCGCTCCCCCGCTGAACCCGACGAGCAGGACCGGCCGCCCCGCGGGCGCCACGGCATCCAGCCACGACCGGAACCAGCGCATCGTCGCGTCGAGCGACTCGGCCACCGGGCGGCCGATGCCGCGGTTGGCGAACCAGGCGTAGCCCCCACCCTCGGCGATGGGCGCCCGCACCGCGGCGTACTCGACACCGCCGGGCAGGTGCGCCGCGAGCGTCAGGATCTCCTGCTCGTTCGAGCCGCGGCCGTGCAGGAGCACGACGAGAGGTGCGTGCGGGTCGTCGGCGCCGTAGCGGGCGACAACCGGATCGCCGAAGGTGGTGGTATGGGTCATGGTGTGCCAGTTCCGAATTGAGCCGAGCGCATCAGCCGACGATGCCGAAGCCGCCGGTCCACGACACCTTCTCGCCGGCGGCGAGGGTGATCTGCAGGAAGCCGAGCGCCTCGAGCTCACGGGCCCGCGCGAGGGAGCCCGCGTCGATGGCCTTGAGGCCACCGGACGTGACGATGCCGGCGAGCAGCGACTTCGCGTCGGCGTCGTCACCGGCGATCAGCACGGTCGTGGGCAGGTCGCCGACGGTGCCGGCGGCCAGCGTGCCGGCGAAGTTGACGTTGAACGCCTTGAGCACCTTCGAGTCGGGCAGCGCGGCCGCGATCTCGGCGGTCGCCGAGCCGTCGGAAGCCACGGTGAGACCGTCGAAGGTCTCGAAGTTCACCGGGTTGGTGATGTCGACGACGACCTTCCCGGCCAGGCCCGCGGCGGCGGCCGCGATGACGTCGGTGACAGCGGCATACGGCACGGCGAGCACGACCACGTCGCCGAGGTCGCCCCCGAGGTCGTCGCGCCCGAGCAGGTGGACGGTGTGCCCGCCCCGGCCGGCGACGGCCGCGATGGCCTGCCCCATGTTGCCGGTTCCGATGATCGAGATGTTCGCCATGGCGTGCTCCTTGAGTTCGTGGATGTGGGTGTCCCCCGCACAACACTGCCACGGCAATAGTTGTTCCTACAAGTAATGCGCTAGACTGTTCCCATGGAACCCCGATGGCTGGACGCCGACGAGCGGGCCGCGTGGCTGCGGCTGTCCGCGGTCGCCGAGCTGCTGCCCGCGGCGCTCGACACCCAGCTGCGGCGCGACTCCGGGCTCACCCACTTCGAGTACTTCGTGCTGGCCATGCTGTCGGAGGCACCGGAGCGCACCTTGCGGATGACGGCCCTCGCCCACCGCACCAACGGCACCCTCCCCCGGCTCTCGCACGTCATCGCCCGCCTCGAGGACCGCGGCCTCGTGGAGCGCTTCCCCTGCCCGGAAGACCGGCGCGCCACCAACGCCCGGCTCACGTCGAGCGGCTGGGACACCCTCGTCGATGCCGCGCCCGGCCACGTCAACGCCGTGCGGCACCTCGTGCTCGACCCGCTCTCGCGCACCCAGCTCGACCAGCTGTCCGCCATCGGCGAGGCCCTGCTGACCCGGCTCGACCCCGACGACCGGTTCGGCGCCCGCGCGGCTGCGCGCGAGTCCGATGCCGCGTCGGATGCCGGTTCTGCCGTCACGCGCTAACGCCCCGTCGCGCGCGCCCGCCGGTCACGGCCGCGGGTGACCCCGCGGCTCAGAGCTCCCGACGAGCCAGGGCGAGGACCGGGATCACCCGGGTGGTGCGCTCCTCGTACTCCCCAAACGTCGGGCTGGCCGCCATGAACTGTGCCCAGCCCGAGTCACGTTCTGCCCCTTCGAGATTGCGAGCACGAACGGACAGCGTGCCCTCGCCCGGCACCTCGATCGAGACATCCGGGTGCGCCAGCAGGTTGTGGAACCACGCCGGGTTGTCGGGCGCGCCGCCCTTCGACGCGGCGACGAGCCAGGTGTCGGGGTCCTGTCGGATCGCCCTCACCGGCGCCACCCTCTCCTGCCCCGACTTCGCACCGAGGTGGTGCAGGAGCACCAGGGCCCGCCCGAACCCCATCGTGGTCACCGTGCCGTCGTTGGCGCGGAACTCGTCGATGATGTTCTGGTTCCAGTCGGCCATGGCAGTTCTCCTGACGGGGGCGGTCGAGTGCCCACAGCCTGACGGATCGACCCGTCCCACCGCCACCGGGTCCACCGCTCGACCAGGTAGCGCGGCCACCGGCCACCTCGAGGGCTCCCACGAGGGCCGCCGAGCGGGTTGACTGGGAGCCCGACCGAAGCACGCGAAGAGACCGCCGATGCGTGGCACCGTCATCCACGGCCCCCGGGACGTCCGCCTCGAGGAGCGCCGCGACCCGACCATCCTGGCGCCGACCGACGCGGTGGTGCGCACCGTCGCGACCTGCGTCTGCGGCTCAGACCTGTGGCGCTACCGCGGCATCCAGCCGGTGGCGAAGCCCACCCCGATCGGCCACGAGTACGTCGGTGTCGTCGAGGACGTCGGCGCCGAGGTCACCTCCGTGCGCCCCGGCCAGTTCGTCGTCGGCGGGTTCCTCACGAGCGACAACACCTGCCCCCTCTGCCGTGCCGGTGCTCATGCCCACTGCCGGAACGGAACTGGCGACCCGGGTCGGGTGTTCGACCTCACCCTGCCGCTCGACGAGGTGGCCGAGGCCTACGCCGCGATGGACGAGCGCCGGGCGGTCAAGGTGCTGCTGCGACCGTGACCGGGTTCGGAACCCTCGGCCGGCGGGGCGGCCGTGGGCCTACATTCTGGGGATGGACCTCGACGAGTACCTGACCTCCGACGCGACCACGCTGGCCGGCCTGGTGGCCGCCAAGGAGGTCACCGCATCCGAGCTGCTGGCCCTGGCCCGACAGCGCTCCGACGCCGTGAACCCGGTGATCAACGCCGTCGTGATGCCGCTGGCCCGGGTCGCCGACGCCCGGGCCGCCGACCCGGGCCTCACCGGCCCCTTCGCCGGGGTGCCGTTCCTCATCAAGGACCTCGCCCAGGAGTACGCGGGCTTCCCGACCTCGAGCGGGTCGCGCGCCCTGGCCCACGACGTCGCCACCGAGCACGCGCTCGTCACCCGGCGCTTCCTCGAGGCCGGGCTGGTCATCATGGGCAAGACCAACACCCCGGAGTTCGGGGCCAAGGGCATCACCGAGTCGACGCTGTGGGGGGTGGCCCGCAACCCGTGGGACGTCACCCGCACCCCCGGTGGCTCGTCGGGCGGGTCCGGCGCGGCGGTCGCGGCCGGCATCGTGCCGGCGGCGGGCGCCAACGACGGCGGCGGGTCGATCCGCATCCCGGCCGCGTGCAACGGCCTGGTCGGGCTGAAGACCAGCCGCGGCATCGGCCCCTACGGCCCGCAGACCGGTGAGCTGATGTTCGGCATGGTCACCCAGGGCGTGGTCTCCCGCACGGTGCGCGACAGTGCGGCGCTGCTCGACGCGATCATCGCGCCGGATGCCGGGGCCGCCTACGAGAGTGCCCTGCCGCCGGTTCCGTTCGCCGAGGCGATCCTGCGCGCACCGGGCACCCTGCGCGTCGGCTACTCGGCCGCGTCGGCCATCAACGCCCACCCGGACCGTGAGGCGGTGCTTGCGGTCGAGGCCGCCGCCACCCTGCTGTCCGAGCTGGGCCACGAGGTCGAGGAGGTCAGCCCCCCGCACGACGACGAGGCGCTGGCGCGCGACTTCCTCACCATCTGGTTCGCCCAGCTCTACGCCCAGATCGCCGACGCCCGGAAGCGGTTCGGCGCGCCGGACAGCCACTTCGAGGCCGACTCTTTGGCGGCGGCCGAGCTCGGGCGTGCGGCCGGCATCCGGCCCCTGATCGCGGCCGTCACCAACATCAACGCGCACACCCGCGCGCTGGCCCGGTTCCACGAGACCCACGACATCTTCCTCACCCCCACCCTGGCCCAGCCGCCACTGGCCGTCGGGGCCCTCGACTCCTCGCGGTCGTTGCAGCGGGCCGCGCGAGTGGTGTCCCGCACGCGCACCGGCAAGCTGCTCTCGGCCTCCGGCGTGCTCGACCAGATCATCAGCGACAACCTCAGCTGGGTTCCCTACACCCAGCTGGCGAACCTCACCGGGCGGCCGGCCATCAGCGTGCCGCTGCACTGGACGAACTCCGGTCTGCCGCTGGGTGTGCAGCTGGTGGGGCGGCTCGGCGCCGACGGCCTCCTGTTGCAGGTCGCTGCCCAGCTCGAGGAGGCGCAGCCGTGGTTCCACCGCTACGCCGAGCTCGACCCGGTGCTCGACCCGGTGCTCGACCCGGTCCGCGACACCGCGGCCCGCACCGCCTGACCCCTTCGCCCCAACACCCGACCTATTGCGAATCACCCACCCCGGAAGGCACTTTGGAGCCCGATTCGCGGTAGGAAATTCGCAATGGGTCGGGTAACACTCAGCAGCGACGGCCTGCGACGCCGGGGTGTGAGGAGCAGCAGGATCACCGGGATGACCGGGAACGGGGAGGCCGCGAGGCCGACCGCGAGGGGCAGCACGTCGGCCATCACGTGGCGATCGTAGGCCGGGGGTGCCCGGCCGGGTCGAGCCGTCCGAGTGCAGCCCTCCGACTCGATCGTGGGTGATTCCTGCCACCTGGACGGCGATGTTGACCCACGTTCGTGCGCGGGCGGCGCAGCAGGAGCGTCAGGTGCGCAGCGGGGCGCCGGCCCGCTCGACGACGCGGCGGGCGAGGGCGTCGATCGAGTCGACGACGGTGGGGTCGTCGACGCCGAGGTCCTCGTGCAGCACCGACAGCTCGGTGCAGCCCAGCGCCACCGCTTCGGCGCCCTGCTCGCGCAGGTGCGACACGACGGCGTCGAAGCGCTCGCGCGACACCGGCATCCCCGCCTTGACCCCGTCGTAGATGATCGCCATGACCTCGCGCTGCACCTCGGCCGAGGGAGTGAGCAGGTCGAGCCCGGCGGCAGCGGCGGCAGCGGCATACGTGCCCGCCAGCAGCGTGCCATCGGTGGCGAGCACGCCGAGCCGGGTCAGCCCGGGCACGGCCCGCTTCGCCGCCGCGACGGTCTCGACCACCGTGTCCAGCACCTCGATCGACACCGCGGCGCGCATCTGGTCGACCCACACCACGGCCGTGTTGCACGGAATGGCGATGAAGCGTGCCCCCGCGCGCTCGAGCGCCACGGCATCCGCGACGAGCACCGGCTCGGGGCTCTCACCGTGGCCGAGGAGGAACGCCGAGCGGTCGGGGACGCTGCCGTGCTGCCAGACGAGCAGGTCGACGTGGTCCTGGTCGCGGTGGGCGTCGGTGCGCTCGACGACGCGCGCCATGAAGTGCACCGTCGCCGCCGGGCCGAGGCCGCCGAGCACCCCGACCGGCTCGTCGCGGACAGCGTTCTGCGGCAACGTCATCGGGCGACGAAGTGCGTGCGGAACTTGCGCACCTGGTTGACGTGGTAGGCCACGTTGTAGGCGCGACGCTTGAGGGTGAGGTCGGGGGCGTACCAGTTCGGGTCGCTGGCCCGGCCGGCCTTCATCAGGGCCAGCGCCTTGTCGCGCAGCACCGGGTCGAGCACGTACTTCCTGACGACGTACTTCGGCACGAACGCGAAGAGGTGCTCGCCGCGGGCGATCTCGACCCCGGTCAGCTCCTCGTGGCGCACCCAGTCGCGCACGTACCACTCGGAGACGTTGTTGCCGCCGGCGGTCACGTAGAAGTTGGACCGGCCCAGGCGCACGTTGATCTCGAAGAACTTCAGGGTGCCGTCGCGCCGGTCGTACTTGAGGTCGAAGTTCGAGAAGCCCACGTAGCCGACGTGCTCGAGGAAGCCGGTGGCCTGCCCGATGATCTCGTCGATCTCGGTGTTGATGATGACGCACGGGTTGCCGATCGCCATCGGGTGGTGCTCCTCGAGCAGCACGTGGCCCACCGCGCCGAAGCGCACCTTGCCGTGCTGGTCGGAGTAGCAGGTGAGCACCCGCATGTTGGTGTCGTCGCCCGGGATGAACTCCTGCAGAAGGAAGTTGCCGTCGTAGTTAGACGCGCGCACCGCCGCGAGCGCGGTCGCGAGCTCCTCGCGGGTCTCGTGGATGAAGACCTTCTTCTTCCCGGGGTAGCGCGCGTAGTGGTGCAGCGCGCTGTCGGCCGGCTTCATCACGACCGGGAACTCGAACGGCAGGTCGTGCTCCTCGCCGAGGTCCTGGCTCATGTCGACGACGACGGTCTTCGGGTACGGCACGCCCACCTCGTCGAGCAGACCGTAGAAGACGTCCTTGCGCACGATCCGGTCGAGCAGGTCGAGGTCGATGTAGGGGATCGTGAACCACTGACCGAGGTGGTCCTTGTGCTCGATGATCATCCGCACGTACCAGTCACCGGCGGCCACGAGCAGCAGCGGGATGCCGGGACGCGCGTGCTCGCGCCCGACCTTCTCCAGGGCGCCGACGAAGGTGTCGGCGTCCTCGAAGCCCTCGACGTACACGTGGTCGCACAACCGGCTCAGGCCGATGGGGCCGCCGTCGGTCATGTTGACCACGAGCGGGCGCACGCCGTAGGCGGCGTGGAAGGTACGGACCAGGCTGTATGCCGTGATGTCGCCGCCGAGGATGACGGGGCGGAAGTCGGTGGCCGGGGCGTCGGGCACGCGGGGGTCCTCCGGGTGGTGGCGGGGGGCGGCGGGCGCCGCGGGTCGTGACCTAGGTTCCCACAGGCGGCGAGCCGTCCCGGCATCCGGCGGGTCAGATGCGGTCGTCGCGCAGCACCGTGCCGTCGGGGTCGAACAGGTCGTAGAGCCGCGGCGCCCAGAGCAGCTGGCTGCGGCTGAGCTCCGGCGGCGCCAGCCGCCGCAGCCGGCCCGGCGGCCGCTCGACCCCCGGCGCCCCGGACCACCCGCCCGAGCGCCGGCGCCAGTGCACCGCGGTGCCCTTGAGCGGCGCGCTGGGTCGCGGGAGGTGCCGCCGCCCGCGCGGACCACGCCCACCGGCGTACCACGCGTCGAGCGCGGTGGCGGCGGCCGCCATCAGGTCCCACACGGCATCCGGGTCGTCGGGGACGTCGTCGGGGTGGATGCCGACGTGCTCGGCCACCAGCTCGCGGCGCACCCGCAGCGCGAACGAGTCGCGCGGCACCTGCGTCGAACGGTCGGACACCCGCAGGTCCTGCACCGCGCAGGCCACCTCCGAGTCGCTCGACCAGGAGCGCCGGTTGAAGTTGTCCGAGCCGACGCTCGCCCACACGTCGTCGATGACGCACACCTTGGAGTGCACGTAGATCGGGTAACCGGCCTCGCTCGTCAGGCCGTAGACAGCGACCCGGTCGCCCCCGGCATCCATGAGCAGGTCCATCGCGAGCTTGCGCCCGTACAGCTGCGGCGGCAGCGTCAGCGCGCCGTCCTCGTCAGGCACCAGGGGGATGACGGCGATGAGCCGCAGCTCGGGGTTCTCACGTAGGGCCTTGCCGAAGTGCCGGCCCACCTCCTCGGACCACAGGTACTGGTCTTCGAGGTAGACCAGCCGCCGGGCGTGGGCGACGGCCTTGGTGTTCGCGTGCGCCACGCTGCGCTCGCCCTGCGGCGCGAAGTCGTAGCCCTTGGGCAGGATGGAGGGGTAGGTGCGCAGGATCTGCACCGCCTCGGTGGCCGCCTCGGCCGGTGACGGGGGTGGAGGTGACTGCTCGGCCAGCGGGCGGGGGGTGAGCGGCTCGCGCTGCGCCAGGCTCGACAGCAGCCGCCCGGGGTTGAGGGTCAGCGGTGTCGAGTCCTCCCACCGCTCGCGGAAGGTGGTTTCGACGTCGTACACGGCCGGGCCCTCGATCGCGACGTGCACGTCGTGCCAGGCAGGGCGCGGGCCGAACGCCTGCGGCATCGGGATCACCTGCAGGTCCCCCTCATGGGCGATGTCGTCGCGCCGGCTGTGGCACAGGTCGATGCCGCCGAGGAAGGCGACGTCGCGCGCCGGATCGTCACGGTGGCGCAGCACCACGAACTTCTGGTGGTGCGAGCCGCCGGTGCGCACCCGCATGTCGCGCAGGCACTGCCCGCCGGCCTCGTCGATCTCGACGCCGAGCAGGCGCGACTTCTCCGAGTGGAAGCCGAGCTTGTTCCAGTGCGAGCGCCAGAGCAGACCACGCACGTCGACGCCCCGGCGGGCCGCGGCGGCGAAGGTCGCCGACACCGTGGATGCCGGGTCGTCGGTCAGGCGCTGGTCGGGGTCGCCGCGCCAGTCGACGAAGTAGAGCAGGTCCCCCTCGCCGAGGGCCTCGACCCGCTCGTGCAGCTCGGCCATGTAGGGACGGCCGTGCGCGATCATCCGCACCCGGTTGCCCTCGCTCCACGCGACCCCCTCCGGGTGGTGCTCGTCGATCACGGTGTCGGGGTTGTCCCGCTCGGCGGGCTGGAGGAAGAGGTCGGGGAGCACGCCGCCATCCTGCCGGTCGCGGCGGCGTCATCCTGCCGGTAGCCCCCGGCTTCGACGAACTGCGGTGCTTGACAGGGTCGCCTCCTACCATGAGGGCATGCCCGGCATGCGCGTGGTGCTCGCGGAGGACAGCGTGCTGCTCCGTCGCGGTCTTGTCGCGCTGCTGACCGAGCACCCTGCGGTCGACGAGGTCTTCGAGGCGGGTGACCTCGGTGAGCTGCTCCAGGCGGTCACCGAGCACGTCCCCGACGTGGTGCTGGCCGACATCCGGATGCCGCCCACCCACACCGACGAGGGCATCCGCGCCGCCGAGCGCTTCCGGCGCACGCACCCGCAGCTCGGGGTCGTGGTGCTGTCCCAGCACGCGGATGCCGAGGGGGCGCTGGCGCTGGTGGCCGGCGGCAGCACCGGGCGCGGCTACCTGCTCAAGGAGCGCGTCGCCGACGTCGAGCACCTGGTCTCGGCCCTCGAGGCGGTGCGCCGCGGCGAGAGCGTCATCGACCCGCACGTCGTCGATGCGCTGATGCGGCACCGGCTGCGGTTCGAGGCCAGCCCGGTGGCGCGGCTCACCAGCCGCGAGCGCGAGGTGCTGGGGCTGATCGCCACCGGCGCCTCCAACTCGGCGATCGCCTCGTCGCTGCACGTCACCTCGCGGGCCGTCGAGAAGCACATCAACTCGATCTTCACCAAGCTCGACCTGCCGACCGGCGACCGCACCCACCGTCGGGTGGCCGCCGTCCTGCTCTACCTCGGCGACAGCGGCTCCAGCCCGGCCACGGCAGCGGCCGGGCCGGCGGTCTGACGTGACGGGCGTCGCGAGGGGTGACGCCTGGCGTGCCCCCAGCAGCCGACGGTTGGCCCGGCTGCACCGCGACCTGCGGTGGAGTCTCGTAGCGGTCTGGTCCTGCATCGTGGCCCTCGGGCTGCTGCAGGTACTGCTCCGCCCCACCACCACGCTTGTCGACGAACTCTGCGCGCTCCTTCCCTACGGCGTCCTGGTCGTGGCCGCGGAGGTGCTGGCCGGGCGCGGGCGCCTCGCGGCCGCGGCCGCCGTCACCACCCTCGCCACCTGGGGCACGGCGCTCGCCATCGTCTGGGTCAGCCCGTTCCTGGCGCCGGTCGGCCTCCTCGCCCTGCTGCTCCCGCTGGTCATGGTCGCCGACCTCCTGGGCCAACGGCTGCTCACCCCGACGATCGTCGCCACCGTCGTGCTGAGCGGTGTGCTGGCCGGCACCGGGGTGGCCCGGCGGCCGGCCTACGAGCGAGTGCACCCGGTCACCGCGTGGACCGTGACGCTCGTGGCCGTGTTGGTGACGGTGCTCGTCAGCGCGCTCGTCGCCGGCCTGCGCACCTACATCACCCAGCTGAGCGAGCACACCCGCGAGCTCGAGGAGTCCCGGGCTCGGCTCGCCGTGGCCGCGGTCGAGGCGCGGCGCTCGATCGAGCGCGACCTGCACGACGGCGCCCAGCAGCGCCTGGCCACCATCGCCGTCGACCTCGGCCGGGCCAGCCGGATGTTCGAGAAGGACCCGCCGCAGGCCCGCAGCATCGTGATCTCCCTGCAGGGCCAGCTCGAGGCGGCCATCCGCGAGCTGCGCGACCTGGCCCACGGCATCTACCCGCCGCTGCTCGGGGAGCGCGGGCTCGTGGGGGCGCTGCCGGCCGCCGGGCGCCGCACCACCCTGCCGTGCACGGTCGACGTGCGCTCCCTGGGGCGGCACTCGCCCTCGGTGGAGGCCGCGGTCTACTTCTGCTGCACCGAGGCCATCCACAACGCCGACCGCCACTGCGGGGGCTCGCTCATCACGGTGCGGGCCAGCGACGACGAGGCAGCGGGCCGGGGGCTGTGGTTCAGCATCAGCGACGACGGGCACGGGTTCGACCCCGAAGCAGTCCGCTCCGCGCACGGCCTCACCGGGATGCGCGACCGCATCCGGGCCGCCGGCGGCGAGCTGCGGATCATCTCCGCCCCGGGGCAGGGCACGACGGTGGAGGGGCGCTTCGAGCCGGGCACCCGGCGGCCGCGCTGACGCGCTGACCCGCTCGACGAACGGTGGTGCCAGCACCACCACGAGTTCGGATGGGCGCACCCGCGCGACTGTCGGACCCGTCGGGCACAGTGGAGGCCGTGACCGTCGCAGGGGACGGTGCACGCCCACCCGGGGCCTGGTCGACCACGATCGCCCCGTGGGCGGTGGGTCGCACGGACGGCGTGCGGCCCACCGCTGTGGGAACTCGCTCCCCCCGCCACCACTGCGCCGGGTCGCTCGACGCGGCTCGTGAGCACGGCGCTGCGTCGAACCCCGGAACACGCCGACCACCCACGCGGTTGACCCGGCACCCGGCCGTTCGACACGGCATCCGCGCACCCCACCTCGAGGAGAGCTCATGAAGGCCACCTGGAACGGCACCGTCATCGCCGAGTCCGACGACACGGTCGTCGTGGAGGGCAACCACTACTTCCCCGCCGACGCGGTCGACCAGAGCCTGCTGCGGCCCTCCGACACGCACTCGGTGTGCCCGTGGAAGGGCACGGCGTCGTACTGGAGCCTCGACGTCGACGGCGCCACGAACGCCGACGCCGCCTGGTACTACCCCGAGCCCAAGGATGCCGCCGCGGAGATCCGCGACCGGGTCGCCTTCTGGAAGGGCGTCACCGTCGAGCCGTGACGGTTCGCCCGTTGGTCCGGAAGCCGTTGAGCGGCAACCGGACTCGGTTCAGATTGCCAGCAGGGCGAAGACCAGCGCGAAGACCAGCGGCACCCCGAAGACGACGTCGAGCACGTTGAACGGCACCCAGAACAGGTGCGTCACCTTCCACCCGTAGTCGGCGTCCGGCCACTCCGGCGGCACCCACCGGCGGGCGCGCCACAGCCGCTGGCCGACGAGCAGGATGGCGTAGACCCAGACCGCGACCCACCAGGCGTCGACCACGGGCGGGGCCTCCGGGTCAGCCCTGGCCGATGGAGCCGAGCAGGTCGGTGAACCACGGGGTGCTCGCGTCGAACGCCTTGCCACCCTTGATCCGCGGGAACTCGATGGCGCGCAGCTCGTCACCGCGCTCCTCGTCGTGCCCGATGACGCCGGCCTCGCCCCGCAGTGCGCAGTCGACGGCGAGGTCGGTGCACTCCTTGATCAGGGCCAGGTCGCGGTCGTTGGCGGCGGCGGAGCGGGCGAAGTAGCCCGACTTCTGCACCATCGTCTTCTCGGCACCGAGCAGCTCGGCGAACTGCTTGGCGAACCACGCGCCCGGGTTGACCTTGTCGAGCTGCACGTGGCCGAACGGGTCCTTGGGCACCTCCTGCCCGGCGGCCTCGAGCTCGGCGACGACCTCGGCCACCCCGGCGCCCTCGGACAGGAAGACGTTGACACAGCCGAGCTCGTCCATGACGGCGCGCAGCCGGTCGGCCTCGGCGTGCAGGTCGATGGGGCGCTCGGGCACGAAGACGGCGTGCACGTCCCAGCGGCGCGGGTCGTTGCCGATGCCGGGCACGAAGTCCTGCTCGGCGACCCAGTTGTGGTACGCCTCGGCGGTGGCGGCGGTGAGCCACCCGCAGTTGCGGCCCATCACCTCGTGCACGATGAGCATCCGCGGGTTGGAGGTGTGCTCCGCGATGATGTTCTGGGCGAAGACCGAGCCCTGCTCGGCAGCGGTCCACGCGCCGAGCGACTGCCGGATCGGCACCACGTCGTTGTCGATGGTCTTGGGCAGGCCGACCACGGTCAGCTCGTAGTCGTTCTCGTGCAAGTAGGCGGCGAGGTCGGCCGCCGTGGTGTTGGTGTCATCGCCGCCGATGGTGTGCAGCACGTCGACGCCGTCGGAGGTGAGCTGCTCGGCCGCGACGTGCAGCGGGTCCTGGCCCTCCTGCACCAGGCCGCGCTTGACGCAGTCGGCGACGTTGGTGAGCTTGACCCGGCTGTTGCCGATCGGGGACCCGCCGAAGTCGTGCAGCAGGTGGGCGCGCTCGCGCACCGCCGTGGTGATCTCGATCGACTCGCCCTTGAGCAGGCCGGCATACCCGTTGGTGTAGGCGATGATCCGCACGTCGGGGGCCAGCTCGGTGTACCGCTGGATGAGCCCTCCGACGGCGGAGGACAGGCAGGGGGCGAGCCCTCCGGCGGTGAGCATGGCGACGGTGCGGACGGTCATGGTGCGCTCCTGCGGTGCGAGGGTCGGTGCGGAGGTGGATCGTTCCGGGACGGGGGCGCCGGGTGGCGCCACGGCATCCCGCTGCCCCATTGTGGCGCGTCGGGCGCCGCACCGGTCACCCGGTCACCATCCGATCGCCCCGGATACCGGTCAGCTGCCGCCGAGCTCGCGCGCCACGAGCTCGGCGGTCTGCACCATGTTCAGCGCGGCCCCCTTGCGCAGGTTGTCGCCGCAGATGAACAGGTCGAGCGTGTAGGGCGACTCGGGCGCCTGGCGCAGCCGGCCGGCGAAGCGGGGGTCGGCGCCGACGACGTCGTTGGGCGTGGGGAACTCCGGCTCGTCGGGGTCGTCGAGCACGACCACGGCGGGTGCCTCGATGAGCGCGCGGCGGGCGTCGGACACCTTGACCCGCTGCGAGAACGTGGCGTGGATGGTGACCGAGTGCGACGACACGACGGGCACCCGCACGCAGGTGGCAGAGATGGGGAGGTCTGGCAGGTCGAGGATCTTGCGGGTCTCCTCACGCACCTTGACCTCCTCGGACGTCCAGCCGTCCCCGACATGGTGTCCGACGAACGGAACCACGTTGAGCGCCAACGGAGCCGGGAAGGGCGAGTCGCCCAGCTCCTCCTCGATGAGCCGGCGCACGTCGCCCGGCCGGGTGCCCAGCTCGCGGTGGCCGGAGATGACGTCGAGCTCGTCGTGCAGCCGCGTCATACCGGTGCGCCCCAGGCCGGATGCCGCCTGGAACGTGGTGACCACGAGCCCGGTGAGCTCCCAGACGCCGTGCAGCACGGCGAGCGCGTCGATCATCGTCATGACCGTGGCGCCGGGGTTGGCGATGATGCCGCGCGGCCGGTCGGCGACCTTGCGCGGGTTGACCTCGGGCACGACGAGCGGCACGTCGGGCTGGATGCGGAACTCGGTGCTGTTGTCGATGGCGACCACACCGTGGGCCGCCGCCAGCTCGACCCAGTGCCGGGCGATGGAGGGCGGGATGTCGAAGATGCAGACGTCGATGCCGTCGAAGAACTGCGGCGTCAGGGCCTCGATGACGACGTCCTCACCACCCACCCGCAGGGTCGAGCCGACGTCCTCCTCACCGGCGGCGAGCCGCACCGCACTCCAGTGCGTGTGGCGGGTGGGCAGCACGTCGAGCACCACCCGGCCGACGGCGCCCGTGGCGCCCACGATGCCCAGTGTGGGCATCGCGGCACCCGTGGTCCCCTCCTCGGTGACAGCCACGTCAGCGGCCGGTGCCCCCGTAGACGACGGCCTCTCCCTCGGTGGAGTCCAGCCCGAACGCCGTGTGCACCGCCCGCACCGCCTCGTCGAGCAGGTCGTCGCGGGTGATCACCGAGATCCGGATCTCGGAGGTCGAGATCATCTCGATGTTGACCCCGGCGTTGGCCAGGGCCTTGAAGAACGTCGCCGAGACGCCGGGGTTGGAGCGCATGCCCGCACCGACCAGCGAGAGCTTGCCGATCTGGTCGTCGTACTGGATGGACGAGAAGCCGACCTCGCCCTGGATGCGCTGCAGCGCCTCGACGGCCGCGGTGCCGTCGGCCTTGGGCAGCGTGAACGAGATGTCGGTGAGGCCGGTGGCGGTGGCCGAGACGTTCTGCACGATCATGTCGATGTTGATCTGGGCGAGGGTCACCGCCTCGAAGATCTGGGCGGCCATGCCGGTGCGGTCGGGCACGCCGACGACGGTCACCTTGGCCTCGCTGCGGTCGTGGGCCACACCGGCGATGATCGGGGCTTCCACGGCGTCTCCTTCGGGTCCTGGCTGGTCCGTGACGATCGTGCCCTCCTGGTGGGAGAACGACGACCGCACGTGGATGGGGATGTCGAAGCGCCGGGCGTACTCGACGCTGCGCAGGTGCAGCACCTTCGAGCCCGAGGCGGCGAGCTCGAGCATCTCCTCGTTGGAGATGCGCTCGATCTTGCGCGCGGTGGGCACGATGCGCGGGTCGGCGGTGAACACGCCGTCGACGTCGGTGTAGATCTCACAGACCTCGGCGCGCAGGGCAGCGGCCAGCGCCACGGCGGTGGTGTCGGTGCCACCGCGGCCCAGGGTGGTGATCTCCTTGGTCCCCTGGCTGACGCCCTGGAACCCCGCCACGATGACGATGTGTCCCTTGCCGACTGCCTCGGTGATGCGGCCCGGGGTGACGTCGATGATCTTGGCCTTGCCGTGCACGCCGTCGGTGATGACGCCGGCCTGGCTGCCGGTGAACGAGCGGGCGCTGAAGCCGAGGTCGGAGATGGCCATGGCCACCAGCGCCATCGAGATGCGCTCGCCGGCCGTCATCAGCATGTCGAGCTCGCGCGGCGGGGGCACCGGGCTGACGTCGCGGGCGAGGTCGAGCAGGTCGTCGGTGGAGTCGCCCATCGCGGAGACGGCCACGACGACGTCGTGGCCGGCCTTCTTCGTCTCGACGATCCGTCGGGCGACCCGCTTGATGCTCTCGGCGTCGGCCAGCGAGGAACCGCCGTACTTCTGGACGACGATGGGCACGCGCTACTCCCGGGACAGTGGTACGTGTGGGGTCGGCGACCACTCTAACCGCAGCCCCACGGGCCGGGCACTGCGCCCGGATGCCGGTCAGCGCCCACCCGCCAACCCCCCGACTTCTTGCGGATCTCCCACCCGCCCGGCAGCCGCCGAACCCGACTTCTTGCAGATCTCCCACCCGCCCGGCATCCGCCGAACCCGACTTCGTGCGACTTACCTACGGTTCTCGGGGCTCCACAGCCCAGGAACCGTCCCCAAGTCGCACGAGGTCGGCGGGCGGGTCCCCGACTTCTTGCGGATCTCCCCCCTAACCCGCCTGCTGGCCCGGTAAGAGATCCGCAATCAGTCGGGGATGAGGGGGTGGCAGAAAGGTGCGGCGGGCGTAGCGTCGCGAGCACCCCGTGCGACCAGGCACGGCCCGTCCGAGGAGGCTTCATGTCGATCGTCATCGTCGGCGCCGGTCTGGCCGGCGGCACCGCCGCCACCGAGCTGCGCGAGCAGGGCTACACCGGGGAGGTCGTGCTCGTCGGTGCGGAGCGCCATGCGCCTTACGAGCGACCGCCGCTGTCGAAGGGCTACCTGCTCGGCAACGACCCGATCGACGACGCGTTCGTGCACCCGGTCGAGTGGTACGCCGAGCACGACGTCGACCTCCGGCTCGGCGTCGAGGCCACCGCGCTCGACACCGGCGCCAAGGTGGTGCACACCAGCGCCGGCGAGATCGGCTACGACGGGCTGCTGCTGGCGACCGGAGCCGAGCCGCGGCGCCTGGCCCTCGCCGAGGAGAGCGGCGTGCCCACGGCCTACCTGCGCACCATCGAGGACAGCGACCGGCTCAAGGCGGCGTTCGCGAAGGGCGGCCGGATCGCGGTCGTCGGGGCCGGCTGGATCGGGCTCGAGGCCGCCGCCGCAGCGCGGGCCGCCGGCTGCGAGGTGACCGTGTACGAGACGGCCGACCTGCCGCTGCTGCGGGTGCTCGGACCGACGGTGGCAAAGGCTTTCGCCGACCTGCACCGCAGCCACGGCGTCGACCTGCGCCTGGGCACTCAGGTCACCGCGCAGGACCTCGCGGGCGCCGACCTGGTCGTGGCCGGCATCGGCGTGACACCCCGGGTGGCCCTGGCCGAGGCGGCCGGCCTCGCCGTCGACAACGGCGTGCTGGTGGATGCCGGGCTGCGCACGTCAGTGCCGGACGTGCTCGCCGTCGGCGACATCGCCAACCACGACCACCCCGTCCTGGGTCGGCGGATCCGGGTCGAGCACTGGGACACCGCCATCAACCAGGCCAAGGTCGCCGCCCACAACCTCGCCGGCGGCCACGAGGTCTATGACGCGATGCCCTACTTCTTCACCGACCAGTACGACCTGGGCATGGAGTACGTCGGGAACGCCGGGGCCGACGACGAAGTGGTCGTGCACGGCGACCTCGAGGGGCTGAACTTCCGGGCGTTCTGGCTGCGCGACGGCAAGGTCGTCGCGGCGATGCACGCCAACGACTGGGACGCCACCGACGACCTGCGTGCCGCGGTCGCCTCGGGCGACCTCCCGGCATCCCCCTGACCCCGACGGATTGCGAATTTCCCCCCGGAGAGACCCGTTGTGCGGCCCTCGGAAGGGTGGAAAGTTCGCAATCAGTCGGGAAGGTGAGTCAGGGGTGGAGGGCGTCGAACTCCGCCTCGGACACGGCATCCGGGTCGGCGTCGAGGCGCACGTGCGCGAGCAGCGCCTGGACCACCCGCAGGGCGGATGCCGCGCGCTCGCCCCAGTGCGAGAGGTAGCTGAACTGCCACCACCACAGCGCCTCGACCGGGCGGCCGGCAGCCTGGTGGCTGAGCCCGTGGCTGAGGGCCGAGGCGATGTCGGCCAGGTCGTTGCTGAGGTAGCCCACGGTGGGCTCGGGGTCGACCACGGGGTCGGCGACGTCGGCGTACTCGTCGAGGCCCTCGAAGACGTTGGCGAGGCTCTCGCGCAAGGGGTCGAGCTCGGCATCCGGGCCCGGGTCGGGCTCGAAGCGCGCGACCGGCACGACGTCCTCGACCGCACCGAGCCGGGCTCCCATGACGAGCACCTGCGACAGGGCGAGCAGCGCCATCGGCAACGTCGCCTCGGGGCTGTTGCCCGACGCGATCTCGCGCACCGTGAGCAGGAAGACCTGCGCGTCGGCCGCGGACTGCTCGGACAGCGCGGTCCAGTCGTCAGACATCGAGCAGCCTCCTGCCCTCGAACGCGCGGCCCAGGGTGACCTCGTCGGCGTACTCGAGGTCGCCGCCCACGGGCAGGCCGGACGCCAGCCGGGTGACGCGCAGCCCGAACACCTTGAGCATCCGGGACAGGTAGCTGGCGGTGGCCTCGCCCTCGAGGTTGGGGTCGGTGGCGATGATCACCTCGGTGACGACGCCGTCGCCGAGCCGGGCGAGCAGCTCGCGCACCCGTAGGTCGTCGGGGCCGATGCCGTCGATCGGGCTGATCGCGCCGCCGAGCACGTGGTAGCGGCCGCGGAACTCGCGGGTGCGCTCGATGGCGACGACGTCCTTGGGCTCCTCGACGACGCAGATGGAGTGCACGTCGCGACGGGGGTCGAGGCAGATGCGGCAGCGGGTGGCCTCGGCGACGTTGAAGCAGAGCTCACAGAAGCGCACGCGCGCCTTGACCTCGGTCAGCGAGTGCACCAGGCGCTCGACGTCGGCCGGGTCGGCCTGCAACAGGTGGAACGCGATGCGCTGCGCGCTCTTGGGACCGACGCCCGGCAGCCTGCCGAGCTCGTCGATGAGGTCCTGGACCGCGCCTTCGTACACACGTCGAGACTACGACCTCGGGCGGACGGTGTCGTCCGCCGCCGCGCCCGGATGCCGTGGCGTCCGGTGGGTGGTCAGCTGCGGACGAGGACGTACTCGCCGGCCTCGTCGAGCGCGGCGACCACCTCGTCGTCGGTGAGGTCGCGCTCGGTGACGACGGTGACCGTCGACGCGCCGCCGTCGACCACCTCGACCTGGGCGTCGAGCACGCCGTCGAGGGCCATCAGCTCCTCGCTGACCGCCTTGGCGCAGTGGCCGCAGGTGAGCCCGGTGGCCTCGAAACGCTGGGTCGTCGACATGGTGTTCTCCTTCTCAGATGCCGACTGCCGCACCCGTGGACTCGGGCGGCAGCTCGTTGTAGGTGTCGGCCCGCTCCTGGCCGGAGAGGGCGGCAATGGCGTCCATGACCTCGTCGGTGAGCAGGCGCCGGGCCTTGCCGGCCGGCATGCCCGCGAAGGATGCCGGGTAGATGGGCCGCCCGAACGCCACCCGCACCTTCGCCAGCCGCGGGAAGCTCGCCCCGATCGGCTGCACGCGGTCAGTGCCGACCAGGCCGACCGGCACGACGGGCACGCCGGCGGTGAGGGCCAGCCAGGCCACCCCGGTGCGGCCCTTGTAGAGGCGGCCGTCGCGCGAGCGGGTGCCCTCGGGGTAGATGCCGAACCCCCTGCCCTCCTGCAGCACGACCAGGGCCGCGTCGAGCGACTCCTGGGCCGCCCGGGACGAGTGCCGGTCGACGGGGATGGCGTTGGAGTTGGCGAAGAAGGCCCGCCGCACGGCCCCGCTGACACCGGTGCCGGTGAAGTAGTCGGACTTCGCCAGGAAGGCGACCGGCCGCGGCGCCGCGATCGGGATGGCGAACGAGTCGATGAACGACAGGTGGTTGCTCGCGATGAGCACGCCGCCGGTGGGCGGGACGTTCTCGGTGCCGGTGATGGTCGGCCGCCAGAGCACCTTGGACAGCGGGGCCACCACGCTGTGACTGACCCGGTAGGACCGTGCGCTCACCGCGAGTCCTCCGCGATGACGGTGCCGCCGAGGATGCGCTCGACCACCGGGATCCCCACGTCGGTGAGGTCGTCGATCGACTCGTCGTCGTCGCTGATCGCCGTGTCGTCGACGACGTGCTCGGCAGCGACGACCTCGGCCTCTGCCTCGACGGCGACTGCCGCCCTGGCCTGCTCGAGGGGGCTGGCCCACGAGGGCGCGGTGTCGGGTGGGGGTGGGGCGTCGGACCAGCTCGCCGGCTCCCGGGTGCGAGCACTGCCCTCGCGGGCGCCGGACACATCGGTGGGACCGGGCCCCGAGCCGCTGCGGCGGCCGGCACCTGCGCCGTCGCTGTCGTCGGGCGGTGCGGACGCGGTGGCGGAGGGCGCCTGGCCGGGCCCGGCATCCCACGGGCTGGAACCGGAGCCGGACGGCACCGCCGGCGGGGGCCCGCCGCGGGCGGTGACCCCCGCGTCGTCGGAGGGCACCCCCTCGACCCGGGCGTCGACCCCGAGGACGTCGATGAGGGCCTGCCGCACGTAGTCGGCGTGGGCGCCGCGCCGGAAGGTCTCGGCGAGCCCGACGGTGGAGATGCCGAGCAGCACCCGCTGGCCGTCGTAGTCGACGACCTGGGCGTTCTGCGCGACGAAGGTCCAGGTGACCCGCTTGTTGCGGCTGAGCCAGTCGAGCACGTCGGGCCACGAGCGGCGCAGCGCGTCGGTGTCGAGGCCGCCGGGCCCCACCGGGTGCGCGACCGGTGCCGGCTCGGGCACCGTCGCGAGTGCGGCCGCCGGCGGAGGCACCGCCACCGGCGCGGATGCCGTTGCCGCCCCGCCCGCGGGCTCGCGCCCTGCGTCGTGCTCGGGCGGGACGTGATCGGGTGCCGGCTCGACGTCGGCAGAGGAGGCGTGCCCGCCCGAGGCGGGCCGAGCCGCCTGCGTCGCAGCGGCCGAAGGCGGGCCGGACGCCGCGGGGGGAGCGGAGAACACCGGCGCCGCCGGCGGCATCGGCTGGGACCCCGCACCCGGCGCCGCCGCGTGAGCGGGAGGCGCAGCCGCAGCGGGCGGCGCGGGCGCGGCATACGAGACCGCGGCCGTGGGCACCCCACCGACGTCGAGGCGGCGCTCGAGCCGGTCGAGGCGCGCGGCGTACCCGGCCTCGCCGGCAGCGCCGGGCAGCAGGATGCGGGCGGCGATGAGCTCGAGCTGGAGGCGCGGGGCCGTGGCGCCGGTCATCTCGGTGAGGCCGGAGTTGACGACATCGGCCGCCCGAGAGAGCGCCCCCGGCCCGAAGGCGGCCGCCTGGCGCCGCATCCGCTCGAGCTGGTCTTCCGGCACGTGCCGCAGCACCGAGCCGGCGCCGTCGGTGACCGCGGCGACGACGATGAGGTCGCGCAACCGCTCGAGGAGGTCCTCGACGAAGCGCCGGGGGTCGAGCCCGGTCTCGACGACCTTGTCGATCGACCGGAAGACCGAGGCCGCGTCGCCGGCCGCGAAGGCGTCGATCGCGGCATCCAGCAGCTCGCCGTCGGTGAAGCCGAGCAGCGCCGCGGCCGACTCGTAGGTGAGGCCCTCCGGCCCCGACCCCGCGATGAGCTGGTCGAGCACCGACAAAGAGTCACGCACCGAGCCGCCGCCGGCCCGCACGACGAAGGACAGCACGCCCGGCGCCACCGCGACGCCCTCCTTGACGCAGAGCTCTTCCATGTAGGCCTGCAGCCGGGCGGGCGGCACGAGCCGGAACGGGTAGTGGTGGGTGCGCGAGCGGATGGTGCCGATGACCTTCTCGGGCTCGGTGGTCGCGAAGACGAACTTCACGTGCTCCGGCGGCTCCTCGACGATCTTCAGCAGCGCGTTGAAGCCCTGCGGCGTGACCATGTGCGCCTCGTCGATGATGTAGATCTTGTAGCGGCTCTGGGCCGGGCCGTAGGACGCGCGCTCGCGCAGGTCACGGGCGTCGTCGACACCGCCGTGGCTCGCGGCGTCGATCTCGATGACGTCGACCGTGCCGGACCCGCCGCGGGCGAGTGCCACGCACGAGTCGCAGGTGCCGCACGGCTCGGGCGTGGGCCCGGTCTCGCAGTTCAGGCACCGCGCGAGGATGCGCGCGCTGGTGGTCTTGCCGCAGCCGCGCGGGCCGCTGAACAGGTAGGCGTGGTTGACCCGGCCGGTGCGCAGCGCCTGCATGAGCGGCTCGGTCACGTGCTCCTGCCCGATGACGTCGGTGAACGTCTCGGGGCGGTAGCGGCGATACAGCGCGGTGCTCATCACCCGAACCCTAGCCGCGATGCCGGACACCCGGCACGCCGCACTTCGCTCTGTGGATGCCGTCTCGCCGGAGGTGCTCCGAGCGGGTCGTGTCGGCATCTGGCGCTAGTGTTCCGACGACCGGTGCACGGCGACGCGGAGGTGTCCACAGTGGCGGCAGGAACCGTCCCCGGATGCCGGGTCGTGGCCGACGAGGTCTCCAAGGTGCTCGACGTCGCGACCCTGCTCGCGCCCCTGAGCCTGGTCGCCGAGCCCGGGTCGTGCGTCGTGGTGCGGGGCCCGAACGGGTCGGGCAAGACCACCTTGCTGCGGCTGGTCGCGGGGCTGCTCGCCCCCACCACCGGTTCGGTCACCATCGACGGTGACCCGGCCGACGAGCGCCGCCGCTCCACCCGCGAGAACGTCGCGGCCCTCATCGGCCCCCCGGCGGCCTACCGCGACCTCACCCTCGCCGACCACCTGACCCTCGTCGACGCGACCTGGGGCCGCGATGCCTCCAGCTGCGCGCAGCGGGTGCAGCAGCAGCTCGACACCTTCTCCCTGGGTGCCTTCGGCGAGCGCTTCCCGCACGAGCTGTCCTCCGGGCAGGGCCAGTTGTTCCGCTTGGCCCTCACCTGGTTCCGGCCGGCCCGGCTGCTCATCCTCGACGAGCCCGAGCAGCGGCTCGACACCGACCGGCGGGCCATGGTGGGTGAGCTGGTCCTCGCCCGCTGCGCGTCGGGCACGACGGTGCTCATGGCGTGCCACGACCCGGTGCTCACGGCCGCGGTCGCCGACGAGGTGGTCGACGTCGGCGGCGCGGAATGACCTCCGGCCTGACCGCCGCCGAGCAGCGGGCGCAGGACGCCGAGCGCCTGCAGGACATCACCCACGTGCTGCACGGCCCACACGGCACCGGCGCCGTGCAGCGGGTGCTGTATGCCGTCTACCTCCTCGCGCTGCTGGCATTCACCTACGGGTTCACCGTGGCGCGGGCCCTGTTCATCACGACCGACCCGGAGTGGATCCACGACCGGCTGCTCGGGCCGGGCGCAGCGGTGGTCGCTCTCGCCCTCGCCGGCGCGCTCACGGTGCTCGTGCACGGCATCGGGCGGCGCCGTGGGCCGGTGGTGCCGCCACTACCCTGGGTCGACCACGTCGTCGCCGGCCCCCTCGACCGGGCGAGCACCCTGCGTGAGTGGTGGCTGGTCTCCGCCACCCTCCTCGTGGCCGGCGCCACCGTCACCGCGGGCGTGCTCGGCGGGGGGCTGTGGGCGTCGGGCACGACCGGGCCCACTGCGTTCTTCGTCGCGCTGCTGGTCGGCCCGGCGCTCGGGGTGGTGGTCGCCGCGGCCTGGCTCGCCGGCCAGGTCGGTGCCGGCTCGGGCGGCCCCGACCGGATGCCGGCCAGCGGCCTCGGCCGCCGACGCGCACCCCGGGCACTCGGCCCGTCCGCGGCGCTGCGCCGCCTCGGGCTTCCCGAGCTGCGCGCGCAGAGCATCCGCTCGACCCGGTTGGGCGGCGCGGTGCTTGCTGGTGACCTGCGGGCGGCCCGGCTCGAGACCGCCACCCCCGTGCACCGCGGGCGCGGCCTGCGGCTGCGCTCGCGGGGCCGGCTCGGCACCGTGGTCGCCCGCGACCTGATCGGCCTGCGCCGCCAGCCCGGGCTGCTGCTGTCCGGTGCCCTGCTCGCCGCCCCCGGGGCGGCCGGGGTGGCCTGGTCGATCAGCGACCCGGAGGTGCCGGTCGCGATCGGCGTCGTGGCGGTGGCCGCGCTCTACCTCGGCGTCGGGGTGTGGGCCGAGGGCCTGCGGCTGCTCGGCGACACCCTCGGCACACCCCGGCTCAGCGGTCTGGGCCTGGGCACCGAGGCCGCCGCGCACACCGTGCTGCCGGCCGCATTCCTGCTCGTGCTCGGGCTCCCGCTGGCCGTGGCGGTGAACGCCCTCGTCCCGGCATCCCCGGTCGGGCTTCTCGACGTCGTGGTGTGGGTGGTCGGCGTCGGGGCGCTGGCCCTGGGGGCCCAGTGGGTGGCCGCCTTCAGGGGTCGCCCGCCGTTCCTGGCGTTCCTGCCCGACGTCGGCCCGATGGTGATGACGCTGTGGTTCGCCCGCTCCCTCGTGCTCTGTGCCCTCGTCGGGGGGCTGCTCACCGCCCGGGCGGCCGACCTGGGGGTGCTCGGGGCCACCGGCCTCAGCCTCGTGACGGCCGTGGCCCTGTGCTGGCTCTGGGGCCGGCGCACCCTGCGGTCCGCGGCCGACGAGCACCGGGTCTGACCCATCCCGCCATCAGGCTGCCGCCCGGCCGGTGGACGGTCGTTCGGTCGCACGGGGGTCGGCGGATTACCCTCATGACGTGCGCATCGACGTCTGGTCCGACATCCTCTGCCCGTTCTGCCACCTCGGCCGGCGGCACCTCGAGCTCGCCCTCGAGCAGTTCGAGCACGGCGACGAGGTGGGGGTCGTCTGGCACAGCTTCCAGCTCGACCGCTCCGCGCCCGCCGTCGACGACGCCCCGGCGATCGACCGGGTCGCCGAGAAGTACGGCGTCCCGCGTGAACAGATGGTCGCCCAGCACGAGCGGATGGCGGCCGACGCCGCCGCGGTCGGGCTCGACTTCCAGTGGGAGTCGCTGCGCGGCGGCAACTCCTACGACGCCCACCGGCTGCTCCACTTCGCCCGCGCCTTGGGCCGTGAGGACGAGGTCACCGAGCGCGTGATGCGCGCCTGGTACACCGAGGGCGAGTCGATCGGCGACCCCGACACCCTCGTGCGCCTCGGCGTCGAGGCCGGCCTCGACGAGACCGCCGTGCGCGAGCTGCTCGCGGGCGATGACCACGGCATCGACGTACGCACCGATCTCGCGCTCGCCAACCAGATCGGCATCACCTCGGTGCCCACCTTCGTGCTCGACCAGAAGTTCGGCGTCAGCGGCGCCCAGCCGGTCGAGGTCATGCTCAACGCCATCCGCCAGGTCTGGGACCTCCAGGGCACCGAGCCCGAGCCCGTCGCCGGGGGCGGCGGCTGTGGTGGCGGCTGCTGCGGTGGTGCCTGTGGCACCGGCGCCGAGGCGTCCGACACCGTCGAGGATGCCGGGCACGGGTGCGGTTCCGACGGATGTGGTGGCGCCTGCGGGTCCACCGAGCCCGCGGAGCAGCAGAGCGTTCCCGCCGCACGCTGAGCCGCACCCCCACGGCGCTGGATGCCGGACGGCCCGCTGCCGCGGCTGCCGCACCCGCCACGCCGGCCGGATTCGGGTACGAGGACACCCCGCGTACCTGGAAGAGCCCACCTGCCCTTGCTGCATTCCTGCCCTGGGGGAGTTCAGCGGGGTACCACCACGCGGGGTGCCGAGCACGATCCTAGGCGGGCACCCGGCATCCCGGGAAATCCGCAGCCTGCGCCGAGGACCTTCGCGAGTCAGCCGCGAATGAACCAGATCGGCGCGACGCCGCTGAGCGTGCTGAGCACCCACCCGCCCCCGACCGAGAGCACGATGCCGACGCCCCACCCCTTGAGCCCGCTCCACCGGCCGGCGACCCCGGGTGGGTGCACCGTGTCGGCGGCCTCGTCCCTGGGGCGGAGCAGCTCGGCGACGGCGAAGACCGGCACTACGACCAAGAGCGGCCCCACGGTCAGCCAGAACCAGAACCACCGGGTGCCACGCCTCGGGCGGGGCCCCAGGATGACGACCGACAAGGTGGCAAGCAGCAGCAGGAATGCGGCGTTGTAGGCGCGGTCCGCCGGCAGGCCGCGGAAGAAGGCGCTGGCACTCGCCTCAGGCACACCAGCGTCCCGGAAGCCGGCGACCACCTCGTCGACGGTGCCGGAGGAGATGCCGTTGGGCTCGAGAACGCGCAGTGAAGCCACCGGCGAGTCGACCCAGTAGGCGACGGTGACCGGCCGGCCGTCGACCTCGCCGTCGGCGACCTCGCTGTGGTCGGCGCCAGCCGGGTAGACGTTGACGCGGTAGGGGCCGGACGCCGGCCCGCGCCTCCCGTCCTCGTCGACCGTGACGACCCGGTAGGAGGTGACCCGGCCCTGGGCCAGGTCGTCGGCGAGGAGGCCCTGGGGCACCAACCGGGGCTGGACGACCCACACCGCGACCAGCCACACCGCCCACGCGACGAGCAGCACCCAGCCCAGGGCCCTGCGCGACGTGACGCCGGCGAAGGCCGATCGCACGGCGTCGAGCACGCCGGGGACGGAGCCGGTGGGAGGCGGGGTGGGCGCGACCGCGATCGTGTCGTGTGCCGTCGAGCCGGATGCCGGGCCGTTCGGCCGGCCATCCGGCGCGGTCGGCGCCGCACCGGCGTCGCGCCGGGGCTCCTCGTTGCCCATCCGCAGATCATGGCAGCCGCGGGACGCGAGGGCGACGATTTCGGTCGGCGGCTCGCCCTCTAGTAACCTCACCCGCGGAGGATTCGCATAGTGGCCTAGTGCGCACGATTGGAAATCGTGTTGGGATAAAACCCTCGGGGGTTCAAATCCCCCATCCTCCGCCACACGACAACGGCACCGCGACAGCGGTGCCGTTGTCGTGTGGCGGACGGATGAGGGATGCCAGGAGCGCTGGCTCGGGCGTGAGGGACGAACGCTCGAACAGCGCGGATCCCCCATCCTCCGCAACACCCAGGGATGTGGGTGAAGATCGGTGCCCTCACGACGATCATCACCCACGTTGCAGTGCGGCCGCCGACAAGGGATCCCGCTGAGCCGGGTCAGGCATCCCCGCACGATGGCCGAGCGGCTCAGGCCAGCGGCAGCCGCTCCCCCACCCGGCAGCGGGTGTCGTGCAGCCCGACGAGGCGCTGCTCGTCCGGCCCGGGCTCCGGCCCCGACACGCTGACCAGCCGGCAGACCGCGTGCCCCGACGAGCGGCCGTCGTACTGCGAGACCCACTCCTCGTACCGGCCGCGCGCACCCTCGTCGGCGAACGGCCACGACACTGTCAGCGCGCGGGCACCGACGCGGAACGGCTTGGGGGTCAACCTGGCCCGGTAGCTGTCGTGGGTGGCACAGAGCTCGACGTACAGCGGGTCCGACCCCAGCTCGGTGAGCAGGGCGCGCGCCCGGTCCGAGCCGGGGGATGCCGCGACGCCCGTGACGATGACCCGCAGCCCGGCAGCGGTGCGGTAGACCCGCACCCCGAGCTCCGGGTGCCGGCGGGCGAACTCCCACACCGGCTCGCACGCCAGGCACTCGGCGACGCTCGTCCCGCCGGTCCGCGGCGACGCGGGCACGGCATCCGCGCTGCTGTCGCCGGCCGCGTCCGACGGCGTCATCGGGGTCGGAGCGGGGTCCCCCGACAGCAGTCGGCGGAAGAAGCCGCCCACCCCGGTGCCGGGCCGCCGACGAGGGGGCGACCCACCCCCACCAGCAGCGCCCGCACCGTCCCCGTGCGTCGCGCCGCGAACTGTCACGTCCTCGAGCTCGGGCACGTCGACGTCGGCGATGAAGAGCAGGTCGGTGCACAGCACCTCGCACCCCATCCGGTTGCGGGTCACCACGCCGAGCACGGCACCGGATGCCGCCTCGACCTCCTCGAGCACCGGCTCGCGCAACGGCATCCGCGGGTAGTAGCCGTGGCCCGGTGCGAGCCCGCCCTCCCGGGCCACCCGCTCCAGCGCCTGCGCCAGGCGCTCGTCGGCGACGCGGGCGGCATCCGCCTCGGACTCCGACGACCACCCCCACACGGTGAGCATCCCGCCGCCGCTGCCCAGGTGCGGGCTGAACCCCTCGGCGGTGACCCAGTGCTGCGGCAGCTCCATGGCGGGAGTCTGGCAGCGCCCCCGGCTGCACGGAAGCGCCCACGCCACCACCGGGAACGGCGCCGGGGGTGGTCCGTTCGGCGCGGCTTACGCCCGCCCGCGGACGATGCCGACCGAACCGGTGGCGGACCGACCCCCGGTTGGGTCCACGATGGGGTCATGAGCAACGGCGCCTACGCAGCGGCATACGAGCAGTCGATCACCGACCCCACCACGTTCTGGGGGAACGCCGCCAACGCGGTCGAGTGGATCACCGAGCCGACCAGCGTGCTCGACGACTCCAACCCGCCGTTCTACCGATGGTTCCGGGGCGGCTCGCTCAACACCTGCTTCAACGCCCTCGACCGCCACGTGCGCGACGGGCGCGGCGACCAGGCGGCCCTCATCTACGACAGCCCGGTGACCAACACGGTGCAGACCTTCACCTACGCCGAGCTGCTCGACAAGGTCGCCACCTTCGCCGGCGCGCTCGCCTCGCTGGGGGTCGAGAAGGGCGACCGGGTGGTCGTCTACATGCCGATGGTCCCCGAGGCCGTGGTCGCGATGCTCGCCTGCGCACGGCTCGGCGCCATCCACTCGGTCGTCTTCGGCGGGTTCGCGCCGGCCGAGCTCGCGGCCCGGATCGAGGACGCCAAGCCGACCGTCATCGTGGCGGCCAGCTGTGGCATCGAGCCGAGCCGGGTCGTCGAGTACAAGCCGATGCTGGATGCCGCGCTCGACCGCAGCGAGCACAAGCCCGAGTCCGTGATCGTGCTTCAGCGCGAGCAGTGTCGCGCGGATGTCGGTGTGCGCGACACCGACTGGGAGGAGATGGACTGGGACGAGCTGGTCTCCGACGCCGAGCCGGCCGACTGCGTCGAGGTCGAGGCGACCGACCCGCTCTACGTGCTCTACACCTCGGGCACCACCGGCCGGCCCAAGGGCATCGTGCGCGACAACGGTGGGCACGCGGTGGCGCTGCGCTGGTCGATGGAGAACGTCTACGACATCCACCCCGGCGACGTGTGGTTCACGGCATCCGACGTCGGGTGGGTCGTCGGGCACTCCTACATCGTCTACGCGCCCCTGCTCACCGGCGCCACCACCGTTCTCTACGAAGGCAAGCCGGTCGGCACGCCCGACGCGAGCGCCTTCTGGCGGGTCATCAGCGACCACGGGGTCAAGGCCATGTTCACCGCCCCGACCGCCTACCGGGCGATCAAGCGCGAGGACCCCGACGGCACCCTGATGGCCGGCCACGACCTCAGCTCGCTGAAGTGCGTCTTCCTCGCCGGCGAGCGGCTCGACCCCGACACCTACGAGTGGACCAGTGCACTGCTCGGCGTGCCGGTGGTCGACAACTGGTGGCAGACCGAGACCGGCTGGCCGATCGCGGCCAACCTGCGCGGGCTCGACCCGATGCCGATCAAGGCCGGCTCGCCGTCGGTGCGCGTGCCCGGCTACGACGTGCAGGTGCTCGACGACTCCGCCCAGCCGGTGGCGCCCGGTGTGGAGGGAGCCATCGCGATCCGGCTGCCGCTGCCCCCCGGCACGCTGCCCACCCTGTGGCAGGACGACGAGCGCTACATCGCGGGCTACCTGTCGGTCTACGACGGCTACTACCTCACCGGCGACGGCGGCCTGATCGACGAGGACGGCTACGTCTACGTCATGGGCCGCACCGACGACGTGCTCAACGTCGCGGGCCACCGGCTGTCGACGGGCTCGATCGAGGCCGCGCTGGCCGGCCACCCCGACGTCGCCGAGTGCGCCGTCATCGGCGTCGCCGACGACTTCAAGGGCCAGGTGCCGCGCGGCCTGGTCGTGCTCAAGGGCGGCGTCAACGGCACCGGCGACGACGGCATCCGGATCTGCAAGGAGCTCGTGCAGCGAGTGCGCGACGAGGTCGGCGCGGTCGCGAGCCTGCGCCAGGTGGACATCGTCGGCGCCCTGCCCAAGACCCGCTCGGGCAAGATCCTGCGCAAGACGATGCGCGAGATGGCCGACGGCAAGACGCCGACGGTGCCCGGCACCATCGAGGACGTCAGCGTGCTCGACGCCCTCGCCTCCGTGCTGCGCCCCGCCTGACGCGCGGCGCACGCAGTAGTTCGGATGGCGCGCGGTAATTACTGCGCGGCAAGCGAAGTTCTGCGTGCGCTCGACGCCCAACACGCGCGGATGCCGGGTGGGCGGGTCCGCGGACCGTGCCCACCCGGCATCCGGGTCGTGCTGGTGTGACGCGTCAGCTCACGGCGTCGAGGGCGTCGACCATGCCCTCACCGAAGTAGCTGTTGTCCGCGACCGGGCCGACGCAGGGGACGCCAGCGGTCGTGGCCGAGCATGCCTTGTCGTCGGCCTGCTGACGGATCTTCGCGATCATCTCGGCCGGGGTCCACGACGGGTGGGCCGACTTCATGAGGGCGAGGACGCCGGCGACGTGCGGCGAGGCCATCGAGGTGCCGCTCTTGGTGCCGTAGCCGTTGTTCTTGACGACGGTCGAGAGGATCGAGGACCCCGGAGCCGCGACGTCGATGACGCCCAGCCCGCGGTTGGAGAAGCCGGACAGCAGGCTGTTCAGCGTCCCGGCCGGGAAGCGCTGCACCGACGAGACGGTGACCACGCCGTCGAGCTCGGTCGGGATGTCGTTGCAGGTGCTGTTGAGCGTCCGGGTGACGGGCTTCCCGTCGTCCGGGCTGCCGGTGTCGAGGAAGGTGTCCTTGTTCGCGAGGTCCTGGGCCGAGTTGCCGGCCGCGGCCGCGTGGACCACGCCCTCCTTGGTCGACCAGGTGACCGCACGGCGCACGGCCTCCTTGGCGGCGTGCTGGTCGGGCTGGTCGTCGCAGTAGAACTCGAACGGGTCGACGTAGTAGCTGTTGTTCGTGACGTCCATGTGCTTCAGGCCCGCCTCGACGAACCCGCAGACGGCGTACTCGGGGTAGATGAAGCCGTCGTCGTTGACGACCTTGACCGAGGCGAGCCGCACGTTCGGGGCGACCCCGACGATGCCGACGCCGTTGCGGGCCGCGGCGATGGTGCCGGCCACGTGGGTGCCGTGGTCGCTCGTCGTGGGCTCCCAGCCCGTGGTGCTCGGCCGACCGGCGTCGACGCAGTTGACCGAGTTCGAGACGTCGAGGTTGGCCACGAGGTCGGGGTGGTCGGCGTCGATGCCGCTGTCGAGCACGCCGACGAGGACGTTGCGCGAGCCGTCGGTGATCTTGTGGGCCTGGTCGGCCTTGATCATCTGCATGTCCCACTGCTCGGCCTCACGCGGGTCCGAGGCGCCCGCGGGGGCCTCGGCACCGGGGACGTCGCCGTTGACCGGCTTCTTCGCGCCCCGCTTGTAGCCCGAGGCGCCCTTGCCCCACGTCGAGGAGACGTCGGACGGGGTGCCCTCGGACACCGGCACGCTGCGGGTGGCGCCGACCGACTCGAGCGCGTTGCCGGCCGACTTCGCGACGTCCCTGCGGAAGGCCGCGCGGTCGGAGTGGGCCACGACGACGCCGATCTGCGGCCAGGCCTGCACGACGACACCGCCGGACTTCTCGATCGCGTTGGTCACGACCTTGGTCTGGCCGGGGTTGGCGATCTTGGTGTTGAGCAGGTAGCTGAAGACGACCCCGTTCGGGGTCACGATCGGCACGGGGGTCGACGCGGCCTCGGTGGAGGTGGAGGCGGAGGCGGTGCCGGAGAACATGGCGGCACTGACCGCGGCGGTCGATGCCAGCGCGAGGGCGGCGCGCCACCTGTGGGTGGGTCGGGTCACGAAGGAACTCCTAGACGACGGCGGGCCTCGTGGGCCCGAACGGTGGTGTGGGTGCAGCCACCCTGCCGGACGCTTCACGGCTCTCGGCCCCAAGTGACAGACCAGTTTCTCCCGTCCCGGCCCCGACCTCAGCGGTGAGCGGATGCCGCGTGGCCGGCATCCGCCGAGACCGCGCGGTCGCGGTACTGCCCCGGTGTGACGCCGACCAGCGCGGTGAAGTCGCGGGTGAAGTGCGCCTGGTCGTACCAGCCGTAGCGCACGGCGAGGTCGGTGAGCGTGCCGGGCCGGCCGGCGTCGAGGTCGGCGACCGCGTCGTGCAGGCGGTAGCGCGCGAGCACCCACTTCGGCCCCACCCCCACGTAGTGGGTGAAGAGGCGCTGCAGGGTGCGCACCGTGACCGCGTGCCGTTCGGCGACGTCGGTCACCGTGAGCAGCGAGTGGTCGGCCAGCATGTCGGCGACGACGTCGAGCAGCAGGTCGTAGCGCGGGTCGGGGCGGTCGTTGGCCAGGGCGGCCAGTCCGCTCTCGGCGGTCTCGGCCCACGCCGTGCCGTCGTGCGCCAGCTCGGGGTGGGCCAGCTCGGCGACGAGCGCGCGAGGCAGCACCTCGTCGGCTGCGACCGACCGGTCGGTCCAGGCGGATGCCGGGTGGCCGGTGAGCGCCGCCAGCCCGCCTGGGCGGAAGCGCAGCCCGACCACGCGCCCCCATCCGCGTACCTCGACGTCGAACCGGCGGGTGCAGACCCCGGTGACCACGACGCTCTCGCCGACCGGCATCCCGGACCGAGGGTGGCTGCCGAGCTCGACCGTGAGCGAGCAGGTGGGGTGGGGGATGACCGCGCTGTCGTACCACCGCCCGTCGGGCAGGTTCCAGCGCAGCGACCAGCGGTTCTCGACCCAGCGAGCGGCCTCGACGCCCACCGGCGCGCGCACGAGGTCGACGTGGCGGGCGAGCTCGCCAGGCCGCAGCACCCCCGCCGTGGAGGCGGTCGGCGCGGCTGTCGCCTTTCTCCTATCGGGCACCGGCCCAGCGTAGGCAGGGTGGACGACATCCCCGTCCGTACGGACCCACCCGACGAGAGGCACCACCATGGCGATCGCCGCACTCAAGATGCTCACGCTCGACAGCTCCGACGCCCAGCGCGACGCGACCTTCTGGTCGGCGCTGCTCGGCTGGGAGGTGGCCCACGCCCAGGACGAGTACGCGATGCTGACCGGCCCCGGAGGGATGGCCCTCGGCTTCGGCACGCTGCCGGACCACGAGGCACCCGGCTGGCCCAACGAGCACGGCAGCAAGCAGTTCCACCTCGACCTGGCCGTCGACGACCTCGACGCGGCCGCCGCCGAGTGCGTCGGGCTCGGCGCCACCCTGCCCGACGAGCAGCCCGGCGAGACCTGGCGGGTGCTGCTCGACCCCAGCGGCCACCCGTTCTGCCTGACCCAGGCCGCCAACTGGGGCTGACCGCCCGGCGCTGAACCGGCATCCGGTCAGGGACCGGAGCGCGGAACCGCTGCGCACCGGCCGACCCCAGCCCGCAAGGATGGCGGCGTGGAGGGTGTCGTCCTGGGGTTCGCGACCATCGTCGCCGTCATCGGCGTCGGTGCCCTCATCGCGCACCTCGGCGTCGTCGACCTGTCGGCGCAGAAGGTGCTCAGCCACATCGCCTTCTTCGTCGCCTCCCCGGCGCTGCTGCTCACCACCGTCTCGAAGGCCGACACGCACGACGTGCTGTCGCGCAGCCTGGTCGCGACGGTGGTCGGGGTCGTGGTGCCCGCCGCCATCTACGTCACGGTCGCGTGGTGGAAGTGGCGGCGGTCGGTCGGCGAACGGGTCATCGGGGCGCTCGCCAGCTCCTACGTCAACGCCGGCAACCTCGGCCTGCCGGTCGCCGCCTACGTGCTCGGCGACGCCGCCCTCGTGGCACCGACCCTTCTCCTGCAGCTGCTCGTGCTGCAGCCCTTCGCGCTGGCGCTGCTCGACGCCGACGTCAGCGGCCGCCGCCCCACCCTGCGGCACATGATGGTGCGTCCGTTCACCAACCCGCTCACCATCGGCACGCTCATCGGGCTGCTGCTGTCCATCACGGGCTGGCAGCTGCCGCCCATCGTCCTCGACCCCATCGAGCTGATCGGCGCGATGGCCGTGCCGGGCATGCTGCTCGCCTACGGCATCGCGCTGCGCCTGGGCCCCGGGTTCGGTGGCGACGTGCCGGCCGGCGAGCTGGCGCTGACCAGCACCCTGAAGCTCGGCGTGCAGCCACTGGTGGCGTATGCCGTGGCACACCTCGCGCTCGGCCTCACGGGTCACGCGCTGCTCGCCGTGGTCGTCTGCTCGAGCCTGCCGACCGCCCAGAACATCTTCGTGCACGCCACCCGCTACGACCGCTCGCCCACCCTGGCCCGCGACACCATCCTGGTGACGACGGTCGGGGCGGTGCCGCTCATCACCCTGGTCGTCTGGATCCTGGGCTGAGCCGGCCGCTGTCTGCCTCGATGCTCGCCGGACCCGCTGTCTGCGGCTGGGCCAGAATGGCCCGATGATCACGGTCGAGCTCGCCCGCGCCCTGCTCCGCGACGCCGGGGTGCTCTGGGCACCCGCCGCCGGCGACCGCTTCGTCATCGACGCCGAGCTGCTCACCGGTGAGGTGTTCTGGATCAGCGACCTCACCGTCGAGGTGCAGACCTACCGCGACCAGTCGCTGCTCGGTTTCAACGGCACCACCGAGTGGGCGCTCGACTCGGTCACCCTCGACCAGGCGCTCTGGCTGCCGCGCGAGGACCAGCTGCGCGAGCTGCTCGGCGACCGGCTCGAGGCGGTGCGTCGCACCGAGGGCGGGTGGGAGGTCACGTATGCCGTGCGGCCGGGCTACGTCCGCGCGGTCACCGACCCCGACCTCGAGTGCGCCTACGCCAAGGCCGTCCTCTCCCTCTGACCACCGCCGTCCGGATGCCGGCGGCGGCGGACCGACGACACGGATCGGGTGCCGCTGTGGCGCCCACGCCTGCTGGGGCGGCATCCGGCTCGGCCGCAGGTGGCGGTGGGCCGCGGGCGCAAGGTCGCACCGGAGGTCCGCCAACGGGTCGACGTGCGCTGGCGCAGCATCCCCGACGGGCAGGTGGTCGACGGCTGGGTGACCTCAGGGGTGCGCACGGTGCACGACTGTTGTGTCCTGCTGCCCTTCGACGAGGCACTCAGCGCGGTCGACTCGGCGCTGCGCGACGGCAAGGTCAGCAGGCAGCAGCTGCTCGCGCTCCACCACGTGCCACCCCGGCTCAGGACTCGGGGGTCACGGGTCGACCGAATACCCGGCGCCTGAGCACGTCGCACCCGGACGGATGCCGTTGCGTGTCGTCGGCCGGACGCCGGTCAGCGCTTGCGCGAGGTGCCGAAGATCGAGCGGGTGATCTCCCGGCCGAGCACGGTGCCCGCCGAGCGCAGCGCCGACTTGAAGGCGCTCGACTTCACGACCGACTCCACCATGCTCGGCTCGGCGGCCCGCTTGCGGTCGGCCACCTCCTGCGCCTTCTGCGCCGCTGCGGCATCCTTGGCCGCCTGCTTCTCCGCCGCCAGCCGCTCCTTCTCCGCAGCGGCGGCCGCAGCCGCCTGCACCTTGGCGTTGTCGGCCGCAACCGCCGCCGCCTGCTGGGCCTCGGTGCGCGCCACCTCCGCCTTACCGAGCATCTCCGAGGCCGACTCCCGCTCGAGGTACGTCCCGTACTTCGACGCGAGCGGCGAGGCGGCGACGGTCGAGGTGAGCAACGCGGCATCCGAGGGGGCCATCAGCGACTGCGGTGCTCGCATCCGGGTCCAGGCCACCGGCGTCGGCGCACCCTTCTCCGAGAGCACGGTGATGACCGCCTCGCCGGTGGGCAGCTGGGTGAGCAGCTCCTCGAGGTCGTAGGCCGTGTTGGGGTAGGTGCGCACGGCGGCCTTGAGCGCCTTGGCGTCATCCGGCGTGTAGGCGCGCAGGGCGTGCTGCACCCGGTTGCCGAGCTGGGCCAGCACGTCGGAGGGCACGTCCTTGGGCGACTGCGTCACGAAGAAGACGCCGACCCCCTTGCTCCGGATCAGCCGAACGGTCTGCTGGATGGCGTCGAGGAAGCTCTTGCTCGCGTCGCTGAAGAGCAGGTGTGCCTCGTCGAAGAAGAAGACCAGCTTGGGCTTGTCGAGGTCGCCCACCTCGGGCAGGTCGTGGAAGAGGTCGGCGAGCAGCCACATCAGGAAGGTCGAGAACAGCTGTGGCCGGTCCTGCACCCCCGGCAGCTCGAGCAGCGACGCCACCCCACGCCCGTCGGGAGCCACCCGCAGCAGGTCGGACGTGTCGAACTCGGGCAGCCCGAAGAACAGGTCTGCCCCCTGGGCCGAGAAGTTCACCAGCTCGCGCAGGATGACGCCCGCGGTCGCCGACGACAGCCCGCCCAGCTCCTTGAGGTCGGCCTTGCCCTCGTCGCTGGTGAGGAACTGCACGACGGCGCGCAGGTCGGAGATGGTGTCGAGCCACAGGCCCTTGGTGTCGGCGTAGTGGAAGACCAGCCCGAGGCTGGACTCCTGGGTCTCGTTGAGCCCCAGCACCTTGGCCAGCAGCGTGGGCCCGAACGTCGAGACGCTGGCCCGCACCGGGATGCCGGTGCCCTGCCCCCCGAGCGCGTAGAACTCGACCGGGTATGGCGTGGGCTGCCACGGCAGCCCGACGTCGGCCGAGCGCGCGGTGATCTTGTCGTTGGGCACCCCCGCGGTCGCCATGCCCGACAGGTCGCCCTTGATGTCGGCCAGGAAGACCGGCACGCCCTGGGCGAGCAGCTGCTCGGCCATCAGCTGCAGCGTCTTGGTCTTGCCGGTGCCCGTCGCCCCCGCCACCAAGCCGTGCCGGTTCATCGCCGAGAGCGGGATGCGCACCGTCGCGTCGGCGTGCGCCGTGCCGTCGACGACCGCCGCCCCGAACTCCAGGGACGGCCCCTCGAAGGCGTATCCAGCACGGATCTCGTCGACCTGGGAGGTGCTCGTGTTCTCGCTCACGCAGGTCAATCTAGCCCGCACGCCCGCGTCGCTCGCGCTGTCGCGGACGTCCCGGCATACAGTGACTCCCGTGATCTTCAAGGCCGTCGGCGACTCGCGCCCGTACCCCGACCACGGGTACTCCACGCGCCAGTGGTCGACGGTGCCACCGCGGCTGGTCCGCCTCGACGAGCTCGTCACCACCAAGCGCGAGCTCGACCTGCAGATGCTGCTCTCGGAGGACTCCACGTTCTACGGCGACCTGTTCGCCCACGTCGTGGAGTGGGAGGGGACCCTCTACCTCGAGGACGGCCTCCACCGGGCCCTGCGCGCCGCCCTGCACCAACGCCCGACGCTCCACGCCCGGGTGCTCGCGCTCTAGGAGACGGATGAGCGACTACACGACCGAGGCCGAGGTATCGGTCAGCAAGCGGAGGAAGCGCCGCCAGCTCATCGTGCTCGGGGTCGTCGTGCTGGGTCTGTTCTTCGCCTTCTGGTACGCGTGGTCCTACTACCAGGCCGACACCTCGGCCAGCGCCGCCCGTCCCCCCGCCGCGGCGTGCAGGCCGTACGACCCCAAGGTCGTCACCCCTGAGAAGACCAAGGTCAACGTCTACAACGCCTCCAACCGCAGCGGGCTCGCCGCGACGGTCGCGCGGCAGCTGAAGGACCGCGACTTCGTGATCGGCGCGGTGGCCAACGACCCCTCGAAGCGAGCGGCGCCGAAGGTGGCCGAGATCCGCTACGGCGCGAAGGGCACGGCGCAGGCCAAGCTGTTGCGCACCTCGATGCCCAAGGGCACCACGCTCGTGAAGGACAAGCGCAAGGTGGTCACCGTCGACCTCGCCCTCGGCGCGAAGTTCACGACGCTCCCCCCCGTGCCCACCTCCACGGCACTGCCCATGTGCCCGGCGCCGTCCGCGTCCTGACCGATGGGGGATGCCGTCGAGCTCGGCGCTGATGCCGAGGCGCGCAAGGCGTGCCCGGTCACGCTCGAGGCCACGCTCACGGCATCCGAGGCGTTCGTCGTGGTGGCCACCGAGTGCACCCAGCACTGGCGGACCAACGCCGGCCTGGTCCTCGAGTCGCGGGCGATGCCGCACCTGCACCAGACCCGGGTCGGCATCCGCCGGCTGCGCTCGTCGTTCTCGCTGTTCCGGCCGCTGCTGCGGGAGGTGCCCGGCGCGTTCTTCATGGCCCACCGCCTGCGAGCGCTCGCCCTGCCCTTCGGTGCCGCGCGCGACCTCGACGTGCTGCTCTCGGGCCCGCTCGTCGACGACCTCGACGACGAGCAGGTCGCCCGGCTGGTGGCCGAGCGCGAGGCGGCGTACGACGTCGCGCACGCCATCCTGACCTCTCCCGACTGGGCGGATGCCGCCCGATCCCTCGACGGCCTCGTCCTCCTCGCGCCGTGGCACGGTGTCGTCGACCCACCGGTGCGCGACCTCGCCGCGCAGGCGCTCGAGAAGCGCTGGCACCGGGTGGTCGGCCACGTCGACCGGCTGGCCGCCATGCCGCCCACCGCTCGGCACCGGGTGCGCATCGAGGCCAAGAAGCTGCGCTACGGCTGCGAGTTCTTCGCGTCGCTGTACCCCAACGACGCGCTGATGGTCGAGACCGGGTCAGGTGAGCAGCTCAGCGGACCGCTGGCCTTCGCGTGGCACGTGGAGCAGGTGCAGACGGCGCTCGGCGCGGTCAACGACCACGCCACCGCCGACGGCCTGCTGCGCGCGGTGGGCTCGACCGCCCCCGAGGTCGACGAGCACCGGCTGGTCCTCGAGGCGGTCGAGGCGGTACGCGTGCTGGGGGCGCTCGAGCCGTTCTGGCACTGACCGAGGGCGCGCCCGGAGGCCCGCAGCACTCTTTGGGTCACATGCGCCCCAGACGTGTCCAGCCCCACACGGGGGTGGCCGCCGCACACCCCCCGGCGTATAACCAGAGAATCCGACCGAGCCGCGGCCGGCTCCTCGGAGGAGGACGTATGCCGCACGCATTCGCAGCGGGCAGTCTGAACGACCCCGCGACCTACCTGAGCTGGGGATGGCTGGGCATCTCCCTGTCCAACCTCGTCGTCATGCTGGTCACCGTCGCCATCTTCGTCCTGGCCGTGCTCCTGCCGTTCCCCCACCACGGGGACGACGACTGATGGCCATCATCGAGAAGACCGGCGCCCCCGCCAGTCCCACCGAGCCGGAGGACGCCGCCGACGGCCGGATGTGGACCAACCGGCTGCGCACCCGCTTCTTCGGCACCTTCCCGCCCGAGAAGCTGCTGCCCGACCGGCAGCCCTCCTACGTGGCGTCCTGGATCTACGTCTTCGGGGTCGCCTCGATCGCGGCGCTGATCGTGCTGATCGTCAGTGGGCTCGTGCTCACCCTCGAGGGACCGGCCTGGTACCACGTGTCCTCGACGGGCCACTTCGTCAACAGCATCCACTTCTGGTCGGTGCAGCTCTTCATGATCGCCATGGTCGTGCACCTCTGGGGCAAGTTCTGGATGGCCGCCTGGCGCGGCCGCCGGGCGATGACCTGGATCACCGGCGCGATCGCGTTCTTCACCTCCGTCGGCACCGCGTTCACCGGCTTCCTCGTGCAGTCGAACTTCGAGTCGCAGTGGATCGCCTTCGAGGCCAAGGACGGGCTCAACGCGGTGGGCGTCGGGGCGTGGTTCAACGTCGCCAACGCCGGCCAGATGCTGCTCCTGCACGTCTGCCTGCTGCCGCTGGTCGTGGGCTTCATCGTGGTGTGGCACGTGCTGCTCGTGCGCAAGCACGGCGTCGTGCCACCGATTCCGCTCAAGCACGACCCGGCCGACGAGCTCGCTCCCGCTGCAGAGGTGCAGTCATGAACGCCGCACGCAAGGCGTCGACCGACGTCGCCGCGCTGCCCTGGGCCGGGCCCGAGCGGCGCTACGACATCGTCAAGGAGTTCGTCATCGCGCTGGTCGTGATGGCGGTGCTCTCGGTGGGGCTCGCCGTGGCGTTCAGCTCGCCCGACGAGAAGGCCCTGACGTTCAAGGGCTGGGGCACCACCGCGGCCGACAACTTCTACGCGACCGCGGTCGGCGAGCTCGCCGGCACGACCGAGGGGGCCGGCTACGGGCCGCCCTACCAAGAGGGTGACGGCCTCAACGTCGGACCGTTGCGGCCCCAGAAGTGGATGGGCGTGCGCATACCGGTCGACGGGGCCAACGACTTCGTCATCACGCCGCTGAAGAGCCAGGAACAGCCCGCGGAGGTCACCACGGCCATCGCGGCCTGGGACGCCGCCACACCTGACCAGCGCACGACGTGGGCGACCGCCTACGACGACGCGGTGCAGGCCACGGCCGACGGCGACGGCGCCCTCCACCCGGACCAGGCAGCCACCGGCGACTATGGACCCGTGCCGGCGCTCGCGACGGCGCTGACCGGCATGGCCGCCTCCGGTGCCCTCGACGGCGCGATGGTCGCCCAGGGCGACTTCTACGGCACCACCGACAACACCAAGCAGATCCTGTTCCTGGGTGACGGCTCCTACCTCGACGACGCCGCCACCGCGCAGAACCTCCAGGGCAACACCTGGGGGATGATGAACGGCACCAACAGCTACCCCGGCCAGCCCTGGCTGTGGTGGGCGTCGTTCTGGTACCAGATCCCTACCTTCAACCCCGCCGAGGACGCCACCACGACGACCTCGTTGCAGGACAACGCCGACGCGTGGATCTTCTACATCATCGGCTTCATCGGCCTGGTCATCATCTTCTTCCCCTTCATCCCGGGGCTCCGCTCGATCCCCAAGTGGATCCCGGTGCACCGGCTGATCTGGCGCTACTACTACCGCCAGCACGGCAACGCCCACCTGGTCTGAGCGGGCGGACCGACCCGCGCACGGGAGCGAAGTTCTCGCTCCCCTGTGCGGGTCGGTCGTCGTCAGTCGCCTGAGCTGAACGCCGCGTCGAATGCGGCGTCGGGGCGGTCGAAGGCGAGCCGGCGCACGAAGTCGGCCGCCTCCGCGGCGCCGACGAGCCGGTCCATGCCAGCGTCCTCCCACTCCACCGAGAAGGGGCCGTCGTAGCCGATGGCGGCCAGGGTGCGGAAGCAGTCCTCCCACGGCACGTCACCGTGCCCGGTGGACACGAAGTCCCAGCCGCGGCGAGGGTCCGCCCAGGGTAGGTGCGAGGAGAGCCGGCCGTTGCGCCCGTTGCCCACGCGCTTGCGGACGTCCTTGCAGTCGACGTGGTAGATGCGGTCCTGGAAGTCCCAGATGAAGGCCGCCGGGTCGAGGTCCTGCCACACCATGTGGCTGGGGTCCCAGTTGAGGCCGAACGCCGGGCGGTGGTCGATGGCCTCGAGCGTGCGCACGGTGGTCCAGTGGTCGTAGGCGATCTCGCTCGGGTGCACCTCGTGGGCGAACCGCACCCCCACCTCGTCATACACGTCGAGGATGGGGTTCCACCGGTCGGCGAAGTCCTGGTACCCCGCCTCGATGGTGTCGGCGCTCACCGGCGGGAACATCGCGACGTACTTCCAGATCGCCGATCCGGTGAAGCCGATGACGACGTCGACGCCCAGCTTCGCGGCGGCCCGGGCGGTGTCGGCCATCCGCTCGGCCGCGCGCTGACGCACCCCTTCCGGGTCACCGTCACCCCACACGGATGCCGGGAGGATGTCCCGGTGCCGCTGGTCGATGGGGTCGTCGCACACGGCCTGGCCGACGAGGTGGTTGGAGATGGCCCAGACCCCGAGCCCGTGCCGCTCGAGGATCTCGCGGCGCCCGGCGACGTAGTCGTCCTCGGCGAGTGCCCGGTCCACCTCGAAGTGGTCTCCCCAGCAGGCGATCTCGAGCCCGTCGTAGCCCCAGGAGGCGGCCAGGCGGCAGACCTCCTCGAACGGCAGGTCGGCCCACTGCCCGGTGAACAGGGTGATCGGTCGGGTCATGGTGTCGCGCTCCTCGGTTGTCGGGGTCAGGTCTTGGTCGCGGTGTCCCGCTCCATGTGGGGCGACCACCGCCTCACGCCGTGGTGGTCGCCACGTGCGTGAAGGTCGCTTCCCTGGCGGCGGATCAGCCGGTGGCGCCGTCCGTCGGAGCGGCGTCGATGGGGGTCCAGCACGAGCGGTCGGCTGCACTGAGCTCGACGGCGGCGAGCACCTCCTGCACGGCCAGGCCGTCGGCGAACGACGGCACGGGGTCGACGCCCCGGGCGATCGCATCGATCAGGTCGGCCGCCTGGTGCGTGAAGCCGTGCTCGTAGCCGAGCCCGTGGCCGGCCGGCCACCAGTGCTCGACGTAGGGGTGCGTCGCCTCGGTGACGATCACCCGGGTGAACCCGGACTCGCGAGCCGGCGCGGTGGCGTCGTGCACCTGGAGCACGTTCATGTCCTCGAAGTCGAACGCGATGCTGCCGCGGGAACCGTTGATCTCCAGCCGGATCGAGTTCTTCCGGCCGGTCGCGAACCGGGTGGCCTCGAAGGTCGCGAGTGCCCCACCACTGAGCCGGGCGATGAAGACCGCCGCGTCGTCGACGGTGACCCGGCCGCGACCGGTGCCCACCTCGGCCGACAGGCCCCGAGCAGCGCCGGGCAGTGGCCGCTCCTCGACGAAGGTCTGGGTCGTCGCGCTGACGCCCGTGATCCGCTCGCCCGTGATGAAGTGGGCGAGGTCGATGATGTGCGCCCCGGTGTCGCCGAGGGCTCCCGAGCCGGCCCGGTCCTTCTGCATCCGCCAGGTCAGCGGCGTCTCGGGGTCGACCAGCCAGTCCTGGAGGTACTGCGCGCGGACGTGCCGGATCTCGCCGACCCGTCCCTCCTGCACGAGCTGGCGGGCCAGGGCGATCGCGGGCACCCGGCGGTACGTGAAGCCCACCATCGAGCGGATGCCGTTCGCCCGCGCCCGCTCGGCGGCCGCCACCATGGCGCGGGCCTCGGCCACGGTGTTGGCCAGCGGCTTCTCGCACAGCACGTGCTTGCCCGCCTGCAGCGCCGCGATGGCGATCTCGGCGTGGGTGTCACCCGGAGTGCAGATGTCGACGAGGTCGACGTCGTCGCGGGCGATGAGCGCCCGCCAGTCGGTCTCGACGTTGCGCCAGTCGAAGCGACGGGCGACGTCCGAGGCGGCGTCCACGTTCCGGCCGCCGATCGCGACGAGGTCAGGCGTGAGCGCGGGGTCGAAGAAGCTGCGGGCGTTGCGCCAGCCCTGCGAGTGGGCAGCGCCCATGAACGCGTAGCCGACCATGCCGATCCCGAGACGTCCGGGCGTGCGGATCCCTGTCGTCGCGGCGGTGGGGCTGGGTGAGGTGGTGTCGATGGCCATGAGGCGCCTTCCGACGGGCCGTTCGGCCCGGGGGTCGGTGGTGCTCGCCGGCCGGGGTCGGCCGGCGAGCACCACGGTCCGGGTGGGTCAGGACTCGAAGCCCAAGGACATGTAATCGTCGACGTTCTCCTTGGTCACGACCGGGGCGTCGAGGACGACGCGGCGCGGGACGCTGGGCTGGACGAGGTCGGACATGCCCTTGTTCTGCTCGAGGAGACGGGCCAGGCGGACCCCGTCAGCGGCCTGGGTCGGCGGGTAGATGACGGTGGCCTCCATCTTTCCCTCCTTGATCGCCCGCATGGCGTTGGCGGAACCGGCACCGCCGATGAAGGCCATCTCGTGGCGGTTCGCATTGTCCAGCGCCGCCTGGACGCCCACACCCTGGTCGTCGTCGTGGTTCCACAGGATGTCGATCTTGGGTGCGGCCTGGAGCAGGTTGGACGCGGCCTTCTCACCGGACTCCACGGTGAACTCGGCGGCGACCCGGTTGTCGACCGTCTGGCCGCAGGCCTTCAGGGCGTCGGCGTAGCCCTTGCTGCGGTCCTGGGTGAGGGGCAGCGAGTCGATCCCGGCGATCTCGGCGATGACCGGGTTGGTGAGCTTCTTGTCGGCGATGAGCTTGCAGGCGTAGGTGCCGGCGCTCACCCCCATCCCGTAGTTGTCGCCGAGCACGGTGGTGCGGGCGGCGAACGGTGAGGAGAACTCGCGGTCGACGTTGACGACCGTGATGCCGGCCTGCATCGCCTTGGTCGCCACCTCGGTGAGCGCGGCCCCGTCGGTCGGGAGCAGCACGATGGCGTCGACCTTGTCGTTGATGAACGTCTCGATCTGGCTGATCTGCTGGCTGGCGTCGTTGGTGCCCTCCGCCATCTTGAAGTCGATGTCCGAGTACTTCGCGGCCTCCGCCTTCGCAGAGCTGTTGACGGCGGCGAGCCAGCCGTGGTCGGCCGCCGGGCCGGAGAAGCCGATGGTGACCTTCTCGCCCGGCGCGTCGTTGTCGCTGCTGGCCCCGGCCGGGGCGCTCGACGCGGATGCCGTGGTCTCGGGGGTGTTGCTCGTGCAGCCGGTGGCCAGCAGGCCGAGGACCCCGGCAGCGGCGATCAGCCGGACCGGTCGAGACGTCGTGAGGGTGCGGAACATGGTTGGTCTCCTTGCGAGGGGCGGTGCTGTGGTGGGTGATGGCGGTGCTGCGGTGGTGACGGTGCCGTGGTGGGTGGTGAGGGTGGAGGAGGGCTGGCTCGCAAAGGCGAGCCGAGGGCTCAGGGCGCGCGACGGCGGGCGGCGACGCGCTGCTGCAGCAGCACCGCGGCGACGATGATCACGCCCTTGGCGACGGCCTGGGTGGAGGTGTCGAGGTTGTTCAGCGTGAAGACGTTCGTGAGGGTGGTGAAGATGAGCACGCCGATGACGGTGCCGACGATGGTGGCGCGGCCACCGCTGAGCAGCGTCCCGCCGATGACCACCGCAGCGATGGCGTCGAGCTCGTAGAGCTGCCCGTGGGTGGAGGTGCCGGTGGTCGTGCGGGCCATGATCATGACGGCAGCGAGGCCGCAGGCCAGACCCAGCAGGATGTACAGGTACATCGTCTGACGCTGCACCTTGATGCCGGCCAGCCGCGCGGCTTCGGGGTTGCCGCCCACCGCGAGGGTGCGGCGGCCGAAGGTGGTGCGGTTGAGCAGCACCCACCCGATGACGGCGACGAGCGCGAAGATGATGACGAGCACCGGGACACCGAGGACGCTGCCACCGAAGAAGTCGATGAACGCGCGGCTCGTGATGATCTGGGTGCGTCGCTGGGCGATGATCTCCGCGAGGCCTCGGGCGGCGGCGAGCATCGCGAGCGTCGCGATGAACGGGGCGATCCGGCCGTAGGCGATCAGCACCCCGTTGACCAGCCCGCAGCCCGCACCGACGGCGAGGGCAGTGAACACCATCACGATCCAGTGGGTGTCGGCGGCGATGGTCTGCGTCGCCAGGGTTGTCGCCCACACGCTCGCCAGGGCAACCTGGGCACCGACCGAAAGGTCGATGCCGCCCCCGCCGATGACGAAGGTCATGCCGACGCTCACGACGCCGATGACCGAGGCGAGCCGCAGGATGGTCATCGCGTTGGCGACGCTCGCGAAGCTGTCGCCGGCCGTGGCCACGCCCACGATGCACAGCAGCAGCAGGGCGATGACCAGGCCCAGGTTGCGCCCGCCCGAGCCAGCCATGAGGGAGTGGAGACGGGAGCCGGCCGCCGGTGCGGCGTCGGGAGGCAGCGGCGCGGACTCGCCCGCCGCCCGGACCGGCAGGTCGTCGGAGACCGACGAGGTGCCCTCCGGATCCGGGGACTTCTGGGTCGACTCGACACTCATGCCGCGTCTCCTCTCATGATGATGTCGAGCACCTGGTGCTCGTCGAGCTGGTCGGCCGGGGCCTCGTGGAGCACGAGCCCCTCTCCGATGACGAAGACGCGGTCGGCAAGGCCGAGCACCTCCTCGATCTCGCTGGACACGACGACGACGGCCACCCCGTCGTCGGCGAGCCGACGGACGAGGGCGTAGATCTCCGAGCGCGCGCCCACGTCGACGCCGCGAGTGGGCTCGTCGAGCAGGAGGACCCGGCATCCGTGGAGCAGCCAGCGGGCCAGCACGACCTTCTGCTGGTTGCCCCCCGACAGGGTGCGCATCTCGCGGTCGACCCCGGTGGGGCGCACGTCGAGGCTCTCGACCTGTTCGGTCGCGGCGCGCTTCTCGGCGCTGCGGTCGAGCATGCCCGCCCGCGAGAAGCGCGTGAGGCTGGCCATGCTGATGTTGGTGGCGACGCTGTCGCCGAGCAGCAGCGCCTGGCTCTTGCGCTCCTCGGGCGCCAGCCCGACCCCGGCCGACACGGCCGCCTGCACCGACCCGGGCCGCAGGCGCACGCCGTCGACGTGCACGGTGCCGGCATCACTCCTGCGGGCGCCGAAGACGGTCTCGAGGATCTCCGACCGCCCGGCGCCGACCAGTCCGGCGAGCCCGAGCACCTCCCCCGGTCGCACGCTGAAGGTGACGTCCTGGAACTCACCACGGCGGGAGAGTCCCTCGACGCGCAGCAGCGGCTCGGCATCGGGCACGGTCCTGCGGGTCGGGAAGACGTACTCGATCGACCGGCCGGTCATCAGCCGGATGATCTCCGAGGTGGGTGTCTCCTTGGCCGGCAGGCCGGTGGCCACGGTACGGCCGTCCTTGAGCACGGTGACCCGGTCGCCGATCGTGCGGATCTCCTCCAGCCGGTGCGAGATGTAGACGACGGCCACGCCCTCGGCGGTCAGGTCGCGAATGACGCGAAAGAGGCGTTGCACTTCTCCGCCGTCGAGCACCGCCGACGGCTCGTCCATGACGATGAGGCGCACGTCGTGCGAGAGAGCCCGGGCCATGCTCACGATCTGCTGGCCGGCGGCGCTGAGCGTGCCGACCTCCCGCGACGGTGAGATCTCGGGGTGGCCGAGGCGCTTGAGGAGCGCGGCGGCCGACTTCGCGGCGGCGCGGCGCTGCGAGAAGCCGAAGCGCGACTTCTCGTGGCCGAGGTAGATGTTCTCGGCGACGGTGAGCCCGCCGACCAGGTCGAGCTCCTGGTAGATCGTGGCGATGCCGAGGTCCATGGCCGCCTGCGGGTGGCCGAGGTGCACCTCCTCGCCCTCCCAGGTGATCGTGCCCTCGTCGGGTTCGTGCACCCCGGCGAGGACCTTGATCAGTGTCGACTTGCCCGCGCCGTTCTGGCCGAGGAGGCAGTGCACCTCGCCCGGTACGACCTCGAGGTCGACCCCGGCGAGCGCGACGACCCCCGGGAAACGCTTCACGATGTCGGCCATGCCCAGGAGGGTCGAGGCGCCGTTGCCTGCCATGCGAGGGGACGCTAGCCGCACTTTTGTCGCTTCGTCAAGCAAAAGTAGTGATCAATCACACCGACTTCTGCAGAAGGTGCCGGCATTGATGTGTTTCACTACCTGCGTGACCAGCACGCTTGCCGCCTTTCCGAGCGTGGGTGGCTCAGCCGGTGCCGGTGAGTTGCTCCAGCTCATGCTGGACGGCACACCGCGCACCAGGGCCGAGCTGATCCGGATGACCGGCCTGGCCAGGTCGACCGTCGGTGCCCGGGTCGATGCCCTGCTCGCAGCCGGCCTGCTGATCCCCTCGGGGGAGGCCGCGTCCACGGGCGGCCGTCCCCCCGCCCGGCTCGCCTTCAACCCCAATGCCGGCGTCATCATCGGTGTGGACCTCGGTGCCACCCACGCCCTGGTCGCGCTCACCGACCTGCGCGGCCGGGTGCTGGCCGAGGAGGCGCTGCGCATCGACATCTCGGCCGGACCCGAGTCAGTGCTCGATGACGTCGCCGGTGCCGGGCGGGCGCTGTTGTCGGCCGCCGGCCGCAGCCGCGATGACCTCGCCGGTGTGGGCGTCGGCCTGCCCGGCCCTGTCGAGCACTCGACCGGACGGCCCGTCCTACCGCCGATCATGCCGGGGTGGGACGACTACGACGTCCCCGGCCACGTCTCCCGGGAGCTCGGGGGTCCCGTGCTCGTCGACAACGACGTGAACCTGATGGCCCTGGGTGAGCACGCCACCGTCTACCCCGACGTGCAGCACCTCATCTTCGTGAAGGTCGCGACGGGCATCGGTGCCGGCATCATCAGCGGGGGGCGCCTGCACCGGGGCGCTCAGGGGGCCGCCGGCGACCTCGGCCACGTCGCCGCGCTCCACGGCGGCGACACTCCGTGCACCTGTGGCAACATCGGCTGCCTCGAGGCCGTGGCCAGTGGCCCAGCCATCGTCAGAAGGTTGCAGGAGAACGGGATAGACGCCGGCGACAGCCGTGGTCTCGTCCAGCTCGCCAACCACGGCGACCTCGCGGCGGCCTCCGCCGTGCGCGAGGCCGGCCGCGAGCTCGGGCACGTGCTGGCCACCTGCGTCAGCCTGTTCAACCCCTCGGTCATCGCGGTGGGTGGCCTGCTGGCGCAGTCGGCCGAGAGCCTGCTGGCCGGCATCCGCGAGGTCGTCTACGGGCGCTCGCTCCCCTTGGCGACGGGCGAGCTGCAGATCGTTGCCTCGCGCACCGCCGGCCAGGCGGGCGTCATCGGGGCGGCCACGATGGTCGTGCAGCACGTGCTGTCGGTGCAGCAGGTCGAGCTGCAGCTCGCTGCCGCCGTGGTCGACTGAGCCCACCCCGCCGGGAGGCCGACCTCACCGGCGGGTGACAGCGCGATGACGGTGGACACCACGCACCGGGACCCGCACTGGGGGGATGACGACACCTCCCGCACGCCCACCTCGCCGTGTCCTCCTCCTCGGCGGGCTCGGTGCGCTCGTCGCCGTCGGCGTCCCGGTCGCCGCCACCCGCTGGGCCGACTGGTCGGCAGACCGTCGGGGCTGATCGAGATGCCCGAGCAGCACCCGGTGCCGGGTTCGCGGCGGGGCGTCTGGGCGCACTACCGTCGGGCGGCTGCCCGCCCGTTACCAAGGTCAGCGACACGGCCCGGGACGGGACGTCCGGGATGTCCGGGATGTCCGGGATGTCCGGGATGTCCGGGATGTCCGGGACACCCTGGTCAGCGCTCGTCGTCGCGCGGTTCAAGGCGCCTGGCCGGTGGTCTGGGTGCCGTTCTCGACGGAGTTGTCGTTGAACGGCATGTAGGGGGCGACGGCAGGGAACAGCCACACGAAGCAGACCGCGACGACGGCGAGCACGAGGACCAGGCACTGCAGGGCCTTGACCCACCGAGGTCCCGGCAACGATCGCCACAGTGCTGCGTACACCTCAGGTCACCGCCCCGGCCGGGACGGCCATGAACGAGGCCGGCAGACCGTCCGACCTCGGAATGACCTTCACGAGGTGGGAGAAGGTGACGTAGCGCTGCGTCGCGCTGTACTTCGGGTGGCAGGAGGTCATCGTCATCACGGCCGCAGTGGGTTTCGCGCCGGGGTGTTGCGGCACCGGGGCGATCACCTCCACCTGCCATGGACGCACGAGCACGTGCCGGTCGACGGCATACACCGCGAAGCTCGACTTGGTCTCGATGACGATGACGTCACCCTTGCGGAGCTTGTCGATGTTGTGGAACGGCCGACCGTACGTCGTGCGGTGACCGGACACTGCGAAGTTCCCCACCTGCCCCGGCATCGCGGTACCGGAGTAGTGCCCGACGCCCTTCTTCAGGACGCTGCGGCTGCTGCCCTCGATCACCGGCCTGGCGAAGTCGGCCCCGAACCTCGGGATGCGCACGATCGCGAAGGCCTTGCCGAACGGCACGCTCTTGAGCGTGGCCAGCGCGTCGTTGCCGCCCAGGCCGCCGTGCTGAACGTCTCCGAAGTCCTGCTCGAGGCTCTGGATGGTGCTGGCCTGCTCGCGGTTGGCGGTGATGTCGGTCCACCACAGCTGCCACGTCACGAACAGCAGCAGCAGCACCCCGATCGTGATGAGCACCTCACCGAAGGCTCCGACCAGCCGACGAAGGGTTCCGCCGACGTCGCTCACGACAGTGCGCGGGCGTGCGGACGACCCGAGAGCCCCGCATGCGCCGGGCGGCACCCCGGGGCGTGGGCGCCGTGCGGCTCGCCGACAGTTGTCGTCACGCCATCAAGGATAGGAGCCGCGCCTGAACGCCACCTGCAGATGCGTGACGTACCCAACTCCCTTTCGGGCCCTCGCCAAATGGTCAGACGGCTCCCGCCGACAGCCGTCGGCGGAAGGCCGGGCCCGCGAGGGCGCCGCCGGCCCTGCCACCGGCGGCGCCTCCGTCACCGCGTGAACCACGGCGTGTTCAGTGGCCGCGCGGCACCTTGTTCAGCGTGCACACGAAGTACTTGACGATGCCGTCGTCGACGAGGGCCCCACTCGCGAGGGCGGCGTCGATCTCGGCCGCCGAGTCGAGCACGCCGTTGCCGTCGAGGTCACCGGCCGCGAGCGCAGCGGCATACCCGTCCGGGGTCGACACCTTGTGCACCTGCCAGCGACCGCCGTTGTAACCGGGGTCGCCCGGCGCCGCGGTGGCGACGCTGGGCTGGGCGCCGAAGAAGTTGTAGATGGTGTCCCAGCTCTGCGCCGGAGCGCCGGTCCCGGAGAGGTCGGTGGGCGTGGCGACGGTGCGGTAGAGCACGTGGTCGACGTAGATCGCCGGCCCCGATACCCCCGCCGCCTGCGCCGTAACGCTCATCCCCAGGGCGGCACCGCCGGCGCTGGCCAGGACGGCGATCGTGCGGAATGCCTTGTGCTTCACGGTTTTCCTCGCTCTCCGGCCAACCCTCGTGGCGGCCTGGGTCGAGTCAACCGACCAGTGCAGACGGGCGCCATGACCCTGCGGTTACTGCCTCCTTACGAGGTGCTGACGTGCCGTCCGGTCCCGGTGGGGCGCACGGCACGGCCCCTATCCTCGGACCATGAGCACCGCCCTGGTCGTCGACGACGACCCCACCGTGGGCGACGTCGTCGAGGCGTACCTGCGCCGGGCCGGCTTCGACGTGCAGCGGGCCGCCGACGGCACCACGGCGCTGGGCCTCGCGACGGACACGACCCCCGACGTCGTGGTGCTCGACCTGATGCTTCCCGGCATCGGGGGGCTGGAGGTGTGCCGCCGGCTGCGGCGTGACCACCCGCGCCTCCCGGTGGTCATGCTCACGGCGCTCGGTGAGGAGGAGGACCGCATCCTCGGGCTCGAGGTCGGTGCCGACGACTACGTCACCAAGCCGTTCAGCCCACGCGAGCTCGTGCTGCGCGTGCAGGCAGTCGTGCGCCGGGCGTCGCCCGGGACCGGCACCTCGGCCGACGGCGCCCCCGAGGGGGTTGCCGCGGTCGTGGACGTGAGCGCCGACGGCGACCTCGTGCTCGACCGTCGCGCGCACGTGGTGACCCGCGGAGGGCACGAGCTCGCCCTCACGGCAAGGGAGTTCGCCCTGCTCGCCTGGTTCCTGACCCATCCGGGCGTGGTCCACCGCCGCGACGAGCTGATGCGCGAGGTCTGGGGCTGGCAGTTCGGCGACGAGTCGACGGTGACGGTGCACGTGCGTCGCCTGCGCGAGAAGGTCGAGGCCGAGCCTTCCGCCCCACGCCGGCTCGTCACGGTCTTCGGTGTGGGCTACCGCTGGGACGCTCGGCCGCCGGGTGCGGCCTGATGTCCACACAGCTGTCGGCGGTGGCGCTGTCCGCCGCCGTCACCCTCGTCGTAGGCGTGCTCGGTGTCCTCGTCGTGGTGGCTCTGGGCCGCCGATCGGTCGGGCGGGCCGCCGTGGCCGCTCCGGTCGTCGTCGTCGTGGCGGTGGCGGCGGGCGTCTACGCCAGCTCGCGCGCCATGTTCCTGCGTCCGGAGGACTCGGCGACGGTGCTCCTCGTCCTGCTCGCGGCGGTCCCCGTCGCGGCCGTGCTCGGCGCCCTCGTTGCGCGGCGGGTCATCGCCGCTGACCGGGCCGCCACCGCCGACCGGATGGCCCGTGAGCAGGAGGCCCGCGCCGAGGCCGACCGGCGCGAGCTGGTCGCCTGGGTGTCACACGACCTGCGCACCCCGCTCGCCGGCATCCGGGCGATCAGCGAGGCGGTCGAGGACGGCGTGGCCACCGACGTGCCGGCCGCCATGCGGCAGGTGCGCGACGCGGTGACCCGGATGGGCGACCTCGTCGACGCGCTGCTCGCCCTCTCACGCCTGCAGGCCGCCCACCCCGACCTGCAGATGACGGAGGCGGACGTGGGCGACCTGGTCTCCGACGCCGTCGCCGGCCTCGGCCCCATCGCGGATGCCGCGGGGGTCCGGCTGAGCGGGTCGGCCGGCCCCGGCGTTCGGTGCCGCGTGGCCCCCGCGGAGGTGGGGCGGGCGGTCGCCAACCTCGTGGCCAACGGCATCCGGCACACCCCGCGCGGAGGTGAGGTCACCACGACGGTCCTCGCCGAGCGCGACGGTGTGGTCATCGCGGTGCAGGACATGTGCGGCGGCATCCCCGACGAGGTGCTGGGCCGAGTCTTCGAAACGGGCTACCGCGGCAGCACCGCGCGCACACCGGACGCCGCCTCCGGGTCCGGCCTCGGGCTGGCGATCGTCGCCGGGGTGGCCCGGGCGCACGGTGGTGAGGTCGACGTCGTCAACGTCGACCGCGGATGCCGGTTCACCCTCTACCTGCCCGCGTCGCCACCCGCCACGACCTGATGCCGACCAGACCCGTCCTCCGGATGCCGGTCAGCGTCCCTCGGCCTCCGACCGTCCCCGCGTGAAGAACTCGACCACGTCAGCCACCTCGGGCAGCTGTGTGGCGGGGCGAGCGGCGCCGAACGGGGCGTTCCAGAAGGGCCTGTCCCGCCGCTCCCACGGGCCGACGTAGGCGTAGGGAGCGGGGTGGCCGCCGTCTCCGGGCGACACCCCGTAGTTCACCTCTCCCAGCGCGTAGCCGACGTCGAAGTGCTCCGGCCACAGCACCCGCTGCACCCCCGGTGCGAACGCCTCCAGCGCCGCGTCACCGCGGGCGAACCAGCCCAGCAGCAGGGCCGTGGCATCGGGGTCCAGGTGGAGCTCTTCGTCGGGGTCGACCCCCGAGCCGTGGTCGTACGCGTTCGGCGCCACAGCGGTGAGGCCGGCCGCCGCCGCCAGGGCGCGACAGGTGCCGGAGAGCCGGGTGCGGCCACCGTCCCACACCAGGTCGGCGCCGTCGACGCGCACCCCTGACGCCGTGCCGGCGAAGCCGCCGGGCACGACGTGCAGCCGGATGTCGCCCGTCGCAGCCTGCTGCGGGCCGGCGATCACCAGCTCGGCCACCGCGTGGAGTGATCGTCGTGTGGCGAAGAGTGCCTGCTCGGTCATCGGACCTCCCGGGTAACGGCGCAACCGGTTCGCGGCACCGGCCTGCCGACTGACGTGTCACCCTGAGTGTGGTCGACGGACCGTGGCGGCTCGAGTGCGCCGCGCTCCCGTGACACGGTCAGCTGCGCCCTCTCGAGTGACGCCCGGTGTTGGGCGCCCGGCGCAGGGCGAACGACTCCAGGAGCCTCCCGGCAGGTTCGAGGAACAAGCTCAGGGCAATGGCGAGAAAGTCAAGCGAGGAGCCATCGCACTGCCTCCTGGGTCGAGATACCTCCCAACCAAGGGACACCGCCGGCGACGATTGTGTCCTACCAGACGGAAGCGCCCGACCTCAGGCCAAAGGTCGAGGCGGGCTGGCAACGAGCCACAGTGGTCCGTCACCGTGTTCGTCGCCGTTCAGTGACGACCAGGAGACCCCATGGTGCGAACGGTGCGGGCTTCGGCCGTACCTCCGTGAACGTCGGCGAACGACCGTCTGAGACCGAAATGTGACCGCCACGGGAAACGCCGGCCAGCTCCTTCAGGGCTGACCGACGTTTCCGCTGGTGACTGGCGGTGGCGGTGGGATTTGAACCCACGGAGGGCGTAAACCCTCACACGCTTTCGAGGTCTGCCGCGCGACATCCACCGACGGTCGCCGAGCACGCGCCGCCCCTCGGCGAGCAAGCACACGCACCAGCCGGACGGGCGTGAACGACCGCGACTGAGACTAGGACTGAGACCGCGGCGAGCGCCGACCCAGCACTCGCCGAGTTGCGTCAAGGCCCTCCAGGTGCGGCATAGCAGCCCACCTTGGGAAGGCGGCTCAGCGCCCAGATTGACAGCGCCCTCCGAGGACGGCAAGGCAGTTCACCGGGCGTCTGCGTCGATCCCCGACAGGTGGCGGACACACCCGCGAACATGCGGGTGAATCGGCGCGCGAGCACCCCACGGGGTCACTCCTCCATCCTCGGAGAGGACTGACCCCCAGACGCGAGGTGTCGGCTTCCGCAACGGCGTGACGTCGGCGTCGGCGACATTGATTGCCGCTGGTCACTCGTGGATCCGTCACCGACGCACCAGTTGATCCGGAGGCGCAAGTGATGTTCTGCGCAGCGGTCATGGGCGCTACCCGGCTCCCGCTTACGACTCGGTCTACTTCTGGCTCTTGGGCCGGCCGAGCGCGCTGGTCACTGTGCCATGCGTTGCGGTGCAGGGGCGCCCACGAGTTGGTGCGCCGACGGGTCACGGTGGGCTTGGCCCTTCGGTGGCACCCAAAGGCAGGTGCAGAACGATTCGGCTGTCCTGGCCCTTCTGCTCGACTGAGATGGTTCCGGTGAGGGCTGTGATCCGATCGCGCACACCACGGAGATCGACGCTCCCCCGCGTGTTGATCCGCACCGCCAGGTGGTCCGCGCTGCGGGAAGCGTCGACCGATGTGGCGCCGGTGGAGGCCGCCTGGGCGACGACGAGGTAAGCAGTGGTCTCCATCTCGACAGGAAACCTGATCTTGGGGACCGGCCCGACCTTGAGCGGGTGTGTCTCGGCCAGGGCATGCAGGGCCTCGGCAAGGCCCGCATCGCTCAGTACGGCGGGAAACAGGCCATGCGACAAGGTGCGCAGGTCGTCGATGGCTCGGCTCACCTCGAGCTCGGCCTGCTGCAGTGGTTCAGTCGACGCGGCCGAAGTCCTGTGCAGGAGGCGCAGCCCAAGGAGGATGCCGACGAGGCGTTGTTGCGCTCCGTCGTGGAGGTCGCGTTCAAGCCGACGACGTTCTGCGTCGCCGGTCTGGACTATGCGGATCTGGGACGCCTGGAGCTCGGCGATCTGGGCGAGAGTGCGGGCGCGGAGCCGGTCGTTGGTGAGGGCGAGCCCTGCAGAGGATGTGAGTGCTTCACGCAGGACCGGGCTGTCGAGGGCTCCGGCTCGGTGCACGAGCAGCACGGTGGAGCCTGCGAGAGGGATCGTAGTGACTTCGCGTCCCGCCGACGGGGTGAGGGCGACCGGTCGCGCCTCCGAGTCCACCACGCGGCCGTCGTCGAGGCGGTGGGCGATCACCAGGTCGGGGTCGCCGAGCAGATCAGCCAGGTCTGCACGCAGCGGGCGGCCGGGTGGATCGACCTGCCGCACGACCGACCGGGCCAACGTGGCCTGCACTCGCCGCGCTCGCAGCAGGCCCCAGCCGACGCCGAGGGTCACCGCGAGCACGGTGGCGGCTTGGGCGAGCCGCAGTTCCGCCGACAGGCCGCTGGTTCCCAGGTAACCGCGCCTGGTTCCTGCAGCGAACAGCGTCGCGCTCAGGAGCAGGCAGGCAGCGGCGGGCGCGACCACGGGGATGGCGATCCTGCGCACGGCCGGGCGGGCGCCGACGAGGGTAAGTACCAAGAGCCCCGCCGTGAGGAGAGCCCAGAGGGCGCCGAGTCCGAGGCTGACGCGGGACACCGTTGAGGACAGCTCCGGTTCGTTCGAGACCAGCAGCCAGTTGTCGGGGCAGGCGCAGCCCTGCCGGAGAGGGTCGAGGAACATCGATGCGGCGGCACCGAGCAGAAGGACCATCACTGTGAACCCGGCGATGGTGAGGACACGCCGGGCCTTGGTCCGAAGCCGCCCGCCCGGGTAGGCCAGCGCTAGGTACGCCATCAGGAACGGCACGCCGCCAGTCAGGACCAGGCCGGCAGTGAAGGCCGGTGCGGCAAGCGGACCGAACACGGCGCCCGCACCGGGCGAGGCCCACTGAGACACCAACCACGAGAGGCTCGCAGCGACGAGCAGAGGGCCGGTCCGATCGACCGGTCGACGATGCCACGCGAGGGCGCCCACGAGGCAGGTCGCCCAACTGACCCCAAGCAGGACGACTGCGCCGCCCACGGGGTCGTCGACGAGGGCGTACCCCGGAGTCGCCTGGGCGACACGCAATGTCGCCACACCGAAGAAGCTCATGACGGCCACGCCCAAGAAGGCTGCTCCGGCGACCGCAGCACTCACGACCTCGGGGGCCGCGGTGCTCCCCGTGGCCCCGTTTGCCGTGTCTCGTCCATGGCTCACCACTCGATCATGACGCTGGCGCGGGGGGTGCGCGTGGAGGAAGGTTGACCTGTGATCGGGTTTGGGGCCTCAGGGCAGACCCGGATGTGATCAGCAGAGGTCGGTTTCTAGCGTGAGCGTCACCCCACAGGAGGTGTTCCATGCGCGTTCCGTGTCCTCGGGGTACACCGGTGCGGTCCGCGACTCTGGCGGTGGCGCTCCTGTTCATCGCCGGTTGCGCCGGTGCGCCCGTCGACCGTGCCGGCGGCCACGCCGCTCGCGACGTCCGAGTCCTGACCTTCGGACAGTTCGGCGTGACGCCGGGGCCGGCCATGGAGGCGTGGGCCGCTCAGGTGAAGGCGCTATCCGGTGACTCTTTACGAGTCGACTTCAAGAACGAGTGGCGTGCAGACCGGGCCGACTTCGAAACCGCCACGGTCGAAGACGTCCGCAACCGTAAGGTCGACGTCGCGGTGGTCGGAGCACGCGTCTTCGACCTGGTCGGAGTCACGAGCTTCGACGCGCTGCTCGCGCCGATGCTGGTGGACAGCCAGGCTCTGCAGTCCAAGGTGTTCGCAGCGGGTGTCCCTGACCAGATGGCAAGGCATTTGGAGCCGGCCGGGGTCCTTTCGCTTGGGACTCTTCCGGGCCCGATGCGCAAGATGGTCGGAGTGTCCAGGCCGCTGCTTCGCCCCGCGGACTTTCGGGGCGCGGTCGTTGGCATCCAGGACTCTGCGCTGGCCGCGCGCACCCTCAGGGCGCTGGGTGCCGTGCCCACGCCGGTCGCGCCGGGTGCCTCGCTGCACGGGCTGGACGGTTACGAGCAGCAACTGGGGTCGGTGGTCGGGAACCATTACGTCGACGCGGCGAAGTACGTGACCGCGAACATCGACCTGTGGCCCCGTCCACAGGTCATCATCACCTCCCCGGCAACCCTCGCGTCGCTGTCCACCGAGGAACAGCACGCCCTGCAACAAGCGATCGGCGTGGCCCGCCCCGTGGCCGAGCAGACGGCGCAGAAGGAGGACCGCACCTCCGCCGCCTCGCTCTGTCGTGACGGTATGACCCTGCCGCCGGCCTCCGCGGAGGATCTGCGGGAGCTCACCGCGGCCCTTACCCCCGTACTCGACGAGCTGGCGGCCGAGCCTGCCACTCGTCCTTGGTTGGAGCGGATCCGCTCGCTCAAGAAGGAGCTCGCGGTGGGTGCCGACAGCCAGACCTGCGACGGGCGGGCCGCCGCGACAGTTGCCACGCCGATCCCGGACGGCACGTACAAACGCGAGGCGATCAAGGGCGAGGCTGTTCCCGGGTGTCCGCCGAGCTCCGACCCCACCCCAGCGAATTCGTACTTCTTGCTGAAGCTCAACGACGGCTCCATCACCTTGTACTCGCCGTCTAGCACCCCGGGTTCACCGCCGGAGGTGGGTTGGGTCGGCACGTACCGGGTGTTCCGCGACCGTGTCGACTTCACCGAGGCATCGACGGGCATCGTGTTGAGTGCCGCGTGGACACTTGACGGCAAACGGCTGACCCTCAGCGACCTCGAGGGCGGCGACTGTGGGGACGCCAACGTCTGGACCGTTGCACCCTGGTACAAAGGCTCGTGAGGCGGCGGAGGGCCGATGACAGACGGAGGACGTCGAGGCACCCTGCTGATCGTCGACGACCACGCCGGGTTCCGGTCATTCGCCCGGTCTCTGCTCGAAGCCGACGGATACACCATTGTCGGTGAGGCGGGCGACGGAGCGTCGGCTGTTGAGGCCGCTCACACGCTGAATCCCGAGCTGGTACTGCTGGACATCGCATTGCCCGACGTCGACGGCTTCATCGTCTGCGAACGGATCGTGGAACCCGAGGGTCCGACTAGACCGGGATCGCCTCGTCGCCCCGCGGTGGTCCTGACGTCGACCCGCGACCTGTCGTCGTTCCGACGTCGCCTCGCCGCCAGCAGCGCCCGCGGCTTCATCGCCAAGCAGGACCTCACCGGTGCCGCTCTGGCCGCACTCTTGGACCGCGGGTCCTCACCGTGAACCTGCGGACCGTTCTCGCCGTCCTCGACCCGTTGGTCGGAGTCGGTCTCGTCGCCGCCGGGGTCACGGCCCGAAGGCGGCGCTCGACCAGCAGGGTCTGGCTCCACATGACCCTCGCTGGTGCCTCGTGGCTGGCCGGGACCGCCCTCACCGCCCTGGCCTTCGCACACCGCGGGCCGTTGGTACATCTGCACCTGTCGTACCCGGGCGGTCGGCTGCGCCGGCGTCTCGCCGTCGCGGTGACCGCCGCGGTCTATGCCGTGTCCGTGCTCGAGGGCTTCGTCGCGGTTCCCTGGCTGACCCTGGTGCTCAGCGCCACGGTCGTGGCAGTCGCGGTCGAAACGTTCGCGCAGTCCACGGGTGCGGCCCGCAAGGCGGGGCTGCCTGCGTTTGCCGCGGCACTGGGTTTCGCCGGCGCGCTCGCGTTCAGCAGCCTAAACAGGATCTACGGGTGGGGCCTGGACGGTCCCGTCGCGGTCGGCTACGACCTCGTCATAGTGGTCGCAGTCGCGGTCCTCCTGGCTGACCTGCTGGCCGGCCGCTGGGTCGACGCCACCGTGACCGATCTCGTGCTGGCCCTGGGGTCTCGAGCTGGGGTCACCGGGTTGCAGCGCCAGCTCCGACGCGCACTGGGTGATCCCACGCTCGAACTTGGCATCCGGTTGCCAGGGAGCGACGGGTTCGTCGACGAGAGTGGGTACCCCCTCATCATTGATGGCTCGGCCGCGGACCGGACGACGACCCGGCTCGAGGGCCCCGAGGGGCCGGTCGCAGTCCTGGTGCACGACCCCGCCGCGATCGATGACCCCGCCCTACTTGCGGCGGTCTCGGCAGCGGCTCGGCTCGCGGTCGCGAACGCCAGAATGCAGAACGACATCGAGCTGCGGGCTTCCAAGCTGGTCGCCGCCCGGCGTCGAATCGTCGAGGCCGCGGACGTCGAGCGTCACCGACTCGTCGAAACCATCCAAGACGGCGCGGAGAGCCGGTTGCACGCCGCGGACGCGGCACTCGCGCAGCTCGGCCCACCACCCCTCGTTGCCCAGGACCCTCTCGTGGGTCGCATCCGGGCTGAGCTGAACGCTGCCGTCGAAGACCTACAGGCCCTCGCCCAGGGGATCCGACCCGCGGCGCTGACAGCCGGCGGCCTGTCGGCAGCCGTTCCGGAGCTCGCCGCGCAGACAAAGCATCTCGTCACAACCCACGTCACGGTCGGCCGTCTGCCGGCACCCGAGGAGGCCACCGTGTACTTCGTCTGCGCCGAGGGGCTGGCCAACACTGCCAAGCACGCCCGCGCGTCCCGTTCGTGGATCCACATCCACGAGCAGGCCGGAGTGGTGACTGCTGAGATCGGTGATGACGGGGTGGGCGGCGCGGACCGGTCCGGACCCGGCATACAAGGGCTCGTCGACCGCGTGCAGGCCGTGGGTGGAACGCTGGACGTCGCTGAACGCACCCCGCACGGCACACGGCTGACGCTCCTGCTACCGCGAGCGCGCGACCGCATCGGCGAGCCTGAAGGGGGTGCGGGATGAGGGTGGCCGTCGCGGATGACTCGATGCTCATGCGCGAGGCGCTCAGCCGGCTGCTGGTCGAAGCCGGCCACGTCGTCGTGGCTGCCGTCCCCGACGCCCGGCGTCTGCTGCGCGAAGTCGCCCTGAACCTTCCCGACGTCGCGGTTGTCGACATCCGAATGCCGCCGACCCACACCGACGAAGGAATCACGGCCGCCCAGGAGATCAGGCGCCGTCACCCCGGCGTCGCCGTCCTGGTGCTGTCCCAGTACCTGGAGTCCGGCTACGCGATGCGGCTCGTCCAGGACGAGCCAAGCCGCCTGGGGTACCTGCTCAAGGAGCGAGTCGTTGACGTCTCCGTCCTCGTCGACGCGCTCGATCGGCTCGTATCCGGACAGTGCGTCATCGACCCGGCCATAGTGGAACGGCTGCTCCGCCGGCCCCGGGACCCCGGCCCGCTGGACGCCCTAACCCCACGCGAGACCGAGGTACTGACGCTGATGGCCGAGGGTCGCTCCAACGCATCAATCGCGACCTCCCTCGAGCTGAGTGCGAAGACCCTCGAGACCCACATCCGCCAGATCCTCATCAAGCTCGACCTGCCGGAATCCGGCCAAGACCACCGCCGGGTCCTGGCAGTGCTGACCTACCTTCGGTCAACGGCCTAGCGCACCGGACCGGGCCGCCCGTCTCAGGGTCTGCCCCGATGGGCGAAAGCGGCGCGGTCCCTAGCGTTCCTATCAGCGGCCCGCAACGGCGCGAGGCCCATACGAAGGGGACGCGTTCATGGACACGATCGACGTAAGAATCGCCGGACAGCCCACGTCGTCGCTACGACGAGCCTATCTGGGTCGAGGTCTGGTCCTCGTATCGGTGTTGGCGGCAGCGATCTGCGGCGCCGGACCGGCGTCCGCGTCCGTCTCGACCCATGATGCGGATCCGCCGTCCACTCGCGGGATCATCGTGTGGACCGATCGCACCAATGCCGGCGACCACCTGATGATCGCCCGTGCGGACGGCACCCACCGCCGCAGCCTCACCCCGGTGACCCCGGACGAGGGCGACATCGACGCCCAGGTCTCGCCCGACGGCCGGTGGGTCATGTTCGAGCACGACAACCCGCAGACCTCGACCGTGCGGCTCATCCACCCCGACGGAACCGGCGCACACGACATCCCGCTGCCCTGCACCGGCGCGTGCATCGGGCTCTCCGGGGGCCCGATGTGGCTGACCAACCACCGGATCTCCTACGTCCTCGTCAACGGTCCGGTCGACGACAACGGCACCGCCGCCTCTGTTGCGGTGTTCACGGCACGACCCGACGGGTCCGACGTCCGCCGGTTCTCACCGAAGGCGGACGAGGGACGCTTCGAGTACTCCCACCTGCGGCTCTCGCCCGACGGGTCGTACGTGACGTTCCGGCGTGGCGACCTTGCGGTCGGGCGGTCGGCGCTCTTCCGGGCGGACCCTGACGGTCGCCACCCGCACCAGCTCACCCCGTACGCGCTCGACGCCGATGTCAACGACCTGTCGACAGCCCGACACGGACCGACGAAGGACCTGCTCGTCTTCGAGTCCTTCGGCCGCGGCGACCCCGACAAGACCTTCGTGGACATCGCGACCGTCCCCACCACCTGCGGCTCCCTCAATGACTGCGCGTCGAAGATCGTCTGGCTCACCGACAACGCCGCGACCGGACGCCGCAACGCCAACCCCAACTGGTCCCCAGACGGCTCGAGCATCGTCTTCACCGACCGCGCCAGCATCGACATCACCGACGCGGAAATCTGGACCATGCGCTACCTCGGCACGCAACGACAGAGAATCTCCGACTCGCCGGACTTCGACTTCCGCCCCACCTGGGGCGTCCGGGCCGGTAGCCGCTCCTGAAGCCACTGCCCTGGATTTCATCTGCCGCGTCCGAGCAGGCGATGACAACACCAGCACCCTTGGACACCGGTGGGCAATCGAAGCTCACGTCCGCCTTCCAACCAAGTTCGACTCGTGACCTTCGAACGCAAGCGCAAATGGTGAGCGCGGCAGGGCGGGCGGCGTGGCTGAGCTGGACGCCCGAACCCGCGGACGTGACACGCGAACACCTCTACGCATTCCGCGGGCGTGGCACTCGAGAGGCCGCCATCCGCCCATTCACGAGCCCATTTCCTGAACGGACGCCCCACCCGGGGCCTGCCCCCACGCGCTGTTCCGTTGACCGGAACCGTGCCGACACAAGGAGAACCATCATGACGAACCAAACCCCCACGCGGTCAGGAATTCGCGCCGGCGCCAGCGTCGCTCTTGTCGCCGCCGCAGCCATCGCCGGCCAATCAGCCGCGCTGGCCGGTGCCCCCAGCCAGGGAAGCTTCTCCATCACCGAGACCTTCACCGACTCAGAAGTGTGCGCACCTGAGGGCTTCGACGTGCAGGTCACCCAAACGGAGGGTGCCACATTCGACATCTTCCGCAACAGCGACGGCAGCACCAACCGAGTGCTCCTTCATTGGAGCTACGTCGCTGCGATCAGCGCGAACGGTCACCTCATCGACGAGAGTGATCGCTGGCAGCAGTTCTACTACCCCGACGGCTCCTCGCGAGAAGCTGGCTCAACAGTCCACATCAGCGGTCCCGGGGGTCTCGTCCAGCACGACGCCGGACAGATCAAGTTCAACCCAGACGGAAGCGTCCTCGTCATCCGGGGTCCGCACCCTCAGCTTGAAGGGCAAACATTCTGTTTTGCACTCGTGCCCTAAAGTCAAGCGAGGAGCCATAGCACTGCCTCCTGAGTCGAGATACCTCCCAACCAAGGGACACCGCCGGCGACGATTGTGTCCTACCAGACGGGAGGCGCCCGACCTCAGGCCAAAGGTCGAGGCGGACTGGCAACGAGCCACAGTGGTCCGTCACCGGATCGTCGCCGTTCAGCGACGACCGGGAGACCCCATGGTCCGAACGGTGCGGGCTTCGGCCATACCCCAGTGAACGTTGGCGAACGACAAACTGAGACGGAAATGAGACGGCCACGGGAAACGCCGGCCAGCTCCCTAAGGGCTGACCGGCGTTTCCGCTGGTGACTGGCGGTGGCGGTGGGATTTGAACCCACGGAGGGCGTAAACCCTCACACGCTTTCGAGGCGTGCTCCTTAGGCCGCTCGGACACGCCACCGCCGGAGAGGTTACCCGCTCCGACGGCCGCCCCCGAAATCGGTGCGGCACGCGAACGCGCCGCCTCCCGAGGGGAGACGGCGCGGTGCGGGCAGTCGACCGCGAGGGTCGGGGCCGGGGACGTCAGGCGCGCTGGGTGACGGCCTTGACGACGAAGAGCAGGAGGCAGGCGCCGAGCAGCGCGGTCAGGAAGCTGATGATCAGGCCGCTGTTGCCGTTGATGCCGGCGAGGCCCAGCAGCCAGCCGCCGAGGAGGGCGCCGATGATGCCGACGACGATGTTCAGGATGATGCCCTGCTGCGCGTCGGTGTTCATGATCTTGCTCGCGACCCAGCCGGCGAGGCCGCCGATGATGATCCAGCCGATGATGCCCATGTCGGGGAAGAGCCTTTCGTAGAGTTCGCGGTTCCCGATCGGGAAACCGGCGGCGCGCGACGCTACCCGAACCTTTGTCGAAGGGCGGGACTTCGTGTCGGCCAACTCGTGGCGGCCTCCGGACCGCGTCACGGCCTCGGCCCAACTACCCGCTGACACCGCCGGCAAACCGCCGTCGTCAGGCGCGGTGACCGCCGAAGAAGGCGCGCACGATCTCGCCGCACTCGTCCTCGAGCACCCCGCCGACGACCTCGGCCCGGTGGGTCGACCGCCGGTCGCGCACGACGTCCCACACCGACCCGCACGCCCCGAGCTTCGGGTCCCAGGCGCCCAGCACGATCCGCTCCACGCGGGCCAGCATGGTGGCCCCGGCGCACATCGGGCACGGCTCCATCGTCACGACCAGGGTGCAGCCCGAAAGGCGCCACGACCCGAGCCGTTGGGCTGCAGCGCGCAGCGCCACCACCTCGGCGTGCGCGGTGGGGTCCTGCTGCGCCTCACGCAGGTTCCAGCCCTCGCCGACCACCTCGCCGGAGGCGTCCACCACCACCGCACCCACCGGCACGTCACCGGCATCCGCGGCCCGCTGCGCGAGGCCGAGGGCGTGGCGCATCCACGCAGCGAGCGCAGGGTCGGGCGGAGGGGGCACGCGCTAAGTTTCACCCATGCGCGTCATCAACCCGGACCACCGGCTCATCGCCCACAAGCTGACCTACCTCCGGGACAAGCGGACCGACTCCCCCACCTTCCGCCGGCTCGCCGAGGAGCTCATGACGCTGCTCGCCTACGAGGCAACCCGCGACGTGCGGGTCGAGCCGTTCGAGATCGAGACGCCGGTGGCGCCGACGACCGGCATCAAGCTGAGCAACCCCAAGCCCCTCATCGTGCCGATCCTGCGTGCGGGCCTCGGCATGCTGGAGGGCATGGTGCGCCTGCTGCCGAGTGCCGAGGTCGGCTTCCTGGGCATGCAGCGCGACGAGGAGACCCTCGAGGCCATCACCTACGCCAACCGGCTGCCCGACGACCTCAGCGGCCGTCAGGTCTACGTGCTCGACCCGATGCTCGCCACGGGCGGCTCGATGGCCGACGCCATCAAGTACCTCATCGAGCGCGGCGCCGACGACATCACCGCGGTGTGCCTGCTCAGCGCCCCCGAGGGCATCGCCCACCTGCAGGAGGAGCTGGCCGACGTCGCCCCCAGCATCACCCTGGTCACCGGGGCGATCGACGAGAAGCTCAACGAGGTCGGCTACATCGTTCCCGGGCTGGGTGACGCCGGCGACCGGCTCTACGGCCTGGCCCAGTGAGCGGCGCCGCAGCGCGCCCTGCGGCAGCGCCGGGCGGTGACGACACGGCATCCGGATGCCGGCCGCGACACGCCCGGTGCGTTCGCATCAACCGTCACACCCGTCACATCTGACAGCATGCTGGCTGAGGCGTGCGCCCGGCACACCCGACGCAGGAGGACGTGAGCATGCCCCCGATCAAGAAGATCGTGATGTGGCTGGTCGTCATCTTCCTGCTGTACGCCATCTTCACCGCCCCGACCGAGGCCGCGAGCATGTTCCGCGCCGCCTGGGACTTCACGGTCAACGCGGTCAGCAACGTCGCGTCGTTCTTCACGTCACTGATCAACGGGTGACATGGCGCGCCGCGTACGGCTCGACCGTGAGCTGGAGCGCTACCTCGTCGACGGCGAGGCGATCATCGTCGCCGTCCGACTGCACTGGGTGCACCTGGCCCGCGAGATCCTGATCGCCGCAGCCGCAACGGCATTCGCGTTCTGGGTCGATGTCAAGGTGCCGCTGACCCCGGCCGGCGAGCTCCTCCACAACGCGAGCCTGCTGCTCTGGTGGGGGGCGGCGCTGTGGCTGCTGTGGCGCGTGCTGAACTGGCGCCGCGACTGGTTCGTCGCCACCGACAAGCGCTTCCTGCTCTTCTACGGGTTCATCCGCCGACGGGTCGCGATGATGCCGCTGCTCAAGGTCACCGACATGACCTACGACCGCTCGATCCTGGGTCGCATCCTCGGCTACGGCAACTTCGTGCTCGAGTCGGCCGGGCAGGACCAGGCACTGTCGAACATCGACCACGTGCCGAATGCCGACCTCCACTACAAGGCCATCTGCACGCAGCTCTTCGGGCCGGGCTCGCTGCTGCGCATCGCGCCCAACACCATGCCTCCACAGCAACCGCCGCAGGGCGACGACGGCGGCCCCGGTGGCGGCGGCGGTGGACCGACCAGCGGCCCGGATGCCGGTGGGCCGGCTCCCGCCGGCGCCCGCGGGGTGCCGAGGCCGAGCGGGCGCGAGGAGCCGCCGAGCCCGGTCAGCCGACCGGAGTCGTGGTACCGCAGCTCGAACCTCGGTGACCCGCTGCACCTCGGCGACACCGGCGAGATCCCGGTGGTGCGAGCGCCGAGCGAGGACGACGAGATCCCGCTCTACCCGCCCGCGCACTGGTCCGAACGAGGCTGATCGCACCGGGATCCGCCCGATCCCCCGCGTTCCTCCCGCACCACCGGGCTGCGCACCCCACTACCGTCGTTGCGGTCGGCAGGGGAAGGCGACTCAGGAGGCGGGCAACCCATGAGCATGATGCGAACCAAGTCGATCGAGGACTCCATCGCCGAGGGCGAAGAGGCCGACTACAAGCTCAAGAAGACGCTCTCGGCGCTCGACCTGACCGTCTTCGGCATCGGCGTCATCATCGGCGCCGGCATCTTCACCCTCACCGGCCGGGCGGCCAAGGAGGTCGCAGGGCCCTCGATCGTGCTGTCGTTCGTGCTCGCGGCGCTGTGCTGCGGGCTGGCGGCGCTGTGCTACGCGGAGTTCGCGTCGTCCGTGCCGGTCAGCGGGTCGGCCTACACCTTCTCGTACGCCAGCCTCGGCGAGGTCATCGCATGGATCATCGGCTGGGACCTGCTGCTCGAGCTCCTGCTCGGCGCCTCGGTCGTCGCGCAGGGCTGGTCGTCGTACTTCGGGGTGTTCATGGGCCACCTCGGCGTCGACATACCCGAGTCGGTCGGCTACGGCTCGCACTTCGACCTGATGGCGTTCATCCTGGCGGCCGTGCTGACGGTGCTGATCAGCATCGGCATCAAGGAGTCGATGCGGGTCAACCTCGTGCTCGTCGGGATCAAGCTGTTCATCGTGCTGTTCGTCATCGTCGCCGGCATCGGGTTCATCAACCGGGCGAACTACACCCCGTTCATCCCGCCGTCGCAGCCGGCCGAGGCCAAGAGCGCGCTCGAGTCGCCGCTGCTCCAGACCATCCTCGGCTTCACCCCCACCGACTTCGGCCTGCTCGGCATCGTGTCGGGCGCCTCCCTGGTGTTCTTCGCGTACATCGGGTTCGACGTCGTCGCGACCACCGCCGAGGAGGCCAAGAACCCGCAGCGCGACCTACCGATCGGCATCATCGGCTCGCTGGTCATCTGCACCGTGCTCTACTGCGCGGTCGCCCTGGTCATCACCGGCATGATCCCGTTCGACAAGATCTCGACCGAGGCGGCCCTGGCGACGGCGTTCGAGTCGGTCGGCAAACCGGCCTACGCGACGCTGATCTCGGCCGGTGCCGTGGCCGGCCTGACCACCGTCGTCATGACGCTGCTCATCGGTGCCTCGCGCGTGCTGTTCGCGATGTCGCGCGACTGGCTGCTCCCGGCATCCTTCGGGCGGGTGAACCACCGCACCGGCACCCCGCTGCGGATCACCATCTCGATCGGCCTGCTCGTGGCCCTCGTCGCGGCGCTCACCCCGGTCGGCACGCTGGAGTACATGGTCAACATCGGCACGCTGGCGGCGTTCACCCTGGTCTCCATCGCGGTGCCGGTGCTGCGCCACAAGCGCCCCGACCTGCACCGGCCGTTCAAGGTGCCGGGCAGCCCCTGGCTGCCGGGGCTCGCCGCCGCGATCGCCATCTACCTGATGCTCACCCTGCCGACCGAGACGTGGATCCGGTTCGTCGGGTGGATGGCGCTCGGCATCATCATCTACTTCGTCTACGGCTACCGGCGCTCGCGGATGGCGGTGCAGGCCCGCGATGAGCAGGACTCGGTCGACTCGATGTCGAACACCTGACGCACCCGGCACGCAGGAGTTCGGGGCGCTCGCAGCAATTGATGCGAGCGCCCCGAACTTCTGCGTGAGGACGGCACGTCAGGGGCGCAGCAGGGCCTCGGCCGCCCCACCACCGGCCGAGGTGGACACACCCTCGACGTCGAGCGGCAGGTCGAGCAGCGGCACGTCGACCACCGGGGTGTGGCGCTGCGGGTGGCGCTCACCCGTCGCCCGGCCCACCGGGCCCGCCGTGATCGGCAGCTCCAGCTCGAGCACGCCCTTGCCGAGCACGCCGTCCTCCGGGAGGGCGATCGGGTAGGTGCCCGTGAAGCACGCCGTGCACAACCGGTCGCGCGGCTGGTTGGTGGCCTCGATCATCCCGGCCTCCGAGATGTAGCCCAGGGTGTCGGCACCGATCGAGTTGCGGACCTCCTCGACCCCCAACCCGGTGGCGATCAGCTCGGCCCGGGTCGCGAAGTCGATGCCGTAGAAGCAGGGCCAGCGCACCGGCGGCGACGAGATGCGCACGTGCACCTCGGCGGCACCGGCCTCGCGCAGCATCCGCACCAGCGCCCGTTGGGTGTTGCCGCGCACGATCGAGTCGTCGACCACGATCAGCCGCTTGCCGCGGATGACGTCCTTGAGCGGGTTGAGCTTGAGCCGGATGCCGAGCTGGCGGATCGTCTGCGACGGCGCGATGAAGGTGCGCCCGACGTAGGAGTTCTTGACCAGGCCCTGGCCGTAGGGGATGCCGGACTCCTGGGCGTAACCGATGGCGGCCGGGGTGCCCGACTCGGGCGTCGGCATCACCAGGTCGGCGTCGACGGGGTGCTCGCGGGCCAGCGCCCGGCCCATCTCGACCCGGGCCTCGTGCACGACCCGGCCGCTGATCGTCGTGTCGGGGCGGGCGAGGTAGACGTACTCGAACACGCAGCCCTTGGGCGTGGGCTCGGCGAAGCGGCGCGAGCGCAGGCCGTCCTCGTCGATGACGACGAGCTCGCCCGGCTCGACCTCACGCACGTACGAGGCACCGACGATGTCGAGTGCCGCCGTCTCGGAGGCGACCACCCAGCCGCGCTCGAGCCGGCCGATGACGAGCGGCCGGATGCCGTGCGGGTCGCGGCAGGCGTAGAGCGTGTGCTCGTCGATGAAGACGAAGCAGAAGGCACCCCGCAGGCGCGGGAGCACGTCGAGCGCGGCGGCCTCGAGGGTGCGGTCGGGGTCGTCGGCCAGCAGGGCCGTGACGAGGGCCGTGTCGGTGGTGTTGCCGCGGGCCAGCTCACCGCGGTGGGCGTCGTCGCCGCGCCGGCCGTCGACGAGGTCGCGCAGCTCGGCGCTGTTGGTGAGGTTCCCGTTGTGCGCCAACGCCACCGTGCCGCCGGCGTGGCCGCCGAGCGTGGGCTGGGCGTTCTCCCAGGTGGAGCCGCCGGTGGTGGAGTAGCGGCAGTGGCCGACGGCGAGGTGGCCGCGCAGTGACGCGAGCGAGCGCTCGTCGAACACCTGCGACACCAGTCCCATGTCCTTGTAGACCAGCAGGCGCTGGCCGTCGGACGTCGCGATGCCGGCCGACTCCTGCCCGCGGTGCTGCAGCGCGTAGAGGCCGTAGTAGGTCAGCTTGGCGACGTCCTCGCCGGGGGCCCAGACTCCGAAGACCCCGCAGGCGTCCTGCGGCCCCTTCTCGCCGGGGATCAGGTCGTGGGTGAGGCGTCCGTCTCCGCGTGGCACGACGCTGATTCTCCCACACCCACCGGTCAGGTTCGGTCTGCCCGCCGATCGACGAGGACGGCGACCACCGCGGCGACCAGCCCGAAGAGCAGTGCGCCGATGACGCCGAGGTAGCCCACGCCGGCGCTGGGCGCGTAGTTCGAGGCCACCGTGGGGTCGGGGTCGGCGAACCACCCGCCGAGCGCGAGGGCGGCTCCGACGATGAACCCCAGAACGGCCCCGGTGAGGATGAAGGGCAGGAAGCGGGGGCGACGAGCAGGTTTCACGGTTCTTACGGTACGTGAGGCAGTGCTGTGCTCCTGGCCCCGGTCCGCGCACACTGAGGGCGTGACGACATCCGCCGCTGCCACCCGTTCCGAACCTGCAGCATGACGACCACCCCGCCGACCGCTGACCCGCGACGCCCGCGCGGGATCTGGTACGCCCTGGGCACGGTGCTCAGTGCGGCCGCCGGCGCCGGCATCGGGCACCTCGTCGCGGGCTTCGTCTCGCCCGAAGCCTCCCCCGTGCTCGCGGTCGGGTCCACCGTCATCGACCTCACTCCGACCCCGGTCAAGGAGTGGGCCGTCGCGCAGTTCGGCACTGCCGACAAGCCGATCCTCATCGGGTCGGTCGCGATCGGCACCCTGCTCCTCGCCGGCGGCATCGGCCTCGTGGCCCGCGCCCACCGCACCCTCGGCCTGGCCCTGCTCGCCGCCCTGGCCCTGACCTCGGTCTTCGCCGCCGTGCTGCGGCCGGCGAGCACCTCGGTCGACATGATCCCGGGGTTCGTCACCGCCCTCGCCGGCGTGGCCTTCGCCAGCTGGTTCCTCGGCCTGCTCGACAAGCTGGGGGCGGCCGCCAGTGACCCGTCGGCCGGCGCCGGCGCCGACCACACGGCCCACCAGGACGGCCGCAGCGACCGGCGCCACGTGCTCGCGGCGGCCGCCGGGCTCGGTGTCGTGGCGGCGGCCGGTGGCTCCCTCGGGCAGCTCCTCGGCCGCGGTGCGTCACCCGAGGCGGTCGCGCTGCCGGCGGCGGCCGAGGCGCTGACGGCGCTCCCGACCGGCGTCGAGGGCACCGTGCGCGGCGTCTCCGCCTTCCAGACGCCGACCGCCGACTTCTACCGGATCGACACCGCACTGGTGATCCCCCGCGTCTCCACCGACGACTGGAAGCTCACCATCGACGGCGACGTCGACCGGCCCTACTCCCTGACCTTCGCCGAGCTGCTCGCGATGCCGCTCGTCGAGCGCGACATCACCCTGAACTGCGTGTCCAACGAGGTGGGCGGGCCCTACATCAGCAGTGCGCGGTGGCTGGGGGTGCGCACCAAGGACCTGCTCGAGCGGGCCGGCATCCGCGCCGGGGTCGACCAGATCTTCAGCCACTCCACCGAGGGCATGACCATCTCGACCCCGGTGCAGGCGCTCACCGACGACCGCGAGGCCCTCGTCGCCGTCGCGATGAACGGTGCGCCGCTGCCCGCGATGCACGGCTTCCCCGCCCGCCTCGTCACCCCAGGCCTGTACGGCTTCGTCGGGGCCACCAAGTGGCTCACCCGGATGCAGGCCACGACGTACGCCGCCGAGAGCGCCTACTGGACCGACCGCGGCTGGGCCACCGACGCCCCCGTGCTCACCCAGTCACGTATCGACACCCCGCGCGGGCTGAACCGCCTGGATGCCGGCCGCGTCGTCATCGGCGGCGTCGCCTGGGCGCAGCAACGCGGCATCCAGAAGGTGGAGGTGCGCGTCGACGGCAACTCGTGGCAGGAGGCCAAGCTCGGACCCGACGCCGGCATCGACTACTGGCGCCAGTGGTACCTGCCGTGGGACGCGCTGCCCGGGCGCCACGAGCTGACCGTGCGCGCCACCGACCTCGAGGGCAACACCCAGCCCGAGCAGAGGGCCGCCCCCTTCCCTTCGGGCGCGACCGGCTGGCACAGCATCGTCGTCATCATCAACTGAGGTCCCTGCCCACGGGGGCGCTCCCCCACTTCGTGCGACTTACGCACGGTTCTCGCACCCTTCCCGGTGCGAGAACCGTGCGTAAGTCGCACGAGGTCGCGCTCAGGTCGGCATCCGCCAAAGAAGTTCTGCCACAGTCCAATCCGCGACGCATACCGGTGGCGAACCACGTGTGTACGCAAGCAGTCCCCCACACGTGAAGGAGCAGTTCCCATGCGCACCAGCCGCCTGACGCTCGCCGCCCTGGCCCTCGCCCTCCCCCTGTCACTCGCCGCCTGCGGCTCCTCGGAGGCCGACTCGGGGTCCGGTGCCGCCTCATCGAGCACCCCGATGACCTCCTCCGCGGCCCCGAGCCCCTCGGAGTCGATGAGCGCCTCCAACGCCTCGATGCCGTTCGGCCCCGGCTGCGCGGCGGTGCCGGCCGACGGCGCCGGCTCGTTCACCGGCATGGCCACCGACCCGGTCGCCACCGCCGCCAGCAACAACCCGCTGCTGTCGACCCTCGTCACGGCGGTCGGCAAGGCAGGTCTGGGCGAGACCCTCAACACGGCCAAGGACATCACCGTCTTCGCGCCCACCAACGACGCCTTCGCCGCCCTGGACAAGGCCACGATGGACAAGGCCATGGGCGACCCCAAGGGCCTGCTCACCACCGTGCTCACCAACCACGTCGTCGAGGGCCGCCTGACCCCTGACATGCTCGCCGGTGACCACAAGACGCTGGCCGGCACGACCATCACGGTCGACGGCATGGGCGAGGACTTCACCGTCGGCAAGGCCAAGGTCGTCTGCGGCAACGTGCAGACCGCCAACGCCACCGTCTACATCGTCGATAGCGTCCTTCTCCCCGCGAGCTGACCGCACAGTCCATGATGGGTGACATGCCAGCTGCTTCCCCGGGTGCGTCCGCGTCCGGGGAAGCGGCGGCCTCGACCGCCGGGCCGTCCGCGACCGGCGCCGACCTCGCCGACCTGCTGCGCCGGTCGGCCCGGGGCGACGAGGCCGCGTTCGCGGCGTTGTACGACGCCACGGCAGGCCGTCTGTTCGGGCTGGTGCTGCGCATCGTGCGCGACCACGCCATGTCGGAGGAGGTGACCCAGGAGGTCTACCTCGACGTGTGGCGGCAGAGCGCCCGGTTCGACCCGGAGCGCGGCAGCCCGATGTCCTGGCTGATGACCATCGCGCACCGCACGGCCGTCGACCGGGTCCGCTCCAGCGAGGCCTCCCGTCGCCGGGACGACGCCCACGCGGCCACCTCCCAGGACGTCGACTTCGACACCACCGCCGAGGCGGCGCAGGCCTCCCTCGAGGCGCAGCGCGTGCGACGCGCCCTCACCACCCTGACTGACGCCCAGCGCAGCGCGGTCGAGCTCGCCTACCTCGGTGGCTACACCCACACCGAGGTGGCCCGCCTGCTCGACCTGCCGCTCGGCACCGCCAAGACCCGCATCCGCGACGGACTGATCCGTCTGCGCGACACGTTGGGAGTTCCGGCATGAGCCCCGATCTGCACCACCTCTCCGGTGCGTACGCGGTCGACGCGCTCGACGACGCCGAGCGCACGTCCTTCGAGCAGCACCTCGCGGTCTGCGCCGACTGCCGCGCCGAGGTCTCCGAGCTCTCGGCCACCGCCCACTCCCTGGGCTCGCTGACCGAGACCGCCCCACCACCCGCACTGCGCGCCGCGGTGCTCACCGGCATCGCCCGGGTGCGCCCGCTCCCCCCGCTGACCCAGGATGCCGGTGCGCCGGCTCCCGCTGCAGCCGCACCCGACGTGCCCACCACGTCGACGACCGCCACCGAGGCTGCGGGCCCCGACAGCGCGGTCGAGCCGGATGCCGGGCGCACGGTCGTGCCGATCGGCCGCCACCGCCGCCAGCGCCGCACCGCCTGGTTCGCCGCGGCTGCGGCCGCCGCAGTGATCGCCGTCGGCGGGATCGTCTGGAGCCCGTGGTCCCAGGACGCCGCACCGCCGTCGCCGGTGGCCGCGGTCACGACCGCCACCGACGCCCAGCGCACCAGCAGCACCCGGGGTGGGGTCACCACCGAGGTGGTCTACAGCAGGCAGCTCGGCAAGGCTGCCATCTCGGTGGAGGGCCTGCCGCCCGCACCGAGCGGCAAGACCTACCAGCTCTGGTACATCGGCGCCGGAGGCACCATCACCTCGGCCGGGCTGTTCACGGTCGACGCCGACGGCAGCGGGCAGGCGGTCCTGTCCGGCCAGGCGACACCGACCGACAAGGTGGCGGTGAGCGTGGAGCCCGCCGGTGGCTCGGCGCAACCCACGACCGACCCCCTGGTGGTCCTCCCCCTGGTCTGACCCAGCTGAGGTCAGCGAGGGGTGAGGACGGCGGAGGCGACTGCCTCGAGCACCGCCGCGTCACCGGCATACGGGCTGTCGGGTCGCGGCCAGTGGGTGACCACGTCGGTGAAGCCGAGGTCGGCGGCCCGCCCGGCCATGTCGGCGTAGAGGTCGACCGACTCCAGGGCGTAGCGCGGTGACGCGTCGAGCAGGAGGTAGCGACCGAGCGGCCCGCGCTCGTGCTGGGCGCACACGTCGTCGAAACGCGCCACGAGGCCGGCCACGTGGTCGAACCACTCGTCGACGGTGTCGCCCTTGCCGCCGTAGGTGGCCCACGCGTCACCGAGCCGGGCGGCCAGGGCGACCGACCGCGGGCCGTTGCCGGCGACGACGAGTGGCACGCGCTCGCGCACCGGCTCGGGGAGGGTGCGGGCGTCGCGGGTGGCGTAGAAGGTGCCGTCGTGGTCGACGTGGTCCTCCCGCAGCAGCCGGTCGAGCAGCTCGGTGAACTCGTGGAACCGCTCGGTGCGCTCCCGCAGCGGCCGGTCCTCGCCGAGGATGCGGCTGTCGAGGTCGCCGCCGGCGCCGACGCCGAGCAGGAAGCGGCCGCCGCTCGCGTCGTCGAGGGTGATGGCGTCGCGGGCCAGGACGTACGGGTGCCGGAAGTTGGGGGACGTCACGAAGACCCCCAGCCCGATGGTGGAGGTGACCGTCGACGCGAGGGCCAGTGTCGGCGCGAAGGCGAAGACCGGCGAGTCGGGCAGGCCGCCCCAGACGAGGTGGTCGTAGGTCCACGCGTGGTCGAAGCCGAGCTCCTCGGCGGCCGACCAGAGCGGCGCGGCCTCCCGCCAGCGCAGCTCGGGCACGACGACGATGCCGTGCCGGATGCCGTGTCCGCGCGACGGGTTGCCCCTCACGCTCGTGGTGGCGCTCATCGCGGAGCCACGGTGGAGTCGGCAGCCTCGGTGTCGGTCAGCGGCAGGAGGGCGTCGAGGTGAGCCCGGGTCCCGCTCACCCGCAGCCGCCCCTCCGCCAGTGCCTGACCCCATCGTTGCTCGCCCGTGGCGAGCCGCAGCCAGGTCTCGGCGTCGGACTCGACGACGTTGGGCGGGGTGCCGCGGGTGTGCCGAGGGCCCTCGACGCACTGCACCGCGCCGAACGGAGGCACCCGAACCTCGACGCTGCGGCCCGGGGCGCGCGAGCCGAGCTCCTCGAGGGTGTAGCGCACGGCGGTGCCCAGGGTGGCCCGGTCGACGCCCGCGGGGTCGGCTCGCCAGGCGGCCAGGGCGGCACGGCCCAGGCCGGGGTCGGTGCGTCGGCGAGGCGGCATACCGGCATCGTAGGCGCGGCCCCGGACACCCGACCCATTGCGGATCGTCCCCCTGCGCTCTGGCCCGATGACCCGACTCATTGCGGATCTGCTCGCCGGTGGGCGGAGCCCGGGCGGGAGGTCCGCAAGAAGTCGTGTCTGGTGGGTGGCCGCGTGCCCCAGACCGCGGCTGCCGCCGGAGGGGGCGGGGCACGCCGATCACGGCGCGTAGCCTGCCGGGATGGGCGAGGCCGAGTTCGAGCACGAGGGGTCGCTGGTGACCGTGGTGCTCGACGGCCAGCCGCAGTCGGCGGTCGACCTCGAGCACCCCGAGCGGCTCGACTTCGAGTACGTGCAGCACCTCGCCCTGTGCATCGACACGCTCGCGCCGGGGGGATCGCTCCGGGTCACGCATGTGGGAGGGGCCGGCCTCACCCTGGCCCGCTGGGTGCAGGCCACGCGGCCGGGGTCTCCGCAAGTGGTGCTCGAGCCAGACGCCGCCCTGACGGAGGCGGTGCGCCGCGAGCTGCCCCTGCCGCGCGGGCACCGGATCCGGGTGCGGCCGGTCGACGGCCTGGCGGGGGTAGCCGCTCTGCGCGATGCCAGCGCGGACGTCGTGGTCGTCGACGCCTATGCGGCCGGCCGGGTGCCGCCGGAGCTGTCGAGCATCGAGTGGTTCGCCGACATCGGCCGGGTGCTGGTGCCCGGCGGCCTGCTGGTGGCCAACGTCGCCGACGAGCCGGGGATGCGGTACGCCGCGCGGGTCGCCGCCAGCGCGCGAACGGCGCTGGGGAACGTCGCGCTGGTCGGGCTGCACGAGGTGCTCAAGGGGAAGCGGTTCGGCAACCTCGTGCTCGTCGGGTCGACCGGGCCCCTCGACCTCTGGACGCTGCGGCGCGCGACGGCATCCGCTGCACTGCCCACCGGGGTGCTGTCGTGGGACGAGGTGGAGCGTCGCCGTCCCGGCGCCCGGCCGTTCAGCGCGGCCGAGGGCGACACGGCATCCTCGCCGGAGCCACCCGAGCGGGGCGCCTGGCGTCGCCGCTGAGCGTCACGGAGCGGAAGTTCCGCGGGCAGCGGCCTGGCACTGCGTCGATCGGGGCGGCCGGCATGGCAGTCGGTGTCGGCGGTGTCGTTGCCTCGGACATCAACTCCTCCATCGTCGCGACGGCCGGCGCCGGTCAGTCGACCCAGACCCGGGCGTTGCGGAACATCCGCAGCCAAGGGCTCTCGGCCTCGACCGGGCCGGAGGTCCACGACAGCTGGGCGTTGCGCGCGACCCTCTCGGGGTGCGGCATCATCGCGGTGAACCGTCCGTCCGGTGTCGTCACGGCGGTGAGCCCATCGGGAGAACCGTTGGGGTTGAACGGGTATGCCGTCGCCGGCTCGCCGAAGTGGTCGACGAACCGTGCCACCCGCGCAACCCGGCCCGAGTCACCGCGGGCCGAGAAGTCGGCGAAGCCCTCGCCGTGGGCGACCGCGATCGGCACCCGGCTGCCGGCCATCCCGGCGGTCAGGATAGACGGCGACTCGAGCACCTCCACGAGCGTCAGGCGCGCCTCGTACTGCTCGGAACGGTTGCGGGTGAACCGCGGCCACGCCTCCGCGCCGGGGATGAGGTCGGCCAGCGCGGCGAACATCTGGCAGCCGTTGCAGATGCCCAGCCCGAAGGTGTCGTCGCGGTGGAAGAAGTCGGAGAAGCCCTCGGTGAGCCGGTCGTTGAAGAGCACCGAGCGCGCCCAGCCCTCACCGGCCCCGAGCGTGTCGCCGTACGAGAACCCGCCGCAGGCCACCAGCCCCACCACGTCGGCCAGGTCGAACCGACCGGTCTGCAGGTCGGTCATGTGCACGTCGTAGGTGTCGAAACCGGCTCTGTCGAAGGCGAATGCCGTCTCCACGTGACTGTTGACGCCCTGCTCCCGCAGGATCGCGACCTTCGGCCGCACCCCGAGCGACAGGTAGGGCGCCGCGACGTCGTCCGTGGGGTCGAACGAGGGAGCCACGACGAGCCCCGGGTCGCCGTCCGCACCGACCGCGTCGTGCTCCTCCTGCGCACAGGCCGGGTTGTCGCGCATCCCCGCGATCCGCCAGGACACCTCGTCCCACGCCTGGGCGAGGTCGTGCACCGACTCGTCGAGGGCCGGCTCCCCACCGACGCGCACCCGTACCCGCCGGTCAGCGTTCGGCGCCCCCAGTGGAACCACGAACGGCAGGAGCCCGTGCCCCTCGAGGATCGCGTGCGCCTCGGAGGAGCGGTCGACCGGGATCTCGAGAACCACTCCGAGCTCCTCCGCGAAGAGCCCCGCCACGGAGGAGACGTCGACGTCGACGCCACACGCACCGGCGAAGGCCATCTCGCAGACCGCGGCCCACAGGCCACCGTCAGACCGGTCGTGGAAGGCGAGCACCAGCCCGGCAGAACGAAGCTCGGTCAGTGCGGCAGCGAGTGCGGTCAGCCTCGAGGCGTCGTCGAGATCGGGCACCTCACCGCCGAACGTCCCTGACGCCTGCGCCAGGATCGACCCGCCCAGGCGGTCCCGACCAGCACCCAGGTCGACGAGCAGGAGCGAGGTCTGCGGCCCGCCAGCGGCCCCGCCACGCAGCTGCGGGGTCCAGGTGCCACGCACGTCGGGCAACGACGCGAATGCCGTCACCACCAGGGACACCGGCGAGGTCACCTGCCGCGCCTCGCCCGACCCGGCATCCGTCCAGCGGGTGCGCATCGACAGCGAGTCCTTGCCGACCGGCACCGACACCCCGAGCTCGGGCAGCAGCTGCATGGCCACCGCCTCGACCGTGTCGTAGAGCGCGGCGTCCTCCCCGTCCTCCCCGCACGCGGCCATCCAGTTGCACGACAGCTTGACGCCGCTCAGCCCGGCGACCGGGGCGGCGAGCAGGTTGGTCAGCGCCTCGCCGACCGCCATCCGGCCGGATGCCGGCGCATCCACCGCCGCGATCGGCATCCGTTCCCCCGTCGCCATCGCCTCACCGGCGAACCCGACGTGGTCGGCCAGCGTCACCGCGACGTCGGCGACGGGCACCTGCCAGGGTCCGACCATCTGGTCGCGGTGGGTCAGCCCACCGACGGTACGGTCGGCGATGGTCACCAGGAAGCGCTTCGAGGCGACCGTCGGGTGTCGCAGCACGGCATACGCGGCCGAGCGGAGGTCGAGCCCGCTCAGGTCTAGCGACCCGCCGTCCCGCGCGACCCGGGTGACGTCGCGCGTCATCCGCGGCGGCTTGCCGAGCAGCACCTCCATCGGCATGTCGATGGCGCGGTCCTCGTCGTCGCGGTCGTCGGGACCGTCGCCGAGCACCAGCCGGCCATCGTCGCGCGCCACCCCCACCACCGCACAGGGACACCGCTCCCGCTCGCACAGGGCCGCGAACAGGGGCATCGACGAGGGCGCCAGCGCCACGACGTACCGCTCCTGCGACTCGTTGCACCAGGCTTCCTTCGGCGCGAGCCCGGACTCCTCGAGCGGCACCTTCGACAGGTCGAACCGCGCTCCCAGACCGGCCCCGTCGACGAGCTCGGGGAAGGCGTTCGACAGCCCGCCCGCCCCGACGTCGTGGATCGCCAGCACCGGGTTGTCCGCCCCCAGGCTCCAGCAGTGGTTGATGACCTCCTGGGCGCGGCGCTCGATCTCGGGGTTGCCGCGCTGCACCGAGTCGAAGTCGAGCTCGGCGGCGTTGGCGCCGGCGGCCATCGACGATGCCGCGCCACCCCCCATCCCGATCCGCATGCCGGGGCCGCCGATCTGCACGAGCAGCGTGCCCGCCGGGAAGACGACCTTCTCGGTCATGTCGGCACCGATCGTGCCCAGCCCACCCGCGCTCATGACCGGCTTGTGGAAACCGCGGCGCACGCCGTCGACGGTCTGCTCGTAGACCCGGAAGAACCCGCCCAGCCCGGGCCGGCCGAACTCGTTGTTGAACGCTGCCGCCCCGATCGGCCCCTCGAGCATGATCTCGAGCGGGGTCGCGATGTGCCCCGGCGCACCGTATGGCGAACTCTCCCAAGGCTCCTCGAGCCCGGGGAGGTGCAGGTTCGACACGGCGAACCCGGTCAGCCCCGCCTTGGGCTGCGAGCCACGGCCCGTCGCCCCCTCGTCGCGGATCTCACCACCGGCGCCGGTCGCCGCCCCGGGGAACGGCGAGATCGCCGTCGGGTGGTTGTGCGTCTCCACCTTCATGAGCACGTGCACCTCGGACTCGCGCCCGGCATAGCGGCTCGGCCCGTCAGCCGACTCAGGGAGCCAGCGCACCCGACGCCCACCCACCATCACCGAGGCGTTGTCGACGTAGGCGACCACGGTGCCCTCGCCCGCCACCTCCTCGGTGTAGCGGATCATCCCGAACAGGGACCGCGGCTGTACCACCCCGTCGACGACGAAGTCGGCGTTGAAGATCTTGTGCCGGCAGTGCTCACTGTTGGCCTGGGCGAACATCATCAGCTCGACGTCGGTGGGGTTGCGCCGAAGCCCGGTGAACGCCTCGACGAGGTACTCGACCTCGTCGTCGGACAGCGCCAACCCGTAGGCCGTGTTCGCCTCCTCGACCGCAGCACGCCCTCGCCCGAGCACGTCGACGTGCTCCATCGGCTCGGCCTCGCGCTCGTCGAAGAGCGCTGCGGCGTCGGCCCGCGTCGGCAGGGCTACCTCGGTCATCCGGTCGTGCAGCAGGTCGGCCGCAGCGGCCCACTGGGCCTCGGTGAGCGGCTCGTCGGTGGCCAGGTGGTACTCGGTCACCCGCTCGACCCGGCGCACGTCGACGCCGCAGTTGTGCGCGATGTCGGTGGCCTTGCTGGCCCAGGGCGAGAGCGTGCCGAGGCGCGGGGCCACGACGACCACCGCGACGTGCGCACCCGCGGCGTCACCGGCATCCGGGGGACCGTAGCTGAGCAGCCGCTCGACCGTGGCGGTCGTCGCCTCGTCGAGCGGCTCCTCGCTCGCCACCCAGTGCACGTGCCGAGCCGACAGGCCGGTGAGGCCGGGCACGACCCGCTGGAGCCTGGCCACCAGCGCGGCGGCGCGGAACGGGGAGAGGGCGTTGCCGCCCGGGACGGTGGTCAGCACGAGGTCGTGCGACGAGGCCATGGGTGCGGTCTCCCGGTCGGTGGAGCGGGGCGGATGCCGTGCCCAAGGCTACCGGGGCCCGAGCGCACCCCCGCGCCCCGTCCGACTGCCCGGGCGGCAGCCCTTGCCAGGGTGTCGCCGTGAAATGTACCGTTTGGAACATGATCGACGTGACCCGACAGAGCACCGCGCCCGCCGACCGACTCTGGGCAGTCCTCTCCGACGTGCGCCGCTGGCCGCAGTGGCTGCCGACGGTGGATGCCGTGACGCCCCTCGAGCCCGACCGCCCCGACGAGGTCGGCGCCCGCTACACCGTCGAGCAGCCCGGCATGCCTCGTGCCGTCTGGACGATGACCGCCATCGACCCCGGCCGCTCGTTCACCTGGGAGTCGGCCCGGCCCGGCATCCGCACCGTGGGCACCCACACCCTCACCCCCGGGCCCGACGGCAGCACCACCATCGGGCTCGGCATCCAGTGGTCGGGGTTCCTGGCGCCGCTGATCCGCCTCGCCGTGGGGCGCAAGAGCCTGGACTACGTCACGCGCGAGGCGGCGGCACTCGACAGCACCGCCAAGGCGGCCGAGCCGGCGACCGGTGCCTGAGGCGCCCGCGGCTCCGGCGGCAACAACCACGACCGCCACCGCCACCGCGGCCCGGACCTCGCTGGCCCGCGAGGAGCTGCTCGGCCGGGTGGTCGCCTGGTTCGCCGAGCACGGCGTGGGGGACACCAGCCTGCGCACCCTCGCGGCCGGCATTGGCACGAGCCACCGGATGCTGAACTACCACTTCGGTTCTCGCGAGGGGCTGCTCGGCGCCGTGGTCGAGGCCGTCGAGCAGGCGGAGCATGCAGCTCTGGTCGAGCTGGCCGCCACCTACGACGACCCGTTCGAGGCCGGAGCGGCGTTCTGGACCCGCGTCGCCGACCGGGCGGAGGTGTTCGCCCCGCTGTTCTTCGAGCTGTCGACCCACGCCATGCGCGCCCAGCCGCACGCCGAGGGGCTGCGCATGTGGCTGCGCACCGGCTGGACCGACGCCATCCGCGAGAGCTACCTCGGGCTGGGGGTGCCTGCCGAGCGGGCCGGCACCCTGGCGCTGCAGTCACTCGCGATGGCGCGTGGCCTGCTCTTCGAGGTGGCTGTCACGGGGAATCGCGGGGCAGCCGACCTCGCGATGGCCCGCTGGACCGCCATGGTCCGCCGCGAGGTCGACGAGGTGACGTCGTGAGCCGGGTCGCCGTGCTGGGCAGCAGCGGGTGAGAAGGGGGCGACCGTCACCGCGGTGCTCCGCGGCCGGGGCCTCGACGGAGCCGACACGGTGGTCGTGTGCCTGTCGATCGTCAACGTGTCCGACCGCGCCGTGCGTGGCGCGACCGGCTACTACGCGGGCAAGGCCGCAAAGGAGGGGGCCTACGCCGCCGGCCCGGTGCCGCTCACGCTGGTCCGCACGACCGCCTGGTTCAGCCTCGCCGAGACCTTCCTCTCCCAGATCCGGCTGGGGTCGGTCGCGGTGGTACCGGGCATGCGGCTGCGACCGGTGCACCCGGCCGCGGCGGCCGATGTTCTCGCGGACGCCGCGGTGGCCGGTCCCAGTGAGTCCTCGCCCGGGCGGGTGCACCAGCTCGCGGGCCCGGAAGAGCTCGACTCGGCGATGGCGCACGCCGTGGCGCGGGCACGGCATCCGGCCCTGCGGGTGATCCGCCTGCCGGTGCCCATGGCCGGGCTGCGATCGGGGCTCCTCCCCCACAGCGAGGTGCAGGTCGACCCGCGGCGGTTCAGCGACTGGCTCGCCGGGGGCTGACCCCAGTCCTTGCTCCCGCCGTGAGTGCGGAAGTGGTCGCCAGGGCAACCAGTTCCGCACTCGCGGTGAGGATCAGAACCGCTCGCCGGTGAGCCGCTCGTAGGCCTCGACGTACTTCGCCCGCGTCTGCTCCACCACGTCGTCGGGCAGCGGCGGCGGCGCCTCCCCCGACGACTTCGACCAGCCGGATGCCGGCGAGGTCAACCAGTCGCGCACGTACTGCTTGTCGAAGCTCGGCTGGGCGTGCCCGGGCTCCCACTGGTCGGCCGGCCAGAACCGCGAGGAGTCCGGGGTGAGCACCTCGTCGGCGAGCACCACCTCGTCACCCCGCAGCCCGAACTCGACCTTGGTGTCGGCCAGCAGGATGCCGCGCTCCGCCGCGATCTCGTTGCCCCGCTTCAGGATCGCCACGGTGAGGTCACGCACCCGACCCGCGAGCGCGTCCCCCAGCTGACCGGCCACCACGGAGTAGGGGATCGGCTCGTCGTGCTCGCCCATCGGCGCCTTGGTCGACGGGGTGAAGATCGGCTCGGGCAGCCGGTCGCCGTCGACCAGCCCGGTGGGCAGCCGGATGCCGCTGACGGCGCCGGTCGCGGTGTACTCGCCCAGGCCGCCGCCCGTGAGGTAGGCCCGGGCCACGCACTCGACGGGGAGCATCTCGAGACGCTCGACGAGCACGGCACGGCCGCGCACGGAATCCGGCACCTCGGCGGTGACCACGTGGTTGGGAACGAGGTCCTCGAGCTGGGCGAACCACCACAGCGACAGGCGGGTGAGCACCTCACCCTTGTCGCGAATCGGGGTGTCGAGCACGAAGTCGTAGGCCGAGATCCGGTCGGAGGCGACGAGCAGCAGCCGGTCGGGGCGCGGCTCGCCGCTGGCCGGGTCGACCGGGGCATAGAGGTCGCGGACCTTGCCGGAGTAGACGTGGGCGTAGCCGGGCAGGTCCAGCGGGGCGTCGGGCATGGGCCGATTCTTCCAGCACCGGTGCGCGACCGCCGGGGCCGGTCTGGGGAGCAGACCGGCCCCGGCGGTGGGCCCTACCCGCGGATCAACGGGTCGACAGGCGACCCGACCGGCTCAGTACCGACCGGCGGCCGTGCGCTTGGTGAACTGGGCGTCCCACGTGCGCACCGCGGCCGAACCCGCCGAGGGCGCCGCCGCACGGGCTCCAAGCGTCGTCAGCGTGGGCCGAGACCCGGTGAAGAGCCACGCGTCGAACAGGTCGTCGAGCTGCTGCCCCGAGACCCGCTCGGCCAGGGTGATGAACTGGGCCGTCGTGCCGGTGCCGCCACCGCGCTCCTGCACCCACTGCCGGGCGATCTGGAAGAAGGCGTCGTCGCCCACCCGGTTGCGCAGCACCTGCAGCGTCATCCCGCCCCGGAGGTAGACCGGGTCGCCGAACAGGTCGTCCTTCGGCGGCTGCCCCACGACGAACGACCAGAACGGGTCGTCGGCCGGGATGTTGTTGTAGTAGAAGTCGAACGCGTCCTGGGGGGTGAACTGGCCCTCGTGCTCCCCCCAGATCCACTCGGCGTAGGTCGCCCAGCCCTCGTTGAGCCAGATGTCCTGCCACTGCCGCAGCGCCACGTCGTCGCCGTACCACTGGTGGGCGAGCTCGTGGGCGATGACGCTGTCGCCGCCATCGGGCCAGAAGTACTTCGAGTAGACCGGCCGAGTCTGCGTCTCGAGCGCGAAGAACAGGTCGTCCTGGTCGTCGATGATCGCGCCGACCGTGCGGAACGGGTACCGGCCGAACGCCGAGGCCAGCACGCCGACGATCTCGCCCTGACGCGCCAGGGAGGAGCGGATGGACGGGCCGTAGACCGGGTCGGCGAGCAGGTCGGGGTCGACCGCGTTGTACACCGGGATGCCGGATGCCGTCCGGCCCCGCTGCACGTCCCACTTCCCGATGTCGATGGTGGCCAGGTAGCTCGACATGGGCTCCGGTGCGTGCCAGTCGAACCGGGTGGTGTTGCCCCGTGTGTGCTGGCCCGTGAGGAACCCGTTGGCCACGACACCGAGCCCGCGCGGCACGGTGACGTGGAAGTCGTAGGACGCCTTGTCGCGTGGGTGGTCGTTGACCGGGAACCACCCGGCCGCGACGTCGGGCTGGCCGGCCACGGTCGCGCCGTCGTCCGTGGCCATGAAGCCGGTGCGCAGGGAGGTGTTGCCCAGCGGCAGGACGAACTCCCTGGGCACTCCGGAGTAGGTGGCCGAGACCCGGATCGCACTGCCGGAGCGGATGGGGTGCCGCGGCGTCACCACGAGCTCGGCGCCGTTGCGCACCCACCGGGCCGGCCGGCCGTTGACCTCGAGCCGCCGGATCGTCATCCCGTCGAAGTCGAGGTCGAAGCGGGAGAGGTTCTGCGTCGCCTTCGCCGAGATGACCGTGGTCGCCGACCAGACGTCGGATGCCGGGTCGTAGGTGCCGGTGATGTCGTAGTGCCGGACGTCGTAGCCCCCGTTGCCGGCGAGCGGGTAGTAGCGGTCCCCGACGCCCGGGGCTCCCGCCGTGAAGGGGCCGTGCCCGTGGCCGTGGTCGTGGTCTGCACTCGCGACCGGTGCGCTGAGCGCCAGCGCCGCGGCGGCTACCGCGACGACCGTCGCGCTCAGGGCCGCTCGGGTGCGTGCTCTTCCATTCATCGTTCCTCCCCTGATCCCCCCGTCCCGAACGACGGGAACATTTCACGCTACTGCCGCGCCACCGCGCTTTCCACCCCAGCCGGAGCACCTTCGGTGACGACCGGCTCGAAGGCCTCGACGGCCAGCACGGTGGGCAGGTGCCGGGCGACCTCCGCCCACGAGTCGCCCTCGTCGGGGCTGGCGAAGACCGAGCCGGTGTTCGTGCCGAAGTAGACCCCGGCAGGCTCACGCCGGTCACCGCTCATGCCCTGGCGGAGCACCGTGAAGAAGCACGCCTCCTGGGGCAGGCCGGCCCGCAACGGCTCCCACGACGCACCGGCGTCGCGGGAGCGCCACACCGCGGCGGCGGCGTCCGGGGGGTAGCGACCCTCGGTGTCGCCGTTGAGCGGCAGCGTCCAGATCGTCCGCGCGTCGCGCGGGTGCGCCCACAGCGGGAAGCCGAAGGTCGACGGGAGGCCCCCGGTGATGTCGTGCCAGCTCAGTCCCCCGTCGGCCGAGCGCCAGACCCCGTGGTGGTTCTGCTGGTAGAGCACGTCGTGCTCGCCGGCGGCCCGCTCGACGTGGTGCACGCAGAACCCGGTGTGACCATCGGATGCGGCCGCGGGGTGCGCATGACCCTCACCGTCGCTGGGGTCGGCCAGGTCGTTGCGCCGCTCCCAGGTCACGCCACCGTCGTGCGTGGCGAAGACCCCCGCGGCCGAGATCCCGACCCACACCTTCTCCGGGTCCTCGGGGTCGGCCACGATGGTGTGCAGCACGAGCCCGGCGGCGCCGGGGCCCCACTCGGCGGCCGACGGGTGGTCGGTCAGCCCCTTGACGGTCTCCCAGGTGTCCCCGTCGTCGTCGCTGACGAGCAGGGTCGCGGGCTTGGTGCCCGCGTAGAGCCGGGAACCGACCCGGGCCAGGGACCAGACCTGGGAGAAGCGGTCGCCGAACGGCGCCGGGGACTCGGTCCAGCCGATCGACGCCGCGAAGGCCGGGTCGTCGGCGGCCCAAGCGTCCATCTGCCCCGACGTCAGCCTGCTGAGCTGCCAGGTGTGGCCACCGTCGTCGGAGCGCCAGACCCCGGCCCCGGACCAGTCGCCGCCGCCCCCGGCCCAGATCGTGCCGGTGACCGGGTCGCCGATGACGTGGTTGATCGGCCAGCCGTCGCAGTACGGCCCGCGGACGCTCCAGCGGGTGCGACCGGTATCGCCGTCGAGCACGAAGGCACCCTTGGTCGTGCCCACCAGCAGGTGGATGGCTCCCTCGGACATCGGCAGTCCCTCCCCGAGACTCGTCGCCCTCCCTGGCGCAGGGCGCTCCGATCCAGTGTTCCCACCCCGGCGCCGACCGGCAAGAGCACCGATCACCGTGGCGAGTCAGCGGTGCGGAGGCGGGGCGAGCGGCACGTTGACGGTGGGGATGCCGTCCCCGGACCGCGCGATGACAGCCAGAGACGCCACCCGGCCGGGGTTCGACTCCCGGTGCACGGTGAAGGCCGGCACCTGCACGTAGTCTCCCGAGACCGCGTCGACCCAGCCCTCGACACCTTCGCACTCGAGACGCAGCACCCCGCGCACCACGTAGAGCATGGAGGAGTTGGAGTCGTGGTGGTGCCACCCCGAGAAGGCACCGGGCTCGGTCACCACCTGTCCAGCCCACAGGCCCGGCACCTCGAACGCCCGCCGGCGCAGCATCCCCGACGTCGGGTCGGCCTCGAGCAGCTCCTCGTCACGGATGACGCGGACCGGCTCCGGGAGCTCCATCCGGCCACGCTAGCCCCCACGCCGTGGTGCGGTCCACGCTCGAGCCGAAGCAGCGTCAGCCCGCGCGCTGCACCCGGACGTCGTAGACGAAGTGGATGCCGGCATCCGGGGCGCCGTCGGGTCGCTGCGGGGTGTACTCCAGGTCGACCTTCGCGAACGCGAGCGACACCTCCTCGATGCCGGCGTCCGCCTCCGCGCCCAGGCTCGTCGACACTCCCGTCACGAGGACGTCGGTCATGGTGATGACGAGGTGGTCCTGCTGCTGGTCGCCCACCCTGCGCACCGTGAGCCTCGCGTCGGGAAGTCGCTCGCCCGTGGCGCACGCCCGCATCAGCAGTGGTGACGCCTTGTCGACCTGGTGGGTGAAGGTGAGGTCGCGAAACCTCGCCTTCCCGGCACCGGCACCACCTCCCGCCCCAGGGCCTGCGGTGCTGGAGTGCGACACTCCCCACGACCACGCCAGGACGTCGACCTCGTCCCTGTGCCGGGCGTCTCGCGACTCACCCTTGATCGCCCCGATGCGGGCGAAGATCGACATCCCCATGACGCCTCCTCCTCGGCGGTGGCCCGAACTCCCTCAAGGTCGTCCTGTCGGTGCGCGGTGTCAACTGATGCCGGCACCAGCGCCCGCGTGGGTGGCCGCGGTCACCCTTCGATGGGTGCTCAGGTGACCGACAGGGTCGTGCACCCGAGGCCGCCGGTCGCGCCCGCGCCGATGTTCACCGCGAAGGAGCACACGACGTGGCGGCCGCGCGAGGCGGGGATGGTCAGGGTCAAGTCGATGGGCGTCTTCGTCGAGGGCACTGTGGCCAGGTTCCGGTTGGCCCGCGTGGTCGTCGGCACCCACCGGTTGTCGAGCCGGGCACGGACCGTGACCGGGGTGCTGGGTGCGTCCGGGTGCACCGCCCACCCGGTCGCGGTGATCTTGCCGTGACCGCCGGCGTAAGTGACCACCTTGCCCGGGCCCGAACGGGGACGGACGGAGCGTGACATCGCTGACATCCAGGACCGATGCCGGTGTGCTGCAGGGGCTTGCGATGGTTGCGGGGGCGCTAGCCCGTGAGCTTGCCCGCAGCCACGAGCCACTTCACGTACGCGGTCGCGTCGACGGTGGAGGGGGTGAGGACGGCGACGGAGACCGCGGTCGAGGGAAACACGGCCAGCACCGTGCGGTAGCCGGGCAGGACCCCGAGGTGGCCCACGGCATCCAGGGTGGCGTGCGCGAAGCGACCGGAGGAGAGGTCCATCGTGCCCAGGCCGTAACCGTCCCCGTCACCGACATCGGTCATCTGCTGCACGGACGCCGGGGACAGCAGCCGGGACCCGTACAGGGCGTACCCCCATCGTGCGGTGGTCTCGGCGTCGCCGGCGGCGCCACCGGCGGTGCCGAAGGCGCTGGCCAGGGAGCGGGAGGGAAGGTAGGGCTGGTCCGGGGTGCGGTGCGGGAGCTCCTCGTCCTCTCCCGGGCGGGCCAGTGGTGGCGCGAGCGTCTGCTGGTCCTGGTAGGAGAAGCGGCTCAGGCCGAGCGGTTTCCACAGGTCCCGGGTGAACGCGGTGCCGGGGTCGACGCCGGCGACCTTCGCGACCAGCTGCCCGAGCAGGATGTAGTTGACGTTGACGTAGTCGAACCGCTTCCCCGGCGGTGCGGAGGGTGCGGGAACCTGCGCCAGCACCTGCTGGGCCGACCACCGGGCGTCGAGCCGGGCCATCACCTTGCTGTACACCGGGTCGCCGGCATCGACGATCGAGGACCGGTGGGCGAGCAGCTGACGCACGGTCACCCCATTGGCCAGCAGCGGGTGGTCGAGGTAGGACGACGCCGGGGCATCGAGGTCGACCAGCCCGCGCTCGGCCAGGAGCATCACCTCCGCCGCGGTGAAGGTCTTGGTGATGCTCGCCAGCGCCATCCCCGAGTCGGGCTTCAGTGGTGTGCCGTCACCGTCCACCCCGGCCGCCACGCTCCAGACGCCGTCCGGGCTCACCACGGCAACAGTCACCCCGGGAAGCAGTTTCTTGTCGACCCACCTGCGCACCTCGGCCTCCATCGGCGAGGTGACCTTCGTGGGCAGGGCACGAGCAGGGACGTCCGGCCAGGGATCGCCGCCGAGCACCTGCTGCGACCGGGTGGCCGTCGGCGCCGTCGACGCAGTTGCGGCCCTCGGAGCCTCGTCAGAGGCGCAACCTCCCACAGCCGACGTCACCAGTACGGCGGTCAGTGCGCTCGCTGCGAGGCGATTCCGCATACACCCTCCGACGAACCACGCTAGGTCTCGGGGCTCCGGCCGGGAACCCCCAACGTGGGTGGTGGCCAGCGGAGCCCACGTGGAGGCACCGGCCGGGAGTGGTCGGCGAGCCGCGCTACCCGTCGTGCGCGGCCGGCATCCGGGCGTCGTCCAGGCCCTCCTCCGGCAGCAGCGACCTCTGGTCGAGCGCGTAGAGCAGCCCGAACGCCGGAACGAGCACCACCGCCGCGAGTGCGGTCGCCACGAGCACTGCGGTGATCGTGCCGGTGGGCGCCGCCCCCGCCGAGACGGTGAGCGTCTGGGGGAGCACGTAGGGCCACTGGGCCACGGCCCACGCGACGATGACCGAGGCGACGGCCACGACCGCCACGAGGCGGGCCCCGCGGCGCGCGTGGCGCAGCAGCAGCGCCAGTGCCCCGATGCCGCAGAGCACGGACACGACGACGAGGGGCAGTGCTCGCGAGGTGAGCCCGGCGTAGACGTACGGGGCATCGCCGGAGACGACGAAGAACCCCACGACAGCCACGAGGCCTGCGGCGACGCCGGATGCCGCGGCCCGGCGCCGGAAGTACTCCACCATGGCGTCGTCGGCCAGCCGCCGCGCATCCGTGACGAGGAAGAACGCCGCGAGGTAGGCGCACAGGCTCACCGCGAGCAGGCCGGCGACGACCGAGGTCGGGTTGACCCAGCTGCTCCACGGGTCACCGGCCACCCCACCGGGCGGCACCCGCCCGGACGCGACGCCACCGATGACCGCGCCGAGGCAGTAGGGCACCAGCACCGAGCCGACCGCGAAGGCCGCGCCGAAGGCCCGGCGGTCGCGAGTGCGCAGGACGGCCTTGCGGAAGGCGAAGCCCGCCCCTCGGAGCACCACCCCCAGGGCAGCGAGGGTGAGCGGCACGAACAGGGTGAGCGTGATCGAGGCGTAGGCCTGCGGGAAGCACGTCCACAGCACGACGAACACGAAGATCAGCCAGACGTGGTTCGCCTCCCACACCGGGGCGATGGAGTGGTCGACCACCGCCCGGGGCTGCTCCCCCCGGCGGGCGCCGCCGGCCACGAGGTCCCAGAAGCCGGCCCCGAAGTCGGCCCCGCCGAAGACGGCGTAGAGCGTGATCGCGACGACGAGCACCACGGCGGCTGCGGTGCTCATCGAAGGCGCGCCTCGAGGTCGTCGGCCACCTGGCTCGGCCCGTAGGGCACGTCCGCCTCGTCGAAGGCGTCACCCTCCTCGTCCTGGTGCCGGAACCGCCGGCTCATCCCTCGCAGCACCAGCACGGTGGTCACCCCGAGCCCCACGTAGAGGACCACGATGCCGAGGAACGTGACCCAGATGCCGGTGTTCGCCGTGGCGGCCGCGTCGACCTTCATCAGCTCCCAGACGATCCACGGCTGGCGGCCCACCTCGCTCACCGTCCAACCGGCCTCCAGGGCGACGACGGCGAGCACTCCCGAGATCGCGGCGAGGCGGAGGAACCATACGCTGCCCGGCATCCGTCGCCGGAAGACCCAGCTGGCCCACCACCACAGCGTCAGCAGGAACAGCAGGGTGCCGAGGCCGATCATCACGTCCCAGGCCAGGTGGGTGACGTTGACCATCGAGTTGGCCGGGCGGTTCGGTGCGGGAATGGCATTCAGGCCCATCACCACGGTCGACGTCCCGGTCGCGGGGTCGGAGAGGATCGATGCCAGGCCGGGGATCGGGATACCCCCGGCCTCCTGGCCCTGCGACGTCAGGTGACCGAACAGGATCTCCGGCACGTCGCTGCTGGTCTCGGTGACCATCTCGATGGCGGCGAACTTCGCCGGCTGCTCGTTGTACACCCAGCGCGCCAACCCATCGCCGACCCCCATCTGGATCGGGGTCGCGATCGCCGCTATCGAGAACCCGATGACGAACCCGAGCCAGTGGTAGCGGTCGCGGCGACCATGCAGCATCCCGACCGCGTAGACCGACGCGATGAGGAAGCCGCCCACCATGTAGGCGGCCACCACCATGTGCGCGGCCATCAGCGGCATCGCGCTGTTGAAGATCACGCCGACCGGGTCGACGGCGACGACCGCTCCGGTGGAGTCGAGCGTGACGCCCTCGGGCGCGTTCATCCACGCGTTGGCCGCCACGACCGAGACACTGCCGAGGATGCCGGTCACGGCGATGGGCACGCCGGTCCAGAAGTGCGCCCACGGGCTCAGTCGACGCCAGCCGAAGATGTAGATCGAGATGAAGATGGCCTCGAGGAAGAAGAAGATCCCCTCGAACGCGAAGGGCACCCCGAACGCCGCCCCCCACTGGCCCATGAACGTCGGCCAGAGCAGCCCGAACTCGAAGGACAGCACCGTTCCGGTCACGGCGCCGACCGCGAAGGTCACCGCCATGTAGGTGGACCAGCGCTGGGCCAGCCGCAGGGCGTCGCGGTCGCCGTGCCGGATGCCGCGGTAGTTGGCGATCAGCGCCATCACCGCCCAGGACACCCCCAGCGGGACCAGGACGATGTGGAAGGCGAGCGTGAACGCCATCTGCGACCTCGCCCACGGCACCGGGTCGACCGCCGCGGGGACCACGGCTGCCGCGAGGAGGTCGAGGGCCGTCACGGCCGTGCGCCTCCGGTTCCGTCGTCGTGGCTCATCGGGCTCGTCTCTTCCTGGGCGCCCCGCCGGCCGCGCCCGCCTGCTGAACACCCTGACGCCGACGCGCACGGGCCGGCATCGCCCGAACGGGATGACCCCTCTTCAGCGCGCCACCACGCTGTCCTCCGTAGGGAACGGTGAGCCGGCCCCCATCCGGTGCAGCGGGCGCGCCCTGCCGCGCACCGTGCATCACCCGATCGGTTCAGCGCTGCCCAGAGCGCACGATGCTGCGCCTGCGGCAGCGCTGGACCCATCCCCTCTGCCGCGGGGCGGATGGCCGGCAGGGGGCGGCGTGACGCAGGTCCATCCGTTGACCCATCCGCCGCCCGCGCGCTCGATGCGGTGGACCAGGGCGGGATCCGGAACCTGCTGGTCTTCTGGTCGGGCGGGCTGTCTCCAAGCGGACTTTCCGCCGGCAGGCACGGGTCTTCCACGCGACGGCATTGTCCGGATGAGCGCGAACGGCGGACCATCAGTCAGGACCGGATGAGGCGCACGCCGGTGGCGAGCAGCCAGATGAGCCAAGCGGCGAACCCCAGGCCCTCCACCCCTCCGAGGCGCTGCTCGGCTTCCTCACCTGGGGCGCCTGACACCCCCCACCTGCGGCGGCGGTCGGGAACCACCGGCCACGTCGTGCCCGCGTCCACTTGGTAGGGGTTGCCATCGGTGGCCTCGGAGGGCATCGTCGAGCAGGCCACCCAGCGAAGGAGGTCGGGGCATGAGCCTGTCGACGTCGCCCTTTCCGCCGATCGCCGACTACGCCTTCCTGTCGAACTGCCACACCGGCGCCCTGGTGGCCCCGGACGGCTCGGTCGACTGGCTGTGCGTGCCCTCGTTCGACGCACCGAGTGCGTTCGGCAACCTGCTCGACCGCGGAGCCGGCTCGTTCCGGGTGGGCCCGTACGGCATCAACGTGCCGACCCAGCGGTCGTACGTGCCGGGCACCAACGTGATGACGACGACGTGGCACACCCCCGGCGGGTGGCTGGTGGTGCACGACGCGCTCACCATGGCTGCACGCTCCGGTCCCGACCTCGTGACCCCGCACACCCGGCCGCCGGCGGATGCCGATGCCGACCACGTGCTCGTGCGGGTGGTGGAGTGCGTGGAGGGCTGGGTGGAGGTCGAGGTGGTCTGCGAGCCGGCGTTCGACTACGGGCGAGCCCCCGCGAGCTGGTCCCTCGGGGACGACGACGGTCACGTCGCCGATGCCTCGGGCGCCGGGCAGGTGCTGCGGCTCAGCACCGACCTGGCCCTCGGCGTCGAGGGCAGCGCGGTGCGCGGGCGACACCGGCTGGCCAAGGGCGAACGGGCCTTCGCCGCGCTGTCCTGGGCCGACGGCCTGGCCGCACCGGCCGACGTCGACGAGGCGGTGTCCCGGATCGAGGACACCATCGCGTTCTGGCGCGGGTGGCTCGCCCGCGCGCGCATCCCCGACCACCCGCTGCGGCACCCGATCGAGCGCTCGGCGCTCACGATCAAGGGCCTGACCTACATGCCGACCGGTGCGACCATCGCCGCCCTGACCACGTCACTGCCGGAAACGCCTCAGGGCGAACGGAACTGGGACTACCGGTACACCTGGATGCGCGACACCACCTTCACCCTGCGGGCCCTGCACCTGCTCAACCTCGACTGGGAGGCCGACGAGTTCATGCAGTTCGTCGCCGACCTCGAGCCCAACCCGGACGGCGGCCTGCAGATCATGTACGGCGTCGACGGCCGCCGCGACCTGACCGAGTCGACCCGCGACGAGCTGTCCGGCTACGAAGGTGCCCGACCGGTGCGGATCGGGAACGGGGCCTTCGACCAGCGCCAGAACGACGTCTACGGGGCGGTGCTGGACTCCATCCTGTTGCACACCCGGCGCAGCAAGCGCCTGCCCCGGCGGCTGTGGCCCCTGGTGAAGTCGCAGGCCGAGGGCGCCCTGGCCTCGTGGCGCGAGCCGGACCAGGGCATCTGGGAGGCCCGCGGGGCACCGCAGCACTACGTGTCGTCGAAGCTGATGGGCTGGGTGGCGCTGGACCGCGCGGCCAAGCTGGCCGGCATCCGCGAGGACCCCGCACTCGAGCGGGAGTGGGGGGACGCCGCCGAGGAGATCCGCGCCGACATCCTCGAGCACGGCGTCAGCGACCGGGGCGTGCTGCGGCAGCACTACGACACCGACGCCCTGGACGCCTCCACGCTGCTGGCCTCGATCTACGGCTTCCTGCCCGGCACGGACGAGCGGATGCGGAGCACCGTCGCTGCCATCTCGGGCGAGCTGACCGAGAACGGCTTCGTGCTGCGCTACGTCACCGACGAGACCGACGACGGCCTGTCCGGCAAGGAGGGGACCTTCCTCATCTGCTCCTACTGGCTGGTCTCGGCACTCACCATCGTCGGCGAGATGCGCAAGGCCACCGACCTGATGGAGCGGCTGCTGCGCATCGCCTCGCCCCTCGGCCTGTACGCCGAGGAGTTCGAGGTGGACCGCGCGCGGCACCTGGGCAACTTCCCGCAGGCGTTCTCCCACCTCGCGCTGATCGAGGCCGCCGGCCGGATCATCCTGGCCGACCGCCGCGAGGAGATGTCGGTCTGAGCACCCTGCCGCTGCAGGGCATTCCGGCGGGTTCTCGCGCGCGAGAACCCGCCGGGCAGGGAACCGCCGAGGTGACGTGAAGCGAGCCACATGCCCGGCTCCGGCCGGGTCACCCGCGCCAGACTGGGAGCAGGCGCCCCCGCGGCCGGCGGTCGGCGCGCGACGACACGGACAGCTGGACGAACCATGGGAAGCACTCCGGTCACCGACGTGCTCGTCGGCGGCAGCCAGGTGCTGGCGTCGTTGCTGACCGCACCGGTCGGCCGGCGCAGGTACAACAGGTGGGGCGCCCTCGACGGCGAGGTCACCGACCCGATGCCGGGTGACGGGCTCGTGCCGCAGCCGCAGCTCGGCTACACGCGGGCCGTCGAGATCGCCGCGCCCCCGCAGCAGGTGTGGCCGTGGCTGGTGCAGATGGGCCAGGGGCGTGGGGGGCTCTACAGCTTCGACGGCCTCGAGAACCTCGTGGGCTGCGACATCCACAGCGCGGACCGGGTGCTGCCCGACCACCAGGTGCTGCAGGTCGGCGACCTGGTGCGGCTGGGCCCGGTCGGCTACCCGTGCTTCCGGGTCGCCGCGGTCGAGCCAGGCGCGTCGCTGGTCCTCGTGGGCGCCGACCCGCGCCCACCCGCACGCTGCCGCGTCCGCCGACGCCCCGGGCGGGGTGGCGACCTGGCAGTGGCAGCTGCGCCCGGCATCCGACGGACGCCGCACCCGGCTGCTCAGCCGGCAACGGCTGTCGTACCCACCCACGGCGGGGATGCACGTCATGTGGCACCTGGTCGAGCCGGTCGGGTTCGTCATGGAGCGCCAGATGCTGCTCGGCATCAAGCGCCGTGCCGAGAGCGGCGGCCGATGACCGCCCTGCACGACCGGAGACCGACCGGCGACCCGGTGGCCGGGAGGCCGTCTCCGCTGGCGATCGAGGTCGCCGACCTCTGCCGGGCCTTTGGCGACACCACGGTGCTGGACGGGGTCGACCTCGTCGTGGAGCCGGGTGGCGTCTTCGGCCTGCTCGGCCCCAACGGTGCCGGCAAGACGACGACCGTGCGCATCCTCACCGGGGTGCTGCACCCGGACCGGGCCGACCGGCTGCGCATCCTCGGCCACGACCTGCCGGACGGCATCGCTGCGGTGCGCCCGCACATCGGGGTGCAGACCGACACCGCGCTCTACGACCGGCTGACCGGCGCCCGGCGCGGTGCTCGACGGACCCGGGATCGCGGCCCTGCCGGGGGTGAAGGCGGTCAGTCGTGTCGGCGGCGGCGCCGTGGTCGAGCTGAGCAGCCGGCAGGTGGTTTCCGCGGTCGTGCGGTCGATCGCCCGGATGCCGGGTGACCTCCTCGGCGTCGCCGAGGAGCCGCCCACTCTCGACGACGCCTACCTGCGGCTCGTCCGCGCGCACGACGAGCAGGCCACCGGGGGCACCCGATGAGGCGGGGCAGCGTGGTGTGGACGATCGCGGCCAAGGACCTGCGCGAGAGCACCGCGACGAGCCAGGTGCTCGCGCCGGTGGCGCTCGTGCCGTTCGTGTTCGTCGTGCTCTATCCGATCGGGCTGCTGCTCGCCCTGCGCTCGATGAGCGCGGCCGATGCCCGCGAGCTCGTCGCGAAGATCCCCACCTCGGCCTTCCCCGGGACCGGCGAGCTGACCGCACAGGGGCGGGCCGCCTACATCGCCACCGTCTACCTGTCCGCCGGCTTCTTCCTCGTCATCCCGACCATGGTGGCGGTCGTGCTGGCCGCCAACAGCTTCGCCGGTGAGAAGGAGCGGCACACGCTCGAGGGCGCGCTGTACACGCCGGTCAGCGACACGGCACTGGTCGTGGGAAAGATCCTCGGCGCCGTGCTGGCCGCGGTGGTCGTGTCCTGGGTCTGCTTCGGCGTCTACGCCGTGCTCGTCAACGTGCTGGGCGAACCCCCTGGTCGGGCAGTGGTACTCCCCGACCCTCAACTGGTGGGTGATGATGCTGCTCGTGGTGCCGGCGGTGGCGGTGTTCGTGACCGCCTGCGCGGTCTGGGTATCGGCCCGGGTGAGGTCCTATCAGTCGGCCAACTCGATCGCCGGCTTCGCCGTGCTGCTGCTGATCCTGCTCGTCGTCGGCCAGGCCACCGGGGTGATGCTCCTCTGACCGGCCCTCTTCGCGGTGCTCGGCCTCGTGCTGGCGGTGCTCGACGTCGTGCTCATGCGCTGGATCATCGTCACGTTCGACCGCGAGAAGGTCGTCGCGTCATTCCTGTGGCCCCGGGACAAACGGCGCTCCGGACGGGACACTCGGTGGTGTCCGGTGCCGGTGCCCGGGCGTCGGTGCCCCGATGGCCGGTGCCCCCCAGGAGGAGTGGTCATGGACGTCGGTACCGCAGCGGACCGTCTCGAGGAAGCGCGCCGGAGCCTCACCGGGATCATCCCCTTCTCCCGGGAGGCCACCGGGATGACCGAGGACGAGGCCTGGGCGGTCGCGGCCGAGGTCGACCGGCGACTGGCCGAGCGCGGCCGGCACCGCACCGGCTACAAGCTGGGCTGGACCTCTGCCGCGATGCGCGAGGCACTCGGGATCGACAGGCCCAACTTCGGGTCGCTCTGGGACGACATGGCCAGCGTCGACACCTTGGTCGTGTCGAGCCTGCGGCACCCGAAGGCGGAGCCCGAGTTCGCGTTCCGCGCCGACTCGCGCTTGTCCGGCAGCGAGGTGGATGCCGGTGACGTGCAGCGGGCGGGGCGGTGGGCCGTCTCCCTGGAGGTCGTCGACCCACGCTGGGAGTCCTGGGACTTCACCTGGCTGGACAACACGGCCGACGGCTCGTCGGCGGCCGCGTACTGCGTGGGGCCGTTCCTGGCGGTCGACGTCCCGCCGGCGGACCTGGAGCTGACGATGGCGGTCGACGGAGAGCAGCGCACCGGTCGCGGCAGCGCGGCCCTGGGTTCCCCGGCCGAGGCGGTCGCCTGGCTCGTGCGGCAGCTGGCTGACCGAGGTGCAGCGCTCGAGGCCGGGATGATCGTGCTCACCGGTGGCATCACCGCACCGGTCGACCTGCGGCCCGGGCTGCGCATCGACGTCAGCTCGCCGCAGCTGGGCCCCTGCCGGTTGGTCTGCGAGTAGGCCTGCTCACCCGCTGACGGTCGGGCCCGCCGGGGCCTCGGGGGCGGCCGGGGTCGCTGGGGTCCCGGGGGCGGCCGGGTCTGCTGGGCTGCCGAGGGGGGTGAGGTCGACCCCGCTCTCGGGCAGTGCGGTGACCGGTTCCACGATGTCGGCGAACCCGGCGGTGCCGTCGGCGCAGGTCTTCAGGTTCGCCGGCTCGTAGCCGCCCTCCTGGAAGTGGTTCACGGCGCTGCTGGCGATGCGCACCGACAGGGCCCGGTCGTTGCGGATGAGGCGCAGCCCACCGGAGAAGGCGCTCGCCGCAGCCTTGCCGCCCAGCTTCGACTTCGCCCCCAGGAACAGGTTGTCCGCCTTGTACATCAGGTTGAGGGGGTTGTGCCGGATCGGGTCGGAGCCGCTGGCGACGTAGTGGGCGAGCAACGGCACGTCGAAGACGAGACCGGCGGCGTGGGCCTCGCGCGCCATCCACAGCAGCGAGGTGTCCGACAGCCCGGTGTCGCGGTAACCACCCCCGACGTCGGAGTGCGCCCCCTCGAACCACACCTGCTTGACCCGCGGCTCCTCCGTCGCGGCATCGGCCCGGTCCGCCGGGGCCTCCCAGAAGGTGGGCGCGAACTTCAGCCGGGTCTCGTCGATCGCCAGGGCGTGGCGCGCCCGCAGCACCTGGCCGCTCAGCTGCACATCGTGGAACCGGGGGGCTTGCTGCAGCCCCGGCACGCCGAGCGCCCCGACGGTGTCGAAGACCCCGAGGAAGCTCACCTTCACGGCATTGCAGTGGTCGTGCCGGAACTCCTCGACGCTCGCCCCGAAGGCACCCACCGGGCCGTCGGTGCGCCGGTACATCTGCACGGCGGTGGGGAGCCGCTCCTCGACGAGCGACACCTTGGTCAGCAGCCCGACCCTCCCAACCATGCCCGCGACCGAGCGTGCCGTGTAGGCGCCCCTGCTGAAGCCGACGATGAACACCTCGTCGCCCGGTTCGTAGTTCTGCGCCAGGAACCGGTAGCAGGCAATCACGTTGTGGAACAGCCCGAATCCGAAGGCACCGCCCAGCAGCTTGTCAGCACCGTAGCTGCCGGCGCCGACCCCGCTGACGTAGTAGACGAGCTGGTGGACTCCCCCGGTGGCGCCGGGGTCGCTCTGCACCGTGCGCGCGATCTTCTCCACGTTCGTCACGGCCTGGCTGTCGGGCTTGTTCCACGTGCCGTCACAGCAGACCACCAGGCGCTTCATGAGGTGATGCTGACAGACCCGACAGCGTGGCACATGGCCCGATCGGGCCATTGCGTTCTCGCCTGACCACTGCCGGATGCCGGGTGGCGCACGTGCGCGACGTCCCCCCACGCAGAAGTTCGGATGTCACGCCGTAATTGCCGCGCGGCATCCGAACTGCTGCGTGCCGGCCGGATCTGGACGGCGGCGCGCCCCGATTCGTCCACGGATCGAGGGTGGCGAGTCCTACTGTGCAGGTATGGCAGACATCCTGTTGGGGCTCCTCGCGATCGTTGCCGGAGTCGTCATGCTCTTCGCCGGCCAGTTCGTGCTGCGGTTCGTCCTCCCGATCTGGGGCTTCTTCGCCGGGTTCGCCTTCGGCTCAGGGCTGTTCGCTGCGCTCGCGGACGAGCGCGTGCTGGGCACCGTGCTCGGCTGGGCCTCCGGGCTCGTCTTCGCCCTGATCTTCGCCGTGCTCGCCTACCTGTACTACGCCGTGGCCGTCATCATCGCCATGGCGGCGTTCGGCTTCGCCATCGGCGCCGGCCTGGTGGTCGCCCTGGGCATCGACTGGAACTGGGTCGCGATCCTCGTGGGCCTGGCTGTCGGCGCCATCCTCGGCGTGATCTCGGTCTTCGCGAACATGCCGATGATCGTGCTCGCCCTGGTGAGCTCCCTCGCCGGCGCCGCCAGCGTGGTGGGCGGCTTCATGCTGGTCTTCGGCTCCCTCAACTCGGCCGACTTCACGCAGGCCGCCATCATGGACGGTCTCAAGGGCAGCTGGGGCTGGTCGCTGATGCTGCTCGTCCTCGCCATCGTCGGCTTCGTCGCCCAGACCCGCAGCCGGGTGAACCGGCGACGCACCATCAGCGAGGCCTGGTACGTCGAGCGCGCCTGACCAGCTCGGATGAGGCGCGTCAGCGCCTGCACGGAATAGCCGCACCGGCGTCGTGGCTGCAGGGTGGGTGAGCGACCCTTCCCCCGCCCTGTCCGTCCTCGACCTCGTGCCCGTGCGCAGTGACCAGAGCACCGCAGACGCCCTCGCCGCCACGCGCCGGCTCGCCCGCGTGGCCGACGAGCTCGGCTTCCGGCGCTACTGGCTGGCCGAGCACCACAACATGCCGGCGGTCGCCGCCACCAACCCACCGGTGCTGGTCGCGATGGTCGCCGCGGCCACCGAGCAGATCCGGGTCGGCTCCGGCGGCGTGATGCTGCCCAACCACGCGCCGCTCGTCGTCGCCGAGCAGTTCGCCCTGCTCGAGGCGGCGCACCCCGGGCGCATCGACCTCGGCATCGGGCGGGCACCGGGCACCGACCCGGTGACCGCCTGGGCCCTACGGCACGGAGGCGGCGGTGTGGAGGACGACGCCGTGGCGCGGTTCCCCGAGTACGTCGAGAACATCACCGCGATGCTCTCGCCCGACGGCGTCGGCCTGCGCCTCGCCACCGGCACCCACACTCTGCGGGCGACACCGCGCGCGTCCTCGGTGCCGGGCGTCTGGCTGCTTGGGTCGTCGGACTACTCGGCCCGGCTCGCGGCAGCCCAGGGGCTTCCATATGTCTTCGCCCACCACTTCTCCGGCCGGGGGACGGCCGAGGCACTGGCGTTGTACCGCACCGAGTTCCAGCCCTCGGCCGACCTCTCCGAACCACGCACCTTCCTCACGGTCAATGCCGTCGTGGCCGGGACACAGGAGGAGGCCGACCGGCTCGCCCTGCCGAACCTGCGCTCGATGGTGGCCCTACGCACCGGGCAGCCGCTGCACGCCCAGCAGCTCGTCGAGGACGTCGAGGAGGGCGGGCTCGACCTCGCCACCGGCGACCTGGCCCGGCAGATGCTGGACCGGTGGGTGGTCGGCACCCCCGAGTCGGCGGCTGCCCAGGTGCGCGAGCTCGCCACCACCTTCGGGGTCGACGAGGTGATGATCCACCCCGTCGCCGGTGCGCTCCGCGGCACGGCCACCGACCGGTCCCCGGCCCGCGAGGAGACGCTGCGTCTGCTCAGTGCCGCGCTGGGCTGACCGGCGCCTCGACCGGCGATCGGTCGGGCGGCCGGCCGGTCAGGACACGAACTGCGCGATGATCCCGTTCGCGAGGAGCCAGACGCCGACGCCGCCCAGCACGACGTCGATGACTTTCTCCCGGTTGGTCTCGATGCGCCGACCAAGGGTCTTCAGGCGCGCGTCGGTGGCCGCGGGATAGAAGCCCGAGAAGATCTGGGCCGCGAGGTAGGTCGACGAACAGACGACGATGACCACCGCCATGCCGATCACCTGGCCGGCCCCCGCGCTCGTCGCGCTGAGCACGGCCGCGACAGCGGCAGCGACGATGGGCCAGCCCTGGGTCAGGGCGGCGATGACCGCGGCGCCGACCGGCCCGGCGTTCCTCTCGGAAGTCGGGGTCTTCGGTTCGTCGGTCACGGCGGGGGCCGCTCGCGGCCCCCTCAGCCGACGGACCGCCAACACGCCCAACGCCAGGAGGCCCAGGAGGATCTGGATCCACCCAGCGACAGCGACCGTGGAGGTCGAGCTCTGCTGCACGTCTCCGGCCACCGCGATCGTGAGAACCATGACGACCAGGGCGCAGAGCACCCAGCCCACGACGAACCCCCACCCGTCCCGTCGCCCGCCTCGCGTGAGGATCACGATGTACGCCAGGATGCCGACGGGCTGGACCGCGGCGAACAGCGCCCACGCCACGGCTGAGATCACAGCGCAGTATGGCAGCGACGCGGTACGGGTCCCGTGCCGCCAAGAATCGTGGGACGCACGTCACTGCGTGCGCTGCGGGTGGTCGGTGGCCAGCATCAGGTAGACGGCAGGGGGTGATGGGCAGGGGCTCCGGGAGGTCCTCGCGCCCGTCAGGGCCACCGTCACCGATCGCAGCAGCAGGTCCTGCAAGGGGGACAGCCCGGCCGCCCCACCCCCGACGGCCTGCACGAGCGCTCGCCAGATCTGGCTGATCTCGGTGGGTGAAGGAGGCGTCAGAGGGCCGCGCCCTCCCCTGGAAGGGGTACCGGCATGCCCCATGATCGCCCGGCACATCCGCGATTCAGAGGGCCGTTCGCCTACGGCTGAAACGACGTCGTCCCCGGCCGGCACCCTCGCGACCCGGAGGCAGGCAATGCCTGCCGCGACGCCCGCCCCACCAGAAACCGGTCGCCGTCGACCGTGCCGGTTGCCTAGAGTGCGCGGACATGAGGGGACGAGCGCTGGTGCTCGGCGGCGGCGGGTCGGCCGGCAACGCCTGGCTGGTCGGCGTCGTCGCGGGCCTGGCCGACGCGGGGGTCGACGTGACCGGCGCCGACCTGGTGGTCGGCACCTCCGCGGGAGCGACCGCCGCGGCGCAGCTGACCGCCGCGAGCCCCGCCTGGCTGCTGGCCGGCATCCTGGCCGCCGAGCCCCCACCGACCACGGCGGCGACGGCATCCCAGAGGAGGCCCGCGCGTGGGGCGCCCGTGGTCAACCACCTGGAGAGGACCGGTCGGATCATCGCCGCGGCCGAGGGCCCAGCCGACATGCGGCGCAGGTTGGGTGCCTCTGCGCTGGCCCTGGATGCCGGGTCCGACGGTTCCGGGTCGGCGCGGTGGCGCGCAGCGGTCGCCCCCCGGCTGCCCAGTGAGCGCTGGCCGGACCGACGGCTGCTCATCACGGCGGTCGATGCCCGCACGGGTGACCCGGTGGTGTTCGACCGCCGCAGCGGGGTCGACCTCGTGGATGCCGTCGCCGCCAGCACTTCCAGCGGCCTGCCGTACGCCATCGGTGAGGACCGGTACATCGACGGCGGCTACCGGCGCAACGAGAACGCCGACCTGGCCGCCGGGTTCGCTCGCGTGCTGGTGCTCTCACCCCTCGGTGGGCGAACCCGTCACCCACTGGAGTGGGGCACGCACCTGGCGGCGCAGGTCGACGAGCTGCGCGCGGCCGGCAGCACCGTCGAGACGATCCTGCCGGATGCCCACTCCCGCAACGCCTTCGGCGACAACCTGATGGACGTGTCGACCCGCCCACCCGCCGCTCGGGCCGGTTTCGCGCAGGGCAGCGCCCTCGCCGGGCAGGTCGCCGCCGTCTGGGCGTGAGTGAGGCGGCTGCGCCGGCGCGGTCACCCACGGCCGGTGCGGGTGGGTGTCCGGGTGACGGCGTGGTCTGTCTCACGGTCGAGGGTCAGGGCGGTGTTGACCAGCCCGACGTGGCTGAACGCCTGAGGGGTGTTGCCCAGCTGTCGCTGGGCGTGCGGGTCCCACTCCTCGCTGAGCAGGCCGACGTCGTTGCGCAGCTCGAGCAGCCGCTCGAAGAGGTCACGAGCCTGGTGCTCTCGGCCGGTGAGCGCGAGGGCGTCCGCCAGCCAGAAGCTGCAGGCGATGAACGCACCCTCCGAGCCGGGCAGGCCGTCGACGGTGCCGTGCTCTGAGGTGGGGTCCGCGTCGGTGCGGTAGCGCAGCACGAACCCGTCCTCACACAGCTCGCGCTGCACGGCATCCACCGTGCCGACGACCCGCGGGTCGTCCGGGGGAAGGAAACCGACCCGCGGGATGAGCAGCAGCGCGGCATCCAGGCCCGTGGACCCGTAGTACTGGGTGAAGGTGCCCCGCTCGGCGTCGTAGCCGCGGGCGCACACCTCCGCGTGGATGGTGTCGCGGGTCGCCCGCCACCGCTTCAGCGGTGCTTTCAGGCCCGAGCGCTCGGCCGTGTCGATCATCCGGTCCAGGCCCACCCACGCCATGACCTTGGAGTGCACGAAGTGCTGCTGCGGGCCGCGCACCTCCCACAGCGAGCTGTCGGGGCGCTGCCAAGCGCCCTCGAGGTAGTCGGTGAGCAGGCTCTGCAGGGTCCAGGCGTCGTGGTCGCTCGCGAGCCCGGCCGCCCTGGCGCTGTGCAGGCCGTCGAGCAGCTCGCCGTAGACGTCGAGCTGGAACTGGCCGGCAGCCTCGTTGCCGACCCGGACCGGCCCAGACCTCTCGTACCCCTCGAGCCAGGACAGCTCGGTCTCGGGCAGCCGGCGACGCCCGGTGAGGGAGTACATGATCTGCAGGTCGTGGGGGTCGCCGGCCACGGCGCGCAGCAGCCAGTCACGCCACGCCTTGGCCTCCTCGGTGTACCCGCTGCCGGTGAGGGCCTGCAGGGTGAAGGCGGCGTCACGCAGCCAGCAGTAGCGGTAGTCCCAGTTGCGTGGGCCGCCGATCTGCTCGGGCAGCGAGGTGGTGGCGGCGGCCGTGATGCCACCGCTGGGGGCGTAGGTGAGCGCCTTGAGCAGCAGCAGCGAGCGCCGCACCGCCCCGCTGTAGCGGCCGTCGTAGGTGCACTGGCCGATCCAGCTCGTCCAGAACCGCTCGGTCTCCTCCAGCGCCAGCTCGGGGTCGTAGCGCGGTGGCTCGTCCTGGTGGGAGGGAACCCAGGTCAGCACGAACGGAACTCGCTGGCCGGCCTCGACGGTGAACTCCGCCAGGCTGCGCATGTTGCGCCCCTTGAGCTTCACCGGCGTGTCGAGCCACAGCGAGTCGGGGCCGGCGACCGCCACCCATCGGCCACCGGCGTGCCGCACCCACGGCACGACCCGCCCGTAGTCGAACCGGGCCACCAGCTCGACCCCCATCCGCACGCGTCCGCTGACGCCGACGACGATGCGGATCAGGTCGGGCTGGGTCTGCCGGATCGGCATGAAGTCGAGCACCGTGACGGTGCCCTCGGCAGTCTCCCACGTCGACTCCAGGATCATCGTGTCGTCGCGGTAGGCGCGCCGGGTGCAGGCGCCCCCACTCATCGGGGCGATGCGCCACCGGCCCGCCTTGGGGCCACCGAGCAGCGACGCGAAGGCGGCCGACGAGTCGAACCTCGGCAGGCACAGCCAGTCCATCGAGCCGTCGCGGGCGACCAGCGCCGCCGTCTGCAGGTCGGCCACGACGGCGTAGTCCTCGATCCGCGAGGGTGGCACGCCCGCCCACAGTCCCGCATCGGCGAGGTCCGGCTGGCGCCGGTCGGATGCCGTCGAGCCCCGTTCGCCGGTGGACCCCACCCCCACGTCGGTGTTGGCTTCCGCCACCTCGGTCGTGGCGGGGTCCGTCGTCTCGGGAGCGGGCTCCTCGGGGTGGGCCATCGCGGTCACCCTGCTGCGGGCGGCTCGTCGGGCGTCTGGGTGGACTCGTGCCTCGTGCGCTCCGGGTGCTCGGTGCGCTCGTCGGACTCGGCGAGGATGGCACGCGCCTGCAGCTCGGGGTCGGGGCTGCCCACCGCCTCCTCCTCGGGGAGGAGCTCGGCGCGGGCGCCGACCCGGTCGTCGTCGACAGGTCCTTCGCTCATCGTCCGAACGTACTCGTCGCGGTGCCGGCGGTGGCTCCGTCGTGCGGCCTGCTTGTCGACACCCGCGGTCTGCCCACGACTTCGTGCGACGTGTCTACGGTCACGCAGGTCGTCGGGTGCGAGAACCGTGGGTAAGTCGCACGAAGTGGGGGGCGCCGGACCTCAGCCCACGTGGGTGACGGTCACCTTGCCGTCCTGGACGTGCCAGCGCTGGTCGAGCCGCACGGTGTCGAGCAGCCGGCGGTCGTGCGAGACGAGCAGCAGGGAGCCGTCGTAGGACTCCAGTGCCTCCTCGAGCTGCTCGATCGCCGGCAGGTCGAGGTGGTTGGTGGGCTCGTCGAGCACGAGGAGGTTGACCCCGCGGGCCTGGAGCAGCGCCATGGCGGCGCGGGTCCGCTCACCGGGCGAGAGCCTCCCCACCAGGCTCGAGACCTGGTCGGCCTTGAGGCCGAACTTCGCCAGCAACGTGCGCACCTCCGCGGGGGCCAGGTCGGGCATCGCCGCCTCGAACGCGTCACCGAGGGCAGCGTCCTCGGCCAGCCCGGTGCGGGCCTGGTCGATCTCGCCGGCTGCCACCGAGGCACCCAGGCTGGCCCGGCCGGCATCCGGAGCGAGACGGCCCAGCAGCAACCGCAGCAGCGTCGTCTTGCCGGCACCGTTGGGGCCGGTGACGCCGATCCGGTCGCCGGCGCTCACCTGGAGCGAGGCCGGGCCGAACGTGAACCGGCCCAGGCGCACGCCGGCGTCGTCGAGCGTCGCGACGACCGAGCTGGAGCGCGGGGCACTGCCGATCGTGAACTGCAGGGCCCATTCCTTGCGCGGCTCCTCGACCTCCTCGAGGCGGGAGATCCTCGACTCCATCTGGCGCACCTTCTGGCCCTGCTTCTCGGAGGACTCCACCTGTGCCCTGCGGCGGATCTTGTCGTTGTCGGGAGCCTTCCTGATGGCGTTGCGCACGCCCTGCGAGCTCCACTCCCGCTGCACCCGGGCGCGCCTGACGAGGTCGGCCTTCTTGTCGGAGAACTCCTCGTAGGCCTCGCGCGCGTGCCGGCGCGCGACGGCCCGCTCCTCGAGGAACGCGTCGTACCCGCCGTCATAGACCGCGACCCGGCCCTGGGCGAGGTCCAGCTCGACGATGCGCGTGACCACCCTCGAGAGGAACTCCCGGTCGTGGGACACGAGCACCACCCCGGCGCGCACACCCCGCACGAACCCCTCGAGGCGCTCCAGCCCGGCGAGGTCCAGGTCGTTGGTGGGCTCGTCGAGCAGCACGACGTCGAAGCGGCTCAGCAGCAGGGCCGCCAGGGCGGCGCGGGCCGCCTGGCCGCCGGACAGCGAGGTCATCGCCGCGCCGGGGTCGACGTCGAGACCGAGCTCGGCCAGCATCGGCCCCAGCCGGTCGTCGAGGTCGGGGGCGCCACTGGCCTGCCAGTGGTCCAGGCGGTGCGCGAAGGCGTCCTCCGCGGCGCGGGTGTGGTCGCCCGCGCCGAGGGCGGCCGCGGCCTGCTCCATCGCGACAGTCGCGGCGGCGGCTCCGGTGCGTCGGGCGACGTAGTGTCCGACGGTCTCGCCCGCGATGCGCTCGTGCTCCTGCGGGAGCCAGCCGACGAAGGCATCCGCAGGGGCGGTCGAGACCGAGCCGTCCAAGGGCTCCAGGTCACCGGCCAGGATCCGAAGCAGCGTGGTCTTGCCCGCGCCGTTGGCACCGACCACCCCCACCACGTCTCCGGGCGCCACGGTGAGGTCGAGGGACTCGAACAGGGTGCGGTGGGCGTGGCCGCCGGCGAGGTTCTTGACGACCAGGTCCGCGCTCATCCGAGCATCGTAGGTTCACCCGGCTTCCGGGGCCGAAGGGGTTTCCCGTACGGAGGTCGGGTGATGCAGGGGGCCGCGGTGGAGCGCGCTCGGGGCAGGACCCCAGGCGTGGCAGAGCCCGTCCCGATATGACACCATTGATGTCATGTCTGACCGCGGTGACCGAATCTACTCACTGGTGTCGCTGACCAGACCCATCGTGCTGAGCTCCGCCCGGATCGTCGAGGCACAGACCCGTGCACTGGGCTGGACGGTGGGCTCCCGGGCGGTGATGGAGGTGCTTGCGGCGCAGGCACCCCTGACCGTTCCCCACGTCGCCTCGCGGCTCTCCCTGGCGCGCCAGAACGTGCAGCGCCACGTCGACGAGCTGGTCCGTCTCGGTGACCTGCGGGTCACGCCGAACCCGGCGCACCGGCGTTCGGTGCTGATCGAGCCCACCGCGAAGGGGCGCCGGAGGTTCGCCTCCCTGCACCGCCGCGAGCTCGCCGACCTCGCCGGCCTGGTCCCCGGGTGCTCGGACGAGGACCTCCAGACCGCGACCCGGGTGTTGAGCGCACTGAGCGACGACATCCGGCGCCGCGCCACCGACCCCCACCACCCCGGGATCCCGGAATGAGCACCGAACAGCTCTTCGCACGCACCACCAGCAACCGGCTCGCGATCGCCGACGTCCTGCACTCCCTCGACGACGAGCAGTGGGATGCCGCCACGCTCTGCGAGGGATGGACCGTGCGCCACGTGGCCGCCCACCTCCTGCAGCCGATGCTGGTCGGGTTCCCTCGGTTCTTCCTGACCGCGATCCGCTACCGCGGGGACACCGCGAGAACCGTCGACCACTTCGCCCGGGTGCTCGCCCGGCACGAGCCCGAGCAGCTCGTCGCGCTGCTGCGCGCGCACGCCGCGGACCGGGTCGACCCGCCCCGCGTCGGACCCGTCGGCCCGTTCGCCGAGACCTGCATCCACCTGCGCGACATCGCCCGACCGCTGGGGCTGGCCGCCACGGCCCGGCAGGAGGACTGGCTCGAGCTGCTGGACCACCTCACCTCGCCCAACCCGGTGCCCGGCCTGACCGACCAGCACCGCACAGGCGGGCTCACCTTCGTCGCAGCCGACGCCGAGTGGCGACACGGGTCCGGGCCGCGCGTCACCGGCAGCACCGAGGCGCTGGCGATGGCCATCACCGGGCGGGCGGCCGCCATCGACGACCTCGAGGGCCCCGGCGTCGACCTGCTGAGGGCGCGACTCTGAGCGGTTGCCCTGCACCGGCCACCGGTGCCAAATGGGGCCGGCTCGTGACCGGTATCCCGGGCTCGGCCGTCACGGGGCGGGCTGTTGGGCCGCGCCCGCGCCGCCCACGCTCAGCACGATGAGCGGGCTGTGCTGGAGCATCTCCGGCACGTCGGTGCGCCGCCAGCGCTTTGCGGCCGCCTCGATGAACGGCCGGCGTTCGTCGACGTCCGTGACGACCCGCGCCGTCGCCGGCACGTCGGCCACGACCGACTGCTTCAGGTGCACGACGACGTGCGGGTCGGCCGCGATGTTGTGGATCCAGTCGCGCGTGCGGTCGGCGCGCGGCATCCCGGTGATGTAGAGCCGGCCGTCGTCGTGGTGCAGGAAGATCTCGATGCGCCGCGGCTGCCCGGTCCTGCGGCCGGTCGTCGTCAGGTCGATGACCTGGCTCTGGTTCAGGGCGGCTCGGGTGGCGTCGTCCAACGTGTTCTCTGCGTCCACTGCAGGGTCCTCTCGACCGGTCCCGTCCCCGGCGGCCGAAGGGCTCGGATGCCGTGGGGTACCCCACCGGAACAGGCTCGCGCGGCGGGTTACTCCCCGGGTTACGCGTCAGTCGTCCATCGCCTCGATGCCGAGCTCGGCCAGCTCTCCCATCCGCTCACGGAGGTGCGCGACCAGCTCGGCGTCGGGGGGCTGCCACCCGGTGACCTCCTCGACGACGCGCAGCGGCTCGGTCGTGCGGTAGGACCGGGTCGGGTTGCCGGGGAAGCGCTTGTCGGTGACATTCGGGTCGTCCTCGATCGTGCCGACCGGCTCGACCCGGTAGACACGGGGCGGCCCGGCACCGCGAGCCAGCTCGGCGGCCAGTGGCGCACCCTCGCGGCTGGCCGTGAGGTAGATGTGGTTGGCCCGGCGCCCGGAGCCGTAGTTCGAGCCGAACCCCGGCGTCAGCAGGTCGCCGGGACGCAGGTCGGCACGAGTGCCGTGGAAGAACGGGCCGGGGTCGTCGACCACCCGGGGGGGCGGCGGCGGGTCGCGCAGCAGGCTGTCGAGGCGGTGCATGAGCACCGCGACCCGCGTGCGACCCGTCGGCGCGCGCGGGTAGCGGGTGAGCACGTCGAGGACGACCGGGGTGGCGCGCGTCGCGGCGGCCGTGATGACGTACTCGGCGACGACCGGGTCGTCGCCCCGGGCGAGCTCGGCCGCCCGGGCCGCATGGGATGCCGACCCCAGGAGGTGGCGCACCTGGGTCGCCTTCGCCAGCGGGTGCAGGTAGGCCGCTGCCGCGGCTGCTCCGGCAGCGCTGGCCGCGTGGCTCGCCGCCGGGGTCGCGGCCTCCTTCGCGGCACGGTGTGCATCGGCCGACGCGGTGCGCTGGAGGCGAGACCGGGGCGCTCCCTCGGCAAAGGCTCGCGCCGCATCCAGCGCGGCCGCTGGGCGGTCGTCGCCCGGGCAGGCCCGGGTGAAGATCACCAGGGCCGGTGCGGCGCAGGCCACCGCGTACCCCGCGACGGCGCGCAGCTCGGCCATGGTCAGCTCGAAGTCCCCAGCACCGGTCGGCATCCTCGCCATGGTGGCACGCGGCGCCCGCGCCGTCAGCCCAGGCCGGCGCGCACGGGCCAGCCCTTCGCTGCGACGTACCAGAGCGCCGACGTCAGCACCGCTCCGACCAGGAGGGCGAACAGCAGTCCGCCCGCCGCGGGCAGGAACCACCCGGGTGCCCTCCTCGACCGCACCGCGACCACCTTCACGACCACCGCACCGATGACGGCGCAACCGAGCAGGGCGTGCACGACCGTGCGGGTCGTCACGGGGCGACCGTCGGCCCAGGTTCCGGTCACCAGGCCCAGCGTCCACAGGCAGTGGTACGAGACGAAGACGACGAGCAGCACCGTGGTCGCGCCAAGCACCCGGTGGACGGTCCCCAGCCAGGACGGCGCCGCCGGGCCCAGCCGGCCGTACATCCACAGCGCCCCGAGCAGCTGCAGCACCGCCAGCACGGCGATCACCAGGGTCGCCGCGACCTTCATGTCGATGACGGTGCGGAAGCCCAGGGTCGTCGTGCGGGCCAGCGTCGGGTCGTGCACCGTGCCGAACACCCCCACGAGCAGCGCGACGACGGCACCCACGGCGAACGCGGTGAGCGGGACAGCCATGCCCCCGGGCTGTGCCCTGTCTGCCATGCGGTTCAGCATGCTCCTTGCCGGCCCCCATCGGGGAGCCGAGAGCCCGTCGTCGTGCCCGACGGGCTCGACACGCCTCACTCGAGAACGAGGGCGAGCTCGGTGACCTCCACTCCTCGCCAGTCGACGATCGACGGCTGCTCGTCGACGAGTCGGAAGCCGACCTTCTCCAGCACGCGCCGTGAAGCGTGGTTGTCCCCGGCGACCCGCGCGTGCAGGGGCCGCTCGGTCTCGATGGTGAGGAGCTGTCTCAGCGCCTCGGTGGCGATGCCCTGCCCCCAGCGGGCCGGGTCGATCCAGTAGGTCACCTCCCGTTCGCCCTCGATGCTGAACGAGCCGATGGTGCCGGCCAGCTGCCCGTCGTGCACCACGGCCCGCACGAGCACCGAGTCGTCGGCGCGCAACCTGCGGTGGTGCGCGTCGAAGGCCGCCCGGTCGGTGGGATCCTCCCGGGTGAACACCGCCATGCGGTTCGCCCGGGGGTCGCTCTCCCACGCGAACACGAGGTCGAGGTCGGCATCCTCCAAGGCACGCAGCGTGGTCGTCATGTATGACGACGCTACGGCCGGACGCCGACAACAGCAGGATGCCGGACCGCCGCGCGCCAAAGCCCGGGGCCGCCCGTCGCCGTACAGCCACGGGATGCCGCACGTGCCGGTGCGGCGCTCGGGCCTCACCTTCCGCGGCTGACCGGCTTCGGTGCTCCGGATGCGGCCGGGGGTGCGGTGGGGTGGACTGGCGCGATGAGCCAGGTCGACGAACCAGCAGTGCCGACGCTGTACGAGTGGGCTGGGGGGCTGGTGGCGCTGCGCCGGATGATCGACTGCTTCTACGACCGGGTCGAGGCGGACGACGAGCTGTCCGGCTTCTTCCCGGGCGGGGTCTCGACCCATCACCGGTCGAACGTCGCTGACTGGTGGGCCGAGGTGCTCGGCGGCCCCACCACCTACACGGAGCAGCATGGCGGGTACGAGTCGATGCTCCGTCACCACCTCGGGCTCGCCATCACACCGGCGCAGCGGCACCGTTTCGCCGCGACGATGAGTCTGGCCGCGGACGATGCGGAGCTGCCGGGCGATCCGGAGTTCCGTGCGGCGATCATCGGCTACCTCGAGTGGGGCACCCGGCTGGCGATGGAGAACTCCCAGCCCGGCGCACGACCCGTGGAGCAGGCGCCCACGCCGCGCTGGGGCTGGGGCGTGGCGCCGCCGTACCAGGGCTGAACGGGGCTTGCCTCTGGCCCGGGCGGGCGAGGGTCAAGCAGGCGGCGGCGCCCGCTCGTCGGCGCAGGGCGGCGCAGAGGTCCTGAACGGGCGGCAGGTTCCTCGGACCCTCAGGGGTCGGGTACACCCGGCACGCCAGCGAGCCGTGGCCGCCGTCGGGGGCGAACAGGTCGGTGCCGTCGACGACGAAGGCCGGGGACCCGGCGAACGCGCGGGCCCGCGCCGCCTCGTCCGTGTCGACCACTGTGACGATGAAGCTCGTGTCGGCCGGCCCGGCATCCGCCAGCGCCTGCTGCAGCAGCTCGGACGCCTGCTCGGCGCCGGGGCGCTGCGGGATCACGAGGAGCTCGAACACCAGGAAACCATGATGGCGCAACGCCCGCCGACCGCCGAGAGGCCCCTGACGCTCAGCGGCGGGAGACGCGTCCGCAGGGTCAGGAACGCCCGGGTGTGGCTGACGCAGGAGGGCCCCCACAAGGCGCTGTCGAACGTTGGCCAGAACGCACGGGGGTACTGCTGGCAGCCGCCGCGGCCGGGGCTGACTGCCGCCACGAGGCACCTCGCGTGACGCTGAGAACGCCCGTGCCGGCAGCCATGCGGTGTCATGCTCGTGCCGTGGAGACCACGGTGGTGAGCACCTCACGTGGCCCGGTGGAGGTGTCCCTGACCGGTCCCTCCGCTGGCGACGTCGTCCTGGTCTTCCCCGGCGGGCACTGCTCGGCGGCCACGCCCGTGGGGTCCGACCTCTACACCTCCCGGGGGCTTCGGGTGCTGTCCTTCTCCCGTCCGGGCTACGGCCGGACCGACCTCGGTCCCCTGACGGCGGCCGAGTTCGTTCCTGCCGTGGGCCAGGTCTGCGACGGGCTCGGGATCCGCGAGGCGACCGCGACCGTGGGCATCAGCTTCGGGGGGCTCCAGGCCGCGCACGTCGCAGTGGCGCTGCCCCACCTGGCGCCACGGCTGGTGCTGCACAGCTGTGCTCCGTCCAGCCTGCCCTACCCCGACACCCGGCTGGAGGCCACGGCGGGGCCGCTCGCCTTCTCGGCCGGGGCCGAGGGGGTGACCTGGCACGCCATCAGGGCGATGACCTCCTCGGACCGGGGCCTGCGCCTGATGATGTCGACCCTGTCGACGCTTCCGGTCCGGTCCTGGTGGCCCACTTGGGCTCCGGCAGACCGCGCCTCGGCCAGGGCGACGTTCCGGGCGATGGGCTCCGGGTCGGGGTTCGTCACCGACCTGCAGCAGGGCACCCGCGAGCGGTCCTCCTACCGCCGGGCGGTGCTCGGGTCGGTTCCCTGCCCCACCCTGGTCACCGCGTCCCGTCATGACGGTGGTGTCGGCTTCCGGCACGCGCTCGACCTGGTGGGCTCGGTGCCAAGGGCACGACTCGTCGAGACAGAGGCGCCCAGCCACTTCTACTGGCTCGGGCCCCACGTTCCGGCGCTGTCCACGGTCGTCCACGAGTTCCTATCCGGGTAGTCGACGGTCGAGCGCACCGGGTCGTCCCCGTGGCCGGGCCAGACCTCAGCCGGCGAGCGTCGCCCACCCGGCACCCGGCATCCGGCAGATGGCGGGTGCTCGGGTGGGCTCGACGGCGAAAGGGAGTGGTCCCCAACAGCCGCGTCGACACACTGGCCCTCGGGTCCGGCACGGCAGGCCACCTGAGGTGGCGGACGAGACTTTCGACCAGTTGACGACCCCTACGTGGACGCGCCTGGTCGAAGGTCGTCCACCACATGGCGCCTCCGGCCCGGCCGGAGAAGACCACCCCTCATGGACGCCTTCCTGCTGAGCTCCGCCGTGGTCTTCGTGGCCGAGCTCGGCGACAAGAGCCAGCTGATGGCGATGACGTTCGCAGCCCGCTACCGGGTGCATGACGTGCTCATCGGCATCACCGCGACCACGGCCCTCGTGCACCTGACCACGGTCGGCATCGGTTACTGGATCGGTGACGCGGGTGCGTCCGGGGCCTGGACTGAGCGATACCGCCGTGACGCGCCCGGGGCGAGCGTGCCGGCATCCGGAAGTGATGAGTTGTCGCGCGCCGGCCCGTCTCACCTGTACGACGACGGAAGGATGACGAGGATGAGCGCGGACACGCGACTGGAGGAACGGCGGATGAGCGATCTGGGTGAGGGTGGGCTGGTCGAGGTCGACGAGCCGGCCTTCTCGGGCCTGGCGCAGCGGCACCGGCGCGAGCTGCACGTGCACTGCTACCGGATGCTGGGGTCGTTCGAGGACGCCGAGGACACCGTGCAGGAGACCTTCCTGCGGGCCTGGCGACGCCGGGAGACCTTCGAGGGGCGCTCGACGTTCCGCGCCTGGCTCTACCGGATCGCCACCAATGCGTGCCTCGACCTGCTCGCCAAGCGACGCCCGGAGCCGGCGACCGGCGGTGAGGTGCCGTGGCTGCAGCCCTACCCCGACCGGCTGCTCGACGAGCTTCCCGCGGATGCCGCGGACGGCCCGGAGAACGTAGCCGTCGCGCGGGAGACGATCGAGCTCGCCTACCTCGTGGCCGTGCAGCACCTGGCGCCGCGGCCGCGGGCCGTGCTGATCCTGCGCGACGTGGTCGGCTGGCCGGCCAAGGACGTCGCGGAGCTGCTGGGCGACTCGGTCAACTCGGTGAACAGCGCGCTGCAGCGGGCCCGCGCCGGGATGCGTGAGCACCTGCCGGCCCAGCGTCAGGACTGGACCGGCGGCCAGGAGGACGCGGTGACGCGGGAGCTGGTGCGGCGCTTCACCGAGGCCAGCGTGGCGACGGACATCGACGCGCTCGCCGCGCTGCTGCGCGACGACGCCCGCTGCTCGATGCCGCCCACACCCGGCCTGCACGTCGGCCGCGACACGGTGGTGCGCTACTGGGTCGAGAGCGGCTTCGAGGGGATGCAGGGTCTGCGTGCCGTGGACACCTCCGTGAACCGGCAGCCCGCCCTCGCCTTCTACCAGTGGCGACCCGGGTCGGGGGCCTACCTCCCGCTCACGCTCGACGTGCTGCGCGTCAGCGGTGGTGCCGTGGGTGAGATCACCACGTTCCACGCCGACCGGTTCCCCAGCCTCGGCCTGCCGCAGTCCTTGCCGGCTGACGGCACCGAGCTCCACGACGCAACCGGGGAGGGACAGCATGCCTAACAGCAGTGACGTCGGAGTCGACGTCGCCGCCGGGCCGGCACTTGCCCCTGGCTACGCCCGACGGGTCCGGAGCCTCGTCGCCACCGGCTGCCTCGCCACGCTCGGCGCGATGGTGACCACCACGCTCCTCGCCGCGGCGGCCGGCACGGCCGGCGTCGACTTCGAGGTCCCCGCAGGTGGCGAGAGCATCCCGGTTCCGGGGGTCGCCGTCTTCACCGGCTTCTTCTCGCTCGTGGGTGTCGTCATCGCCTCCGGCCTGCTGCGGTGGAGCGCTCGCCCGGCCGAGCGGTTCCGGTGGACGGCGCTGTCGCTCACCGCGATCTCGTTGGTGCCACCCGTGCTGGCCGGTGGCAACACCGCCACCACCGTCACCCTGATCGGCCTGCACCTCGCCGCCGCCTGCGTGATGATCCCGACCCTGGTGCGGGCGCTACGCGCTCGGGGCGCCTGACGAACCCGACCGCGCCTGAAATCACCAGCGGCCGCGGTGCACGACCTCCTCGAAGGGGCGCCGGTTCAACCGCTCGATGACGGTCAGCGGCTTGTCCGACGGGTACCCGACGGACAGCACGTAGGCCAGGAAGTGCCCCTCGGGGAAGCCCAGCACGGCCCGGGCCTGCTCCTGGTCGGCGGCCGCGGCGTGGCCGGTGCCGACGCCGAGATCGGCCGCGGCGACCGTCATCGCGTAGGTCGCCTGGCCGAGGTCGAACTGGAGCAGGGCCGACTGCCGGTCGTCCGCGGGCTCGGGCGCCACGATCGCGATCGCGGCCGCGGCGCCGGCCACGTGGCCGGCGCCCTGCCAGACCTTCGCCAGCTCGACCAGCTGCGCCCGGTCCGTGACGAGCACGAAGTCCCACGGCTGCCAGTTGCTGGCCGACGGTGCTCGGCGGCCGGCCTCGAGGATGCGGTCGAGCACCTCGTCAGGAACCGGCTGGTCGGTGAACTGCCGGACGTTTCGTCGTGCGCGCAGGGCGTCCCAGGTCTCCACGCCGCCATCCTCCGCCTCCGGGACTGCTTTGGCGATTCCCTGCCGAACGTCGCGGGCGGCGGCATCCCGGCGGTTCCCAGCCGGTTGCCGTGCCGCCGTGTGCCGTACGTCTCCGGGGGTAGCCAACCGCTGCCCCTGGGCGTAGAAAGGGGTCACAGGCCGGTGCCGCCGCCGACTTGGGGAGTGATGCGACATGGTCGTGCTCGTTGCCTACGCCACCCGCCACGGAGCCACTGCGGGCATTGCCGAGCGCATCGCCGCAGACCTGTGCCACAGCGGCATCCCCACCGAGGTCCAACCGGTGCACGTGGTCCGGGACGTGCGGGCCTTCGACGCGGTCGTCCTCGGTGGTGCCGCCTACCTGTCCCACTGGCACCAGGACGCCACCGACTTCGCCCGCACCTACCGGGTCGCCCTGCGCGAGCGCCCGGTGTGGCTGTTCAGCAGCGGACCCCTGGGCACCGACCTGGTCGACAAGGACGGCGCCGACCTGCTGCAGACCTGCCAGCCCAAGGAGTTCTGCGAGCTCAGTGCGCTGGTCCGAGCCCGCGGCGTGCAGGTCTTCTTCGGCGCCTACGACCCGCAGGCGCGGCCGGCCACCGTCGGCGAGCGCATGCTGGCCCTGCTCCCGGCGGGCAAGGCCGCCCTGCCGGCCGGCGACTTCCGCGACTGGCCGGCCATCGACGCCTGGGCCGCGCAGATCGCCGCCGCCCTCAACTGCGAGCAGACCGGGTTGCGGAGCATCCAGGCCAGGGTGGTCACTCGCCACGGGCCACGGCTCGACGCCTGACCCGCGCTGGTCACGGCGCTCGCCACACCACCTGGCCGGTGGCCAGCACGGCACGGGCGGGCAGCGTCACGGCACCGATCCGGGGCAGCTCAGGTGACCGCAACGTTGGCGACGCCGGCGGTGAGGCAGGAGGCGATGGCGTGCAGCAGGTACTCCACCAGGGTGGGCCCCGGTCGGAGATTGTGCGGCTGTGGGTGCCGCTCACCCAGGTGTTGCTGACGCGGAACTGGAACGTGGCGATCTCGTTCTGGCCCTTGACGGCGTCGAGGGTGGCAAACAAGGTGGCGGTGTCGACGCCGTTGCGGCGCGAGCCGTCGGTGATGGTCATAGGTCCTCCGTGGTCGTGCCGGCGCTGTGTTCTGACGTGGCAGGACGCTATGGAGAACACCTTCCCCAGACCTTCCCCGGCCTGACGGGAGGGGAGGCGACAGCAGGTCGGCCAGGCCCCGCGTGGGGGAGCTGGAAACAGCGTCGGCCAGGCCCCGCTGGAGGCGGCCGAGTGGTACATAAATCCGTCTGTCAGTGCCGCGCTGCGGGGCGTGCACCTGAACTAGATTTCCTCTGCCCCCTCAACCGGGGGGCTGGTCGGCGGCTCCAACCGCCGGTCGAACGATCAGTTCGGGTCCTGGACCCGTAAAGGAGTCGAACACATGCTCACCACCATCATCGTCACCGTGATCCTGGGTGCGATCATTGGCGCCCTGGCACGGCTCGTCCTTCCCGGCAAGCAGAACATCTCCACGCTCGTGACCGTCATCCTGGGCATCATCGGCGCCCTCGTCGGTTCCTGGCTGTGGACGGGCGTCTTCAACAAGGGGGACACCAACGGCATCGACTGGATCGCCCTGATCATGGGCGTCATCGTCGCCGCCATCCTCATCGTCGTCTACGAACGCGTCATCGCCGGTCGCTCGACCACCCGCGTCTGACACCAGCACGCACCACTCGGCCCCCGTCCCCTCCGTGGGACGGGGGCCGATCTGCGTCGGGAGGCAGGTCGTCAGCCCATCCAGAGGAAGGGGTGGCCGCAGTCGAGGCACCGGTGCTCACGGACCACGCCTCGCCGCTCCACGAAGCGGACGCGGTGGCCGCTCGCGAGGCACACCAGCGGGTGGGTGACCTTGGCGAGCCCGGTGCAGGCCAGGAGGAAGCTGTGCCCGCAGTCGCAGGCGTACTCGGTCAGTCCACAACGGACCGTGACCTGATGGACCGTGTGACCGGTTGCGCCGCAACGAATTCGCACCCGCTCGTGGACCAGCACACCGACCGGGTGCGGGTCGGCATCCACCGCGAGAACCAGGGGGTGCCCGCAGCGGGTGCAGGCGTACTCACGATGGCCGGCGCGCCGGGCGACGGGCAGGTAGGTGTGACCGCGCCACAAGCAGGCCAGCACGTGACGCGTGTGCGTGACCCGCCCGTCCTCGAAGAGGAACGGCTCGTGGCAGCGTCGGCAGAGTGGGCCGTCGTCGACGACCATGTGATTGTCGAGCTCGTGCCCGAGCACACGACAAGGGTTGCGCCGGAGGGCGATTCGTGTGCTGCTCATGAGCCCAGGTAGCCGGCGACCGGTAGGGCGATCACAGTGAACCGGACGAGCCGACCGGTCAGGCAGGTCGTGCCGAAGAGGGACAGGCGCATCCGAGAGGCCCCCGCGATGACGCTGGTCGCCGCCAGTGGGGGGATGCCGCCGGCCGCGCTGGCAAGGATGAGGGCGGAGCCGGCGACCGGTCGGCGCACCACCTCGGCGACCCGGTCGGCGTGCGGGGACCACCTGCGGGTGGCGTTCCGCAGGTGCGTGAGCGGGCCGCCGTGCCGTGCCGGCCGGCGCACGGTGTCGTGGGTGACCCACCTGGCCGGCAGCAGCCTGCTACCGCCCCGGGCCGCGAGGTAGATCAGCACCTTGGCGCCGCTCTGGCCCACGGCGACGGCAACCACCATCGCGGGCCAGCGTCCCTGGGCCTGGAGCACAGCCCCGACCAGCAGCGCCTCGGCATTGATGAGGGGCACCAGCCCGGAGAGCAGCCCGAGCCCCACCATCAGGGCCACCGGGCCGGCCAGGCGTGCGACGCTCGCCCCGGTCATGGCGACATCGGGGTCGAGTCGGTCAGCACAGCGCGCAACCGGAGGCCGGACCACAGCTTGAGGCCGAGCACGGCGATGGCGCACCCCGATGCCAGCAGCGGGCGGCCCAGCAGGCACAGGAGCACGATGCTGGCCGTGTTGACGGCCTTGGCTGGGGGTGACCAGTTCCAGCGCCACACCGTGGCGTCGACGAGGTGCATGTCATTGGGGCCCTTGACCGGGAACGCGAGGAACCCCAGCGAGAGCATCGTGTCGACGACGGCGAACTCGACGACGTAGATGGCCAGCGGCACGGCCAGGCCAGGGCGAAGGGTCGCGAGGGCCGCGACGCACAGCACGCTGCTGGCCCGGTCGGCGGTGATGTCGAACACCGCACCCAGGCGCGTCTCGTGGTCGAAGCGCCTGGCCACGGCACCGTCGGCGATGTCGAGCACCCAGTAGACGAGGTAGGCGGTGACGAGCATGCGCAGGCTGTGCGCCGCCAACGCGCCGACCGCGAGCCCGACGGCGACCAGCGTGCGCGCGGTGGTGATCAGGTTCGCGGGGGTGGTCCACCGCTCCCCGGCGATCGGGCGCGTGTACGGCGTCGCCGCCCTGCGGGTGCGACCTCGAGCGGAACCCCACCGTGGTGCCAGCGTGGGGAAGGCGGCCAGCGGCCCTGTGCTGGTGGCCGAACGGACCGACATCGTGATCACGTCCCTCCGTCGTGTCGTCTTCGCGCTGTCCGTAGGACGGCGCCGGTTCGAGCTGTTGCCCTCGTGTTCGGTCCTAGGTGTTCGAGGCGATCCAGGTGTCGAGCTGGTGAGGCGACCGTGCGAGCTCGTCGTCCGTCATCCGCCAGGCGAGGGAACCCGACTCGTCGATGGCGGCCAGCACCGTGGTGCCGGCCATGAGCTCCTCGAAGGAGCGCAGGTCCTCACCGGCGGCCCCGCCCTTGATGTCGATGCCGACGGGCACGCGGACCCCGCTCACCTGTGCCGAGACGCTGTCGAGCAGCTTCTTCGTTCCCTCTTCCGTGGCCAGCGGAAATTCCGTGGCGCTGTCGGGTTTCCCTTCGTCGAGGGTGATCGGGTTGAGCAGCACGAACACCCGTGGCGCCTTTCCCTGACTCGTCTTGGGCAGGAGGGTCGTCAGCATCGCGGTCACCCCGGGCAGCTCGCCGATCACGACCAGTGACGGGCCGTGCCGCACGTCCGCCAGGTGCAGCTCGCCCCCACCCGCGAGCGGGACGCTGTCCGTGGCCATGAGCGGCAGCCGCTCGCCCGAGCCGTCCGTGGCGTCCTCGGGGCCGGCCATCCCGGTCGGGATCTTCGTGGAGAACGTGCCCTCGTCGATGCCCACACCCACCTCGACCTCGAGCGCCTCCAGGTGGGATGACGCCGCCGCCGTGCGCAGCAGCAGGCCCGTCTCGTCGTCCAGGGTGATCGTCGAGCTCTCGACCGCCGCGTCGCCGCTCCCGTGAGCAGGGCACGAGTAGGTCGTCCCCAGCCGCCCGGCCACCCGGGCGGAGCCCGTTCGCACCCCGCCCGGGCACAGCTGCTCGAAGCCGGCGTCGCCGACCTGGACGAAGAACGAGGTCGGACGCTGATCCCCTGGTGGGTCCTGCTCCCTGCTGGCATCGCCTCCCTCGAGCAGCAGCATGTCCTTCCCGTCCCACACGACTGTCTGGTACACCTCGTCGGGTGTGGCCGGGTCGCTCAGCGCCATGCGGAACCGCTCCCCCTGGGCGATGACCGACAGCCGCTGTGGCACGCCCCCGGCCTCACCGCCTGCCTGCAGCGACTCGTACCGGACGCTGACTCCGACGCCACCGGTCCCATCCCGGGTGTCGGTCCCACCGGGAGTGCCCCCGCTGGCACAACCAGCCGCACCCAGAACGACGGCTACGCAGGCTGCACGTGCCACGCCACTGGTCCTCGTGGACCTCATCGTGGCGAGAGCGGCCAACGGTGCGAGCCTTGGCCGCATGCCCCCGAGAGGCGTGTGGACGGCCGTCGAGGACTGCGAAACTCCGTTCACTGGAAGCTCCTTCCGACCGTCCGCTCGATCTCGAGCATCCTCCGTGCGACACGGCACGCGCATCCTCCCCCGGTGCCATTTCTCCGTCGTCCCCACGGCTGAGAAGACGCGGATGGGCTCAGGCGTCAGACGAGTCCGGTGCGGTGGGCGGAGACGACGAGCTGCACGCGATCGCGCGCGTCGAGCTTGGCCTGGATGTGTGCGACGTGGGTCTTCACGGTGGTCTCCTGGATGCACAGCGCCTGGGCGATCTCGGAGTTCGACTGCCCCAGCCCCACCAGGCCGAGCACTTCCACCTCGCGGTGCGACAACCCTGCCATCGCCTGCGTGAGATGAGCGCTGGGCGGCCGTCCCACGTGTGCGACCAGCTTCGCCAGCACCCCCCTCTCGAGGGTGGCCTCGCCCGAGGCGACTGACCGGACCGCCGCGACCAGGGACTGCCGCGGCAGGTCCTTCAGCAGGTAGCCACTGGCCCCAGCACGAAGAGCGTCCAGCACGAGGTCCTCCGCCCCATGAGTGGTGAGGACCAGAATGCGGGTCGCACAGCCTGATTCGACCACGCGGCGAGTGGCCTCGACCCCGTCCATGTCCGGCATCCGAATGTCCATGAGGGCGACATCGGGCGCGAGGGCGCCGATCAGGCCAACGGCCTCTACGCCATCGGCAGCGGTGCCCAGGACGCTGAAGTCCGGTTCGGCACCCAGCAGTGCGGCCACCCCATCGCGGATGAGCGGCTGGTCATCGACCACGATGATGGTGATCATCGTGCGCCCTCGACAGGGAGAACCGCGTGCACGCGGAACCCTCCCTGCGCCGCGGTGCCGACGGTGAGGTGGCCGCCGCAGGCGGCGACCCGCTCGCGCATCCCCGTCAGGCCGAGCCCTTCGCCTGATGGGGCCCACGACTCTCCCCCGGCGTCCTGCACATCGATGATGAGCTGCTGGTCGTCGTGCCCGATCTTCAGAGACGTCGCAGACTGGCCGGCGTGGCGCAACACGTTGGTGAGCGCCTCCTGGACGACCCGGTAGGCGGTGGCTGACACCTGGGCGCTCAACCGGGGCGCGGTGGTCGGTGCGTCCATCACGACCGGTAGCCCGGAGCGCTGCATGCGGCTCACCAGGTCGGGCACGTCCGGGAAGCCCGGCAGCTGCTCGTCAGGATCGGCGAGGTCGGGCTCGCGGAGAGCCTCCAACACCCCTCGGATCTCCGTGAGTGCCTGACGGCCGGTGTCCTCCACGCTCTTCATCGCTGCCCGCGCACGCGGGGGATCCGACTCCAGCAGCAGCTGGGCGAGCTCAGCCTGCACGACCACGATGGACAACCCGTGCGAGACCACGTCGTGAACCTCGCGGGCCACCCGGATCCGCTGCCGCGCGGAACGGACCTCAGCCTCGGCCGCGGTGGCCAGGGCAAGTCGGTCGCGCAGCTTCCGTTCGTGGCGGAAGCCTGCTCCCAACGCGAAGATCCACCACGCATTGAGGCCCCAGCCCCAGCTCTCGGCGAGGCTCTCTGCGGGGTCGACCCAGATGGCTCCCAGAACGGGCAACATGGGCACGCCGAGTGCCAGGAAGCGCGTCCAGTCCGTTCCGTACCGCCCACAGGCGAACACCGCGACGACGAGCATGTAGATCGCGGAGGTCAGCTCGACGTAAAGCCAGGGTGTTCCGGTCAGCAGCATGATGGCGACCAGAGTCAGCAGCACGAACGTGGGTCGGGTGCGCCGGAAGCACAGAACCAACGCCGCTGCGGTGTACGCGAGGGAGAACAGCACTGTCGGCCCGTGGATGAGGCCGGTTCCGGGGCCGGTGACCCACAGTTCCAGCTGCGTGGTCACGAAGAGAAGAGCAGGTACCGCCCAGTCCCGCCAGGAAAGCTGCGCAAAGCGCGCCCACATGGGCACAGGGTACGCGCGCTGCGGTGGTGCCGTCTGCGTCGATCCCGCGGCAGCCGTCCGACGACGCGCAGGTCAGACCGTGGTCGGGTGGCGTCGCAGCAGGGCCAGGATCTGGCGCTCACGCTGGGCGAGCCGCATCAGCTCCGGGTTCAGCGGCGGTGCACAGCCACCGAGGACACGTGCCTCGAGCACCCTGACGCGGTCTTCGATGGCGGCGTACTCCGCGAGGAGCTCACGAACGGAGGGAGTGCTGGGCGCTGGGACCATCGTCATACCTCATCAGCTGTGGCACCGATGGTGCCGACCAGCCCCGCGCGGTTGGAGGCGCTTCTATTAGCGTCCGTTTCCGGTGGGATGTCAACCTCTGGGCGAGAGGAATGCGCAGGGTCAGACGGTGCCCGAGCGTCGCCGGATGGTGAGCACACCGGTGTCTGCGACATCCGCCGCGACGTCCACGAGCTTGCGGTTGGTGTCCTGGCTCGCCACACGGAGCAGGTCGAAGGCCTGCTCCCGGGTGATCCGGTGCTGGTGCATGAGGACGCCGACGGCGACGCCGATCTCCCGGTTGCTCTCGAGGGCCCGCCGCAGGTTCTCGGCGCGGTCCCTCGCGATCGTCTCGCTCAGGATCAGGGCGGCGTGGGTGGCCAGCACCAGCCCCATGCCGACCGCGTGGTCGTCGAACGCCGACCGGCGGTCGGAGTAGATGTTCAGGCTGGCGATGAACTCGGAGTCGTCCAGCACGTGGAGGCGTTGCGCGAAGACGCTGTGCACGCCCAGCTCGGTGGCGACCCGGTGCCCCCACGAAGCCCAACGGTCGCTGGAACCGACGTCCCCCGTGACGTACACCGAGTCGTCGAGCGCAGCATCCACACACGGGCCGGAACCGATCTCGTACTGCAGGGCGTCGGCTCGGTCGGCGACGTCGTCGGTTGCGGCGGGCGTGGTGAAGCGGCCGCCGCGCAGCAGGCTCACACTGGCCCACCGAGTGCCCGGGACGCGCTCGACAGCGACCGACACCAGCCGCTGCAGGGGGCTCAACGGTCCGTCGCCGCTCGTGGCGGCCGAGAGTGACCGCATCGCGACCGCCACGTCGCGCAGGTCGACCTGCGCAACCGTGCCGACGACCCGACCATCTCGACGCTCGTCCTCGGAGTGGTCCATCAGAAGGTCCCTCCCGACGTTCTCGGTGGGGAACCAGCCACCGTCCCGGCTCGTGCGCGCTGTGACATGCGACCACTCAGTCCTTCGTCTCGTGCAGCGAGGGTTCCATGTCCTGGCCCGGAAGGAACCGGTGAACGAGCTCGTGGGCGACGGTGAGCTCGCTCTGCCCGGCCCGACGCGCGGCATCCGCGATGATCTCGCGGGCCCGCGCCTGGGGCACCGCGTGCGTGGCGACCACCACGCCGGTGGCCTGGTCCATGACGCTGTTGTCGTGCAGCACCCGGGGTGCCTGCCGCGCGGCCGCTCGGCTGGAGAAGGACAGGTCTGCGTTGTGCACGGCCCCCGGCGCCCACGCGCCCAGCAGCGTGGCCAGTCGCTTCTCCCGCCCGGCGAAGGCGTTGGGGGTCGAGGCATAGAGGTTGAGACCGGCCACCACCCGCCCGTCGGCGTGGATCGGCAGAGACAGCGTGCTCATCACCCCATGTGCCGCGCCGGCGCGGGCGAACTGCACCCAGCGCTGCTCGTCGAGCAGGCCGTCGTCACTGTCGCCACTGAGCACGGCCGCATCGTGCAGCGCGGCGTCGACGCACGGGCCGCCGAAGGCGTACTGGATCGCGTCGAGCAGCGCCAGCTGGTCGGGGGTGGCGGCGATCGTGAAGGTCAACCCGTCTCTCACCAGGGCAAGGCTCAGCCCCACCAGGTTGGGCACGATCTCCTCGGCCAGCTCACCCTGGTGGACCAGCTCGGACGTGAGGTCACGGTCCGCCCAGTGGCCCATGCTGCGCAGGGCTTCACGGGTCTCGGGCAACGGTTCCAGCGGCATAGTGCTTTGGCCGTACCCCGCACCCGGCACGCCAAACACCCGCGAGGCGTCGGACGCCCACGGTCTGTCGGAGTGAGATGCCGCAGCCCTACGGGGCGCCACGCGCCACGAGATACATCGGGATGAAGACGACACAGCCGGCGAGGCAGAGCACCGCCCAGGTACTCGGCTCAGAGATGGTGTGCCCGAACAGGATTGCGACCACCGGGCGCCCCGTTCCCGTGCGAGACCGGGCATCGCTGAGGACCCACGCACTGGCGGCCGCGATCACCGTCACCACCACCACAGCGAACCAGGGCCGTCCCACCTCGCCAGTGTCGCACCGCACGGAACGGTACCGGGGCGGCGCGGTGCCGCCCCGGCGTGAAGGCCGCGGGCTCAGCCCTGCTTGCGCTCCTGCTTCTTGGCCGCGGTGAGGTCGCTGAGCTTGTCAGCGTCGGCGCGGGTCTTCGCAGCAGCCTGCTTCTTGGTGCGGGCGTCGTCGAGCTCGGACTTGGCGGCCCGCTGGGCGGACTGCTTCTTGCTGCGAGCAGCGGAGTCGGCGCGAGCCTTGTCCTGCTTGACGGCAGCGGTGCGGGCGTTGGCCCGCGTGGTGGCGGCAGCCTTCTTGGCCGCGGCCGCCCTGGTTGCCTGGGCCTCGGCCTGCTGCTTCTCACGCTTCTCGGCGGCGTCGGCCTCCTTCAGGCCCGACACGGCGCGCTGCTGGGCTGCGTTGCGCTTCTGCGCGGCCTGCCTAGCACCGGCGGCGGCGGTTTCACGGGCCTGCTCGCGGCGGGCTTCGGCCTCCTGCTCGAGCCTGGCGGCCGACTGCAGCTTGTCCGAGCGCTCGAGGCGGTCAGCGCCGCGCCGGGCGATGGATGCGTTACGCAGCACCGTGCCGGCGAGCTGGTCGGACATCCCGAGCGCACGGTCCACCAGCACGCGCGGCGCGGAGGTCTCCGGGAGCGTGGACAGGCCGGTGTCGAGCACGACGAGGGGAAGGCGGGCGATCTCGTAGGGAAGGGCGATGACGGTGCTGATCATGGTGGTCCTCACTTCTGGGTCTGGGCGCGCAGCTGCGCGGCCTGCTGGTCGGCGGCGGCGGCCTGCCGCTCGAGGCGCCGCTTCTCGGCGGCGGCCTCCTGCTCGGTGGAGTCGGCGTCGGCCGCGATGGCCTCGGCCTCGCGCAGCCGACGCTCGGCGAGCTCGTCAGCCTGCTGCTCGGCGGCCCTTCGACCCGCGGCCTCCTGCTGGCGAGCCTCCTGGGCGGCGACCGCGTGCTCGCCCTCACGCTGACGCTCGACGCGGGACTGCTCGCGCTCGGCCTTGGCGCGTGCCGCGCCCTTCAGCTCGGCCGCCTCGCGGCTCTCTTCGCGCAGTTGCGCGGTGGCCTCGTCGCGCTTGGCCTCGGCGACCGCCTCGTCGGCGAGTGCGGCCTTGCGGTCACTGGCCGCTGCCTGCTGCAGCTGCCCTTCCTCCACGAGGTCGTCCCGGCCGCTCACGGCTCCGGCCACTTCCTTGGCCTTGCCCTTGACGCTGTCGAGGAGCCCTTCGCGGGCCTGTGCTGCCTTGTCGTTGCTCATGCACCACGCCTGCCCGTAACGCGCGCGCTGAACCCCGTACAGGCAGTGACATGGGTCTCAACGCGGCCGCGGACGGGCGTGCGCGGGCTGGGTGCCCAGCGGTCAGGGCGCCGGGTACAGGACGCGGAAGCGTTCGAGCACGACGAGCATGTCCTGCTGGAATCCTCCTGCGGCGTTCTCGGTGAAGACCCGCTCGTGCACCTCTCGCCAGTGCTCGAGGCTCCCGTCGCCCTCGCCCTCCTCGCGCGCGTGGTCGGCATCCACCTGGTCGAAGGGGACGACGCGCGCCTCGGTGGTCACGACGAGGGCGCGCGGGTGGCCGGCCCCGTCGAGGACGATGCCGAGCATCCCGGGCTCGGGGAGCGGCTCCTCCTCGTCGTCGTAGTCGGCGCGCGCGCTGGAGGTCGCCGTCTTGGTGCCGTCGAGGACCAGCCCCAGCAGCTCGTCGGACAGCTCGGGAGTCGCACCGAACGACCACGCGGGCGGTCGGAGCGTTCGCACCGGGTTTGCACCCATGTAGGTGGGTATGCCCGAGAGCTGGGCGTGCTCCCGGGAGATCGCCCAGAAGGCATCGAGCTCGTTGTCGTCCACGGTGTCCATGTCCCACCTTCCCACGGCGCCGAGGCGGGGGTCAGGCAGGGGTCGACCTGCGATCGTGGCGGGGTGGCCGGACTCGACGTGCAGCAGCTCCCCACCAGCCGGGACGCGCTGCTGGTCACCGTGCTCGCCTTCTCGGTCGGCGAGCTCGCGCAGGTGCGGCGGGTGCGGCGCGGGGCACGCACTGCCGACCTTCCCGCGGAGGTGGTGTTCCGGCTCGGGTTCGTCACCGGCATCCTGACCCTGCCGTTCGCCCTGTCCATCGCGCCCGGCGCGCGGATTCCTCGGGCTGCGGCCGTCGTGGTCATCGGCGTCGTGGTCGCTTGGCTCGGCCTGTTCCTGCGGTGGTGGTCGTTCCGGACGCTCGGCCGGTACTTCACGCTGGTGCTGCGGACGAGCGCCGACCAAGCGGTCGTGGACCGTGGTCCGTACCGCGTGCTGCGGCATCCGAGCTACACCGGTCTGCTCATGGTGGTGATCGGGTGCGCCCTGATGATCGGCAACTGGGTGGGCGTCCTCGCGTGCTCCGCCTGGGTGGGGGGCGCCTTGGTCTACCGCATCCGGGTGGAGGAGCGGGCCCTCAGCCAGGCGCTGGGTGAGCGGTACCGCGACTTCGCGGCGACGCGCGCCCGCCTCGTACCCTTCGTCTGGTAGCGGCCGGTCCCTTCGGATGCCGGCGAGCGCGGAAGCGGCCCCGCTCACCAGGGCGCGGTGCCCAGCCTCACTCGTGTGCGTCGAGCCAGGCCACGATGTCGGCGGTGACCTCGTCGCGGTTGGTCTCGTTGAGGATCTCGTGCCGGGCGCCGTCGTAGAGCGTGACCGTCACGTCGGCCAGGCCGGCATCCCGGTAGCGCTGACCGAGCACCTGCACGAGCTGCCCGCCGCCGGCGAGGGGATCGTCGGAGCCGGACACGATCAACAGCGGCAGGTCGGGCCGGATGGCGGCCAGTGCAGTCGGGTCGCCGAGCGTCGCTGCGGCACCGAAGAGCATCGGCACCGTCTCGTCCGGCAGCTCGAAGCCGCACAACGGGTCGGCCACGTAGCGGTCGACCTCGGCCTCGTCCCGAGACAGCCACTCGTACCCGGTACGGGGCTCGAACCCGGCGTTGAAGGCCTCCAGCCCGACCGGCCCCTCGGCCTGGGCCAGGCCGGCGGCCAGCAGGTCCAGTGCCGTGCTGCCCGACAGGACGACCCCGGTGTACTGCCCGGAGTGGGTGAGGAGCACCGACTGGGCGGCGAACGAGCCCATCGAGTGGGCGAAGAGGAACAGCGGCAGGTCACCCTGCAGGCCGGCGCCGTAGGCCGCCAGGTCGGCGATCAGCCCATCGAACCCCGCGGCACCGAAGTCGCCGGGGGAGCCGGCAACCGAGTCACCATGGCCGCGGTGGTCGCAGGCCCGCACGCTGTACCCGGCATCGTTGAGTGCGCGCGCGAACCGGTCGTAGCGGGAGGAGTGCTCGGCCAACCCGTGGGCGACCTGAACCACCCCGCGCGGGTCGGCGACGTCCCAGGTGTAGGTGGCCAGCTCGAGGCCGTCGACGGGCGAGGTGAAGGTGGAGCGCTGCATGGTCATGACCGCACCCTAGGGGGGTTGCCGGGTGCTGCGGCCACGCGTCATCCCTGCGCCGTTGATGCCGTCGGGCGCTGGGTGCCGATGCGGTGCACGACCCACACGTTGGGCTCGACGTAGGTCGCCACCCCCTGCTCGAGGTCGCAGTGCACCGGGGCCAGTGCACGGGGCACCACGACCGGGCCGCTCTGGTCGAACGGCAGCCCCGTCCACTCCCGCCACTCCTCGACGGTGCCGGGGATGACCATCGAGCGACGGGCCACCTTCTCGATGCGGCCCCCTGCCCGCAGGTGCACCCGCAGCCACGGGTCGAGCGGCAGGCCGTCGTCCCGCACCCGCACCGCGTACGTCGACGTCGGCTCGTGGACATCGGTCTTGCCGTTGGGGCGCACCGGCGCGAGCAGCTCGGCGAAGCCATGGCGTGCGGCGTTGTCGCGCAGCGCCATCAGCATCGTGCGCGAGAGGCCGGTGCCTTGGCGGTCGGGTCGCACGGCAATCTCGACCGCCGAGACCGCGTCGGGCGTCGCGCCGCGCAGGTTGGCCAGCAGGCCGTTGCGGATGACGTGGTCCCAGCCGTTGTCGGGCAGGTCGGCACCCTCGCGCACGAAGGGGATGGAGTGCGCGCAGGCGACGACCTCGCCGGTGTCGTCCTGGGCGACGAGCACGAAGTCGGCGAACCGCGTCTCGACGTTGCCGTAGTACAGCCCCCCGATCGGGTCGTGGCGCATGAACTCCGGCCACGAGTTGGGCATGTCCCACATCGCATCGGCCAGGTCGGGCCGGTCGGCGAGCACGGAGATGGTCAGCGGCACACTGACATCGTGCCGCGTCGGCGAAGCACGCCAAAGCGATTTCCGCGTCGCCGCCCCAGGTCCGAGCGCGACCGATGGGCCGGATGCCGGCTCAGCCGCCGTCGAGGTCGCGCGAGCGCTGGTCGACGCCCAGCTCACCGTAGGGATAGTCGCTGGCGCCGAGGTCGCTCGCGTCGTCGAGCGCTGCGTGCTCCTCGGCCGACAGCTCGAGACCGGCTGCCCGCAGGTTGGTCCGCAGCTGCTCGGTCGTGCGGGCACCGAGGATCGGGGACACCACGGCCGGGCGGTTGTTGAGCCAGGCGAGCGCGACTTCGGCCATCGAGATCCCCCGTCCCTCTGCGACCTGCTGCACCGCGTCGATCACCCGCCAGGTCCGGTCGCTTCCCCGTCGGTCGTAGGCCTCCATCCCCCGGCCGGGGTCCTCGCCGAGCCGGGTGTCACCGGTTGGCCGTTGGTCGCGGCGGTACTTGCCGGAGAGCCAGCCGCCCCCGAGCGGGCTCCACGGGAGCAGCCCCATCCCGGCGTCGAGCGCGGCCGGCACGATCTCCCACTCGATCTCGCGAACGATGAGGCTGTACTGCGGCTGCAGGGTCACCGGCTCGCGCAGGCCCAGCGCACGGGCGGTCAGCACCGCCTTGGTCAGCTGCCACCCGGTGAAGTTCGACAGGCCGTAGTACCGGATCTTCCCGGCCTGGGCGAACCCGTCGAGGGTGCGCAGCGTCTCCTCCAGCGGCGTGTGCGGGTCGAAGGCGTGCACCTGGTAGAGGTCGACGACGTCGACTCCGAGCCGGTGCAGCGAGGCGTCGAGGGCTCGGGTCAGGTGCCGCGCCGACAGGCCGTTCCCGTTGGGGCCCGGGCGCGTGGCGAACCTGCCCTTGGTGGCCAGCACGACGCGCTCCGTCACCTCCGTCGGACGGGCCGCGAGCCATCGCCCGATGATCTCCTCGGACACGCCGGCCGAGTACACGTCCGCGGTGTCGATCAGTGTGCCGCCGGCGTCGATGAACACGTCGAGCTGTTCGTGCGAGCCCGCCTCGTCGGTCTCCGCACCGAACGTCATGGTGCCCAAGCAGAGCTCGGAGACGGCGCAGCCGCTGCGGCCCAGTAGTCGATAGCGCATGGGGAGAACCTAGCCGCGGGCCTGCCCGCGGTGGCGTGGACATCCCGCCTTCGACGACCCCTCAGCCCGCTTCGTCCGCCCAGCAGCGTTCGATGGCAGCCGCCTGCTGCGACGGGTCGAGGCTGCTCACGTCGAGAGTGACGTCGACAGGTGGGGGGCGCCGCGCGACATCCCGCGTGCAGGGTGTCGAACTCGGCGGGTGTCAGCCACCGCCGCCGGGTTGCCTCGCGACGTCGCGTCTCGTCCAGCGGGGCAGCTCAGCCGCACCACCCGGCATCCGGGCAGGAGCTCGCGGTAGACCACGGCGCTCTCGGGGGTCAGGACGTCGGTGACGATGACGTCGATGTCCTCGGCGAGGAAGTTGGCGGCCAGAGCGCAGGCGTTCCGGGCCCCGAGCACACGCTGCCTCGCTCCGGCGTCACCCTCCCACGGAACGACCGCCCCCGATCTGACCAGGTGCCGCAGGTCATCGACCTCGATGACGCTCGGTCGCCGACGAACCGCAGGCCACCTCGTGGTGACCTGCGGTTCGTCAGTGACGTTCGGGGGTGGCGCCCACGCCGGCTCAGGCGTCCAGCGCAGCGACGGCCGCCGGCCGGAAGCCCCGGAAGGCCAGGTAGAAGCCGACCGACAGCTCCCAGGTGGCGATGGGCAGGGTGGCCAGCATGGTGAGCGAGCCGGTCTGGGTGGTCTGGCCGAAGAAGGTCAGCAGGTTGGCGGCGAGCAGCACCGGGGCGCCGACCAGCCCGATCGTGGGGATGATGCGGGGCACCAGCCGCGAGCGGTAGAGCAGGGTGCCGAAGAGCACGGCGTTGAGGCAGGCCATGAAGCCCGGGCCGAGCAGGAAGGTCCAGTCGCGAGCGGTGACCAGGGCGTGCCCCGTCGTGGTCAGGGAGGCGGTGTCGGCCGATGCGGTGCCGGCGATGTCCTGGCGCAGCACGACCACGGAGAGCAGCGCGACGACCCCGATGAGGATGACGGCCGCCTCGACCATGCGCGACATCACGAACCCCAGGGCCATCGACTCGTTGACCCGCTTGACGACGGGGAACACCGCGACGGCACTGCCGATGCCGGTCAGTGCGGTGACGACGTCGAGCAGGCAGGCGAGCAGCACCTGGGTGTCGTGACCGGCGCCGAGGATGTAGCCCGGGTCGTTGAGCACGGGGTCGAGCAGCAGCAGGGCGGGGATGGAGGCGGCGAAGGTGAGGATGTAGAAGATGCCTGCGGCACGGGAGTTGCCGCGGGTGCGGTCGGCGCGAGGCGCAGCGGTGCTGCTGCTCCCGGTCGTCGTGCTGGGGGCGGACGGTGCGGTGGTGGCGCTCATGTCGGTTCTCCTGGGTGGTCGTGGTGGGGGTGGTCATCGGCGTGGTGGTGGTGGTGGTCGGGGTCCGGGTCGACCCGGGTGACCGAGATCAGCGGCAGGCCGAGGTCTCGCAGTCCGGCGAGCAACCCGTGCAGTGCCGCCTGGTCGACGACCTGCCCGGCGAGCACGGTGGTGCCGTCGCGGCCGGACGTGAGGTGCACGCCGTCGAGGTAGGTCGACCAGCGCGCGTCGAGACGACCCTGGACACGGATCTCGTACCAGTGGGCGTCGGGCGGCCGGAGGGGCGCTGAGTGGAGCATGCGAGGCGCCTCCTGCCGGTGCGGGACGGTTCGCCGGGGGTGGCGGGTCGTCGTGATGCCGTCACGTTAGGAACAGGAGTGATGAGTCGTCGTCATCAGAGGTGATGAGCGCCCCTGATGAACTTCCCGGAACCCGTCACCGCAGGAGGGGCCACACGCCCCGACGCTTGGGTCAGCGAATACCGTTGTGGGAGAACAAGTTCAGTTGGTGGCCACGGCGCACCGCCGCGCGACGGTTGGTGACGGCGAGCTTGGTGTAGACGTGCTGCGTGTGGGTGCGGACCGTGCTGAGCGACACCCCCAGGGTGCGGGCGATGGCCGGCCCGTCGAGGTCGGACCCGAGGAGGCGCAGCACGTCGAGCTCCCGGCTGCTGAGCGGGTCGACGAGGGACTGGGCCGCGCTCCGCCCATCCTGGGCGGCCGGCTCCACCGCCGGGCCGGTCATCATCCCGAGCAGCCGCGGCAGGAGGCCACCCCCGCGGTCGCGCCGGGCGAGCAGGTCCAGCAGCCGCCGAAGCGGCGCTCCCTCGGCCGTGAAGGCACCGACCTGGCCTTCGGCCTCGGCGAGCCGGATCGCCCCCTCGAGCGGCTCCATCGCCACACGGTCGTCGCCGGCCGCCGCGTGGCTGAGCGCCCGGAGCACCAGCACCTCGATCACGACCGCCGCACGGCCGCCCGCCTCGGCAGCCGCCAGCAGCCGCTCGAGAAGCCCGCTCGCCGCATCGAGGGCGCCCGGGCCGCCGGATGCCGTGTGCTCGGCGAGGAGGGTGCGTGCCAAGGTCACGTGCTCGTACTCGTGCAGGTAGCTCAGCTCGTCGGTGGGGGTGAGGCCACGGCCCGACGCCCAGGCCATGGCCTCGGCCACCCGCCCGGAGGCGGCGAGCACGCGCGCGTGCACGGCATCCACCGGGCGCACCTGGGGTGCGAAGTCGGCGACGTAGACCCGCTGGGCGTCCTCGAGCAGCCCGAGCGCGGTTGCCGGGTCCTCCTGGGCGGCACTCACCTCGGCCAGCGCGACCCGCCAGCGGTAGGGGTGCTGCGGAAGCCCGGCCGCCTCACCGAGCTGCTCGGCCCGGCGCAGCTCCGCGGCTGCCTCGGAGAGGTCGCCCCGGGCCAGCGCCACCCGGCTCAGCTGCACGCGCAGGTCGGCCGCGCCCCGCAACGGCGCTCCGGCCGGTACCAGCGCGAGGGCCTCCCGGCAGCTGCGCTCGGCATCGGCCAGCCGGCCGTGAGTCAGCTCGATGTCGACGATCGAGACGGTGCAGCCGAGCACGTCGGACAGGTGCCCGACACGGAGCAGGCTCTGCGTGGCGACCCGGTAGGCGGAGTGCGCCCCGGCCAGGTCGCCGGCGGCCCACGAAGCGAGACCGACCAGGGCGGATGCCGCTGCTGTCGTCAGGTGGTCGTCGGCCGCCGCCAGAGCCAGCGCCAGCTCGGCGTGCCGCACGGTGCCGGGGAGGTCGCCGCCCACCAGGGCGAGGGCGGCCCGGTAGCTCTGTACGGCGCCGGGCAGGCGGGCGAGGCCCGCGGTGTCGGCCACGACGAGGGCCTCGGGTGGCCCGGCCAGCACGCGCTCGACGTCGGTGAGCCGGCGGTCCAGGGAGTCGAACTCGTTGCTCGCCGCCAGAGCTCCGATGAACCCGACCGCGAGGACCGGGCGGCGTTCCACCACGTCGGCGGGCAGCAGGTCGACCCAGCGACGGATGACCGACTCACGGCGCTCCCGCAGCAGCACCGGGACCGCGAGCTCGGCCCGGGTCGCGGCCAGGTCGACGTCACCCGCGGCGAGCGCGTGCCGGACGGCCGCCTGGGCGTCCCCAGCGCCGTCGTACCAGTCCCCCGCGCGCAGGTGGAGCGAGCGCACGTCGCCGGGCCGTTCGTCGTCGAGGTGGGCCCGGAGCACGTCGGCGAACAGGTGGTGGTAGCGGTACCACTCCCGGTGCGCGTCGAGGGGGATGACGAACAGGTTCTGCCGCTCCAGCGACTCGAGCACCGCCCGCCCGCCCGTCCTCGCAGTCACCGCGTCGCACAGCGGGCCGGTGAGCCTGTCGAGCACCGAGGTCTCGAGCAGGAACCGCCGCACGTCAGCCGGCAGGGCGTCGAGTACCTCGTCGGCGAGGTAGTCGACGACGAACCGGTCGTCACCGGCGAAGCCGGCGATGAACTGCGACCGGTCGTCGCGTCCGGACAGGGACAGGGCCGCCAGCTGCAGTGCCGCCGCCCACCCCTCCGTCCGGCCTTCGAGGAGCGCCACGTCCTCGGGCGAGAGCGCCAACGCGTTCAGCTCGTTCAGGTACGCCGCAGCCTCGCTCCCGGTGAAGCGCAGGTCGGCGGCACGCACCTCGACGAGCTCACCGCGCGCTCGCATCCGCGCGAGGGGCAGGGCGGGGTCGGACCGCGAGCTCACCACGAGGTGCACCTGCGGCGGCAGGTGCTCGAGCAGGAACACCATCCCGGGTCTGGTGCCCGGCCCCTCAGCGAGGTGGTAGTCGTCGAGCACCAGGGTGAGGTCGCCCGCCAGCACGCTGAGCTCGTTGAGCAGGGCGGTCAGCACGGCCTCGACGGGCGCCTGACCGCCTCGCTGCAGCGCGAGGGATGCCGTGGCCGCGCCGGGAGCCGCGCGGTCGACGGCCCGCAGGACGTAGGTCCAGAAGGTCGCAGCGTCCCGGTCGCGCTCGTCGAGGGACACCCACGCCACCTGGTCCGGGTGCCGCGACCGAGCCAGGTAGCTGACGAGCAGGGTGGTCTTGCCGAAGCCGGCCGGAGCCGAGACCAGCAGGAGGGGGACGTCGGCACCGAGCGCCAGCAGCTGGTCGAGCCTGGGCCGGTCGACGGTCCGCTGACGGGCCCGCGGCACGACCAGCTTGGTCTCGACCAGAGCGTCCGGCATCGGCTGCACCTCCTGCCTCAGCTCGACCTGCCGAGCGTAGCCCTGCTCCGCCCGGCCCCGTTCTGCGCGCCGGCGCAGGCCGACTCAGCGGGCGAGCAGGTCAGCAGTGTCGAGGAACGACGCCGACTGCTGGTGGTGTCCGAACCACCCCAGGTACAGACCAGTGGTCACTCGCTCGACGAACGCCCAACGCCAGACGCGTTCTGGGTCAGCACCGGCCGACCCCGCGAGCCGGCGACACTGCTCGGCCAGCAGGTGACGTGCCGCACCGGGTCGGGCCACCTCGGCGGCCAGCAGCTCACGGCACCCGTCCCGTAGGACGACCCCGAGGTCGTAGGCGCGCTCCCCCACGAAGCCGTCAGGGTCGATGAGGGCCCAGCCCGACCCGCTCCGCAGCACGTTGAGCGCGTGCGGGTCCCCGTGGCACACCACCTCCGGCCGTTCGGATGCCGCCAGCTCGCCCGCCAGGTCAGCGGCGACGGCCACCGCGTGCGGGTGTGCGGCGCCGTACCGCGGCCCGAGGTCGGCCAGGATCGCGCGAAGACCTGCGGCTTTGCCCTCGAAGGGCTGTCCGCTGTCGAGTGGCACCCGCCAGGCGTCCTGCAGCAACGGCACGAGCACCCTGGCCTGGCCCGCCAAGCCGGGTTCCTCGGTCCAGAGGTCGTGGCCCAGGCGCTCCAGCAGCAGCGCGCCGCGGTCGGCATCCCACTGCAGCACCCGCGCATACGCGTGTCCCGCCGCTGCTGTCATGACGCGCGCCTGACCGTCCAGCGAGCCGGGCTCGGCGATCTTCAGGACCGCCGCACCACCCCCGGCGCGTCGCACCGTCAGGGGTGGGATGCCGGACCCGCCACCGAGCCATCCGTCGACGACCAGGCTCCAGGCCTGGCACACCGGCCGCACCACGCGACGGAAGTGCTCGACGGATGCCGTGACGTCCCGATCGGAGATGTCCGTCCGGCGTTCGGCCTCCGTGATCGCGTCGTCGATGGGATCCTCGGCCACCGGAGAACCGTACCCAGCGGGGTTCCGCGGGAGGGCGCGCACGCGCCCGGCTCACGGCATCCCAGCTCGCCTGGCAACCGCGTCACCCGCCTGGGGGCTCGCGGCATCGGTGGCTCGTGTCGTCCGAGCCAGGTGGCGATGCAGGTCTCGTTGCCCTCGGCGTCAGCGAGGACCCACCACTTCGGTGCGTACGCGTCGGTGACGAGCCGGCCACCGGCGGCCAGGGCGGCGGCCACCCGCGACTCAGCCTGCTCGTGGGGGACCGCGACATCGAGGTGCTTGCGGTTGCGCTGCGGGCGTGGGGCGTCCATCGTCTGGAACTCGACGCTCGGGCCCCGCCCCCACGGGTCGTAGAGGTAGTCGTCGTCGACCTGCTGGTCGCTGAGCACCGCACGCCAGAAGGGCATCACCGTGGCACTGACGAGGGCGTCGATGCCGACGTCGACCAGCTGCACCGCAGCGGGATCGGCCACGAGGTCGAGCCGCTCGGCGACGGCGGAGATCCGCCGGGCCAGGGCGATGTCACGCTTCGTCAGGTGACGGTGACACCGCTGCGTCCGAGCGGGGCACGCCGTCACGCCCGGCGACCTCCGACGACGATCAGCTCTTCGTGAGGTCCTCGGCGAGCATCACGATGATGCCGCTGGGGCCGCGCACGTAGGTCAGCTTGTAGATGTCGCGATAGTTCGCCACGCCACGAAGCGGGTGGCAGCCGTGCGCCGCCGCGATCTCGAGGGCGGCCTCGAGGTCGTCGACCGAGAAGGCCACGCGGTGCATGCCGATCTCGTTCGGCTGGGTGGGTTCGGTCTCGATCGCGTCCGGGTGGATGTACTCGAACAGCTCGAGCCGACCGGTGCCGTCGGGTGTCTGGAGCATGGCGATGTTCGCATGGTTGCCGTCCAGGCCGACTGCCGTGTCGGTCCACTCGCCGCTGACCGTGTCCCGACCCACGACGGTGAGCCCCAGGTCGGTGAAGAAGGCGATCGTCGCCTCCAGGTCGCGCACGGCGATGCCGACGTTCTCGAGAGTGATGGGCATGCTGTGCACGTTACCGAGGGTCACGGTCTCCAACGGGGGCCCGCGACGCAGCGAGGCGTCCCCACCCACCCGCCGATCGCGACGTTGCACCTGACCCGCGCTGATGCCGGGTCCAACGCGCCGGCGCCGGCCCGGGAGCGCGCCTCACCCGTGCTGGGCGAGGGGTTCCCCCGGCCTGAGCACCAGAGGGGTACCGGGCAGGAGACGGCTTGCTGCCCGCCCATCCCGACGGTTGCGCCCACTCCCCGGCACGCTCAGGGGACCTCGATGACCGACCAGACCGCGCGACATCCTGCCCATCGCCGACACCGAGGTCGAGGGCGAGCTGCCCTTCGACGCGAAGGACCCCGAGGCGAACTTCGCTCCCATCCAGCCCATCCGCCCGCCGGCCGGGTCGCCGAACGTGCTCGTCTTCCTGCTCGACGACGTCGGCTTCGGAGCGTCCAGCGCCTTCGGCGGCCCGTGCAACACCCCGGTCGCCGGCCGGCTCGCCGCCGGCGGCCTGAAGTACAACCGGTTCCACACCACCGCGCTGTGCGCGCCGACCCGTGCCGCCCCTGCTCACCGGCCGCAACCACCACAGCGTGGGGATGGGGGTCATCACCGAGCCTCGCGACGGCCGCGCCGGGCTACAGCTCGGTGCGCCCCAACACCTGCACTGGCCCAACGGTTTTGCGGCCAAGGGGGAGGTGCGGGCGCAGTTCCACCACGTCATCGACGTCGCGCCGACGGTCCTCGAGGCCGCTGGCCTGCCCGAGCCGACCGTGGTCGACGGGGTTGCCCAACGCCCCATCGGCGTCAGCACGGCCTACTCCTTCGACGGCGCCGAGTCTCCCGACCGCCACGACACCCAGTACTTCGAGATGTTCTGCAGCCGCGGCATCTACCACCAGGGCTGGAGGGCAGTCACCGGCACAGCACGCCGTGGGTGATCCAGCCCCTGCCGTCCTTCGACGACGACGTCTGGGAGCTCTACGACACCACCACCGACTGGAGCCAGTCGCACGACCTCGCCGCCGAGATGCCCGAGCAGCTCGCCGAGCTGCAGGAGCTCTGGCTCGCCGAGGCCCGCAAGTACAACGTGCTCCCGCTCGACGACCGCCGCGTCGAGCGGTTCAACTCCCGACCTGGCCGGTCGTCCCGTCCTGATCAGGGGGAACACGCAGATCCTCTACGGCGGGATGGGGCGACTCACCGAGGCGTCTCGTTGCTCAACATCAAGAACAGGTCCCACGCCGTCACCGCCGAGGTCGAGGTGCCCGAGGGAGGTGCCCAGGGCGTGGTCATCGCCCAGGGTGGCGCCTTCGCCGGGTGGTCGCTCTACCTGCACGACGGCCGGCCGCGCTGCTGCTACAACCTGCTCGACCTCCGCCGCTTCGTCATCGACGGCGACACCCCGGTCCCGTCCGGCACCCACCAGCTGCGGATGGAGTTCGCCTTCGACGGCGGCGGGCTCGGCAAGGGCGGCGCCGTCCGCCTCTACCTCGACGGCGCCCAGGTCGGTGAAGGCCGGGTCGACGCCACCGTGCCGACGGTCTTCTCCGCCGACGAGACCGCCGACGTCGGCCGGGACTACCGCCTCCCCGGTCAGCACCGACTACGCGGGCGAGGGAAGCGTGTTCACCGGCAAGGTCAGCTGGGTGCAGATCGACCTCGGTGAGGACGCGCAGGACGCCGACCACTTCATCAGCCCCGACGAGCGGTTCCGGGTCGCCATGGCCCGCCAGTAGGCACGAGGATGGTCCTCGTGCGCGATGTGGTGCTCTACACCCTGCTGTCGCTCGACGGCGTCGCCGAGGAGCCGGGCAACTGGATGTTCGAGGCCGACGACGAGCTGTTCGCCAACCTTTCTGCGGTGATCGGTTCCCAGGACGACGTCCTCCTGGGGCGCGGAACCTACGACTACTGGGTGGAGTACTGGCCCACCTCGGAGGTCCAGCCCTTCGCCGACTTCATCAACGGCACGACCAAGCACGTCTTCACCTCGAGCACACCCACCGTGCCGTGGGGCCACACCTCGGTCGTCGAGGAGAGCCCGCTGCCGTACGTGGCCCGGCTCAAGGAGGGCAAGGGAGGCGACATCGGCGTGCACGGCAGCATCCGCCTCGCCCAGAGCCTGCTCGCCGCCGACCTCGTCGACCGCCTGGAGATCGTCATCGTGCCCACCCTCGCCGGCACCGGTCGCCGACTCTTCGCGGACGGCCCCGACCTGCGGCGACTGGCGCTCACCAGGGCGACGCACTCGCCCTCGGGCTGCGTCTACCTCGGTTACCGGCGCCTGTGCGGGCTAGAGCGCGACGACCCACTCGCCGTAGAACAGGCTCAGCCCCGCCAGCACGCAGATGCCGGCGATGATCCAGAAGCGGATGACGATCGTGATCTCGGCCCAGCCGACGACCTCGAAGTGGTGGTGCAGGGGCGCGATCCGGAAGACGCGCTTCCCGGTGAGCCGGAAGCTGGTGCGCGCAGATGTCGAGGTCGCATCCGGTCGCTGGCCGGCGCGGTGACCAGACCGGTCGTCGGCCCTACTCGCCCCGCTCCTGGAGGTGCGAGCGCGCAACGTCATCGGGGGCGTGGACCAGCCACGCGTCGAGCAGGGCCTCCCCCAGGTCGTCGTCGCTCGCACTCGCCAGGTGCATGAGCACCGCTGGGTACCCCGTGAAGTGCGGGATCGTGAAGAGGTGGTCGGGGTGGGCCTGGAGGAGCGACTCCTTGTCGTCCAGCCCGTCGGTCACCAGCGCCAGGATGGGGCCCTGCGGAACCGGGTCGCCGGCGAAGCGCTTGAGGTCGGCCTTGCTGAACGGCCGCTCCCACGCGAAGGCCTTGCCGCCGACCAACCAGGTCCGGTGGCCGAACCGGGCGCCCTCGGACACCTCGGGCAGCAGTGCGACGAGCCGCTCCACGTCCGCGAGATCGGCCATCGAGCCAGCGTAGCGCCGGGCCCGCTACTCCGTTCCGGCAGCGACGACCGTCAGCCTCGAGGCGCCGAGGAGGCCGGCCCGTGCGCGTGCCCGGAGGGGAACCGACCGGGCTGCCACGAGGTATCGGCCCTCACGAGCACCACGGCCAGGACCACCGCCGCGCCGCCCACGACCATGAGCAGGATGCCGCGGGCCAGCGCACCCGGCACCCGCCTCGGACCGCTCCGGCGCACCGTCAGCTGCACCGCCGGGACGATCCGCCCCACCAGGTGCAGCCCGGTCGCAGCGCACCACACTGCGAAGACGCCCTGGTGCACGCTGACCCAGTCGAGGCCGAAGCCCAGCGCCGTGAGGAAGTGCTGTCGGCCGCTCTGCTCGCCGAGCAGGACGAGCAGGACGCCGGACCCCAGCAGCGCGAGGGTCGACGCGACGACCAGCGGCCCCAGCCAGCGCAGCAGACTGGGCGGTGGCCCCGCGACCTGGTAGGGCTGGCGACCGGTGTAGTAGCCGATCACCCGCCACCCCGTGCTGGCCGTCTTCATCAGGGCCGGCGGCACGAGCAGGGCGCCGATGGCGACGTGCCAGGAGATGAGCCCGCGGACGTCGAACAGGGTGAGCAGCTCGGCACCGAAGAGCACGAGCAGCACGAGCCCGGTCCAGGCGGTCAGGACGGCGTTGCCGGCGGGGCCGCCCGTGGGCGGCAGCACGGGGTCGCGGCGCTGGTGCCTGCCGGTGGCCTCGACGAGGAACCCATCGAGCAGCTCGTACCCGGTGTCCCTGGCGGCTCCCACGGCTCGACGATAACGGCGCACGGGCCTTGCGGCCTGTGCGAAAGCCTGAGATCCCACACGGTCGACCGCTGCGACGCCGACCTTCGCGATGAGTGGGACGATCCTGCCCATGAGCCCGCCCGACGACGTCTACACCCACGGTCACGTGGAGTCGGTGCTGCGGTCCCACCGGTGGCGGACCGCGGAGAACTCGGCCGGGTACCTGCTGCCCCGGATCCAGCAAGGTTCCCGGATCCTCGACGTGGGGTGTGGACCGGGCACCATCACCACCGACCTCGCTCGGCTGGCGAGCGCTGGGTCCGTGGTCGGCATCGACCGGTCGCAGGCCGTCATCCACGAGGCCCGGGCCGCCGCCGACCGGGCCGGCGTGCTCAACGTCGAGTTCAGCGTGGGTGACGTGTACTCCCTCGACCACGCGGGGGAACGTTCGACGTGGTGCACGCCCACCAGGTGCTCCAGCACCTCAGCGACCCGATCGCGGCGCTGTGCGAGATGGGCCGGGTCTGCGCGCCAGAGGGCGTCGTCGCGGTTCGCGACAGCGACTACTCGGCCTTCACCTGGTTCCCGGCGGTGCCCGAGCTCGACGAGTGGCTCGACCTGTACCGGGAGGTGGCCCGCGGGAACGGCGCCGAGCCGGATGCCGGACGCCACCTCAAGGGTTGGGCGCTGGCCGCCGGACTCGAGGTGGTCTCGTCCACGGCGGCGGTCTGGTGCTTCTCCGCACCGCAGGACGTGGCGTGGTGGGGCGGGATGTGGGCCGAGCGGGTCGTCGGGTCCGGCATGGCCGAGCAGGCGCTCGACCGGGGACTGGCCGGCGCTGACGACCTCGAACGCCTGGCGCAGGGCTGGCGGCGCTGGGCCGCCTCGCCGGAGGCCTGGTTCGCGGTCCTGCACGGCGAGCTGCTGTGCTCGCCCACCAACACCCCCTGACCAGCGGGCCTGGGTGTGCTCGGACGGCCCCGGATGACAACCTCTCGGCTGCGGCTCGGACTACGCCGGCCGGCGATTCACAGCTTCACGTCGCGTCTCCGCCACTCGGGCGCCGACCGCACGCATGGCCTCGGTGGCCGGGTCCGACCGGCTCCACACGACGAGCCCCGTGCCGGCACGGGCCATGTTGCGCGCGATGGGCAGACCCATGGTGCCCAGCCCGAGAAATCCGATGTTCACGGGTGACCCCTCTCGTTCACGGCGCGCGTCGGCACCATAGTGCCGAGCGGTGGCGCGCCGCGGCACGTCGTGCGGGGCGCGGCACGGGCGAGGTGGCACCACTGGGCCGGGCGCGGCATCATCTGCGGTTTCCCGGGTATGCCCACGACGAGGTGCGTGCGCGCGCTGTCGAGCGCGTCAGCCAGACACGGAACGGAGGACGCGCGTGGGCCGACACAGCGGGGCCATCTGCAGGGCATGCCAAGAGCTCATCCTGCTGCGCGACGGCAGGCTCGTGGAGCACCAGCAGGTGTTCCCGACGCTGGGCACGTCCCTGTCGTGCGTCGGCTCGTACAGCAGGGCACTCGACGACGCGGGCCCCCAGGGGCCGCTGCACGGGAGGGCTGACGCCGAGCTCCACCCGTTCGTGAGCCGCCCGCAGCCGACGACCCCGCGATGAAGCCGCGTCAAGCAGACCTGACGCGCGAGGCGGTCGCCATCATGACGGCCTGGGTCGACAGCGCGGACGACCCGGCGTTCGGCATCCAGACCCTGACCGACATCCTCGAGGAGCGCGGTCAGGGTGACGCCTTCACCGGCGCCATCGAGGTGATCAGTGGCTTCGTGAACCTGACCGGGCTGCTCATGGTGCAGCGTTACCGGGACACCGGGCAGGACGAACGGGCCACCCTGCAGCAGGTCGCGGCCGACATCAACACCCTGGTGTGACCGGGCCCGCCGCCCGATCTCCGGCTCAGCGTCGAGCGTGCGACAGTGCCACGCCTCGTGCAGCGGGATGCCGCACGGCTTCCTCCTCGTACCGTGTTCACGGAAGAGGTGTCGCATCGGTCCGGTGCCGTTCGTGGAGGTGGTGAGCGTCGGCCGCCCCGGCCGTCGCAGCCGCGGAGTCGCTGGAGGGCCCGCGCGCACGAGAGGAGAAGGCAGTGGCGCAGTACCTGATCGCATTCAACGACGAGTGGGTGCGCGAGCACACGGCGGAGGAGCTGCGGGAGAAGAGCGTGGCGGGCCGGGCGGTGCTCGCGGACATGGAGGCGGCCGGTGCCTTCGTCTTCGGCAACGGCGGCATCGACGCGTCCAGCGTGGTGTGCAGCGTCGAGGCCAAGGACGGCAAGCCGTTGTTCGTCGACGGCCCGTACGTCGAGACGAAGGAGCACCTGGGCGGGTTCACCGTCATCGACGTCCCCGACGACGAGACGGCCCGCTACTGGGCCGGCCGGCTGGCCGTGGCGCTCGACTGGCCGCAGGAGGTGCACCGGTTCCCCGGTCCCCCACTGGCGTAGGGCGACCTGACCGCGGCCGGTGCCGGCCGCTCGGAGGCCGAGTCACCGTGGACGATCGCGCCCCCACACGGTCAGGGCCGCAGTCGTGCTGAGTGCGGCAAGGAGCGGGTCGGTCGGCCGCCGGGCGGCGATGCCGGCCAGCGCCCACAGAACCGTGCCTACGCACCACTGCGTCGACGCCCGGGCAGGGCTGCTGGCGCGACCCGAGGAGGCTGTGAGTGCTCCGAGGCCGATGACGGCCACGACGGCCAGTGCTCGACGCGCCTTCGGCTCGGTCACCGGCACCTCGGTGGCGAGCAGGGCCGCGAGGTTGACCCCCGAGGCGGCGGCGCCCCACGCCGCGTGCATCGAGGTGGCCAGCACCGCGATGAGCAGGTCGGCGGAGTCGAGCCTGCCGTCGAGCTCCAGTGCAGCGACACGTCGCCGGGCGAGCTCTGCCGTGGACGCGATGCCGAACAGGGCGAGCTGGGCGGTGCGGTACCGCTCGGTGCGGATGCCCAGCGCCCACATCGCCCTCGAGGCGAACGGGGCCGCCGGGGCGCAGCCCAGGTCGTCCACTGCCGTTGACCGCCAGCGCTGCGGCAGCAGCTGCCGGGCCGGCACAGCGGGGCTGGACGCCTGACGTCCTGTCCGGATGCCGTGGTGAGCCGAAGGAGGATGAGCGCGGCAGCCGCGCCGGTCGCCACCCCCACTGCGGTGCGCACGGCCTGCATCCTGAACACCGGGCTTGCTGGACGGTCGTGATCGGTAGTCGTGTCCGTCATCGTCCTTCCCTCTCGTCGTTCCCACCTGGGTGTTCAGCCCAGAACCTCGAGACAGCGGGATCCCACTGCGGGTCCAGGGTGAGGCTGTTGCCTAGGTGCTCAGGCGGTGCATCAGCCTGACGAGCTGGTCGAGCTCGTCAGGGGTGAGCGCGGCGAACTGCTCACTGGCCCAGCGCTCTTCATCGGGGATGAGTCTGTTCACCAGCTCGACAACGCGAGCAGAGGGCGAGCCTGTTGCCGGCACCATGGGGGGTGCGGGTCAGCAACCCGGCGCGCTCCAGCTGGGTCACCAGGATCGACGCGTTGCCCTTGGTGACTCCCAGCCGCGCCCCGAGCTCGCCCTGGGCCAATCCCGGCTCGGAGCGCAGGCGAAGCAGCAGTTGGTACTTCGCGGGCGTCAGGTCCTCGGCCCGCAGTCGGCTTCCCGCGCTCTGCGTCATCCGGTGAGCCGTCAGCGTCATCAGCACGACCGCCTCCTTCGCCCGCGTCGACCTGCTCACGGGTCCAATGTTCAGTGCTGAACATACGCCGGGGTCAAGGGCTGCCGCGGTCTGGGCTGCACCCGGGAGGTGACCTAGACGTCGTCCTCGTCGACCCGGGCCGCCCCGTCGGACGTCAGCAGGATGACGTTGCCGTCGGGGTCATCGACCATGGCGGCGAAGGGGCCCACGGTCTGCGTGGGCGGCATCCGGCTGGGGTGACCGGCCGCGACCAGGGTCGCCCAACACTCCTCCACCGCAACGTTGTTGCCGACGTAGAACTCGAGAAGCTGCTGGTAACCGCGGCCCGGTCGTGACCACGTCGGGTCGTAGGTGGCGGCGAACGAGGTGGTCAGCAGCAGGCTGACGCCACTGCCCATGCGATGGATGACGACAGGACGCCCGGGTGGTGGCTCCGGCAGGTCCAGACCGAGGGCCCGGTAGAACGCGATCGAGGCGGCAAGGTCGTGGACCTCGAGGATCAGCATGCTGAGCTGGATCTCCATCCACACACTGTTCCACCGCCCGCCGTGCCCGCGACATCTGCGCCCACGTCGCTCAGCCCGGCCGGCTCTCGACGACGGCTTGATGCAGCATCCGACCCACGTCGGACTGGTGGTAGACCCGCTCGTCCGGCTCGATGCCCGCGCAGAAGTCGGCGTACATCACCGCGGCCAGCAGCGGCAGCACCGGGCGGAGCAGCTCGGCAGCCCGCTCCGGGTCGGCCTCGGGCGCGATGCGGCGCCAGGCGTCCACGAACCAGCGGTGGGCCACGGCCTGGTCCCGCGCGTCCAGGCGCTGGGTGAAGGCCAGCTCGTCGATGAGCGGGTGTCCCACGAACGAGTCGCCCCAGTCGATGAGGACGTAGGTGCCGGGCGACCCCACGACGTTGCCGGGGTGGAAGTCACCGTGCACCAAGGTGTCCGGCACCCCACACGCGTCGATCTCCGCGAGCCGCCTCGGCAGGTCCGCGACGAGGGTGGTGAGCGCGCCCCGCTCGTGCGGGGCCACGGAGCCCGCCCACTGGTCGGCGACCGACTCCACACGGGTCAGCATGGTCGGGAGCCGTCGGTCCGGCACACCGATCGCCAGGAGCTCGTCGGTCCGCTGCAGCGCCCGCTCCTGCAGCCGGGTGAGCTGCTGCACCATCGGCTCCAGCGCCGGTCCCCTCGTGTCGTGGTTCGGTGCGCCGGGGGCCTGCGCCATGAGCACCCGCCCGGGCGCATGGGCCACCAGCGCAGGAGCCGGTGGTGACCCGATCCAGTCGATGACGGCGCCCTCGTGGGCGAAGAAGCTCGGAACCGCCTTGAGCCACAACGGTCCCCGGGAGGTCGGCAGCCTCCAGATCCCCGAGAGGTTCCATGACCGCATCTGCTCGGCCGGCCCGACCCGCTCGATCCCCTGCTTCCCGAGCTGCTCGACTGCCCACCCCACCAGCAGCGCCGGTCCGCCGGGTGTGGCCCATGGGGCGCGCAGCGGCTCGTCCGCGAGGACGTCGACGGGCCAGGGCTCCAGCCGGATGCCGGGGAGCCCGTCGGTCTCGGCCAGGTACGTCACCGCCCCGCCGAACGGCCGGTCCGACCGGGCCTCCAGGAGGCGCAGCAGGACCACCTCGACCCCGAAGTGCTCACGGGCGGCGGCCACCACGTCACCCGCCTCGGGCCACCACGGCATGGTCAGCTCAAGGGGTGGCAGGGCGCCCACCACCGTGCCCTCGTGCACGAGCACCAGCCGAGCCGAGCGTCCACCGCCGTCCACGCGCCCGATGCTAGGACGCTCAGGTCGCACGTGGGGTGCCCAACCCGAGGACCAACCGGGACGCCTCGGCGCTGCCGTCCGCTGCCTGTGTATGGGCCAGCCGGACGAGCACGGGGTGGTGGGCCTCCCGCAGCGCAGCGCGGCGGTCGATGGCCCCGTCGGCGTAGGGCAGCTCTGGAAGGAGGTCGCCCGTGTAGAGCTGGTCCACCTCGGTGAGCAGGTCGGCGTCGTCCGCCGACAGGGGCCGCGGCTGCACGACTCTCGAACTCGAAGGCGTCGACCTGGACGACCCCTCCGGGACACGGCACCCCCTGGTCGCCATCCATGGTGAGCAGGTCCGGGAGTCGCAAGTGCCGAAGAGCCCGGCGGGCCACGTACATCGCTCGGGTGCAGGTTGTGGGTCGCCGTCGCGGGGTCCTGCGCCGGCCACCAACGAGTCGAGCAGACGGTCCCGCGAAACGCGTTGGCCCTGTGCGAGGGCGAGCATCGCCACCAGGTGCCGCGCCCGACTCAGCCGCCATTCACGGGGACCGACCGCAGTGTCCTCGATGTCGACCGCAAACCACCGAGTACCCGAACGCGCACGCCCCACCTTGACCCGGGCCACGGGATGGCGGGAGGGCTGTCGGAGGTCCGTGCTTGGGTATCGATGTTGCGTCTGGCAGCGCCTTGCCAGAACAATCAAGGACGGTTCTCCGGCGGAGGAGGTCAGCTGTGGCACCAGCATCCCTGCGACGGGGTGGTGCGATTTCCAGTGCCGCTTCGCCGAACCTGCCGGCCGCCGTGGGCGAGACTGACGGCGTGGATGAGTCAGAGGCCGCGTCGTCGAGGGCCCAGGCCCGATGAGCACGGGACGCGTGCTGCCCGACGCCGAGGCCGCGCACGGCTACCTGCACCGCATCTGCTTCAAGACCGGCCCGCCCGGCGTCGTGGGCGCCGAGCTCGAGTGGATGGTCGCGCGCACGGCCGACCGCCGGGCCCGAGCGCCAATCTCAACCCTGAAGTCCCTGCTCGCGGATGCCGGCCCGGTTCCCGGCCGCAGTGTCGTGACCTTCGAGCCGGGAGGGCAGGTGGAGCTCAGCTCCCTGCCCGCACCGGACGTCACCGGCTGCTGCGCCGCCCTCGCCGCCGACGTCGCGCATCTCGAGTCCGCCCTCGGCGTTGCCGGGCTCGCCCTGGTTCCCGCGGGCGTCGACCCGGTCCGCCCGCCGGCACGACAGCTCCACGAGCCGCGCTACGACGCGATGGCGGCCTACTTCGACACCGTGAGCTCCGACCTCGGCGCCGTCATGATGACCTCGACCGCCGGCGTCCAGGTCAACCTCGACGCCGGGGCGGACGCGGCAGACGTGGCCCGCCGGTGGCGGCTCCTCCACCTGGTCGGGCCCACCCTCAGCGCGGCCTTCGCCAACTCCCCCGTCCACCGTGGGGCGCCCACCGGGTGGACGTCAACCCGGCAGGCCGTCTGGCTGCGCCTTGACCCCTCGCGCACGTCCCCACCACCGTCGGGCGACCCGTGGCTCACCTGGCCGGAGTACGTCCTCTCGGCCCCCGTGATGATGCTGCGCACAGCGAGCCCTCCGTGGCTGCCCGCCCCCGGCTTCACCTTCGGCGACTGGGTCGCCGGCCGGGTGGGCGCCCTCGCCCCGCCCACCGAGGACGACCTCGACTACCACCTCACCACGCTGTTCCCACCCGTGCGACCCCGCGGCTGGTTCGAGGTGCGCTACCTCGACGCCCAGCAGCCCCGCTGGTGGGCCGTCCCGGTCGTCGTCCTCGCGACCCTCCTCGAGCACCCCGAGCTCGCGGAGGCCGTGACGCAGGCCTGCGCGCCCGTCGCCGACTCCTGGCTGGCCGCCGCGCGGCACGGCTTGGCGGACCCTGCCCTGGCCCGGGCCGCGCAGACGGTGTTCGCGGCCGTCCTGCCGATGGTTCGCGATGCTGCGCTGCGCGAGACGGTCGCCGAGTTCGCCTCCCGCTACGTCGATCGCGGGCGCTGCCCGGCGAACGACGTCCTGGACGGCCCCGAGACGGCCGTCATGTCGATGATCAAGCAGAAGGAGCTGCGATGACCTCCCTCGACCCCGCGACCAGCGACGCCGACGAGCTCAAGGACTACGTCGCGGGTGAGCTGGAACGCGTCCGCCAGCGGTCGCTCGGTCTGACGACCGCGATCCTCGACGACGAGGAGCTGACCCGCCAGCACTCGGTGCTGATGTCCCCCCTGGTGTGGGACCTCGCGCACGTGGGCAACTACGAGGAGCTCTGGCTGCTGCGCGAGACCCTCGGCGTGGACGCGATGCGACCGGAGATCGACCCCCTCTACGATGCGTTCGAGCACCCGCGTGCCGAGCGGCCCACACTGCCGTTGCTGTCTCCGAAGGAGTCGGTGGCGTACGTAGAAACGGTGCGCCAGAAGGTGCTCGACTCCTTGGAGACGGTGCGCCTCGAGCCTTCCGCGCCGCTGCTCGACGCGGGGTTCGTCTACGGCATGGTGCTGCAGCACGAGCACCAGCACGACGAGACGATGCTCGCCACCCACCAGCTGCGCCGGGGGCGGGTGGTACTGCCGGCCGGGGAGGGCGACCCAGTGGCTCGAGCCGTCGTCCTTTCGCAGGAGGTGTTCGTGCCGGCGGGGGAGTTCGTGATGGGCACGTCGACCGATCCCTGGGCCTACGACAACGAGCGCCCAGCGCACCGGATGTCGTTGCCCGCGTTCTGGATCGACGCGACACCGGTCTCTGTCAGTGCTTACCGGGCATTCGTCGAGGGAGGCGGTTACGACCGCCCGCAGTGGTGGAGTCCGGCCGGATGGGAGTGGCGGTGCCAGTCCGAGCGACGCGCTCCAGCGTTCTGGGTGCGCGACGGCCAGTCCTGGCTGCGGCGGAGGTTCGGGCGCGTCGAGCCACTCCCCGACGACGAGCCGGTGCAGCACGTCAGCTGGTTCGAGGCGGACGCCTACGCCCGGTGGGCCGGGCGCCGCCTACCGACCGAGGCGGAGTGGGAGAAGGCAGCCGCCTGGGACCCCGCCACCGGTCGAAGCCGCCGGTTCCCGTGGGGTGACGACTTCCCGACGCCGGCACAGGCCAACCTCGGCCAGCACCGCTACGGTCCGACCCCGGTCGGCTCCTTCCCGGACGGTGCCTCGGCCGTCGGCGCCCTGCAGATGATCGGTGACGTGTGGGAGTGGACGTCCACCACCTTCGACGGCTACCCCGGCTTCTGCACCTTCCCCTACGCGGAGTACTCCGAGGTCTTCTTCGGCGCGGAGCACAAGGTGCTCCGGGGAGGCTCCTGGGCCACGGACCCACTGGCGGCCCGGAACACGTTCCGGAACTGGGACTTCCCGATGCGACGGCAGATCTTCGTCGGCTTCCGCACCGCGCGGGACGCCTGATGTGCCGGCACCTCGCCTGGGTGGGCGAGCCCGTGACGCTCGCGTCGCTGATCCTCGAGCCGCCGCACTCGCTGCTCCACCAGTCCTTCGCGCCGCGGCACCAGACGCACGGTGTGGTCAACGCCGACGGCTTCGGCGTCGGCTGGTACGTCCCGAGTCGAGACGAGCCGGTGAGATACCGCCGGGCACAACCGATCTGGGGTGACTCGTCGTTCGCCTCCCTGGCCCCGACCATCTCCTCGAGGTGCCTGCTCGGGGCGGTCCGCGACGCGACGCCGGGCTTCGCGGCATCCGACGAGTCGTCGAACGCACCCTTCACGCACGGCAGCTGGCTGTTCAGCCACGTCGGTGCGCTCGCCGACTGGCCGCGGGCCCGGCGTCAGCTTCTCGAACGGGGCCTGGCCACACCCGAGGCCGCTGCGCCGGTCGACTCCGCCCTGCTCTTCGGGGTCGCGGTGGCGGCCTGGACCGCCGGGGCATCGCTCGGCGAAGGCCTCGCCGAGACGGTGGCGGCCGCGCAGGCCGTCGGCGGCGGGCGGCTGTCGTACCTCGCGACCGACGGCGAACGGCTGGCGGCCACGTCGTTCGGCGACCCGCTGTTCTGCCACGAGTCGCCCGCCGGGGCGCTCCTGGCGTCGGAGCCGCTGGACGAGTCCGACGGATGGCGACGCCTTCCTCCCGCGAGCCTCGTGGAGGCCGGCCCTGACGGCATCCGCACCACTGCCCTGACCCCCAGCCCGTAACCACGAATGGAGCCCCCGATGACCAGCGGCGTCACCGTCCCCCGGATCGACCTTCGCCTCACCTCCGCCGACCTCGTCGACACCATGCGGGCCGACGTGCGGCGCGGGCTGACCGCAACCCCCAAGCAGCTGCCGCCGAAGTACTTCTACGACGCCCGTGGCAGCGCGCTGTTCGAGGACATCACCCGGCTGCCCGAGTACTACCCCACCCGCACCGAGCGGGCGATCCTCGAGGCGAGCGCCGCCAAGATCGCCGCACTGTCCGGGGCCGACACCCTGGTCGAGCTGGGGTCCGGGTCGTCAGAGAAGACCCGGCTGCTGCTCGACGCGCTCGCGGCGGCCGGCCACCTGCGCCGCTACGTGCCGGTCGACGTGAGTGCGGCGGCCCTGTCCGGCGCCATGGACGCCCTGGCCTCCAGCTACCCCGACCTCCAGCTGCACGGTGTCGTCGCCGACTTCGAGCGGCACCTCGAGGACCTCCCCACCGGCGGGCTCAGGATGGTGGCGTTCCTGGGCAGTACGATCGGCAACCTGCAGCCGGCCGAGCGCCACGACTTCCTGACCGGGGTCCGCACGGGCCTCACCCCGGGCGACACGTTGCTGCTCGGCACCGACCTGGTCAAGGACGTCGCACGGCTGGTCGCTGCCTACGACGACGCCGCGGGCGTCACCGCGGAGTTCAACCTCAACGTGCTGCACGTGCTCAACCGGGAGCTCGGCGCCGACTTCGACCCCGACTGCTACGCCCACGTCGCCCGCTGGAACGCCGAGAAGGAGCGGATCGAGATGTGGCTGCGGGCCCGCGCCGCCCAACGGGTCACGATCGCCGCGCTCGACCTGGTCGTGTCGTTCGACGACGGTGAGGAGATGCGCACCGAGACGTCCGCGAAGTTCCGGCCGGACGGCATCCGCGCGGAGCTCGAAGCCGCCGGGCTGCACCTCGTGGGCTCCTGGACCGACCCCGACGACGACTTCGCGCTCACCCTCGCCCGCGCCTGCGAGTAGTCCGGGCGCCCCCTACGACGACGAGCCGTCGGGGGGGAGCCGGCACGCGTCGACGGCGGCGGTCACCGTGCCGTGCAAGTGGTCGGTCCCGATGGTCTCGACCAGGCCGACCGATTCGAGCCGCTCCCGCAGCTCGAGGGTGGCGCGGGCCAGGTGGAGCTCGATGTTGCGCTCCGCCAGCCCGCCGATGACCTCACGCAGTGCCTCCTCCGCACTGGCGTCGATGTCGCTGATGAACGACGCGTCGAGCACGACGTGCCGCACCGGCTTGGGTGCGCCGTCGACGGCGGCCCAGATCCGGCGCTTGAAGTAGTGGGCGTTCGCGAAGAACAGCCGGTCCTGGATGCGGTAGACCACCACGCCGGCGGTGATTCCGGCATCCGGGTGCTCGACGACGTCGACGTACCGGTCCTGGGGTGCGGACCAGCCGAGCACGGCGTCCGCTGGGCGGGCTGCACGGCGGATGATGTCGGCGACCGACAGCACCACGGCCACGACGATCGCCTGCAGCACCCCCACCGTCACGACGCACGCGACGGTGATGGCGGCGATGACGACCTCGACCCTGCTGCTGCGCGCCAGCGCCGTCCACTGGGCGGGGTCGATCAGCTTCGCCCCGGCATAGATGATGATCGCGCCGAGCACCGCCGAGGGCAGGTACTGGATCGGGCCGGTGAGGAACACCAGGATGGCGGCGATGGTCGCCGCCGCGACCAGCCCGCTCACCTGGCTGGTCGCGCCCATCTCGTCGTTGACGGCCGTGCGGGAACCGCTGGTGCCGATGGGGATTCCTTGGCTGACGCCCGAGGCGATCTGGGCGACCCCGAAGGCGAGCAGCTCCTGGTTGGCGTCTACGACCTCGTGGTGGCGTGCGGCGAAGGAGCGCGAGATGAGGATGGAGTCGGAGAAGGCGACGAGGAAGAGGGCCAGTGCCGCAAGGGCCAGCGAGCCGACGTCGCCAGGGCTCAGGTCGGGGACCTCCAGCCGTGGCAGGCCACCGGGAACCTGGCCGGTGATCGAGACGCCGTGGCTTGCGAGGTCGAGCGCCCACGAGGCGGCGATGCCGGCGACGACGAGGACGAGCGCGCCCGGGATCCGGTTGTTGACCCGTCCCGCGACGACCAGGAGGGCGAGGGAGACCGCACCGACGACGACCGTGACGCCGTTGGCGTCGCCGAGGTGGCGCAGAATGTCGACGGTCTCGCCGATGGCGCCGTCCTCGTCGCTGGAGATGCCGAGCAGCTTGCCGAGCTGGCCGAGGATGAGCACGACGGCGACCCCGGTGATGTAGCCGACCAGCACCGCCTGGGAGAAGTAGTCGGCGATCCAGCCGATGCGGGCCAGGCGTGCCACGAGGTAGATCGCCCCCACCATGACCGCGAGCATCGCCGCGAGCGCGGCGTACTGCGGGCTCCCGCTGACGGCGAGCGGAGCGAGCGCCGTCGCGACCAGCAGCGCGACGGTGCCCTCGGGCCCGACGGCCACCCGCGGCGCGGACCCCAGGAAGGCGTACGCCAGCACCGGGAGGAGCAGCGCATACAGGCCGGCGCTGATCGGCACACCGGCCAGCTGCGCGTACGCCATGGATGCCGGGAGCGCCAGCGCCGCCACCGTGGCCCCGGCAACGACGTCCGTGCGTAGCCGGTCTCTCGAGTAGTTGGCCATCGACCTCGCGAACGGGACATACCGCGTCGTCATCGGCGGCCGGCTCGCCGACGCGAACGCGCCGCGGCCCTTGTAGGCCTTGCTGAACGGCTGCACGCTCACACCAGACCGCAGCCGGGTGGCATCCGTCAACGCCCGACGGGGATGACCCGCCTGCAGCCAGGACCCCAGGGCTCAGGTCAGCTCGTGGTGAGCCATGACCGCGCAGCGGCAACCAGGCTCGCCACGCCGACGCCGATGGTGGGGCTGACGACCGGGGCGTAGGCCGGCGAGTGGTTGGCGGGTAGGGCCGCCATCGCTGCCCGGAGGCCCTCGATGTCGCTGCCACCCGCGAAGGCGGCCGGGTCCGCTCCCCGAGCAGCCAGAAGACGCAGGGCGCCGGGGCCGCATTCGCCAGGATCCCGACGTCCTCGCTGCCGGTGACCGGGCCGGGGTCGACGACCCGACCCGAGCCGACGACCGACTCCAGCGACGCCCAGGTGCGCGCGACGGCATCCGGGTCGTTGACGACGGCGGGCGCTGACTCGATCGTCTCGATGCGCGGGGGGACGGGGGCGCGCGAGGCGTCGGCCTCGGCCGCGACGATGCGAGCGATGCTGTCCAGCACGTGCGTTCGCACCTGAGGGTCGTACGTCCGCACCTTCAGGAGCAGCTCGGCGGTGTCGGGGATGATGTTCGCCTTGGTCCCGGCGCGCAGCGCACCGACCGTCAGCACTGCCGTGTCGGTGCCGGCGACCTCGCGGGAGACGACCGTCTGCAGACGCATCACCGTGGATGCCGCCATGACGACGGGGTCGACGGTCGCCTCCGGCCGTGAACCGTGCCCCCCGGCGCCGGTCAGGGTGACGCGCAGGCTGTCGGTGGTCGCGAACGCCGGCCCGGACCGGAGGCCGATGAACCCGGCCGGTATCGGTGCCACGTGCTGGCCGAGCACGACGTCGGGCCGCGGCACCCTGGCGAAGAGCCCGTCGGCGACGATCGCGGCCGCGCCGCCGGCAACCTCCTCGGCGGGCTGGAACAGCACGATGAGGGTGCCGGCCCACGACGGGTCCCCGGCGAGCCGAGACGCCGCGCCGAGCAGGCAGGTCACGTGCATGTCGTGACCGCAGGCGTGCATCACCGGGACCTCGTGGCCCTCGGGGTCGAGCCCGCGGACCGAGCTGGCGTAGGGGAGACCGGTGGCCTCCGCGACCGGTAGCGCGTCCATGTCGGCACGCAGCAGCACCACGGGCTCCGTGGAGCGGGCCATCACCCCGACCACCCCGGTGCGGCCGATGCCGACCTCGACCTCGAAGCCCAGCTGCCCCAGCCAGGCGGACACGATGCCGGCCGTGCGGTGCTCCTGGAACGACAGCTCAGGATGAGCATGCAGGTCGCGGTAGACGTCCTCCAGCCGGGCAGTGAGGTCAGCGGCCGGGTCGTCGGGAAGGTCCACGACTCGCAACCTGACCCACCGGGTCCCCGGCCGCCCCTGGCCGCCGTCGCACCCCGTGATGAGGCGGACCTCCGCCTAGAAGCCCCCGTCCCCGCCGGGGCCCCACTGGCCACCGGGGCCGCCCAGCTGCTCCCCTCGACGAGGGTCATCGGGCTGATAGCCCGGGTCCCCCTGACCGCGCCGGCTCAGCGTCACGGACATGACCACGATCAGCGCCACCACGATGACCACCACCAACCACCACATGGCCTGCTCCCTCCGTCGACCGGGCGCCTCGCGCCCATCTCGCAGTGTCCCGCGGCGTCGATCGCCTGTCCACCGTCCGGCAGGGCACGGATCGGCCGTCACGACGTCCACGGTGGCGCTGGCTCGCCACTACGCTCCCGGTGTGCCCGAGTTCAGCTGGCGCCCGGCCAACGACGCGACGAGCGCGGACGTCGACGCCGTGTTCGAGGCCGGAGGCGCCCGAAAGTGCCGCTGCCAGGCGCTCAAGGTGCCGGGTTGGATCTGGCGCGACACGACCCAGGAGCAGCGCGACGCCGCCCTCCTGCAGCAGGCCGGTTGCGGCACGAGCGGCCCCACGTCCGGACTCGTCGGGTACGTCGACGGTGAGCCGGCCGGCTGGGTCGCCGTCGAGCCACGGGAGAACTACCCGAGGATCTGGGCCCGGCAGAAGACGTGGATGCGGAAGGACCCGGACCTCGAGGGCGTCTGGTCGGTCACCTGCTTCGTCGTGCGCAAGGGCTTCCGTCGACAGGGGCTGATGTACGAGCTCGCCGCCGCCACCGTCGAGTACGGCCGGCAGGTCGGCGCTCGGGTCCTCGAGGGCTATCCCACAGAGCCGCCGCCGGGAAGGACCGTGATCTGGGACGAGGCGTCGGTCGGACTGCTCCAGGTCTTCCTCGATGCCGGCTACGAGGTCGAGTCGTCGCCGACGTTGCGCCGCCGGGTGGTGCGGCACCGGCTCCGCGCGTCGTCCTGAGGGCCGGTTGCGCTCGTTCGGTGCGTGCCGTGGGCGCGCGTCGAGGGTGCTCTTTTCGTCACTTGTCGACGCGTCCGATCCACGTCCGGAATAGCGTGGAGGGCCACCGCGAGGACCCTGGCTGCAGGTCGGTGGTCACAACTCGGAGGGGAAGGAGCACGCCATGTCGCCCAGCCGAGTCACCCGGCCACGGTCATGATCCTCATCGCGGGTGGCACCGGCTGCCTGGGCAGCGTCGTCGCCAACCGATTGCACGCACGTGGGCTTCCGGTCCGAGTGCTCAGCCGCGGTCTGGCACCGCGCCCCGGCACGATCGACCCCGGCGTGGAGGTCGTGCGCGCAGACGTCCGCGACCCGGCCAGCCTCGTGACGCCGATGGAGGGGGTGGACCTGGTCGTCAGCGCGGTGCAGGGGTTCATCGGACCCGCAGGAGTCACGCCGCAGGCCGTCGACCGCGAGGGCAACATCCACCTCATCGAGGCGGCCGAGCAGGTCGGGGCGACCTTCGTCATGGTGTCGGTGATCACCGCCTCGCCCGAGAGCCCGATGGAGCTCATGCGCGCCAAGTACGCCGCCGAGCAGCGCCTGCGGTCCAGCGGGCTGGCCTGGACGATCGTTCGGGCCGAGGCGTACGCCGAGACCTGGGCCCAGCTCGTCGAACGCACCGCCGGCAGGTCGCACCGGCCCCTGGTGTTCGGTCGCGGAGACAACCCCGTGAGCTGGGTCAGCGTCGCCGACGTGGCGGCCCTGGTGGAACGCGCGGTGGTCGACGACACCCTGCGCGGACGCGTCCTCGAGATCTGCGGACCGGAGCACGTGACCCTGACGCGCCTGGCCGAGATGGTCATGGCTCAGCGCGGTTGGGCGGGGAGCCCGCGACACGTGCCGCGGGCGGCCCTGCACGTCTTGGCCAACACCGTCGGCCGGCTCAAGCCGGTGATGGGGCTGCAGGCCCGGGCAGCGCTGACCATGGACGAGCTGGCGACCACCGATGACACGGGGCTGCGCACCGAGTTCCCCGACCTGCCCTGTACACCGGTCTCTGCGGTGGTGGCAGCCCGCTAGGCATGCACCACGGCGCCACAGCGGCTGGTGGGTCTGCTCCCTCATGGCGCCGTCGCGCGGCCCTACGCGGTGGGCGCGAGGCGAGCAGCCAACCATTCCGCCATCTCAGGCACGTCGAGCTGGCCGGATGCCGCGCTCAGCATCAGGTCCTCGGCGTCATCGACGGTGTAGGTGACGTCCAGATCATTGAGGAGACTGAAGATGCGCGTGGCGGACCACGCCAGACGCTTGTTGCCGTCGACCAGGGCATGGTTGCGGACCAAGGAGTGGAGAAGCGCTGCGGCCTTGTCCGGAAAGGTCGGGTAGGCGTCATCACCGAAGACGGTGACTCGTGGTCGCCCCGCGGCCGCCGCGAGCAGGCCGACATCTCTGACGGCCACGTTGTCCATGACACCAGCGGCGATCTCCAGGAGGTCCTCCACCGAGAGGTAGTCGATCTCCTGACTGCTCACTTGCTCAGGCGCTCGAGCAGCTCGCTGTCTTCGCTGCGAACCCGTTGGATCGCATCAAGAAGGCGCTGTGGCCGATCCGAGACGTACTGGGCGATGGCGGTCCTGGCGACCTCCTGCATGGAGCGGCCCTCCTGGTCGGCCCTGGCACGCAGGGCTTCGCTCTCGGCGTCGGTGAGCCGCAGGTTCATTGCCATTCAATAATGGTACTACTGCGGTACCACTCAGACTGCCATGGCCACCCGAATGCGGTGGCGAGATGGGCGCAGACCCGACACAGCCCACCCGCGACAGCCGCCGTAGCGTTACATCAACGCCACGGCTGAGCCCCTCGGAGGAAGAACCGACATGCCGCAGATGAGGGAGCTCGGGTTCACGGGCATCGAGGTGACCCGCCTGTGCGCCGGCGCCGCCGCGTGGTGCTCTCCCGACCACCCGCACGGCGGCATCGGCGCGGCCGAGTCGGCGGCCCTCGCCGCCGCACTCTTCAGCAGCGAGGTCGTGCGCTACCTCGACACCTCGAACAACTACGGGGACGGCGAGAGCGAGCGACGGATCGGCCGCGCGATCCGCGCCGCGGGCGGCATCCCGGCCGGTTTCGTGCTGCAGACCAAGGCGGACCGCGACATGGCGACCGGCGGCTTCTCCGGCTCCCGGATGCGCGCGTCGCTCGAGGAGAGCATGGAACGGCTCGGCCTCCCGCACCTGCCGATCGTCTTCCTCCACGACCCCGAGAACACCACGTGGGAGCGAGCCACGGCCGTCGACGGGCCGGTCGCGGCCCTGGTCGCCGCCCGCGAGGACGGCCTGATCGGGCACCTCGGCCTGTCGGGCGGCCCCGTGGGCCTGCTGATGCGCTTCCTCGAGACCGGCCACTTCGAGGCGGTCATCACCCACAACCGGTACACCCTGGTCGACCGCGGCGCGGACCCGCTTCTCGACCTCGCCTCCGCGCAGGGCCTGGGGGTGCTCAACGCGGCGCCGTACGGCGGCGGCATGCTGACCCGCTGGCCCGTCGACCGCACCCGGTACGCCTACGGCGAGGCGCCGGCAGCGCTGATCGAGGCCGCTGACGAGATGGGCCGGCTGTGCGCCGAGGCGGGGGTGCCGTTCGCCGCCGCCGCCCTGCAGTTCTCGACCCGAGACCCGCGGATCACGTCGACCATCGTCGGGATGCGCACGGTCGGAGACCTCGAGGCGTCGATCGAGCTCGACGAGGTGGTGGTCCCCGACGAACTCTGGGCCGCCCTGCGCGCCGTTCCGCTCGACCCGTCGACCTTTCAGGATGACGGGGGCTTCGCGTAGGTCCGTCCGCACTCAGAGGTCCCCGAGCAACCAGCGCGCCGATCGCGACACCAACGCCCGCCGCGAGGCGCTCTCGTAGGACCGTTCATCGTGGCCGAGAGCATCGTAGACGACTCGCGCAGAACCGTATTCGTGCGTCCACAGCAATGGATGCCGTGTGCCTCCGTGGGCGTGCCACGCCAGCCCGCGCACCCGTGGGGACACCCGCATCCACGAGTAGCGCTCATCGTGCACCTCGAAGTCAGCGATGCCGGTGACGATCGGATGGGCGTCGGTGTCGACCTCGATGCGGGCGATGCCCAGCTCGGGATGCATCGTCGTCCCGTGCACCCAGACCCCACCCAGGATGCTCTCCCATTCCGGCACGTACCCAAGGCTCGTCGACGACACGTGGAGCGCGAGCAGTGGACGACCGGCCGTCAGGTGGGCGAGCAGGCCTGCGCGCGAACGTTCGTCGCGGGCGGTGTCAGGTGCCGCGTCCATGACGTCGTCGGGGTGGGGGCCGGCGGTGTCGCCGATGTTCACGACCAGCAGGTCGGGCGCGGACTCGGCGAGGCCGGCGAGCGCGTCATCGGCATCCTGCGCGACCTCGACAGCGAGCCCATCCCGGGTCAGCACCTCGGCAACGGCCTCCGAGGTTCGCGGGAACGGGTGCCACGGGTCGGCGTAGCGACCCGCACCGGAGATCAGGAGCGCTCGAGGGGTCATGGTCCGAAGTCTAAGGAACTACGTTCTCCCAGTTTCGAAACGTTCGGGTGAGTGCGGATTCCCGAGAACGGCAACGTTCGTGGCCGACTCGACCGCTGGGCTCCAGCCTTGCAGGCATGAACCGCACCCACCCACAGGAGACACCATGAGCAACCCGACCCCGACCCGACGCCACCCGATGGTCATCCCTGACCCGACTCCGCCATCTCCTGCTCACCCGGAGCCCCGCGCTCGAGGCGGCCACCTGGGAGACCGCCGACGTTCGGCCCAGCTCGCGGTGTGGCAGCTGAACCTCCTGCGCGTCGGGTACCTCGTGATGGTCGTCGGGTTGGCCGTCCGCAAGTGGCCGCTGCTGTTCAGCCACGAACCGTGGGGGCTCGCCGAGGGAACCAAGGAGTGCCTCCTCATCGCGATGTCGTTCGTGGCGTTGCTCGGTGTCCGCTACCCGAAGCGGATGCTGCCGATCCTGCTGTACGAGGTGACCTGGAAGCTGCTCTGGCTGGGAGTAGTCGTTGTCCCAGTGTGGTCACGCGGCCAGCTCGACGCCGTGACCAGCGCCCAGGCGGGCGACGTCCTATGGGTGATCGTGATCATCGCGGTCATCCCGTGGCGCCACGTGTTCACCCAGTTCGTGCTCGCACCGGGCGATCCATGGCGTGCTCGCCGGCAGGCAGCCGCTGCAGCCCGCCCGATGCCGCGTTGATCGTCCGGACCGCTGCGCGTGTTCAGCTCTCTCGCACCGTCATCCGCTCACCGGGTCGCCCGAAGATGCTGATGATCTCCACCGGCTCGCTCCCGGTGCTGCCGAACCAGTGCGGCACCGTGGTGTCGAAGCTGGCGACCTCACCGGGTCCCATGACCAGGTCCTGCTCGGCCAGGATGAAACGCATCCGGCCGGACAGCACGTAGATCCACTCGTGGCCGTCATGGGCCCGGGGCTCGGGGTCGGACTGGCTCGTCGGGATGATGATCTTCCAGGCCTGCATCGCGCCGGGCTGCTGGGACAGCGGGATGACCGTCCGGCCCTTGACCCGGCCGGGCGTGAACCGCAGCCTCGGGTCGCCTTCCGCGGGTGCGGCGACCAGGTCATCCAGAGGCACCCGGTAGGCGTGCGAGAGCGCGAGGAGCAGCTCCAGGGTCGGCCGCCGTCCTCCGGTCTCGAGCCGGGACAGGGTGCTCTTCGAGATGCCGGTTCGTTCGGCCACAGCGGTCAGCGTCAGCCGGCGGGACCCGCGGATCCGCTTCAGCCGGGACCCGACCTGGTCGAGCGCAGCAGCGATGGCAACCCCCGAGTCGTCCTCCACACCCCTCAATGTGACCCGGATCCCTGAATACGGCAATGCTCAGAAGCATTCGGACGAGCCCCACGCGACTGCGGCGGCGAGATCGTTGTGTGAGGCGCCGGTGATCCGGTTGTCTGAAGGTCCGAACATCCGATCACGCGGCTCTCGATGGCCAACCCGTCCGTGACCGCGCCCGACAAGTCCAGCGGCGTGCCGACCAGCGCAGCAGCCTCGGCGTACTCAGCGGAAGGAAGATGCTTCGGATGTCGGTCATGGCAGAGGCTCCCCACCCGGGCGGTGGCGGCGCACCGGCTGCCCAGCTCAGCGCTGCCGAGGCAAACGCGATCACCGCGCGGTGACAGGTCGTCAGGGCGCAGTGGCCACCTGGCTCCAGTCGGGCGGGATCGAGCCCACGTGCGAGACGGTGAGCGCGGCCCACCGCGCCCCCGCATCCAGCGCCCGTCGACCGTCCACGAAACCTCGGGCGTACATGGCGAGGTAGCCGGCCAGGAAGGCGTCCCCCGCGCCCGTGGTGTCGACGACCGCGGCCGGGATCGCCGGCTGCCGCAGCTCGCGGTCGCCGTCCAGCTGGAGGGCGCCCTCCGAGCCGGAGGTCGCGACGACCCGGTCGAACCGGGTCAGATGGCGGGCCGGTTCGACTTCGCCGGCGGCGTCAGCACGAGATCCGAAGGCGATGTCCGCCGTGACGGCCGGGTTGTCGAGGGCGCCGAGGCCGACGACCGTCGTGCACCCGCAGGCCCGGGCATGCTCGAGGTCGGGCAGGAAGTGGTCGCTCCACACGACGAAGACGACGATGTCGCCGGGCTCGAACGGTGCACCTCGAGCCGTGATGTGGCCCATCGTGTCGGGCGAGAGCCCGAGGATCGTCCGGTCTCCAGCAGCGTCGACCAGGACCAGGACGTGGCGTGAGTGGCCGGGCGTGCGGTTGACGACGAGGTGCGCAATCCTGCTCGCCGCCAGGGTGGACTGCAGCCGCTGGCCGATCGCGTCGTCGCCGATCGTCGTGACGAAGCCGGTCTCGACGCCTGCGGTGGCCAAGGCCTGGGCGACGTTCCCTGCCGACCCACCGGGGCGCTCGATGGTGTTCCGAGACTGCGTGAAGCGGCCACGGACCGGGAACTGGTCGACGTAGACGACGGTGTCCCACGCGATCGGACCGACGATCCAGACCCGTCGCGCCTCGCTCATGCGTACCTCTCCTGGCTTGCTCTCCGCAAGGTGAACAGGGTGCCCATGGCCTGCGCTGCCTGGGGGATCTCCGCCCAGTTGACGTCGTCGATCCAGGTGATGGCGAAGAGCTCGCACGACTGGGGGGACCCCGCGGCCACGAGTGCGGCAGCAAGGGCGCTGACGGTATCGGTGTCGCCGCCCATCTCGCAGGCGAGCCGGTAGGCCTCCAGGCAGGTCCGCGCGTTGCTCGCCACGGTCGCGACGGCCAGGAGGGTCTCGATGGGGCTCAGCGAGATGCCTGAAGCCGGAGGCGACCACTCGTCAATCAGGCGCAGCTCGTCGATTGCGGTGCCGGGCAAGCCTATTGCGTCCGATTCGGCGCGCAGGGCCTGGGCGAGGTCGTCGGTGTCGATGCCCGAGGAGGCCACGGCGAACAGCTTCGATGCGGCCACGGCGCAGACCGACGACGCCGGATCGGGATGGGTGGCCTCGGCCATCGCGCGGACCAAGGAGCGGCGCCTGAGGTCGTCTTGCGGGTGGAACGCCAGGCCCAGCAGGGCGGTGCGCATCATCCCCCCGTTGGTTCCTCCGACGAGTGCTGCCTCGTGGGGCGCGACCGGCAGGCCCAGTGCTGCCCGCGTGGTCGGCCCCAGACCGCGCAGCCGCGGAACTGACCTTCGCAGCTCGGCCAGAAACGACGACGCAGAGCGCTCGGGGTCGTCCACCGTGGCGGTGGCGATCGTGAGCAGACTCAACAGCGTGTCGTCGCTGACACCCCCGTGCGGCCAGCCGGCGCGCGCACTGATCGAGGTGACGTCGACCGGGACGGGCTCGGGAAGGAACTCGTAGGCGACCCCGAAGGCGTCGCCGGCGGCATAGGCAAGGACCGCAGAGCTGATGGCCGCCCACAGCGGCAGGTCCTGGCTCGTGGTCGGAGCGGTCAGGGCGCCCTCGGCTGCCCTGACCAGCGTTCGTGCTCGCACGGGCCATTCCTCACGCGTCGGATGCGGAACCGGTTTCACTCTTCCACACGGGCCACGAGCCCTGGACCGAGAGGGCTTCGGATGCCGCTGGGGCGCCAGGACGGAGAGCCACGCTGACCTCGAGAGCCGGATCAGGACTGGAGGGAGAGGGTGTTCCCGTCAGGGTCGAGGAACCACGCGATGCGAGCGCCGCCCGGTGCCGTCCAGATGCCGCGGTCGTCCTGGGCCATGCCGTCATAGCGGTTGAAGCGGACGCCCGCCTCGACCAGGCGATCCACCTCGCTCTCCAGGTCGGTGACCGTCCAGCCCAGAACCGTGTAGGCCGCTGCCCGAACCTCCGGCACCAGCGTGATCCGCAGCTGGCCCGCCAGGGTGTCATGCACCACGGCAAAGGGCCGCGCGTCGAGCAGGTCGAGCCCGAGGACGCCGCCATAGAAACGCTCCGCAGCGTCCAGGTCAGTCACTCCGACGAACGCAACCTGCTTTGCCTGACCGAGCACCTCGACACTCCATTCCGAACCGGCGTGCCGCTCACACCGATTGGCAGGTCCCGCCCGGCTTGAGGACCCAGGTGATCGTGAAGCTTGCACAGTGCAGAAACCAGCGGGGTCAGCGAGGCCGGGCTCCGGACGAGCGAGTACGGTGAGCAGCGGCTTGCGAAGTGACAACTGTATCCAGTTCGGCACACCCCCTGACGTGCTGGCTCGACGTCAGGTGACTTCGATCAAGGGGATTGTCCATGTCTCGCTCCGTGCCAGCATCCTGCCCGACCCTCGACTCCGAAGGGGCTTGAGGTGTCCGGGGCGGGCCCAGAGCTGAAGAAGGCGCTGAACCAGCGCCAGCTGACGATGATCGCCATGGGCGGTGTCATCGGGGCCGGCCTGTTCGTCGGATCGGGCACCGTCATCCACGACACCGGGCCGGCAGCATTCATCACCTATGCCCTGTGCGGCATCCTGATCATCCTCGTGATGCGGATGCTCGCGGAGATGGCCGTGGCCAATCCCTCCACGGGCTCCTTCGCCGACTACTCCCGCAAGGCCCTCGGCGACTGGGCCGGCTTCTCCGTCGGCTGGCTCTACTGGTACTTCTGGGTCATCGTGGTCGGCTTCGAGGCCGTCGCGGGAGCCAAGGTCATCAACTTCTGGTTGCCGGGGGTGCCGACCTGGACGCTCAGCCTGGTGCTCATGCTCCTGATGACCGGGACCAACCTCATCTCCGTGTCGTCGTTCGGGGAGTTCGAGTTCTGGTTCGCGGGGATCAAGGTCGCGGCCATCATCGTGTTCCTCGCCGTCGGCGCACTCTTCGTGCTCGGGATCTGGCCCAACACCGACCTCGACTTCAGCAACCTCACTGCGTACGGCGGCTTCTTCCCCAATGGCGGCCTGGCGGTCACGGCCGGGGTGGTGACGGTGATCTTCTCGATGGTGGGCGCCGAGATCGCGACCATCGCGGCGGCCGAGTCCGACAACCCCGAGCGAGCCGTGTCCAAGGCCGCGAACTCGGTCATCACCCGCATCGCGATCTTCTTCGTCGGCTCCGTCTTCCTGCTGGCCGTCATCCTGCCCTGGAACTCCGCCTCGTTGGAGGCGTCTCCCTTCGTCGCGGCGTTCCAGGAGATGGGCATCCCGTACGCCGACGACATCATGAACGCCGTCGTGCTGACCGCCGTGCTGTCGTGCCTGAACTCGGGCCTCTACACGGCATCCCGAATGCTGTTCGTGCTGGCTGCTCGCCGCGAGGCACCCGCGTCGATGGTGACGGTGAACTCGCGCGGTGTGCCCATGGTGGCGATCCTGTCCTCGTCAGTGGTCGGCTTCCTCGCCGTCATCATGGCGGCGGTCTCCCCCGACACCGTGTTCTCGTTCCTGCTCAACTCCTCCGGCGCCGTCATCCTGTTCGTCTACCTGCTCATCGCCGTCTCGCAGATCATCCTGAGGTACCGCGCCGACGAGTCGACGCTCAAGGTGAAGATGTGGTGGTTCCCGGCGCTGTCGGTCCTCACCGCGCTCGGCATAGTCCTCGTGCTGGTCCAGATGGGACTCACCGAGGACGTGCGGATCCAGCTCGTGCTGAGCCTGGCGTCCTTCGCCGTGGTGCTCGTCCTGTTCTTCGTCAACAAGGGACGGATCGCCCGGCTGCCCGCGCGCGTCGTCAACGAGCCGACCGGTGACGCGCGCCGGGTGCTCGTCCTGGCCAACCAGACCCTCGAGGCCGACGAGCTGATGAGCGAGCTGCAACGCATCGACTCGATGGGCAAGGCCACCTACTACGTGTGCGTCCCGGCCAGCGCCGTCGAGACCGGCACCGCGTCGACGCACGGCGCCGTGTCCGTGCGGGACGCCACAGCCCAGGCCGCGCAGGAGCGGCTGGACCGGACGCTCGCGACCCTGCGGGCACGCCACCTCGACGCCACCGGTGGGCTCGGTGACCAGCGACCGCTGCGCGCGCTGCGGGCGGCGGTGACACAGTTCGATCCCGACCAGATCGTCATCGTGACGCTCCCCGCTTCGGACTCCATCTGGCAGCGGTTCGAAGTCGTCGACCGCGCGGGCGAGCTGGGTCTGCCGGTCACGCACGTCGAAGCGGCCTCGCTCATCGTGCGGGCGTAGGCCGTGACGATCGCGGTCGCCTACACGGCGCAGGAGAGCGGCACGGCGGCGCTCGAGCTGGCCAGCGTGCTCTCACGCTCGGTCGACGAGCCACTCGCGGTCGCGGTCGTCGTGACCACCCCGCACGCCGCTGGTGCTCCGGAGTTCGTCGACGGCGACTACCTCGCGCCGCTGAAGTCCTGGGGTCAGTCGGTGCTCGATCAGGCCAGGGCCGGCCTGCCGCCCGACGTTCAGGCGACTTTCGAGGTGCGGGTGGCCTCCTCCATCCCCGCTGGGCTGCTCGATCTCGCCGCCGATGTCGGTGCGTCCGCCATGGTGCTCGGTTCGTCGAGCAAGGGCCCCCTGGGTCGGATCTCCTTCGGCAGCGTGACGGACCGCCTCGTGCACTCGGCCCACCTGCCGGTACTGCTGGCCCCACGCGGCTACCGCCCCGCGCCGAGCTCCCGCATCCGCCGGGTGAGCATCGGTGTGGGAGGGCCGGCTGGACTCGCTCACGTCACCGCCGTCGGGGCCCAGGTCGCCGAGGCAGCGGGTGCGAACGTGCGGGCGGTCTCGTTCGCCGTCCGGCCTCCCAAGCGGCTCTATGGCAGCGTGGAGGAGTCGGCCGACGAACTCGTCGTGCAGCAGTGGGTGGAACGCACGAAGAGCTCCCTCCGCGCCGGGGTCGCGGACGGGGGCGGCGACCCTGCCCTGGCTGAGCGTCTGGCCCGAACGCTCGTGGTCGGAGAGGGCTTCTCGTGGAGCAGGGCCATCGCAGACGTCGATTGGCACGATGATGACCTGCTCGTGATCGGCCCGAGCTCGTCGGCGCCGGCTGCTCGGCTCTTCCTCGGTTCCCGAGCATCGAAGATCGTCCGGTCGTCGCCGGTGCCGGTCTTCATGGTGCCTTCCCCGCGTACCAGCTGAACCCGGTACGGGTGGATGGTTGACCTGCAGCTTGCCTGGCCGAGGTGACCCTCGGCCAGATTGGTACTTCTTCGTCACCGTCATCGGCATCATCGCCAACGTGATCGACCGGGCGGCCGGACTGACCTTCGGTCACGCGACGTACGCAGGCGGCTGGATCGCCGGCAGCGCCGGGTTGCTGCCGTTCCTCCCCACGTTCGCGGTCTTGGTTCGGCGGCTCCACGAGACCGTTCGCAGCGGCTGGTGGCGCCAGGCGGTGCTCCGCACGAACCGAGGGGGTGGGATCAGCTGGGCGAGCTGCTCACCAGAGGTCGTGGATCGAGTCGCGGAGGCGGCGGTCGTACAGCTCGGCGACCGCCGCCGTGAGGTCCTCGCCCAGAGGAGGCACAGAGCCTGCGGTGGCGTTCTGCCGAGCCTGCTCGGGTGAGCGGGCCCCGGGGATCACCGTGGTGACACCCTCCAGCTGGGCGACCCAGGCCAGTGCTGCCCGGGCGGATGAGAGGTCACGCGCGGCGGCCAGGGCAGAGAACTCCCTGGCTGCGCGCACACCTTCGTCGTAGTCAACGCCGGAGAAGGTCTCCCCCCGGTCGAAGGACTCCCCGTGGCGGTTGTAGGTGCGGTGGTCGTCGGGGGCGAAGGTGGTCGACTCGTCGTACCGCCCCGACAGGAGGCCGCTGGCCAGCGGGACTCGCGCAATGATGCCCACCCCGGCCTCGAGGGCCGCGGGCAGGACCCGTTCGAGGGGCTTGAGCCGGAAGGCGTTGAGGATGATCTGCACCGACGCCACCGACGGCCGGGCGATCGCGGCGAGCGCCTGGTCGACCGTCTCGACGCTGACGCCGTACGCGGCCATCACCCCCTCGGCCACCAGCGTGTCGAGGTCGGCGAACACTTGGTCACTGTTGATGACGTCGGTTGGGGGGCAGTGCAGCTGGACGAGGTCGAGGGTGTCGGTGCGCAGGTTGGCGCGCGAGCGGTCGGTCCAGGCACGGAAGTTCGCCATCGAGTAGTTGGCCAGGCACTGGTCGGCTCGCCGGCCCATCTTCGTGGCCACGAACGTGTCGAGCCCCGGGTGGGCTGCGAGGAACTCCGCGATGAACTGCTCGCTGCGGCCGTCGCCGTACACATCGGCCGTGTCGAACATCGTCACGCCGGACTGCACCGCGGCCTCCAGAACCGCATGGGCATCGTCGGCGCGGACCTCGCCCCAGTCCGCACCGAGCTGCCAGGTACCCAGCGAGATGATGGACAGTTCAGGAGCGTCGGTGGGATTCTGAATGGTCCGCCTGTGCGGGCGGGACACGAAGGGAGCCAGCCATGTTCTGGTGGGCTGTGATCATCGGGCTCGTCGCCTTCCTCGTCCTCGTCACTTTCATGGAGAATCAACGAGGCACGAGGGCTCCGTTCAAGGGTCAGGATCGGCATCTGAATGCTCCGGACAGGCGTGGGGCCTCCGGCGGCGAGCAGGGCTGGGGCAACGGAGTCTGAGGCGTACCTCTGGCACGACACCGGGGACGGCGCGGCTGACGTCAGAGGCCGCGGCGGCCGCCCCGCACCACCTGGACCGGGGGTGCCTCGCGTTCCGTCGTGGCCGCACTCAGGCGCGTTGGAGGATCTGCTCCACGACCTCGGACTTGGCCTGGGCGTAGTGCTGGACGTGCCGCCACTGCTGGGTGGCCAGCGTTCGTTTGGTGCGGGCGTACAGCTCCCGATCACTCGCGTCGGTTCGTAACCGGTCACGGAAGCGGAGCATGCGATCGACCTCGTGTGCGCCCGCCGTGAAGACGTGCAGGTTGATGTCGGTGTCGGGGCCCTTGAGCAGGCGGTGCTCGAACCAGTCGGGCTCGCGGATCACCAGCCGGTAGCCGACGGCGGTCAGGGCCGGCACGTAGCTGGGCTCGTCGGCCGAGTCTCGGACCACCAGGAGGACGTCGATGATCGGCTTGGCGACCAGCCCCGGCACGGAGGTTGACCCCGCGTGCTCCAGCTGCACCACCGCCGGGCCCAGGGCGCCGCGGACCCGGACGGCCTCCCGGTCGTACAGCACCGGCCAGTTCGGGTCCGACTCCACCAGGGTGATGCTGCCGTTGTGCGCGATCAGGGGCTCCAGGCGCACCTGTTGCAGGTCCTCGTCACTGACCGGGTCAATGTCGTTCATGGCCCCTCCCAACGTGAACCAACAATCCTCGCCCACCCCGCAGAAGGGCAACAAAGACGCCCAGCGCTGAAGCAGTTGGAGCGTCGCGCGGCCCGTTTCATCTGCAGGGGACTCGCGGGGGAATGGCCCGGCTCATCCGGACCGCGGCCCCGCGGAGATCGGGGCTCGGCCAGGACCGCGGCCACCCAACAGCTTCGCTCGGTATATTCAGGGATGTCGGCGGGCAACCGCTGGGTAGCGGGAGGTCAGGATGAGAGCGTTCGCCGATGACGGTGGCCTGTCTTCGTTGGGCGGGCCGCTGATGATCAGCCTCGCGCTGGTGCTGCTGATGATGATGGTGCTACTGCTGACCGCGACCCTGCTCGTGTGGCGGGTGTACCGGCGCGTCCGCCGCTGGCGGGGATGGCACCGGGGCGCGGACGCGGTCCACTCACGCGCGCTGATGCCCGGGCCGGGGCGTGACGTCGCCCGGTTGCGTCGGAACTTGCGCGAGGAGGTCCAGGCCGCCGACGTGATGCTGTCGCGCGCGAAGAACGGCCGGCTGTTCATTGCCGACGCGCGTGCCCTCCTTGATGATCTCAAGATCAGCGCCGCGGCGGTTGATGCCGACCTCGCCAGCGTCCAGGGCTACGCGGATGTGACCCAGCAGCGCAGCGCGCTGAAGGCGCTTGGTCCCCAGGTCGCGAAGCTGATCCAGACCAGCTACCTGGCGCGGCAGACGATGCTGGAGACCGAGATCGCGGACCGTGAGCGACACCTCACGCACCTCAGTGAGCACGTCGAGCGGCAGGCCGCCGCGGTGAAGATCTACCGTCAAGGGGCTCACGGTCTCGACCTGGACGATCCACAGAGCAGCCCCGACACCTCGAGCGACTCCGCAGTCCCGGAGCGCAGCAAGTAACACGAGCTACCCACCGGGTGCGGTGGGGGCGTCGGCTCACGCCACCCAGGATGAGAAGGCGGAGCTTTCGTCCCCGTCGGTTTCCTGCCGGTGGGCGTAGGCCAAGAGGTCGGCCTCGCGCTCGGGAAGAAAGCCTGAGTCCCGGCGACAGTCGTGGCAGACCGCGAAGGCTCGTCGACCCAGGTGGACGACCTCGACGAGGTGAGGACGGCAGGCCACGCTGTCCTCATGGTGGTGGTCGCGTCGGTGGGCCGCGTCGACGGTGCAGGCGGCCACCGCTGCGGACTGGTTCCGTGTCGCGTCAGACATGACGAGCTCCAACCCCGGCCAGGCGGGTCGCCCGACCTCTTGACCTCAAGGAGCACGCGGAGATGGCCTCTGATACTCCTCACAGCACGACCTCATCTGGACACTGAGAAGGACTTCGACCAGTGCGAGTAGGCCTTGAGGTTCGTGAGCTCGAGGCACACCATGAGGAGCATGGGCGTCATCGAGTTCGAGATCGAACGACTCATCTCTGCGCCGATCGAGCACGTCTTCGCCCGGCTCGCCGACATCGAGGGCCACAACGACTGGATGCCCAAGAAGGGCAGCATCCTCGGGCGCACGCAGCAGACCTCGCCCGGAGAGCCAGGACTCGGAACGACCTACCTCGATACGACATCGTTCGGGGCCACACCCGGAGAGATCGCGCAGTTCGGGCCGCCACAAACGCTCATCTACCACTGGTGGAACCGGTCCAAGGGTGGGCGGCTACTGGTTGAGGGCTGGCCCGGATACTCGCTGACATCCACGGCTGACGACTGCACGCTCGTCCGTCACCACGCCAAGGTGATCACCTACGGCGTCTACCGAGGTGCGACCCCGGTGCTTCGAAGGGTCGCGGTCAGGGAACGAACCGCGACGATGGAGGCGCTCACGGCGTCCTTCGCGACCAGTCCGTGAGGCTCCGCCGACGGCACGCGAAGGGGCTGCTTGACGATTGCCGCCAGTCCGGTGCCTGACCGGCTCGGTCCAGGTGATCGGCGGGAAGCTCTCCGTGCGCCTGCCGGGGAGACGCACCTGCCGATGGCCCAGCCATCGAGCAGGAGTGGCAGTCCGGGCCTAGGATTTCGCAGATGAGTCAGGTGGATGGACCTGAGGACGATCTGTCCGAGGCCGGCGACCCACCGCTGATGGCGTCGTCGGCGCGCAATGTCGCATTCGCTCTGATCATGGGCGGGATGCTGCTGGCGGCGCTCGACGGGACGATCGTCGCCACGGCCCTGCCGACCATCGTGGGCGACCTCGGCGGTGCTCAGCACATGAGCTGGGTGGTGACCGCGTACCTGCTGACTCAGACCATCGCCACGATTCTCGGCGGCAAGTTCGGGGACCTGTTCGGGCGCAAGACGATCTTCATCGGCAGCATCGTGCTGTTCACCGTCGCCTCGATGCTGGCGGGACTCTCTCACTCGATGACCTGGCTCATCGCGTCGCGCGCCCTGCAGGGCATCGGCGGTGGTGGCTTGACGATCACCGCCACGGCGATGATCGCCGACATCATCCCGCTGCGTGAGCGGGGGAAGTACCAGGGCGCGATGGGTGCTGTCTTCGGCGGCACGACCGTCCTCGGGCCGCTGCTGGGTGGCTTCTTCACCGACCACCTGTCGTGGCAGTGGGTCTTCTACGTCAACGTCCCGATCGCACTGGTGATCATCCCCCTGGCCATCCGGCTCCTTCCGTCGGTCCCCACCTCCGGGCGCCCGATCTTCGACACCTTCGGCATCGTCTTCATCTCGCTCGGGTCTGCCGCGCTCATCCTCGCGACGAGCTGGGGCGGGTCAGAGTACGGCTGGGGGTCACCGACCATCATCGCGTTGGTTGCGGGGGGTGTGGTGTTCATCGGCTGCTTCATCGTGTCCGAGCACCGAGCGGCCGAGCCGATCCTTCCGCTGCGGCTGTTCCGGCGGAACGTGTTCAGCGTGAGCTCGGTGCTGAGCTTCATCGTGGGCTTCGCGCTGCTGGGCTGCATGACGTTCCTCCCGACGTACCTGCAGTTCTGCCAGGGCGTCAGCGCCACAGTGTCCGGGCTGCGGACGCTGCCAATGGTCCTCGGGCTCATCGTGGCGTCGGTGGGTGCCGGGAACGTGGTCAGCAAGACCGGCCGCTACAAGGTGTTCCCGATCGTCGGCTCGCTGGTGATGGGCGTCGGGATGTGGCTGCTCTCGCGGCTCGACCAGTTCTCCACGACCCTCGAGACGTCAGGAGCCATGCTGGTGCTCGGCGTGGGGATCGGCCTGTCGATGCAGGTGCTGACGATCATCGTGCAGAACACGGTGGAGTACCGCGACCTGGGCGTCGCGACCTCGGGCGTCACCTTCTTCCGGACCATGGGCAGCTCGTTCGGCGCGGCCGCGTTCGGCACGCTGTACGCCAACCAGCTGGCGCCCAACCTCGCCAAGGCAGTCGCCACGAGCGGCGCGGACCCGACCCAGGTCACGTCGCCAAGTGCAGTCCAGGCCCTCCCACCGGCGCAGCAGGCCGCCGTCGTCGCGGCTTACGCGGACACGCTCCAGTACGTGTTCGCCGCTGCGATCCCGGTCGCCGCGCTGGCTTTCGTGGTCGCCTTGTTCCTCAAGCAGGTGACGATGCGCGGACTCACCCGACCGGGAGCCTCGGAGATCGGGCCCGCCTTCGCCATCCCCGACCAGCGCACCGCGCAGGAGCAGCTCGAGGGCCAGGTCGTGCGGATTCTGCGGACCCAGCTGCCCGAGGCCGCCGAGCGGCTGCTCCTGTCCTCGAAGTCCGGGCTCGACGGCGTCCAGGTCTGGACCCTGCGCCAGGTCGCGATCCAGCAGATCCATGTGCACGGCCCCGCGGACCCCTACGACATCGCCGCCTCGCACCGGGTACCGATGGCCCTGATCCAGCCGGCGATCGACGACTGCGTCGTACGCGGGCTCCTCCAGGAGTCGCCCGGTCGGGTGGAGCTGACCGAACAGGGCCGCGAGCAGTTCCGAGCGTTCGTGCGAGAGCTGTGGGGGTGGTTGGTCGCCGAGGTGGAGAGGGCCAACGGTGAGCCACTCGACGATCAGGGCCGCGAGGACCTACGCACCATCGCCCGGCGTCAGATGCTCTCCGACGACCCCGTCACCGAGCCGAAGGAGCTCGCTCAGGCCGGTGCCTGACGGGGCGGTCCGCGGCGACGAGACGCGGCGCGCCCAGGACGGGCGTGGCACCTTACGATCGGCTGCATGACTTCTCCTGTGTACGTCGTCCTTGGAGCCGGCCCTGGTCTGGGGCTCTCGGCCGCACGCCGCTTTGCTCGCGGCGGCTACGCCGTGACGCTGGTCGGCCAGAGCACGGAGCACATGGAGCCGCTGGCCCAGGTCCTTCGCGACGAGGGCTTCGACGCCGAACCCGAAGGGGTGGAGCTGACCGATGAGGACGACGTCACCAGGCTGATCACCGGAATCGGTCAGCGGCACGGCCGGATCGACGTACTCCACTTCAACCCGAGCGCTTTTCGCCAGGTCGACGCGCTGCACCTGACCACCGCTCAGCTCTTCGAGGACCTCGCGGTCGGCGTCGCCCCGGTGCTTCCGGCGGTGCAGGCGGCCAAGCCGTTCATGCAGGCCGGAGCCCGCGTGCTGGTCACCGGCAGCCAAGCGGCCGACACGCCGTGGCACGAAGCTCCGTCGCTGGGCATCCAGAAGGCGGCCGTCCGCAACCTCGTGACCAGCCTGGACGCGACGCTTGCGCCCGACGGCATCCGGGCGGTCGCTGTCCAGGTGAACGGCGTGCTCGCGAAGGAAGGACCCTTCTCGCCACCACAAGTGGCGGAGGCCCTCTACGCCGCCACGGTGCGCTCTGACGACGGCTGGACCGCGCAGGTGCCCTACGACGGCTGACCCCCACACAGCGAACCTGGTCTGCCCTGTCTGGCTCAGTTCACGCAGGCGAACTCGGCCGCCTCGCCGCGATGCGACGCATGTGGATGATCAGGTCGGCGGCTGCACAGCGATGTGAGCGGCCAGGATCCGCCAGCCTGCATCATCGTCGTGGACCCAGGTGCGCGTGTAGCGCATCCGGGCCGACATGGGCTGCCCAGCGAACGTGCCGCCGACGGTGCCCGTGAAGAACGTGACCCCGGTGGCCTGCACGGCCTATGGGACTTCGCCCTGTTCACCAGTGGGGTGAGCGAACCGCCGGGTTCGGTTCCCTCGTCATGATCCTGACCGACGTCGTGCCGCTCATCCTGGCCGCCATGACCCTGCGCAAGATCTCGCCCAAGCGCGGCATACCTGAAGGGGATGCCGTGCAGCGGCAGGCCTGAGCGTTGCTTCATTCCTTTCGGACTGCCGGCGAGGGGCACGACTCCCATCTCGGCGACGGCAGGACCGTCTCGCGGACACTTTGGGTCACGCCGGCGGGAGGCTGGTCATGATCAGCGCGGCATCCGCGTTCTCCGGGTCGAGGTCGAGAGCGTGCGTGAGGAAGCGCCTGGCCAGGTCGACCTGCCCGTCGATGTGGTGCGCCCATCCGGTCATCGCCCACGCATCGGATGAGCCAGGACGCACCACGGTCCACAGCCGCAGGAGAGGCCAGACCAGGTCCGTGCGGTGCAGCTCGATCGCTCCCCACACGGCATCGGTGAACCCCTCGTCGTCGAGCTCGAACTCGGCCGGCTCGAGCGTGGCCAGTTGGTGGAACGCGGCTTCTGCGGCGTCCGGGCCCGAAGCGCTCAAGATTCTGGCGACGGGGCCGACGATCGGGGGTAGCCGGCCGCGCAGGGCCGCCACCCCCTGGCCCGGGATCTCCCGCATCGCGTCGGAGTTCATCGGATCGGGTGAATCCGTGAGGAGGATGTCGAGCGCCGTCGCGGCGATGGAGGTCGTGGGGACGGTGTTGGAGTTGGCAAGCGCGACAACCCCGATCCGCCGTTCAGGCACGAGCACCAGCCTCGAGCCGAACCCCGGATCCGCACCGCTGTGGCTCAGCGTCCGGTGCCCGCGGTAGCTCCCCACGGCCCAGCCGAGCGCGGCTGCTTCATCCCACGGTGGGTGACCTACCGACACCACCGGTTGCCACAGCTGGTCTAGCAGCCCGGCGTCGAGGCGTGCCCACGGGTCTTCGGAGCCCCCGCCGGCCACCCCAGCCGGCTCGAAGTGGGCCACCATCCAGCGACACATGTCAGCCAGGTTCGAGTGCAGGCTCGAGCTGGGCGCGTGACGCCTGGTGTACGGATATGAGTCCTGAGGCACCATCAGTGGCATCCCGACGTGCGGTGAGGCAGCCAGGTGCGGTGGGACCTCGGCGCGCAGGAAGGTGCTGTTGCGCATCCCCACTGGGGCCAGGACCTGCTGCCGGACGGCGTTCTCGAACGTGGTGCCCGTGGCCCTGGCCAGCAGCAGCCCGAGAAGCTCGAACCCGGCGTTGGAGTAGGAGAAGGTCGATCCGGGCTGCGACAGCAGCCGCCACCCCGACAGGCCGCTCGCGAACTCGCTGAGGGCATCATCCCCCAGTTGCGGGTCGTGCCAGCCGTACTCGGCGACGTCCGGAAGGCCGCTGGAGTGGCTCAACAGACCCCGAGCCGTGACCTCCGCTGCGCGGCCGTCCGCGAGGGTGAACTCCGGCACCCAGCCGATGATCGGGGCATCCAGATCGAGCACCGGCCGGGCGCCGCCTCGAGCGGTCGCCAGCGACACGATCCCGGTCGCGACAAAGGGCTTGGACACCGACGCCAGGTGGAACATCGTCTCCGGGGTGACCGGTTCACCGGTGTCGACGTCACGGACACCGAAGCCACGCGCGACGACCTCCTCCTTGCGCACCACCGCAACGGCCAGGCCTGCCGCCTCGTGCGAGCGGAGGAGGGTCTCGACCAGCGGCCACACGCCGGCCTCGACAGTGCTCCGAAGACTGCTGCCTCCCAGGTCCACGTTTTCGACCCTACGCCGACGCTGGGCCGCTGGGTTGGCCCTGCATTCGACCCGGAACACCCTCGACATGTGTGACGCATCTGCGCACGCGCCGGCGTCGCTCAACGTCCGTCACGCATCGGCGGATCGTCGCCAGTACTGCGGACCCGGACCTCGGTCGTGATGCTGCCCAGCGCATCCGATGCGCGGATCTCGGCCGCGACATCCGCCGCCCGTGAGCGGTACTGCCCGGGGTTGAGCAGGGACACCACGGCATCCCGGATCTGCGCAGGCTCAGGAGTGCCCGTCCGAAGGTCGATGCCTACCCCTGCCCAGCCGATGCGCGCCGCAATCTCCGACTTGTCCTCCGTGTCGCCCGCGACGACCAGCGGGATGCCGTGGCTCAGGGCATGGTGAACGCCGCCGAAGCCGCCGTTGGTCACCATGACCGACACGTGTGGCAGGAGCACATCGAAGGGGATGCCCGACCAGACGGCCGAGGTCCATGGTGTCCAGCGTCCCCTGCGTCACCAGGAGCACGGGCCGGTCACTCTCCTCGAGCTCTGCCCACCAGCCGGGCAGGTCGGCGTGGCCGGCTGTGGGCGGCAGCACAGGTCCGACGTAGCGGACGTTCTCGGGAAGGTCGGGTCGCGGGTAGTCCAGCGCCGTGACGCTGAGCTGGAAGAAGGTGTCGACATGCACGATGCCGTCCATGAAGTACCCGTGCAGGCGCGCGCCGGGCACACACGCGCCGAGGGCGACCTGGATCTCGCGCTGGGGTCGCGCCATCACCACCCTCCGGATCAGGCCGCCCAGCACGCGGTTCCTCAGCCGCGCGGCGGCTCCTGCAGCGTGGCGCAGGCCCGGGCCGAACGGAGGCACGTACGGCGACGACAAGGTCAGCGGAATGACGCCGCACCCGAGCACGGCGGGACGTGGACCTGGAAGGGCCAGCAGTGGCGCTGCTCCCATGAAGGTGTTCTCGAACACCACGACGTCGGCGGGTCGGTCCTGCAGCTCGGCGGAGAGGGTCTCCCACTGGGAGCGCATCGACCGGGCGAAGAGGTGCGACACGTCGAACGTGACCTTGGCCAGTCCCGTCGCCTCAGCGCGGCCGGGAAATGCGGCGTTGAGGTCCCTGTCGTCGAAGTCGGACGCTCCGTGCAGCGGCACGAACTCGGCACCTGTGGTCGCGACCCGGTCGGCGAACCGGCTGCCGGTGATCATCCGGACACGGTGGCCGGCCCCGCTGCAAGTGAGCAGCGATCGTGAGCATGGGTGCGACGTGTCCGGTGATGGACGAGGAACAGACGACGACATCCCCCATCGACACAGGGTGGCAGACCTCGGGGCATCGGAGCGAGGGGGATTCTCCGCGGGAGCGTTCCGTCGCGCTGTGTACCGCTGCCGCCTACGCCACGGTCAGGACCACCGAGGGTGCGGCGTACGCAAGCCTGACGTTGCTCAGTGGCGAGTCAGGCGCAGTCGCGGCAGAGGGCGGCCCCCGGCGTGGCCTGCTGCGAGCGGTGCGCGACCAGGTAGCACCGCATGCAGGTGAACTCGTCCGCCTGCTTGGGCAGGACCTGGACCTCCAGCGACAGGTCGGACAGGTCCGCGCCCGGCAGCTCCAGTCCGCCATCGGGGTCCCCCTCCTCGAGCAGGTCCACGGAGCGCGACCCGCCGTGCTGCAGCCCTTCCAGGGTCTCGGGCTTGTCCTCGTCGCCTTCGCGCAGTCGTGGGGCGTCGTAGTCGGTTGCCATCAGTGGTGCCTTCCCGTGCAGGGTGGAACCCGAACAACGCCCGAGCAGACCTGAGTGTGCCTCACTTCTACGGCAGCCGCGGCCTCGGGCGTCGAACCGCTGAAAGCGCGTCGAGAGGCCGTGGACGACGGAGCGCGCATACTGGCAGGAATGGAAACCACATCTGCACACCCGCGTCCTCAGCACCCCAACAGCCCTTTCCAGCGGAACCCAGAGCCGGTGATCGAGCAGTACCAGGTCGAGGACCGGGTCTCACATGACTCATACGGCTTCGGTCGAGTCGTGAGCGTCGACCCGGGCGGGGCGACGGTCGACTTCACCAACAGGACCGTCCGCATCGCGACGCCCTTCCGCAAGATGACCAAGCTCTGACGGGCGCTCGCGTCCGCTCACCCGGGCTCCCGTTGCCACCCGCGGCTCCGTTCACGTCGCCGCGCACGACCTGGTGGCGAGCTGCAGCTCACGGGACGAGGTGCGCGTAGGCCACGACGTTGTCGACGTAGTGGCCGCTGCGCCGGTCGATGTCGCCGCCGCAGGTGATGAGCCGCAGCTCGGCGCGCCCGCCCGTGTCGGCGTAGACGTCTGCGGTCGGAAACGCCGCCTTGGGATAGCGCTCCACACGGTCCACCACGAACGTCGCCGTGGACCCGTCCTTGCGCTCCACCACGACTTTCGCGCCCTTCTTCAGTGAGCCGAGCCGGTAGAACACGGCCGGGCCGAGGTGGCTGTCGACGTGGGCGGCGATGACTGACGGCCCGAACTCTCCCGGGGTCGGGCCCGCGGCATACCAACCGGCCTGTTGGAAGTCCTTCGGAGCCTCGAGCTGGCCCTTGTCGTCGAGGCCGAGGTCGACCAGGCCCTCGGTGGCGACCTCGATCGAGGGGATCCGCAGCGCTACCGGCGCGCTGGGTCGCATGAGCGCACCGAAGCCGGATGCCGGGGGGCTGGGGGACGGACTGGACGCCGCCCGCGGCAATGCACCCGCTGCGCCCGACGTGGTGGCGGGCACGACCCGCCCTTGGCTGCGGTCGGGCTGCGGCGGCGGGCCGGGGGCGGCGAGGGAGCGCGCCACCAGCCCACCACCGAGGACGAGCAGCACGGCGGTGACCACCGCGGGAAGGACCCCGCGGCGGCCACCGAACGTCGTCGAGATCGGCATCAGATGCGGTTGGTCGCCTTGCGCGCGGCGAGTGCTCCGGTGCCCAGGGCGGTGAGGATCAGGCCGCCACCCAGGGCCAGACCCAAGCCCTCGTTCGGGGTGGAGGTGCCGCCACCGCCGGTCTGGACACCGCCGGCGGGCGCCGCGGCGAGGACGCCACAGATCGCGGGGTCGGTGGCCTCGGTGGGCAGACTGGGGTCGAGGTCGCTCTTGGTGTCACCGTCGTACTTGCCGTTGTCGTTGTGGTCCACACCGTGCACAACGACGACACTTTGGCCATCGGAAATGGCCTTGGCCACGTCGGAGGACACCTCGATGCTGCCGCGCTCGTAGGAGATCTTGCCGCCGGGGGCGGTGTCGAAGCGGTCGACGGCCAGGCCGCTGTCAGGGGACGTGTCGCCGGTCTTGGTCAGCGAGACGACGATCGGTCCGTAGGCCGGACCGCCGTCGGTGGTGTTGAGGGTGCCGTCACCCTTGGCGTCATCCTGCGCCGTGGGGCACTCGTGACGCGCGTCGGCACCGAAGTGGATGTGTGCGGCGTGCGGGTTGTCGGCAAGGAGCCCCGAAGCCGCCATCGTGACGTCGATGCGGGTGCCGTTGACGGTCACCATCGCGGTACCGCTGGCGTCGACCCCGTTGAGGGCCACAGGACGCAGCGTCGCCATGGTGTTGCCGTCTGCCGCGGTCGCAGCCTGGGCCATACCGGCGCCGAGGGTGAGGAGGAGGGCCGACCCGAGGGTGGCCGTGCCGAGCTTCGTGGTGGTGCGCATGCGGGAACTCCCTTGTTCATGAGCCCGGTGTCGAGCCCGTCGTGGTTGCGCAGACCACAGAGGTTCGTGGCTGCGGCCACGTCGGATTGGTTTCCGTGCGAACCGTTTTCGTCACTCGCGGTCATCCCCGTCGAACCCGGCCGTGATACCGAACCGCATCGTGCTTGTCGTCCAATCCGGTCGCTCTTCCGCACCGAACTCCTTGGGGCGAGGGCTCACGCCGGAACCGCCCTCTCGAGGCCGCGCCGCACTGACGCCGCGGCTCAGAGCCAGCCGTTGCCCTCGGCGATGAGCACCGCCTCGGCGCGGTTACCGGCCCCGGTCTTCCCGATCGCGCTGGACAGGTGGTTTCGCACGGTCCCCTCGGACAGGAAGAGGCGGCCGGCGATGGCGGCCACCGGTGAGCCGTCGCGCGCGGCCTGCAGCACGTCGGTCTCGCGAGGGGTCAGCGGCGACTCGCCCGCCACGAGGCTGTCGGTGGCCAAGGAGGGGTCGACCACCCGCAGGCCGGCGTGAACGCGCCGCACGGCATCCGCGAGCTGGGCAGCCGGAGTGTCCTTGACGACGAAGCCACTCGCGCCCGACTTCATCGCCCGGTGCAGGAAGCCGGGACGCCCGAAGGTGGTCACGATGAGCACCCGGGTCTCGGGGAACTGCTCGCGCACCAGGGCGGCGGCCGTGATGCCGTCCATCCCCGGCATCTCGACGTCGAGCAGCGCCACGTCCGGGCGGTACTCGGCCACCGCGGGCAGCACCTCCACCCCCGACCCCACTTCCGCCACCACCTCCAGGTCGGCCTCGAGACCGAGCAGGGCCGACAGCGCGCCGCGCACCAGGGCCTGGTCGTCGGCGAGCAGCAGGCGGATCGGCGCGGTGCTCATCCGACCGCCACCCGCAGCACGTGCCCGTGGGGCGGCTCGACCCGGGTCGTCACCGTGCCCCCGACGGCCGCGGCCCGCTCGCGCAGCCCGACCAGCCCGCTCCCGTTCCTGCCGCTCCCACTCGTGGCGGCCGACGCGCTCGCACCCGTGCCGTCGTCGACGACCTCGGCGGCGTCCGGGCCGAGCCGCACGGTGCACCGGGTGGCGCCGCTGTGCCGGATCACGTTGGTGACGCCCTCCCGCACGGTCCACGCGAACAGCTCGCGCAGGTGCGAGGGCACCTCGTCGGTGGAGTTGGGCAGCTCGGCCTCGATCTCGGCGGCCGCGAGCGCCGTCCGCGCCCGGGCCAGCTCGCCGGGAAGGGTCAGCTCGCGATAGCCCTCGACGGCGCGACGCACGTCGGCCAGCGCGTCGCGCGAGAGCCGCTCGAGGTCGACCAGCTCGGCCCGGGCCCGCTCGACGTCGACATCGAGCAGCCGGTTGGCCAGCTCGGCCTTGACCGTGATGACGGTGAGCGAGTGACCCAGGATGTCGTGCAGGTCGCGGGCGAAGCGGGTGCGCTCGTTCTCGACCGCCAGCTCGGCGTTCTTCTCGTGCGCACGCACCAGGTCGGCGTTGCGGGCCAGCATCTGTCGGATGCCGAACACTGCGAGCGAGGCGGCGAAGATCGAGAAGAGCAGCGACAACGGGCTGGCCCACGACGGGTTCAGCGCGTTGAGCACCACGGTGAGGCCGGCCACGGAGAGCACCGCGACGCCGGCCCAGCGGATGGGCAGCATCATCACGGAGGCCACCGCGCAGTAGACCAGCGAGGTGGTGCCCGGCTGGCCGAGCAGCGCGATCATCACCGCAGCGAGGACGCCGAGCACGGCCAGGTAGCCGAGCGACCTCGTGAGGTTCGGGTCCACGAAGAAGACGTTGCGGTCGCGGCGCATCCGCACCCACATCACCATGTAGACCGCACCGAAGACCACTGTCACGAGGCCCCCGACGACGCCGGCGACCGTGTTGCGCCTGTCCCACGCCTCCGCCAGGGGCTCGAGCAGGAAGAACAGCCAGATCGCGGCGAATCCGACCCCCCAGCGGCGGCCGGCGGCCTGCTGGGGGGTCGTGGTGGCGCTCATGCTCGTCACGCTAGCCGTCACACCCGCGCGGTGTCCTTGCTCATCCGCCACGCGGCGCCGAGCACGAAGATGGCCAGCCAGGCGACGGCGTTGACGACGGCGTACCAGGGCAGCTCCTGGGTCAGCGGGGCGCGGGCCACCTCGGCCACGCCGTACATCGGGGTCCAGTAGGCGATGTCGCGCACAACCGGGCTGTACGAGCTGAGCGGGATGAACAGGCCGCCGAGGAAGGCCAGCAGGGCCAGCCCGGGGCCGAGCACCTGCATGACGTTCTCGCCCGGCACCAGGTAGCCGACGAAGACACCCAGCGCCGCGAACGTCATGACGCAGGCCAGGGTGAGCAACCCGCACGCGACCCACACGTCGAACGGCATCTGTGGCTTGCCCTGCACCGCTCCGATGACGTTGACGGCGAGGATCGCCACCGCACCCATGACCAGGGCGACGAACGCCTTGACCAGGATGTACGCCGTCGCGTGCAGCGGCGTCAGCCGCAGCTGGCGCGACCATCCGAGCGACCGCTCGATCGCCACGCCCGCACCGGTGGCGGCGGCGATGAGGGCCCCGCCGTAGAGGGCCATCGACACCATCACGTAGGCCGACACGTTGCCGACGCCGACGCTCTCCTGGGAGTCGTTCCCCGAGCCGAAGACGAAGAACATGGCGGCCGGGAAGACCAGCGCGAAGATGATCGTGCGGCGGTTGCGCAGCATCCGCTTCAGCTCGATGCGCACCAGGGTCGCGTTCAGGCCACCGAACGGCGGCACCCGGCGGGCGCTCGGGTCGATGGATGCCGCGGTGGCGGCGACTCGGTCGGCGTCGGTGGGGCTGGCCGGTGTGGCCGGTACGGCGGTCATCGCAGGGCTCCTTCGGTCTCGCGGGGGTCGGCCGTGGCGTGCCCGGCCGGGGTGGCGTCGGTGGTGGTGCGGCCGGTGAGGCTGAGGAACGCGTCCTCCAGCCCGTGGGCCGTGATCTCGAGGTCATGGGCATCGGTGTTGGTGAGCAGGTGCCGGGCGAGCAGGTCGCTGTCCTGGGTGCGCACGTACACCTGGTCGCCGCGCACCTCGACGTGCTCGACCCCGTTGATGCGCGTCAGGGCCGAGACGTCCGGGCCGACCAGCGTGGCCCGCACCGTGCGCCCGGAGGCCAGTGCCTTGATCTCGCTGCCGGTGCCGTCGGCGACGATGGTCCCGTTGCTGATCAGCACGATCCGGTCGGCGTAGAGGTCGGCCTCCTCGAGGTAGTGCGTGGCGAACAGCACGGCGCGGCCGTGCCGCGCGTCCTCGCGGATCGCGCTCCAGAACGAGCGCCGCCCCTCCACGTCCATGCCGGTGGTCGGCTCGTCGAGCAGCAGCAGGGCGGGGTCGGACAGCAGGGCCATCGCGAAGCGCAGGCGCTGCTGCTCGCCGCCCGAGCACTTGCCCACCTTGCGCCCCGCGATCTCGGCGATGCCCGCGCTCTCGAGCACGGCATCCACCGGCTTGGTGTCGGCGAACAGGCTTGCGGTGTACTGCACGGTCTCGCGCACGGTGAGGTCCTTGAGCAGGCCCCCGGTCTGCATCACGGCCGCGACCAGGCCGCGGGCGATCGCCTCGCGCGGCGCCATCCCGAACACCTCCACCTCGCCGGCCGTCGGGTGGGACAGGCCCAGCACCATGTCGATCGTGGTGGTCTTGCCGGCGCCGTTGGGGCCGAGGAAGGCCACCATCTCGCCGGGCTGGATATCGAGGTCGATGCCGCGGACCGCGTGCACGTCGCCGAAGAACTTGGTGACCCCACCCAGGCGCACCGCGGGGATGCTTGTCGTGTTCATGCCTCCAGCCTGCGGCCGGCGGCGCCGCGCGCCTCGGGTCGCCTGTCATGTCCGGCCCATGACATCTGTCATCCGCGCGGATGCCGGGTGCGCAGTCGGGGAGCGTGGGACTCGGCTTGATTTGCATAGGTTACCTATGTAAATATCGACCGATGACCCCGACCGACGCCCTCGCCGACGACCTGCTGCGCGGCGCCGCGCGCCTCTCGCGCTGGGCGTCACAGCACGCCGACCTCGGGATGCCGTACGCCTCGGCCCGCGTGCTCGCGCTCGTCGACGACCTCGGGGCCGCGCGGATCACCGCCCTCGCGGAGGCCGACCACTGCAGCCAGCCGTCGATGACGGCCCAGGTGCACCGGCTCGAGGCCGACGGCCTCGTGGCCCGCACCCCCGACCCCGCCGACGCGCGGGCGACCCTGGTCGCCCTCACCGCCGACGGTGCCGCTGCACTGGCGCGATTGCGCCGGGCCCGCGGGGCCGCGCTCGCCCCCGTGCTGGATGCCGTGCGGCCCGACTCCGGGCGGTTGCGCGACGCCGTCGCCCTGCTCGGCGAGCTGCTCGACGCGACGCAGCACCAGCCCACCACCGACCGGAAGGACACCTGAACCATGTGGCGCCAGCCCAAGACCGTCTGGAGCGTCGCCTTCGCGTGCGTCGTCGCCTTCATGGGGATCGGCCTCGTCGACCCCATCCTCAAGCCCATCGCCGAGGAGCTCGGCGCCTCGCCCTCGCAGGTGTCGCTGCTCTTCTCCAGCTACATGGCCGTGATGGGCATCGCGATGCTCGGCACCGGCTGGGTCTCGAGCCGGATCGGCCCCAAGCGCACGCTGCTGCTCGGCCTGACCGTCATCATCGTCGGCGCGGGACTGGCCGGCACCCAGGACACCATCGCCGGCGTCGTCGGCTGGCGGGCCGTCTGGGGGTTGGGCAACGCCCTGTTCATCGCGACCGCGCTGGCGACCATCGTGCGGGCCGCCCGCGGGTCCGTGGCGCAGGCGATCATCCTCTACGAGGCGGCGCTCGGCCTCGGCATCGCCGCCGGGCCGCTGCTGGGCGGGGTTCTCGGCGGCATCTCGTGGCGCTGGCCGTTCTTCGGCGTCAGCGCGCTGATGCTCGTCGCGCTCGTCACCACCTGGGTCACCCTGCCCGACACCCGGCCCGACACGCCGCCGACCTCGCTCAGTGCGCCGCTCAAGGCGTTGCGGCACCGGGGGCTGGCCACCGTGGCGGTGACCGCACTGCTCTACAACGTGGGGTTCTTCACCCTGCTCGCCTTCACGCCGTTCCCGCTCGACCTGTCGGCGCACGGCACCGGGCTGGTGTTCTTCGGCTGGGGGCTGTTCCTGGCGATCGCCTCGGTGCTCATCGCGCCGTGGGTGCAGCGCCGCATCGGCACCGTGGCCGGCATCGTCGTGGCCTTGGTCGGCTTCGCGCTGGTGCTCGCGGCGATGGCGCTGTGGACCGACGAGAAGGCGGTCCTGATCATCGGGGTCGTCGTCGCCGGCGGGTTCCTCGGCGTGAACAACACCCTGATCACCGAGACCGTCATGACCGTGTCGCCCGTGGAGCGGGGGGTGGCCTCGTCGGCCTACAGCTTCGTGCGCTTCGCTGGCGGCGCGGTGGCGCCGTATATGGCCGGCAGGCTCGGCGAGACGTCGGTGCACCTGCCCTTCTGGGTGGGGTCGGCCGCGGTTCTCGCCGCGGTGGCCGTGCTCCTCTCGGGCCGGGCCTACCTGGGCGGGGTCGACTCCGAGCTCGAGCCGGTCGCCTCCGTGGAGGAGGCCGAAGCGGTCACCGTCGGCACGTGACCCGACGCATGGCATCCGCGTCGGGCGTTGGGTGCTCAGGTGGTCGCCCCGGCAGCCATTTCAGCACTCAACCCGAGGATGCCGGGGTCAGTTGTCGCGGGCGGCAGCCGGCCAGCGCTGGGGCCCGCTGCCCTGCGCGCCCAGCTCGTCGTCGAGGTTGTAGACCGGGCAGGCCCGCAACGAGAGGCAGCCGCAGCCGATGCACGACGCGAGCCCGTCGCGGACCGCGGTCATCGCCTCGATCCGGGCCGTGAGCAGGTCGTGCCAGCGACGCGACATCCGCGACCAGTCGCGCTTGGTGGGCGGGTGGTCGACGGGCAGCGTGGCCAGCGCCTCCCCCACCTCGGTGAGGGTGAGCCCGAACCGCTGCGCAGCTCGCACCACCGCGATCCGCCGCAGCACGTGCCGCTCGAACCGGCGCTGGTTGCCGCTGGTGCGCACCGACGACACCAGGCCGCGCTGCTCGTAGAAGCGCACCGTGGCGACCGACACCCCGGAACGGGTCGCCACCTCGCCTATCGTGAGCAGGTCGTGTCGGTCCACGAGGCCGACCGTAATCGACTTGACCTCAAGTGCACTAGAGGTTTGAGGATGGGGGCATGACGACTTCGGGGACCGCCAGACCGACCGCTGGCCAACCGGGCACAGCCGCCGCGCCGACCACCGCCCCACCGGACATCGCCGCGCCGACGGCCGCGGACGAGGCGCCGGTGCGGCTGCTCGCGCGCGAGAACCTACCGGTCGTGGTGGGCGTGGTCGCGCTGGTGACGCTGGCGGCCTTCGAGAACCGCGCCGTCAGCACCATCCTGCCCACGCTGGTGCGCGAGCTCGATGGGTGGAGCCTCTTCGGCGCCTCGACCGGGGCCACCCTGGTCACCTTCACCATCGCGATGGCGTGGTCCGGGTCGTGGACCGACCGGGCCGGCCCTCGCCCGGTGCTGCTGTGGGGGATGGCTGCCTTCGTGGTGGCCCAGGTCGTGTCCGGGCTGGCTCCGACCATGGCGGTGTTCGTCGCGGGCCGCACCGCCTCGGGGGCGGCCGAGGCACTCATCGACACCGCCCTGATGGTGCTCGTCGCCCAGGCCCTGCCCGAGGCGCTGCGCGCGAAGATCTTCGCGTCGTTCGCCGCGGCGTGGATCCTCCCGTCACTCCTCGGGCCGAGCCTGGCCGGCGCCATCGACGCGGTGTGGGGCTGGCGGCTCGTCTTCGTCGCGCCCCTGCTCGTCGTCCCGGTGGCCCTGCTCCTCCTGCGCCCGGCTCTGCGCCGAACCCACGCGGGTGGCGCGTCGAGCGCGGATGCCGAGAGCACGGCATCCGACCGCCGTCGCGTGGTCGCCGCGCTGCTGCTGGCCGCCGGGCTGGCCGTGACCACGTTCTCAGCACCGCTGCTGTCCGACCCGGACACCCGCGTCGCCGGAGCCGTCGTCATCGGCTCGGGGGCCCTGCTCGTCGTGGTCGGCGGCCTGCGGGCGCTTCCGCACGGGATGGTGCGGCTGGCCCGCGGGGTGCCGACCGTCATCGCGGTGCGGTTGCTGATCTCGGCCGCGTTCACCGCGGTGGCCGGCCTCATCCCCCTGATGCTCGTGCAGACGCACGACGCCTCGACCGCCGTCGCCGGCATCTCGCTGTCGGTGACCGGCTGCTGCTGGGCGCTCGGCTCGTGGGTCAACAGCATCAACCGGGTGCAGGCGGGGGTGTCTGCTCCCGCCCGGGCCGGCCTCGGTGCCGGGCTCATCGGGTTGGGGTCGCTCGGGCCGGTGCTGCTCTCGCTCGACGTCATCGGGTTGGTGCCGGGCATGGTCGGCTGGGCCTTCGCCGCGCTGGGCATGGGCATCGTCTCGCCGACGCTGTCGACCCAGCTGCTCGCGCTGGCGCCGGTGAGCGAGCAGGGCCGGGTGAGCGCGGCTCAGGGCCTGGCCATCTCGACCGGTGTCGCGCTCTCGACCGGCGTGGTCGGTGCCGTCGTGGCGCTGCGCGGTGCCCAGACCGACGGCGTGGCCTTCGCGCTGCTGATGGCGGGCGGGGCGACCTGCGCACTCGTGGCGGCGCTCGCAGCCGCTCGCACCGGCCCAGCCCGATGACCCGGCCGCCGGGGTAGTTTCGCCGGATGGACATCGTCGACAAGGCCCGAGAGCTGCAGCGCCTGCACGCCGACCCCGAGCTGCTGCTGCTCGTCAACGTGTGGGACGCCATCACGGCCAAGGTCGTCGCCGCCACCCCCGGCACGACCGCCCTGGCCACCGCCAGTCACTCGGTGGCGGCAGCCCACGGCTACCCCGACGGCGAGCAGATCCCCCGCGACCTGATGATCGAGGCCGTCGGCCGCATCGCCGGCGCCGTCGACCTGCCCGTCACCGCCGACCTCGAGGCCGGCTACGGCGACCCCGGCGGCACCATCGCCCGGGCCATCGACGTGGGCATCGTCGGCGCCAACCTCGAGGACCAGCTCAAGCCACTGCCGGATGCCGTGCGAGCGGTCGCGGATGCCGTCGCCGCCGGTGAGCGGGCCGGCGTCCCGTTCGTGCTCAACGCACGCACCGACGCGTTCCTGCGCGCCGGCGACCGCGACCCGGCCGAGGTGCTCGCCGACGCCATCGAGCGCGGCCGGGCCTACCTCGACGCCGGCGCCTCGACCTTCTTCGCCCCCGGGCTGCTCGACGAGGCCACCGTGACCGCCCTGGTCGAGGCGCTCGGGCCGCAGAAGGTGAACCTCATCGGCATCCCCGGGGCGCTGCCGCTCGACACGATGCAGCGACTGGGTGTGGCGCGCGTCTCCTACGGCCCGTGGAGCCAGAACGTCGCACTCACCGCCCTGGCGAACCTCGCCGCCGACGTGCGCGCCGGCGGCGGCATCCCGGAGAACACCCGAAAGCTCAACTGAGCCCTGGCCAACCGACGGTGGCGAGTGCGGAAGCGGTTGCCCTGGCGACCACTTCCGCACTCATGGCGAGGTGGATGAGAGTTAAGAGGTGGGTGCTCAGGTGGTCGGCGGAGCAGCCAGCTGAGCACCCAGCTCGGAGTCAGACGGTGACCTCACCGCGCTCGGCCTTGAGTGCGATGTCGGTGCGGTGGTGCGAGCCGGCCAGCTCGACGACGTCGACGGCCGCGTAGACCCGCTCTCGCGCCTGCTCAAGCGTGGCTCCGGTGGCGACCACGGACAGCACCCGGCCGCCGGACGAGACCAGCGTGCCCTCGGCGTCGCGGGTCGTGCCGGCGTGCAGCACGTAGACCTCGGGCGCCCCGGGGAGGTCGTGCAGCCCGCTGACCGGGTCACCGGTGCGGGGCGTGCCGGGGTAGTTGTCGGCGGCGACCACCACCGTGACGGCCGCCTCCTCGGACCAGCGCAACGGCGGTGCGTCGACGAGCCGGCCCTTGGCCGCGGTGAGCAGCACGTTGCCGAGCGGGGTGAGCAGGCGGGCGAGCACGACCTGGGTCTCGGGGTCGCCGAACCGGGCGTTGAACTCGATGACCTTCGGCCCGCGCGGGGTCAGTGCCAGGCCGACGTAGAGCACCCCCGCGAACGGTGTGCCCCGGTGGCGCATCTCGTCGACGACCGGCTGTGCCACCCGCCGCACGACCTCCTCGACGAGCCCCTCGGGCGCCCAGTCGAGCGGGCTGTAGGCCCCCATGCCACCGGTGTTGGGCCCGGTGTCACCGTCACCGACGCGCTTGAAGTCCTGCGCCGGCATCAGCGGCACCACGTCGACTCCGTCGCAGATGCAGAACAGCGACACCTCGGGCCCGGAGAGGAACTCCTCGATCACGACGGCGCCGTCGGGCTTGGCCAGGCAGGCCCGTGCGTGCTCGAGCGCCTCTTGCCGGTCGTCGGTGACCACGACGCCCTTGCCGGCGGCCAGCCCGTCGTCCTTGACCACGTGGGGGGCGCCGAGGGCGTCGAGGGCCTCCTCGACCTCGGCCTCGGTGGTGCACACGTGCGCCAGACCGGTGGGCACCTCGGCCGCCGACATGACCTCCTTGGCGAACGCCTTGCTGCCCTCGAGCCGGGCCGCCTCCGCCGACGGGCCGAAGCAGGCGATGCCGGCCGCGCGCACGGCGTCGGCCACGCCCGCCACCAGCGGGGCCTCAGGCCCGATGACGACCAGGTCGACCCCCAACGAGGCAGCCAGCGCGACGACGCCCTCGGCATCGGTGACCCCACCGGGCAGCGGCTCGCAGCGGGCCACGGCCTCGATGCCGGGGTTGCCCGGTGCGGCGATCACGGCGTCGACCGCCGGGTCGAGCGCGATGGAACGGACGAGGGCGTGCTCGCGGGCCCCGGACCCGACGACGAGTACCTTCACGCGACCAACCTAGTGGCGGGCGTGCGGGAGCGGCACGGGCGTCCCGGCATCCGCGCCCGGCATCCGGCGTCCGCATCCGTCCCGGAATCGACCAATAGGTCACAGCAAGGACGTCGGTGGGCAGCCGGGGTGTCCCCCGTGTGACCTATTGGTCGATCTGGGGACATCCGGGGGGTGTCCGACGCCACCCGACCGTGGTTCGGGACCCGGCGCAAGCGTCTCGCCCGCGGGATTAGACTGGACAGTTCCGTGACCTCCGCCGCCGCTCCGAGGAGACCTGCTCCGTGACCGCCCCCCGCCCGGGACTGCCCGAGACCGCCCCCGACGTCGCCAGTGAGCTGGCGCTGGAGCAGGCGCACGTCGACCGGGTGTACGCCGAGCTCGAGAAGGCCAGCCGCCGCGCCGCCGACGTCGAGGCCGACGGGATGGCGCGCGGCCGCACCAGCCGCACCGGCGACGTGCGCGACGAGGAGATGACCGGGCTGTTCGAGCGCGACGCCCTGGTCTACGCCGCGGCCCGGCGCCGCTCGATGATCGACAAGCAGTACGAGGGCCTGGTCTTCGGCCGGCTCGACCTCGGCGACGAGCACTCCACCGCCGACGAGCGCGAGGTGCGCTACATCGGCCGGCTCGGGGTGCGCGACGACGACTACGAACCGCTGGTGGTCGACTGGCGCGCGCCGGCGGCATCCGCGTTCTACCGGGCCACCCCGGTCGACCCCATGGGCGTGCTGCGCCGCCGGGTGCTGCGCTGCAAGGGCGCCACCGTGGTCGGTGCCGAGGACGACCTGATGGTGCCCGAGGCGCCCGACGACATCGTGGTGCTCGGCGACGGCGCCCTGATCGCCGCGCTCACCCGCAGCCGCGGAAGGCAGATGCGCGACATCGTCGCCACCATCCAGCGCCACCAGGACGAGGCGATCCGGGCCCCCTCGCGCGGCGTCACCGAGATCACGGGCGGACCGGGCACCGGCAAGACCGTCGTCGCCCTCCACCGAGCCGCCTATCTGCTGTACTCCGAGCGGCGGCGGTTCGAGAACGGCGGCATCCTCGTCGTCGGACCGTCGGCCGCCTACACCGCCTACATCGAGCGCGTGCTGCCGAGCCTGGGCGAGGAGTCGGTGGCGCTGCGCGCGCTCGGCGACCTCGTCGACGGCATGACGGCGAAGCGGCTCGACTCCCCCGAGGTGGCGGCGATCAAGGGGTCGCTGCGCGTCCGGCGGCTGCTGTCGCGGCTCACCTCGCGCCCGCCGGCCGGCGCGCCGAACGTCTTCCGCTCGTTCATCGCCGGCATCGCCGTGCGCCTCGACGACACCGCGCTGCGCCGGGTGCGCTCCGAGGTGCTGCGCACCCACCAGCACAACCTCGCCACGGATGCCGCGCGCTCGGCACTCGCCGAGGCCGCCTGGCGCTCGGTGCGCCAGGGCGAGCGCGACGTCTTCCTCGACGCCTTCGACGCCTCACGCGACGTCGACGAGTTCATGGCGACCTGGTGGCGCCAGGTCGACCCGCGCGAGCTGCTGCTCGCGCTCGCCGACACCGACCACGTCTACGCCGTCTCGCGCGGGGTGCTCGACCACGAGGAGGGCGCCGCGGTGGCCTACTCCTACCGCGAGGCGCTCGAGACCGGCACCTGGTCGGTGTCCGACGCGGCGCTGGTCGACGACCTCGTCGCCCGGCTCGGCACGGTGCAACGGGCCGACCGCGAGGACGTCGGCTTCTACGACATCGAGGAGCTCGACGAGCTCTCGCAGTGGGGCGTCATCGACGTGCGCGCCGGGGTCGACCGCCGGGTCCCCGCTGAGGAGACCCAGTGGGAGGTCACGCCCGCCGACGCCCGCGAGCGGCTGATGATGGGGCGGATCGACCGGCCGTCCGGCTACGCCCACGTGCTGGTCGACGAGGCCCAGGACCTCTCGCCGATGCAGTGGCGGATGCTGGCGCGGCGGGGGCGGGCGGCATCCTGGACCGTCGTCGGCGATGCCGCCCAGGCGTCGTGGGCCGACCTTGCCGAGGCCGGGCGGGCGCGCGACGAGGCGTTCAGCGGGCAGGACCGCCGCGCGTTCCACATGGACACCAACTACCGCAACGCCCGCGAGATCTTCGACTACGCGCGCGACGTCATCCTGCGCGTTGTGCCCGACGCCGACATTCCGGATGCCGTGCGCGAGACCGGGATCGACCCCGTCGACCGCGTGGTGGAGGGTTCGCTGGCGTCGGCGGCGGGCGATGCCGTCGACGAGCTGCTCGGCGAGGTCGAGGGGTCGATCGCCGTCATCGCCGGAGGTCGGTGGACCGAGCGGTTGGCCGGGCTCGACGGGGCCGGGGCCGGGCGGGTGCAGCTCATCGACCCGCTCTCGACCAAGGGCCTGGAGTGGGACGCCACCGTGGTCGTCGACCCGGAGGGCATCGTCGAGGAGTCACCCGGTGGGGTGCGGGTGCTCTACGTCGTGCTGACCCGTGCGGCGCACCGGATGCACGTGCTGCGCCCGGCCTGACGACGACCGTTACTGGAACCTGCCGGCCAACGGCCGGTCGCCGGTCTTGCCGAAGGCCACCGAGGTGAGCAGGGCCCCGCCGTGGGCCCGGATGGCGAACGTCGCGCTCGAGGGCCGGAACCTGCCCAGGTTGTCCGGTGCGGAGCCCTGGAAGTGACCCGCCACCGGAAGGTCCCCGGTGGCCCCGTACTTGATGGTCGTCAGCAGGGTGCCGTCGAGGGCCCGCACGTAGAACGTCGAGTTCGACGGCCGGTACACCGCGAGGTTGTCGACCGTGGCGTCCTCGAAACGGCCCACCACCGGGAGGTCGCCGACGGTGCCGAACCTGGTCGAGCTCAGCAGCGCCCCGCCCCGCGCCCGGATGTAGAAGGTCGAGTTCGACGGCCGGTAGACCGCCAGGTTGTCGGTGGCGAGGGCCTGGAAGTGACCCACCACGGGGAGGTCCCCGGTCCTGCCGAACTTGACCGAGGTCAGCAGCGCCCCGCTGATCGCGCGCACGTAGAACGTCGCCGTCGCCGGCCGGTACACCGCGACGTTGTCGACCGCCGCGTCCTGGAAGTGGCCCACGGCCGGAAGGTCGCCGACGCTGCCGAACCTGGTCGCGCTCAGCTGTGACCCGTTGGCCGCCCGCACGTAGAACGTCGAGTTCGCCGGCCGGTAGACCGCCAGGTTGTCCACCGGTTCCGGCCCCACGGCCGGCAGCCCGGGGAAGGACCACGCGATGGGGGTCAGGGCCAGGGTGTGCGAGCCGCAGGGGAAGGCCGCGTTGATGCCGGACTGCGAGACGCCGTTGAGCCGTACCTCGAAGTGCAGGTGCACCCCGGTCGCGTTGCCGGTGGTGCCGGCATAGCCGATGAGCTGACCGGTGGTGACGGTCGAGCCGTCCGGCGCCCCTGCCGCGTACCCGCTGAGGTGGGCGTACACCGTGCTGTAGCCGTCGACGTGCGTGACGATGATGTAGGTGCCGAGGGAGGCCTGGGTGAGGCGCTGCAGGGTGCCGCCGTACGCCGCGTAGACCGGGTCACCGGTGTCGGCCGAGATGTCGATACCGCTGTGCGGCAACCCACTGTGGCAGTAGGCGCCGACCTGGCCGGTGACTCCCTCGATGCTGGTGATCGGCACCACCATCGCGCCGGGGTCAGCGGAGGCGGACTGTGGCGCCGCGACCACGCCGATCAGCGCGATCACGCTGGCGATGGTTGCGAGGGCCAGTCGGGCGGTTCGTCGGGCATGGACCACGGGGACTCCTCAGAGTTCTGAGCACGGCCCCCGCACCCGCCATGCTAGGGCTCTCCCGCGTGTCGCGCCCGCGCTTCGCCGGAAAGCAGGGCTACGAGACGCCTTCCACGCCCCCCTCCGGAACCGATGCCGGGCACCCCACCGGCCGCCCGGCATCCGCCGTCCGGACCTCAGTCGAGCAGCGGGAAGCGCTGGATGATCTCGTGCCGCCCCGGCCCGACGCCGATCGCCGACACCCGTGCGCCGATGAGCTCCTCGACCCGCAGCACGTAGGCCCGGGCCGCCGGCGGCAGCTCGTCGAACTCGCGACACCCCGAGATGTCCTCCCACCAGCCGTCGAGCAGCTCGTAGACCGGCGTGGCGTGGTGGAAGTCGCTCTGGTTGACCGGCATCTCGTCGTGCCGCACGCCGTCGACCTCGTAGGCCACGCACACCGGCACCTTGTCGAACCCGGTGAGCACGTCGAGCTTGGTGATGACGAAGTCGGTGACACCGTTGACCCGGTTGGCGTAGCGGCCGATGACGGTGTCCATCCAGCCGCAGCGCCGCGGCCGGCCGGTGGTGGTGCCGTACTCGACACCGGTCTTGCGCAACGTCTCGCCGTCGTCGTCGAACAGCTCGGTGGGGAAGGGTCCCTCGCCGACCCGGGTCGTGTAGGCCTTGAGGATCGCGATCACCCGGGTGACCCGGGTCGGGGGGATGCCCGACCCGGTGCACGCCCCGCCGGCCGTGGCCGACGACGAGGTGACGAACGGGTACGTGCCGTGGTCGACGTCGAGCAGCGTTGCCTGGCCGGCCTCGAGCAGCACGTTCGCCCCGTCGTTCAGCGCCTTCTCGAGCACCAGCGAGGTGTCACAGACCATCGGGCGCAGGCGGTCGGCATACGACAGCAGCTCTTCGACGACCCGGTCGGCCTCTGCCGCACGGGTGTTGTAGACCTTCACGAGCACCTGGTTCTTCAGCGACAGCGCAGCCTCGACCTTCTGGCGCAGGATGTGCTCGTCGAAGAGGTCCTGCACGCGGATGCCGACCCGGTTCATCTTGTCGGCGTAGGTGGGGCCGATGCCGCGCCCGGTGGTGCCGATCTTGCGCGCCCCCAGGAAGCGCTCGGTGACCTTGTCGAGGGTGCGGTTGTAGGAGGCGATGACGTGCGCGTTGGCCGACACCACCAGACGCGAGGTGTCGACGCCGCGGGCCTCGAGCCCGTCGATCTCCTCGAAGAGCACGTCGAGGTCGACCACGACGCCATTGCCGATGACGGGCACGACCGACGGCGTGAGGATGCCGGACGGCAGCAGGTGCAGGGCGTACTTCTCGCGGGTGCCGTCGTCGCCCTCGATGACCACCGTGTGGCCGGCGTTGTTGCCCCCGTTGAACTTGACGACGTAGTCGACGTCGCCGCCCATGAGGTCGGTCGCCTTGCCCTTGCCCTCGTCGCCCCACTGGGCTCCGATCAGCACGATCGCCGGCATCGCGGCTCCTCTCGCCCGTGCGCCCGGCAGGGGTGCCGTGACGCGCCGAAGGCCCCTCGCGAGTACGCGCCGGGGCCTCGTACACCCCACCCTATCGCGGGGATGCCGGATGCTCCGGTTCCGCTCAGCGGCGCCGCCGGGCGAGTGCCCAGCCGAGCTGGAACCGGGTGTCGACCCCGTTGACCGCCATCAGGTGCGCCACCCGGCGGCGGACGGTGCGCAGGCTGACACCCAGGTAGCGGGCGATCGCCTCGTCCTTCATGCCGAGCTCGAGCAGCTCGACCAGCTTGGGGTCGCCGCTCACCTCGCGGCCGCCGACGGACGGCGCCGGGACCGCGTGCCGCCAGGCGAGGTCGAAGTAGGCGGTGTAGAGCCGCACGGTGAGCGGGTCGCGGATGACGGCATACCCCTGGCTCGGGTCGTCCCACCCGGCGAGCGCCACGACCGCCGTCTCGCCGAACACCGCGAACTCGGTTTCGGTGCTGGGCACGATGCGCTGGTCCTCGCCGACCCCCTCCCACACGCTCATCCAGCGCTGCCCCTGCGGTGAGGACAGCGCGCTCGCCGGGTAGACCGCGCGCTGCTGCTCGCCCCGGCGGATCCGCTCCTCGTTGGCGCGCATGGTGCTCTCGTCGAGGGCCGGGCCCTCGGAGATGGTGAGCACGTAGTTGCGCAGCATGCCGGTGGTGTCGCTGAGCAGGCGGTTGACGACCGAGGGCGCGATGGCGTCGGAGATGGGCTCGGTGGGTGGCTCGGTGGCGCCCAGCGCGATGCTGGTGACCTTCGAGAGCAGGTCGCGGGAGGCGTGGAGATCTCGGCGCCGCTCCTCGATCCGGTCGAGCTCACGCCGGAGCTGCTCCTCGAGCACGAGGAGCACACCCCCGTCGAATGCCGCGGGGTCGTCCATGCGGCCTGCCTCCTACCCCGACGTGGATGGCCGTTACCTGCCAGTGGCAGCCAAGTGTCGCACCTCGACGACCCCGAGTTGCACGATGGAGACGCACAGCCGCGGTTGCAGGGGACCTTCGGGTGGGCGCTTCTTGGCGAGAGGGAGGCGACCGGGCCTGGGGGACTCGAGAAACGGCTGTCCGTGGAGGGCCCGGGCGTACATCGCCCGGGCCCTCCGTCGTGCCGGGTGGCCTCTCGAGGTCGGTCAGAAACCGAGCTCGCGGGCACCGGTGGCGGTCGACGCCCGTAGGAACTCGGTGCACCGGTGCACCTCCTCGGCCTCGTCGATCTGGTTGGCCGCCCGGGCCAGTGCCCCGAGCGCGCGCAGGAAGCCACGGTTGGGCACGTGCTCCCACGGGATCGGCCCCTGGCCGCGCCAGCCCGACTTGCGCAGGGCGTCGAGGCCGCGGTGGTAGCCGGTGCGGGCGTAGGCGTAGGAGGTGACGGCGCGGTGGTCGGCGAGGGCGTCCTCGGCGAGTACGGCCCAGGCCAGGCTGGATGCCGGGTGCGCCGCGGCCACCTGCTCGGGTGGGGTGCCGCTGGCCAGCGACTCGGCGGCGGGGTCCTCGGGCAGGTGGGTCGGCGGGATGCCGAGCAGATCGTTGTCCATCCGTCGAGCGTAGAGAACACGCCGTGCGAGGTCTGCCTCGCACGGCGTGTTCTCTGCCGTCGACCGTTGCGGTCGGACGGGTTCGGGCTGGGGTCAGCTCTGGTGGGTGCCCGCCGAGCGCAGGTTCTGGCAGGCCTCGACGACGCGCGCGGCCATGCCGGCCTCGGCCTCCTTGCCCCAGGCGCGGGGGTCGTACTGCTTCTTGTTGCCGACCTCGCCGTCGATCTTCAGCACGCCGGTGTAGTTCTTCAGCATCCAGTCGGCGACCGGGCGGGTGAAGGCGTACTGGGTGTCGGTGTCGACGTTCATCTTCACGACGCCGTAGTCGACGGCGGCCGAGATCTCCTCGGGCAGCGAGCCCGAGCCGCCGTGGAAGACCAGGTCGAGCGGCTTGTCGCCGGCGGCCGCGCCGTGGGCGGCGACGATGGCGTCCTGGCACTGCTTGAGGATCTCCGGGCGCAGCTTGACGTTGCCCGGCTTGTAGACGCCGTGCACGTTGCCGAAGGTGAGGGCGGCCATGTAGCGGCCGTTCTCGCCGAGGCCGAGCGCGGCCACGGTCTTCAGGGCGTCGTCGGGGGTGGTGTACAGCTGCTCGTTGATCTCGTTGGCGACGCCGTCCTCCTCGCCACCGACCACGCCGATCTCGACCTCGAGGATGATGTTGGCGGCCTTGGCCAGCGCGAGCAGCTCCTCGGCGATCTGCAGGTTCTCGTCGAGCGGCACGGCCGAGCCGTCCCACATGTGGCTCTGGAAGATCGGCAGGCCGGTGGACTTCACCTGCTCGGCGGATGCCGCGAGCAGCGGGCGCACGAAGCCGTCGAGCTTGTTCTTGGGGCAGTGGTCGGTGTGCAGCGCGATGTTGACCGGGTAGTTCTTGGCCACCTCGCGCGCGTAGGCCGCCAGCGCCAGCGAGCCGGTGACCATGTCCTTGATGGTGGAGCCGGAGGCGTACTCGGCACCGCCGGTGGAGACCTGGATGATGCCGTCGGACCCGGCCTCGGCGAAGCCGCGGATCGCGGCCGTCACGGTCTGGCTCGACGTGATGTTGATGGCGGGGTACGCGAACGAGCCGGCCTTGGCTCGGTCCAGCATGTCGGCGTAGACCTCGGGCGTTGCGATGGGCACGGTGATCTCCTCGGAAGGTTGTGAGTGCCGGTACGCATCGATCCTTCCACGGATCGGGTTTCGCCACAGCAGAGGTTCGCCTACCCGGCGGTAGCCGGTGCGCGGCATCCGGACCGGGGGTCGGGGTGCTCGGTCAGGGGATGGGCGAACCGGCCTCCGCCGCATCCCGGTTGGGATCGAGCAGGTAGGGCCGGGTGTCAGCGACCGCGTGCATCCCCAGCCGGATGAGGATGGGGCGCGAGTTCGGTGAGGTGTCGACGCGGGCGTAGGGGTAGCCGCGGTCCAGGGCGTGCCGGGCGCGGTAGGAGGTGAGCGCGCGGTAGAGCCCCCGGCCCCGCCAGTGCTCGAGGGTCGACCCGCCCCACAGCCCGCAGAACTCGGTGCCCGGCTGCAGGCGCAGCACACCGTAGGACAGCACCTGTGACGAGGCGGCGTCCTCGGCGGCGACGGCGACGAGCAGGTCGGGGTCGCGCCGCTGCTCGGCGCGCAGGGCATCGTTGACCCACGAGGTCTCCGTGCCCCAGACGGAGTCGACGCTCACCCGCACCCGCTCCCAGTCGTCGTCCGTCGTGATCTCGCGCAGACGGGTGCCCGAGGGCATCTCGACGTCGTGCACCAGGTCGGCGCAGCGGCCGAGCAGCACCACCTCCGGCTCGTCGGCGACGAAGCCGGCCCGCACCAGGCGCTCGGGCAGGTCGGCCGGCTGGTCGTAACCGTAGGTCTTCCACTCCACGACCTGGCCGCGCGCGCTGAAGAACTCCACCTGTCGGGCGACCCAGCGGTCGGGGTCGTCGCCCAGGCCCTCGGGGCACTCGACCATGGCACCGTGCTCACCGGCATCCGGTGGGTAGGTGCGGTGCACCGGGCCGTCGCGGTCGACGACGAAGCCGGGCGCGGCGTCGCGGTCGTGCATCCGCACCTGGGCGTGGAACAGCTCGAGCAGGGCAGCGGCATCCGCGTCGGGGGTGACGGGGTCGGTGTGGCGGGTCATGGGCCCATTCCACGGCACCGGACCCGCCGAGCACCACCGGGTTCCCACCCGACCCTCCGGCCGCCGGGACGTGATCGACCAATAGGTCAAAGATGTCCAGCCAGCCGGGACAAGATCGACCTATTGGTCGATCTTGTCCCGGAGCTCGTCGCGGCGGCGGGTGAGGTGGTCGCGCTCGACCTCGTTGGCGCAGCGGCCGATCGCCACGTCGAGCCACTCCACCGCGGCGGCGTCCTCCCCGTCGCGGGCGAGCAGCTCGCCGCGCACCGCTGGAAGGCGGTGGCTGTGCGGCATCTCCGCATCGAGGTCGGCGAGCGCCGCCAGCCCCGCCCGCGGCCCGTCCCGCTCGGCGAGCGCCACGGCCGCCGCGAGCCGCACCGACGGGGAAGGGTTGAGCGCGACCAGCTCGGCGTAGCGCTCGCAGATCACGTCCCACCGCGTCTCGGATGCCGTTGCCGCCGTTGCGTGCTCGGCCGCCACCAACGCCTGGAGCCGGTAGCTCTCGGCCAGCGGCGCCGCGGCCGGCCCCGGCATCCGCTCGAGCAGGCCGACCGCCTCGGCGATCTCGTCGTGGTGCCAGCGGGAGCGGTCCTGGTCGGGGAGCAGGACGAGCCGGCCAGCGGGATCGACGCGCGCGTCGCGGCGCGAGTGCTGGAGCAGCAGCAGCGCGAGCAGTGCCAGGAGCACCGGCTCGTCGGGGCACTGGGCAAGGGTGACCCGCACGAGTCGCACGGCCTCGCCGGCGAGCCCGACGCGCACGAGGTCCGGTCCGCTGCCCGGTGCGTACCCGGCGGTGAACGCGAGGTAGGCGGTCTGCGCCACGGCGTCGAGGCGCGCCGGCAGGTCGGCCGCGTCGGGCACGGCGTACGGGATGCCGGCGGTCACGATCTTGCGCTTGCCGCGGGTGAGCCGGGCGGCCATCGTCGGCTCGGGCACCAGGAAGAGCCGCGCGATGTCGGCCGTGGTGACGCCCACGACGAGGCGCAGCGCCAGCGCGCTCGCGACCTCGGGCGAGAGCGCCGGGTGGCAGCACATCAGCACCAGCCGCAGTCGCTCGTCCTCGAGGAGGCCGCCGGGGTCGGCCATCGGGCTTCCTCCTCCCTCGCGGGCGTCGACGACGAGCAGTGGCGCGCGGCGCTGGGCCACCGCCTCGGCCCGGAGCCGGTCGACGAGCCGGCGCCGGGCCGTGGTGAGCAGCCACGCAGCGGGCCGCTCGGGGGCGCCGTCGCGCGGCCAGGTTCGGGCGGCGGCCTCCACGGCGTCCCCGAGGGCGTCCTCGACGAGGTCGAGTCGCCGGAACTGCGCGAGGAGCAGGGAGGTGAGGCGTCCCCACTCCTCGCGCACGACCTCGGCGAGGACCTCGTCAGAGGTCACGGGGCGGTTCGTACCCTTCGACCTCGACCTCGGGACGGATCTCGACGGTGTAGCTGCGCGGCAGCTCGGCGCAGGCCGCGATGGCCGAGTCGAGGTCGGGCAGGTCGACGAGGTAGAACCCCGCGAGCTGCTCGACCAGCTCGACGAACGGGCCGTCGGTGACCGAGAGGCCGTCGCCGGAGTGCCGCAGGGTCGTGGCCGTATCGGCCGAGGCCAGCGCGGCACCGGAGATCTTCGAGCCCTTCGCTGCCACCGCCCGCTCGAACGCGTCGTGCGCGTCGAAGTAGCCCTGGCGCTCCTCGGCGCTCGCCCGCTCCCAGTCGCCGGGGTCGCAGGCGATGAGCACCACGTACCTCATGGTGCGGCGGCCCGGACGTCGGCTGGGTCGCCGGCCGCGCCGCCGTGGTCGTGGTCGTCGTCGCCCACCATGTCGCGGAACTCGATCAGCTCGCCGCGCGCCGCGAACTCCCCGCAGATGCGCAGCAGGTCGGCCCGGTGGTCGGTCTCGACGAGGTAGAACCCCACCATCTGCTCGACCGACTCGGTGAACGGCCCGTCGGTCACGAGCACTCCCCCGGAGCCGTCGGGCCGCATCGACACGGCCTGGGCCGACGGGGTCAGCGGGCCCGCCACGACGACGCGGTGACCACCGGCGGCGAGGTCGCGGTGGAACTGCTCGTGCGAGCGCATCCCCTTCTCGTGTTCCTCGGCGGGCAGCCGGGCCCACTCGGCCTCCGGCGCGGGCAGCAGCACCAGGTGCCGGCTCACGCCCTGTCCTGCGCGGACACGGTGCGGCGCACCTCGATGCCGTCGCCCACGGCCGCGATGATCTGGCAGCAGTCGAGCAGGTCGTCGAGGTCGTCGGTCTCGACCTGGTAGAAGCCACCGACCTGCTCGGTGACCTCGGCGAACGGTCCATCGGTGACGGCACCCCCGCCGCGCGGGATGCGCTTCGCCTCGCTCGTGGCGTGCAGCTCGGCGCCTCCCGTGACCTTGTGGCCGCGCTGGGCCAGCTCCTCCCCGAAGCGCGTGTACTCGGCGTAGCCCGCGGCGCGCTTCTCGGCATCCATCGTGGTCCACCAGCGGTCGGCGTCTCCGACGATGAGGACGACGTACTCGGTCATGGCGATCTCCTTCGCTCGGGTCTGGTCGCGGTGTGCGACCTCACCCCGATGACGGTCGGTAGCAGCCGGAATCGACAACGCGCCCGAACTTTGTTCCTGCCCGCCCTGTCTACCGGATGCCGGGGAGCTCAGGCCGGGTGCTGACCGAAGACGTGCCGGCGCACCCACGCGTGCATCGCGATGGCCCCGGCCGCCCCGGCGTTGATCGAGCGCGTGGAGCCGAACTGCTCGACGTGCAGCACGACGTCGCAGGCCGCGAGCATCTCCGGCGTCAGCCCCGGCCCTTCCTGCCCGAGCACCAGGACGCACTCGCGCGGCAGGTCAAACGTCTCGAGCGGCACAGAGCCGGGCACGTTGTCGATGCCGATCAGCGGGATGCCGGCACCGTCCGTCGACGCGGATGCCGCCCACTCGACGAGGTCTGCGACGCTGCGGTGGTGCAGCTCGTGCTGGTAGCGATCGGTGACCATGGCGCCCCGCCGGTTCCACCGACGCCGCCCGACGATGTGGAAAGCGCTGGCGTTGAACGCATTTGCGGTGCGCACGACCGACCCGATGTTGAAGTCGTGTCCCCAGTTCTCGATGGCGACGTGGAACGGGTGGCGACGGGCGTCGAGGTCGGCGACGACGGCATCCATCGTCCAGTACCGGTACCGGTCGGCGACGTTGCGGCGGTCGCCGTCGCGCAGCAGGTCGGCATCCCACTGCTCACCCTGCGGCCACGGCCCCTCCCACGGCCCGACGCCCACCTCGGGGCTGTCGCTGTCGCCGCTCACGCGTGGATGCGTGAGAGGAACTGGCGGGTGCGCTCCTCGCGCGGGTCGCCGACGGACATGCAGGTGATCCTTCGCTTTCGGGGCCGCGGGGAGGCTGGGGCGGCCCGTTTCGTCGCTCAATGTAACGCCGAACCACGAAACCCCTTGCCCGCTGCTCGCTCTGCGGTCCTCGTCGACGTCCCACGACGCGCTGACCGATCGGTCCGTCGTCAGCGTGTCGCGGGATCTCGACCGCCCAGCGGGCCCTGCGCCGACACCGGCGCACAGCGCTCACGAAGGCCGGCGGAAGCGGGGATGAGCGCCGGTTCGCCGTACCCTTGGGCACGTGATGCACGCACTAGGGCCCGACTGGATGAACCCCGAGTACCTCCTGCAGACCTACGGGGACGCCTTCTTCCTGATCTCGCTGGTCATCGTGTTCGTCGAGTGCGGCCTGTTCTTCCCGATCCTGCCCGGCGACTCGCTGCTGTTCGCGATCGGCATCTTCATCGCCGGCGGTGACCTCGACATCCCCCTGGTCGTCGCCATCCCCGCGCTGTTCGTCGCGGCCTTCGCGGGCAACGTCGTCGGCTACGAGATCGGCCGCGCGATCGGTGCGCCACTGCGCAACCACGACGGGCGGATCATCCGCAAGAGGTACCTCGACCAGACCCACGACTTCTTCGAGAAGCACGGCGCAAAGGCCCTGGTCATCGGGCGGTTCGTCCCGATCGTGCGCACCTACATCACGCTCGTGGCCGGCATCGGCCGCATGGACCGCCGGCACTTCTTCACGTGGTCGGCCGTCGGCGCCGCCCTGTGGGTCACCAGCATCACCCTGGCCGGCTACTTCCTCGGCGGCATCCCCCTCATCCGCGACAACCTCGAGGCCGCGATCCTGCTCATCGTCTTCCTCTCGGTGCTGCCGATGGTCTACGAGTACCTCAAGCACCGGCGCGAGGCGAAAGCGCTCGCCGCGGCCACCGCCGAGACCGCCGGCCAGGTCGTCGACGACGTCTCCGGCGATGCCCGCGACACCACTGTCTGAGCCACCCGACCCGGGGTGAGTGCGGAAACGGTCGCCCCGGCGACCACGTCCGCACTCGATGCGGAGGGGGCTCAGTGGCGGGGTAGCTCGATCAGCCCCGAGGCGTAGGCGGCGGTCACCGCGGCCGTGCGGTCGGTGACCCCCAGCTTGGCGAAGGCCCGGAGCAGGTGCGTCTTCACCGTCGCCTCGCCGATGTAGAGCTCGCGCCCGATGTCGGCGTTCGAGAGCCCCCGGGCCACGAGCCCCAGCACCTCGACCTCGCGCCCGGTGAGCTCGGGTTTCGCGGGGGCCCGAAGCCGGTCGGCCAGCCGGGCCGCGACCGGCGGCGCCAGCACGGTCTCGCCGCGTGCCGCCCGCCGGATGGCGTCGGCCAGCACCCCGGTCGGGGCGTCCTTGAGCAGGTAGCCACGGGCGCCCGCCTCCACGGCCCGCACGATGTCGGCATCCGTGTCGTAGGTGGTGAGCACGAGCACCTGCGGGGCGCCGGCCTCGGCGGTGATCCGGGCGGTGGCCTCCGCGCCGTCCATGACCGGCATCCGCAGGTCCATCAGCACGACGTCGGGATGCAGCCGCGGCACCAGCCCCAACGCCTCCGCACCGTTCGCCGCCTCCCCCACCACCTCGAAGTCGTCCTCCTCCCCCAGCACGGCGACCATGCCGGCCCGCACCACCGGGTGGTCGTCGACCACGAGCAGCCGGATCACCGCGGCACCACCAGGCGCAGCGTGGTGCCGGTGCCGGGCTCGCTGAGCACCTGCACCGCCCCGCCGACCTCGGCTGCCCGCGCCTGCACGCCGTCGAGCCCGAAACCCGAGCGCGCGCCGTCGAGGTCGAACCCGAGGCCGTCGTCGTGCACGGTGAGCACCACCTCGTCGGGGTCGTCGTAGGCCAGGGTGAGGTCGACCCGGGCGGCCGACGCGTGCCGCCGCACGTTCGACAGCGCCTCCTGGGCGGTGCGCAGGATGACGACCTCGGCCGACCCGCCGAGCGGCACCGGGTCGCCGGCCACCCGGACGGCGGCGCGCAGCCCGGTCTCACTGGTGACTGCCGCCCCCAGGCGCTCGAGGGCCTCGCCGAGGGTGCGCGACTGCAGGTGCCCGGGCGTGAGCTCGGCGACGATCAGCCGTGCCTCGTCGAGGTTGTCGGATGCCGTCTGCTCGATGAGCGCGAGCCGCTCACCCGCCGCGGAGGTGTCGCCACGGGCGAGCGCGGCCTGGGCCGCCCGGGAGAGGGCGACGACCGAGGTGAAGCCCTGCGCCAGGGTGTCGTGGATCTCGCGGGAGATCCGTTCCCGCTCCTCCTGGACGCCGCGGTCACGCTCCACCGCCGCGAGCCGGGCCTGGGTGGCGCGCAGCTCGTCGATGGTCTGGGCGCGGCTCTCGGCCTCGCCGACGATCCGGTTGATGAAGAGCCCGAGGGAGAGGGACAGACCCATCGAGATGACGCCGGAGACGAGGATCTCGGTGAGGCTCTCGCTGGAGAAGTCGAGCTGCGCCCAGCGCACCACCGAGAACGCGGTGACGACGACGACCGTGCCCACCACCGCCCAGCGGGTGGGCAGCATCGCCCACAGCTGGGGGAAGAGCGCGAAGTAGAGCAGCCAGGCCTGGGTGCTCGGGTCGACCCACTGGATGCCGAGCAGGGCCGTCCAGGCCACGACCTGGTAGGCCACCGACCAGCGGAGGTCGCGGTCGGTCATCCCCCGCACCCCGAGGGTGCCGTAGGCGAGCGCGATGACCCCGAGGAGCGCGAGCGACGGTGCGCGACCGTGCGGGCCGGGGTCGTCGATCAGGGTCACGACCACCGCGGCCGCCCACACGAGTGCGAAGACCGCGTGCCAGTACGGCTGCTGCCGCCGCCACATCGCCCCGAACTCCTCGCGCGAGGTCGCGCCTGTCGCCGTCACGTCGCTCATTGTGGTGCCCGACGGCTCACGTGGTGCCGCGCTTGAACCACTTGAAGGTGAGAACGCACAGCACGAGCCCGCCCACCGCCCAGGCCAGCAGCACCAGGGCGGTGCGGCCGGTCTCCCACGAGCCCGCCATCTCGGCCGAGGCGAGGTCGGCCGGGTAGAACACCGAGCGCATGCCCTGCGCGATCCACTTCAGGGGGAACACCGAGGCGATCTGCTGCAGCCAGGTCGGCACGTCGTCGAACGCGATGTAGACCCCGGAGATGAACTGCAGGATGAGCAGCGGCCCGATGACGACCGCGCCGATGGTGCGCGAGGTCGCCATCGACGAGTAGGCGATGCCCAGCACGGTGCCGCCGAACACCCCGAGGGTGAACACCAGGGCGAACACCGCCCATCGGTCGGCCGTGGTGGGCAGCTGCACGCCGAAGAAGACGCGCGCCACGAGCAGGAGCAGGGCCACCTGCAGCGTCGAGGAGGTGGCGACCAGCCCGACCTTGCCGAGGAAGTAGGCCACCGGCGGCATCGGGGTGGCCCGCAGCCGCTTGAGCGTGCCGTCGTCGCGCTCGCTCGCGACCGACATCGCCATGGTCTGGTAGCTGGTGAGCAGTACCCCGGCCGAGAGCATGCCGGGCAGGAAGTAGCCGCCGGCCGTCATCCCGTTGGTGTCGCGCCCCCCGAACTGGCCGGCGAAGATCACCGAGAACAGCGCGAGCAGCAGGATCGGGAAGAGGAAGGAGAAGAAGACCGCTTCCTTCTCACGGGAGTACATCTTCAGCTCGAGCACCGTGCGGTCCAGGCCGAGGGCGATGGCACTCATGCGGGCACCTCCGTGGAGTCATTGGTGGCGGCGGCGGGCAGGGCCTCGGGGCCGACATGGGGGGCGATCAGGCTCAGGTAGGTGTCCTCGAGCGAAGGCCGGGTGACGGTGAGCGCTGGGACCTCGCCCCCCGGCATCCGGGCCGCGATGCGGGCGACCTCGGCCGTGGGGGTCGAGGTGGTGAGCTGGCGCCGGATGCCGTGCTCCTCCCACGAGACCGTCGCCTCCTCGGCGCTGCGCCCGCCGAGCGCCTCGGGGGTGTCGAGCGCCAGCAGCCGCCCGGCGGCGATGACCCCGACCCGGTCGGCGAGGTTCTCGGCCTCGTCGAGGTAGTGGGTGGTGAGCAGGATGGTCGTGCCCTCGATGGCGAGCGCGCGGATCAGGTCCCAGAAGTCGCGGCGGGCCTGCGGGTCGAACCCGGTGGTCGGCTCGTCGAGGAAGAGCAGCTCGGGCCGGCCGATGATGCCCAGCGCCACGTCGAGCCGGCGGCGCTGGCCGCCGCTCAGCCCGACGATGCGGGCGTCGGCCTTGTCGTCGAGGCCGACGGAGGCGAGCACGTCGTCCACCTCGCGCGGTGCGGAGTAGGCCTTGGCAGTGCTCGCGAGCGCCTCGCGCGGCGTGAGCAGGTCGAGGCCCCCCGTGGTCTGCAGCACGATGCCGACCCGGTTGCGCCAGGCCAGGCCGGCGCCCTGCGGGTCGACGCCCAGCACGCGCACCTCGCCGGCGTCGCGGGAGCGGAAGCCCTCGAGGATCTCGACGGTGGTCGTCTTGCCGGCGCCGTTGGGGCCGAGCAGCGCGAAGCACTCGCCGGTGCGGATGTCGAGGTCGAGCCCGCCCACGGCGGTGTGGTCGGCGTAGGTCTTGGTGAGGCCCCGGATGGTGATCGCGTCTGCCATGGGTCCACCCTGCGCCCCGCGGGGGTGGGGGCGCGACGCCCGCGCGGTGGACCGGCCGTCCACCGACCGGTGGACCGGGGTCGATCAGGCGGGCGGGGCCGGCGGGGTGTTGCCCGGCCCGGCCGGGGATGCCGGGGGCGTGTCCTGCGGTTCCGCGGCATACGCCGTCGGCGGCGGGATGACCGCCTCGCGCTGCCCGAAGTCGACCCGGGGGGCCTCGCGCTGCTCCCCCACGGCCTCGAAGTACTCGGCACGGTCGATGTTGAACGCCCCGGCGATGAAGTTGCTCGGCACGGTCTCGACCTTGGTGTTGAGGTCGCGCACGGTCGCGTTGTAGTAGCGGCGGGCCGAGGCGATGCGGTCCTCGGTGGCGGTCAGCTCGTTCTGCAGGGCCAGGAAGTTCTGGTTGGCCTTGAGGTCGGGGTAGGCCTCGACGATCGCGAGCAGCCGGCCGAGCGCCTGGCTGAGCATGTTCTCGCTCTCGGCCTGTGCCGCCGGCGACTGGCCCGGGGCCATGGCGGCCGAGCGCGCCTTGACGACGTCCTCGAGGGTGCCCCGCTCGTGTGCGGCGTAGCCCTTGACGGTCTCCACCAGGTTGCCGATCAGGTCGTGCCGGCGGGTCAGCTCGACGTCGATCTGGCGCCAGGCCTCCTGCACCAGGTTGCGCAGCTTGATCAGGCCGTTGTAGGTCAGCACCGCCCAGGCGACGGCGACGACCAGGAGGACGACGATGATGATGACGGCGATCATGGGTGCTCCCGTGCTCGTGACCGGTGGTGCGACCGATCCTAGGGGGACGGTTTCGAGCGGCCGGTCAGGCCAGCCCGAGGTCCGCCAGGCCGAACACGTGCCGGTACTCGAACCCGGCATCCGCGAACTTCTCGGCCGCGCCGGTGGCCCGGTCGGCGATGGTGGCGACCGCGACGACGGTGGCGCCGGCCTCCTGGGCCGCGTGGGCGGCATCCAGCGGTGACGACCCGGTCGTGGAGGTGTCCTCGACGACGAGCACCCGCCGGCCCTCGATGGACGGGCCTTCGATGCGCTGCTGCAGGCCGTGGGCCTTGCCCTCCTTGCGCACCACGAACGCGTCGAGCCGGTCACCGGAGGCCGCCGCGGCGTGCAGCATCGAGGTCGCCACCGGGTCGGCGCCCAGGGTCAGACCGCCGACGGCGTCGAAGTCGAGGTCGGCGACGAGGTCACGCATCACCCGGCCGACCAGCGGGGCGGCCTCACTGTCGAGCGTGATGCGGCGCAGGTCGACGTAGTAGTCGGCCTCCTTGCCCGAGGACAGGGTCACCCGGCCGTGCACGATCGCCTTCGCGCGGACGATCTCGAGCAGGCGGGCGCGGTCGGCGGCGATGTCGGTCACGCGCCTACCGTATGCCGTCGCCTGCCCTCGCCGGTCACTGGCTCCGACGGCGGTACGGGTGCAGGAACACCGACAGGTCGCCGGCCGCGCCGGGGGTCGCGCGCTGCTCGAACCACCGCTGGTGGTGGTCGGGGTCGGGCGGCGGGCTGGGCAGGGGGTCGGGGTCGTGTCCGTCCCAGACGTCGATGCCGGCCCGCAGCATCCGGCCGACGGGGCTGCCGACCACGGCCGCCGCCAGGTCGTCGCGCAGGTGGCGGGGCAGCCCGTCGAGCAGGATGCGGGGGCTGCGCCGCTCGGCGAGCACGACGAGCCGGGCGAGGGCGTGCACGTCGTCGCCCCCCAGCCGGGAACCCGAGAGCAGCAGCCGCTGCAGCTCGACGAGCAGCCACCCGCGCCCCTGCGGCCCGAGCGCCCACAGCGCGTGCCGGTGCGCCGTCTCCTGCCAGTCGGCGGAGGCGGTGCGCAGGAGGTGGCGGTACTCGCGCAGCACCTCTGATTCGGCGCCCGGAACCATCGTCCGATGATAGGCCGGGTCGCCGAGCCTGACGAGGGGGTTGTCGCGCCGGGTGTCGCTGACGGCCGGCGCTACGAGGCCGACGCGCGAGGCCGCCGGAAGCGGTCGAGCCGGCGCAGGGTGCCCCCGCGCAGCAGCGGGCGAGGCAGCACCCGCACGCCGGCCGTGATGACCTTCCACTGCAGCCCCGGCACCGAGACGACCTTGCCGCGGGCGACGTCGGTGAGCGCCTGCTGCACCACGTCGTCGGCGTCGAGCCAGAGCGACTCGGGCAGGGCCGAGCTGAGGATGCCGGCCCGCGCATGGAACTCGGTGTGGGTGAACCCCGGGCACAGCGCCGTCGCCGTGACCCCGGTGCCCGCCAGCTCGCCGGCCAGGCCTTCGGTGAACACGGTGACGAAGGCCTTTTCGGCCGAGTAGCTGCCGTTGGCGATGAACGAGGCGACCGACGAGACGTTGAGGATGGCACCGCGTCCCCGCTCGCGCATCGCCCGCCCGGCCGCGTGGCAGGTGAGCATGACGGCTCGCACCATGACGTCGAGGCCGGCCTCCTCGTCGGCGAGGTCGTTGTCGAGGAAGGAGCCGTTCAGCCCGAAGCCGGCGTTGTTGACGAGCAGGTCGACCGGCCGCACCTCGTCCTCGAGGCGGGCGCAGACCAGCGAGGTGGCCACCCGGTCGGAGAGGTCGGCCACCAGCACCTCGACGGCCACCCCGTGACGGGTGCGCAACCCGGCGGCGAGCTCCTCCAGGCGCCCGCGGTCGCGGGCCACCAGCACCAGGTCGGTGCCCTCGCGGGCGAGGCGTTCGGCGAAGGCTCGGCCGATGCCGGCGGAGGCGCCCGTGACGAGTGCTGTGCTCATGGTGGAGGCACTGTATGCCGGGAACCTGCCGCCCGGGGCGACGCGTACCCGTGGGTAGGGTGAGGAGGTGCGTATCGCCACCTGGAACGTCAACTCGATCCGCTCCCGCATCGACCGCGTGGAGGCCTGGCTGGCCCGCACCGACGTCGACGTGCTGCTGGTGCAGGAGACCAAGGCCAAGGACGAGCAGTTCCCCTACGACCGGCTGCGCGCCCTGGGCTACGAGGTCGCCCACCACGGCACCAACCAGTGGAACGGCGTCGCCATCGTGTCCCGGGTCGGGCTCGACGACGTGCAGGTCGGCTTCGACGGCGACCCCGGCTGGGGCGAGCCGCTGGTCGCGGAGGCGCGCTCGATCGGGGCGACGTGCAACGGCATCCGGCTCTGGTCGGTCTACGTGCCCAACGGCCGCGCCCTCGACGACCCCCACATGGTCTACAAGCTCGACTGGCTGGCGCGGCTGCGCGAGCGGGCCACCGAGTGGGCTGCCGACGGCACCCCGGTGGCGCTGTGCGGTGACTGGAACATCGCGCCGCAGGACGACGACGTGTGGTCGATGGAGTACTACCTCGACAAGAGCCACGTCTCCCCCGGCGAACGCGCCGCCTTCAACGCCTTCCTGGAGGCCGGGTTCGTCGACGTCGTGCGCCCGCACACCCCAGGTCCGGGCGTCTACACCTACTGGGACTACCAGCGGCTCGCCTTCCAGAAGCGCCGCGGCATGCGCATCGACTTCGTGCTCGGCTCACCGTCGTTCGCGGCCCGGGTCGCGGGTGCGGCGATCGACCGCGAGGAGCGCAAGGGCGCCGGCGCCAGCGACCACGCGCCCGTCGTCGTGCAGCTGAAGGACTGAGCGGATGCCGTCACGCACCACCGCGCGCCGGGCCGCCTTCCGCTCCGCCCGGCTCCCGGACGGAGCCGTTCGGCACCGGGTGCGCATCGGGGCCGGCACCGACGTGCACGTGCTGGAGTGGCCGGCCAGTGCAGCGGTCACCGGCACCTCGGCCGAGGGCTTCACGGTGGTGCTGGCGCACGGCTGGACCCTCACCCACGCGAGCTGGCTCCCGGTCGTCGAGCTGCTGCGCGCTCGGTACGGCGTGCGGATCGTGGCGTTCGACCAGCCCGGACACGGCCTGTCGACGCCCGAGTCGCGCACGCCGACGGTGCACGAGCTCGGCGAGGTGCTGCACCGGGTGCTGACGGCGCTAGCGCCGACCGGCCCGCTGGTGCTGGCCGGGCACTCGATGGGCGGCATGACGATCATGGCCTGGGCGGCCGACCACGCCGACGACCTCGCGGCCCGGGTGCGCGGGGTCGTGTTCGTCGCGACGTCGGCCAAGGTCGGCGAGGACCGGCTGCGGCTGCCGCTCGAGCGGGCGATCATGCGGGCCTCGGCCCGCGCTCCCCGGGTGGCGCCCGGCCGGCTGATGTCGACCCGCGCCCAGACCCGCCTGCTCTACGGGCGCGACACGGCGCGCGAGACGGTGGTGCCCGGGGTGACGCTCATCCGGCACACCTCGCTGCCCACGCTGGGGCGTTACTTCCTCGCCCTGCAGCAGCATGACGAGACGGAGGCACTGGCGCACCTCGGTGCCGTGCCGACCCGGGTGCTCGTCGGCACCGCCGATCGGCTGACCCCGGTGGGCGATGCGCGGGCGCTGGCCGACGGCATCCGCGGTGCGCAGCTGACCGTGCTGCCCGGCCTCGGCCACATGCTCACGTACGAGGCGCCCGACGTCGTCGCGGACGCGATCGGCGCGTCGCTCAGCGCCGGCTGAGGATGCCGCTCGCGTAGGCCGCCTGACCCGCGTGCTGGGCGCAGTCGTTCACGATGCTGACGAGGCGCACGGCGAGAGTGACCGGTGGGTCCCAGTGCTCGTCGACGACCCGGTCGAGGTCGGCGTCGGTGACGCCGCGCAGGGCCTCGCGTGCTGCGGCGGAGGCGGCGTCGAGGTAGCCACGCAGGTGCTCGGCGCTCGCCTGCACCGAGAGCACCTCGTCGAAGGTCATGCCGTAGCCGTGGGCGTCGGCGGGCAGCGGCAGGGCGAAGCGCTCGCGCCATCCGCCGGCCTCCCAGACCGCGTCGTGGCCCAGCGCGCCGGCGACCTGGGCGTCGAGGCCGCGGCTGAGGTGCCACACGAGCCAGGCGATGGTGTTGGTGCCGGGGGCCGGCGGGGTGGCCAGCAGCTCCTCCGGTGTGTCGTCGAGCACCTGGTGCGCAGTCTCGCGCACGCGGTCGAGCGAGTCGGTCAACAGGTCAGCAGTGGTGGCCATGCCGGCGACGTTACCTCGGGCCGTCGACCGTGGAGGATCGCCCGGCCCGTCGACCTGGAGGCCGGTCGACATCCCGCGACACGCTGATCCGCGGCGCCCTTGGTCAGCGCGTCGTGGGACCTCGACCTCCTGCGTGGGCCCTCAGAGGCCGAAGGTGGTGGCGTGCTCGCCGGTGCGGCGGCGCAGACCGAGAGCCAGCGCGGCGAGCGCGCCGAGGCCGGCCGCCACGGCAGCACCGCGGAACACCCAGGCCACCTGCACCACGGCGGCGCCCTTGAGGGCCTCGGTGTCAGTGGGGTCGGGCAGGGTGGCGACCAGCCCGTAGTACTGGTGCAGCCCGATCGCGGTGAGGAGCGCGATGCCCACGACCATCCCGACCATCCGCGCCACGACCACGAGCGCGGATGCCGTGCCGCTCGCGTCGGTCGACGCCTCCGCCAGCGCGGCGTCGTTCACCGGGGCGAGGGCGAGCCCGATACCGAGGCCCGCCAGGGCCAGCACCAGGGTGGCCGGGAGGTGGTCGAGCGAGCTCCGGCCCCAGGTGCTCATCGCGGCGAGTCCCACCGTGGTCAGGGCCAGTCCGCCGCCGGCGACGACGCCGTTGCCGAGCCGGCGCAGCGCCCAGCCGCCCGCGAGCGCGCCGACCGGCACGGCGAGCAGGAAGCGCACCAGCACCAGGGCGGCCTCGGTCTGGGTCGCGCCCTCCACGACGTGGGCGAGCAGCGGCACGTCGACCACCACCGCGACGAGCGCGACTCCGACGAGCAGCGACACCACGAGGGCCCACACCAGGCGGCCGCGCACCAGACCACGGGGCACCAGCGGCGAGGGCGCCCGGCGGTGGTGCACGGCATACAGCACGGCGAGCAGCGCGGCCGCGGGGAGGAGGGCGATGCCGAGTGGCCCGACGACCTCGGTAGCCGGCTCGGATGCAGCGAAGGTGAGCACGACGCAGCCCAGGGCACCGCCGAGGAGCAGGGCGCCGAGCAGGTCGGCGCTGCGCAACAAGGGCCACGCGCCACGACCACCGACGGCGAGCGCCGCGAGCAGGAAGACGGCGGCCACCACACCGATCGGGGTGGCCAGCCGTGATGTCGCCCCACCGAAGGGCACGAACGGCAGCCCGAGCGAGACGCTGGTGACGAGGGCGTCGGGAGCAGCCAAGGTGAGCCACACGGCCACTGCCGCCACGGTCGACAGTGCGACGACGACGGGGCGGGGTCGGGGGATGCGGCCTCCGCCGGTCACGACGACGGCCGCCGCGAGCAGGGTGCCCAAGAATGCGTTGAGCCAGAAGATGGCCCGCCAGTCGGCGACCACCAGCACGAGAGCGCCCAGCACCGGCCCGAGCACCGAGCCGAGCTCCTGCACCGCGCCCACCACACCCAGCGGCACCCCACGCCGGTCGACGGGCCAGAGCTGGGCGACGATCGCCAGGGTGGCCGGGACCAGCCCTCCACCGCCGACCCCCTGCACCACCCGGCCGGCGACGAGCACCGGCAGGTCGGTGGCCAGCGCGGTGACGGCCGAGCCGGCGACGAAGACCCCCAGGCAGGCGAGCAGCACCCGTTGCCGGTCGACGAGGTCGGCGACCCGGCCGATGAGCGGCAGCACCGCGACGTAGCCGAGCAGGAAGCCGGAGATGATCGGCGCCGCCCGCTGCAGCGCGTCGATGGTGACGCCGACCCCGCGCATCATGTCGGTGAGGGCCAGCACCACCACGTAGGTGTCGGCTGCGGCGAGGGAGACGGCGATCGCGGCCGTCGTGAGCAGCGCCCTAGGGGCGGGTGATCTCAACGGGGGCCCCGTAGGCGGTGAGCACCAGCACGTAGGTCGCCTCGGAGCCAGGGAAGAACGGCCCCTTCAGGGTCGCGGTGCGCAGCTGGTCGGAGTCGGTGATGCCGTAGCTCACGGCGAAGGTGCCGGTGCCGTCGCCGAGGTGGAACAGCTTCTCGATGGTCGGGCCCGGCAGCGTGCCGCTGATCTTGGTCAGCACCTCCTGGCCCGAGCGCGTCTGCCCGTCATCCTTGGGGTTCGCGGTCTGCGGCAGGAGGGAGGAGATGCCGGTGGCCGGGTCGAAGAACATCGCGGGGTTCGGCGCGTTCAGCGTGTCGAGGTCGGTCTTCTTGTAGTCCGGCGTGAAGAACTTCAGGTAGGCCGTCTCGCCGATCGCGACGACTTCGATGGTGCCGGCCAGCCCCTTGATGGTGCCGGTGATGGTGCCCTGGAAGGCCGGCTCGGTGGTGCTGATGACGCCGGAGCCCTTGGCGGCGGTGACGCCGTTCTCGCGGGGCGGCACGTCGCGGCTGGACAGGTCGAGCTGCACGGTCTTGGCAGCGTCGAATGCTGTCTTGGCGGCGGCCAGCTGCTCCGTCGGGCTCTGCGCCGGGGCCTCGGGGGCGTCACTCGAGCAGCCGGTGAGCGCGAGCACCACGCCGAGGGCGAGGGAACCCGCAACGGCGGTCGACACGACGGCGTCCGCGCAGGGCGGGGGTGGGGCGTCGGCGCAGGGCGGGGGTGGGGCGTCGGCGCAAGGCGAGGGTGGGGCGTCGGCGCATGGCGGCAACAGTAACCGCACCCCATCCCCGACTGATTGCGGATCCCTACCTCACGGGGCGCCCCTTTCGAGGGCCGGTGGCTGGGCGATCCGCAATCAGTGCGGAGCCAGGGGTGGCTGACTGCCATCAGCGGGAGACGGGGCGTCCCGAGATTGACCTATTGGGCGATGTCGGTACGGAGCCGGGCGTGGGCGATCCGCAATCAGTGGCTGTCCGTGGGTGGGAGACCCGCACGAAGTCGGATGGCCTGTGCGGGGCAAAATCGACCAATAGGTCAACGTCGCCCCCGCAGGTTCAGCGTGGCCCCGAAGCAAGATCGACCAATAGGTCAACGTTGCCCCGCATGTTCTGCGTGCCAGGGACAAGATCGACCTATTGGTCGACTTTGCCCCGGGGCGTGCGCTCAGCGGGCTGATCTCAGCGGAGGAGGAGGCCGGCTTCGCCGAGGTCGACCACCACGGTGTCGCCGTCGCGGACGTCGCCTGCCAGCAGCGCCCGGGCCAGCCGGTCGCCGATCTCGCGCTGCACCAGCCGGCGAAGCGGCCGGGCGCCGTAGGCCGGGTCGTACCCCTGCTCGGCGAGCCAAGCCTTGGCCGGGTCCGACACCTCCAGGCTGATCCGACGGTCGTGCAGCCGCGTCGCGAGGGCACGCACTTGCAGGTCGACGATGCGGGCCAGCTCACCTGTCGACAGCGGGTCGAAGACCACGACCTCGTCGAGCCGGTTGAGGAACTCCGGCTTGAAGGCCTGGCGCACCGCCGCCATCACGGCCTCGTGCTTGGCCCCGGGCTCGAGCGTCGGGTCGACGAGGTACTGCGAGCCGAGGTTCGAGGTCATCACCAGGATGACGTTGCGGAAGTCGACCGTGCGGCCCTGCCCGTCCGTGAGCCGACCGTCGTCGAGCACCTGGAGCAGGATGTCGAACGTCTCGGGGTGGGCCTTCTCGACCTCGTCGAGCAGCACCACCGAGTAGGGCCGGCGCCGCACCGCCTCGGTGAGCTGGCCGCCCTCCTCGTAGCCGACGTAACCGGGCGGCGCGCCGATCAGCCGAGCCACCGCGTGCCGCTCGGAGTACTCCGACATGTCGATGCGCACCATCGCGCGCTCGTCGTCGAAGAGGAAGTCGGCGAGCGACTTGGCGAGCTCGGTCTTGCCGACACCGGTGGGGCCGAGGAACAGGAACGAGCCGGTCGGGCGGTCGGGGTCGGCCACGCCCGCGCGGGATCGGCGCACGGCATCCGACACCGCGCGCACTGCCTCGGTCTGGCCGATCAGGCGGGCACCGATGAGCGACTCCATCGAGAGCAGCTTCTCGGTCTCGCCCTGCAGCAGGCGGCCGGCCGGGATGCCGGTCCACGCCGAGATGACCTCGGCGATGTCGTCGGCCCCGACCCGCTCCTTGACCATCAGGTCGGTGGATGCCGTGGCCGTCTCGGCCTGCTGGGCCGCGTCGAGCTCGGCCTCCAGAGAAGGGATCTCGCCATAGAGCAGGCGCGACGCGCCCTCGTAGTCGCCCTCGCGCTGCAGCCGCTCCGCCTGGGTGCGCAGGTCGTCGAGCCGGGCCTTGAGGTCACCGACCCGGTTCAGCCCCGACTTCTCCGACTCCCAGCGCGCGGTGAGCGCCGCGAGCTCCTCGGTCTTCTCGGCGAGGTCGGCACGCAACCGGTCGAGCCGCTCGACCGACGCCGCGTCGGTCTCCTTGGCGAGGTGCAGCTCCTCCATCTTCAGCCGGTCGACGGCGCGCCGGAGCACGTCGATCTCGACCGGGCTGGAGTCGATCTCCATCCGCAGCCGCGAGGCGGCCTCATCGACGAGGTCGATGGCCTTGTCGGGCAGCTGGCGGCCGGAGATGTAGCGGTCGGACAGGGCAGCCGCAGCGACGAGCGCGCTGTCCTCGATCTCGACCTTGTGGTGCGCCTCGTAGCGCTCCTTGAGGCCGCGCAGGATGGCGATGGTGTCCTCCACCGACGGCTCGCCGACGAACACCTGCTGGAAGCGCCGCTCGAGCGCGGGGTCCTTCTCGACGTGCTCGCGGAACTCGTCGAGGGTGGTCGCGCCGACCAGCCGCAGCTCACCGCGGGCGAGCATCGGCTTGAGCATGTTGCTGGCGTCCATCGCCGACTCGCCGGTCGCGCCGGCGCCCACGACGGTGTGCAGCTCGTCGATGAAGGTGACGACCTGCCCGGCCGACTCCTTGATCTCCTCGAGCACGGCCTTGAGCCGCTCCTCGAACTCACCGCGGTACTTCGCGCCGGCCACCATGGCTCCGAGGTCGAGCGCGATGAGCCGCTTGCCGCGCAGGGACTCGGGCACGTCGCCGTCGACGATGCGCTGGGCCAGTCCCTCGACGACGGCGGTCTTGCCGACGCCGGGCTCGCCGATGAGCACCGGGTTGTTCTTGGTGCGCCGCGACAGCACCTGCACCACGCGCCGGATCTCGTCGTCGCGGCCGATCACCGGGTCGAGCCGGCCCTCGCGGGCGGCCTCGGTGAGGTCCGTGCCGTACTTCGCCAGGGCCTCCCCCGTCGCCTCCGGGTCCTCGCTGGCCACCTTGGCGCCCCCGCGCAGGTGGTCGATCTGGGCCTCGAGGGCCTTCGCGTCGCCCTGCACGGCCCCCTTCTCGAGGAGCGCAAGGAGCAGCACGTCGGTCGAGAGGTAGGTGTCACCACGTGCGGCCATGAGGGTCGACGCGTGCTGCAGCACCGAGAGCGCCGCTTGGCCCAGTGCGGGGCTGCCGACGGTCGCGCCGGTCGTGCGCGGCATCCCACCCAGCACCGAGCGGGCGGTGGCCGCCATGCCCTCGGCCGAGCTTCCCGCGGCGGCGAGCAGGGCGGGCGTGGTGGTGCCCTCCTGCTCGGCGAGCGCCAGGGCGAGGTGGGCGGGGGTGATCTCGGGGTGACCGGCGGCCTGCGCCGCGCGCTGGGCGACGGCCAGGGCCTCGGCCACCTTGGTGGTGGGCTTGAGCTCCATGCGGGACTCTCCTCGAGCGAGGGACGGTGGGTTCGGGTTCCTACACGGAAACCCTGCCAAAGTTGAGTGTATTCCGCTCAAGTCTCGCTGTCGCCGCGAACGTGACCAAGGATGCCGTGTCCCTCGCCGGCGAAACCGCGCGCCCTTCGCTGTGCCCCGGCCCGAACCCGAGAGAGCGTCGGACTCATCGGGTGCAGGTGGCCCGCCGACGGTAGGCACCCGGCAACCACTGGTCCCGTGCCCTGGACGGACAGGCGCCTGAGCCCGGTCAGCAGGTGGCGGCGAGCGAGACGGCCTGGGAGTCGTCGGGCGTGGCGGTGGGGGTGGGGGTGGGCTTGCCCGGCTTCTTCGTGGTCGAGGGCTTCGGGGTGGGCGAAGCCGACGTGCTCGGGGCCGGGGCCGGCTGCGTCAGGCCCTTCTTGACCACTGCCCGGATCTTCGCGAAGTCGGGGTTGCCCGGGCGCACGACGTCGGCCGTGAGAGGCAGCGAGCGGATCGAGCCGCCCTTCTGGATGCGCAGCGCCAGGTCGACCCAGGCCGACAGCTCGTCACGGGGGATGTCGATGCTCACGTTGTTCTTGACGACCTTCGCCAGCTGCGGGTAGCTCTGCAGCAGCCCGACCGGGTCGGCCTGCTGCATCAGCGCGCCGGCGACGCAGCGCTGACGCCGCATCCGGCTGAAGTCGTCGCTGCCTGCGCGCGACCGGGCATACCAGAGGGCGTGCTTACCGTCGAGGTGCTGCAGCCCGGGCTCGATGTACTCGCGCTTGTCGCTCGTGAACGAGACGCCGCCGCTTGAGGAGGTGTGGCACTCGACGCAGACGCGCTGCTGCACGTTGACGTCGACGCCGCCCATCGCGTCGACCAGCGCCCGGAAGCCGCGCAGGTTGATGACGACCGACTGGTTGATGTCCAGGCCGGTGATCTCTCCGACGACGTCGACGGTCGACTTGCGGCCGGGGTTCTTGACGCCCGGGAAGAGGTCTGGACGGCCCTCGGCCAGGGTCCAGATGCCGTTCATCAGGCACTGGTCGCCACAGTCGTAGCCGTTGGGGTAGAGCGCGTGCAGCGGGTTGCTCTGGGGGAAGGGCACGCGCTCGAGGTTTCGCGGGATGCCGATGAGGAGGGTGTCACCGGTCTTGGTGTTGGTGCTGACGACCATCATCGAGTCGGTGCGGGTGCCCCAGCGCTCCTTGCCGGCGTCGGAGCCGATCAGCAGCGTATTGACCCGCGGCACGTCGGCCCACGGGTCCTGCGCCGCGGTGTTGGCGAGCGCGACGTCGCGTCGCTCGCTCGGGCTGTCGTCGGCGAACACCGAGTCGATGACCGAGGACTGCACGTCGAGGTAGCGCACGGCCAGGGCCGACGGCGCGGCGACCAGGGTGCACGCGGCGAGTGCGAAGAGCACCCGGCCGACGCGACCGCTGCGGCGGCGCGGCCAGGACTGCTCCGCAGTGAGCACGATGGAGCCGATCCACAGCACGGCACCGACGGCGATGCCCACGCCCACCCACTGCAGCAGCTCGGGCTGCACGGCGACGTTGAGCACCGAGCGCACCAGGCCCCCCTGCCCGGCCCGGAACAGCGCCCAGGCACCGGCGGCCAGCGACCCGAGCACGAGCAGCCAGCCGAGCACCTTCCACCGGGTGCCCAGCAGGCCGGCGCCCGGCAGCACGGTGCCCAGAGCGATGCGCCGGTAGTACGCCCCCGGGGGGTAGCGCATCTCGGCGCGGCTCGTCGACGGCTCGGGATCACCCGGCCGCTGCGTCGAGCTCGGCAGCTCTTCGGGCATGGCCCACCAATCTGGTCGCGTGGCAGGTCAGGGCGCGGTCTACTACCGCAGGGCAGGCGCCTGACCCCCCGAGGATAGCCGTGAACTCTGGGAGAACCCTGTCCCTCGCTGGGCGGCACCCACGACGACGTGTCGAAGGACACGGTCGGGGTGCGTGGTGGAATGTGCCCATGAGCACCGCCACCAGCACCGCCGTCGTCCCGGCCGACCGCCTGCGCCAGCTCACGGTCACCGTCGCAGAGGTCTTCTGCGTGGTCGGCACGCTGGTGGGCGTGGGCGTGATCGGCACCCGGGTGGCGGAGTCCTCGGGCGGGGCGCTGGCCGCCGACGCCACCCTGATCGCCCCGGCCGGCCCGGCCTTCGGCATCTGGACGCCCATCTACCTCGGGCTGGCCGGCTTCACGATCTACCAGTGGTTGCCGACCCAGACCGCCGAGCCCCGCCACCGGGCCATCGGGTGGCTGGCCGCGGCATCCATGGTGCTCAACGCCGCCTGGCTGCTCGTGACCCAGCAGGACTGGATCTGGGCGAGCGTGGTGGTGATGGCGGCCCTCGTGGTCACCCTGGGCGTGCTCGTGCGTCGCCTGCAGGAGCACCCCAGCTACGGGCACGGCGAGACCGTGCTCGTCGACGGCACGTTCGGGCTCTACCTCGGCTGGGTCGCCGTCGCAGCGTGCGCCAACGTCACCGCCGCGCTGGTCGCCAGCGGAGCCGACCCGGGCGGGCTCGTCGCCGAGCTCGCCGCCGTCGTCGTGCTCGCCGTCGCCGCCGGCGTCGGGGTGCTCCTCGCGCGGCAGCTCGGCGGCCGGTGGGCGGTCGCCGGGGCGATGGCATGGGGGCTGCTGTGGATCGCCTACGGCCGGCTGGCCGCCGAGCCGCGCTCGGTCGTGGTGGCCGCCGCAGCTGTGGTCGCCGCCGTCGTCGTCCTCGTGGCCGCCGCTCGTGAGCACCGCGGCCAGGTCGCCTGACCGGCGCGGAGCCAGGCCAGGGATGCCGGCGTGCGTACCCGGGTGCGCACGCGGCATCCGGCGGCCGACCGACCGGGCTCAGCCCTGGCGCTGCGCGTTCGCCGCGTAGTCGGGCAGCTCCTGCAGCGCCCACCGGTTGCCGTCGGGGTCGCTGAAGAACACGAAGCGCCCCCACGCGAGGTCGGTCACCCCCTCGACGGGGATGCCGCGCCCGCGCAGCTCGGCGTAGACGGCATCCGCGTCGGGCACCACCATCTGCAGGTTGTCGAGCGACCCGGGCGCCATCGCGGTCAGCCCGCGGCCGACGGCGATCGAGCAGCCCGACCCGGGTGGGGTCAGCTGCACGAACCGGATGTCGTCACTCACGGTGCGGTCGTGGTCGATCGTGAACCCGACCTTTTCGTAGAAGTCCCTGGCCCGGTCGACGTCGGTCACGGGCACCATCACAAGCTCCAGTCTCATCTCCATGCCCACGACGTTAGACAGGATGGAGGACAGTTACTGTCCGCTACCAATGGACCTGCAGCGTGCCCTTCACCAGCGCAGATGCCTGACGCACGATGGACCATGGCTGCTTCCAACAACACTGTGAACGACCACGCTCTGACCCGTCGCGGCGCCATCACGCTGGCTGCCGCCGCGACCACCGCCGCCCTGGCCGGCCCCGCATACGCCGATGACGGCCGGCACGGGCGCCGCGGCTTCCCTGACACCGTGGCCCTGCCCGACGGCATCCGCCCAGAGGGCATCACCTCGGGCCCAGGCACGACGTTCTACGTCGGCTCGGTCTCGGACGGCCGCATCGTCACCGGCGACCTGCGGGGTGGTGGCACCCGGGTGCTGCTCGCCGCCGCCACCGGGCGGTCACTGCGCGGGCTGTACTTCGACCGGCGCACGGGGCTCGTCTGGGCGGTGGGCAGCCTGGGCGCGGAGTCGCACGTCTGGGCGGTCGACGGGCGCACCGGTGCAGTCGTGGCCGACGTGCTGGTGCCCGGCGGCGGTTTCCTCAACGACCTCGTGGTCACCGAGCACGCTGTGTGGTTCACCGACTCCTCGGTCGACCGGCTCGGGCGGATCGCGCTGAACCGTCGTGGGCTTCTCGCGGGCAGCGCCCCCACCTTCGTCAGGCTGGTCGGCGACTGGCCGGCGACCGCCGCGGGAACCTTCGGCGCCAACGGCATCCGCGAGCTGTCCGACGGGTCGCTCGTGCTCAACAACAGCACCGCTGGCGGGCTGTGGCAGGTCGACCCGCGCACGGGCGTGACCCGCGAGATCGTCGTCAGCGGCGGCCCGCGGCCGGTCAGTGGTGACGGCCTCGTGCTCGTCGGCAACACCCTGTACGACGTGCGGGGCAACGGTGGGAACGCCGTGTCGGTGTTCCGGCTGCGGCGCCGCCACGACCACTGGGTTGCCACTGCGCAGGGGACGCTCACCGACCCGACGCTCGACGTGCCCTCGACCGCGACCTTCGCGGCGGGCTCGCTCTGGGCGGTCAACGCGCGGTTCGGCAACCCGACGCCCGACACCGCCTCCTACTGGATCACCCGGCTCGAGACGCACTGACCCCAGCGCACGCACGACTTCGGGTGCCACGCAGCAATCGCTGCGCGGCACCCGAAGTTCTGCGTGCGCGTGCGGCGTCTGGGATGCCGGCCGGGTCGGTTGGGCGCCGGATGCCGTGCCGCGCGTCAGCCGCTGTGCTTGGGGCGCCACACCACCAGCGCGGTCGAGCGGTCGTGCCGGGGGCGCTCACCTAGCCGGGCGGCATACACGTCACCGCTCGGGGACACCGAGAACACCCGGGGGCCGCGACCGGCACTGGTCCGGGCCCCGTCGAGCTCGGCCGAGAGCTCGGCCACCCGGGCGCGCAGCGCGAGCACCTGGTCCTCGAGCTCGAGGATGCGGGCGATGCCGGGCAGCGAGACGCCCTCCTCCTGCGAGAGCCGCTGCACCTCGCGGAGCAGGGCGACGTCGCGCTGGGAGTAGCGCCGGCCCCCGCCGCTCGTGCGCGAAGGGGTGACGAGCCCGAGCCGGTCGTACTGGCGCAGGGTCTGCGCGTGCATGCCCGCGAGCTGGGCGGCGACCGAGATGACGAAGACGGGGGTGTCGTCGTCGGGGCTGAACGAGGAGAAGCTCATCGTCGGGGCTCCCTTCAGGTCCTGGCCTGCTCGAACAGGGCGGCGCGCGGGTCGACGTCCTTCTCCTGCGCCTGCAGCGCCTCGACGGCAGCGCGGGCCTCGTCGGTGAGCCGCTGGGGCACCACGACGCTCACCCGGGCGAGCAGGTCGCCGGTGCCGTGCCGGCCCTTGACGCCGTGGCCCTTGACCCGCAGGACCCGTCCGCTCGGCGTGCCCGGCGCCACCTTGACGCGCACCGGGGTGCCGTCGAGCGTGGGCACCGAGACCGTGGCGCCGAGCGCCGCCTCGGCGAAGGTGACCGGCAGGTCGACCGTGAGGTTGTCACCGTCCCGGCCGAAGACCGGGTGCCTGTCGACCGACACGGTGAGGATGAGGTCGCCCTTGGCGGCGCCGGGGTCACCCTCGGCGCCCCTGCCGCGCAGCCGGATCTTCTGGCCGTCCTTGACGCCGGCCGGCACCTTGGTGGTGATCCGGCGGCCCTCGGCGGTCTGCAGGGTGACCGTGGCGCCCTCGACGGCGTCGCGGAAGCTGAGCGAGGTGCGGGCCTGCACGTCGGTGCCGGCCCGTGGGCCACGCGGTGCGCCGAACCCGGAGAACGGGTCGGCACCGCCACGCGCACCGCGGGCGCCGCCAGCCGCCCCGCCGAACATCTGCGCGAGCAGGTCGTCGAGGTCGGGCTGTCCGGCACCGGCGCCCGGGCCACCGGTCGAGAAGCGCACCCGCGAGCCGTCGCCACCACCGAACGCCGAGAAGACGTCCTCGAACCCACCGTTGCCCCCGGGTCCACCCGCGCGGAAGCGGGCGCCACCGTGCGCCATCTGGCGGATGGCGTCGTACTCCTGGCGCTGCTTGGGGTCGGAGAGCACCGCGTTGGCCTCACCGATGTCCTTGAAGCGCTTCTCGGCGCCGGCGTCGCCGGAGTTCTGGTCGGGGTGGTGCTTGCGCGCGAGCTTGCGGTAGGCCTTCTTGATGGCGGCCTGGTCGGCATCCTGGGGGACGCCGAGGATCGCGTAGAAGTCCTTTTCGAACCAGTCCTGGCTGGCCATCAGCGCCTCCTCTCAGATGTCGGTGCGGAGATCGGTCACTCGGGGTCGGCGACCGCGACCCGGGCGGGCCGCAGCACCTGCTCCCCGGCACGGTAGCCGGGCTGGAGCACGGTGACCACGGTGGTGCCGGACGCGTCGGCCGGCAGGTCGTCGTCACCGGTCGGCCACGGGGCGTGCATCAGGGCCTCGTGCTGCATCGGGTCGAACGGCTCGCCCTTGCTGCCGAAGCGGCTCAGGCCGTACTTGCCCAGGGTCGCCTCGAGCTTGTCGGCGATGGCCGCGAACGGCCCCTCGACGAGGTCGCCGTGGTCGCGCGCGGCCTGGATGTCGTCGAGCACCGGCAGCACCGACTCGAGCACGTCGCGGACGGCGCGCTCCTGCACCAGGGCCCGGTCGCGGTCGACCCGGCGCTTGTAGTTGACGTACTCGGCCTGCAGCCGCTGCAGGTCACCGAGCCGCTCGGCGGCGAGCGCCGTGTCCGGGTGTGGCACATCGGCATCCGCGACATTGCCCGTGAGCACGTCAGGGCCGGATGCCGAGTAGTCGCCTTCCGCGGGCGCCGCCCCGGCGGGGGTGGCCCCGGACTGCTCCGGGGCCACCTCCGAACCGTCGTTGACGGACTCGGTGTTGATCGCGTCGTCGGTGTCCGGGGTCGTCGTGACGTCCTCGGGCGTGCCGTCGGGCGGCCCACCGGTGGCGGTCGGCTCGGTCACTTCTTCGCCTCGTCGTCGTCCTCGACGACCTCGGCGTCGACGACGTCGTCGTCACCGGCATCGGTCGCCGGCTGGCCACCGTCGGTCGACTCGGCGCCCGGCACGTCGCCGGACTCGCCCTGCTCGGCCGCGGCCGCGTACATCGCCGCGCCCATCTCCTGGGACTTGGTGTTGAGTGTGTCGATCTTGGCCTGGATGTCGTCCCGGGACGCGCCCGAGTCGGGCTTGATGGCGTCCTTGAGCGCGACCAGGGCCTCGTCGACCGGGGTGCGCAGCTCGGGGCTGACCTTGTCGCCGCTCTCGGAGAGGAACTTCTCCGTGGAGAAGACGAGCGACTCGCCCATGTTGCGGGTCTCGGTCTCCTCGCGGCGGACCTTGTCCTCCTCGGCGTGCGCCTCGGCGTCCTTGACCATCCGCTCGATCTCCTCCTTCGACAGCGCGGAGCCGCCGGAGATGGTGATCTTCTGCTCGCGACCGGTGCCGCGGTCCTTGGCGGTGACGTGCACGATGCCGTTGGCGTCGATGTCGAAGGTGACCTCGATCTGCGGCACGCCGCGCGGGGCCGGGCGCGATGCCGGACAGCTCGAAGGTGCCGAGCGGCTTGTTCTGCTGCGCGATCTCGCGCTCGCCCTGGAAGACCTGGATGAGCACCGACGGCTGGTTGTCCTCGGCCGTCGAGAAGACCTCGCTGCGCTTGGTCGGGATGGCGGTGTTGCGCTCGATGAGCTTGGTGAACAGCCCGCCCTTGGTCTCGATGCCCAGGCTCAGTGGCGTGACGTCGATGAGCAGGACGTCCTTGCGCTCGCCCTTGAGGACACCCGCCTGTAGCGACGCGCCGAGCGCGACGACCTCGTCGGGGTTGACGCCCTTGTTGGGCTCCTTGCCGCCGGTGAGCTCCTTGACGACGGCGCTGACGGCCGGCATCCGGGTGGAACCGCCGACGAGCACGACGTGGTCGATGTCGGACAGGCTGATGCCGGCGTCCTTGATGACGTTCTGGAAGGGCTGCTTGGTGCGGTCGAGGAGGTCCTTGGTCATCTGCTCGAACTGGGCGCGGGTCAGCGTCTCGTCGAGGTGGATGGGGCCGTTCTCGCTCATCGAGAGGTACTGCATCGAGATGTTGGTGCTGCTCGCGGACGAGAGCTCCTTCTTGGCCTGCTCGGAGGCGTCGCGCAGCCGCTGCATCGCGATCTTGTCCTTGGACAGGTCGACGCCGGAGCTGTTCTTCACGACGGTGAGCAGGTGGTTGACGATGCGCTCGTCCCAGTCGTCGCCGCCGAGCTTGTTGTCGCCCGAGGTGGCCTTGACCTGGATGGTGGAGAAGCCGTCCTCGGGGTCCTTGCCGACCTCGAGGAGCGAGACGTCGAAGGTGCCGCCACCGAGGTCGAACACGAGGATGAGCTCGTCCTCCTTGCCCTTGTCGAGGCCGTAGGCGAGCGCGGCGGCGGTGGGCTCGTTGACGATGCGCAGGACGTTCAGGCCCGCGATCTCGCCGGCCTCCTTGGTGGCCTGGCGCTCGTGGTCGTCGAAGTAGGCGGGAACCGTGATCACGGCATCCGTGACGGTCTCGCCGAGGTAGGCCTCCGCGTCGCGCTTGAGCTTCTGCAGGATGCGGGCGCTGATCTCCTGGGCGTTGTACTTCTTGCCGTCGATGTCGTCGGAGCGCCAGTCGGTGCCCATGTGGCGCTTGACCGAGCGGATCGTGCGGTCGGCGTTGGTGACGGCCTGGCGCTTGGCGATCTCGCCGACGAGCACCTCACCGCCCTTGCTGAACGCGACGACCGACGGGGTGGTGCGGCCACCCTCGGCGTTCGCGATGATGGTGGGCTCGCCGCCCTCGAGGACGGCGACGGCGCTGTTGGTGGTGCCGAGGTCGATGCCGACTGCACGTGCCATGTGGCTGTTCTCCTTGCGTTGGTGCCTGGTTGAGTGCTTGGGACTCAAGGTAGACCGATCGGATGCCCTGAGCAAACGGACCGCTCAAAACTTGCGTTCACTTGGCTCAACCCTGCAGGACGCCCCGGTGTTCCCGACGTTCCAGCCCCGTCCCGACATCGACCAATAGGTCGCGCGAGGGACACCAGCCACATCCGTCCACCGTCCCCGAATCGACCAATAGGTCACGGGAAGGACGCCACCCCGTCCCTGCTGTGACCTATTGGTCGATTCGGGGACGCGTGGGGAGCCGAGGCGGGTGTCGGTGGGCGGTGGCAGGGTGCTCGGATGGACCGACTCAGCACGCAGGGCATCATCGACGCCGACCTGGCCGACTGGCGCAAGCTCTCCCAGCGCTTCCACGCGCGGTTCCGGGCGCCCGACGCCGTGGTCGGCGCCGCCTTCGTCGCGGATGCCGTCGCCGCGGCCGCTTCAGCCGGGCTCGGCGACCACCTCGAGGCCACCGTCGGCCCCACCGCGGTCGACCTGCGGGTGGCCACGAACCTCGGCCTCGGGGGCATCTGGGTGAGGCCCGACGACGTCACCCTCGCCCGGCTGCTCAGCAAGGTGGCCACCCGCCACGACGTCACCTCGGCCCCGGGCGAGGTGCTCCAGGTCGAGCTCGCCCTCGACACCGCCGACGACGCCCGGCTCGGCCCGTTCTGGGCAGCCCTGCTCGCCGGTGACGCCGACGCCGTGGTGAGCGACACCGTCTTCGACCCCACGGGTCAGGGGCCCTCGATGTGGTTCCAGCAGACCGAGCCCCATGACGTGCCCCGCCAGCGCTGGCACCTCGATGTCTGGGTGGCCCCCGAGGTGGCCGAGGCCCGCATCGCCGCCGCGGTCGCGGCCGGTGGCACGGTGGTCGACGACTCCGAGGCCCCCTCGTTCACGGTGCTGGCCGACCCCGACGGCAACAAGGTGTGCGTCTGCACCTTCCTCGACCGCGGCTGAGCCTGCGCTCCCTCACAGTGCTGTCGGGTCGGCTCAGCGGGTCACGATGGTGGGCAGCGGCGCGAAACCGTTGAACCCCACCGTTGAGTAGCAGCTCGAGTAGGCACCGGCCGCGTGGATGCGCAGTTCGTCGCCCTCGGCCAGCGACAGCGGCAGCCAGACCGGCGTGGTCTCGTAGAGCACGTCCGCGCTGTCGCAGGTCGGCCCGGCCAGCACGCACGGCCCTGTCGGGCCGGCCGCACCGGGAGTCTCCAGCCGGTAGCGAATCGCCTCGTCGAGCGTCTCGACCAGACCGGTGAAGACGCCCGCGTCGACGAACACCCACCGGGCACCGCCCCGGTCGACCACGCCCACGACGCTGGTGACGACCGTGCCGGCATCCCCGACGATGCCGCGACCCGGTTCCGCCAAGGTGCTCGGGCGGTCGGCGCCAAAGGCCGCCGTGAGGTGCGCGTCGATGGCGCGGCCGTAGTCTTCGACCGGCTGCGGCTCAGCGTCGAGCCGGGCGGGGAAGCCGCCGCCCAGGTCGAGCAGCCACGGGTGGAACCCGGCGGCGCGCACCCCGGCGAACACCCGGGCGGCCGACGAGATGGGTGCGGCCCAGGCCTGCGGGTCGCGCTGCTGGGAGCCGACGTGGAAGGAGACCCCGGCCGGGTCGAGGCCGAGGCGCCCGGCCAGCACCAGCAGGTCGACCGCGTCGTCGACGGTGCAGCCGTACTTGCGCGACAGCGGCCAGTCCGAGCCCGAGCCGGAGGTGACGATGCGCACGAGCACCGACGACCCCGGGGCGGCATCCGCGACCTTGGCGACCTCGCCGGTCGAGTCGACGACGAAGAGCCGCACGCCGAGGGCGTACGCCTCGGCGAGGTGGTCGCGGCGGGCGACCGGGTTGGAGTGCACGAGGTGGGATGCCGGGGCACCGGCGGCGAGCGCGGCCCGCACCTCCGTGGGGCTGGCGACGTCGAACCGGCATCCGGCCTGGGCGAGCGCCCGCAGCAGCACCGGGTGGGGGTTGGCCTTCACGGCGTAGTGGATCGCGGTGCCGGGCAGCGCGGACGCGAGCGCGAGGTAGCGGGTGACGGCGGTGCCTACGCTCAGCTCGAGGCGCGGGGTGACGGCCACTGCGGCGTCGGCGACCCGGCGGGCCGCCGAGGCCGGCCGGCGGTGGGTGGTGCTCGCCGGGGGTGCGCCGGAGCCCTCGAACGTCCTGGCGGGCGCAGACGGGGGGCTGCTGACGGTCAACGACATGGGTCCTCCTGCAACGGGGTGCTGGAGGAGAGGAGCGGTCCACCTGCTGGTAGATACCTCGGCGCGCGGTCGGCTACGCCCGGGCCCGCGCTGAGGGGCCTCGGGGCGCCGCACACCGTGGGCGGTCAGCGCGTCAGGTCGCCGGCCGATGCGACCTGGGCACGACCTCATCCCCGTTGCTCCCGGCCGGCACCTTGGTGAGGATGCCGCGCCGTCGCGCCTTCTCGACCCAGCTCACGACCGTGCGCTCGGCGACGCCACGCTCGGCGGCGATCGCCTGGGCGTAGCCGGCACGCCCTCGACGAGGTCGATGGTGGCCTCGATGAGCCACTCGCGCTCGCTGGTGGCGGGTCGACGGACAGGTGGTCGACGATGACGGGCAGCGGAAAGGACTGCGAGTCCGAGATGCGCCAGCGTCGTTTGCGTCCCGCTGCCGGCCGGATGCGGGAGCGGATGCCGGGCCGCTGCGAAGGCTCCGGGCCGCGCCCGGGCGCGCGGCGCTGGCGGGCCGTCACCGGCATCCCACCGCCTCACCCTGCATGCGCGTGACCCAACCCAGCGGCGAGATGGCTTCGGGGGCCGTGTGCGCACGGCCACGGCTCAGGTCGAACCGGTGGTGCCGACGTCGACCTCCTCGCCATAGGTCGTGTCGACGGTGATCGTCAGCCCGTCGGGCACCTCGCCGTCGAGCTGCCGGAGCAGCTGGTCGGTCGGCGGGAGCTCCCCCGGCGGCACGCGCACCTCGATGCGGAACGAGCGAGAGGTGAACGTGACGTCGGTGACCTCGGCCTCGGGCACCCCGGACAACCAGTCCTCGGCGACCGTCTGGATCCGGCCCGTCCACGAGTGGAGCAGGAGCACCAGGCCGGTGTTGAGCGCCAGCGGCACCAGCACCGCGACGAGTAGCGCCACGAGCGTGACGTACGACTTGCGCTGGGCGCCGACCGCCCGGGCTTCGCGGTCGGCGTCGGAGGAGTAGCCCAGTGCCGCGAAGATGACGGTCCCGGCCAGCACCATCGAGACCAGGTTCGACACGAAGAGCAGCAGGGCCCCGAGCGACAGGTCGACCGCACCCTCCCCCAGGCAAATGCCGACCACGGCGAGCGGTGGCACCAGGGAGATGGCGATGGCGACGCCGGGCAGCACCGCGGCGACGTCGCGCCGGGAGAGCCCCACCGCGCCCGCGACACCGGTCGCGATCGCGGCGATGAGGTCGATGACGGTCGGTGAGGTCCGCGAGGTGATCTGCGCGTTGGTCGACACGTCGATGTCCGGCACGACGAAGGCGGCTATCACCCCGATGAGGACGACGACGATCGCCCCGAAGAACACGAACCGGCCGGCCCGGATGCGCTCCCGCTTCACGATGCCGAGCGCGATGCCCATGATCGGCGTCGAGAGGGGCGCGATGATCATCGCCCCGATCACGGTGGCCGTGGAGTCAGCCAGCACACCGGCCGTGGCGATGATGCCGCTGAGCACCAGCATCGTCCAGAACGCCGACTGCTTGGCCCGGGTGTCGCCCGACCGCAGGTCGAGGTCGTCGGACAGCTCGTCGAGGGTGCGCCGCTGGTTCTCGGGCAGGACGCGGTCGCGCAGACCGATGTTCATGGCGCCGAGTATGCCGCTCGGCATCGTGGCTGGTCTGCGCCGTCCGGTGGGCGCGCCCGGCGAGCCACCGAGAGGGTCGACTCACCCGCGAGTACCGTCGAGAGCAAGGAGGTCGTCATGTCCCGTACCTCACCCACCGCCCGGGCCGTCGCCGTGGTCTCGCTCGCCGCGCTCGCGTTGGCGGGCTGCTCGAACGACGACACCCCCAGCCCCACGCCGACCCGGCCGTCGGGAACCAGCGCCAGCACACCGGCACCGAGCACGCCGACCTCCACCCCGACCCCGAGCGACACGGCATCCGCCAGCGTGACGCCGTCACCGAGCGGCTCGGCCACGGCTCCGGCCGGCTTCTCGCTGAAGACGGTCAGCTCGAAGGGCTTCCCGAGCCTGGGCGGCGACCTCGGCGCGATCGGCGGGGTGCGCGTCGGCGGGCACCCCGGCTACGACCGGGTGGTCTGGGAGTTCCCCGGCTCCGGGCGGCCCTCCCTGCAGGTGAAGTACGTCGACCAGCCGATCGCCGACGGCAGTGGTGACCTCGTCGACGTGCGCGGCGACGCCTTCCTCGAGGTGCTGGTCAGCTCGGTGGGCGTCCCCCCGGCGAACGCCCCGCGACCGGGGAGCGCCTCGGCCGCCTCGTTGGCCGGCACCGTGGTGGCCGAGGCCCTGCCGGTCTACGGCGGATTCGAGGCCGTCGGCCAGTCCTTCGTCGGGGTGCGCGACGGCAAGCGCCCGTTCCGGGTCACCGTGCTGCGCAACCCGACCCGGGTCGTCGTCGACATCTGGTCGGGCTGACGGCTCGTCGCGGCGCCGGAGCGTTCAGCGGAGGTCGAGCTCGCGGTGCCAGGACTGGGTGCGGTAGTCGGTGACCCAGCCCATCGAGGTGTAGAGGCCGTCGGCACCGGTCGGTGAGTCCGCGTCGACCTCGAGCCCCACCCGGTTGCGCCCTCGGCGTGCGGCTTCTGCGATGGCGGTGTGCAGCAACGCCTTTGCGACGCCACGGCCTCGGGCCCGGCGGTGCACCCCGATGTAGTCGACGTAGCTGCCCTCGAAACCTTCGGCGTCCTCGCGCAGCACCGTGGACACCAGCGCCCCGGCGGGAAGGACGCCCTCCTCGGTCTCGACGGTCGCGAGCCACCAATGGTCCCACCGGTGGCCGGGGTCCTCGCGCAGGCGCATGACGAACTCGGGGAAGCTCTCGCGGTAGGAGCTGAAGTGGTCCTGGAAGGACTCCTCGAGCACCCGGTGCACGTCCTGCAGGTCCTGCGCCACCGGCAGCCCGTCGTCGTGGCGCTCGACCGGGCGCACCGCGACCCCCGGGCGGAGCGCCGGCAGCGACCAGGCCTCGTCGGCGGTCACGGGTCGGGTCATCTGCAGCCAGGTGCGGGTCTGCTCGTAGCCGGCCGCGGCCAGCCACCGCTGCTGTCTCGCGTCGTCGGCGTACGCGCCGGAGTCGAGCAGGGAGGAGTGCACTCCGCGCATCCCCGCGATGTCGACCGCGTGGCGAGCGCCGGCAGCGAAGAGCGCGGCGGCGAGTGCCCCGGCATCCGGCCCGGCCAGGTCTGGTGTGACGGTCACCTCGACGAGCGTGCGGCCCGAGGCCCGGTCGTGCACCGAGAGCCAGGCGAGCAGCCGGCCGTCCGGCTCGTGCACGAGCACCTGGCGCCGGGTCCAGGAGCCGGTGCCCACCAGCTGGCCGAGCACCGCCTCGGGGTCGACGCCGGCCGACCCCTTCGCGGCGCGCTGGTGCGCGGCCAGCAGCGCCGCCACGTCGGGGGCGTCGGCGGCGTTCGGGAGGCGTGCGGACAGGCCCGGCGGGAGCCCGTCGATCGTCACGTCGGCATCGGTCACGCGGCCCACTCTCCCACCGACGACGCCCCTAGACTCTTCTGCTCAGCAAGGGAGGACACCGATGGCCGACACGCAGGGCGACGACCGCCAGCCCTCGCAGGAGACGCTCACTCGCAACTGGGACGAGCTGCTCCAGGAGATCCGCGTGACCCAGACGGGGGTGCAGATCCTCACCGGCTTCCTGCTCACCGTGCCGTTCTCCAACCGATTCGGCGACCTCACCACGTTCCAGCGCAACGTCTACCTCGCCGTACTGGCCGGGTCGGTGCTGACGACCGGGCTGGTCGTCGCGCCGGTCGCGATGCACCGGGTGCTGTTCCGCCAGCGGCGGCGCGAGCTGCTCGTCGAGTCGGGCAACCGGTTCGCGATGGCTGGGCTCGCGATGCTGGCGCTGACCGTCTCCGGCGTGGTGCTCCTCGTCGTCGACATCGTGCTGGGCGACACCGCCGGGTGGGTCGCGGGCGGTGCCATCCTGCTGGTGCTGACCGTGCTCTGGGCCGTGGTGCCGCGGGTGGCCGACCGGCTCGACGACAGCCCGCGCAACCCGCCGCCGTCGGAGGAGGACGAGCCCACCTCCTGACCTCCCCGCACTCATTGCGCATCCTCCCCGGGGTTTCCGCACTCATTGCGGATCCTCCCCGGGGACCCGGCGGCCACCGCGTGGGAGATCCGCACAAAGTCGGGTGCTGGAGGGGGAGGATCCGCAATCGGTCGGATGCCGTGGGGCGTGCGGGAGGTGGGCGATCCGCAAGAAGTCGGATGCCGGGGGGCCGGTTCCGGGGATCAGCGGCGGTCAGGGGCGGTCAGGGGTCGGTCAGCGGCGGATGCGGTGGTGCAGGTGCACGACGTCGCCGACCCGGTCGACCGAGACCAGGTCGAGGCGGGGCTGCACGTGGCCGGGCAGGGCCCGGGTGCCACCGCCGACGAGCACCGGGTGCAGGAACAGGTGCACGTCGTCGACGAGGCCCGCGCGGAACGCCTCGGCCGCGAGGGTCGGGCCGCCGACGCTCAGGTCGAGCACGCTCGAGGCCTTGAGCTCCTCGACCGCCGCCGGGTCGAACGACGGCGCCAGCCGGGTCCGGGCGGTCGAGACGTCCTCGAGGGTGCTCGAGTAGACGACCTTGTCGGCCGACCGCCAGATGCGGGCATACTCCCCCATCGGCCCGGGTACGTCGCCGGGTGCGGTCTCCCAGTAGCGCATCGTCTCGTACAGGCGGCGTCCGACGAGGTACGTGCCGACCTCCCGCTCGAGGTCGTTGACCACCTGGTGCAGCTCGTCGGACGGCGCGGCCCACGAGAACCCACCCTCCGCGTCGTTGACGTAGCCGTCGAGGGAGGTGATCGCGGTGAAACGCAGCAGGGCCATCCCGGCATTGTGCCCAGTGCGACCGCCGGCGGTGGCCTTGTGCGCTGCCCTTGTCGCGGCATCCCGGCGACCACCACACTGTGCCGATGGTGCTCCGGCTGCAGGGCCTCGGGTGAGCTCGGTGCGCGCACGCCTGTCCCGCGCCGTCGGCGCGCCGCTGCGGACGTTCCGGCAGCTGCCGATCATCCGTCGGGTCGCGTTCCACGTGACCCGCATCCGGGCCGGGCTGGACTTCCACTTCTTCCGAACCCTGGTCATGGCGCTGCTCGTGATCGTCGTCGCGTCGGCGATTCTCGTCACCGTGCTCGATCCCGACAAGCGTGACCTCGACGGCCTGGTCCGGTCGGGCTACTGGTCGGTGACCACCGTCATCGGGTCGGGCGACTCCTCGTACGTGAAGAGTCCAGGCGGCTACGTCATCGGCTTGCTGCTGGCCTTCTTCGGGGTCGCGATCGTCGCGACCCTCACGGCCGCGATCGTCGGCTTCGTCATCGACTTCCTCCTGAAGGAGGGCCAGGGCATGGGTGCTTCGGGCTACTCCGACCACGTCGTCGTGTGCGGGTGGAACGCCACCGCGCGCGAGCTGGTGGCCGAGCTGCAGGGCGACGAGTTCAGTGGCCGGGTGGTCGTGCTGCACGAGAGCGAACGCAGCCCCGCCGGCGCAGACGTCTACTTCGTGCGAGGCGACGCGACCAGCGCCGCCGACCTGGAGCGGGCCGGCATCCCCGATGCGGCCGCCGCGATCATCTGCCCCTCGGACGCCACGAACGAGGCCGACATGCGGTCCATCCTCACCGTGCTCGCGATCGAGACGATGGCCCCGCAGGTGCGCACCGTGGTCGAGGTCAACAATCCCAAGCACGTCGAGCACATGCGGCAGGCGCACGCCGACGAGATCCTGGTGACCTCCCGCCTTGCCTCGCGGCTGCTGGCCCGCACCGCGCTCTACCCCGGCCTCGCCTCGCTGGTCACCGACATCGTCTCCGGCGGCGAGGGCAGCGAGCTCTACCGCGTTCAGCTGCCCGACGAGTACGCCGAGCTCGGCCTCGAGGACCTGTCGTCACGGTTGCGGAGCGAGCACAGCGCGACGCTGCTGGCGGTCAGCCGTGACGGCCACACGCTGGTCAACCCGCCCTCGGGCTTCCGCCTGTCGCCGGGCGACACGGCGGTCGTCGTCGCCGAGGGCCTGGGCGAGCTGCACCCGCTCGAGCCCGCCGACGCCCTCGACCGGGCCGACTGATCCGTGCCCGGGTGGGTCAACCTTGACCTGTTGGTCGATGTTGCCCCGGGTCACCTTTGACCTGTTGGTCGATGGTGACCCCCGCTGGGGTCAGTGGGCGCCGAGCCGGCGGGCGGCGACCAGCGCCAGGGCCCGCGCCACCTCGACGACCTCGGCAAGGGGTACGGACTCGCGCGGGGCGTGCGCCAGGCGCACGTCACCCGGGCCGTAGTGCAGGGTCGGGATGCCGCCCACGCCGGTGTAGAGCCGCAGGTCCGAGCCGTAGGGCGCCGCCGCGACGCCGGGACGCCGCCCGCTCACGAGCGCCACGGCATCCGCGACCTCGCCGACCAGCGGGTGGCCGTCGGCCAGCTGACCCGAGGCGAACTGGCCCCCCGGCCACGTCACGTGCGGTGCGTGCTCGCGCAGCCAGGGGTCGGCGGCGGCCGCGGCGGCGACAGCATCCTCGAAGGCCGCCCGCGCGACGGCGGGGTCCTCCCCCAGCCGCACGCCCATCCGGCCCTCGGCCACGAGCAGGTCGGGCACCGAGCTGGCCCAGTCGCCGGAGTGCACGGTGCCGACCGAGATGCCGTAGGGCAACGGGTTGTCGGCGAACAGCGGATGCCGGTCGGCGTTGCGCCGCGCCTCGAGCCCGCGCAGCGCAAGGTGCACCGGCCAGAACGCGTCGAACGCCGAGACCCCCTCGTGCCGGGTGCTGCCGTGCGCGGCACGACCGGCCACCTCGATGCGGAAGGTGAGGGCACCGGCGTTCGCGGTGACGAGCCGTCCGCTCGTCGGCTCGGTGATGACGGCGACCTCGCCGCGGTGCCCGCGGCGCAGGGTGGCGAACGCGCCCAGGCCGCCGTCCTCCTCGCTGACCACGCTGTGCAGGGCGAGGCGGCGATCGGTGCGCACGCCGGAGCGGTGCAGGGCCCGGGCCACGGCGAGGTTGACCGCCATCCCGGCCTTCATGTCGCAGGCGCCGCGGCCGTGCAGCGCACCGTTCGTGATGTGCGCCGAGAAGGGTTGCGCGTCAAGCCAGTTGCTGACGTCACCGACCGGCACGACGTCGACGTGACCCTGCAGCACCAGCGCGGGCTCGCCGTCGCCGGATGCCGTGCCGACCACTCCGTGCCCCTCGAGCCGCGGTGCCTCGCTGCCCGGGAAGTCGGGGTCGGCGCGCAGCTCGTCGAGGTCGAGTGCCCACACGTCGACCTCGAGCCCGGCCTCCTCGAACCAGCGGGCCACCATGTGCTGCAGGTCGCTCTCGGCGTCGGTGCCCGTGACGCTGGGGACGCGGACCAGCTCGACGAGGGTCTGCACCAGCTCGGCCTCGTCGATGGCGTCGAGCACGCGGCGCTCGGCGGCGGACGTCGGCGCGGGGGTGTCGTCGGACCCGGGCATGCACGGCACTGTATGCCGGGGGCCGCAGCTCGCGACGGGTAGCGTCGTGCCGTACGGATGCCGGTCGAGCCGCAGGAGGTGTTCCCGGTGGGTGGAGGCCACGGCCACGGTGCCCCCAACGCGGGCGCCACGCACCGATGGCGGCTGCGGGTGGCGTTCGCGCTGATCGCCGCGTTCTTCGTCGTCGAGCTGGTCTCGGCGCTGGTCAGCGGTTCGCTGTCCTTGCTGAGCGATGCCGGGCACATGGCCGCCGACGTCGTGGCGCTCGGGGCCGCCCTGGTCGCCACCAGGATCGCCGGGCGGCCCGACACGACGGGCCGGCGCACCTTCGGGTCCTACCGGGCGGAGGTCTTCGCCTCGGGGCTCGCCGTGCTGCTCATGCTCGGGGTCGCGGCCTACATCGTGGTGGCCGCCGTCGGCCGCGTCGGCGACGAGCCCGAGGTGGCGACGGGCGCGATGCTCGTGGTCGGCATCCTCGGCCTGGTGGTCAACCTCGTGGCTCTGGTGCTGCTGCGAGGCGGCGCCGGGGACAGCCTCAACGTCAAGGGCGCCTACCTCGAGGTGGTCGCCGACACCGTGGGGTCGGTCGGCGTCATCGCGGCCGCCCTGCTCGTGGCGGCGACGGGCGCCTCGGTCTGGGACACCGTCATCGCCCTGGCCATCGCGGCGTTCGTCGCGGTGCGCGCGGTCATGCTCGGGCGCGAGGTGCTCTCGGTGCTGGGCCAGCACGCCCCGGCCGGCATCGTGCCCGCCGAGGCCGAGGCGGCCCTGCGGGAGGTCGGCGCCGTGGTCGACGTGCACGACCTGCACCTGTGGACCCTGACGTCGGGCATGCACGTGGCGACGGTGCACCTGGTGTGCGACGACGCCGCCGACCCCACGGCCGTGCTCACCGAGGCGGCGGCCGTGCTGCGCGAGCGGTTCGCGATCGAGCACGCGACGATCCAGGTCGAGCCGCGCAGCGCGCGGGCCTGCGTCGAGACCAGCTGGTGACCCGGGCGTCGAGGGTCGGAATGCCGTCGCCCCCCGCGAGGTTGGCTCGTCAATGACCGCTTCCGCCCCGACCCGAGTCAGCCGCGCCAGCGTGGGCCTGCGCAGCGAGCGGGGGCCCGTGCTGCTGTCGGTGATGCTGAGCACCGGGCTCGTGGCGATCGACGCGACCATCCTGGCTGCGGCCGTGCCCGCTGTGGTGCGCGACCTCGGCGGGCTGAGCCAGTTCCCGTGGCTGTTCTCCGTCTACCTGCTGGCGCAGGCCGTCTCGGTGCCGATCTACGGCAAGGTCGCCGACCTCATCGGGCGCAAGCCGTTGATGCTGCTCGGCGTCGCGCTCTTCCTCGCCGGCTCGCTGCTGTGCGGGCTCGCCTGGTCGATGGGGGCGCTCATCGCCTTTCGGGCGCTGCAGGGGCTGGGCGCCGGCGCCGTGCAGCCGGTGGGCATGACCATCGTCGGCGACATCTACTCGGTGGCCGAGCGCGCGACGGTGCAGGGCTACATCGCGGCGGTCTGGGCGATCTCGTCGCTGGTCGGCCCCACGCTGGGCGGCCTGTTCGCCGACTACGCCTCGTGGCGCTGGATCTTCTTCGTCAACCTGCCGCTGGGTGCAGTCGCGGCATGGATGCTGTGGCGCCGGTTCGACGAGAAGCCGCGGGTCCGCGACCCCGAGCGCGCCCGGCCCAAGGTCGACGTGCTGGGCACGGTGCTGATGCTCGTGGGCACGGTGGCGCTGCTCGTCGCCCTGCTCGAGGGCGGCGTGCTGTGGGCGTGGGTCTCGCCGGTGAGCATCGGGCTCCTCGTCGGGTCGGTGCTGGTGCTCGTGGCGTTCGTGTTCGTCGAGCGGCGCGCGGCCGAGCCGGTGCTGCCGCTGTGGGTGTTCCGGCACCGGGTGGTCGGCGCGGCGATGGGCACCTCGCTGGTGGTGGGCGTGCTGCTGCTCGGACTCACCTCGTACGTGCCGCTGTTCGCGCAGGGGGTGCTCGGCACCGGGGCGATCGTGGCCGGCTTCGCCCTGGCCGCCATGACGATCGGCTGGCCGATCGCCGCCACCACGTCGGGGCGGCTCTACCTGCGGTTCGGGTTCCGCACCACGATGCTGATCGGCTCGGTCATCGCGCTCGCCGGGGCGGCCCTGCTGCTCACGGTCGACGCCGACAGCTCGGTGCTGCACCTGGCTGCCCCCAACTTCGTGATGGGGCTCGGTTTCGGCTACGTCGCCAGCCCGGCGATCGTCGCGGCACAGTCGTCGGTCGGTTGGGAGCGGCGCGGGGTGGCCACCGGCGCCACGCTGTTCGCCCGCTCGGTGGGCTCGGCCGTGGGGGTGGCGGCATTCGGCGCCATCGCCAACACCGTCGTGCGCAACCAGCTCGGGTCGGAGCCGACCAGCCTCGAGGCGCTCCCCGCCGGGGTGCTCGACCCGGCCATCCACGCCGTCTTCCTGGCCTCGTTCGTCGTGGCCCTGACCCTGGTCGTGGCCGCGGCGTTCATGCCGAAGAAGGTCGTCGAGGTCACCGGCTGATCCCGATGTGAGGCGGGCGACGTCCGCGGCATCCGGTCTCGATCGCGGGGCTAGCGTGGAGGTGGTGACGGCTGCGCCGGACCGGTGAGGCCGCGCCCTCATCCAGGAGCACCACGATGACGCCCGCCCCTGCACCACACACCATCCTGCGCGCCGGCCCCCGGTTGCGTGCGGCCCAGATCCTGTCCGAGGTCGTGCTGCTGCTGATGGTGGTGCAGGCGGCGCTCGGCCTGGCCGTCAGCGGCCTGTACCCGGAGCAGACCTGGGCCGTCGCGGCACTCCGCGGCAACGACCTGGTCACCCTGCTGGTCGCCGCACCGGTGCTCGCCGTGGCGATGCTCGCGAGCCGGCGCCGGGAGAGCAGCGCGTCGGTGCTGGTCTGGCTGGGAATGCTGCACTACGGCGTCTACAACTACGCCTACTACTCCTTCGGTGCGGCGTTCAGCCCGGTGTTCCTCCTGCACGTCGCCGCGCTGGTCGCGTCGATCGGTGGCCTGCTGATGCTGGCGACGAGCATCGATGCCGGCCGGGCGGCACACGGCGTCGCGGGTGGCACGAGGGCCCGGGTGGTCGCCGGCTTCACGCTGTTGGTGGGGGTAGCGCTGGTCGCGGCATGGGGAGGCCTCTCGATGCGGTTCGCCCTCACGGGCGCGCTGCCCGCGAACATCATGCCGCCGTCGGCCGTGCACCTCGTCTACGCGATCGACCTGTCGCTGCTGGCGCCGGTATTCGTGGTGGCGGGTGTGCTGCTCTGGCGGCGCGAGCCGTGGGGTGCCGTGCTGGCCGTCGCCATCAATGCCAGCGGTGCCGTCTACCTCGCCGTGCTGTGGGCGGTCGGGCGGGTTCCAGGCGGATGCCGGCATCCCCGGCACCTCGTGGCTGTCACCCGTGGCGATCGGGTCGGTGCTCGCCTGCCTGGCCGCCACGATCGCCCTGCTGGTGCACCCGGACCCGGAGGAGAACTTGGCCACAGCGCCCCACGCGGCCACCACGGTCGACGCGTGACCGGCATCCACGCTGGTGGACACCACTCCGCGTCGCCTACCGCGACGTTGGTGAGGTGATCGGTGCACCTACCTACCAAGCGGTAGGTGAGGTCGGGTCGGATGCCGTGCCTGCGCACCCCTGTGCTCGCGGCTCGTCAGGCGACCCGCGAGCCTGTCGACGCCACCCCGAGCCAGTCGTGCGGGTTGCCGTCCCAGCACCAGCCGAGCTTCGGCGCCCGCGCCGAGATCCACATCGCCGGCACCCGCCGGTCGCCGCGGCGCGACCCGGACAGCATGAAGCAGCGGTTCTTCTCGAGCAGCTGTGGTGCGTGCGTGACGACGGCGATGCCCTCCTCGATGGTGAGCGGGGTGCGGCCGCGGCCGAGCACGACGGGCAGCGCCTCCTCCGGGCGCACGCCGAGGAACTCCTCGCCGCGGTCGACGTCGAGCAGCAGGTAGGCGGAGGGGTCCGGCAGCGCGACCTGCTCGATCGGCCGGTAGGGAGCCAGACCGGCCTCGCCGTGGTTGCGGTCGAGGATGCCGGGCGCGGTGCCGGTGGGAGCGAGCCGCAGCAGCGGGACGGTGAGCTCGGGGTCGACGAGCTCGCGGGTGACGACCAGCACGAGCGATGCGTGGCCGGGCTCGTCGTGCCCGGGCAGGTCGGGGAGGACGGCGGCCAGCGCGCGCAGCGGCTCGAGGCGGTCGGTGAGCTCGCGAGGCCGTGAGCCCGGCGAGGGCGGGGTAGCCGAGGTCGAGCAGGGTGTCGACCTGGCGGTCGAGGACGGTGACGGCGGAGACGGTGGCGGTGGCAGCGGTGATGAGGACCCCCGAGGTCGGTCGGTGCCGGTGCGGTGTGCACGGCCCAGAGTCAACGCGCGCCGGCCCGGTCGCGTTCCGGGCCCGTGCACCGCGCAGGGCTACCCTGCGGTCGTGACCACCACCGCCCGCGAGCCGGCTGCAGAGCCGACACCTCGCCGGCGACGGCGGGTCGTGCTCGTGGGGGTCGGCTTTCTGGCCGTGGTCGTGCTGGCCCTCGGCCCCTGGGCCTGGGTCAGCTGGTCGTCGCGCGGCCACGTGCACACCCTGGAGGCCTCCCCGAGCGCGCCCGTGGCGCTCGTGCTCGGCGCCGGGCTGAACCCCGACGCAAGCCCGTCGGGGTTCCTGGTCGGTCGGCTCGAGGTCGCCAAGGCGCTCCACGACTCGGGCCGGGCCCGTGTGCTCCTCGTCTCGGGTGACAACCGGGTGGCGAACCACGACGAGCCGACGGCCATGCGCGACTGGCTGGTGGCCCACGGCATCCCGGCGGGAGCCGTGGTGCGGGACTTCGCCGGCCGCGACACGTACGACTCGTGCGTGCGCGCGAAGCGGATCTTCGGGGTCGAGCGGGTGCTCGTCGTGTCGCAGGGCTACCACCTGCCGCGAGCCGTCACCACCTGCCGGGCCGTCGGGCTCGACGCCGAGGGTGTCGGCGACTGGACCGCCCGCAGGTACACCGCCCAGTGGGCCGCGGGCGAACGGCGAGAGAAGCTCGCGGCCACCAAGACCGTGCTCGACGTCGTCAGCGGCCGCGACCCGGTGCTCGGGCCGGTCGAGACGGCGGTCCAGGACGCCCTCGCCGCCTCGGCACCGACGGGCTGAGCCGGCGGCTCAGGCCTCGCGGGTGCGTTCGGCGACGGTCGCCTCGACATCGGCGAGGTCGGCGGCCTCTGCTCCTGAAGGGTCCTCGGGCGTCGGAGCGCCGTGCTGCACGTCGTGGGTCTCGCGGGCGAAGAGCCAGGGGATGACCGCGAGCAGGGTGACCAGCCCGGTGATGCCGAACGCCAGCGGGTAGCTGCCGTGGTCGATGAGCAGCCCGGCCAGGATCGGCCCGACGATGGTGCCGCTGTCCGCGGACATCTGGAAGGTGGCCAGCGCCGGGCCGCCGTTGCGCTCGCGCCCGACGATGTCGGCGAGCGCGGCCTGCTGGGCCGGGTTGAGCATGCCGGCGCCGACCCCGGCGACGACCGAGAGCACGACGAGCACCGGCAGGTTCCCGGCGAAACCGGTGACGATCGTCGCCAGCCCGCTGATGACCAGGCCCCCGACGATGAACGGCCGGCGCCCGACCCGGTCGGACAGCCGCCCCGACACGGTGAGCCCGACGGCGTTGCCGGCGGCGAAGACGGCCAGGGCGGTGGCGGCCACCCACGGCTCCTTGCCGATGACCACGGCGGCGAAGAGCGGCAGGATCGCGTTGCGCACGCCGAAGTTGGCCCACCCGTTGGCGAACCCCGACCCGATCGACGCGCGGTAGGCGACATCGCGCCACGCGTCGCGCACGGCGAACACCGGCAGCACGGGCGCACCCTCGGCCGGCCGCAGCGCCGAGCCCTTGATGAAGATCGCGACGAGCGAGGCGGCGACGAGCAGCGTCACGGCGTACGCGAGGAACGGCACCCGCAGCCCGAGGTTGCCGAGCAGGCCGCCCACCAGCGGGCCGAGGATGCCACCGAACAGGAACGCCGATGCGTAGACCGACGAGACGCGCGCCCGGATCGATGGCGGCGCCAGCCTCACCAGGAGGGCGACCGCCGAGACGGTGAACATCACCGACCCGATGCCGCCCAGCCCGCGGTAGAGGAGCAGCTGCCAGTACGTGTGCGCGAAGGCGGTGGCACCGGTGGAGATCGCGACGATGACCAGTCCCGCGAGGTAGATCGGCCGCTCGCCGAACCGGGCGATCAGGCGGCCACCGGCCGGGGCGAAGAGCAGCCGGAAGAACGCGAAGGTGCTGACCACGATCGAGCTGGCGGTGGCCCCCACCCCGAAGCTCTGCGCGAACTGCGGCAGCACCGGCAGGATCAGCCCGAATCCCAGCGCGATGACGAATGCCGCCGCCACCAGCACCCACAGCTCGCGCGGGATGCGAACCGCCGCGCTGGGCTGGGTCAGGGAGGAGGCGGACACGATCCACCAGTATGCCGTCCGCCCCCGACAGCCCGGACCTCACGCTGCTCCGGCATCCGCTGTCCAACCCTCGCGAACCCGACCCATTGCGAATCACCCACCGGCAGCGGCGGTCCGCGGCGCCGGACAGGTGGGTGAGTCGCAATCGGTCGGATGCCAGGAGCGCTGGGGTCTCAGAAGAGGCGGCCCAGCATCATCGGTAGGAAGTCCTCCCCGTGCCTGCGGCTGCGCCGCAGGGCCACCACCATCCACACGCCACCGGCAAGCACCAGGAGGCCGCCCAGCGGCAGCACGAGCCGCCAGATGCGGTCGCGCCAGACGCCGCTGCCCTGCACCGGTGACCCGGTGAGCTCGTTGCCGGGCATGGCGACGCAGGTGAGCGACAGCCGCCCCGAGAACTCCATCACGCTCTCCGCTCCCGCGGGACGACGCAGACCGCCGTCCGCGACCAGCGGCTGGCCGGCCTGCCACACCGGGTCACAGCTGCCCCAGCCCACGACCGACGGACCGTTCGCACCGGCAAACTGCACCGGCCGCCCCGAACGGGTGTCGACGAGCCTGGCCGTGGTGGGGTCGTTCCCGCCGCCCCGGTACACCAGGAGCAGGCGCGAGCCGTCGGGCGAGGCGTAGGCCGCCTGTGGCGTGGACCTGTCGTCGACCGGCGCCGCCGGGATCGGAGTCGCCGACACCCACCCCGTGCCGCCGAGGGCGTGAGTGACGACCTCGAGCCCCGCGTCGCCGGTGGACGGCCCGACGCGCACACCGAGCAGGGTGCCGCTGTCGAGCCAGCCGGCCGGCAGCACGCGGTCGGTCCCGGCCGTGGCTTCGTCCGTCACCAACGCGTCGCGGTCGAGGACGACCGGCCCGGCACCGGCGTCGACCAGCACGTGCCGGCTGTCCGGGCTCCAGACCCCACGGGACGCCGTGCGCCAGCTGAGGTCGAAGCCCGCCTGCACCGCGGTGACCGACCCGTCCGTGAAGTCGAGGACCCCCTCCTGGGTGAGCAGGGTCTGGCCATCCGGGGCCAGCGCCACTCCCACGCCGTCGGGGGTGAGAATGTTGCCGGTCTTCGCCCACGACCAGTGCGGCAGCTTCGCCAGCAGCCCGCTTCGGTCGATGACGTAGACGGTCTCACCCTGCCCGATACCGCTCGCCACGTCGGTGACGACGCCGAAGACCGCGCCGTCCCCCGCCTGGTAGTTGCCCGGCATCAGGTCGGAGACGTACTCGGGGTACGCCAGCCGGCCCGTGCCGGCCGGCAGGGTCGTCGGTACCGGGCCCAGCACCACCACCAGCGAGCCCAGCACGAGCACGAACAAGGCCGCGAGCGCCGCCGCTGAGGCGCGCACTGCCCAGGTGGTGCGGCGGCCCTGCCTCCAGAGCCGGGGGGTATCCGGGCCGGAGACGCGGTTGCGCTCGACGATGTCGTCGGCGGCCCCGGTCAGCAGCCGGGTGAGCTCGTCGCTGGATGGGGTCATCGTGGGGCCTCCTCACGGCCGAAGGTGGTGGCGAGCTCGGGCGCGAGCACGCGCAGTCGCTCGAGGGCATGTCTGGTCTGGGACTTCACGGTGCTCACCGAGCAGCCGAGCACCCGAGCGGTGTCGACCTCGGTGCGGTCCTCGTAGAAGCGGGCAACGAGCACGGCGCGCTGGCGCGGGGTGAGCCGCGACAGGGCGTCGACGAGGGTCAGCCGGGTCGCGACGTCATCGGTGTCGTCGGCGCCGGCCCGCTCGTACAGCACAGGGTCGACCGGGTCGGGCTGGTGACGACGCCAGCGCCAGGCGTCGATCGAGCGGGTGTACATGACCCGGCGCACGTACGAGTCGACCGCGCCCGGGTCGACCCGGTGCCAGTGCCGGGCCGCGCGCACCAGCGACTCCTGCACCAGGTCCTCGGCCGCGGCGGCATCGCCGGTGAGCAGGGCGGCGGTGCGCAGCAGCGGGTCCCACCGCTCCTTCACGTACGCGTCGAACGCCTGGCGGTCGGCCACTCGCCCTCCTCGTTCACGTCCTTGCGGGTCAGGTCACCCAGGAAGACGTACGCCGACCATCCCACGGGTGGATGCCGGAGCCCACGTGTTGCGGATCACCCACCCGAACCGGGTCTGTTGGGGCGCCGCCCGCGTGGGGAATCCGCAACCAGTCGGATGCCGTGGGGTCAGCGGGCAGTCGAGGTGCAGGAGTCACCCACGGTTGGGGAGGAAGTACGGGACCGGCCCCGAGCCCGTCCCCTCGTTCCAGCTGCGCCGTCGGGTGAACCACCAGACCAGCGCGCCGATGCCCAGCAGCACCAGCAGGCGGCCGCCCCAGACCCACAGGCGCTCCTGCCAGACCGCGGTGGAGTCGACCTCCGGCGTGCCACGCAGCTCGTTGCCGGCGAAGGCGACACAGGGTGACCCGTAGCGTCCGGAGACGGAGACCAGGTCGTCGCCGAGGGCGATCACCGCCCGCCGGATGCGGTCGTCGGTGGTGACCGGCAGGCCGTTGCGCCAGGCCGGCCGGCACCCCCAGCCGCCCCACTCGAGGTACGGCCCGGCCGCCTCCGGCACCGGCCCGAAGCGACCCACGGCATCGGGGATACCGAGCGGGCGCCCGGTCTGCGCGTCGAACAGCGCCGCCTGGGTGGCCTCCAGCACGCGAGTGCCGCTGTCCGTGATCTTCCGGGTGAGCAGCAACCTGGCGCCGTCGGGAGAGAGGTCGGTGCGCACTGACGCCATCTCCGAACCGTCGAGGGTGCCGTCCGAGGGCCACTGCACGTCGACGATCGACTCCTTCCACGACGGGTCACCCACCCGCCAGGTGCGACCCGACAGCGACGCGGTGCCGTCAGCGAACCCGACGAAGACCAGCACGGTGTCCCTGTCGATCCATCCCGCCACCCGCGGCACGACCCCGCCGGCGAGGAGCGGCGCCTCGGTCACCGTCCCGTCGGTGCCGACGACGTAGCCGGTGGACCTGGGGGTGCCCTCGTTGATGCCGTCGACGTAGACCCGACGCGAGTCGGGGGACCACCAGGCCGGCCCGGAGGCGGGCGCACGGGTCGACTCGAGCTGCGCCCGAACCGACGCCGTCGGCATCGTGGTGCCACCGACGAGGTCGCTGAGCACGCCTCCCTGCGACAGCCAGCGACCGTCCGGGGACAGGGCGGGCCGGGTCGCGTCACCCACGGCGGGGACGAGGAGCCGGCGAGGCGCCCCGTTCGGGGACACGGCATACAGGGTGAGGGTGTCACCCTCCTGGGCGACCACGGCCGCGGTGACGCCCGGTCGTGCGGTGCTGGGCACGAACGGTGGCTTGGGGATGGCCGAGGGGTAGGCCGTCAGCCGGCCGTAGCCGTCGTCGTCGATCGTGACGGCGGGCACCGAGGCGCGGGGGGCGTCGGCCGGCCAGAGCGCGACGGTCACCAGCGCGGCGACACAGGCGGCTGCCACGGCCGGGACCAGCCGCGCGGTGCGACGGCGACGCCGGCCACCAGCCCACAGCTCGTCGGCGACGGGCGTCACGACCCCGTCCTCGACGTCGTCGACGAGGTCGTGCAGGGCGGTTCCCAGTCGGTCGGGGCTCATCGCAGCGTCTCCTCTCGGCCGAAGGTGGCGGCGAGCTCGGGTGCGAGCAACCGCAGTCGCTCCACGGCGTGCCGGGTCTGCGACTTCACGGTGCTCACCGAGCAGCCGAGCACCCGGGCGGCATCGACCTCGGTGCGGTCCTCGTAGAAGCGCGCCACGAGCACGGCGCGTTGGCGCGGGGTGAGCCGACGCAGGGCGTCGGCGAGCGTGAGGCGCGCGTCGACGGCATCCGCGTGCTCGGCGAGCCGGTCGGTGTTCTCGGGGTGCGCGGCGTCGTCGACCGGGTCGGGCTGGTGCCGTCGCCACCGCCACGCGTCGACGGACCGGGTGTAGAGGATGCGTCGCACGTAGGCGTCCGCCGTCGCCGGGTCGACCCGGGCCCAGTGCTGGGCGGCCCGCACGAGGGTCTCCTGCACGAGGTCCTCGGCGGCGTGCCGGTCGCCGGTCAGCAGCGTCGCGGTGCGCAGCAGCGGCACCCAGCGCTCACGCACGTAGGCGTCGAAGGCCTCCCGGTCGGCCATCGCCACCTCCACCCTGCGATCGTGTCCTCGGTCATGGAGGAGTACGGATGCAGACCCTCCCACGGGTGGATGCCGTGACCCGACTCATTGCGGATCACCCACCGGATCGGGGGCGCTGGCAGGTGGGTGTTCCGCAAGCAGTGGGATGCCGTGGGGTCAGCGGGCGAGCATCGCCACCACGAGCGGCACGGTCGCCAGGGCGACGAGCACGGTGTCGCGACCCCGCCACGGCGCCGGCATCCACCACGAGCGGGCGGTCGCGGTGGCGAAACCACGGGCGTCCATGGCGACGGCGAGGTCTGCGGCCGCGCGAAGCGTGCGCACGAGCAGCCCCATGGTCAGGGCGCCGAGGTGCGTGACGACCGTGCGGGGATGGCGCCAGGAGACCCCGAGCCCACGGATGCGGCGGGCCCGGCCGAGCTCGCGCCAGATCTCGCCGAAACCGTGCACGCGTTGCAGGGCCGCGGAGGTCGCGACGACCGGGCGGTCGGGAAGCCGCAGGCGTTGGGCGAGAGCGTCACCGAGGGCGTCGGGGTCGATCCACGGGATCAGCACCGCCGAGGGCAGCACGATGACGAGCACGCGCAGGCTCACGGTCAGGGCCGGGTCGAGGTCGCGGCCGGCGAGGAACCAGGTCGACCAGCCGACCGAGAGTGCCGCCACCAGGCCGGGGACCATCCGCACGGCGACCCGGCGGGCGCGGGCCAGCGCGCCACCGCGCCCGCCGGGCGCCCAGAGGCCGACGATGGCGAGCACCACCTGGGTGGCGAGCACGGCGAGGCTGGTGGTCCAGTGCGGCGAGAGCACCCCGGCCGGCACCGCGAGCAGGGCGGCGACGAGCAGGGCCAGCGCGCCGCAGCGCGCCACGAGCGGCACCCCGGCCGGCTCGGGCACCGGGGGCGTGTCGGGGGCGGCGAGGTGGTGCACCGTCGTGGCGCGGTCGACGACGTGCACGTCGTGGGTGGCGGTGACGACTGCGCCTCCGGCCTCCCGGTAGGCAGCGACCAGCCCGACCACGGCGGCCCAGGTGCCCCGGTCCTGCCCGACGGTCGGCTCGTCGGCCAGCAGCACCGGCGGGCCGTGGTGCAGGGCGGCGGCCACGGCGAGCCGCCGTTGCTCTCCGCCGGAGAGCTGGCGCGGGTCGGCCGACTCGAGGTGGCCGAGACCCAGGGCGGCGAGCAGGGCGCGCGCCCGGTCGGTCGAGGCGGCACGCTCGCCGCCGGGCGCCTGTCCGAGGGTGGTGGCGGTGGCCAGCACCTCGTCGAGCACGGTGCCGGCCACGATCGTCGAGCTCGACCACTGCGGAACCCAGGCGAGCGTGCGGGCCAGGTCGGGGGCGGTGAGCGATGCCGGTGGCACGGCATCCGGCCGGTCGCGGGGTGGCTCGTGCGGCGTTGACCGGGGTGGCTCGTGCGGCGCCGACCGGGGTGGGCGGAGTCGTACGGCCGCGGGGTCGGTGGGGTCGAGGAAGCCGGCCAGGGCGTGCAGCACCGTCGACTTGCCCGACCCGCTGGGCCCGACGAGTGCGGTCAGCGTGCCCGGTGCAGCCACCAGCGGTTCTGCGAGCTCGGCGGCGTGGCGGGTGCGGGCGGTGCCGTCGACCAGCCGGGTGGTGCGCGCGACGACGAATGGCGAGGCTGCCAGGGAGGTGTCTGCCCGCCACTCGGCACTGCTGCGGTCCGGTGCAGCAGAGCCGAGCCGCGACTCCGTGCTGCTGCGGTCCGGTGCAGCAGAGCCGAGCCGCGACTCCGTGCTGCTGCGGTCCGGTGCAGCAGAGCCGAGCCGCGACTCCGTGCTGCTGCGGTCTGGTGCAGCAGGGTGGAGGCCGCTGGCGGAGTTCTTCCCAAGGGCCCACGGCGCCACCAGCGCCGGGTCGACGGCCAGCGGTTCGGGCGGCCCTGCCCCCGGCACCCAGATGCCCATCGCCAGCAGGCGGTCGCGCTCGGTCTGCAAGGTCGAGCGCACCGGGCCGTCGGCGACCACCCGCCCGTCGACCGAGAGCACGACCAGCCGGTCGACCAGGTCGACCCACGGCCCGAGCACGTGCTCGACGACGACCAGCGTCGGCGAGGGATGGCCCGCGGTCAGGGCGCGCACGGCGTCGCGCACCTCCCGGGCCGAGCTCGGGTCGAGCATGGCCGTCGGCTCGTCGAGCAGCACGACCGACGGGTCGAGCGCCAGGGTCCCGGCCAGCGCGAGCCGCTGGGTCTGCCCACCCGACAGCGTGCCGGTCGGGGTGTCGAGGGCCAGGTCGCCGAGCCCGACCGCGCCCAGTGCGGAGGCGACCACGCCGGCCATGGCCTCACGCGGCATCCGCACGTTCTCCGGGCCGAACGCCACGTCGCGACCCACCGAGGCCGCGACCACCCCGGCGCCCGGCTCCTGCAGCACCAGCCCGACCGCACCCGGCCGGTCGCCGGGAGCGACCCCGTCCACGGTCACGGTGCCCGTGAGCTCACCGGCATCCACGGTCTCGAGCAGCCCGGCGAGCGCCCGCAGCAGGGTCGACTTGCCGGACCCCGACGGCCCCACCAGCAGCACCCGCTCACCGGGCCGCAGGGTCAGGGAGATGTCGCGGAGTACCGGCTCGCGGCGGCCGAACGGCCGCCACGTGAGGCCGTCGACCTCGACCAGCCCGGGCTCGGCGCCACCTCCGGCGGGCGCAGTTGACGCGCCCACGGCATCCGGCCCGACACCGTCAGACAGCGTGGTGCTCCCGATGCTCCTGCCCGGCGGGGAACGCCGACAGGGCGCCCGCCCGGGCCAGCGCCCGCACCAGCAGCCACCCGACCAGCCCCGCCAGCACCGCGCCGGAGACCGCCATGGCGCCGAGGTAGACCAGCTTGTCGCGCAGCACCCACTCGGCGTACCAGCCACCGCCGTCGGCGAGCACCGACAGCACCGGCACGTCGGCCCACGAGGCGGGGAACTTCACCACCTCGAACGCCCACTCGAGGGGCGCCGACAGCACGCCGGCCAGCGCCGCCGCGGCCGCCCCGAAGGCCGAGTAACCCAGGATCGCGAACGCCAGCTCGGCGCCGAGCCCCTGCAGGATGCCGGAGACGAGGACCGTGGCCCCCCACTCGGTGCCGGGAAGCATCGAGACCAGGGCGGCAACCACCTCGCAGAACAGGGCCGCACCAGGGCGGCGCACGACGAGCCCGCCGATGACGCCGGCGAGGAACCAGGGCCCGACGAACAGGCCCATCAGCGGCGCGTAGCCGATCTTGAGGGCCGTGACGGGCCCGTTGTAGAACACGCCCCAGCCCCAGAACGCGACGCCGAGGGCCGCGCCGAGGAAGGCGAGAGTGAGGATGTCGACGGTGCGCCAGCCCATGAGGGGGCGGGTCGCGGTGATGGAGCGCCGGGTCGGCGCCTCCGTGAGCTGTGTGGCCATGTGCTTCTCCCGAGGTGTGTGGTGTGAAGACCTCGGGGAGGTACGACGCCGGAACCTCGCGGCCGTGGCGGTCGCGGGTGTGCCGTGGACGCACCTGAGATTTCCCGACTCCCTTCGCCGGTGCTAACCGGATCAGGTTCGAGGGTCTGCGGCGAACCGCACTCTCAGCGCTTGGGGCGCTCCCCTGTCGTTGGACTCCACCACCATAACCCCCGCCCACTACAGTGAGCACGACTTCGTCGGACGATGCTGCGCCCGACGGCAATCTGCGTCTGGAGGACTGACATGGCCATGGGAGCCGTTGCGTGGAAGATCATGGGCACCGGAGGTGCCATCCTCGCCGGGGTCGTCGCCACCAAGGTCATCGACGCCATCTGGGCCAAGGCCGAGGGTGACGAGATCAACCCCAAGAGCCCCAACGCCCCGCTGGCCAAGGCCGTCGCCTACGCCATGATCACCGGCCTCGCGGTCGGCGCCGCCAAGACCCTCGCGACCCGCAGGGCGGCCAAGTTCTACGAGAAGTCGGCCGGGCACCTGCCCGGCGAGATCGCCGACGAGCCGGTATGACGTCACGCCACGGGGGCGCTGAGCGCCAGTAGCGCTGCAGCACAACGCTTTCGGTCAGGCGGCCACCCGGAGGGGGGCCGCCTGACGGGCGTCCCGGCCCGGTAGTCCGAGTCCGTCAGGCGAGCTCGAGGGCGCGGGCGAGCGGCATCCCCGCCCGGTAGGCGAGGTGCTCGTACGACGGCGCATCGAGCACAGCGAGGTCTGCCCGCGACCCCACCGCCACCCGGCCGATGTCGTTGCGCCGCAGCGCCCGGGCGCCCCCCACGGTGGCGGCCACGAGCGCCTCGGCCGCGGTCATTCGCATCTCGCGCACCGCGAGGGCGACCACGAACGGCATGGATGCCGTGTTGCACGTCCCCGGGTTGCAGTCGGTCGCGAGCGCCACGTCGACACCGGCATCGAGGAGGTGGCGGGCGTCTGGGTAGGGCGAGCGGGTGGAGAACTCGACGCCGGGCAGGAGGGTGGCCACCGTCGTGCCGGCGGCCCCCACGAGCGCGTCGACGTCGTCGCCGGTGAGGAAGGTGCAGTGGTCGACGCTGGCCGCCCCGAGCTCCACGGCGAGCCGCACCCCCGGCCCCGCCGACAGCTGGTTGCCGTGCACCCGCAGGCCGAGCCCGGCATCCCGGCCGGCGGCGAGCACGCGGCGCGCCTCGTCGCCGGTGAAGGCGTGCGGCGAGGCCGGCTCGCAGAAGACGTCGACCCAGCGGGCGTGGGGCGCGCAGGCCGCGAGCATCGGCCCGCAGACGAGGTCGAGGTAGGCCGCGCGGTCATCACGCGCCTCGGGGGGCACGACGTGGGCACCGAGGAAGGTCGTCTCGTCGGTGACCTCACGCGCCAGACGCAGCGCGCGCACCTCGTCGTCGACGGTCAGCCCGTAGCCGCCCTTGACCTCGACGGTGGTGGTGCCGAGGGCGCGCATCTCATCGACCCGCGCCCGCAGCAGGGCGCGCAGCTCGTCGTCGCTCGCCGCCCGGGTGGCCGCCACCGAGACGCCGATGCCGCCGCCGTCGTAGGGGACCCCCGCCATCCGGGCGGTGAACTCGGCAGCCCGGTCGCCGGCGTAGACGAGGTGGCTGTGGCTGTCGACGAAGCCGGGGATGACGGCACGCCCGCCGACGTCGACGACGCGGTCGGTGGCGGGGGCGTCGGCGGACGGCCCGACCCAGGCGACCAGCCCGTCAGCCACGACGACTGCGGCGTCGTGGCGGATGCCGAGCCGGTCGGCCGCCGCAGTGGCGAGGTCGTCGGTCGCAGTGGCGCCGTCCGGCCCGGCACAGGTCACCAGCTCGCCGATGCCGGTCACCAGCACGGTGCCCGGCATCGGCGTAGTGGTCTCAGGCCCTCCGGATGCCGTTGCGCCGGAACGAGACCCGGCCGTCACTTGCGCACCCCGGCGATCGCGTCGGTGAGCATCCGGCCCACGTCGCCCGACCGGTGCCGGCCCTCGCACACGACGTGCTCGCCGGCGACGACGACGTCGGTGACGTCGGTGGAGGTGGCCGCGTAGAGCACGCCCTCCGGCCCGCAGCCGGCCGTGCGCGGGCTGTCGAGCCGCACCGCCACCAGGTCGGCGAGGTGACCGCTGGCGATGACCCCGCCGTCGTCCCAACCGAGCGCACGGTAGCCCTGCAGGGAGGCGATCCCGAGCAGCTCGGACCGGGCGAACCGGCCCCGCTCGAGGCTCTCGAGGCGCTCGTGCATCTCGAGTCCGCGCACCTCCTCGAACGGGTCGATCACCGCGTGCTGGTCCGACCCGAGCGCGAGCCGCGCGCCGGCATCCTGCAGTCGACGCGCCGGGCCGATGCCGTCGGCCAGGTCGCGCTCGGTGGTGGGGCAGAAACACGCGGTGACCCGGGCGGCACCGAGCAGCTCGATGTCGTTGTCGGACAAGTGGGTTGCGTGCACCGCCGTGGTCCGCGGGGTGAGCAGCCCCTCGCCGGCGAGCAGCTCGGTGGGCGAGCAGCCGTAGAACCCGTCGCAGGCGAGGTTCTCGCCGGGCTGCTCCGAGAGGTGGACGTGCAGCGGCCGGTCGTCCTGCGCCGCCACGTCACCCACCACCGCCAGGTCGTCGCACGGCACCGCGCGCACCGAGTGCACCGCAGCGCCGATCCGCACCGTGTCGTCGTCCGCGAGGCGGATGAACCGCTCGGCCCAGGCCTCGACGTCGCCGTCGGAGAAGCGCTGCTGCACCACGTCGAGCGGCAGGTGGCCACTGGCGGTCAGCCCTCCGGCCAGGTAGCAGGTGTCGAGCAGGGTGATCCGGATGCCGACCTCGCGCGCCGCGCTGATCAGCGCCTTGCCCATGACGTTGGGGTCGTCGTAGCGGCGGCCGCCGGCCGCGTGGTGCACGTAGTGGAACTCGCCGACGGTGGTGTAGCCGGCGAGCAGCATCTCGGCGAACACGGCTCTGGCAAGGGCATGGTAGGTCTCGGGGTCGAGGCGGTGCGTCACGGCATACATCGCGTCGCGCCAGGTCCAGAAGTTGCCCCCGTCGTCGTGGGTGCGCCCGCGCAGGGCACGGTGGAAGGCGTGGCTGTGCACGTTGGCGAGGCCGGGGAGCACGATACCGCCCAGCCGGGTGTCGTCGGGCTGGGGCCGCGCATCGGGGTGTACGTCGAGGATCCGCCCGCGGTCGGTGACGACCCGCACCGAGTGGCGCAGACCCCCGGGGAGCACCACGTGCTCGCACCAGAACGTCGTCATGCACCAGCCCCTGCGAGGTCGGTGACGACGTCGGCGAGGGCCGCGATGCCGTCGAGGCAGTCGTCGGCCGAGGCCCACTCGTCAGGAGAGTGCGACACCCCGGTCGGGTTGCGCACGAACAGCATCGCGCTGCGGATCCCGTCGTTCGCCAGGATGCCGGCGTCGTGGCCGGCTCCGGTGCCGATGACCGGCAGCCCGCCCAGCCGGTTCGCCAACCGGCGCACGAGCGCCGGGTCGAAGTCGGTGATGGGCGTCCACGACTCCTGGGTGACCAGGCCGTCGAAGTCGGCCACCACGTCACGCACCTCGGCGACCACGCGCAGCACGGCATCCGGGTCGGAGCCGCGGGCGTCGAGCCAGCCGGTGGCACAGCTCGCGATGGCGTTGACCCCGTTGGGGACGACGTGCACCTTGCCCACCGTGGCGACGCAGCCCTGCTCCTGGGCGGCCCGGCGGGCGGCGATGACCATGGCGGCCAGGCCGAGCATGGCGTCCTCGCGCTCGGCGAGCGCCGTGGTGCCGGCGTGGTTGGCCTCGCCGGGCACGTCGACCCGCCAGCGGCCGTGCGGCCAGATGTCGCTGCCGACGCCGACCGAGGCCCCCAGCTCGACGAGGTGGCGACCCTGCTCGACGTGCAGCTCGACGAAGGCACCGATCCGGGCGAGGGTCTCCTCATCGCGCCCCAGGGTGTGGGGGTCGCGGCCGGCGCGCTGCATCGCCTCGGCCATGGTGACGCCGTCGTTGTCGGTGAGGCCGCGCGCGCGGTCGGCCCCGAGGGCGCCGGTGATGACCCGGGACCCCGCGCAGGCGACGCCGAACCGGGCGCCCTCCTCGTCGGCGAAGTTGACGACGCCCACGGGCCGGGCCGGGGTGAAGCCGTCGTGCCGCAGCTGGTCGACCGCCGCGAGGGCACCGACGACCCCGAGCGGGCCGTCGAAGGCCCCACCGTTGGGCACCGAGTCGAGGTGCGAGCCCATGACCACGCCGGGGTTGCCGGCGGTCACCGCGGCATCCGGGTCGCCCCACCAGGCCCACTGGTTGCCCATCCGGTCGGTGGTGAGGTCGAGCCCCCGGGCGGCGCACTCGCCGGCGAACCATTCGCGCAGGTCGGAGTCCTCCCGGGTCCAGGCGAACCGGTGGTATCCCCCGCTGTCGCCGTCCTGGCCCAGTGCCTCCAGGTCGTGCCACATCCGCCGGAAGCCAGCGGCGGCCCCGCCGTGCAGTGGCGTCGTGGACATGGCTCCATTTGACCCTGTTCAGCGCGGCGTACGGGCCGCACGTACCGGGTGATTGTCTCGGCGACAAGACATTTGGACACCGGCCCTACGCTGGGGCGATGACCGCGAGTGGTGAGGACCGCGCCACGGGCGCGCTGACGGCATCCGGCATCGACTTCACGCTCACCCGGCACGGGCGGGTCGGGTCCCTCGCGGAGGCGGCGGCCGCCCGTGGCGTCGAGCCGCGCGACATCGTCAAGACCCTGGTGGTGCGGCGGGCGGACGACGACTTCCTGTTCGTGCTGGTGCCGGGCGACCGCGAGATCTCCTGGCCCAAGCTGCGCACCCACCTGGGCGTCAACCGGGTCTCGATGCCCGACGCCGCCACCGCGCTGCAGGTCACGGGCTACGAGCGGGGCACGATCACGCCGTTCGGGTCGAGCACGGCCTGGCCGGTCGTCGCCGACGCGACGATGAGCGGGCGCACGGTGTCGCTCGGGGCCGGAGCACACGGGGTGGCCGCGACGGTGGCGGCCGACGACGTGGTGCGGGTGCTCGGTGCGGACGTCGTCGACGTCACCGACCCCGCCTGACCGTGCCCGAACGGCGGCCGGTCGACGTCGGTGGCGTGGTGCTGTCGGTGCTGGAGTGGACCTGCTCGTCACCGGCGGCGCCTCCCGTGGTGCTGCTGCCCGGCACCGGGGCGACGGCGCCCTCGTGGGACGCGGTCGCGGCATCCCTGTGCACGTCGCGCACCGTGCGGGCGGTCGACCTTCGGGGGCACGGCGAGAGCGACTGGCCGGGGGCTTACTCGATCGCGCAGATGGGGGACGACGTGGGCGAGCTGCTCGCCGGGGCAGGGGAGCCGCCGGTCGACCTCGTCGGCCACTCGCTCGGCGGTCTCGTGGCGCTGCGGGTGGCCGCCGCCCACCCGGGGCGCGTGCGCCGGCTCGTGCTCGAGGACGTCGGGATGCCGCACCCGCGGCGGCCCGACCCCCCGACCCGGCCCGAGGGCGAGCTCGGCTTCGACTGGCGGGTGGTGGAGCAGGTGCGCCCGGAGGTCGACGACCCCGACCCCGGGTGGCCCGACGTCGTCGGGTCGGTGGTCGCGCCGACACTGGTGGTGGCGGGCGGGCCGCACAGCTTCGTCACGGCCGCGCACGTCGCAGAGCTGGTGGCCGCCCTGCCCGACGGGCGTTCGGTCAGCCTCGACACCGGCCACGAGGTGCACGAGGCCGACCCGGAGGGCTTCACCCGCGAGCTGCTCACCTTCCTGGGCTGACCCCGGGTCAGCCCTCGCGCATCGGGATGCGGACGCCCTGCTCCTGCGCGGTGCGCTCGGCGATGTCATAGCCGGCATCCACGTGCCGGATGACGCCCATCGCGGGGTCGTTCGTCAGCACCCGGTGCAGCTTCTCGGCAGCCAGGTCGGTGCCGTCGGCCAGCGAGACCTGCCCGGCGTGCAGCGACCGGCCGATGCCGACCCCGCCGCCGTGGTGGATCGAGACCCACGAGGCGCCGGATGCCGTGTTGACCAGCGCGTTCAGCAGCGGCCAGTCGGCGATCGCGTCGGACCCGTCGAGCATCGACTCCGTCTCGCGGTAGGGGCTCGCCACCGACCCGGTGTCGAGGTGGTCACGGCCGATGACGATCGGCGCCTGCACGGCACCGGTGCGCACGAGGTCGTTGAAGGCCAGCCCGGCCTTGTCGCGCTCGCCCTGCCCGAGCCAGCAGATCCGTGCCGGCAGCCCCTGGAAGGCGATCCGCTCCTGGGCCCCGCGGATCCACTTGTGCAGCTTGTCGTTGTCGGGGAAGAGGTCGAGCACGGCCCGGTCGGTGGCGGCGATGTCCTTGGGGTCACCGGAGAGCGCGGCCCAGCGGAACGGCCCCTTGCCCTCGCAGAACAGCGGCCGGATGTAGGCCGGCACGAAACCGGGGAAGTCGAACGCCCGCTCGCAGCCACCCTGGCGGGCCTCGTCGCGGATCGAGTTGCCGTAGTCGAAGACCTCGGCACCGGCATCCATGAAGTCGACCATCGCCTGCACGTGCTTGGCCATCGAGGCCCGGGCCCGGTCGGTGAACTCCTCGGGCTTCTTCTCGGCGTACTCGGCCCAGTCCTCGACCGAGATGCCCTCCGGCAGGTAGCTCAGCGGGTCGTGGGCGCTGGTCTGGTCGGTGACGATGTCGATCGGCACGCCCCGGCGGAGCAGCTCGGGGAACACCTCGGCGGCGTTGCCGGCCACCCCGACCGACCAGGCGCGGCGCTCGGCCTTGGCCTTGAGCGCGATCTCGACGGCGGCGTCGAGGTCGGCGGCCACCTCGTCGAGGTAGCGGTGCTCGACGCGGCGGTGCAGCCGGGCCGGGTCGACGTCGACGATGAGGCAGACGCCCTCGTTCATCGTGACGGCGAGCGGCTGGGCGCCACCCATGCCGCCGCAGCCGCCGGTGAGGGTGAGCGTGCCGGCCAGGGTGCCGCCGAAGCGCTTCTCGCCCACGGCGGCGAAGGTCTCGTAGGTGCCCTGCACGATGCCCTGGGTACCGATGTAGATCCACGAGCCGGCCGTCATCTGGCCGTACATCGTCAGCCCGAGGTGCTCGAGCCGGCGGAACTCCGGCCAGGTGGCCCAGTCGCCGACCAGGTTGGAGTTGGCGATGAGCACCCGAGGCGCCCACTCGTGGGTCTGCATGACACCGACGGGTCGCCCGCTCTGCACGAGCATCGTCTCGTCGGCCTTGAGCGTGGTGAGGGTGCGCACCATGGCGTCGAACGACTTCCAGTCACGCGCGGCCCGGCCGGTGCCGCCGTAGACCACGAGGTCGTCGGGGCGCTCGGCGACCTCGGGGTCGAGGTTGTTCATCAGCATGCGCAGCGGGGCCTCGGTCGACCACTGGCGGGCCGTGAGGGTGGTGCCGCGGGGGCTGCGCACGGGGCGGGCGCCGTCCATGTCGATCTCCATTTCTTCGGTCATGAGTGCGGAAGTGGTCGTTCTGGCGACCGTTTCCGCACTCACGGCGGGGTCGAGGGGTCGGGTCAGTTGAGTCAGGTGAGGGGGCCGGTCTCGGACTCGGCGGCGCGGCGCACCGTGCCGTCGAGCACGAGGCGGTGGGCGGTGTCGATCTCGGGCGAGAGCCAGCGGTCGGGGCCAGGGCGGCCGGCGCCGGCGTCGAGCAGGGCGGTGACCACGGCGGCCGACGCGGGAGCCGGGGTGAGCGGGGCCCGCAGCTGGATGCCGCGTGCCGCGGTGAGCACCTCGACCGCCAGCACGCGCGAGAGCCCGTCGACGGACCGCCGCAGCTTGCGGGCGGCGGACCAGCCCATCGAGACGTGGTCCTCCTGCATCGCCGAGCTCGGGATCGAGTCGACGGATGCCGGGGCCGCCAGCCGCTTCAGCTCCGACACGATCGCGGCCTGCGTGTACTGCGCGATCATGTGGCCGCTGTCGACGCCGGGGTCGTCGGCGAGGAACGGGGGGAGCCCGTTGCTGCGCGAGACGTCGAGGAAGCGGTCGGTGCGGCGCTCGGAGATCGAGGCGACGTCGGCGGCCACGATCGCGAGGAAGTCGAGCACGTAGGCCACCGGCGCCCCGTGGAAGTTGCCGTTGCTCTCGACCCGCCCGTCGAGCGTGACGACCGGGTTGTCGACGGCCGAGGCCAGCTCCCAGCCGGCCACCCGGGCAGCGTGGTCGACGGTGTCGCGGGCGCCGCCGGCGACCACCGGGGCACAGCGCAGCGAGTAGGCGTCCTGCACGCGGGTGCATGCATCCGTGCGGTGCGACTCGCGAATCTCGCTGTGCGCCATCATGGTTCGGATGTTGGTGGCCGACACCGCCTGCCCGGGCTGGGGGCGCAGGTCGTGCAGGTCCGCCGCGAACACGTCGTCGGTGCCGAGCAGTCCCTCGACCGACATGGCCGCGGCGACGTCGGCGACCACGAGCAGCTCGCGTAGGTCGGCGATGGCGAGGCACAGCATCCCGAGCATGCCGTCGGTGCCGTTGATGAGGGCCAGGCCCTCCTTCTCCTCGAGCTCGACGGGCACGATGCCGGCCGCAGCCAGCGCGTCGGCGGCCGGCATCCGCTCGCCGTCCGCGTCGCGCACCGCGCCTTCGCCCATCAGGGCGAGCGCGCAGTGCGAGAGGGGGGCGAGGTCACCGGAGCAGCCGAGCGAGCCGTACTCGTGCACCACCGGGGCGATGCCGGCGTTGAGCATCGCGACGTAGGTGGCGAGGGTCTCCTCGCGGATGCCGGTACGCCCGGTGGCGAGGGTCGAGATGCGCAGCAGCATCAAGGCGCGGACGACCTCGCGCTCGACCTCGGGGCCGGAGCCCGCGGCGTGCGAGCGGACCAATGAGCGCTGGAGTGCGTGGCGCTTCTCGACCGGGATGTGACGGGTGGCCAGGGCGCCGAAGCCGGTGGAGACGCCGTAGTGGGGCTCGGTGTCGTCGGCGAGCCCGCGGATCACCTCGCGGGTACGGCGCACCTCGGTGAGCGACTCCTCGGCCAGGCGCACCGGTGCGCCGTCGCGGGCGACGCGCACCACCTCGTCGATGGTCAGCGGGCCGGTGCCGACCGTGACGGGCACGAGCCCAGGCCGCGCGTGGGCGGTGGCGACGGTCGTGTTGGCGGGGTCGGCATCCGAGTACATCGCCGGAAGTCGCGGGGTCGAGCCGGGGGTGGTGGCTGCGCTGCTCATGTCGTCCATTGGAGCGCCCGCGACCCCACCCTGCACAGGTGCGGGGCCGCCATACCGTCTCGCCAGCGAGACGACCCCGTCCTCAGATCCACCAACAGGTCACTGCAGGCACACGCCCTCCGTACCCGAATCGACCGATAGGTCACTCCAGGTGCACCCCCTCCGTACGGGGGTCGACCCATAGGTCGATCTGGCACACGCCCGCCGTACCCAGATCGACCAATAGGTCGAAGTTGCCCCGGTCCCCCCACCTGGGCTGGGACAAGATCGACCTATTGGTCGATGGTGCCCCGGGGTCAGGCGGCGCGGGCCGGCTCGGTGGCGGCGACGAGGGCGGCGTACCGACCGCCGGCGGCGACCAGCTCGTCGTGGGTGCCGGACTCCACGAGCCGGCCGCCGTCGAGCACCGCGATCAGGTCGGCGTCGCGGACCGTCGAGAGCCGGTGGGCGATCGTGATGGTGGTGCGCCCGCGGGCCAGCTCGTCGAGCGCGCGCTGCAGGGCCCGCTCGGTGGCGGTGTCGAGCGCCGACGTGGCCTCGTCGAGCACGAGCACCGGCGGGTCACGCAGGATCGTGCGCGCCACCGCCAGCCGCTGCTGCTCGCCACCGGAGAACCGGTGCCCGCGCGCGCCGACGACCGTCTCCAGCCCGTCGGGCAGCGACGCCACCAGGTCGGCGACCTGGGCCGCTGCCAGCGCCGCCCAGAGCTCACCGTCCGAGGCCTCCGGACGCGCCAGCAGCAGGTTGTCGCGCACCGTTGCGTGCACGAGGTAGCTCTCCTGCGAGACGACCCCCACGACCGACGCAAGCACGTCGGCGTCGAGGTCGCGCACGTCGATGCCGTCGACGGTCACCCGCCCGTGGTCCGGGTCGTGCAGCCGGGCGAGCAGCCCTGCGACCGTCGACTTGCCCGATCCGGTCGCCCCGACCAGCGCCAGCGTGGACCCGGCCGGTACCGACAGCGTGAGGTCGGCGACGGCATCCCGGTCGGCGCCGGGGTAGCGCAGGGTCGCGCCCTCGATGCGCACGTCACCGCGCACGGATGCCGGGTCGAGCGCCACCGGGTGCGCGGGCGCGGGGACGTCGGGAACCAGGTCGAGGTACTCGAAGACCCGCGAGAAGAGGGCCATCGAGGCGACCCACTGGGCGCCGACGTTCAGCAGGCCCATGAGGGGCCGGAAGATGCCGGCCTGCAGCGCGGTGAACGCCACCAGGGTGCCGATGGTCATGCCGCCGGCCGTGGCCGGCAGCCCGGCCGCGAGGTAGACCAGCGCGGGGATCACGGCGAAGACGATCTGCATCGTCGCCATCCGCCAGCGCCCGGCCAGCTGCGAGCGCAGCTCGAGGTCGACCAGCTCGTGCGAGGTGGCGCCGAACCGCTCGGCCGTGCGGGCGGAGGTTCCGAGGGTCTTGGCGAGGCGCACGCCGCTGACCGACAGGCCCTCCTCGATCTGGGTGTTCAGCTCGGCGAGGTGCCGCTGCTGGGCGGCCGTCACGGCGCGACGCAGCAGGGCGACCTTGCGGGTCAGCCACAGGGCCGGCGGGATGACGAGCAGCGAGAGCAGCGACAGCCGCCACGACAGCGCCACCATCGCGACGGTGGTGGCGACCGCCGTCGTCAAGTTCGAGGCGATGGACGTGGCGGTGGAGGTGACGACGCCCTGCATCCCGTTGACGTCGTTGGTGAGGCGCGACTGCACCTCGCCGCCACGGGTGCGGGTGAAGAAGCCGAGCGACTGGCGCTGCAGGTGCGCGAACACCGAGGTGCGCAGCTCGTGCATCACCTGCTGCCCGACGTGCGTCGAGAGCCAGGTCTGCACGACGCCGAGCAGCTGGGTCACGACGGCCACGGCGACCATGGCGCCGACGGCCAGCAGTAGTAGCCGCGAGTCCTGTTGCGGCAGGGCGACGTCGACGATCTCGCGAACGAGGAACGGCTGGGCGAGCGCGACGATGCTGGTCACGACGATGATGCCGATGACGACGGCCACCCGCAGGCGGTGGGGGCGGAACAGCGCGAGCACCCGCGACAGCGGCACGGGGGTCTCGGCGAGCTGGGCGCGGTCACGCGGGTCGACGCGCATGGCGCCGCCGCGACCGCCGCCGCGGCCACCGCCGTGGGATGCCGTGGGGTCGGGTGCGCCCGGGACGCCGGCGAGCGCGTCGGCCGGGTGCATGGTGGTGGGACGGGTTGATCGGTGCTGGGTGAGGGTGGCTGTCATGCGCACCCCTCCTCTCGGGTCGGGAGCGGGGAGTCCGACGAAGGTGTCGGGAAGACTTATCGTGAGGTTACCTCACAATGAGCCAAACACAGCATGAGCCGCTAGCATTCCCGCATGGCCCAGCAGCAGTCGCCGACCCCACGGGACACCGAACGAGCGCACCCCTCGCGCGGGGTGCGTACGGGCGGTGAGCACACGGCATCCGACGGGCGTGGGGGCGAGCGGGTCACGGACCCCGACCTGGGTGACCTGGTGATGCGCGTCGCGCGCTCGCTGCGCCGCCGCGGTGCCGAGGCGATGGCGCCGTGGGACCTGGCCCCCCACCAGGTCCGGGCGCTGCGGGTGGTGGGTCACCACGAGGGGATCCGCCCCGGCGAGCTGGCCACCCACCTGCGGGTGGCGCCCCGCTCGGTCACCGACGTGGTCGACGCGCTCGAGCAGCGCGGGCTGCTGGAGCGCCACCAGGACCCGGCCGACCGGCGAGCGACGGTGCTGGCGCTCACGGCATCCGGGCAACGGCTGCTCGACGAGACCGGGGCGGCCCGGCGGGCCGACGCCGAGGCCTACTTCGCCCGGCTCCCCGAGCGCGACCGGGCGACCCTGCGCCGCATCCTCACCCGCCTCGACGACGAGGACTGACTCGCTGGTTCGGTCCGGGGCAACTTTGACCTATTGGTCGATGTTGCCCCGGCCGGAGGGTGCAGCAGTCAGGGGCGGGTGGCGACGATGCCGTCCTCGTCGGCCCAGAGCGTCTGGCCCGGCACGAACTCGACCCCGCCGAACGCCACGGGTTCGTCGCGCTCCCCCACCCCGTCCTTGGCGCTCTTTCGGGGGTTCGACCCGAGGGCCAGGGCGCCGAGCGGCAGGTCACGCAGGGCGGCCACGTCGCGCACCGCACCGTGGATGACCACACCCGACCATCCCTGGGCGACGGCCGACGCCGCGATCAGGTCGCCCATCAGCGCTGACTCCAGCGACCCCTGGCCGTCGACCACGAGCACCCGTCCCTCGCCGGGCTCGGCGAGGGCGGCCTTGACCAGGGCGTTGTCGCGGTGGCACCGCACGGTGCTGATGGCACCCGAGAACGCCGTCCGGCCGCCGTAGTGCCGCAGCTGCACCGAGCAGGACTGCAGCTCGTCGCCGTGCTCGTCCCACAGGTCGGCGGTGGAGACGACGCTCACGCGGTGTCCTCCTTGACGGCGAGCACCGGGCACCGGGCGTCGAGCAGGATCCGCTGCGCGGAGGACCCCATGATCAGCTTCCCGACGGGGCTGCGGTGGCGCAGCCCGATGACGACCACCGAGGCGTCACGCTCATCGGCGACGCGCACCAGGGCGTCGGCGGGGTCGCTGCCCTGCTCGATGCGCACGACCTCGACGTCGACGCCGAGCTCCGTGACGTCGCGCTCGACGCGGTCGAGGTCGTCGGTCGCCGCCCGGTGGGCATCGACGAGGACGTCGTCGCGCGACATGTTGACGACCAGCAGGGGCTCGGAGCGGCGCCTGGACTCCTGGACACCGGCCCTCAGCGTTGCCTCCCCGAGGGGGGTGGGGACGTAGCCGACGAGGACGGTCATGACTCGGAGTCCTTCCTGGTGGTGGGGTCGGTGGTGCCCGACGTGGATGCCGGGGGTCCGTCGCGCTCGCTCGACCGGCCGACCGACGCGTGTTCGGCGTCGTCGAGGGCTCTGCCGTACTCGGTGTCCTGGACGCCTCCGGCGAGCTCGCCGTCATCGGCCTGCGCCGCGACGCCAGGCGCGGAGTCCTGCGGCCCGCCGGAGACGCCAGCGCTGCCACCACGACCACCAGTGCCGTCCACGCCCCGGTCGACGACCCGGCGCAGCCGGGCGATGAGCGGCCAGAGCAGGACGACGATGACGATGCCGTAGCAGACCCAGGCGACCGGCCCACCGAGCAGGCCGGAGACGTCGCCGCCGGTCGTCTGCAGGGACCGACGCAGGTGCCGCTCGAACAACGGGCCGAGGATGGCACCGACGATCAGCGGCAGCACGGGCAGGCCGAAGCGCCGCATCGCGAAGCCGAGCAGGCCGAGCGCGAGCAGGAGGAACAGGTCGAACGGCTGCCCCTGTACGGCGTACGCACCCATCGACGCGAAGAAGAGGATCCCGGCGTACAGGTAGGGCCGCGGGATGCGCAGCAGCTTGGCCCAGGTCGGCGCCAGCGGCAGGTTGAGCACCAGCAGGAAGAAGTTGCCGATGAACAGGCTGGCGATGAGCATCCACACCAGGTCCGGCTCCTTGGTGAGCAGGAGCGGACCGGGCTCGATGCCGTAGCTCATCAGGGCAGCGAGGATGATCGCCGCCGTGGCGTTGGTCGGCAGGCCGAGCGCGAGCAACGGCACCATCGTGCCCGCGGCCGAGGCGTTGTTGGCCGCCTCCGGCCCCGCGACACCCTCGATGGCTCCCTTGCCGAACTCCTCGGGGTGCTTGGAGAGCTTGCGCTCGGTCAGGTAGGACAGGAAGGTCGGGATCTCCGCTCCGCCGGCCGGGATGGCCCCGAACGGGAACCCGAGCGCGGTGCCGCGCAGCCACGGCTTCCACGACCGGCCCCAGTCCGCCTTGGACAGCCAGGGCCGCCCCACCGGGATGACGGTCGCGGCCTTGCGGCGCAGGTGGGCCGCCACCCAGAGGGCCTCGCCGACGGCGAAGATGCCGACGGCGATGACGACGACGTCGATGTTGTCGGCCAGGAACGGGCTGCCGAAGGTGAGCCGCTGCTGGCCCGTGACGAAGTCGGTGCCCACGAGCCCCAGGGTGATGCCCATCAGCAGGGCGGCGAAACCACGCACCCGGGAGGAGCCGAGGATCGCGGCCGTGCCGACGAAGGCGACGAGGATGATCGCGAGGAACTCAGGTGACCCGAGCGAGATCGCGAAGCTCACCACCTGGGGCATGACGAGCACGATGAGCATCGTGCCGATCGTGCCGGCGATGAAGGAGCCGATCGCCGACGTCGCGAGCGCCTGGGCGGCCCGGCCGGTCTTGGCCATCTTGTTGCCCTCGAGGGCGGTGACGACCGAGGCGGACTCGCCGGGGGTGTTGAGCAGGATCGACGTCGTCGACCCGCCGTACATGCCGCCGTAGAAGATGCCGCCGAAGAGGATGAGCGACTGCTCGACGGGCAGCCCGTAGGTGATCGGCAGCAGCAGCGCCACCGTCATGGCCGGCCCGATGCCGGGGAGCACCCCGACGGCCGTGCCCACGATGACGCCGAGCAGCGCGAAGAGGAGGTTCATCGGTGTGATGACGTCGGCGAAGCCGCCGAGGAGTGCGGAGACGTTGTCCATCAGAGGATTCCCTGCAGGATGCCGGCCGGCAGGTTGACGCCGAGTCCGATCGCGAAGCCGTAGAACGTGATGAGGCTCAGGGCGATGCCGATGGCGAGCCCGCGCACGTGGTGGCGGTTGCCGAGCGCAAAGGAGGCCAGGGCGAACAGCAGCGCACCGCTGATCACCCAGCCGAGCGGCTCGATGAGGAACGCGTTGAGCAGGAACGCACCCGCGAGCAGGCCCACGGTGCGCCAGTCGGCGGGGTGCCCGAGCTCGACGTCCTCACCGGCCTCCTGCTCGCCGACCCCTCCGCGGGAGACGTCGAGGGCGTACAGGGCCGACACCACGAGGAGGGCGGCGCCGATCACGAAGGGCAGCGCCTTCGGGCCGACCGGGTCGTTGCTGCTCGTCGCGGCACCGATCCGGGTGGCGTCCCAGATGACGACCAGCCCGACCACGGCCAGGGCCGCGCACAGGCCGTACTGCGCGCGGTCCCTGACCCGGCTGGGAGCCGTGGTGGCCTCGGCGGTCATGCCAGGCCGAGGGTCTGCAGGAGCGAGGCCACCTTGGTGTCCTGCTCCTTGAGGAACGTGCCGAACTCGTCTCCGGTGGCGAAGGCGTCGACCCAGCCGCGCTTCTCCAGCTCGGCCTTCCACGCCGCCGACCCGTGCATCTTGGTGAACGCGTCGATCCAGACCTGCTTGTCCTCGGCGGAGAGACCGGGGGGCGCCACGACGCCACGCCAGTTGGCGAACTCGAGGTCGATGCCCTTCTCCTTGAGGGTGGGGACGTCCTTGAGCGCGGCGACCCGCTCGGGGCTCGTCACCGCGAGGACCCGGACGTCTCCGGCCTCGACCTGGTCGAGGAACTCACCGAAGCCGGAGGCGCCGAACGCGATCTTGTTGCCGAGCAGCGCCGGCAGCAGCTCACCGCCACCGTCGTACGACACGTAGCTCACGGTCTTGGGGTCGATGCCGACCGCCTGGGCGAGCTGCATCGGCAACAGGTGGTCGGGGCCGCCGGGTGAGGACCCACCGCCGACCGAGAGGCTCTTCGGGTCCTTCTTCCAGGCCTCGACCAGCTGGTTGATGTCGGTGTAGGGGGAGTCCTTGGGCACCACGATCGCCCCCGCCTCCTCGATCAGCTTGGCGATGGGGGTGGTCTCGTTGAGCGAGGCCTTCGACTTCTGGGTGTACGCGGCGCCGAGCACGCCCAGGCCCATCTGCATGGCCAGCTTGCCGTTGCCCTTCTCGTTGACGACGCGCTGGAGGCCGACGGTGCCACCGGCGCCCGGCAGGTTGAAGACCTGCACCGGGCCGGTGATGCCCTCCTTCTCCATGACCTGGGCCGCAGCGCGAGCGGTGGTGTCGTAGCCGCCGCCGGGGGCGTTGGGAACCATGTACTGCAGGCCGGAGGCCGGCTTCGCGGCAGCACCGGCGCCGGCGGAGGAGTCGCCGGTCGCCTGGTCCTTGGTGGCCCCGCAGCCGGTGAGGGCGAGGGTGGCCGCGACGACGGCGCCGAGGGCGATGCGGTGAAGTCTCATCGTTGAGATCACTTTCCTGAGGAGGGTGCGAACGAGAGAATCGTGGGTGCGGGAGTGGGCTACTGTCGCGCTTCTGTCCGCAGAGAAGGTTGAGTTCATAGTGGTCACGCGCAAGCGACGTCGCCCGACGCTGGCGGGGCAGCTCTTCGCCCTCCAGCTCGCGATCATCGTCGTCGTCCTGGTCGCCGTGGCGGGGGTGTCGCTCGCCCAGGCCGGAGCCACCTTCGAGCGCGTCGAGGGGCGGCGCGTCGCCGGCCTGGCCGAGCAGATCGCCGTGAGCCCTCTCGTGCGCACCAACCTGGCCGAGCCCGAGACCCGCACCGGGCTCGCCACCCTGGCCCAGAGCCTCGTGACCCAGACCGGGGTCTCGTCAGTGAGCTTCGCCCAGACCGACCTCGACGTGCGCGTCTCCACCGACCCGTCGGTCGAGGGCAGCCGGATGGTCCTCGGGAGCCCGCGGGTGGAGAGCGGCGCGAGCTGGTCCGGGACGCTGGAGATCGACGGTGTCGACCACCTGGTCTCACAGGTCCCGGTGCTCGGTGAGTCGGAGGATGCCGTCGGGGCTCACCTCGGCACGGTCATGGTGGCCGAGCGCGTGCCGTCGACCTGGGAGCGACTGCAGGGCACCTCGTCCTACCTGCTCACCTACCTGGGCATCGCGCTCGCCGTCGGGCTGGGCGGGTCCTGGCTCCTCTCCCGCCGGATCAAGCGCCAGACCCGCGGGATGGAGCCGCGCGAGATCGCCGGTCTGGCCGAGCACCGCGAGGCGATGCTGCGCGGCATCGCCGAGGGCGTCATCGCCCTCGACCCGCAGCACCGCATCACCCTGGTCAACGAGGTGGCCCGGCAGCTGCTCGACCTGCCCGAGCACGCGATCGGCACCTCGATCGACGACCTGCGCATCGAGGGCCGGCTGCGCGAGGTGCTGGTCGGCGAGAACACCCGGCCCCGGGGGACCGGCGGGATCGAGGCCGACGACCACGTGACCGCCGCCCGTGACGAGGTGGTCATCCGTCGCGGCAGGGTGCTCGTCATGAGCACCATGCGCGTGGTCAGCGGCGACCGGGTCCTCGGCACCGTCACGACGATGCGCGACCGCACGGCGCTGGCCGACCTGGAGCAGGAGATCGGGTCGTTCCGCTCGACCGCCCACGTGCTGCGCGCCCAGGCGCACGAGTTCGCCAACCAGCTGCACACCATCAGTGGCCTGATCCAGATCGGCGAGCTCGACGAGGTGGTGCGCTACGTCGACGCGCTCAGCGAGCGCCGCGACGCCCTCGACCTCACCGTCAACACCCTCGTGCGGGACCCCACGATCGCCGCCCTGCTGATGGCCAAGGTCGCCACCGCCAACGAGCGCCGCGTCGAGCTGACCATCAGCGACGAGACGACCCTCGAGCGACTCCAGCCCGGGGATGCCGCCGATGTCGCCACCGTGCTGGGTAACCTCGTCGACAACGCGCTGGAGCACGCGCCGCGGGGCACGGCATCCGCGGCCTGGGTGCGGGTGCGCATCCGGCAGGATGCGAGCACGGTCGAGATCGTGGTGTCCGACTCGGGTCCCGGCATCCCCGACGAGCTGGTGCCCACGATCTTCGAGCACGGGGTCACGACCAAGCGTGTCGACCCGATGGAGCACGGCGTCGGCCTCGCGCTCATCCGGCTGGTGTGCCGGCGGCGCGGCGGTGAGATCCACGTGGAGCGAGACGACGGCGTGACCTCGTTCGTGGCGCGGCTCGGCGTCACCAACCTCGCCGAAACGGTTGCAGCGGAGTCCTTCTCGTGATCCGCGTGCTCGTGGTCGACGACGACTTCATGGTGGCCCGCATCCACGTCGGCTTCGTCGAGCGGGTCGACGGGTTCGAAGTCGTCGGCGTCGCACACTCGGGGGCCGAGGCGGCGGATGCCGTGACCACGCTGCGCCCGGACCTCCTGCTGCTCGACCTCTACCTGCCCGACCGGTTCGGGCTCGACCTGCTCGCCGACCTGCGCACCCTCCCCCAGCCGTGCGACGCCATCGTCATCACCGCCGCCAAGGAGGGCGACGCGGTGCGCGCGGCCGTGCGGCTCGGCGTCGCCGACTACGTGCTCAAGCCCTTCGGGTTCGCCGACCTCGAGGAACGGCTGCAGCGGTATGCCGAGCGGCGCCGGCTGCTCGACGGCACCCAGGTGACCGGCCAGGACGACGTCGACCGGGTGTTCGTGCGGGCCGCGGGCGGCACCGGGGCGATGGTGGCGCTGCCGAAGGGAATGAGCGCCGAGACGGCCCTGCTGGCGCAGGACGCGCTACGGGCAGCCGAGGGCACCCTGTCGGCGACGGAGGTCGCAGACGTGGTGGGCATCTCCCGGGTCAGCGCCCGCCGCTACCTCGAGCACTTCGTGACCACCGGCTCGGCCGACGTGCGGCTGCGCTACGGCTCCACCGGTCGCCCCGAGCGTCGCTACCGCTGGGTGGGCTGAGCCCTGGCCAACGCCCCTGCCGCCGGCCAGGCCCTCGACGTGCTCGCGCTCATCGCGCGCCGGGGCGAGCCGGTGCCGGCGGCCGCCATCGCGCGCGACCTCGGCCTGCCCCGCTCGAGCGTCTACCACCTGCTCGCCGTGCTGGTCGACCGTGGCTACGTGCGGCACCTGCCCGAGGAGCGCCGCTACGGCCTGGGCCTGGCGGTCTACGAGCTGGGCTCGGCCTACCAGCGCCAGGCGCCGCTGGAGCGGATGGCCCGCGGGGCGATGGACCGGCTGGCCGACGCCACCGGCCACAACGCCCACCTCGCCGTGCTGCACGGGCGCGACGTGCTCTACGTCATCGAGGAACGTGCGCCGGGGCGTCCGCTGCTGGTCACGGACGTGGGGGTGCGGCTCCCGGCGGTGCTCACGGCATCCGGGCTGGCGATGCTGGCCGCGCTGCCCGCCGCGCAGGTGCGGGCCCTCTACCCCGACCGCACCGCGCTCGTGCAGCGCGACGACCGCGGGCCGACCTCCACCACACAGCTGCGCTCGCAGCTGCAGCAGGTGCGCCAGCGGGGTCATGCCGTCGAGGACGGGCTGGTGACGCCGGGCCTGGGCTCGGTTGCCGTGGCAGTGCTCGACCACAACGACTACCCGGTGGCAGGGGTGGCGGTGACCTACCCCCAGACCGACGTGGATGCCGAGGCGGCCGCCGGTCTGGTGACGGCTGTGCACCGAGCCGCGAACAGCCTGAGCGCCCGGCTCGGGCGACCCAAGGGCTGAGCGCCCCGACGACGGTGCGGAGCGGCCCGCATGGTCGGCCGGAGAGGACGTCACTCCCCCTCGATGGCGCACAACCAGCGTCTAGCGTGGCCGGATGAACGCTCTTCGCACCCTCACCTCCCCGGCCGTGCCGTCACCGGGTGAGGACCCCCTCGGGTGGGCCGTGACCAGCCGCGAGACCGGTGAGGTGGTGCTCTTCGAGGCGCCGAACCTTCCGGCGGTGCTCTCGACGGTGGGCGTCGTGCTCACCGCGGTCTCGCCGCGCGGGTCAGACGTGCAGCGTGGGGCCGCGGTGGCGACGGCGCTGGTGGCGACCTGGTGGGGCGTCGACGAGCTGGCCCGGGGCGTCAACCCGTTCCGCCGGGCGCTGGGCGCCGCTGGTCTCGCGGCCGTCGCCGCGGCGACCGTGGTGGCGCTGCGCCGACGCTGAGGACACGGTGGAGCCGCATCGCTGCGCCGGAGCCCGACGGCATACGGTGACCGCATGAAGGCGATCACCGTTCCCGAGTTCGGCGGCCCCGACGCCCTGGTCCTCACCGAGGAGGAGGCGCCGACCGCACGCCCCGGCGAGGTGCTGGTGCGCGTGGCGGCGGCCGGGGTCAACCGCGCCGACACGCTGCAGCGTCAGGGGCACTACCCACCGCCCCGAGGGGAGTCGGCGGTGCCCGGGCTCGAGGTGAGTGGGGTGATCGAGGCGCTCGGTGAGGGCGTGGGCGACTGGGCGGTGGGCGACGAGGTCTGCGCCCTGCTCGCCGGTGGTGGCTATGCCGAGCTGGTGCGGGTGCCCGCCGGGCAGCTGCTGCCCGTGCCTGAGGGCGTGTCGCTGGTGGATGCCGCCGCGCTGCCGGAGGTCGTCTGCACCGTGTGGTCGAACGTCTTCCTCATCGCCAACCTGCAGCCCGGCGAGACCTTGCTGGTGCACGGCGGGTCGTCCGGCATCGGCACGATGGCGATCCAGCTGGCCCGCCAGGTGGGTGCCCGCGTGATCGTCACGGCGGGGTCGGCGGCCAAGCTGGAGGCCTGTCGTGAGCTCGGCGCCGAGGTGCTCGTCAACTACCGCGACGAGGACTTCGTCGAGGCCGTTGCCCGGGCCACCGACGGTGAGGGCGCCGACGTCATCCTCGACATCGTCGGGGCAAAGTACCTGTCCCGCAACGTTTCTGCCTTGGCGACGAGTGGTCGACTGGTCATCATCGGCATGCAGGGCGGCTCCCGGGGCGAGCTCGACATCGGGGCGCTGCTGGCCAAGCGCGCGGCGGTCATCGCCACGTCGCTGCGGGCGCGGCCGGCGACTGAGAAGGCCACGATCGTGGCGGCGGTGCGCGAGCACGTCTGGCCGCTCATCGCGGCCGGGCGGGTGCAGCCGATCGTCCAGTCACGGCATCCGCTGGCCGATGCCGCGGCGGCGCACCGCGAGCTCGAGGCGAGCGACCACGTGGGGAAGATCCTCCTCACCACCGACTGAGGCGCTTCGTCGCGCAACCGTGCACCGCGCGCGAGCGCGCGAGCAGGCGGCATCCGCCCCTGCCGTCGCGGGCACCCGGTGCGGTGGACATCGGGGATGACAGTGATCTACACGGTCCTCACCGCCCTCGTGGCGCTCATCCACGTCTACATCGTGGTGCTCGAGATGTTCCTCTGGGACACCCCGCGCGGCCGGGCCGCCTTCGGCACGAGCCGCGAGCTCGCCCACCCAGACCAAGGTGCTCGCCGCGAACCAGGGCCTCTACAACGGGTTCCTCGTGGTCGGCGTGTACGGCGCGGTCACCGCGAGCCGTCGCATCCTGTGGGTGCAGGCCCTGCCGTCCGACCTCGCGCTCGTCGCCCAGGTGCTCGCCCACTGAGCTGCTGCCGGTAACGCACCTCCGGCGAGAAGGCCGCCGGCCCTTCGGCAGTGTCAGCGCAGCAGCAGGTTGAGCCCCACCGTCAGCAGCACCGACAGCACGACGGAGACGAGAATCATGACGAGGCAGCCTGGGGCGCCTCCGACCGGACGAACTCGAAGGGGACTCACCGCGGTCTCCTGCCCCGCTGGGTACCGCTCATGCTTGACCCGGCCCCACATACTCGGTATACATGGCGCACATCACTACGTGATACCGAGTATTGCCACCCCAGCAGAGGAGCGCACCGTGTCGGTCAGGTCCGGGCTGATGGCCCTGCTCGCCGAGGGCGACAAGTACGGCGCCCAGCTGCGCAGCGAGTTCGAGGCCCGCACCGGCGGCACCTGGCCGCTCAACGTCGGGCAGGTCTACACCACGCTCGACCGGCTCGGCCGCGACGGGCTCGTCGAGTCGGCCGGGCAGGCGGATGCCGAGGGCCGCATCGCCTACCGGCTCACCCCCGCGGGGCACGTCGAGCTCGGCACCTGGTGGAGCACCCCGGTCGACCGCTCGAACACCCCCCGTGACGAGCTGACCATCAAGCTCGCCCTGGCCGTGACCGCGCCCGACGTCGACGTACAGCGCGTCGTGCAGACGCAGCGGACCGCCACCGTGCGCCACCTCCACGACCTGACCCGGCTCAAGCGCGAGTCGATGCCGCCTCCTCCGGGCGCCGCGCAGGCCCGAGCCCAGGCGGATGCCGTCACCCGTCTCGGCCCGCTCGCCCAGCCGCGCGCCACCGGCGACAACGGCCTGGCCTGGCTCCTCGTGCTGGAGAACCTCATCTTCGCCGCCGAGGCCGAGGTCCGCTGGCTCGACCACGTCGAGACGATGCTCGCGCGCCGACCCGCGCTCCCGGCATCCGGCCCGACCGGCGCCACCAACGGAAGCACCACCGCCACCACGGGCCGGAACGAGCCGGCCGTCGTCAGCAGCACCCACCCCGGGGGGGACCAGTCATGAGCACCGCACCACACGTCGTCATCACCGACGTCACCCGAGTCCACGGCAGCGGCGAGACCGCCGTCACGGCGCTGGCCGGCGTCAGCCTCGAGATCCACCCGGGCGAGCTCGTGGCCGTGATGGGCCCGAGCGGGTCGGGCAAGTCGACCCTGCTCAACGTCGCCGGCGGGCTGGACCGGCCGAGCTGCCCCGCGGCCCCGAGACCGAGGCGAAGATGCTCAACGCCAGCCTCGTCCTGGCGGCCGAGACGGCGACCACGAAGGGATGGCTGACGCGGCCGGCGAGCCTGACCCTGCGCGACCCGTCCGGAGGTCCCATCACCGAGGCGGTCGGCGAGAAGCTGCAGCAGGCCGTCGGCGACGAGCTGCAGGTCACCGTCGAGCGAGGCTTTGCCCGTGACGACTTCGTGGTCGTCGCGGTGCTCATCGGCATCTTCGCGCTGCTCATCCTGGTCATCACCCTCACCTCGACAGCACTGACCCTCGCCGAGCAGCAGAGCGACCAGGCCACCCTGGCGGCGCTCGGCGCCACCCGTGGCACCCGGCGGTTGATGGCGGCCGCGGCGGCGTTCCTGCTGGCTGCCGTCGGGTGCGTGCTGGGCGTCGCGGTGGGACTGGTGCCGGGCATCGCGATCGCGCGCCCGCTCACCAGCAACACCTACACCAGCACCGGCCTCCCGGCAGACGCCTCGACCATCCTCGTCATCCCGTGGCTGTCCCTGCTCGTGGTCGGGCTGCTCGTCCCACTGGTCGCGGGCGCGATCGCCTGGGCCGGCATCCGCAAGGCACCGCAGGTCACCCGCCGCACCACCTGACCCGACTGATTGCGCATCTCCCACCCGGCGCGAGGTGGGAGATCCGCAATCAGTCGGCAGGGCAGTAGGCCGTGGCGGAACGGGGCTGGGCGGGGTGGCGCTCGGGCGCCGGTAGAATCGATGGAGCACAGGGTCCCTGGTGCGTCGTTGGAGGCGGGTTCGGCGCACGCTCGCTCCGCCCTACCCGGGCGCAGACCCGGAAGCCCTCGATGTCACCCCTTGCCTCCTACCGGCGGCTGTTCACGCTCGCCGGCCCGCTCTACGTCGCCGTCGCCTTCGTCGGCAGGCTCCCGCTGGCCATGGCCCAGATGGGCACCCTCCTCCTCGTCGCCGGCACGACCGGCTCCTACGGCACCGGGGGTGCCGCCGCCGGCGCCCTCGCGGTCGCGAATGCCGTGGGCTCACCCGTCGCCGGAAGCCTCGCCGACCGTGTCGGCCAGCGACCCGTGGTGTTGGTGCAGTCGGTGCTCGGCGGCCTCGGGCTGCTGGCGCTGGTCGCGCTGGCGCACGCAGAGGTCGACCCGGCACTCGTCGTCGCCGCGGCCGCCCTGGCCGGTGCCGCGATGCCGCAGATCGGGCCGCTCGCCCGGGTGCGCTGGCGCCCGATCACCCGCAAAGAGAAGCACCACCAGCCGCACCTGATGGAGGCCGCCTTCTCCTACGAGGGCGCGGCCGACGAGGCCTCCTTCGTGCTCGGCCCGGCCCTGCTCGGCCTGATCGTCGTCGCGGCCAGCCCCGAGCTCGCGCTGGTCGTCGCCGCCGGCATCCTGCTCGTCTTCGGCTGCGCGTTCGCGCTGCACCCCACGGCCCGCCTGGCGCACACTCACCGGGCGGCGGTCGTGACCGGAGCCCGGCTGGTCACCGCCACGTTCGTCGTGCTGCTCGTGGCCCAGCTGCTGATCGGGGTGGTCTTCGGCTCGATCCAGACCGGCACCACCGTGCTCGCCACGGATGCCGGGCAGCCCGGCATCGCCGGGCTGGTGCACGCCTCGCTCGGGGTCGGGTCGGTGATCGCCGGGTTGGCCGTTGCCGCGCTGCCTGCGCGGTTTGGTTATGCCGCAAGGGTTCTCGTGGCCGCCCTCGGACTGGCACTGCTGTCACTTCCGCTGCTGGTGACCGACACCATCCCCCGGCTCTTCGCCGTCGTGCTGGTGCTGGGCTTCGTGGTCGCGCCGTACATGATCAGCGTGTTCATGCTCGGCGAGCGCGCTGCCCCGGCATCGCGGGTCGGTGCCGCGATGACGCTGCTCGCCGGCGCCACCGGCCTCGGGTATGCCGTGGGCTCGGCCGCCGCCGGTCGGCTCGCCGACCTGCACGGGCACACCGGTGCCTTCGCGGTCACGGTGGCGGCAGCGGCATCCGCCGCCGTGCTCGCGGCCGCTTCGCAGCCCTTGCTCCGCCGCATCCAGCCGCCCGAGCCCGTCACACCGGCTCCCGCCCCGGCCGAAGCCTGAGCGGCTGGACCGAGATCGGCAACAGCCGACCTCACGCTGATGAGGCGCCGGGCCCCTCGGGCCCCCTGACTCGAAGGGTCCGGCGCCACCCCCCACTACCCACTCCCACCACAACGACACCGAGCCGAGGAGGCACGGTGCGCCGGAAGGTCCCCGTCGGCCTGCTCGCGGCACCGCTCGCCCGGCTGCTCGTTGCCTACCTCGGCGCGCTGGCGATCCTGCCGGTCTGGCCGGCGCAACGGCTCAGCGGCGGCGAGGCGGCCGGCATCCCGTGACCCAGCCCGCTGTCCGGTCCGTTCTGGGACACCATCGACCAATAGGTCAAGGTTGCCCCAGCCGCGCCAGCCGGATGCCGTCAGCGCGCCCCCCGCTCGACGCTCAGCACCTCGCCGAGCTCGCACTGCAGCACCTCGCAGATCGCGGTGATGGTGCTGAAGCGCACGGCCTTGGCCCGGTTGTTCTTGAGCACCGAGAGGTTGACGACGGTGACGCCCACGGCCTCGGCGAGCGCGGCCAGCGTCATCCCCCGCTCCTCGAGCAGCCGGTCGAGGTGGCAGAGCACCCGGTGGGGCTCGTCGACCGGCATCAGACCAGCCCGTCGACGTCGTCACGCAGCCGGCTACCGGTCTTGAACGCCTCAGCGAGCATGGCCACGACCAGACCGGCGAGCATCGGCAGCCACGGGATCTCGAGCGTGAAGGTGGTGTCGAGACCGGTGACGTCGAGGCCGCCGAGCACCATCGCGTCGCTGAACACCTGCAGGACGTAGGCGACGGGTGCGCCGAGGACCAGGGCGCCGGCGACGACCCGCAGGCGGGTGACGTTCAGCGGGTCGAAGGGGTCTCCGGACGCCACCGTGCGCAGCAGCAACACGATGCACCAGCAGGCAAGCACCACGAGCACCGCCAGCAGCAGGCCCGGCAGGAGGGCGAGCAGCCGCTGGCCCGCGCTGGGGTCGGCCGCGTCGACGGCATACGTGGCCTGGCCGTAGCCGACCCCGGCTGCCTCCAGCGGCGGCACGATGACCGCGCTCTCGGCGAGCGGGGTCAGCGGGGCGCCGGTGACCCAGTCGGCCACGGGCTCCACCACCCCGGCGAGGATCGCTCCGAGGGCGACCGCCCCCAGGAGGACAACCAGCCCCCAGCGGTCGAACCGGTCGAAGGCCAGCACGTCCCGGCGCGGTGCCCCGCTGCCGCCATTCCCCTGGCGCGTGCGGGCGGTGTCGCCGGCCTCGTCGGTGTGGTGCGGATGGTCCGGGTGGTCGGTCATAGCGCGCTCCCCATCGTTGACATATCGACTTCCGATAACAACGAGGAACGTTATGCCTATCGATGGTCGATGTCAACGCCGGCGTGCCGGAGCCTCCACGGTGTCGGGCGCCGAGGTGGCTGCCGGGGTCACCGACTGAGCACCCGGCTCGACACGCTAGTCAGGTCGGGCGGTGCGGCAGGATGGGGTCATGACCGATCAGCACCGCTCCGAACCCGACCAGGACGACGACGAGCGCCAGGGCGTGCCGGTCACCGTCACCAGCGACGGCGAACGGGTGGTCGTCGTGACGCCCGACGGCATGGGCGTGTCCGACCACGAGGACCGGCCGGCCGACGACGCGCGCGAGCGGAGCACCAATCCCGCCGACCTGGTCGAGCAGCCGGCCAAGGTGATGCGGATCGGCTCGATGATCAAGCAGCTGCTCGACGAGGTGCGCAGCGCACCGCTCGACGAGAAGGGCCGCGCCCGGCTCGCCGAGATCCACCAGCGCTCGATCCGCGAGCTCGAGGACGGCCTGGCTCCCGAGCTCGTCGAGGAGCTCGAGCGGATCACCCTGCCGTTCTCCGACGAGTCGCCCTCCGACGCCGAGCTGCGCATCGCCCAGGCCCAGCTGGTCGGATGGCTGGAAGGCCTGTTCCACGGCATCCAGACCGCGCTGGTCGCCCAGCAGATGGCGGCGCAGGCGCAGCTGCAGCAGATGCGCCAGCTGCCCCCCGGCATGGGCCACGGCGCGATGCCGTCGCAGGGCGCCCCCGGGATGCCGCGACCGGGCGGCCCGCAGGGTGAGCCGGGTCACGCCGAGGGCACCGGCCAGTACCTCTGACCCGCCGTCGGTAGCCGGTCCTACAGTGACCGGATGGATGCGCCACCCCCCACGATGGATCCGACGGTCTACGACGCCCCGCTGCGGCAGCAGTTCGACACCTTCCTCGACGACCACCGGCAGATCCTGCTCGACTGCCTCGACGGGCTGACCGAGGAGCAGGCCAGGCGCCGCTTGGTGCCCTCGCGCACCACGCTGCTCAGCCTGCTCAAGCACGCGACGTTCGTCGAGCGGGTCTGGCTCGATGAGGCGGTGACCGCCCGTCCTCGCGCCGAGATCGGCATCCCCGAGTCGCAGAGCGAGTCGTTCGATCTCGACGACACCGACACGGTCGCCTCGGTGCGGGCCGCCTTCGAGCAGGCGTGCGACGACTCCCGGCGGGCGATCGCCCCCCTCGGCCTCGACGACGTGCTGCCCGGCAACCGGCGCGGACCGCTGCCGCTGCGCTGGGTGCTGCTGCACCTGCTGCGCGAGCACGCCCAGCACTGCGGGCACGCCGAGATCCTGCGCGAGCAGGTGCTGGCCGCGGATGCCGTGGCGGCGGCGCCGACCCGCGACTCCTGATACCTCGCGCCAGACCCCCACCGCCGCCGCGCCCGGTGACAGATTCAGGGGATGACGACCGATGAGCGACCGTCCCTGCGCGCCACGTCCGTCACCGTGATGGCGCCCGACCCCAGGCTGCTGGCCGGCTTCTACGCCCGGTTGCTCGGGGTCAAGGTGAGCACCAGCGACCCGCCCCGGCCGGACGAGCCGGAGACCGGGGGGTTCGCCCAGGTGCGGATGCCGCACCTCACCCTGAACTTCGAGTACGAGCAGCAGTGGGCGCAGCCGGTGTGGCCTGCGCGGGCCGGGCAGCAGAGCGCCACCCAGCACCTCGACATCTGGGTCGAGGACCTCGTCGCAGCCTCCGCGTGGGCGGTCACCTGTGGTGCGACCCTGGCGGAGACCCAGCCGCAGGACGACGTGCGGGTGCTCTTCGACCCGGCGGGCCACCCGTTCTGCCTCTTCCTCTGACCCGCCGCCAGGACTCCCACGAACGTGGGTGAGAACCGGTGGCTCACCGGCGATCTTCACCCACGTTCCCGGGGATGCCGTGGGAACGTGGGTGAGAACCGGTGGCTCACCGGCGATCTTCACCCACGTTCCCGGGGATGCCGTGGGCCTCAGGGCGCGACGACCGCCGGCCCGTGCGCGTCGATGGTGCGCAGCGGTGACAGCCAGCCGAAGACGGTGGCCACCAGCCCGATGGCCACCACCGTCACGAGCGCCGGCCGCAGGCCGACCAGCCCGGCGAGCGCACTGGCACCGAGCGCCCCGAAGGTCCAGCCGACGCCGAACGACAGCATCCGCCCTGCCGTGTTGACCCGCCCGAGCAGTGACTCCGGGGTGACCTGCTGGCGGTAGGTGATCGAGTTGAGCAGCACGCCCTGGTAGGCGACGCCCCACACGACCATGACCGCCACCGCCACCTGCCACGTCGAGGTCATCGCCACGACCACGCCTGCCACCCCGGCCACCGGCAGCCAGAGCAGCGAGAGCCGGTTGGCCGAGGTCAGCCGCAGCAACCGGGGCGTCACCACCGCGACCAGCAGGCCGCCGACACCCCAGGCGGCGAAGACCAGGCCGAAGCGCCATCCGCTCGTGCCGATGTCGAGGAGCCGGTCGGCGTACGGCACCGACAGCGCCATGAACCCCGCACCCGACAACGACAGCAGGAACCCGATGACGGTCTGCGAGCGCACCCCGGCATGCCCCCACAGGAAGCGCAGGCCCACCCCGACCTCCGCCAGCAGCACTCGGGGCCGCAGCGGCGGCACGTTCGAGCGCCTCGGTGACAGCCGGGTGCGGATCGAGATGACGCAAGCCGCCGACACCAGGAAGCTCAGGGAGTCGAGGCCGAGCAGGGTCGCCGGGTGGGCGACGGCGAGCAGCACCCCCGCCAGCATGGGTATGCCCAGGTCGAGCAGCGACGCGAACCCCCACAACGCCGAGTTGGCAGAGCCGAGCCGGTCGCGCCCGACGATCGCGGGCAGCGCCCCGAAGGAGGCGCCGTCGAAGAAGACGAACGCCGCCTGGGTGAGGAACCCGGCGACCAGGGCGTGCACTGCCGTCAGCGAACCGAGCGCGAACGCCAGCGGCACCGACGCGATGGTCAGGCCCGCCACCACGTCGGCGACGACCATCACCCGCTGCCGGTCGAGCCGGTCGGACAGGGCGCCCGAGAACAGCCCGAACAGCAGGTAGGGCACCCCCTCGACCACCGTGATCAGCGCCGTCAGCGACGGGCTGCCGCTCAGCCGGTAGACGAGCACCGGCAGCGCGACGGCGGTGACGAGCGTGCCCGCGGTCGAGACCTGGCGCGCGACCCAGTACCGGCGGAAGTCGCGGTGGTGCCGCAGCGGCACGACGTCGGATGCCGTCACGTCACCGCGTGTCGCGCCCCCGGCCTCCGCCGTACTCGGCTGTGGCGGAAGGGCACTCGACCCCGCACCAGAGCCCGGGCCGACGCCGGAGCTCACAACGCGGACGCGGCGGCCCGGCCCGCGGCCCTCCCGGAGAAGAGGCAGCCCCCGACAAAGGTCCCCTCGAGCGCGCGGTAACCGTGCACCCCACCGCCCCCGAACCCCGCGACCTCGCCCGCCGCGTACAGTCCCGGCACCGGCTCCCCGGACGGCCCGAGCACCCGACCCGACAGGTCGGTGTGCAGCCCGCCCAACGTCTTGCGCGACAGCACCCGCAGCCGCACCGCGACGAGCGGGCCGTACTTCGGGTCGAGGATGCGGTGCAGCGGGTAGGCCCGCTTGGTCAACCTGTCACCGCGGTAGGCGCGGGCCACCCGGATCGCCGCGACCTGGGCGTCCTTGGTGTAGCGGTTCTCGACCTGCCGGTCGCGCTCGACGACCTGCCGCTCGACGAACTCGGCATCGAGTGGCGGGGCCTCGGGGGTGAGGGCGTTCATCTTCGCCACGAGCTCGCCGATCGTGGCGGCGGTGAGCCAGTCCTCGCCGTGGTCGAGGAAGGCCTGCACCGACGGGGTGACCTTGGTGATCGGCCGGCGCAGCACCTCGCGGTAGCGCTTCTCGGTGAGGTCGAGGTTCTGCTCCGACCCCGAGAGCGCGAACTCCTTGCCGGCGAGCGACCGGTTGAGGATGAACCACGAGTGGTCGAAACCGGTGTGCCGCAAGTGATCCAGCGTGCCCAGGGTGTCGAAACCGGGCAGGAACGGAGCGGGCAGCCGGTTGCCCCGAGCGTCGAACCACATCGAGCTGGGGCCGGGCAGGATGCGGATCGCGTGCCCGGGCCAGATCGGGTCCCAGTTGCGCACGCCCTCGACGTAGTGCCACATCCGGTCACGGTTGACGATCGTGCCGCCGGCCGCCTCGGTGATGGCGAGCATCCGGCCGTCGACGTAGGCGGGCACCCCGGTGAGCAGGTCAGCTGGCGGGCTGCCCAGCCGCTCAGGCCAGTTGGCGCGCACCAGGTCGTGGTTGCCGCCGATGCCGCCCGAGGTGACGACGACCGCCTGGCCGCCGTACTCGAACTCGCCGACGACGTCGCGGTTGCTGGCCACGCCACGCGGGGAGTCGTCCGGCGCGAGCACCACACCCCGCACCCCGGTCACCGCGCCGCTGGTGCGGACGAGCTGGTCGACGCGGTGGCGGGGCCGGTAGATGACCCTCCCGGCCGCGACGTGCTCGCGCACCGAGCGCTCGAACGGTGCCACCACACCGGTGCCCGTGCCCCACGGGATGTGGAAGCGCGGCACCGAGTTTCCGTGCCCGCCGCTGGTGCCGTCGCCCCGCTCGGCCCAGCCGACGACGGGGAAGAACGAGATGCCGCGCTCCCGCAGCCAGGCCCGCTTTTCGCCGGCCGCCCACTCGACGTAGGCCCGCCCCCACTTGCGGCCCCAGTGGTCGGCGCCGGGGCTGCCGTCGGGTGCGGTGAGCCGGTCCCAGCCGGCAGTCCCCTCCCAGTCCTGCCAGGCGAGGTCGAACGAGTCGGTGATGCCCATCCGGCGCTGCTCGGGGCTGTCGACGAGGAACAGCCCGCCGAAGCTCCACCACGCCTGGCCGCCGAGGTTGGCCTCGCTCTCCTGGTCGAGCAGCACCACCGACCGGCCAGCGTCGGCGAGCTCGCACGTGGCGACCAGGCCGGCGAGGCCGGCACCCACGACCACGATGTCGGCATCCATGGGCAGACCCTATGCCAGGGCCAGCGACACTCGACCACCCTCGAGAGCGGTCGCCAGGTGGGTGAGGTCGGGGACGACGACATCCGCCTCGGGCTCCAGCTCCTCGCGGGCCGTGGTTCCCAGCACCGCAACGGTCGCGCGGCACCCGGCGGCGCGGGCGGCACGCAGCCCGGCGACGGCATCCTCGACCACCACGCACTGCGCCGGGTCGACCCCCAGCCGGCGCGCGCCCTCGAGCCACGGGTCGGGCCACGGCTTGCCGCGCTCGACGTCGGATGCCGTGACGACGACCGGCGGGTGGGTCAGCCCGGTGGCCGCCAGGCGCGCCTCGGCGAGGTCGGTGGTGCCCGAGGTGACGATCGCCGTCGGCACCCCACCCGCTGCGAGCGTCGCCAGCAGGGCGGCTGCGCCGGGCAGCACGACGATGCCCTCGACGTCGGCCACCTCGATGTCGCGGATCCGCTCGAACGCGGCCACCCGGTCACCCTCCGGGAGCAGCCTCGCGATGACCCCCTTGGCCGGCATGCCGTGGAAGCCGAGCAGCCGCACCGGGTCGATGCCGTATTCGCCGCACCACCGGATCCACGACCGCTCGACGGCGGCGATGGAGTCGATGAGCGTGCCGTCGAGGTCGAGCAGCACCCCCTCGAAGGGTGCGTCGAACGGGCCCGGCGACGGCGTGGCGGACGACTGGGCGGGGATGGCCGGCATGCCCGCCAGCCTAGGTTCCGCCGGCCACCGGCCCGAACGGGGCAGCTCTGACCTATTGGTCGATGCTGCCCCGTTGTCGACCAGAATCGCTGGGACGACTTTGACCTATTGGTCGATCGTGCCCCAGAAGCGGTCAGCGGCCGAGGAGCTCGCGCAGCCGCATGGCGTTCGCCACGGCATACCCGAGCTGGTCGTTGTTGAAGTAGCCGTACACGCGGTGCCCGGCGCCCTCCCACTCGAGGAGCCGGTCGGCCCACCAGCGCAGGTCGTCGTCGGGGTACGAGCCGGCGTACAAGTGCTCGGCGCTGGGTCCGTGCCAGCGCACGTAGACCAGGTCGGTGGTCGCGCGCAGCACGCACGGGAGGTGGGCGCCGCTCATCACCACGTAGGCGGCCCGGTGCCGCTCGAGGATGCCGAAGACCCGCTCGTCGAGCCACGACGGATGCCGGAACTCCACGGCGGTGCGGATGCCGGGGGGCAGGTGGGCCAGGGCGTAGTCGAGCCGGGCGTCGTCGCGCTCCATCGTCGGCGGCAGCTGGAGGAGGAACGGCCCGGCGCGGTCGCCGAGGAGCTGCATGCCCCGCCCGATGATCTCGGACCACTTCTCCGGGGCGTACAGCCGCTTGGCGTGGGTCAGGGCCCGGGGTGCCTTCACGGCGAGCTCGAACCCGGCGGGGAGCCGGTCGTGCCAGCCGGTGAACGCGGTGTCGCGGGGCCAGCGGTAGTGGCTGGCGTTGAGCTCCACCGTGTCGAGCCGCTCGGCGTAGAACTCCAGCCAGCGTCGCCGCGCCACCCCCTTCGGGTAGAACGGACCGGCCCAGCTGTCGTAGGTCCACCCCGACGTGCCCACCAGGATCGTCACCCCGGCATCCTCCCCCGCGGCGGCCGCCGGCGGCGGGCTCCGGTCGGAACCGGGGGCAGGCACCCGACCTAGGCTGGTGCGCATGCCCGAGCCCACGAGCGAGCCGTCGGCCATGCCGCCGGCACCCGAGGGGGTGGCGCGCGCGACCGGTGCTGGGCCGCTGAGGAACCAGCCTGCGGGGCGCCCGCGCACCGCGGTGCTGAGCGCGACGGTCGCCGTCGTGGCGCTGGTCGGCGGGTGGACCTGGGCGGCCGCGGTGCAGCCCGGGGGCTTCGACTCCGGCGCGGAGTCGATCAGCGCCCTCGCGGCGTCGGCCACCCCGCACCGCTGGATCATGACGACCGCCCTGGTCGTCACCGGGCTCGCCCACCTGGTCACCGCGTGGGCGCTGGTGCCCGCCCGGCGCCCCGGCCGGGTGCTGCTCGCCGCAGGCGGGGTGGCGACCCTTGCCGTCGCGGCCCTCCCCCTCCCCTCGCGCACCGACTCGTCGGCGCCGCACACCGTGGTCGCCACGTTGTCGTTCGCGCTGCTCGCCGCCTGGCCCTGGTTCGCGGCCCGGCCCGACGGCCCGGTCGCGCTGGAGCGCCGGGTGGCCCGTCCGGCGGCAGCCGTCCTGGGCGTCGCGGTCGCCTCACTCGGCATCGGCCTGGGCGGTGCCACGTTCGGTCTCCACGAGCGGGTCGTCGCGCTGCTCACCGTGGGGTGGCCGCTGGTCACCGCCGTCAGCACCTGGTGGTGGGCCGGCCACCGGATCGCTCCCCGGCGGGTGCGGCACGGGCTCGCGGTCGTGGGGCTGGTCGCCGCCTGCGCCCTCGCCGGCACCTCGGCCACGGCCGTCGCGCCGGCCACCGCACAGACCCGGCACTACCAGGCGAGCGTGTCGCTCGACCCCAACCCGCTGAGCAGCGGTGAGCTCGTCGCGACCACCGCGTTCGGCGACCTGCGCCTGGAGTTCCAGGGACTGGCCCCCGGCATCCGGGCCGTGCCGCAGGTCAAGGCCAACATCGCCGAGGTGCTCTCCCGCCCGGGCGTCAGCCTGGCCACCCTGCGGCCCGGGCCCGAGGAGCTCAGTGCCGCCATCCGCGACGTCGCGCTGTCGATCATGGCGCGCTTCTCGGTCGGCGCGCTCGCCGTCGTCCTGCTCACCCTCGCCGGGTATGCCGTGCTCCGCCGTCGCCGGCCGCCCACCGCGCTGCTCGCGGCCGGGCTGGTCGGCTGGCTGGTGTCGACGGCCGTCACCGCCGTCGCGCTCTACGCCACCTACCAGCCGGACCGCCAGGAGACCTTCACCTCGACCGGGGTGCTCGGCACCCTGCAGCGCAACCAGGGCATCCTGAGCGACGTCGAGACCCGAGCCAGCCAGGTGGCGCCCTACCTGCGCAACCTCATCGCCCTGTCGACGGCCCTGCAGCAGAAGTACCAGGCGGCGCCACTGGAGTCCGACACCTCGTTGCGCGTGCTGCTCGTCAGCGACATCCACGCGGGCAACCAGTACGACCTGATGCGCACCATCGTGCAGGAGGAGGGGGTCGACCTGGTCGTCGACGCCGGCGACCTCGTCAACTTCGGCACGGTCGAGGAGGCCGACGCCACGGGCCTGTTCACCGGCATCGCGTCACTGCCCGTGCCCTACCTGTTCGTGCGTGGCAACCACGACGCCAACAGCGCGACCGACACGGCCCTGCTCGACCGGCTCGACCGCATCCCCAACGTCGTCCTGCTCGAGGGCGCGAGCGGCGACTACACGGAGGTCACCGTGCACGGGGTGCGCATCGCCGGCTTCAACGACCCCCGCTGGTTCGGCGACTCGGGCACCGGCTCGCGGGCCAAGCAGGAGCCGGCCCGCGCCGCGTTCACCGCCGCGTATGCCGGGCGGCCGGCCCCCGACCTCGTCGTGGGCCACGAGCCGTGGGCCGTGGAGGACCTGGCCGGGGGTGTGCTGGTCAACGGACACATGCACTCGGCGGACCTGGAGGGCAACAGGGTGCAGGCCGGCACGTTCACCGGCGGGGGCCCGTTCACCCACTTCCTGGCGGATGCCGGTGGCGAGGAGCTGGTCGGCCAGCCCTCGGCGTTCGACGTGCTCACCTTCGGCACCGACTGCCGCCTGGCCACCCTCAGCCGCTACCGCTTCCGCGACGTCATCGAGGGCCGCCCCGCCTACGACGACGTGTCGCTGGTCAACGGGCGCCGCATCGACGGGCGCCCGGCCGACCCGGCCCGCACCTGCTCGGTCGACACACCGTTGACCACGCTCGCCGTACCGCGGGCCACAGCGGCGGCGAGCCCACCGGCATCCCCCTGAGCTCCTGCCGCGGGGGCCGCACTACCGCCCGGAGGCCGTGCTGTCGATCCAGCCCAGCACGTCCTCGAGGTGGAGGGGCTTGGCGAGGAAGCCCCCTCCACGTACCTTCTCGCCACTGTGGCGCACGGGCCACGGGCCTCCCGTGCCGTCAGGACTTCAGGTCGGGGAACATGTCGTCGCGCCACTCGGTGCCGTGGGTGCCCTCGACCGGCCGGTCACCGGCCAGCTCCTCCTCGCGGGCCCGCAGCTCGACCCGGCGGATCTTGCCCGAGATCGTCTTGGGCAGCTCGGAGAACTCCAGCCGGCGCACCCGCTGCCAGGGCTGGAGGTGCTCGCGCGCGTACTTGAGGATGGAGCGCGCCGTCTCCTCCGTCGGCTCGTGGCCAGGGGCGAGCACGACGTACGCCTTCGGCACCGCCAGGCGCACGGCATCCGGCGCCGGCACCACCGCGGCCTCGGCGACCGCGGGGTGCTCGATGAGCACCGACTCGACCTCGAACGGGCTGATCTTGTAGTCGCTGGCCTTGAAGACGTCGTCGGTGCGCCCGACGTAGGTGATGTAGCCGTCGGCGTCACGGGTCGCCACGTCGCCGGTGTGGTACCAGCCGCCGGCCATCGCCTCCTCGTTGCGGGCGTTGTCGCCCGAGTATCCGGTCATCAGCGGCAACGGGTGGGTGGCCAGGTCGAGGCACAGCTCGCCCTCGCCCGGGCCGTCGACGCGCTGGTCGGTGAGCGGGTCGACCAGGACGACGGGCACCCCCGGGAGCGGCCGGCCCATCGAGCCGGGCTTGAGCGGCGACCCCGGAGTGTTGCCGACAGCGGCCGTCATCTCGGTCTGTCCGTATCCGTCGCGCAGGTCCAGCCCCCACGCGCGGCGCACCTGCTCGATGACCTCGGGGTTGAGCGGCTCGCCCGCGCCCACCACCTCGCGCAGCCCTCCCGGACCGCCGGACAGGTCGGCGTTGATGAGCATCCGCCACACCGTGGGCGGCGCGCAGAAGCTGGTGACCTCGTGGTCGCGCAGCACGTCGAGCAGCCGGGCGGCGTCGAACCGCGCGTAGGACAGCACGACGACGGTCGACTCCGCGATCCAGGGGGCGAAGAAGCACGACCAGGCGTGCTTGGCCCAGCCGGGGCTGGACAGGTTGAGGTGCCGGTCACCGGGCTGCAGGCCGAGCCAGTAGGCCGTGGAGAGGTGGCCGACGGGGTACGACACCTGGGTGTGCTCGACCAGCTTGGGCCGTGCGGTGGTGCCCGAGGTGAAGTAGAGGAGCAGCGGGTCGCCGGGGGCGGTGCCCGGGTGCGGCAGCGGCTCGACGTCGACGGCATACGCGTCACCCAGGTCGGCCCAGCCGTCGGTGGCGCCCACGCTGACCCGCACCAGGTCGGCGCCGAGGTCGCCGAACTTCTCGGTCTGGTCGGGGGTCGTGACGACGGCGCGGGCGCCGCTGCGGGCCACCCGGTCGGCGAGGTCGGCCGCACCCGCCGCGGTGGCGGTCGGCACGATGACGGCGCCGATCTTCATCACAGCGAGCATGACGTCCCACAGCTCGGCGCGGTTGCCGAGCATGAGCAGCACCGGGTCGCCGCGCCCGACGCCCAGCCCGAGCAACCACCGCCCCACCCGGTCGGAGCGGGCCGCCATCGCGTCGAAGCTGACCTCCTCGCTCGAGCCGTCCTCGGCCACCACGACGAGTGCCGGTGCGTCGTTGCCGCGAGCCATGGCGTCGAACCAGTCGACCGCCCAGTTGAACTGCTCGCCCACGTCGGGCCAGACGAACCGCTCGAGCGCCTCGTCGTGGCGCCCCCGCAGGGAGATCAGCAGGTCACGTGCCTCGCGGTACCGCTCCGTCGCGCTCATGGGCCCATGCTGGCACCGCGGCCGCGGCGGGGGAACCTAGGCGCGCACGCTGGCCCGCTGGGCGACGTGTGGCTTGGGCCGGTCGCCGCAGCTCAGCGCGGCGTCGGGCAGCGCCTCCGTCACGACATCGACGACGGTCAGCTCGGGCAGCGGCGCGCGGCCCAGCACCTCGACCGTCGTTCGCTCGCCGTCGACCTCGACGACCCCCGGCACGAGGTCGTCGGCGGCTGCCGGGCCGTGCGCGTCGAGCGCCGCGACGAGGGCGGCCTGCACCGCCGGCTCCCACCGGGTCGTCCCCCGCAGGTGCGCCGGGTCGGTGCGGCCCTGCCGGTGGGCGCCGACCACCTCGGCCGCGGATGCCGGGTCGAGCCGGCCGAAGCAGGCGCCGTCGGGCAGCGTGAGCAGGGTGCCGGCGAACCGGTGCCCGCCCAGGTGCGTGGTCTCCCAGACCTGGTCGGGGAAGGCGCGCGCGAGGGTATTGACGATCGGCCGCCCGCGCACGGCGCAGCAGGCGTCGCGGATGCCGTGCGTGCACACGAGCACCATCGGCTCGGCCTCCTCGTGGCTGGCCGAGAGAGCGGCCCCCAGGGCGCGGGCCGCCTCGAGCAGGTCGGCGGCGCTGCGCCAGGTGCCGCGGACCTGGGTGCGACGCACCGTGTCGACGGCGAACCAGTGCTGCTCCTCCGCACCCGGCGCGCGGCGGCCGGGGCGGCGCACGAGCAGCACCTTGCCGCCGAACGACGCGGCGCGCGCGTCCACCTCGGCACCGACCGCACCGAACAGCGGCTCGGTGTCGGTCGGCTTCTTGGCCCAGGGGCCCTGGTGCTCGATGAGCAACCAGCGCGACGCGACGGGGGCGGTGCCGGCCTGTGGGTCGCCCCGGCGCAGGGACGCGGCGGAGCAGCGCGAGGTATCGGTCGGGGGCACCTCGCGATGCTATGCGAGGGAACGGCCTCCGACCGTCGTCGGATCAGGAGCGCCCAGCGGGGTGGACGTCGTCCCCGCAGACGTAGATCCGCGGTTCGGTGCTGGAGTCGGGAACCGGCTCCTCGGTGTGGGTCCGGACGCCCGCCGCGACGGTGCGGCCGGTGCGCGGGTCGACGACCACGTATGGCAGCGGCACCTCGGGTCCGCGCAGGTCCAGGGGCCCACCGTTCTCCTGGTAGGCGAGCACCAGGCCACTGGGCGCGCGCAGGACCCGTGGCGAGATCGCCAGCGTCCAGTCGGGCACCATGTCGGTGGTCGGCAGCCCGCCCAGGATCGTCCCGACGAGCCCGACATAGGTCGACCCCTCGAAGTCGAGGGCCTCGCGCCAGCCGGAGCTGGCGTCGGCGAAGTAGGCGGAGTGCCCCGGCTCGTCGGGGTGCAGGCGCCACTGCCACAGGCTGGCGGCGCCGTAGGCGACGCCCATGGTTCCGCCGGCGAACAGGTTGCACCACGCCTCGTGCCCCTGCCACCAGCCGGCGGCACGCTCGGGGCCGCCGGTGCGCTCGTAGGTGGGCTCGCCGTTGGCGACCGCCTTCACCGGCCGGTTGCGCGCCAGGTCGGCGACCCGCTCCGGCACGTGCTCGCCGCCGTGGCCCGTCTGGCACCACTGGAAGTCGAGCCACTCCGCGTCCTGGTGGGCGTCGGCCACGGTGTGCGGCTGGTAGTGCAGGCCGGTCGGCTGCTCGTAGCAGTCCGACTCGCTCACCGCGCGGCCACCGGCCTCGCACTGTGGCCCGTGGCCGGTGCCGTCGGCGCCGACCAGGTAGATGGTGGGTCGCGCCCCGTAACGGGCGACGAGGTAGCGGCAGTAGCGGGCGTAGTCCTCGGGCGGCACGACGTTGCCGGCGACGGGCGGGCCCTTCCAGCCGAAACCCTGGAAGACCGGTTGAAGCACCATGGCGATGCCCCGGTCCGCCAGGGCGGCGCTGATGGCGTCGAAGTACTGGAAGTAGCCCGGGTTCAGCTGCGTCAGCCGGCCGTCCGGCAGGTCCTCGAAGCCGACGTCGAACCCCTCGTCGGCGGTGCGGTCGCGCGGCCCGACGGTGCTCATGTCCGGCTGCACCGACATGAGCAGCACGGCGTTGAAGCCCTTCGCCGACCGGTCGTCGGCGTAGGTGGCCACCTGGTCGTGGGTCGCGCGCCACGGCATCCCCCACGCGGTGTCGGCGACGAGGATGGCCGGGGCACCGTCGGAATGGACCAGCGAGCGCCCGCCCGCGGACATCCGCCAGAAGCCGTGCCGCCTGAAATGGTTGTGCGGCAACGGGTCTGGTGAGCTGCACTCGATGCTTCCGGTGCGGCCGTCGAGCTCCTCGAGAGGGGCCGGGGCCCGCACGGTCCAGTCCCATCGCCCCTCGAGAGTGGGGGCGAACCGGACGCGCCAGGTCTGGTCACCGTCCCAGAACGCCGGGCGGCGCAGCACGACACCTGCTTCGTGCACGAAGGCGGCCTCGAACCCGGCCTCGACGTACGGGGTGTCCAGGTGCACCTCGGCACGGAAGGCGAGCTCCGCCTCCTGCCAGCGGCCGCAGACGAGCGGCGGTTCCGCTGCTGTGCTCATCGAATTCTGCCTGCCGGCGGACGATGTCCCTCCTCGGGGTAGCGCAGCTCGAAGCGGTCGAACGTCGCCTCGAGGTCGCGTCGGTACCCGTCGACGCACGCGAGCCCCACCATGGTGCCGGTGAAGCCGTCGACGGCCTCGTCGGACATGAACGTGGCGTCCAGGGACGGCCCGAGTGGTCGGCGGTCATCCGGTGCCTCGCCGGGTGCCCACCAGAAGCGGACGACGTCGACGTCTACGTCGGCACCGAGCACGATCGGGCCGTCCGGAAGCGGTTGCCGCGTGTCGAGGTGCTCGGTCTTGACGCCCGCCTCCACCGAGAGCACCGCTACGACACGGCATCCGAGGCTCTCGCTGGCGTAGAGGCGGGCGAACAGGAGGTTCCGCTCGTCGTAGACGACGACGAGCCCGGCCGACTCCGAGAAGTGCCGCGGCGCCACGTCGACGCGGGTCTCGACCGAGGCCACGAACGCCTGCAGCGGCGTCGCCACCACCGAGCTCTCCTGGCGTGACGTCACGGCCTGGCCACCCCGCAGCCGAAGCCCCGGCCCGTCGCCGCCCACTCGCAGCCAGTCGTCGGCCGCCGGGCGTCGCAGGGTCGAGATCCACGGGTCGAGACCGGGGCCGCGGAACTCGGTGTGCCGGCCGAGATCGACGGGGCCATCGTTCGGGGGCGTGTCTGCTGGCGACGGGGTCTCCAGCTGCGCCACGGTCCCTCCCGTGCTCAGGCGGAGCCACCCGTCATCCGACCAATAAACCTGTTGCACAGCAGTTTCCCGGCCCAACGTGCACCGGTGAGCGGGTCCGACCGGTCGCGCGCAGAGGTGCGCCACGTACCACTCGCCCGACGGGGTGCTGACCAGCGAGCCGTGACCCGCCTTCTGCAGCGCGGCGTCCGGGTTGAAGAACCGCGGCTTGAGGTGGTCGGGGTCACCCCGCCCCTCGATGTGCGCGGTGTTGCTCGTGAGGAACGGGTTGAGCGGGTCCGCCTCGTAGGGACCCTCGAGCGCAGCGGACCGGGCCAGCGTCACACCGTGCGCGTAGCCGGTGCCTCCCTCGGCGGCCATCAGGTAGTAGCGGCTGTCGTGCCGGTACAGGTGCGGGGCCTCGAGGCAGCCTCGGTCGGATCCGCCACGGTAGATGCGGCGCGACTCCCCCACGAGGCCGCCGCGCTGCGGGTCGTACTCGTCGAGCACGATGGCCCCCGGGTGCTCGTAACCCTGGCGCGGGTCCCACTCCAGCGCCACGAGCCAGTGCCGCCCGTCGTCGTCGTGGAAGAGGGACGGGTCGAACCCGACACTGTGCAGGTATGCCGGGGCCGTCCACGGACCCTCGACGGCCGGTGCGGTGACCACGTAGTTGTCGACGTCGAAGTAGCGCGCCGCGGTGCTGCGCACCACCGAGTAGGTCAGGTAGAACGTGCCGGTCGCGGCGTCATGGCTCAGGTCCGGCGCCCAGACACCCTCGTGGCCGGCCAGGCCCCGGAAGTCGTGGGTACCCGGTGGCAGGGCGTGCCCGACGAGGTCCCACCGTTGCAGGTCGCGCGAGTGGAACAGCCGGATGCCGGGGTCCCAGACGAATGTCGACGTGGCCAGGAAGTAGTCATCCCCGGTTCGCACCACCGACGGGTCGGGGTGAAAACCGGGGATGACCGGGTTGTGGATCACGGACGACGGCTCGCCGTCGACCCTCGATGCACTTCTGTCACGTGCGCGCCAGCGAGGTCGAGCCGGCCCGCTTGCGAGTCAGCGCGTCGATGGTGGCCGCGAGCATGAGCACGCCGCCGGTGACGATGAACGTGATGCCGGCGGAGTAGCCGAGCAGGCCCAGGCCGTTGGTGATCATCGAGATGAGGAACGCACCGACGGTGGCCTGCATCAGGCGGCCCCGGCCACCGAAGAGGCTGACACCGCCGATCACGGCAGCACCCACACCGGACAGCACGACGTCGCGGCCGGTCGAGGACTGCACGACACCCACCTGGCTGACGGTGAACAGCCCGGCGACCACCGCCAGCGTCGAACAGATGATGAACGCGGAGACGCGCACCCGCGTGACGTTGATGCCCGCACGGCGGGCACCTTCCGGGTTACCGCCCACGGCGTAGATGTGCAGGCCGAAGCGGGTGCGGTCGAGGACGAGCTGCCCGGCCCAGAGGATCGCCAGGGCGAGCGGCACCACGATCGGCACGCCCTCGACCACGAACGCGCCGGTGGAGCGGTTCTGGTTCAGGAAGAACACCAGGAAGCCCACGCCCAGCACGACGGCCCCGAACTGCAGCCACAGCATGCTGATCGGACGCACCGGCATCTTGTACCTCTGGCGCCGCCCGCGGTCGTAGAACGAGGTGGCCAGTGAGACCACGCAGACGACCACGAACATCACCCAGCCGGCCCAGATGGGCATGTTCTTGTTCATGATGGCGACGACGGCGGGGGTCTCGATGCGGTACGACCCGGCGTCGCCCAGCATCACCAGCATCAGACCCTGGAACGCCAGGAAGAGTGCGAGGGTCACGACGAACGACGGAACCCCGATCCTGGCGACGAAGAACCCGATGGAGGCGCCGATCACGCAGCCGACCAGCAGGGAGACGACGAGGGCCAGGACCCAGTTCAGGTGCTGGTCGTTGACCAGCCGGATGAACACGGCCATGCCGACGCCGCCGGTGATGCCGGCCGAGAGGTCGATCTCGGCCATGATCAGCAGGAAGGTCAGGGCGATCGCCAGGATCATCAGCGACGCCGTCTGGGTCAGCAGGTTGGCGATGTTCTTGTTGGTGAGGAAGAACTCGCTCAGGAACGAGAACAGCACGCCGAGGACGAGCACGCCGGCAAGCGCCGGGAGCATGCCCATCTCACCGGAACGCACCCGGCGGAAGTAGTTCTGGAACTGCTCGCTGATGCTGCCCTCGTAGCCGGTGGCGATCGCCTGGACGGCTGCTGCGCCGGCGTCGGCGTCGGACTCAGTGCGGGTGTCGGTCATCTCAAACGCCTTCCACTACGGCCGGGTCCTTGATCTTGCTTCCGGTGATCCAGCCGACGACCTCGTCGTAGGTGGTGTCCTTCGTCTCGAGCTGCGCCACCATCGTGCCGAGGTAGAGCACGTTGATGTAGTCGGCCACCTCGAAGACGTCTGCGAGGTTGTGGCTGATGATGAGTACCGCCGTGCCGGAGTCGGCCAGCCGGCGCACCAGCGCCAGCACCTGCTCGGTCTGAGCCACACCCAACGCCGCCGTGGGCTCGTCGAGGATGACGACCTTGGCCTCCTGCAGCACCGCCCGGGCGATCGCGACCGTCTGGCGCTGACCACCGGAGAGCGAGGAGACCTTCTGGCGCACCGACTTCAGGGTGCGCACCGACAGGGACTGCAGGGTGCGGGCCGCGGCGCCCTCCATGTCCGGCTGGTCGAGCATGCCGTGCGCGGTGCGCTCTCGGCCGAGGAACATGTTGTTGACGATGTCGAGGTTCTCGCAGAGGGCGAGGTCCTGGTAGACGACCTCGATGCCGAGGCCGGACGCGTCGTGGGGGGTGCCGATGGTGACCGGGTTGCCCTCGAACCTCACCTGCCCCTCGTCGTAGGGCTGGGCTCCGGAGAGTCCCTTGATCAGGGTCGACTTGCCGGCCCCGTTGTCTCCCACCAGGGCGGACACCTTGCCCGGGTAAACCGACATCGTCACGCCTTTGAGGACGTCGACGGGGCCGAAGCTCTTGCGGATGTCTTCGAGTTCGATCAGTGCACTCATCGCCACTCCTGCGGCTGTAGGTCGAGCTGTCCACACGCCTGGGACCGGCTCCGGTGTCCTGGACACCACGACCGTCGCCCTTGACGTGCCTGGGTTACAGGTGACAAGTGTCGACCGTGGTGCGGCCGGAGGGATACCCCTGCCGGCCACACCACGGTCGATGCGTCACATCGGTTGCGCGAACCGTCTGTTGTTACTTGATGCCAGCTGCGGTGCAGGCTGCGGCAACCGGACCGGTGCACACCTCGGCGACCTTGGCGTTGCCGTCGTCGAACACCTTCTGCATGTTCTTCACGTCGACCACGATCGGGGTCATCGCGAGGAACGGGACACCGTCGTCGGTCTTCTTGTCGGCGCCCGGCTTCTCACCGTTGGCGAGCTTCTGGGCCAGGGCGACCGAGGCGGTCGCCTCGAGCTGGAACGGCTTGTAGACCGTGGCGAACTGCTTGCCCAGCAGCACGTTCTGCAGGCCGACGGGCGAGGCGTCCTGGCCGCTCACCGGCACCTTGAGGCCGTTCTTGTCGAGGATCTGGATGACCGCCCCTGCGTTGACGTCGTTGGCGACCCAGACGGCGTCGACCTTGCCGCCGGTGGAGGTGAGGGCCTGCTCGAAGTTGACGGCGGTCTTCGGGCCGTCCCAGACGCCCGGCGGCTCGGCGGCCGGCTTGATCCCGGCCGCGCTCATGATGCTGTCCGCGCCATCGTGGAACTGCTTGGCGTTGCCGTCGGTCGGGTCTCCACCCATGTAGATGACCTTGGCCGTCTTGGGGTCCTTGCCATCCTTCTTGAGGCCGTCGACGATCATCTGGCCCTCGAGCTCACCGACATGGAAGTTGTCGAAGGAAACATAGTAGTCGGCACCCTTGATCGGGCGGTCGTAGGCGATGACCGGCACGCCCTGGGCGTGGGCCTTGTCCATCACCTGCGCACCGGCGCCGTTGAGGTCGACCAGGAGCATGACCGAGCAGCCCTTGGTGAGCTGCTGGTCCGCGAGGGTGGCGTACTTGCCGGTGTCGTTCAGGGCGTTCTGGATGTCGGTCTGGAAGCCGATCTCCTTGAACGACTTCTCGAGGGCCGGCCGGTCGCCGTTCTCCCAGCGGGAGGACGAGTCGGCGTCGGGCAGCATGATGCAGGCGCGCTTCGCGGCTGCCGCCGAGGCTGAGCCAGAGCCACTGCTGCCGCTGCCCGAATCGTCACTGCTACAGCCGGCGAGCGTGATGATGCCCGCCGCTGCTACGAACGCAACGGTGGCCGTTCTTTTGAACGTCATTGGTCAAAGCTCCCTTGGAAAGAGTGGCGGCGAGGCGGCCCGAACCGGTCACCTGCCTGTCGATGAGCGCAGCGTACAAGTCCGCGATGTCACACTGTCAAGGGTTCGAAACCATATTGTTGTCAACGTCCACATAGGTGGCGACCAGCCTGTACGTCGCGTGCGAGTCGGCTGGACGGTTCTGGCGAGCCGCCTGAAGTTACCCATAGGTAGTCCGACACGAGGAGCGACTGATGAAGTTCAACGACGGCTACTGGCTGCTCCGCCCCGGAGTCACCGCCACCTACGCCAAGGAGGCCTTCGCGGTCGAGACCTCCGACTCCACGATCTCGGTCGCCGCCCTGAGCCGGCCCGTGGAGCACCGCGGGTCACACCTCAACACCCCGACGATCACCGTCGACCTCAGCTCACCGGCCCCCGACGTGGTCGCCGTGCGTGCGTCCCATCGGGTGCGAACCACCTCGCCGGTGCCCGACTTCCAGCTGCACCCCTCGCCCGGTGAGGTCGCGGTGGAGCCCGCCGGGGGCAGCGTGTCGCTGCGCGCCGGCGACCTCACCGCGCAGATGGCCGTCGACGGCCCCTGGAAGCTCGAGTTCCGTTCGCCGGATGCCGTGCTCGCGACCGCAGGCGCCAACGCGCTGGGCTCCATGCACGTCGCCGAGGACGCCGACACCGCCGGAACGACGCTACCTGATGCAGCGCCTCACCCTCCCGGTCGGCACGAACGTCTACGGCCTCGGTGAGCGCTTCGGCCCCTTCGTCAAGAACGGCCAGTCGGTCGACACCTGGAACCAGGACGGCGGCACCGCCAGCGAACAGGCCTACAAGTCGCTGCCCTTCCTCGTGACCGACGCCGGCTTCGGCATCTTCGTCAACAGCCCCGGCCGGGTGTCGTTCGAGGTGTGTTCTGAGGTCGTCTCGGCCGTGCAGTTCTCGGTGCCGGGCGACGAGCTGGAGTACCTCGTCGTCTACGGCCCCACTCCCCGCCAGATCGTGGAGAAGTACACCGCGCTCACCGGCCGCCCCGCCCTCCCACCACGGTGGTCGTTCGGCCTCTGGCTGTCGACGTCCTTCCTCACCGACTACGACGAGGCGACGGTCACCCACTTCGTCGACGGCATGCGAGAGCGCGACATCCCGTTGAGCGTCGTCCACTTCGACTGCTACTGGATGAAGCCGCTGCAGTGGTGCGACTTCGAGTGGGACCGCGACGCCTTCCCCGACCCCGAGGGGATGCTGCGCCGGATGGGCGAGAAGGGCCTACGGCGCAGCGCGTGGATCAACCCCTACCTCGGCCAGCGCTCCCCGCTGTTCGTGGAGGCGGCGCAGGCGGGCTACCTCGTGCGCCGGGCCGACGGCTCGGTCTGGCAGACCGACCAGTGGGTCGCCGGCATGGGCCTGGTCGACTTCACCAACCCGGCCGCCCGCACGTGGTTCGCCGGCAAGGTGCGCACGCTGCTCGACTCGGGGATCGACGCCATCAAGACCGACTTCGGCGAGCGCGTGCCCACCGATGTCGTGTGGCACGACGGCTCCGACCCGGCCCTGATGCACAACTACTACACGCTCCTCTACAACCAGACGGTGTTCGACGAGGTGCGCGCGGCGCGCGGCGAGGGCGAGGCCGTGCTCTTCGCCCGCTCGGCCACGGTCGGTGGCCAGCAGTTCCCGGTGCACTGGGGCGGTGACTGCGAGTCGACCTACCAGTCGATGGCCGAGTCGCTGCGCGGCGGACTCTCGCTGGGCCTCGCGGGCTTCGGCTTCTGGAGCCACGACATCGGTGGGTTCGAGGGCACGCCCTCGGCCGCCCTGTTCAAGCGGTGGACCGCCTTCGGCCTGTTGTCCTCGCACTCCCGGCTGCACGGGTCCGAGTCCTACCGGGTGCCGTGGGTCTTCGACGAGGAAGCGGTCGACGTCACCAGGGAGTTCGCCGAGCTGAAGAACCGGCTGATGCCGTACCTGTGGGGCTGCGCGGTCGAGGCGCACCGCGCCGGCATCCCGATGATGCGCGCGATGGTGCTGGAGTTCCCCGACGACCGCACGTGCGCCCAGCTCGACCGCCAGTACATGCTCGGGCCGGACCTGCTCGTCGCCCCGGTCTTCGACGACGAGGGCGACGTGGAGCTCTACGTGCCACGCGGCCGCTGGGTGGGCCTGCTCGACGGGCAGCCGGTCGAGGGCCCGGGCTGGGTGCGGCAGCGGCACGACGTGCACTCCCTGCCGCTCCTCGTGCGTCCCGGAGCGGTGATCGCCGTGGGCAGCCGGGCCGACCGGCCCGACTACGACGACGCCGTCGCGCCCCACTTCGAGGTCTTCGACCTCGCCGACGGCGCCTCGAGCACCACCTACCTGTTCGACGACGCAGGCCGCGAGCGGGTGTCCCTGACCGTCTCCCGCGACGGTATGCAGGTCGTGGCAGAAGTGATCGACGGGCTGGAGCACCTCGGCGACGGCTGGAGCCTGACCTGGGCAACCGGACCCTTCGGCTCCCGCACCGGACCTACCGCCTCTGCCGCAGCGGGTGTCGCGACCCTGGTGCTCGACCTCGACCAGGACGGTCCGGGCGCTGGCGAGGATTGACCTGCACCGCGGTTCCCAAAGTTGTGGGCCGCAACATACACTCGGCACGCAAACGGGCGCACCTGGCTCGGACCGGCCGTGTGGAGAGACGACGACGTGACCACGAGCAGCGCACTTAGACGCACTCGGAGCGAGGTGCCGCCCCGCGGCACGCTGCGCCCCGAGGAGCTCAAGCGCAACAACATGGGGCGCCTGCTGACCCGGGTCCACCTCAGGGGGCCGACGTCGCGCGCCACGCTCACCAAGGACCTCGGCCTGAACCGGAGCACCATCGGTGACCTGACGGCATCCCTGGTCGACCTCGGCCTCGTGAGCGAGTCCGGCACGGTCAGCACCCGCGGCAACGGTCGACCCAGCTACGTCGTGCAACCCCGCGAGGACGTCACCGTCATCGCCGTCAACCTCGGTGTCGACCGCAACACGGTGGCCAGCATCGGCCTTGGCGGCGAGGTGTTGTCCCGCCGCGAGCGGCCGCACCACCGGGGCGAGCACGACATGCCGCCGGTGGTGGAGTCGCTGGCGCAGATGATCCAGGACACGCTGCGCGAGGAGCGCGAAAGACGTTGTGTGGGAATCGGTGTGGCGGTTCCGGGGGCGGTCGCCCTGCGCGACGGAGCGGTCTCCTTCGCCCCCAACCTCGGTTGGGTCGACGAGCCGTTCTCCGAGGCCCTGTCCGCCCGGCTCGGCATGCCGGTCGTGTGCGACAACGACGCCAACCTCGGCGCGCGGGCCGAGCACCTGCGGGGGGTGGCCGTGGGTCGCGACGACATCGCCTTCCTGGCCGGGAGCGTGGGCCTGGGCGGTGGCTTCATCGTCGGGGGTCAGCCGTTGACCGGCGCACGGGGCTTCGCCGGAGAGATCGGCCACCTGTCGGTGGCCCTCGACGGGCCGCCCTGCCGGTGCGGCAGCACGGGGTGCTGGGAGACCAAGATCAGCGAGAACCGGCTCCTCACCCTGGCCGGCCGGCTGCCGGGCGGGGGGCCGGAAGCCGTGCAGGAGGTCATCGGGTCCGCCGCGGGCGGCGAGGAGCAGGCCTGCCGGGCGCTCGATGAGATCGCCCGCTGGGTGGCGGTCGGGCTGCGGGCCGTCATCAATGTCTTCAACCCGGAGATGGTGGTCTTCGGCGACTCCCTCGCCCTGGTCTGGCAGGCGCGCGCGGCGCAGATCAGCGCAGAGCTGGCCCAGCTGCCCCTCGTCGCTCCCAGCGACCAGCTCGAGATCGTCGCCTCGAGGTTCGGGCTCGACGCACCGCTCGTCGGCGCGGCCGAGCTGGCCTTCACGGGGCTGCTGGCCGACCCCGCCAGCATCGCGCCCTGACGACCCCCTGGAACGGCCCACCACGAAGGGATGGACGCATGCGCTTCGGACTCGTAGGGACCGGCCCGTGGGCACAGATGGCGCACGGCCCTGGGCTGGTGGCAGCCGAAGGCGTTGAGCTGGTGGGCATCTGGGGACGCCTGCCCGGTCGGGCCCAGCCTCTCGCCGAGTCCCTCGGCATCGCGGCCTACGACGACTACCCGGCGTTGCTGGCCGACGTCGATGCCGTGGCGTTCGCGGTGCCCCCCGCCGTGCAGGCCGAGATGGCACTGGAGGCAGCCCGCGCCGGGAAGCACCTCCTCCTCGACAAGCCGGTGGCGGCCGACCCCGGCGCAGCGCGGGCCCTGCTCACCGCCGCCACCGAGGCAGGCGTCGCGTCGGTGGTCTTCTTCACCGACCGGTTCGTCGAGGGGACCCGCGCCTGGATCGACGAGGTCCGCGGCACCCCGGGCTGGCACGGCGGGTGGGTGCGGTGGTTCAGCGCACTCCAGGAGCCGGACAACCCGTTCGGCGCCTCGCCGTGGCGCCACGACGCCGGTGCGCTGTGGGACACCGGGCCGCACGCGTTCTCCACGCTCATCGCCACCCTGGGTCCCATCGAGTCCCTGACCGCGGTGCCCGGCCGGGGCGACGAGGTCTACCTGACCGCTCACCACGAGTCCGGCCCGACGAGCACCGTCGCGCTGTCGCAGTTCGCGCCACCCGCCGCCAGCCAGTACGAGGCCACGTTGTGGGGCGAGGCCGGCTTCTCGACGATGCCGCCGCGCCCCGAAGGCGCCTTCGGGGCCCTCCTCGCGACGGCCGCGGAAGAGCTGGTGGAGTGTTCCGCCGGCGGGATGCCGCACGAGCTCGACCTCCGCTTCGGGGTGCGCGTCGTCGAGCTGCTGGCTCAGGCGCAGGACCAGCTCGATCGGGCCGCGATGGCAGGGACCCCGTCATGAGCGCGCCACGGGTCCTCTTCCTCGGCGGCACGGGCATCATCAGCTCCGCGTGCTCCCGCCGCGCGGTCGAGCAGGGCATCGACCTCACCGTCGTGAACCGGGGCACGACGTCGGTGCGCACGATGCCGCCCGAGGTGCACCGCCTCATCGCCGACGTCGACGGTGCGGCATCGCTGGCGGACGCCGTGGGCGGCCAGGCCTTCGACGCCGTCGTCGACTGGCTCGCGTTCACCCCGGAGCAGGTGCGCGCCCGCACCGACCTCTTCCGAGGACGCGTGGGTCAGTACGTCTTCATCAGCTCCGCCTCGGCCTACCAGACCCCACCCTCGCGCCTGCCGATCACGGAGTCGACCCCGCTGCGGAACCCGCACTGGCAGTACTCCCGCGACAAGATCGCCTGCGAGGACCTGCTCACCGAGCTCTACCGCGAGGAGGGCTACCCGATGACGATCGTGCGCCCCTCGCACACCTACGACCAGACCCATGTCCCCCTCCACGGTGGCTGGACAGCGGTCGACCGGATGCGGCGGGGGGAGCCCGTGGTCGTGCACGGCGACGGCACGTCGTTGTGGACCCTCACCCACCACACCGACTTCGCCCGCGACTTCGTCCCCCTGCTCGGCAACCCCCGCACACTGGGCGAGGCCTTCCACATCACCTCCGACGACGTGCTCACCTGGGACCAGGTCGCGCACGCCCTCGGCGCGGCAGCGGGGGCGCCACCGCACATCGTGCACGTCCCGTCGGACGTCTTCGGCGCCCTCGACGCCGAGTGGGGCGCGGCGCTCCTCGGCGACAAGGCGCACTCCGCGGTGTTCGACAACCGCAAGATCCGCAGCCTCAACCCCGGACGGGTGACGCCTGTCCGCTTCGAGGAAGGTGCGCGCGAGATCGTGGCCTGGCACGATGCCGACCCGGCCCGCAGGCAGGTGGACGCGCACGTCGACGGCCTGATGTCGGTTCTCGCGGAACGCTTCTCGCCGTAGCGTGGCGGGGCCGCCTACAGCCAGCGCGCCGGGTGGGCCAGCACGGTCGAGAGCTCGAGCAAGGCTGCGCCGGTGGCCCCGGGAGCCGGATCGACTTCTGCCGCAACGATGTCCGGGGTGACCCAGCGCGCCGACAGGGTGCGCGACCGCAGGTGGCGCTCGAGCTCCGGGCGCAGCAGGTCGGCAACCTGGCCGAGGTGGCCGCCGAGCACCACCGCGGGAATGTCGAGGACGTTGATGACGCCGGCCAGCGCCACGCCCAAGGCCCAGGCAGCCCGGCTGACCGCAGCCCGGGCTCGCCCGTCACCAGCAAGGACCGCACGTGCGAGGTCGGTCGCACCGGCGGATGCCGGGAGCCCGGCGGCGCTGAGTATCGCGTCCTTGCCGGCATACCGTTCCAGGCACCCCGTCGACCCGCACGGGCAGGCCGGCCCCTCCGGGTCGACGCTGACGTGCCCGATCTCGCCCGCCCAGCCGTGCCGTCCCGGCATCCCGACCCCGGCGACGACCACGGACCCACCGATGCCGATCTCCCCCGAGAGGTAGACGAAGTCGGTGAGGTCACCCGGCCGTCCCGGCGCGGACTCGGCCACCGTGCGGGCAGCGAGGTCTGCCTCGTTGCCGATGTGGGGCACCAGGCCGCCCGTCGCGGCGGGATCCAGGGCCGAGTGCAGGTGGAGGTCGGACCAGCCGAGGTTGGGGGCCAGGAGCAGGTGCCCAGACTCGACGGACACCACGCCCGGCAACGCGACGCCGGCCCCGACCAGCCTGGTGCCCAGCGGTATTCGATCGATCACCGAGCGGCTCAGCGCCGAGAGGCGGGCCAGCACCTCGACGGGGTCCGAGCCGACGAAGTCGTCCGCGACGACCTCCTGCGCGACGATCCGGCCGCGCAGGTCGACCACCCGGGCGGCGATCGCGCCGGCGTTGACCTGCAGACCCAGCGCGGCGAGACCGGCCCCGGCGACCAGCGGTGTCGCCGGTCGGCCCGGACCCGTGACCTCCGGGGGCTGCAGCTCGTCGAGGATGCCGGCGGCGACCAGATCGTCGGCGAGCCGCGAGGCGGTGGACCGGGTCATCGAGGTGGTCGCGGCGACGCGGGCACGGGACACCGGCACGGGCGAGGCGCAGACCGTCCGCGCCACCAGGCTCAGGTTGCTCTCGCGCAGGAACGACTGCCGGGCGCCGTTCGCGGGTACGGCGTCGCGGCGAGCGGCCCGGGGGGCGGGCGGTCCGGCGATCGGGGTCACCACTTGACGATAGGCCACCCGCCAGTGATATGTTGCATCGAACAACAAATACGACGACACCAGGAGCTCCCATGACCCGCGAACCGACGCCGCAGGACAAGTTCTCGTTCGGCCTCTGGACGGTCGGCTGGACCGGCACCGACCCGTTCGGCGGCCCGAGCCGCCCGGCCCTGGAGCCCTGGGCGTACGTCGACAAGCTCGCCGAGATCGGCGCGTGGGGCGTGACCTTCCACGACAACGACGTCTTCCCGTTCGACGCCGACGAGGCGACCAAGGACCGGATCGTCAAGCGGTTCCGCGGCGCCACCGACAGCGCGGGCGTGGTCATCGAGATGGTCACCACCAACACCTTCAGCCACCCGGTGTTCAAGGACGGCGGGCTCACCTCCAACGACCGGTCGGTGCGCCGGTTCGGCCTGCGCAAGGTGCTGCGTGCGGTCGACCTGGCCGCCGACCTCGGTGCGTCGACGTTTGTCATGTGGGGCGGGCGCGAGGGCAGCGAGTACGACGGGTCCAAGGACGTCTACGCCGCCTTCGAGCGCTACAAGGAGGGCCTCGACACCGTCGCCGGCTACATCAAGTCGCAGGGCTACGACCTGAAGATCGCACTGGAGCCCAAGCCGAACGAGCCGCGTGGCGACATCTTCCTGCCCACCGCCGGGCACGCCCTCGCCCTGATCGCCGAGCTCGAGCACGGCGACATCGTCGGCCTGAACCCCGAGACCGGCCACGAGCAGATGGCCAATCTCAACTACACGCACGCCCTGGGCCAGGCCCTGTGGAGCGGCAAGCTGTTCCACATCGACCTCAATGGCCAGCGCGGTCTGAAGTACGACCAGGACCTCGTCTTCGGTCACGGCGACCTCATCTCGGCGTTCTTCACCGTCGACCTCATCGAGAACGGCTTCCCCGGCTACCCCGACGGGCCGCGCTACACCGGCCCGCGGCACTTCGACTACAAGCCCTCGCGCACGGAGCACATGGAGGGTGTCTGGGAGTCGGCCAAGGCCTGCATGCAGACCTACCTCCTGCTCGCCGACAAGGCCACGGCCTTCCGGGCCGACCCGCGGGTGCAGGACGCCATGGAGTACGCCGGCGTGCTCGACCTCGCCACGCCCACGCTGGATGCCGGGGAGTCGGTCGCCGACTTCCTTGCCACCGACGACGGTTTCGACCCCGACAAGGCCGGCGAGCGTGACTACGGTTTCGTGCGCCTGCAGCAGCTCGCCATCGAGCACCTCATCGGCTGAGCGCGGTGACCGTGGCCGCGCGCGCCGGCGCGAGCCTCCGGTGACCGTCCGGTTCGGTGCCGCCTACTACGCCGAGTACCACCGCGACGACGTCGAGGCCGACCTCGACCTGATGGCGGAGGCCGGCTTCACCGTCATCCGGGTCGGGGAGTCGGTGTGGTCGACCTGGGAGCCCGAGGACGGCGTCTTCGACCTCGACTGGCTGACGCCCGTGCTCGACGGTGCCCACCGTCGCGGCATCGGCGTCGTCCTCGGCACCCCGACCTACGCCGTGCCGATGTGGCTGACCCGGCTCTACCCGGAGATCGCCGGGGAGACGGCGAGCCGGCACCGCGTCGGTTGGGGCGCCCGCCAGGAGATGGACTTCACCCACGCGGCCTACCGGTTCCACGCGGAGCGGGTCATCCGCCAGGTCATCGGGCGGCACGGGAGCCACCCGGCGGTCATCGGGTTCCAGGTCGACAACGAGCCCGGCCTGCGGCTGCTGCACAACCACGACGTGTTCCAGCGGTTCACCGACTGGCTGCGCCGGCGCTACGGGACGGTCGAGCGGCTCAACGAGGAGTGGGGGCTCGTCTACTGGTCGCACCGCCTCTCGCGGTGGGACGACCTCTGGCAGCCGGAGGGCAACTTCCAGCCGCAGTACGACCTGGCCTGGCGCCGGTTCCAGGCCGAGCTGGTCACCGAGTTCATCGGCTGGCAGGCCGACCTCGTCCGTGAGGTCGCCGGCGGCCGCGGCTTCGTCACCACCTGCATCTCCTACGAGCAGCCCGGCGTCGACGACGAGAAGCTCAGTGCCCGGCTCGACGTCGCCAGCGGCAACGCGTACTACGAGATGGGCGACTCCCTGCGCCACCCGAGCGACTCGCCCCGGTCGACGGGGCCGATGGGGTGGGTGGTGCGCGGACCCTGGGCGGTGGCCGGCCTCGCCGACCTCATGTACTCCTCGAAGCAGGCGCCTTTCCTGGTTACCGAGACCAACGCAGGGTCGATCGGCTTCTCCGCGACGAACCAGTCGCCCTACGACGGGCAGTGGCGACAGCTGGCGTGGCTGCTCGTGGCGCGCGGCGCCCGGATGGTCGAGTACTGGCACTGGCACACGCTGCCCTACGGTGCGGAGGCCCACTGGGGTGGAGTGCTGCCGCACAGCGGCGTTCCCGGCCGGGCGTACCGCGAGGTCGCCCGGATCGGGGCCGAGCTGCGACAGGTCGGCGATGCCTTCGCCGACGCGACACCGGATGCCGACGTCGCGGTGCTCTACGACTCCGACAGCAAGTTCGCCCTCTCGACCCAGGGTCCGGTGCCCGGCGGCGACGGCCAGATGATGGTCGACCCGGACTCGTACCGGCACATCGTGAGCGCGTTCTCGCGCGGGGTCTTCGACGCCAAGCGCCAGCAGCGGCTGGTGCGGCGCGACCAGCTGCCCGACGTGGTGCCCGAGCGCTTCCCGGTCCTGGTGGTCCCCGCCCTCTTCACGGCATCCGACGACGACCTCGACCGCCTCGCCGCCTATGCGCGCGACGGAGGGCACCTGGTGCTGGGGCCGCGCACCGGCTACGCGGACGTCGAGGGCAGGGTGCGTGCCGAGCGCGCACCGGCCCGCCTCGGTGCGGTGGCCGGCACCTGGTTCGAGGAGACGTCGTCACTGGCGGAGCCGGTCGCCGTGACGGGCCGGCTCTCGGGCGCCGGCACCACCTTCGCCGAGGGCCTCGAGCTCGACGGCGCCGAGGCCCTGGCCACCTACACGCACCCACACCTGGGCCGCTGGGCAGCCGTCACCACCCGACCGGTCGGCGCCGGGCGGGTCACCGTGGTCGGCACCGTGCCCGACCAGGAGCTCGCGGCGGCGCTCGTCCGCTGGCTGGTGCCGTCCCCCGTCAGCGGCTGGACGACGGAGGCCCCGGTGACCGTCTCGAGCAGCAGCACCGCCACCGGCCGGCTGCACGTCGTGCACAACTGGGGGTGGTCGCCGGCCACCGCGACGCCCGACACCGAAGTCACCGACCTCCTCACCGGCGATGCCTACGGGCCGGGCGCGAGCCTGCCCCTGGGCCCGTGGGACGTCCGGGTGGTCAGCAGCCGGACCCGGTGACCGACCGCCCGTCGATGCAATCCGGCCCGGCACTGATCCTTTTCCCTCGCCCACGGGGCCTGGCGTTGGCGCGGTCGGGCGATCTTGGTTCGATGGCGGGTGAGAGTCCGTGACCGCAACGACGCGAAAGGACCTGCCCCGATGACTGCTCTCTCGTCCGCTGCCCTGCCCACCCTGACGGCATCCGTGCCGACCTACGACCGGCCGGCGGCGAGCGTCGGGATCGTGCACTTCGGCTTCGGCAACTTCCACCGCTCGCACGTCGCGATGTACCTCGACCGCCTGATGGAGAGCGGCCAGGGGCTGGACTGGGGGATCTGCGGCGTCGGCGTGCTCGAGCACGACGCCGCGATGCGTGACGTCATGCGGGCCCAGGACTGCCTGTTCACCCTCGTGGTGCGCCACCCGGACGGCTCGCTCGAGCCGCGCGTCGTCGGGTCGGTGCTGGAGTACCTCTACGGACCCGACGACGCGGCGGCCGTGCACCGGCGTCTCGACGACCCCGCGGTGCGCATCGTCAGCCTCACCGTCACCGAGGGCGGCTACCTGAAGAACCCCGCCACCGGCGACTTCGACGCCGGCAACCCGGCCGTGGTGCACGACCTCGCCCACCCGCAGGACCCCCGCACCGCCTTCGCCTACATCGTCGAGGGGCTGCGCCGGCGCCGGGACGCCGGCGCCGCCCCGTTCACGGTGCTGTCGTGCGACAACCTGCAGGGCAACGGCGACTACGCCCGCCAGGCCGTCGTCGGGTTCGCCCGGCTGACCGACCCCGAGCTCGCCGCCTGGATCGACACCTCGGTGAGCTTCCCGAACTGCATGGTCGACCGGATCACCCCGTCGACCACGGATGCCGACCGCGACGCCGTTCACCGCGAGTTCGGCATCGAGGACGCGTGGCCGGTGCCGGCCGAGCCGTTCACCCAGTGGATCGTCGAGGACCACTTCCCCACCGGGCGGCCCCCGCTGGAGTCGGTCGACGTGCAGTTCGTCGACGACGTGCGGCCCTACGAGCTGATGAAGCTGCGTCTGCTCAACGCGAGCCACCAGGCGATCGCCTACTTCGGGGCACCGCTGGGCTACGTGCTCGTCGACGAGGCCCTGCGCGACGGCCGGCTGCGCACCTACCTCGAGCGCTACATGGCCGACGAGGCGGCTCCGACGCTCGGTGACCTGCCGGGCATCGACCTCGACGGCTACCTCGGGACGCTGATCGAGCGGTTCAGCAACCCGCGGATGCGCGACACGCTGGTGCGCCTGGCCACCGACGGCTCCAACCGGATGCCGACCTTCACCCTGCCCGCCATCCGCGAGAACCGGGAGGCGGGGCGCCCCATCCGGCTGGGCGCGGCGATGGTCGCCGCCTGGGCGCACTACTGGGCACTGATCGCCGACGCCGAGATCGTGCCCCCCGAGGTACCCGATGACGTCCACGCGGCGGAGATGACCACGGCCGCCGCCGACCCGGACCCGGAGGCGTTCGTGCGAATCGGAACGCTGTTCGGGGACCTCGCCGACGACACCACCTTCCTGCAGGAGTACCTCGCGTCCCGGCTCTCGCTGGTCGAGCGGGGCGTGCACCCGACGCTGGACGACCTCCTGGCCTGACGGCTACCTGACCAGAGGCGTCTGCTCGCCGGCCCGGGCCGCCTTCAGGCCCAGGCTGAGCACCTCGTTGGGCGGCTTCTGCGACGACTCCATGCGCCGGTAGGCCGATGGCGTGCAGCCCACCTCGGCGAGGAACTGGCGGTTGAAGTTGGCCATGTTGTGGTAGCCGCTGAGTGAGGCCACCCGGGTGACGGGGTGGTCGGTGGAGTCGAGCAGCCGGCGCGCGTGCGCCACCCGCAGCTTCTTGACCATGTTGCTGAAGGTGAGCCCGGTGGCTCGCTTGAAGTACTTGGAGAAGGTCGGCTCGGACATGTAGGCCAGGCCCGCTGCGGTGGTGAGCCGGATGTCGCCGGTGAGGTTGGAGAAGATGTAGTTCAGCCCCGCCTCGCCCGCGCTGCGCGCGCCGTCGTCGTCGGGGCTGCCCATCCACTCGCTGGCCACGGTCTCCCACTCGCCGTCGGGGGCGTTGGCCATCAGGCCGAGCAGCTTGAACAGGTGACCGACACGCTCCGGGCCGGAGGCGCCCAGCACCGAGAGCACCTGGTCGGCGCCCCGCCAGGCCGTGGCACCGGAGAACACCAGCCCGCGCGTGGAGTGCTTGAGCACCCCGTCGAGCTGCTGCAGCTCTGGCATCAGCTGCATGCACTGGCGGATCCAGCCATCGGTGAACTGGATGACGGCGTCGCGGTCGACGGCCACCTGGTCCGGCTCGAGGTCACTCACCCAGTCGTGCGGCAGGTTGGGCCCGATCAGGCTCAGGTGCCCGGGTCCGAAGGTGCCGATGTGGTCGCCGGCGATGAAGCTGCCGTGTGTCTTGGTGATGAGGTGGATCTCGTACTCGGGGTGGGCGTTCCAGCCACAGATCTCGCTGGGGAAGTCGTGCATCATCGCCCGCACCGAGTGCTGCGGGTGCTGGGGGATGACCTCGCGCCGGGGGATGCTGGCCGCGTAGGGACTCACGAGCTCGACGTCGCGAGGACCGCCGGGCGAGCGCCCCGGTGGCGCCGATCGATACAAATCCGTCATGGCGCACCCTCCGACCGCTCGGCCCCGCCCGTGAATGTCACGGTCCGGTAACGGCGCCAGCCGACCAGGGCCGGACGGCGTCGTCCGTGCTCGGAATAATAGTACCGACAGGAGCGCGTTGTCGTCCTTGTCGCTCGTTTGTCGGGAGTCCTACCTTTACAGGAGTTGCCCCGCAGCGAAGCTCGACCACCCAAATCCCCCACCACGTTGACATTCATTTTGTCATGCCTTCAGCCGCTGCGGACGACATCGAGAAGTGCCCCTACCAAAGGAGTTAGGATGCCCATTCCCAAGCGCACGTTGACACTCGGTGTCTTCGCGCTTTCCTCCGCCCTCGTCCTGAGCGCCTGTTCGGGTGCCGGTGGCTCGTCCTCCGGCGGCGGCGGTGCCGCCTCCGGTGGCAACGTCACCCTCAACCTGGCCACTGTGAACAACGGCCAGATGAAGGACATGGAGAAGCTCAAGGGCGAGTACGAGAAGGCCAACCCCGGCACCACCGTCAACTTCCAGGTGATGGAGGAGGGTGACCTGCGCAGCGCGGTCACCGCCGACGTGGCGAGCGGTGCCGGCCAGTACGACGTCGTCACCATCGGGGCCTACGAGACCCCGCAGTGGGGCGCCAACGGCTGGCTGGTCGACCTGACCGACAACCTCGCCAAGGACACGGCGTACGACGTCAACGACCTCCTCCCGCCCGTGCGGGTCGCGCTCACCAACGACGGCAAGCAGTACGCGGTGCCGTTCTACGGCGAGTCCTCGATCCTCATGTACAACAAGGAGATCCTGGACAAGGCCGGCGTGACCATGCCGACCAACCCGACCTGGCAGCAGGTCGCCGACGCGGCCAAGAAGGTCAAGACCGCCGACATGTCCGGCATCTGCATGCGCGGCAAGCCCGGCTGGGGCGACCTGTTCGCACCGCTGACGACCGTCGTGCAGACCTTCGGCGGCAACTGGTACGACATGAGCTGGAACGCCACGGTCAACTCCCCGGAGTGGAAGCAGGCGGTGACCTTCTACAAGACGATGCTCGACGATTCCGGTGAGGCAGACCCGGTTTCGTACAGCTTCAACGAGTGCCTGACCTCCCTCAAGGAGGGTAAGTCGGCGATGTGGGCCGACGCTTCGGTTGCCGCCTCGATGCTCGAGGCTGCTGACTCCCCGGTGAAGGGCAAGATGGGCTACGCCCACATGCCGATCAACAAGACCCAGGAGTCCGGCTGGCTGTGGAGCTGGAACCTCGCCGTTCCCAAGTCCACGAAGAACCAGGACGCCGCGATCAAGTTCGTCAAGTGGGCCACGAGCAAGGAGTACATCAAGCTCGTCGGCGAGAAGATCGGCTGGAGCAACGTCCCGCCGGGCTCGCGCACCTCGACCTACGACATCCCGCAGTACAAGGAGGCCGCGGCCGCCTACGCACCGATCACCCTCGACGTGATGAGCGGCGTCAACCCGAAGCAGCCGGGCGTCAACCCGCAGCCCTGGGTCGGCATCCAGTACGTCTCGATCCCGGAGTTCCAGGACGTCGGCAACCAGTGCGCCCAGCTCGTCGCGGACTACATCGCCAACCGGTCCTCGGTCGATGACGCCCTGAGCAAGTGCCAGGACATCGCCGCCAAGGGCGGGGCACCGCACAAGAGCTGATCTCGGGCTCATCCGGGTCGGGGCCGGCCGCGTGCGGTCGGCCCCGACCCCTACCCCCTTCGATTTCTCGCAACGAAGCGAAAGAACGAGGAAAAGCGATATGACCACCACTGCCACAAAGGCGCCGGCGCCGCCGGTGGACACGGCCAAGAAGAACATCCAGCGAAAGCATGCCTGGACCGCCCGCGGGCTCCTGCTACCCGCATTCATCTTCCTCATCCTGCTGACCCAGATACCTTTCCTCGTCACCATCGGTTTCTCGTTGATGAAGTGGAACCTGCTGTATCCGGCCGATCGCGGGTTCACCGGGTTCGACAACTACAAGACGGCCCTGACCTCCGGGGCGCTGTGGCCCTCGATCGTGGCCACCGTGCTGATCACCGCGTTCTCGGTGGTGCTCTCGCTGCTGCTGGGCCTGCTGTTCGCGATCCTGCTCGACCGTGCCCTGCCCGGCCGGGCCATCGCCCGCACGCTGATGATCACCCCCTTCCTGATCATGCCGGCGGCCGCGTCGCTGATCTGGAAGTACTCGATGTTCGACACCAACATCGGCATCCTGAACTGGGCCTTCAACCTGGTCGGGCTGCCCAAGGTGTCGTGGAGCACCGAGCACCCGATGGCCACCGTGGTCATCGTGCTGACCTGGATCTTCACGCCGTTCATGATGCTGATCCTGCTGGCCGGCCTGCAGGGCCAGTCGAAGGAGACCCTCGAGGCCGCCCAGGTCGACGGTGCGGGGGCCTGGCGCACCTTCACCTGGATCACCCTGCCGCACCTGCGGATGTACATCGAGATCGGCACCCTGCTGGGGTCGGTCATCATCCTGCAGGTCTTCGACCCGATCGCGATCCTCACGAAGGGCACCGGGGGGACCAAGACCTTGGCATACCTGCTCTACGAACGGGCCTTCATCGGCCTGAACGTCGGTGAGGCGGCCGCCTACGGCGTCGTCACCGTGCTGCTGACGATCATCGTCGCCACCATCGCACTCAAGACGACCTTCAAGGTCTTCATGGCCGGAGGAAGCCGATGAGCACCACCGTCAAGAACACGGTCATCAACATCCTCACCTGGGTGCTGGTGCTGGCCTTCTTCTTCCCCGTCTTCTGGATGTTCCTCAACGGCTTCAAGCCCGAGTCGGTCGCGTCCTCCATCAACCCCAAGCTGTTCTTCACCCCCACCCTGGACGGCTACCGGCTGGCCCTGGACCGCGGGATGTCGGCCTACATGCAGAACTCGTTCATGGCCTCGATCGCCGCGACGGTCGGGTGCGTCCTGCTCGCCATCCCGGCCGCCTACGCGCTCAGCCTGCGCCGGGTCAAGAAGGTCGAGAGCACCCTGTCGTTCTTCATCTCCACCCGGTTCATGCCGGTCGCCGCCGTCGTGCTGCCGATCTACATGATCCTGAAGAACCTCGGCGGCCTGGACAACATCTGGGTCCTGGCCATCGTCTACATGTCGATCAACCTGGCCATCACCGTCTGGATGATGCGTTCGTTCTTCCTCGAGGTCCCCTTCGAGATCGTCGAGGCGGCCCGGGTCGACGGTGCCGGCCTGTTCCGCGAGATCGTGCGGGTCGTGCTGCCGATCGTGCTGCCCGGAGTCGCCGCGGCCGCGCTGATCTGCTTCATCTTCAGCTGGAACGAGTACTTCCTGGCCACCCTGCTCACCAGCAACGTCGCCCGCACCACGCCGCCGTTCCTCGGCAGCTTCGTCGACGGTCGTGGACAGTTCCTCGCGGTGCTGTCGGCGGCGGCCACCCTGGCCGTGCTCCCGGTGATCGCCGCCGGGTGGATCGCCCAGAAGCAGCTCGTCCGCGGCCTGTCCATGGGCGCCGTCAAGTGACCCGCCAGTTCCTCCCCAGACCAGGAGCACCCCGATGAGCGCGCCGTCGCGCAGCCTGCAGGACACCGTCGTCGTCGTCACCGGTGCCGGTGGCGGCATCGGCGGGGCCACCGCCCGACTGGCGCTGGAAGCCGGGGCCAAGGTGGTGGCGGGGGACATCCGCGAGGATGCCGTGCGCCCCCTCCTCGACGACTTCGGCGCCGACCGCGTCGCGCTCGCCGTCGGTGACGTGCGCCTCGAGGAGACCGGCGACGCTCTCGTCGCCGCCGGTGTCGAGGCGTTCGGCCGGGTCGACTCGGTCGTGGCCAACGCCGGCATCGGCTTCTACGGCGGCCTGCTCGACGTCGACGCCGAGCAGATCGCCCTGATGATCGACGTCAACCTCAAGGGCACCATCTGGTTGTCCCGGGCAGCGGTGCGGCAGTTCCGGATCCAGGGTGACGGCGGCGACATCGTCGTCATCGGCTCGGTGGCCGGGCTGCTCATCGGCGGCGGCAAGGAGGCCGTCTACGCGGCCACCAAGGGGGCGCAGATCAACCTCGGCACCGCCATGGACCGCGAGCTGCGCGGTGAGGGCATCCGCACCACGGTGGTCGCACCGGCGGGGGTCAACACGGCGTTCGCGGCGGCCGACGGCCGCTTCGGTGGCGGCGACCCCGAGCACGGTCCGTTCATGCAGCCCGCGGACATCGCCGGTGCGGTGCTCTACACCCTCTCCCAGCCGCGGCGGATGCGCACCGAGCTGTGGACGATGTGGAGCCTGTCCGAGCAGCACTGACCCGGTCGCGGGCCGCGATGGCGGTCCGCGACCCGGGTTCGCCGGTCCGGCCGGGACCGGGCCGACGGGCGGCGCCCAGCGCTGAATGGGCCCAGCGCTGGGCGCCTGCCCACCCCCTGTGACGTCAGGGCCCGAATGCTGAGAGAGTGACGGACATGCCAGATCGCCCGCTCGTCGCCGGGGTCGACACCTCGACCCAGTCCTGCAAGGTCGTCGTCTGCGACGCCGAGACCGGCGCGGTCGTGCGCACCGGCCGGGCGGCGCACCCCGACGGCACCGAGGTCGACCCGCGCCACTGGTGGTCGGCCTGGCAGGAGGCGAGTGGGGGCGGACTCCTCGACGCAGTGTCGGCCGTCGCCGTCGGCGGCCAGCAGCACGGCATGGTGCTGCTCGACGAGCACGGCCAGGTCGTGCGAGATGCGTTGCTGTGGAACGACACCCGCTCCGCGCAGGCTGCCGCTGACCTCGTCGGCGAGCTCGGCGCCCAGGCGTGGGCCGACGCGACCGGCCTGGTGCCCGTCGCCGCCACGACCGTGAGCAAGCTGCGCTGGATGGCGGACGCCGAGCCCGAGCGACTCGCCGGGGCCCGCACCTGCGTGCTCCCCCACGACTGGCTCACCGGCCGCATCCGCGCCGACGGCGCCGCCGCCCCCGACGAGTGGACGACCGACGGCGGCGACGCCTCCGGCACCGGCTACTGGTCGGCGGGCACCCGCGAGTACCGCCCCGACCTGCTCCGCCTGGCCACCCGCGACGCCGACCTCGCCGTGCCGCGCGTGGCCGCGCCGGCAGAGGTCGTGGGCCACACGGCATCCGGGCTGGCGGTGGCTGCGGGCACCGGTGACAACATGGGCGCGGCACTGGGCCTCGGCCTCGACCCCGGCGACGTCGTCGTCTCGCTGGGCACCAGCGGCACGGCGTTCGCACGCAACTCACGCGCGTCGGCCGACCCCACGGGAAGCGTGCAGTCGTTCGCCGACGCCGAAGGCG
>CAWHYJ010000003.1:0-220644 GCA_963833495.1 uncultured Actinomycetota bacterium | reverse complement strand
GGGCGGCGATCGCGCCGGCGTTGACCTGCAGACCCAGCGCGGCGAGACCGGCCCCGGCGACCAGCGGTGTCACCGTCGGCCCGGACCCGTGACCTCCGGGGGCTGCAGCTCGTCGAGGATGCCGGCGGCGACCAGATCGTCGGCGAGCCGCGAGGCGGTGGACCGGGTCATCGAGGTGGTCGCGGCGACGCGGGCACGGGACACCGGCACGGGCGAGGCGCAGACCGTCGCGCCACCAGGCTCAGGTTGCTCTCGCAGGAACGACTGCCGGGCGCCGTTCGCGGGTACGGCGTCGCGGCGAGCGGCCCGGGGGGCGGGCGGTCCGGCGATCGGGGTCACCACTTGACGATAGGCCACCCGCCAGTGATATGTTGCATCGAACAACAAATACGACGACACCAGGAGCTCCCATGACCCGCGAACCGACGCCGCAGGACAAGTTCTCGTTCGGCCTCTGGACGGTCGGCTGGACCGGCACCGACCCGTTCGGCGGCCCGAGCCGCCCGGCCCTCGAGCCCTGGGCGTACGTCGACAAGCTCGCCGAGATCGGCGCGTGGGGCGTGACCTTCCACGACAACGACGTCTTCCCGTTCGACGCCGACGAGGCGACCAAGGACCGGATCGTCAAGCGGTTCCGCGGCGCCACCGACAGCGCGGGCGTGGTCATCGAGATGGTCACCACCAACACCTTCAGCCACCCGGTGTTCAAGGACGGCGGGCTCACCTCCAACGACCGGTCGGTGCGCCGGTTCGGCCTGCGCAAGGTGCTGCGTGCGGTCGACCTGGCCGCCGACCTGGTGCGTCGACGTTTGTCATGTGGGGCGGGCGCGAGGGGCAGCGGGTGCCGAACGTCCAAGGACGTCTACGCCGCCTTCGAGCGCTACAAGGAGGGCCTCGACGCCGACCCCGCCGGCTACATCAAGTCGCAGGGCTACGACCTGAAGATCGCACTGGAGCCCAAGCCGAACGAGCCGCGTGGCGACATCTTCCTGCCCACCGCCGGGCACGCCCTCGCCCTGATCGCCGAGCTCGAGCACGGCGACATCGTCGGCCTGAACCCCGAGACCGGCCACGAGCAGATGGCCAATCTCAACTACACGCACGCCCTGGGCCAGGCCCTGTGGAGCGGCAAGCTGTTCCACATCGACCTCAATGGCCAGCGCGGTCTGAAGTACGACCAGGACCTCGTCTTCGGTCACGGCGACCTCATCTCGGCGTTCTTCACCGTCGACCTCATCGAGAACGGCTTCCCCGGCTACCCCGACGGGCCGCGCTACACCGGCCCGCGGCACTTCGACTACAAGCCCTCGCGCACGGAGCACATGGAGGGTGTCTGGGAGTCGGCCAAGGCCTGCATGCAGACCTACCTCCTGCTTGCCGACAAGGCCACGGCCTTCCGGGCCGACCCGCGGGTCCAGGACGCCATGGAGTACGCCGGCGTGCTCGACCTCGCCACGCCCACGCTGGATGCCGGGGAGTCGGTCGCCGACTTCCTTGCCACCGACGACGGTTTCGACCCCGACAAGGCCGGCGAGCGTGACTACGGTTTCGTGCGCCTGCAGCAGCTCGCCATCGAGCACCTCATCGGCTGAGCTCGGTGACCGTGGCCGCGCGCGCCGGCGCGAGCCTCCGGTGACCGTCCGGTTCGGTGCCGCCTACTACGCCGAGTACCACCGCGACGACGTCGAGGCCGACCTCGACCTGATGGCGGAGGCCGGCTTCACCGTCATCAGGGTCGGGGGAGTCGGTGTGGTCGACCTGGGAGCCTGAGGACGGCGTCTTCGACCTCGACTGGCTGACGCCCGTGCTCGACGGTGCCCACCGTCGCGGCATCGGCGTCGTCCTCGGCACCCCGACCTACGCCGTGCCGATGTGGCTGACCCGGCTCTACCCGGAGATCGCCGGGGAGACGGCGAGCCGGCACCGCGTCGGTTGGGGCGCCCGCCAGGAGATGGACTTCACCCACGCGGCCTACCGGTTCCACGCGGAGCGGGTCATCCGCCAGGTCATCGGGCGGCACGGGAGCCACCCGGCGGTCATCGGGTTCCAGGTCGACAACGAGCCCGGCCTGCGGCTGCTGCACAACCACGACGTGTTCCAGCGGTTCACCGACTGGCTGCGCCGGCGCTACGGGACGGTCGAGCGGCTCAACGAGGAGTGGGGGCTCGTCTACTGGTCGCACCGCCTCTCGCGGTGGGACGACCTCTGGCAGCCGGAGGGCAACTTCCAGCCGCAGTACGACCTGGCCTGGCGCCGGTTCCAGGCCGAGCTGGTCACCGAGTTCATCGGCTGGCAGGCCGACCTCGTCCGTGAGGTCGCCGGCGCCCGCGGCTTCGTCACCACCTGCATCTCCTACGAGCAGCCCGGCGTCGACGACGAAGCTCAGTGCCCGGCTCGACGTCGCCAGCGGCAACGCCTACTACGAGATGGGCGACTCCCTGCGCCACCCGAGCGACTCGCCCGGTCGACGGGGCCGATGGGGTGGGTCGTGCGCGGACCCTGGGCGGTGGCCGGCCTCGCCGACCTCATGTACTCCTCGAAGCAGGCGCCTTTCCTGGTCACCGAGACCAACGCCGGGTCGATCGGCTTCTCCGCGACGAACCAGTCGCCCTACGACGGGCAGTGGCGACAGCTGGCGTGGCTGCTCGTGGCGCGCGGCGCCCGGATGGTCGAGTACTGGCACTGGCACACGCTGCCCTACGGTGCGGAGGCCCACTGGGGTGGAGTGCTGCCGCACAGCGGCGTTCCCGGCCGGGCGTACCGCGAGATCGCCCGGATCGGGACCGAGCTCGGCAGGTCGGCGACGCCTTCGCCGACGCGACCCCCGACTTCGACGTCGCGGTGCTCTACGACTCCGACAGCAAGTTCGCCCTCTCGACCCAAGGTCCCGTGACCGGCGGCGACGGCCCGATGATGGTCGACCCCGACTCGTACCGGCACGTCGTGGCCGCGTTCTCGCGCGGGATCTTCGACGCCAAGCGCCAGCAGCGGCTGGTGCGGCGAGACCAGCTGCACGACGTGGTGCCCGAGCGCTTCCCCGTGCTGGTCGTCCCCGCGCTCTTCACGGCATCCGACGACGACCTCGACCGCCTCGCCGCCTACGCCCGCAGCGGGGGGCACCTGGTGCTCGGGCCGCGCACCGGCTACGCGGACGTCGAGGGACGGGTCCGCGCCGAGCGCGCACCGGCCCGCCTCGGTGAGGTGGCCGGCACCTGGTTCGAGGAGACGTCATCGCTGGCGGAGCCGGTCGCCGTGACCGGCCGGCTCACGGGCGCCGGCACCACCGTCGCCGAGGGCCTCGACCTCGACGGCGCCGAGGCCCTGGCCACCTACACCCACCCGCACCTGGGCCGCTGGGCCGCCGTCACCACCCGACCGGTCGGCGCCGGGCGGATCACCGTCATCGGCACCGTGCCGGACCAGGAGCTCGCGGCGGCGCTCGTCCGCTGGCTGGTCCCCTCCCCCGTCAGCAGGCTGGACGACCGACGCCTCGGTGACCGTCTAGAGCAGCAGCACCGCCACCGGCCGGCTCCACGTCGTGCACAACTGGGGGTGGTCACCGGCCACCGCGACCCCGGACACCGAAGTCACGGACCTCCTCACCGGCGATACCTACGGGCCGGGCGCGAGCCTGCCCCTGGGCCCGTGGGACGTCCGGGTGGTCAGCAGCCGGACCCGGTGACCGACGGCCGGTCGATGCAATCCGGCCCGGCACCGATCCTTTTCCCTCGCCCACGGGATCTGGCGTTGGCGCGGTCGGGCGATGTTGGTTCGATGGCGGGTGAGAGTCCGTGACCGCATCGACGCGAAAGGACCTGCCCCGATGACTGCTCTCTCGTCCGCAGCCCTGCCCACCCTGTCGGCATCCGTGCCGACCTACGACCGGCAGGCGGCGAGCGTCGGGATCGTGCACTTCGGCTTCGGCAACTTCCACCGCTCGCACGTCGCGATGTACCTCGACCGGCTGATGGAGACCGGCCAGGGGCTGGACTGGGGCATCTGCGGCGTCGGCGTGCTCGAGCAGGACGCCACCATGCGCGACGTCATGCGTGCCCAGGACTGCCTGTTCACCCTGGTGGTGCGCCACCCGGACGGCTCGCTCGAGCCCCGCGTCGTCGGCTCGGTGCTCGAGTACCTCTACGGTCCCGACGACGCGGCGGCCGTGCACCAGCGGCTCGACGACCCCGCCGTGCGGATCGTCAGCCTCACCGTCACCGAGGGCGGCTACCTGAAGAACCCCGCCACCGGCGACTTCGACGCCGAGCAACCCGGCGGTGGTGCACGACCTCGCCCACCCGGAGGACCCCCGCACCGCCTTCGCCTACATCGTCGAGGGGCTGCGCCGGCGCCGGGACGCCGGCGCCGCCCCGTTCACCGTGCTGTCCTGCGACAACCTCCAGGGCAACGGCGACTACGCCCGCCAGGCGGTCGTCGGGTTCGCCCGGCTGACCGACCCCGAGCTCGCCGCCTGGATCGACACCTCGGTGAGCTTCCCCAACTGCATGGTCGACCGGATCACCCCGTCGACCACGGATGCCGACCGCGAGGCCGTGCAGCGCGAGTTCGGCATCGAGGACGAGTGGCCGGTGCCGGCCGAGCCGTTCACCCAGTGGATCGTCGAGGACGAGTTCCCCACCGGCAGACCGGCCGCTGGAGTCGGTCGACGTGCAGTTCGTCGACGACGTGCGGCCCTACGAGCTGATGAAGCTGCGCCTGCTCAACGCGAGCCACCAGGCGATCGCCTACTTCGGCGCCCCGCTGGGCTACGTGCTCGTCGACGAGGCCCTCGGCGACGACCGCCTGCGCACCTACCTCGAGCGCTACATGGCCGACGAGGCCGCGCCGACGCTCGGCGAGCTGCCCGGCATCGACCTCGAGGGCTACCTGGCCACGCTCATCGAGCGGTTCAGCAACCCGCGGATGCGCGACACCCTGGTGCGCCTGGCCACCGACGGCTCGAACCGGATGCCGACCTTCACCCTGCCGGCCATCCGCGAGAACCGCGAGGCGGGGCGCCCCATCCGGCTCGGCGCGGCGATGGTCGCCGCCTGGGCGCACTACTGGGCGCTGATCGCCGCCGGCGAGATCGTGCCCCCGGAGGTGCCGGATGACGTGCACGCGGCGGAGATGACCGCGGCCGCCGCCGACCCGCAGCCCGGAGGCGTTCGTGCGGATCGGCGTGCTGTTCGGCGACCTCGCCGACGACGACACCTTCCTGCAGGAGTACCTCGCCGTCGCGGCGCTCGCTGGTCGAGCGGGGCGTGCACCCGACGCTGGACGACCTGCTGGCCTGAGCGCTACCTGACCGGGGCGTCTGCTCGCCGGCCCGGGCCGCCTTCAGCCCCAGGCTGAGCACCTCGTTGGGCGGCTTCATGCGACGACTCCATGCGCCGGTAGGCCGACGGCGTGCAGCCCACCTCGGCCAGGAACTGGCGGTTGAAGTTGGCCATGTTGTGGTAGCCGCTGAGCGAGGCCACCCGGGTGACGGGGTGGTCGGTGGAGTCGAGCAGCCGGCGCGCGTGGGCCACCCGCAGCTTCTTGACCATGTTGCTGAAGGTGAGGCCGGTGGCCCGCTTGAAGTACTTGGAGAAGGTCGGCTCGGACATGTAGGCCAGGCGCGCGGCCGTGGTGAGCCGGATGTCGCCGGTGAGGTTGGAGAAGATGTAGTTCAGGCCGGCCTCGCCGGCGCTGCGCGCGCCGTCGTCGTCGGGGCTGCCCATCCACTCGCTGGCCACCGTCTCCCACTCGCCGTCGGGGGCGTTGGCCATCAGGCCGAGCAGCTTGAACAGGTGGCCGACCCGCTCGGGGCCGGAGGTGCCGAGCACCGAGAGCACCTGGTCGGCGCCTCGCCAGGCCGTGGCCCCGGAGAAGACCAGCCCGCGGGTCGAGTGCTTGAGCACCCCGTCGAGCTGCTGCAGCTCGGGCAGCAGCTGCATGCACTGGCGGATCCAGCCGTCGGTGAACTGGATGACGGCGTCGCGGTCGACGGCCACCTGGTCCGGCTCGAGGTCGCTGACCCAGTCGTGCGGCAGGTTGGGCCCGATCAGGCTGACGTGCCCGGGGCCGAAGGTGCCGATGTGGTCGCCGGCGATGAAGCTGCCGTGGGTCTTGGTGATGAGGTGGATCTCGTACTCGGGGTGGGCGTTCCACCCACAGATCTCGCTGGGGAAGTCGTGCATCATGGCCCGCACCGAGTGCTGCGGGTGCTGGGGGATGACCTCACGGCGCGGGATGCTCGCCGCGTACGGGCTCACGGGCTCGACGTCGCGGGGGCTGCCGGCGCGCGCCCCGGTGGCGCTGATCGATACAAATCCGTCATGGCGCACCCTCCGACCGCTCGGCCCCGCCCGTGAATGTCACGGTCCGGTAACGGCGCCAGCCGACCAGGGCCGGACCGCGCCGTCCGTGCTCGGAATAATAGTACCGACAGCAGCGCGTTGTCGTCCTTGTCGCTCGTTTGTCGGGAGTCCTACCTTTGCAGGAGTTCCCCGCAGCGAAGTTCGACCTCCATCCCCACCACGTTGACATTCATTTCGTCATGCCTTCAGCCGCGGCGGACGACATCGAAAGTGCCCCTACCAAAGGAGTTAGGATGCTATTCCACAAGCGCACATTGACCGTCGGTGTCTTCGCGCTCTCCTCCGCCCTCGTCCTGGGCGCCTGTTCCGGTGCCGGTGGCGGGTCGTCCGGCGGCGGCAGCGCCGCCTCCGGTGGCAACGTCACCCTCAACCTGGCCACCGTGAACAACGGCCAGATGAAGGACATGGAGAAGCTCAAGACCGAGTACGAGAAGGCCAACCCCGGCACCACCGTCAACTTCCAGGTCATGGAGGAGGGCGACCTGCGCAGCGCGGTCACCGCCGACGTGGCCAGCGGAGCCGGCCAGTACGACGTCGTCACCATCGGTGCCTACGAGACCCCGCAGTGGGGCGCCAACGGCTGGCTGGTCGACCTCACCGACAACCTCGCCAAGGACACGGCGTACGACGTCAACGACCTCCTCCCGCCCGTGCGGGTCGCGCTCACCAACGACGGCAAGCAGTACGCGGTGCCGTTCTACGGCGAGTCCTCGATCCTCATGTACAACAAGGAGGTCCTGGACAAGGCCGGCGTGACCATGCCGACGAACCCGACCTGGCAGCAGGTCGCCGACGCGGCCAAGAAGGTCAAGACCGCCGACATGTCCGGCATCTGCATGCGCGGCAAGCCCGGCTGGGGCGACCTGTTCGCACCGCTGACGACCGTCGTGCAGACCTTCGGCGGCAACTGGTACGACATGAGCTGGAACGCCACGGTCAACTCCCCGGAGTGGAAGCAGGCCGTGACCTTCTACAAGACGATGCTCGACGATTCCGGTGAGGCAGACCCGGTTTCGTACAGCTTCAACGAGTGCCTGACCTCCCTCAAGGAGGGCAAGTCGGCGATGTGGGCCGACGCCTCGGTCGCCGCCTCGATGCTCGAGGCTGCTGACTCCCCGGTGAAGGGCAAGATGGGCTACGCCCACATGCCGATCAACAAGACCCAGGAGTCCGGCTGGCTGTGGAGCTGGAACCTCGCCGTTCCCAAGTCCACGAAGAACCAGGACGCCGCGATCAAGTTCGTCAAGTGGGCCACGAGCAAGGAGTACATCAAGCTCGTCGGCGAGAAGATCGGCTGGAGCAACGTCCCGCCGGGCTCGCGCACCTCGACCTACGACATCCCGCAGTACAAGGAAGCCGCGGCCGCCTACGCGCCGATCACCCTCGACGTGATGAGCGGCGTCAACCCGAAGCAGCCGGGCGTCAACCCGCAGCCGTGGGTCGGCATCCAGTACGTCTCGATCCCGGAGTTCCAGGACGTCGGCAACCAGTGCGCCCAGCTCGTCGCGGACTACATCGCCAACCGGTCCTCGGTCGACGACGCCCTGAGCAAGTGCCAGGACATCGCCGCCAAGGGCGGGGCACCGCACAAGAGCTGATCTCGGGCTCAACCGGGTCGGGGCCGGCCGCGTGCGGTCGGCCCCGACCCCTACCCCTTCGATTTCTCGCAACGAAGCGAAAGAACGAGGAAAAGCGACATGACCACCACTGCCACAAAGGCACCGGCGCCGCCGGTCGACACGGCCAAGAAGAAGATCCAGAGAAAGCACGCCTGGACCGCCCGCGGGCTCCTGCTGCCCGCATTCATCTTTCTCATCGTCCTGACCCAGATACCATTCCTGGTCACCATCGGTTTCTCGATGATGAACTGGAACCTGCTGTACCCGGCCGATCGCGGGTTCACCGGGATCGACAACTACAAGACCGCCCTGACCTCCGGGGCGCTGTGGCCCTCGATCGTCGCCACCGTGCTGATCACCGCGTTCTCGGTGGTGCTCTCGCTGCTGCTGGGCCTGCTGTTCGCGATCCTGCTCGACCGCGCCCTGCCCGGCCGGGCCATCGCCCGCACGCTGATGATCACCCCGTTCCTGATCATGCCGGCGGCCGCGTCGCTGATCTGGAAGTACTCGATGTTCGACACCAACATCGGCATCCTGAACTGGGCCTTCAACCTGGTCGGCCTGCCCAAGGTGTCGTGGAGCACCGAGCACCCGATGGCCACCGTGGTCATCGTGCTGACCTGGATCTTCACGCCGTTCATGATGCTGATCCTGCTGGCCGGCCTGCAGGGCCAGTCGAAGGAGACCCTCGAGGCCGCCCAGGTCGACGGTGCGGGCGCCTGGCGCACCTTCACCTGGATCACGCTGCCGCACCTGCGGATGTACATCGAGATCGGCACCCTGCTGGGCTCGGTCATCATCCTGCAGGTCTTCGACCCGATCGCGATCCTCACCAAGGGCACCGGCGGCACCAAGACGCTGGCCTACCTGCTCTACGAACGGGCCTTCATCGGCCTGAACGTCGGTGAGGCCGCCGCCTACGGCGTCGTCACCGTGCTGCTCACGATCATCGTCGCCACCATCGCACTCAAGACGACCTTCAAGGTCTTCATGGCTGGAGGAAGCCGATGAGCACCACCGTCAAGAACACGGTCATCAACATCCTCACCTGGGTGCTGGTGCTGGCCTTCTTCTTCCCCGTCTTCTGGATGTTCCTCAACGGCTTCAAGCCCGAGTCGGTCGCGTCCTCCATCAACCCCAAGCTGTTCTTCACCCCGACCCTGGACGGCTACCGGCTGGCCCTGGACCGCGGGATGTCGGCCTACATGCAGAACTCGTTCATGGCCTCGATCGCCGCCACGGTCGGCTGCGTCCTGCTCGCCATCCCGGCCGCCTACGCGCTCAGCCTGCGCCAGGTCAAGAAGGTCGAGAGCACCCTGTCGTTCTTCATCTCCACCCGGTTCATGCCGGTCGCCGCCGTCGTGCTGCCGATCTACATGATCCTGAAGAACCTCGGCGGCCTGGACAACATCTGGGTCCTGGCCATCGTCTACATGTCGATCAACCTGGCCATCACCGTCTGGATGATGCGCTCGTTCTTCCTCGAGGTGCCCTTCGAGATCGTCGAGGCGGCGCGGGTCGACGGTGCCGGCCTGTTCCGCGAGATCGTGCGGGTCGTGCTGCCGATCGTGCTGCCCGGAGTCGCGGCGGCCGCGCTGATCTGCTTCATCTTCAGCTGGAACGAGTACTTCCTCGCGACCCTGCTCACCAGCAACGTCGCCCGCACCACGCCGCCGTTCCTCGGCAGCTTCGTCGACGGTCGTGGACAGTTCCTCGCGGTGCTGTCGGCGGCGGCCACCCTGGCCGTGCTCCCGGTGATCGCCGCCGGGTGGATCGCCCAGAAGCAGCTCGTCCGCGGCCTGTCCATGGGCGCCGTCAAGTGACCCGCCACGTTCCTCCCCAGACCAGGAGCACCCCGATGAGCGCGCCGTCGCGCAGCCTGCAGGACACCGTCGTCGTCGTCACCGGTGCCGGTGGCGGCATCGGCGGGGCCACCGCCCGCCTGGCGCTGGAGGCCGGGGCCAAGGTGGTGGCCGGCGACATCCGCGAGGATGCCGTGCGCCCCCTCCTCGACGAGTTCGGCGCCGACCGCGTCGCGCTCGCCATCGGTGACGTGCGCCTCGAGGAGACCGGCGACGCTCTCGTCGCCGCCGGTGTCGAGGCGTTCGGCCGGGTCGACTCGGTCGTGGCCAACGCCGGCATCGGCTTCTACGGCGGCCTGCTCGACGTCGACGCCGAGCAGATCGCCCTGATGATCGACGTCAACCTCAAGGGCACCATCTGGCTGTCCCGGGCAGCGGTGCGGCAGTTCCGGATCCAGGGCGACGGCGGCGACATCGTCGTCATCGGCTCGGTGGCCGGGCTGCTCATCGGCGGCGGCAAGGAGGCCGTCTACGCCGCCACCAAGGGGGCCCAGATCAACCTCGGCACCGCCATGGACCGCGAGCTGCGCGGTGAGGGCATCCGCACCACGGTGGTCGCACCGGCGGGGGTCAACACGGCGTTCGCGGCGGCCGACGGCCGCTTCGGTGACGGCGACCCCGAGCACGGTCCGTTCATGCAGCCCGCCGACATCGCCGGTGCGGTGCTCTACACCCTCTCCCAGCCGCGGCGGATGCGCACCGAGCTGTGGACGATGTGGAGCCTGTCCGAGCAGCACTGACCCGGTCGCGGGCCGCGATGGCGGTCCGCGACCCGGGTCTCGCCGGTCCGGCCGGGACCGGGCCGGCGGGCGGCGCCCAGCGCTGAATGGGCCCAGCGCTGGGCGCCTGCCCACCCCCTGTGACGTCCGGGCCCGAATGCTGAGAGAGTGACGGACCATGCCAGATCGTCCGCTCGTCGCCGGGGTCGACACCTCGACCCAGTCCTGCAAGGTCGTCGTCTGCGACGCCGAGACCGGCGCGGTCGTGCGCACCGGCCGGGCGTCGCACCCCGACGGCACCGAGGTCGACCCGCGCCACTGGTGGTCGGCCTGGCAGGAGGCGAGTGGGGGCGGACTCCTCGACGCAGTGTCGGCCGTCGCCGTCGGCGGCCAGCAGCACGGCATGGTGCTGCTCGACGAGCACGGCGAGGTCGTGCGAGATGCGTTGCTGTGGAACGACACCCGCTCCGCGCAGGCTGCCGCCGACCTCGTCGCCGAGCTCGGCGCCCAGGCGTGGGCCGACGCGACCGGCCTGGTGCCCGTCGCCGCCACCACCGTGAGCAAGCTGCGCTGGATGGCGGACGCCGAGCCCGAGCGACTGGCCCGGGCCCGCACCTGCGTGCTCCCCCACGACTGGCTCACCGGCCGCATCCGCGCCGACGGCGCCACCGCCCCCGACGAGTGGACCACCGACGGCGGCGACGCCTCCGGCACCGGCTACTGGTCGGCGGGCACCCGCGAGTACCGCCCCGACCTGCTCCGCCTCGCCACCCGCGACCGACCTCGCCGTGCCGCGCGTGGCCGCGCCGGCAGAGGTCGTGGGCCACACGGCATCCGGGCTGGCGGTGGCTGCGGGCACCGGTGACAACATGGGCGCGGCACTGGGCCTCGGCCTCGACCCCGGCGACGTCGTCGTCTCGCTGGGCACCAGCGGCACGGCGTTCGCGCGCAACTCGCGCGCGTCGGCCGACCCCACGGGAAGCGTGCAGTCGTTCGCCGACGCCGAGGGCGGGTTCCTTCCCGCTGGTCTGCACGCTCAACGCGGCGCGGGTGCTCACGTCGGGCGCGGCCATGCTCGGCACCGACCACGCCGGCCTCGACCGGCTCGCGCTGGCAGCGGCGCCCGGGGCCGGCGGCCTGACCCTGCTGCCCTACCTCGACGGCGAGCGCACCCCCAACCTGCCGTCGGCCACCGGCTCGCTGCACGGGCTCACCCGCTCGAACGCGACGCCGGAGAACCTGGCCCGGGCGGTGATCGAGGGGATGCTGCTCAACCTCGCCGCCGCGGTGGATGCCGTGCGCGCCGTGGGGTGCCCGGTGCAGCGGGTGCTGCTCATCGGCGGTGCTGCGGCATCGACCGCCGTGCAGGAGATCGCGCCCGACCTGTTCGGCGTGCCGGTGGCCGTGCCGAGCCCGGGCGAGTACGTCGCCGTCGGTGCGGCCCGTCAGGCGGCCTGGGCCCTGACCGGTGGCGACGCCCCGCCGCGCTGGGACGTCGACGTCGACGTGACGGTCGACCCCGGCGACACCAGCGCGGGTGCCGAGATCCGGGCACGCTACGACGCGACGGTGGCGGCCGCGTACCCCTCGACGGTCGGCTGACCGAGGCGGCCGTGGCGCACCGGCGGGCGGCGGCACGATGAGGGCGCGTGGTCTACGACGCCCCGCGGCGGTTCAGCGTGCGCGAGGTGCCGATGCCCGAGCCCGGGCCGGGAGAGGTGCGGGTGCGCGTCATCCAGACCGGGGTCTGCGGCACCGACCTGCACCTGCACGACGGGCGGTTCATGGCGGTCTACCCGATGGTGCCCGGCCACGAGGTGGTCGGGGTGGTCGACGCCCTCGGCGACGGCGTCGCGGGTGCCGAGGAGCTCGCCGGTCTGGCCGTCGGCGAGCGGGTGGCGGTCAACCCCAACGCGAGCTGCGGCCGCTGCGCCTACTGCCGCGAGGGCCGGCCGCTGCTCTGCGACGGGCTCACCGGCATCGGGTCGAGCCTGCCGGGGGGCTTCGCCGAGTACCTCGTGGCCCCGGCCGTGCAGGTCTTCTCCGTCGAGGGGCTCGATGACGACACCGCCGTGCTCGTCGAGCCCACCTCCTGCGCCGCGCACGCCGTCGACGTCATCGCGCCGCGGCACGGCTCGACCGCGCTGGTCATCGGCGCCGGGCCGACCGGCATCCTGCTCGCCCAGCTGCTGCGGTCGGCCGGCGTCGCCTCGGTGACGGTCGCGGCGCCCGACCGCCTTCAAGCTCGAGCTGGCCACGACCCTCGGCGCCGACCGCACCTTCGTGATGGACCGCGAGCGACCTGCCCGGTGACGTGCGCGCCCTGACCGAGCTGTCCGGCGGTGCCGGCTACGACCTCACGGTCGACGCCACCGGGGCCGCGGCCGTGGCCGAGGTGCTGCTGCCGCTGACCCGCAACGGCGGCACGGCGGTCTTCTACGGGGTGACCGACGAAGCCGACCGGGTGTCGGTCTCGCCGTACGACGTGTTCCGGCGAGAGCTGACCATCAAGGGCTCGTTCGCCGAGATCAGCTCGTTCCCGGCGGCGATCGCGGCGCTGCGGGCGGGGCGGGCCCGCACCGACGGACTCATCACGCACCGCTTCGCGCTCGAGGACTACGGCTCAGCCCTCGACGCCCTCCGCTCCGACCCCACGGCCCACAAGGTCGTCGTCGTCCCCTGAACCCGAACCGCCGGCTCGCCCTTCACCCCTGAACCCGAAACGCCGCCCTCCCTTCACCCCTGAGCCGCGAACCGTCCCCAGATCGACCAATAGGTCACTTCCGGGACACCCAGCCCCAAATGGGCCCGTCCCCAGATCGACCAATAGGTCACTTCCGGGACACCCAGCCCCAAGTGGGCCCGTCCCCAGATCGACCAATAGGTCACTTCCGGGACACCCAGCCCCAAGTGGGCCCGTCCCTACCGTGACCTATTGGTCGATTCCGGGACGTCGCACCGGCCTGGTCAGGCCGTGGTGCCGGGCTCCAGGTTCGACAGGGCGATGTCGACCAGCTGGTAGGAGCCACCGAACGGAAGGGTCGGCTTGGCGCGCTCGCGGGTGAGCACGTCGAGGCGCGAACCCTTCCCGCCCGCTTGGACGACGGCCAGGACGGTGGGATGGGCGCTCATCACGCCACTGTGCCGGACGCCCGGGGTCACCCGGCGTTCTAGGGTGTGCGGATGACCGCGAAGGCACGTGAGTTCGACATCGTCCTGTTCGGCGCGACGGGGTTCGTCGGGCGGCTCACCGCCCGGCACCTCGCCGCCGAGGCCGACCCGCGGGTGCGCATCGCCCTGGCCGGTCGCTCCCTGACCCGGTTGCGTGACGTGGCCGCCGACCTCGGCCCGGCTGCCGAGGGCTGGCCGCTGCTCGTCGTCGACGCCACCGACGAGCAGGCCGTCAGCGACCTGGCGGCCCGTGCCGCGGTGGTCGTCACGACGGTCGGGCCCTACGTGAAGTACGGCGTGCCGCTGGCGGCCGCCTGCGCCGAGGCCGGCACGCACTACTGCGACCTCACCGGCGAGGTGCTCTTCGTGCACCGCAGCATCGCCGCGAACCACGAGACGGCCCAGCGCACCGGCGCCCGCATCATCCACGCCTGCGGCTTCGACTCGATCCCCAGCGACCTCGGCGTCTGGCTCACCGCGGAGGCGGCCCGTGCCGACGGCGCCGAGCTGGGCCGCACCCACCTGGCGGTGCGCAGCATGAAGGGCGGCTTCAGCGGCGGCACCATCGACTCCGCCCGCACCCAGGTCGACGAGCTCAAGGTCGACAAGGCCGCCCGCCGCGTGGTCGGCGACCCGTGGGCCCTCGCCGAGGGCGGCCGGCCGGCACGCCCCGTCGACCGGCACGGCATCCACGGCGTCACCGAAGCGCAGCGGCCTGGGTGGCCTGCTCGACACGGTCACCAAGGCGTCACCGGTCAAGCGGGATGTCGACAACGGCCACTTCACCGGCCCGTTCGTGATGGCCGCCTTCAACACCCGCATCGTCGCGCGGTCGGCGTCGCTGCTCGGCTACGGCGACGGCTTCCGCTACGTCGAGTACTCCGACTACGGCGCCGGGCCCGTCGGGGCCGTCACCGCCGGTGGGGTGTCGGTGGCGCTGGGTGCCGGGCTGGCCGGGTTCGCGTTCGGCCCGACCCGGGCCCTGCTCGACCGGGTGCTGCCCAAGCCGGGCGAGGGCCCGAGCGAGGAGGCTCAGGCCAAGGGCCGGTTCCGGATGCAGGTCACCGCACAGGCGACCAACGGTGCCCGCTACCGCACCACCGTGGCCGCCCCCTACGACCCCGGCTACAGCGGCACCGCCGTGATGCTCGGGCAGGCGGCGCTCAGCCTCGTCGAGGACGGCGACCAGCTGCCGGATGCCGCCGGCGTGCTCACGCCCGCGACCGCGCTCGGTGCCCCGCTCGTCGACCGCCTACGGGCGCACCGCTTCACGCTCGAGACCGAGCGCCTTCCCGGCTGACCGCCGCGGCGATCCGCTCGGCGTCGATGCGCAGCTCGCGCAGCATCCCGGAGATCGGGTTGGTGTAGCCGGTGAACCACAGGCCGGGTGTGCCGTCCGGCTCGTGGGCGCCGTGCACGAGCGGCAGGCCGCGGCCGTCGAGCACGTCGAGGTGACCGACGAGCGGCTCGAGCCCGGCCCGGTAACCCGTGGCGACCACGACCACCGACGGCCGCACGCGGGAGCCGTCGGCCAGCACGACCTCGCCGTCCTCGACCGACTGCACGGCGGCCACGGGCTCCACGCGCCGGGCGCGGATCGCGTCGACGATGCCGACGTCCTGCACGGGCACGCGGCCCACCAGCACCCGCGAGTAGAGGTCGGTGCCGGCACGCGGCATCCCGAACTCGGTGAGGTCGGGCTCCTGCACGACCGCGAGCACCGTGGCGACCCGGTCGACGAGCCGCGGCGGCAGCCGGCGCACGAGGATGCCGGTCCCCTGGGCCGGCCAGCCCAGCCGCGAGCGCGGCAGGATGTGCGGCGGGGTGCGCACCGCGAGCCAGACCCGGGTGGCGCCGTGGTCGGCGAGGTCGGTGGCGATCTCCATGCCGGTGTTGCCGCTGCCCACGACCAGCACGTCGCGCCCGGCGTAGGGTCGACCGTTGCGGTAGTCGCGGGCCAGCACCACCTCGCCGTCGAAGCCATCCAGACCGGGCCAGTCGGGCTCGACCGGGGTGTGGTTGTAGCCCGTCGCCACGATGACGTGGTCGGCCGTGACGGTGCTGCCGTCGTCGAGCCGCACGGCCCAGCGGGCCCCGTCGGTGCTCGGCGCGACGGCGTCGATGCGGGTGACGCCCGACCCGAGGCGCAGCTCGAGGCGGTGGTGGGCGGCGTACGCCTCGAGGTAGCGGACCACGTCGTCGCGGGCCACCCAGCGGCCGAAGCTGCGCGGGATCGGGTAGCCGGGCAGGCCCGACCAACGGCGAGGAGTGTGCAGGTGCAGCCGGTCGTAGTGGCGGCGCCACGAGCTGCCGACGCGGTCGGCCCGGTCGACGACGAGCGGGTTGCGGCCGTGGCCCTTGAGGGCCGCGGCGACCGCGAGGCCGCCCGGCCCGGCTCCGATGACGACCACCTCGACGCGAGTCACGCCGCGAAGGCTACCCACCCGGGCTGGATAGGGGGCAGGATCAGGGGCGCGACGGGTGAGAACGATCTCGCGGGGGTGTCCCGCTGCCCGTGCCCCAGTAGATTCGTGTCAGGAAGATCCCCCCGTGCAGGAGGCCGCATGTCCGAGCACTCGCCCGTCACCGCCATCCCCGAGGACACCTGCTGGCAGATGCTCCACGAGGAGGAGTTCGGCCGGCTGGCGTTCCACCTCGCCGACGAGGTGCACCTCGTGCCGATCAACTACGCCGTCGACGCGCGCCGGCGCATCGTCTTCCGCACGGCCGAGGGCAGCAAGCTGCTCGGCCTGACGATGAACGCCGACGTCGCGTTCGAGATCGACGACTTCGGCGAGGAGGAGGCCGTCAGCGTCATCGTGCGTGGCCGGGCCCGCCAGCTCGAGGGCCACGAGGAGGACGAGATCGAGCAGCTCCCCCTGCGCCCCTGGGTCGACACGGCGAAGTTCAACACGATCGCCATCGAGGTCGACGAGGTGACCGGCCGGCACTTCGAGCTGACCCGACCGTGGCTGCACATGCGCCCGCAGCCGGAGGCCTGACGCGGGCGTGCTGATCCGGCCGATCGCGGATGCTGACTGGCCGGCGTTCTACCCGGTATTTCGCGAGGTGGTCGCCGCCGGTGAGACCTACGCCTACCCGGAGGGGCTGGGCTCGGACGAGGCCCGGGCGCTGTGGGTCGAGTCGCCGCCCGGGGTGACCGTGGTGGCGGTCGGTGACGACGGGTCGGTGCTCGGCTCGGCCAAGACGGGCCCGAACCGGCCGTCGCGCGGCAGCCACGTGGCCACGGCATCCTTCATGGTCGCTGAGGCTGCCCGCGGTCGTGGGGTCGGTCGGGCCCTGGGCGAGTGGGTGCTGACGTGGGCACGCGAACAGGGCTTTGCCGCAATGCAGTTCAACGCGGTGGTCGAGACCAACACGGCTGCCGTGCGCCTCTGGCGCGACCTCGGGTTCGAGGTGGTGGGCACCGTGCCGGAGGCCTTCGAGTCGGCGACGCACGGCCGGGTCGGGCTGCACGTCATGCACCGGCATCTCTGATCGGGTCGGTGCCGATGGCTGGGGGGAGAGTGCCGACGGTCGTCGTCGCGAGCGACGCGTTCAAGGGCTCGCTGACCTCGCTCGAGGTGGCGGATGCCGTGCGCCTGGGCCTGCTCGACGTCGCGCCCGGCGCGCGGGTCGTGCGTCGTGCCGGTCGCCGACGGCGGTGAGGGGACGGTGGCGGCGGCGCTGGCCGCGGGATGGGAGGCGGTGCCGGCCGCGGTGCACGGCCCGACCGGGGCGCCCGTGACCGCGACGCTCGCCAGGTCGCCCGATGGGTCACGGGTGACCGTGGTGGTCGAGATGGCCGACGCGTGCGGGCTCGGCCGGCTGCCGGGCGGCATCCCGGCCCCGCTCACCGCGTCGAGCCGCGGGTTGGGTGAGGCGCTGTCGGCCGCGCTCGACCTGGGTGCCGACGAGGTCGTCGTCGGGGTGGGCGGTTCGGCCAGCACCGACGGCGGCGCGGGACTGCTGGCCGCCCTCGGGGCCAGGCTGCTCGACGCCGACGGCAACGACCTGCCCGACGGTGGGGCCGCACTGGCCGACCTGGACCGGCTCGACCTGTCCGGGCTCGACCCGCGGCTGGCCGGCACCGCCTCGTGCTCGCGGCCGACGTCGACAGCCCGCTGCTCGGACCGTCCGGGGCCGCGGCGGTGTTCGCCCCGCAGAAGGGCGCGACCCCCGACGACGTCGCCGTGCTCGAGGCCGCCCTGACCCACTGGGCCGACGTCGTCACCGCGCGGCAAAGATCGACCAATAGGTCACAGTTGCCCCGGCCCGAGGCAGACCAGGGTGGGACGACTTCGACCTATTGGTCGATGTCGTCCCAGCAGCCGGGGGCGGGGGCGGCCGGTGGGGTGGGGTTCGCGCTGCTCGCCGTGCTCGGGGCGGAGCGACGCTCCGGGGTCGACGTCGTGCTCGACCTCGTCGGCCTGGACGACGTGCTGGCCGGAGCACGCGCGACGGTGGTGCGCAACGCCGGCCCGACCTGGTCGTCACCGGCGAGGGTGCGCTCGACGACCAGACCCTCGTCCGGCAAGGCGGTGGTCGGCGTCGCGCGGCGGGCGCGGGCAGCACGGCATCCCGGTCGTGGCCGTGTGCGGGCGGCTCGACCTCGACCCCGGCCAGCCTGGCGAGCGCTCGGGAGTGGTCGCCGCCTACCCGCTCTCCGACCTCGAACCCGACCCGCAGCGGTCGATCGCCGGCGCGGCAGACCTGTTGCGGCGCACCGGTCGACGCATCGCGCAGGACTGGCTCAGCCGCCGCACCGGGGTGACCGGGTCGTCGCCCCCGAGCACGGCCAGCACGTTCGCCACGGCGAGATCGGCCATCGCGGTGCGCGTCTCGACCGTGGCCGACCCGACGTGCGGCAGCAGCACCACGTCGTCGCGGGCGAGCAGCCCGGGGTGCACCCGCGGCTCGTCCTCGAAGACGTCGAGCCCCGCGCCGGCGATCTCACCGGCCTCGAGCGCAGCCACCAGGGCCGCCTCGTCGACGACCGGGCCGCGAGCGGTGTTGACCAGGTGGGCGGTCGGCTTCATCGCCCGCAGCTGCGTCGGCGCCGATGAGGTGGTGGGTGTCGGGGGTGAGCGGGCAGTGCAGCGACACGACGTCGGATGCCGTGATCAGCTCGTCGAGGTCGACCACCCGGGCGCCCAGCCCCTCCACGGCACCGGGGTCGGGCGCGGAGCGGCCGGCCAGCAGGATCTCCATGCCGAAGGCTGTCGCCCGGCGCGCCGTGGCCAGGCCGATCGCCCCCGGGCCGACGATGCCCAGGGTCTTCCCGCGCAGCCCGGTGCCGAGGTCGGCGGTGAAGTTCCACTGCCACGGGATGCCGGTGCGCACCCGTCGCTCAGCGGCGCCGAGGCCGCGCGTCGTCATCAGCACCAGGGCCATCGCGATGTCGGCGGTCGCGTCGGTGAGCACCCTTGGGGTGTTCGTCACCAGCACACCGCGCGCGGTGCAGGCGGCGACGTCGACGTTGTCGTACCCCACGACGACGTCGGCGACGATGCGCAGGCCGGGCCCGGCGGCATCCAGCAGCTCGTCGTCGACCCGGTCGACCATCATCGCGACGAGCGCGTCGACGCCCGGCACCGCGGACAGCAGCTCGTCGCGGGGCATCGCGGTGGCGACGTCGCGGTAGGTGACCTCGTGCCCGCCGGCGGCCAGGCGCGCGGGCCCGTCGCCGGGGAGGTGTGCGGTGACGAGAACGCGGCCCATGATCACATGATCTTCCGCACGAGGGGCAGCGGCAGGTGCCGCATCGCCAGACCCAGCGGCACCCACGGCCACGCGGGACCAGCGCGTTGGCGCTGCTCCTTCTCGATGGCCTCGACCATGGCGCGCACCCCGGGCTCGGTGTCGACGATGAACGGCGTCTTCTTCACCCGCTCGTTCATCTCGGAGCGGATGTAGCCCGGGTAGATCGTCGAGACCCGGATGTCGAGGTCGGGCTCGCCCAGCATCTCGTTGCGCAGCCCCTCGGCGAGCGTCGCGACGCCGGCCTTGGTCGCCGCGTACGTCGTGACGGTCTTGCGCATGCCGCGCATCGCCGACACCGACGAGATCATCACGAGGTGGCCGCGCTTCTGCGCCCGGAAGATCTCCATCGCCGCCTCGGTCTGCGCCAGCGCGGCCACGAAGTTGGTCATCGCGGTCTGCCTGTTGGCGTCGTAGCGCCCGGTGCCGATCGGGGCGCCCTTGCCCAGGCCGGCGTTGATGATGACCCGGTCGATCGTGCCGAAGTCGTCGCGGAAGGCGCCGAACACCTCGAACACCTGGGCGTCGTCGGTGACGTCGAGGGCGCGCAGCTCGACCCGCCGGCCGGGGTGGGCCGCCAGGATCTCGTCGCGCAGGCCCTCGAGCCGCTCGGTGCGCCGGGCGGCCAGGGCGAGGTCCCAGCCGCGGTCGGCGAGCTGGCGCGCCATCTCGGCGCCCAGGCCGGAGCTGGCGCCGGTGATCAGGGTGGTCGGCATGCGGTCCGTCCTTGTCGTCGTCGTCGTCGTCGTCGGGTCGTCGTCGGGTCTCAGCCGCCGGCGATGAGGGCGGTGCAGTGCTGCGTCGAGGAAGCGCACCACCTCGCGGAACTCACCGTATGCCGGGTTGCTCGTCTGGCCCGCGTGGAAGCGGTAGTAGATCTGCTGGGCGATCACCGCGAGGCGGAAGGCGCCGAACACGTCGTAGAAGCGCCACTGCTCGGGCGTCACCTCGAGGCCGCGGGCCGCGGAGTAGCGCTCGACGACCTCGGCGCGGGTCAGCATCCCCGGTGTGTGCGTCGGCTGGCGGCGCACCGCGAGGAACGCCGGGTGGTCGTCGGCCTGCACCCAGTAGGCCAGTGCCGCACCGAGATCCATCAGCGGGTCGCCGACGGTGGCCATCTCCCAGTCGAGCACGCCGACGATCCTGGTCGGGTCGGCCGGGTCGAGCACCAGGTTGTCGAACCGGAAGTCGTTGTGGATCAGCACGTGCGGGCGGTCGGCCGGCTCGTGCGCCACGATCCACGCCATCGTGGCCTCGAAGTCACCGACGTCGTCGGTGCGCGCCCGCCGGTAGCGCCCGCACCAGCCCTCGACCTGACGGCGCACGTAGCCCTCGCCCCGGTCGAGCTCCGCCAGCCCAGCGGCCTCGACGTCGACGTCGTGCAACGCGACGAGGGTGTCGATGGCGTTGTGGCACAACGTGGCGACGTCGTCCCGCGTCGATCCCGAGCTCGGCGGGCACGTCGCGGCGCAGGATGGTGCCCTCGATCCGCTCCATGACGTAGAACGGTGACCCGATGACCGCCTTCGTCGTCGCAGAACGCGACCATTCGGGGCACCGCCGGGAAGACCGGCGCCAGCGCCGCCTGGATGTCGTGCTCGCGGCGCATGTCGTGCGCCCCCTTGGCCTTGGTGCCGGTCGGGGGGCGCCGCAGGATGAGGTCACGCCCACCGGATGCCGGCCCACCGGCATACCGGAGCAGGTAGGTGAGGTTGGAGGCGCCGCCGACGAACTGCTGCACCTCGGGGTGCCGTCGAGCCCCGCACTCGCCAGAAGCGTTGGCGCGCAGCCAGGTCGAGACGCGCTCGACGTCGAAGGCGTCCTCGTCGCGGACCGGCGCGGCACCGGCGACCGCGCTCACGGCACGAAGTCCTCGGGGTCGGCGCCCGCCCGCTTGGCCAGCCGCGCGGCCTGGCCGGTCAGCATCCGGTCGTACAGCGGCCGGGCGAACCGCTTGAAGAAGTAGGCCTGGTGGCCGAGCCGGTCGGTGAGGATGATCTTCTTCTTGGCGTCGACGCCCTTGAGCACGATCGCGGCGATGTGGCCGGCATCCACCTTGGCCTGGGTGATGAGGCGCACCCCGGCCTCCTGCATCGCGGCGTCCTTGCCGGCGAACGACTGGTGCAGGTTGGTGCGGAAGAACGCCGGGCAGACCACCGAGACGTCGATGTCCCACGGGCCGAGCTCGAACTGCAGGGTCTCGCTGATCGCGACCACGCCCGCCTTGGTGGCGTTGTAGCTCGCCATCCCCGGCCCGTGCACGAGGCCGGCCAGCGAGGCGACGTTGACGATGTGCCCGCTGCGCTGCTCCTTGAGCAGCGGCACGAAGGTGTGGCAGCCGCGGGCGACGCCGAGCAGGTTGATGTCGACGACCCGCTCCCAGTCGGAGATCGCCTCCACGTCGATCCGCCCGCCGGTGGCGATGCCGGCGTTGTTGACGAGGATGTCGAGCCCACCCCACGTCTCGCGCACCCACGCCAGCGCGGCATCCCAGTCCTGCTGGCTGCGCACGTCGAGGCGGCGGTAGGCCGCCCCCTCGGGCACGCTGTCGGGCCGCTCCTCGGCGAGGTCGACGACGAGCACGGTGTCGCCCCGGGCGACCATCAGCTCGGTGAGGGCCAGCCCGAGGCCGGACGCGCCGCCGGTGACGAGGACGCGCTTGCTCATCGGGCAGCCCCCTGCGCCTCGGCCGCGCGGGCGGCATACGGGCGCAGCAGGTGGCGGGCGACGACGCCGAGGTGCACCTCGTCCGGTCCGTCGGCCAGGCGCAGGCTGCGGGCGCCGGCGTAGGCGGCGGCGAGCGGGAAGTCGTCGCTCATGCCTCCCCCACCGTGCAGCTGGATGGCGAGGTCGATGACGTCGCAGGCCATCTGCGGCACGGCCGCCTTGATCTCGGAGACCTCCGACTGGGCGCCCTCGATGCCGACGGTGTCGAGCTTCCACGCGGCGTGCAGCACGAGCAGGCGGGCCTGGTTGATGGCGATGCGCGCGCGGGCGAGCCGCTCGCGGTTGCCGCCGAGGTTGGCGATCGGCTTGCCGAAGGCGACCCGGGTGGTGGCGCGCTCGCAGGCCAGCTCGAGCGACTTCTCCGCGAGGCCGATGAGCCGCATGCAGTGGTGCACCCGCCCCGGGCCGAGGCGACCCTGGGCGATCTCGAAGGCGCGGCCCGGGCCGGCCAGGATCGCGGTGGCGGGCAGGCGCACATCGCGCAGCGTCACCTCGCCGTGGCCCAGCGGCTCGTCGTACTGGCCGAGCGCCGTGAGCATCCGCTCGACCGTGACGCCAGGGGCCTCGAGGGGCACGACGACCATCGAGTGCTGGCGGTGCCGGTGGGCGGTGGGGTCGGTGAGGCCCATGAAGATGCCGACCTTGCAGTCGGGGTGGCCGGCGCCGGTCGACCACCACTTGCGGCCGTCGAGCACGACGTCGTCGCCGTCGAGGGTCGCCGTGGCCTCCATGTTGGTGGCGTCGGAGCTGGCGACGCCGGGCTCGGTCATCAGGAAGGCGCTGCGGGCACGGCCGTCGAGCAGCGGCTCGAGCCACTCCTGCTGCTGCTCGGGCGAGCCGTAGCGCAGCAGCACCTCCATGTTGCCGGTGTCGGGGGCGTTGCAGTTGAAGACGAGCGGCGCCAGGGCCGACCGGCCGGTCTGCTCGGCGACCGAGGCGTAGTCGGTGTTGGTCAGCCCGGTGCCGCCGTCGGTGTCGAAGCGCGCGGCATACGCGTCGCCGTGCCCAGCCGGGAGGAAGAGGTTCCACAGGCCCTGGCTGCGGGCCTTGGCCTGCAGGTCGGCGACCACGGCGGGCGGCGGCCACGCGTCCTCACCGCGGGCGCGGCGGGCGGCCACGTCACGCACGATGCCGGGCTCGACCGGCTCGATCTCGGTGTCGATGAAGGCGCGGACCCGGGAAGCGAGGTCGGCGGCGCGGGCCGAGGGGGCGAAGTCCATGTCCTTGACCCTAGACCGTTGTTGAGCAATGCTCAATAGCATGGGAGCCTCGGCACGGGTGCGGATGACGCCGGAGGACCGGCGTCGCCAGCTCGTCGGCATCGGGCTGCGCAAGTTCGTCGAGCGCCCGGTGCAGGAGCTCTCGCTCGACGAGGTGGCGGCCGAGGCGGGCGTCTCGCGCGGGCTGCTCTTCCACTACTTCCCGACCAAGACCGACTACCACCGGGCCGTCGTCGAGGCCGCGCGGCGGCGGGTGGGGCGCAACGTCTCGCCGGATGCCGGGGTGGTCGGCGAGGCCGCAGTCCGCCAGGTCGTCGAGAGGTTCCTCGACCAGGTGGCCCGGCGGCGCGCGTCCTACGTCGCCCTGGTGCTCGGCCAGGCGCCGATCGCCCGGGCCGCGGGCGAGGACCCGGTCGAGACGGTGCGCGAGCACGTGGCCGGGGTGGTGGTCGCGGCCACCGACCTGCCGGATGCCGCGCTGCCCGCGGTGCACGGCTGGGTCGCCTACCTCGAGGACCGGGCGCTGCAGTGGGCCGCCCTGCCGGCGGCCGAGCGGGATGCCGGCCGGCTCGCCCTCGTCGACCACTGCACCCGAGCGCTCGCCCTCCTCACCGCCCAGCCCTGACGGCCACCACTTCGCGAAGTCAGGTGCACTCCGCCGAGTCAGGGGCGTATACGTCCCTGACTCGGCGAGAACCTCTTGAGCCCGCGAAGTGCTCCTGACTCCGCACGAGTCCCACGTCAGGGTGGGGCGAACTCGTCGAGGAGCTCGCGCATCCGGGACTCTGGCTCGACCCCGCGGGGCAGCACCTCGGCGTGCAGCCGACGGTTGAACGGCCCGTGCCTTCGGTAGGCCTTCACCTTCCACGGCCGGCCCGCAGCAGCCCCGTCGACGACCGCCGTGGCCACGACCGAGATGACGAGGTCGACGATGAGGCCGACGACGATGCCCACCGGGTTGAGGTCACCGGTGCCGCCGGCTCCGCCCACCGGGCCGGGCCGCATCGACACCCCGCGACGGGCGGCCAGCACCTCGATGACCCTGCCGTCCGGGCCGGGTCGGGCGATCCGGCGGTGCAGCTCGTCGGGTACCTCGACCTCGGGCCGGCCACCGTCCTTCGCGTCGCCCTCAGGCTCCGTCGTCCCCATCGCCTCGGTCATCGGGCAGTGGCCCGGGCGTGACCCTCGTCGAGCAGCTCGGTGACCACCACGGCATCCGCGTCGGCGAGCACCACCTCGACGGTCGAGAGCGTCTTGCCCCACCAGCCCTCACGGCACCATGGCCACTGCGCGACCGCATCGCGGATCGACTCCGGCTCGAGCATCACCCGCAGGATGCCGTCGCTCGGCATCGTCGCGAAGATCCGCTGCTTCGGTCCCGCGCGGAAGCTCGGGAACCCGTGGTGCGGCAGCTCCACAACGTCCGGAAGGTCGAGTGCGAGGGCGCGCACGGCATCCGGCGTCACGGGGTGCCGCCGCCACACTGAGGGCGACGGTGACCGGCACCCCGTTGAGCACGGCGTTTCCCGAAAGTCCCTCCACGACAGCGGGATCCGTGAGGTCGTTCATCGACACCCCGGGCAGCTGCTCGGCGTGGCGCAACCGCACTCCGTCGCGTCGGTGGCCGTAGCCGTGCGGGAGGGACACGACCCCGGGCATCACGTCGTCGGTGGCCGCCGCCTCGACCTCCACCTCCCCCGCAGCCGACCGCACGACCACCGTGTCGCCGTCGCGGATGCCGCGCGCGGCCAGGTCGTCGGGGTGCGCGAGCAGGGCGTGGCGAGGGCGCCCGCGGGTGAGCCGGGCCGAGTTGTGCAGCCACGAGTTGTTGTCCCGCTGGTGGCGGCGGCCGATGAGCAGCAGCTCGCCGTCAGCGAGCCCGCTGCCCGCCGACAGCTCGGCGAGCAGCCCGGGCAGCGACTCGAGCACCAGCGGCATCGCGAGGTCGATGCGGTGGTCGGCGGTCGCCAACCGCTCGGGGAGCCGGGGCTTGAGGGCCCCGTGGTCGGCACCGGCAGCCATCTTCTCGAGCTTGGCGACCGACAGCCGCGCGCCCGACGAACGCAGCAGCGCGTCGAGCTGCCGACGCGGAGCTCAGCCGCAGCCGCGCCTCGGTCTGCAGGGTGTCCTTCGACCACCGGTCGCGCAGCCCGTCGGACCGCTCGCGCAGCAGGGCCGCGCCGAGGTCGCGCGCGATCTCCCAGTCGTGCCGCGCGTCCGGTTCCTTCTCGAACAGGGCCGGCGACCAGCGGGCCGTGTCACGCACTGCGAGGGTGTGGAAGATCAGGTCGTAGTGGTCGCGCTCCAGCGGACCGGTCGGCGGCAGGATGACGTCGGCGTGCCGGGTGGTCTCGTTGACGTAGAAGTCGATCGACACCATGACGTCCAGACCCGGCCAGCGCCTCGTCGAGCCGGTGCCCCGACGGCGTGGACGACACCGGGTTGCCCGCGATCGTGAGCAGCGCGCGCACCTGACCCTCACCGGGTGTGGCGATCTCCTCGGCGAGCGCCGACACCGGAAGCTCGCCGCCGAAGGCCGGCAGGTCGCGAACCCTCGAGCGCCGCCTGCCGAAGCCGCCCGGCCCCAGCACGCCCCGTCCGACGAGGTCGACGGCGGGCGTGGTGAGCATCGTGCCGCCGGGGTGGTCGAGGTTGCCGGTGAGGATGTTGATCGTCTGCACCGCCCACTGGCACACCACGCCGTGGGCCTGGGTGGAGACCCCCATCCGCCCGTGCACGGCCGCAGACGGCGCGGCGGCGAGGTCCCGCGCGAGGGTGCGCACGGCATCCGCGGACATGCCGCTGACCTGCTCGGCGAGCTCGGGCGTGAAGCCCTCGACCGCCTCGCGCACCGCGTCGACACCGTCGACGTAGTCGGCGGGGTGAACGTCACCGAGCAGCAGCTCGCGCACGACCGCCAGCAGCACCGCGGCGTCGGACCCCGGCCGCACGAAGTGGTGCTCGTCAGCGACTTTGGCCGTCTCGGTGCGCCGAGGGTCGATGACGACCAACCGCCCTCCGCGAGAGGCCAGCTCGCGCCGCCGCTGGGGGAAGTCGGGCACCGTCCAGAGCGAACCGTTCGACGCCATCGGGTTGTGGCCGACGAGCACGAGCAGGTCGGTGCGGTCGATGTCGGGCACGGGCAGGAGGAACTGGTGGCCGTAGAGCGCCCAGGCCACGACGTGGTGCGGCAGCTGGTCGACGGAGGTGGCGGAGAACCGGTTTCGCGTTCGCAGCAGCCGCACCAGGGTCGGGTTGTGGGTCAGGGCGCCCAGGCTGTGCACGTTGGGGTTGCCCTGGTAGACCGCCACCGCGTCGTCGCCGTGGTCGCGCTGCACCGCCACGAGCCGGGATGCCGCGAACGCGATCGCCTCGTCCCACGAGACCTCGCGCCAGCCGCCGTCGTCGGTGCGGCGCACCGGTCGGCGCAGCCGGTCGGGGTCCTCGTGGATGTCCTGCAGGGCGAACGCCTTGGGGCAGATGTGGCCGCGCGAGAGCGGGTCGGCCTCGTGGCCGCGCAGTGACGCGATGGCGCCCTCACGGTCGAGGCGCACCTCGAGCGAGCACATCGCCTCGCAGAGGGTGCACGTCACGTGCCGGACGTCGTCGACTTCTTGCGATTCACCCACCGGGACACCCTCCCACGCGCCCCCTCGGGGTGGGAGATCCGCAAGAAGTCGGGCGAGCCCGGGTGGGAGATCCGCAATCAGTCGGGACGAAGGGCGGCAGTCAGCGGCGGCGGGGCTCGAACACGGGGGCGAGCCGGGCCATCGCCGCCTCGCGGGCGATCGTCGTGTTGCGGCTCGCGAGCAGCCGGGCCTGCTCGAGCCGCTCGCGCGCGAAGGTGCGCCGGTCGCCGGCCGACCAGGTGCGGCCGAACAGCCGCTTGGTGGCGGCGACGGCATCCGGGGAACGCTGCGCGACCTGCTCGAGGAACCGGGTGGCCGCGACGAACGGCTCGTCGTGCACCTCGCTGGCCAGCCCCAGCTGCACCGCCTGCACCCCGCTCACGACCTCACCGGTCATCGTGAGGCGCTTGGCGACGTCCATCCGCACCTGCTGCGACAGCGCCTGCACGCCGCTCATGTCGGGCACCAGCCCCCACTTGGCCTCCATGACCGACCACTGCGCGTCGGCGGTGGTCATCCGCAGGTCGGCGGCCAGCGCGATCTGCAGCCCGCCGCCGTAGCAGTGCCCCTGCACCGCCGCCACGACCGGCACGGGCACCCGCCGCCACGCCCAGCAGGCCTCCTGGAACAGGTTGGTGCCGCGCCACGGCATCGGCACGAACGAGCGCGCCACCCGCGGCGGGTCCTTCAGCACGGTCGCGAAGTCGAGCCCCGCGCAGAACGAGTCGCCCTCCCCGCCGATCACCACCCCGCGCAGGGTGCGGTCGCGGGACAGGTCCCGGGCGGTGCTGACGAGGTCCTCGAGCGTGTCGAGGGTCAGCGCGTTGAGCTTGTCTGGGCGGTTGAGCCGGACCTGGGCGATGCCGCCCTCGACCCGGCACGTCACGGTGCTCGGCATGCCGCCAGACTACGGATGCCGGGTGCCCGCCGCCGCGCTCAGGTCACCTTGGCGACGATCTCGGCATCGGGCGAGGGCCCGGCCCCGGTCGGCCGCAGCGTGGCCCGCTCGGGGTGGTCACGGCGGTGCACGAGCACCGACACGGCCAGGATGCCCAGGCCCAGCACCGCGAGCACGGCGCCGACGACCGACGGGGCCCGGTAGCCGTAGCCGGCCGCGATGACGGCCCCACCGAGCCACGCCCCGAGCGCGTTGGCGAGGTTGAGCGCGGCGTGGTTGCCCGCGGCTGCCAGGGTCTGCGCCGTGCCGGCCACCTGCATCAGCCGCAGCTGGAGGTTGACGACCAGCACCGCGGTCATCACCGCGGTGAGGGCGAGCATCACCAGGGCCGCCACGGGGTAGGGCGCGGCGACGGCGAACAGGGCCAGGCCCACGCCGAGCCCGGTGATGCCGATGACGAGGGAGCGGATGACGGACCAGTCGCCCAGGCGCCCGGCGACGAGGTTGCCGACGAGCCCGGACGCCCCGAAGACGAGGAGGAACACCGGCACGGCGGAGGCGGAGAGCCCGGTCACCTCGGTGACGGTCGGGGCGATGTAGGAGTACATCGCGAACATCCCGCCGAAGCCGACGGCGCCGACCCCGAGGGTGAGCCAGACCTGCAGGCTGGTCAGGGCGCTCAGCTCGTTGCGCACCGTGCGGGTGCGGTCGCGCGGCAGGTGCGGCACGGCATACGCGACGAGGGCCATGGTGGCGATGCCGAGCCCGGCGACGAGCCAGTACGCCGCGCGCCAGCCGACGTTCTGGCCGAGCCACGTCGCGCCGGGCACGCCGAGCACGTTCGCGATGGGGATGCCGAGCATCATCCGGCCGACGGCCCGCCCCGCCTGGCCGCGCCGGGCCAGGTCGACCGCGACGAGCGCGGCGACACCGAAGAAGGCGCCGTGCGGGAACCCGGCGACGAACCGCGAGGCCACGAGCAGGCCGTAGCTGGGGGCGACGGCGCTGAGCACGTTGCCCACCGTGAAGGCGGCCATCAACCCGATGAGCAGCGCCTTGCGCGGCCAGGTCGCCGCCAGCACGGCGAGCAGCGGGGCGCCGATGACGACCCCGGCGGCGTAGGCCGAGATGGTGTGCCCGGCGCTGGGGATGTCGACGCCGACACCGGCCGCGATGTCGGGCAGGAGGCCCATCGTCACGAACTCGGTCGTGCCGATGGCAACGCCGCCGAGGATGAGGGCGATCGTCGCGAGCGAGGCGTGGCGGGGCTGGGGCATTCGTCGTGCAGCGTACGCGGCCCCCCTCGGGCATTCCCGCCGCTCCCGGATTCCCGGCGAATGTCACACGGAGTTCACACCGGGGCTCTGCTCAGGACAGCCGGCGCCGGGTCCACCACAGGGCGAGTCCGGCGAGCAGGCCGGAACCGGCGGCAACCCCCCTCGGCGCCCCGCACGTGCCCGGATGCCGGCATCCCTACGATGGCGAGATGCGCGCAGCCCAGGTGACCCGACTCGACGGACCCGACGCCGTGGAGGTGGTCGACCTCCCGGAACCGGCCGGTGACGGCGTCGTCATCGAGGTGGCGGCGGCCGGCGTCTGCTTCCCCGACGTGCTGCTGACCCGCGGGCAGTACCAGATCACCCCGGACCTGCCCTTCGTGCCGGGCTCCGAGGTCGCCGGGGCGGTGCGCTCGGCACCGGTCAGCAGCGGGTTCGCGGCCGGCGACCGGGTGGCGGCCTTCCCGTTCCTCGGTGGCTTCGCCGAGGTGGTCGAGGCGGATGCCGCGATGGTGTTCCCGTTGCCGGACGAGGTCAGCTTCGAGCAGGGTGCGGCCCTGCCGATGAACTACCTCACCTGCCACTTCGCACTGCGTCGAGCGAGGCGGCCTGCGCGAGGGCGAGACGGTGCTGGTGCAGGGCGCGGCGGGCGGCATCGGCACGGCGGCGGTGCAGCTGGCCGCCGCGTGGGGTGCCCGGGTCATCGCCGTCGTCTCCTCCGCCGACAAGGGCGGAGGTCGCTCGCGCCGCGGGCGCGCACGAGGTCGTGCTCGCCGAGGGCTTCCGGGATGCCGTCGCCGACCTCACCGGCCGGCGCGGTGTCGACGTCGTCGTCGACCCGGTCGGCGGCGACCGCTTCACCGACTCGCTGCGCTCGCTCGCACCCGGTGGCCGGCTGCTCGTCATCGGGTTCACCGCCGGCTCCATCCCGGAGGTCAAGGTCAACCGGCTGCTGCTCGGCAACATCTCGGTCGTCGGCGTCGGGTGGGGCGCGTGGTGGACCGGCCGCGGCGGCCCCGGCCCGGGGTTCCTGCGCCGGCAGTGGGACGACCTGGTTCCCCTGTTGCGAGTCCGGCGCGCTCGACCCGGTCATCGGGGAGGTGCGCGACCTCGACGACGTGGTGGCCGCCCTCACCGCGATCGACGAGCGACGAGCCACCGGCAAGATCCTGCTGACCCCTTGGCCTGCTGAGTCCCTGACACCCTGACCTCGCTCGCGGACAGCGAACGCACAGGGAGACTTAACGCACGCTTAGGGAGATCGCCCGCGGTCGAGGGCAATTCTGTAGGGCGACGGCCACGGGGTTCCGCGGCCATGCCCCTGCGCAGATCTGCGCGCCCACGACCGGAGGTCACCTCGTGCTCGACACCATCGGCGGAATCCCGCTGCACCCGCTCATCGTCCACGCGGTGGTCGTCCTGGTGCCGCTCGCCTCGCTGCTGCTGCTGCTGGCCGCGGTGTCGCCGCGGATCCGCCACTGGGCCGGGCTCCTCACGCCCATCACGGCCACCATCGCCCTGGTCCTGACGCCCCTGGCCAGCCAGAGCGGTGAGGCGTTGCAGCGACGGGTCTCCGAGAGCCCGGCGCTCGAGGAGCACACCGAGCTCGGTGACACCCTGGTCTTCTACGTGTTCCTCGTCGCCGTGCTCGCGTGGGTCCTGTGGTTCCTCGACCGGCGCGCCCGGGCCGCCACCCACGCCGCTGCGTCGGCCGACGGGACCCCGGCCACCGCACCCCGCTCCGCCCTGCTCACGGCCGTCATGGTGCTCTCGGTGCTGGCCGTGGTGGCCACCACCGTGCAGGTGGTGCGCATCGGCCACAGCGGGGCGGAGGCCTCGTGGAGCAAGGTCGGCGCGACGACGCCCACCGGCGGTGAGGGCGGCGACGACTGATCTCGCCCCTTTCCCGACCACGGACCGGCGTGCGGCCCCCTGGCCGCACGTCGGTCCCTTGTCAGGCCACCAGCTCGGGCTTGACCCGGGCGGCGGTCCAGGTGCCGGCCCGCCGCGCCGCCCACGACGAGAAGACCAGGGCCCCGACCGCCCAGGCGCCGATGACGGCGACGTCGACCCACAGCTGGCCCGAGCGGCCCGCCGTACATCAGGCGACGCACACCGTCGACCGCGTACGACATCGGCAGCGCCTGGTGCAGCGGGTGCAGCGGCGTCGGCAGGGACTGCCACGGGAAGGTGCCACCGGCGCTGACCAGCTGCAGCACCATCAGCACGAGCGCGACGAACTGGCCCACCACCCCGAGCCGGGCCATCAGGGCGTGGATGATCGCGATGAACGCGGCGGAGACCCCCACCATGAACAGCACCAGCAGCGCCGGGTGGGCGACGTCGATGCCCACGCCGCGCGCCACCACCCCGAAGGCGACGACGGCCTGCGCCGCGCCGAGCAGGGCGGCGCCGAGCCAGCCACCGAGCGCGACGCGCCACCCGGGCTGGCCCGCCGCGAGCGCGCGGCTCGACAGCGCCCGCATCCGGGTGAACAGCACGAACCCACCGATCCACAGGGCCAGGCTCATGAAGAACGGTGCCAGGCCGGCGCCGTAGCTCGCGGCCTGCGCCTCGGCATCGCGGTCGACCGTGACCGGGCTGCCGATGGTCTGTGCCATCGCCTGGCGCTGTGCCGCCGACGGGTCGGGGATGCCGGCCGCACCCTTCGTGAGCCCGTCGGAGAGCTTCGTCGCGCCACCGGCGAGGGTGCCGAGGCCGTCGTGGAGGTCGTGCGCACCCGACGCGAGCTTCGTCGCGCCGTCGAGGGCGGTGCGCTGGCCGGCGGCGAGCTGGTCGGCCCCCGTCGCGAGGGCGGCGCTGCCGGACGCGGCCTTGGCGATGCCGCCGGAGAGCTGGGGCGCCGACGAGGCGAGCTGCTCGGCGCCGTCGGCGACCCGGTCGGCCCCGGCGGCGAGCCGGTCGAGGTCCGTCGGAGGTCGACTGCACCTTGGCGTTGGCGTCGGTCAGCGGCCCGGAGAGCCCGTCGACCCGCGCGAGCACGGTGTCGACCTGGGCCTGGGTGAACCCTTCGGCCCCCAGGTCGTCGGCGAGGCGACCACGGGATGCCGTGAGGTCACCGACCAGGGTGTCCGCGGCATCCGCCACGTCCCGGCCCGCGGAGGCGACCTTCGCGTTGCCGTCGGAGACCTGCCGGGCGCCGTCGGCGAGCTGCGCCGTCTGGCTGGGCAGGTCCGCGGTCGCGTCTCGCAGGGTGCCGAGCCCGTCGGCGAGGTCGCCGGCACCTGATGCCAGCCGGTCGGTGCCGGTGACCAGCTTCTTCTCCCCTGCAACGAGCTGGTCGGCGCCGTCGGCCAGGTCACCGGCGCCATTGGCCGCCGTGGCGGCACCGTCGGCGAGCTGCTTGGCACCGTCCGCGGCATCGCTCACCTGGGCGTGGATGTCGGCGAAGCCCTCGAGGAAACGGCTCGCTGCCGTCGAGCTGACCTGCTCGGCGACCGAGGCGGTCACCTGGCTGACCAGGGTGTTGGCGATGGTGCGGGCCAGGTAGTTGTTGGCATCGTTGGTGCGGATCTGCAGAGTCGCCTGACGCGGGTCGTTCGTGGCACTGGAGGCGAGGTCCTTCGAGAAGCTCACCGGCACGACGAGCACGAGGTCGTAGTCGCCCGCCTCGAGCCCGGCATCCGCCTCGGCCCGGTCGACGCGCGACCAGTCGAAGGTGTTCTTCTCCAGCAGCGTGTCGGCCACCTGGTCGCCGACCTCGAGCCGCTCACCCGTCGACAGCGTGGTGCCGGTGTCCTCGACGACGAGGGCGGCCGGCACCCGGTTCAGGCCGCCGTAGGGGTCGTTGTTGGCGTAGAGGTACAGGCCGCCGTAGATCGACGGAACGAGCACCATGGCGACCAGCGCGAGGCGACCGACCCGGCTGGCACCGATGCGGCGCAGCTCGGTGAGGGCGAGGCGCAGGGCGGTCATGCGACCACCGCCGCAGCGCAGCCGAGCTCGGCGCCGACGGGCAGCTCGAGCTGGCGCATCGTGGCGTGGGTGACCTGCACGACCACGGTGAGACCGTCCCCGGCGAGGCCTTCGAGCACGGGCCACCAGGTACGAGCATCACCACCACGTCGGTCGGGGTTGGTGATCACGAGCACGCGGGTGGCGGTGCGCTCGGCAGCCGCGTGGGCCAGCACCCGCACGCGGTCCTCCGGCGCCAGCGTCTCGAACGGGGCGCCGGCCGCGGCGCCGACCCCGTGGGCCGAGAGGAACGCCTCGACCGCGCGGCGACCGGAGGGCCGGCCGGCGAAGGCGAGCTCCTCGGCGAGCACGTGGTGCACGGCGAGCCCGTCCTCGGGGGCGCTGACCCCCGGAACGTCGACGACCGCGATATGACGCCGCAGCACGGCCGGGTGGTCCTGGCCGTCGAGCAGCACCCGGCCGGCGGCCAGCGGCATCCGGCCGGCGAGTGCCAGCGCGAGCGCCACCTGGCCGTAGCCCGGGTCGCCGGCCACCGGTGGTCACCCGGGACGACGGGCGCGACGAACGAGGTGGGCTGCACGAGCGGGCTGCGGGCGCCGGCAACGGCGACCCGGTCGACGACGAGCTGCACGGGGAACGGTCCTTCTGCTGAGAGGTCGCCGGGCTGGCCGGCGTGGTACTGCTCGGTACCACCGTCGATGGTACGGTACAGTACCAGCATGAGCAAACCCGCCGCGGCTTCCCCCGACACCCCCTCCCCGGAGATGGGCGACCCGGTCGACGAGCACGCCCTGGCCGTGCGGCGGCGCCTGGAGGACGCCATGGCCGCCGCCGTGGCCGAGAAGGGTCTGGCGGCCACGACGATCGCCGACGTGGCCCGCCACGCCGGCACCTCGAAACGCACCTTCTACGAGCACTACGCCGACAAGACGCAGTGCTACCTGTCGTTGTTCGCCACCCGCAGCGCGGCGATGGTCGCCCAGGTGGATGCCGCGCTGCGCCCCGGTGAGCTGCCGGCCACCGTGCAGCTCGCCAACGCCGCGCGCACCTTCCTCGAGGTCGTCACCACCGACCCGGTGCTCGGGCGCGGCCACCTCAGCGAGCTCGCCACCCTCGGGGAGGATGCCGCCCTGGTGCGCCGCGAGGTCGTCGACCGCAACGCCGCCTCCATCCTCGAGATGGTCGAGCGGGCCCGTGCCAACGGCACCGCCGTGCGCCGGATCAGCCACCTCGAGGCCGTGTGCGTCGTGGGGGGCCTGAACGAGATCGGGCTGCGGGCCGTCGACCCCGGGTCGGACATCTCGACCGACGACCTGGTCGAGACGGCGACCCGGTTCATGACCGCGGTGCTGCTCGCCGACTGACCGTCATCGACTGGTCACGAAACGCCCGTGCAGAACGCTCATCCCGGGCATGTCTCGACCGGTCGACTGGACGTCAGGCCCCGGATCGACGGTCGGCATCCGGGCGGTGGATGCCGGACCCCTCGATCTCGTCGGGAGCGTGAACCATGTCGAGAGTCACCGGGCCGAGCTCGCGCCTGCGCAGCACCCGCTCGGTGATCACGACCGACGACAGGACGGCAACGGGGTAGATCACCGCAGCGCCGACCCTGAGGTCGGAAGAGGTGCCGCTGTTCGACCAGGCTGTCGACCACGAAGGCGGCGCCTGTGGCAAGGGTCAGTCCCGCGACCCAGGTGAGCCGTTCGGCGACGTCCCGCCGGGCCACGACCTGCCACACCGCCCCTGCCGCCACTCCCACGACGAAGGCGACGAGGAACCCCACGCTGCCGACCGTGACGCCGCTGAAGGTGTACGCCAGCGCCCAAATCCCGACCCACGCGTACTGCCGCCAACCCGTCATCCAGCGATTGTGGCAGCCGGAGCCACGGGCGTCGCCGGCATCCGGCGCAATAGGCTCGGCCCATGGACTTCCGGAACGCGTACGCCCAGGGGTTCGCCCGGGTCGCCGCGTGCACCCTGCCCGTCGCGCTGGCCGACCCCACCACCAACGCCGAGCGCATCCTGGCCGTCGTCAAGGAGTGCCACGACGAGGGCGTCGCGGTGGCGCTCTTCCCCGAGCTGTCGCTGTCCGGCTACGCCATCGATGACCTGCTGATGCAGGACGTCCTGCTCGAGGCGGTCGACGACGCCGTCGTCACCATCGCCGAGGCCACCGCCAAGCTGCTCCCCCTCGTCGTCGTGGGCGCCCCACTGCGGCACGGCAACCGGCTCTACAACTGCGCGGTCGTCATCCATCGTGGGGAGGTGCTCGGGGTCGCCCCCAAGTCGTTCCTGCCCAACTACCGCGAGTTCTACGAGAAGCGCTGGTTCGCCTCCGGCGCCGGGCACCAGGGCGAGTTCCTCGTGCGCCCGCACTGGCCCGGTGCCGACGTCGACGGCGAGCTGCCCTTCGGGCCCGACCTGATCTTCACCCCCGAGGACCTGCCCGACCTCGCGGTGCACGTCGAGGTCTGCGAGGACATGTGGGTGCCGGTGCCGCCGAGCCACGAGGCCGCGCTGGCCGGCGCCAACGTGCTGCTCAACCTCTCGGCATCCCCGATCACCGTCGGCCGCGCGGAGGACCGCCACCTACTCGCCCGCTCGGCGAGCGCTCGCTGCAACGCGGCCTACCTGTACGCCGCCGCGAGCGCCGGTGAGTCGTCGACCGACCTGTCCTGGGACGGCATGACGATGGTCTACGAGATGGGCGCGCTGCTCGGCGAGTCCGAGCGCTTCCCCGACGGCCCGCGCCGCACGGTGGTCGACGTCGACCTCGACCAGCTGCGCCAGGAGCGGCTGCGCCAGGGCAGCTTCGGCGACAACGCCGACGCCTACGCCGCGGACGAGGGCGGGTTCCGGGTGGTGCCGTTCCAGCTGCGCCCGCCGTCGGGTGACCTCGGGCTGCTCCGAGCGGTCGACCGCTTCCCGTTCGTGCCCGATGACGACGCGCGACTCGCGCTCGACTGCTACGAGGCCTACAACATCCAGGTCTCCGGCCTCGAGCAGCGGATGCGCGCCATCGGCGGCGGTGACCCGGCCCGGATGCCGAGCATCGTCATCGGCGTCTCCGGCGGCCTCGACTCCACCCACGCGCTCATCGTCGCGGCCAAGGCGTGCGACCGGCTCGGGTTGCCGCGCACCCACATCCTCGGGTTCACGATGCCGGGCTTCGCGACCAGCGCGGGCACCAAGAGCAACGCCATCCACCTGATGGAGTCGCTCGGCATCACCTGGGAGGAGCTCGACATCCGCCCGGCCGCCACCCAGATGCTCGCCGACCTCGGCCACCCGTTCGGGCGCGGCGAGGAGGTCTACGACGTCACCTTCGAGAACGTGCAGGCCGGGCTGCGCACCGACTACCTCTTCCGGGCGGCCAACCAGCGCGGCGGCATCGTGCTCGGCACCGGCGACCTGTCCGAGCTGGCGCTCGGGTGGTGCACCTACGGCGTCGGCGACCAGATGTCGCACTACGGCGTCAACACCGGGGTGCCGAAGACGTTGATGCAGCACCTGATCCGCTGGGTCGTCTCGTCGGGGCAGTTCGAGGGGCCGGTGAACGACACGCTCCTCGGCATCCTCGACACCGAGATCAGCCCCGAGCTGGTGCCGTCGAAGGAGGGCGAGAAGATCCAGTCGACCGAGGACTCCATCGGTCCCTACGCCCTGCAGGACTTCACCCTCTTCCACGTGCTGCGCCGCGGCTACCGGCCGAGCAAGATCGCGTTCCTCGCCGAGCACGCATGGGCGGATGCCGGGCGGGGCGCCTGGCCGGCCGGCTTCCCGGACGGCGCCCGGCCGGAGTACGACCTCGTCCACCATCCGGCACTGGATGGAGGTCTTCGTGCAGCGGTTCTTCGCCAACCAGTTCAAGCGCTCGGCCATCCCCAACGGCCCGAAGGTGGTGGCCGGCGGATCGCTCTCGCCGCGCGGCGACTGGCGGATGCCGTCCGACGCCGGGTCGCGCGCCTGGCTCGCCGAGCTCGAGGCGAACGTCCCGAAGAGCTGACGGCCGCTCGGCATCCGACCTCGTGCGGTTTACACACGGTTCTCGCAGTCCCGGACGTGCGAGAACCGTGTGTAAACCGCACGAAGTCGGTCAGTGCTGGTCGCGCCACTCCCCGGCGAGCATCGCGTAGACCAGGCCGTCGACCCACTCGCCCGACCGGTGCAGCGCTTCCTGCACGGTGTGGGTCTCGCGGCGCATCCCGACCCGTTCCATCAGGCGCCAGGAGGGCTCGTTGTCCGCGTAGCACCCGGCGGTGACCCGGCGCAGCCCGAGTGCTCCGAAGCAGAGCCCGAGCAGCGCGCGCACCGCCTCGGTGCCGTAGCCCTGCCCGTGGTGCGCGGGGTCGAGCACCCAGCCGAGCTCGGCCTGCACGCCCCGCGCCTGCTCCTTGACCTCGGCCTGCGCCCAGGCGTCCTCGACCCTGACCATCAGGTCACCGATGACGACTCCCGCGAGGTCGATGACGAGGGTCCGATCGAGCCGCCCGGGCTCCGCGACGCGCTCGCGGTACTCCTCGAGCGTCGGGGACTCCGCACTCAGCCAATGGCCCACCTCGGGGAGGCGCCGGTACGCCCAGGTCGCCTTGACGTCGGCTGGTACCGCACGGCGCAGCACCAGCCGGTCGGTACGCACCGGCCAGGCGACGGCATCGAGCGCGGTGGCCATCGCACCATCGTGGCAGCCGGTGGCAGGCCCGTTCGACCCGTTTGCGCGGGCGCGTCACGTGCAGTCCGAGAGTCGTTCTCGCGGTCTGACCGGCCCGGCGCCTCAGGAGGAGTCCGGCCGCAGCCTCAGCGCCGAGCCTCCTGGGGTCGAGCGTCGAGATCGGCCCCGTGCAGCACCAGCCACTCCCGCAGCGACGCCGAGCCCTCCGGTGAGTCGAGTGCATCGGCGACGCGGTCCGAGATCATCACGTCCTCCCCGGTGGTGGTGTCCACCAGCAGCCACGGGCCGTCCCACGACTCGACCGCGCTCACCCGACCCCCCTCGACCAGCGCAGCGACGACAGCGCCGGCCAGCACCGACTCTGCGGCGCCGCGGATGGCGGCGGGATCCTGCGACTCGGTGAACGACCGACCCACGGATGGGTCGGCGGTGACCAGCTCGATGACGTCCGCGTAGGAGTCGGCCGGGTGGCCGCTGGACCGCAGAGCCTTCATCACCTCCTGCGCGTTCTCCCGGCCCTGCCGGGCCAACCCGGCGGCGACGACCTCGCGCCAGGAGGCCAGCGGTCGTGGCTGGACCAGGAGCCGGCTCTCGGCCCGGTCGAGCCAGCCCTCGGCGACGAGGTCGGCTGCCGGCCGCCCCGCGTCCGGTGCGCCCTGTGCTGTCGCGGGTGCGGCGACTCCGGCCGCGAGGAAGGCAGCGATGCGCTCGGACGTCGGCGGGTGGGTGTCGGACCAGGAGGGTCGCTCGTGGGCGAGCACCTCGTCGGTGGCCGCCGCCAGCCCCTCCCGGTTGGCGGCCACCAGCTGGCGGAGCCCCTCGGTGAGTGAGGCCCGCAACCGGGCGTCGTCGAAGAGCGGCACGTAGTCGCGAGCCAGCGTCGACCAGGCGAGGCTGGTCGCCACGAGCTGTCGCATGGCGTCGGCCGCCGTCCGCGAGCCGGCCACCCGCAACGAGAAGCCGTCCGCCGCGCTCTCCATGTCGCGACTCGAGGCTGCGGACACGCGGGCGTAGAGATGGGCGTATCCACGCAGGAGGGGCCGCACCACGCCGGAGGAGCGGTCGGCGACCGCCACCAGGAAGAGCTGGGCCCTGGCCGTGCGGGCCGACAGCGCGGTATCGCCTCCGGCAAAGTGACCCAGCTCGTGGGCCAGCACCGAGCGCAGCTCGCCCACCGACATCGTGGCCAACAGCGGCAGGCCGACGATCATCTCCCGGCGGCCCCCGACCTCCACCACGGCCGCGTTGACGTCGGGCACCAGGGTGATGCGGTGCGGCGGCTCGGTCTGGGCCACTGCCGCGAGCCGCTCGACCTCGGCCCAGAGCAGCGGGTGCTCGCTCCGGGTCAGCTCCGGGCCGCCGGGTGCCTGAGGGCGATCGGCGCGGATCTGTTTGACCCCGACGTAGACGGCGATGACCAGCGGCAGGATGAGCAGCTTGATGACCGGGAGCCCGCTGTGGCCGTCGGACGCCAGCCGGACGAGCACGGCCACGGCCCCGGCGAGCAGCAGCAGGATGGCGAGCGGGAAGACGACGAGCGCCGCGAGTGCCGAGACGGCGCGAACCTTGACCACGATGGGAACCCCCGGACGGACGAAGCCTGCGAGGCGGGACACCAGCGCCCCGCGAGGCGCAGCCTAGGGCGGCGGCGGGTCACCGTCCCGCCCGTTGCGAGAACTCGCAAACGGCGCGCGGGAGTCAGTCGGATGAAGAAGGCGCGGCCATGGTGGCCAGTGGGCCGCCGTCGAGGCGGAACCGGGTCCACTCCTCCTGCGCCACGGCTCCGATCGACTCGTAGAAGCCGATGCTGGGGGTGTTCCAGTCGAGCACCCACCACTCGAGCCGGGAGTACCCCCGCTCGACGCAGATCGCGGCCAGGGTGCGCAGCAGCTCCTGACCCAGGCCCGAACCTCGGTGTGCTGGACTCACGTACAGATCCTCGAGCCAGATGCCGTGGGTGCCGGTCCAGGTCGAGAAGGTGACGAACCAGATGGCGCACCCCACGACCTCGCCGTCGACCTCGGCGACGTGCGCGAAGGCGGCGGCGTCGCGGCCGGCCGGGAACAGCGCCTCCCCCAGCTGCTCCTGCGAGGCCTCCACCTGGTCCAGCGCCTTCTCGTACTCCGCAAGCTCGCGCACCAGAGCCAGGATGGCGGGCACGTCGCCCGGCACGGCGGGTCGAACCCGTGAGGAGGTGCGAGGGCGGCGGGAGGAGGCGGACGGCATACCGGGCAATGTACGCAGGGACCGCCACAATGGGGCGCATGACCACCACCCGGCGGATCGACACCTGGCTCACCGACATGGACGGCGTGCTCGTGCACGAGGACGACCCGATCGCGGGGGCGGCGGAGTTCATCGAGGCACTCAAGGCGTCCGGCCGTGCTTTCCTCGTGCTCACCAACAACTCGATCTACACCCCCCGTGACCTGCGAGCGCGGTTGCTGCGCAGCGGGATCGACGTGCCGGAGGAGGCGATCTGGACCTCGGCGCTGGCCACCGCCGACTTCCTCGCCGACCAGCGGCCGGGCGGCACGGCCTACGTCGTCGGCGAGTCCGGGCTGACCACTGCGCTGCACGACGTCGGTTACGTGATGACCGACCGCGACCCCGACTACGTCGTGCTGGGCGAGACCCGCACCTACTCGTTCGAGGCGATCACCAAGGCGATCCGCCTGATCGCCGGGGGTGCACGGTTCATCGCGACCAACCCCGACCCCAGTGGGCCCAGTGCCGCGGGGCTGCTGCCGGCCACCGGCTCGGTCGCCGCGCTGATCAGCACCGCCACCGGCCGCCAGCCCTACTTCATCGGCAAGCCCAACCCGCTGATGATGCGCAGCGCCCTCAACCGGCTCGAGGCGCACTCCGAGACCACCGTGATGGTCGGCGACCGGATGGACACCGACATCATCAGCGGCCTCGAGGCAGGCCTGCGCACCGTCCTCGTCTCCACCGGCTCGACGCGGCCCGAGCACGTCGAGCACTTCCCATACCGGCCGACCCGCGTCGTCGACTCGATCGCCGACCTGGTGCCGCTGGTGACGCTGCTGGCGCAGGAGGGCGTGGAGTGAGCACTGGTGACGTGTTGCACCTCGCCGAGGTCACCCACTGGGACGAGGCCCTGCGCACCGGTGAGTACCGCTGGTCGACCCTCGGGCGCACGCTCGAGGAGGAGGGCTTCATCCACTGCTCCACGCCCGAGCAGCTGCCGGGGGTGCTCTCGCGCTACTACGCGTCGTACGCCGATGACCTCGTGCTGCTCACGCTCGACCTCGCGCGGCTCAGCGCCCCCCTGCGCTGGGACGTCGTCAATCCGGTGACCGAAGAACGCTTTCCGCACGTCTACGGCCCCATCACCCCGGATGCCGTGACGCGCACCGAGGTGCTCCAGCCGCCGCACGGCGTGGCCTGACCCGGGTCTTGCCGGACGTGCCGGTGCGGCGGGTGCTCAGCCGGGCGACTCGCCGCCGGACACCGGGGCGGTGTCCGGATCGGGTTGCCGCGCAGCCGGGTCGGGCTGCGTCTCCGCCAGTGCGGCGGTCAGCGAGGCAACCCCGTAGAGGGCGGAGGACTGCAGGTAAAGCACGAACATGATGCCGATCGGCGCCGCCAGCGCGCCGTACTGCGGCTTGTCGACGGCCACCCCCACCAGCAGCGCCATCGCCTGCTTGAGCACCTCGATGACGACCGCCCCCACCACCGCGCCGACGAGCCGCGGGCCGCGGGCGGGCCGGATGCCACCGAACCGGCTGAGCACGAGGTAGACCACGAGGAAGTTCAGCGCCATGGTCACCACGGCGGCGGCGACCCCGAGCAGCAGCCGGGAGCCGTCCCAGCTCAGGCCCAGCGCGTCGAGCAGGCGGCCGGTGAGGTTCGTCGTGAAGCTCACTCCGACGAACGACAGCATCACCAGCGGCGCCAGCACGAGGAACCAGCCGAAGGCCCACACCCGCACCCACACGAAGTTGCGCGGGTTCGGCGGCGCGCCGTAGATCGCGTGGAGCGACCGGCTGGCGGCGAACACCGCTCCGGTGGATCCGTAGAGGAGGCCGACGGCGCTCACGATTGAGGTGGTCTGTGCGGCGCTGCGCAGCTGTTCCGGGTCGATGCCCGAGCTGCCGATGAGCCCGGGGAACGCGGTCGACAGCGCCTCGGTGATGTAGTTGGCGAGCTGGTCGGCCCCGAGCACCGCCGTGATGCCGTAGGCCAGCGTCAGGATCGAGAACAGCGCCAGGAAGAGGTAGTACGTCGTGCCGGCGGCCAGCAGGGTTGCGCGCGAGTTGGTGAAGCGGTTGGTGGCCCGCATCCCGAGGGTGAGCCCCGTCCCGACCGCGTCCTTGCGCGCCTGCAGCAGCCGCACCCGCTCCGGCAGCTCCTTGACCGGCGGGTCGATGAGCTCGCCCGGGATGGGCAGCAGGATCGGGGTGCTCTCCACGGTGCGACCGTACTGTGCGCCCGCGTCGGCCGAGCCGGGATGCCGGTTCCGCGCCGGCCGCTCGGATCGCACCCGCCGCTCGGGCGCCGGTCCCGAGGTCATGCGGCGGCTGCTGGCTCGCGGCGTCGCCACCACAGCACGAGCAGTCCGGACAGCAGGGCCCCGGTCGTGCCCAGGATCTCGTCACCGAGGGTGTCCTGGTAGAGCCGTTCGACCTCGATCCCCGCGCGCAGGAATACGAACCACTCCCCGACCTCCCACAGCACCGCGAGCAGCGCCCCGGCCCCGACGATCGTCAGGACGGTGAGGAACGGGCGGCGCACCGACTCCCTGGACGGGAACAGGAGCAGGCCGATGCCCCACATCAGCAGGAACCAGTTGACGAAGTGGTTCAGGTCGTCCCAGACCTCGATCGTGTCGTAGAGGTCGAGCGTGTTACCGGTGACGTCGATGAGGAACGGCGCCATCACCAGGCAGAAGGCGCCCCACGGCATCGGCTCGTCGGTGCCACGGTGGCGCCACCACCACCAGGCCGGCAGGGCGAGCATCAGCACCGGGTAGATGATGATCCGGCCGATGAAGCCCTTGCCGTTGAAGGCCTCGAACCCGACGGTCACGCCGATGACCATCTGCAGCCACGTGGCCCCGAGGATGACGGCCGCGCCGACGGCCCCTCTCGTCCACCGCATCGACCCTCCGCTCCCGACCGCGCCCAGCCGCGCTTCCCGGACCCTAGCGCCGGCCGGGTCCGACCACGACGGGTATCCGCCCGTCGACGCCGTCGGTCACCGACCGAGCGCCCGCCGGCCGTCGGCCGTCATCCGCCCCTCCGCCTCCAGGCGGTCGGCGATGGCGACGTTGCGTGCGGATGCCGTGCCCCTGGTGCGCCGCGGGGTGAACCGCTGCAGGTACGACCGCGAGTCGCCGGCGCGTCGGGTGCTCTCGCTCCAGCCGTGGGCGATGCCGGCCTCGAGCAGGTCGGGGAAGCCGACCGAGGGCACGTTGCTGCCGGCCTTCTGCAGCCGAACCCAGACCCCGGGGTGGCTCGCGTGGTTCGCCTCCAGCCACGACCACAGCTCGCCCACCGTGGCGAACGAGACGATCTCGAGCTCGTCGGACATGCGGGTGACAGTACGTGCCGCCGCCGACAGCCGCAGCGCCGAACAGCGAACACCACGAACGGCATCCGGCTCAGTGGGCGATGGCGCTCGCCGGCAGGTCGAACCAGCGCAGGTGCTCGAAGTCGGCGGACACGTCGGCCGGGTGCGCCGACAGGTCCGGCGGCGTGGCAGCAGCCAGGATGGCCGCGCCGTCGCGCAGGTGCTGCGCCAGCAGCTCCTCGCCACCACGGGCATCAGAGTGCGGCACGACCATCGACCCGTCCTCGCCATACCCGATGTCCCGCAACCGGATCGGCGGCTCGACCAGCCCTTCGCGGTGCCGCCACATCCCGGTGGCCGGGTCGAAGACGTAGTCGCCGAGCAGCCGCCAGCCGTCACGCGCGACCAGGCGAACGGCATCCACGACGTAGTCGGCGACGGTGTCGGACAGGAAGTAGTTGAAGTTCACCCGCACCCAGCCGGGCTTGATGCCCTCGCAGCCGCCGGTGATCTCGCGCTCGAACTCGTGCGAGCGCTCGAGGTCGATGCCGAGCAGCCGGTGGCCGTAGGGGCCGGCGCACGAGCAGCCGCCGCGCGACTGAACGCCGAACAGGTCGTTCAGCACGGCGACCACGAAGTTGTGGTGCAGCCAGTGCCCCGAGGGCGCCCGCACCACGAACGACACGATCGAGAGCCGGGGCGCGTCGAGGTTGCCGAGGATCTCGATGGCCGGCTCCTCGCGCCACGCGGCGACGGCCCTGGCCAGCAGGCGCTCCTCGTGGGCCCGGATCGTCTCGACGCCCACGGCCTCCTTGAGCTGGAAGACCAGCCCGGCGCGCACCGCCTCGATGATCGCGGGGGTGCCGCCCTCCTCGCGGTGGGCCGGGTCGGTGAGGTAGGCGTGGTCCTCGGGGTTGACGTAGGCGACGGTGCCCCCGCCGGGCACGACCGGCACCCGGTTGGTGAACAGCTCACGCCGTGCCACCAGCACCCCGGGCGTCGACGGGCCACCGATGAACTTGTGGGGCGAGAGGAAGATCGCGTCCTTGTAGGCCAGCGGGTGGCCGGCGGGCGCGGTCATCTCGATGTCGACGTAGGGGGCAGCAGCGGCGAAGTCCCAGAACGCGAGCGCCCCGTGCTCGTGCAGCAGGGTCGAGATGCCGTAGGTGTCGCTGACGATGCCGGTGACGTTGGACGCCGCGCTGAACGAGCCGATCTTCAGCGGCCGGTCGGCGAACTCGGCGAGCCGCTCGCGCAGGTGGTCCAGGCACACCCCGCCGTCGGCGTCCTCGCGGATGACCACGACGTCGGCGATCGACTCGCGCCAGGGCACCTCGTTGGAGTGGTGCTCGTACGGCCCGATGAACACCACCGGGCGCTGGTCGCGCGGGATCTGCTCGCTCAGCTGCCAGCGGTCCTCGAGCGTCGAGGGGATGCGCAGCCCGAGCACCCCGATCAGCTTGTCGATCGCCCCGGTGCACCCCGAGCCGGCGAAGATCACCACGGTGTCGTCGTCGCCGTGCACGGCGTCGCGGATGATCCGGCGGGCGTCCTCGCGCAGCCGGGTGGTCTGCAGGCCGGTGCCGCTGCTCTCGGTGTGCGTGTTGGCGTAGCCGGGCAGCACCTCGTCGCGGATGAAGTCCTCGAGGAAGGTGAGTGCCCGACCGGATGCCGTGTAGTCGGCATACGTGACGCGGCGCCTCCCGTAGGGGGTGGTCATCACGTGGTCCTCACCGATGACGGACTCGCGAATGCGGCGCACCAGCGCCTCCTCGCGCGGCTCCGCTGCCGTGCGCTCAGCCATGCCCATAGGGTCTCACGCCGGTGGATCCCGTCGAAGGTTCGCCAGTGCATGACCGTGCAGGTTTGCACTGCCGTGCACAAAGACGTACCGTCGACCGGGTGAACCTCCGGCCCGGCTCGACCAGCGACGGCTGCTCCCTGCGCACCCGCAAGCGCGCCGAGACCCGCGACGCCCTGGTGCAGGCCGCCTACGCCATCGTGCGCGACGCCGGCTTCGAGGGACTCACCGCCGAGGCGGTGGCCGACCGGGCCGGCGTCTCGCGCCGCACCTTCTTCAACTACTTCCCGTCGGTGGAGTCGGTGCTCACGGCCAGCGTCACCGAGTTCTTCGCCTCGGTCGGCGACCGGCTCGAGGCCCGCCCGGTCGACGAGGACGTGCTCGACAGTGCCCTCGCCGTCGTCACCGACCCCGCCGACGGCGACCTCCTCGAGCGGATCGGCGTGCTGGCCGCGGCCGGAGAGGCCTCCCCCCACGCCCGCGGCCTGATCCTCGTCGAGCTGCACGCCTGGCTCGACTGGCTCGAGGGGTGGCTGCGCCGCCACCTCGCGCTCGGCGTCACCCTGCCCACCGACCCCGATCCCCTGGCCACCGACCTCTACGTCGCCACCCTCGCCTCCAGCCTGGTCGGCGCCGCCGAGGCGGCGTTCCGGGTGTGGCTGCGCGACGGCGCCGCCCCTGCGGATGCCGGCCACCCGGCATCCGTGGACCCGGCCTCGCTGCGGGGGTGCTTCACCGCCGCGATCGGCCACGTCCGCACCGGCCTGGACCCCCGGCGGGCCACCCTCCCCGCGCCCACGCACTGACTCCCTCACCCACGAGAAGGCCCCGATGTCCTCGCTCCTGTACCGCCTCGGCCGCTGGTGCGCCGCCCACGCCTGGCGCACGCTCACCATCTGGCTCGTGCTGCTCGTCGGCCTCGGCGTGCTCGCGGGCACCGTCGGCAAGCCGCTGACCAGCCAGATCTCCATTCCCGGCACGACCTTCCAGAAGGTCATCGACGGGCTCGGCAAGGAGATCCCCGCAGCGGCCGGCGGCGCCGGCACGGTGGTGCTGCAGAGCGCCGACGGCACACCCATCACCGACGAGCAGCGCGCCGCCGCTGCGCAGGTGTTCGCCACCTGGGCGCAGGTGCCGCACGTCAAGCGGGTCAACAACCCCTTCGACGCCCAGGCCCAGCTCGACAAGTCCGCCACCGACCTGGCCGCGGCCGCGACCACGCTCGAGGCCGGGCAGAAGCAGCTGGATGCCGGCAAGGCGCAGCTCGCCCAGGGCCAGGGCCAGCTCGCGGGCGGTGAGGCGCTGATCAAGCAGCTGGAGGCCGCCAACCCGGCCGACCCGACCCTGCCCGGGCTGCGCGCCCAGGTCGAGGCCGGCCGCGCGCAGCTGGACAAGGCGGCAACCCAGGTGGAGCAGGGTGCGGCCGACCTGACGGCCGGGCGCACTCAGTACGAGGACGGCAAGGCGGTCGCCGCCGGCACCGCCGGCACCCGTCTGGTCACCAAGGACGGCACTCACGCGGTCGTGCAGATCCAGTTCGACGAGAACGCCCAGTCGGTGCCGGTCGACGACCGCGCGCTCATCCCCGCCCGCGGCGACGCCGCCCTGAAGGCCGCCGGCCTCACCGCGGCGTACAGCGTCGAGATCACCCAGGACACCTCGCTGATCGGCCCCGGTGAGGTGCTCGGCCTCACCGTCGCCCTGCTCGTGCTGGTCGTCATGCTGGGCAGCCTGATCGCCGCCGGCCTCCCGCTCCTCGTCGCACTGCTCGGGGTGGGCGTCGGGCTCGCCGGTGCGGTGGCCTTCACGGTGTTCACCGACCTCAACACGATGACGCCGTCGCTGGCCCTGATGCTCGGCCTGGCCGTCGGCATCGACTACGCGCTGTTCATCGTCAACCGGCACCGCGGCAACATCCTGCGTGGTGACGACCTGCACGAGTCGATCGCGCGCTCGGTGGCGACCGCCGGCAGTGCCGTGGTCTTCGCCGGCACCACGGTGGTCATCGCCCTGGCCGCGCTGGTGCTCTCGGGCCTGCCGATCCTGGCCCAGATGGGTCTCGTCGCCGCCGCGACCGTGGCGGTCACGGTGCTCGTCGCCGTCACCGTCAGCCCGGCCGTGCTCGCGCTGATGAAGACCCGCGTCGTGTCCCGGCGGGGCTGGCGCGCGCACGGCTTCGCCACCGCGGGTGACGTGTCGACCCGCACCGCTCCGGCCCACCAGCGCGAGGAGGAGCACGGCGCCTGGTACGTCGGTACGATCACCCGCCACCCGTGGCTGACCGTGGTCGGCGTCGTGACCCTGCTCGGCGTGATGAGCATCCCGGTGCTGTCGCTGCGGATGGGTCTGCCCGACGGCGGCAGTGAGGCCACCGGCACGAGCGCACACACGGCGTACACGACGATCGCCGACGAGTTCGGCCCCGGCGTCAACGGCCCGATCATCGCCGTCGCGACCCTGCCCGAGCAGGACACCCCCCGCACCGATGCCGAGGTACTCGCCGCGCAGGCCGCCATCTCGAAGGACCTGATGTCGGTCGACGGCGTGAGCAGCGTGCTGCCCTTCGGCGTCAGCGCCGACACCTCCACCCTGGCGTTCCAGGTCGTGCCCACCACCGGCCCGGCCGACCCGGCGACCGTCGACACCGTCGAGGCGATCCACTTCTCCGCCGACACGTTCGGCCGGCACACCGGCACCGAGATCGGGCTCACCGGCTCGACCGTCGCCAACATCGAGATCTCGCAGCGGCTCAGTGCCGCGCTGCCCGGTTACCTCGTGGTCGTCGTCGGGCTCTCGCTCATCATCCTGATGCTGGTGTTCCGCTCGATCGTGGTGCCCGTCGTCGCCACGGCCGGCTTCCTGCTCTCGGTCGGTGCGGCCTTCGGTGCCACCGTGGCCGTGCACCAGTGGGGCTGGCTGGGCAGCGTGCTCGGCGTCACCCAGCCCGGGCCGCTGCTCTCGTTCATGCCGATCATCCTGATCGGGGTGCTCTTCGGCCTCGCGATGGACTACCAGATGTTCCTCGTGTCGGGCATGCACGAGGCCCGCTCGCACGGCCAGGACTCCCGCACCGCGGTGCGCACCGGGTTCGTGCACGGCGCCAAGGTCGTGACCGCCGCGGCGATCATCATGACCTCGGTGTTCCTCGGCTTCGCCTTCTCGCACCTGGTGATGGTGCGGCCGATCGGCTTCGGGCTGGCGGTGGGTGTGCTCGTGGATGCCGTGCTGGTGCGGATGACGCTGACCCCGGCGGTCATGCACCTGCTCGGCGATCGCGCCTGGTACCTCCCGCGCTGGCTCGACCGGCTGCTGCCCGACCTCGACGTCGAGGGGGTCAAGCTCGCTGAGCGCCTGGAGTCGGGTGCGCTGGGCGGCACGCCCACGGCATCCGCGCCGATCGGGTCGGGCGAGTCAGGCGTGACGGCGAGAGCCGGAGCGCGAGGACACCGACAACACCGAGGCCGCCCGCGTCTGACCCCGGGTCACCGCGAAGTCAGGAGCACTTCGTCGAGTCAGGATCGTGTACGGCCCTGATTCCGCGAAGGGGTCCTGACTTCGCAGAGCCACACAGCAGGCACCGGCGGCGCACAGCCTGCGCATAGCGTGCTCAACGCCGAGACGGTGTGGCGGGTCGCCCAGGTGGCCGCCAACGGCCCGGACTGGTTCCGCTCGTTCGGCACCGCGCAGGAGCCCGGGCCGCGGCTGGTCACCCTGACCGGCGCGGTGCGGCACCCCGGCGTTCTCGAGACCGAGTCGGGCGTGCCGCTCGCCGGCCTCCTCGACGCCGCGGCGGCCGACCGCGGTGCCGAGCACCTCGTCATCGGCGGCCTCGGCGGCGTGCTCGTGCCGGTGGCGGCTGCGCGGGGGCTGGCCTGGTCGAGCGCCGACCTGGCCCGCTTCGGCGGCTCGGTCGGCCCCGGCATCATCGACGTGCTCGACCCCCAGCGCTGCCCGGTCGCCGTCGTCGACTCCTACCTGGGGTTCGCCGCCGGCGAGTCCGCCGGCCAGTGCGGGCCGTGCATGTTCGGGGTGCCGGCGCTGGCGGCGGCCTGGCACGACCTTCTGGTGCACCGCCCCATCCCCGCCCGGTTGGATGCCGTGCGCGCCGCGGCCGGGCTGCTCCCGAACCGCGGCGCGTGCCGCTTCCCCGACGGCGTCGCCCGGTTCGCGGCGAGCGCGCTGCAGGCGCTCGGGCCGCACCTGAAGGCACATCGCGACGGCCGGTGCCCCAGCGAGAGGACCTCCCGTGTCGCAGGTCGTGCCTGACCCCCGCACCCCGGCGGCCGTGCGTGCCACGCCGGCGTCCCGGCATCCGCAGCTGCGGGTCGACCGCGTCGCCTGCACCGGGCACGGGATGTGCGCGAGCCTGCTGCCGCGACAGGTGCGGCTCGATGAGTGGGGCTACCCCGTCGTCGACGACGCCACCGTGCCGGTCGACGACGGCGAGGCGGCCATCAAGTTCTGCCCGGCTCGGGCGCTGTACTGGGGGTGACCGGTCGCGGGTGTCCGCGAAGTCACGAGCACTCCGCGGGCTCAGGCGGTTCTCGCCGAGTCAGGTCCGTATTCGGCCCTGACTCGGCGAAGTGCTCCTGAGTTCGCGGGTCAGCGGCCGCGCGGCCGGCGCGGTGACGAGCTCGGGTGGGCGATCAGCTGCTTGAGCAGCGCCACCGCTCGCACCGCCGGCGGGTTCGGCGCGCCCAGGTCGTGCACCACTGCCGCCAGGTGCCGCACCGGTGTCGGTGCCGCGATGCCGAGCCGCACGACGCCGGCCGGCAGGCTGCGCGCGGCCAGGCCCGGCAGCACCGAGACGCCGATGCCCGCGGCGACGAAGCCGATGGCCGTGTAGTGGTCCTGGGCCTGCACGCTGAACCGCGGGCGGAACCCGGCCGCGTTGCACGCAGCCACCACCAGACGGTGCCCGGGGGACCGCGGGTAGTCGTTGCTCACCCAGGTCTCACCGCGCAGGTCGGTCAGGGCGATCGTCCCCGCGTCCGCCAGCGGGTGACCGCGCGGCACGATCGCCACGAACGGGTCCTCGGTGAGCTCGATGCGGGAGTAGCCGTCGGGCAGCCGCCTCCCGGGCGGGTCGATGACCAGGTCGATGTCGAGCCGCGGCACCCGCTGCTCGACCTCGTTGAGCACCAGCTCGAGCACGATGTCGGGGAACTCGGCGGTCAGCCGCTTGACGAGCGACGGCATCCAGTTGGCGCCGGCCGACGAGAAGTAGCCGATCGACAGGCGCCCCGAGCGACCGTCGCGCAGGTCGGCGACCACCGAGTCGAGGCGGTTCCACTGGCTCATCACCTCGTCGCTCTGCGCGTCGAGCACCAGCGCCGCCTCGGTGGGCGCGATGCCCCGGCCGACCCGCTGGAACAGGGTCAGCCCGGTCTCCTTCTGCAGTGCCGACAGGTGCTGGCTGACCGCTGACGAGGTGAGGCCGAGGTTGTCGGCGGCCGCCTGCACCGAGCCGCTCGCGACGACAGAGCGGAAGACGCGGAGGCGGTGCGGGTCGAGCATGCGTGAATGATAAGCCAGACTTCACTACTGCTTAGTAACTTCGCGTTGTGCTGAATAGTTGCCCCGCGCACACTGGAGTCATGCGAACCTCTATCTTCACGTCCGACAAGGCCCGCACCATCGCGGCCCGCCTTCGCACCAGCCGCCACCACGGAGGGGGCTGGAGCGCCCACGCCGACCGCGACATGGCGCGCGAGGCCTTCGAGATCCACGTCATCGCGCAGACCAGCCACGACCGCGTGATCTGATCCCCCGCCGGGGGAGAACCACACCGCCTGACCCTCACGCCACCACGTGGCGGAGGGTCAGTGTCGTCTCCGGCGAGGCCGCCTCGAGCTCGGCCCGCTGGGCGAGGTAGAGCTCTGCGCAGGCCAGGGCGTCGGTGAGCGCCTCGTGCGCGCGATAGACCGGCAGCCCGCGCCGCTCCCGAGCGGTCCACAGCCGCAACGCTCCCCGCTCCGGCTCGGCCCCCCACCCGCCGGCCACCACCCGCCGCTCCAGGTCGAGGGTGTCGACGACGACGCACGGCATCCCCGCACCCCACACCCGCTCGCAGACCGCCGCGAGGAACTGCGTCTCGATCCGGGCGAAGTGCGCGAGCAGCACCCGCCCCGCCAGCGCCTCGAGCAGGCGCGCCACGGCATCCTCGAGGGGTTCCCCGCCGGCGAGCCGGTCGTCGGTGAGCCCGTGCACCGTGGCGCTCTGGCCCACGCCCGCGGCACCGCCGGCGTCACGCACCACCACCCGCCCGACCCCACCGAGCTCGATGCGGCCGCCGTCGACCGGCAGCCAGCCGATCGAGAGCACCCGGTCGCGCTTGGGGTCGAGCCCGGTGGTCTCGATGTCGACCGCCAGCAGCCGCAGCTCGGCCAGGGGCGTGTCCGGGCCGGGTAGGGGCACCGACAGGTAGTCGGCCAAAGGGCCGGGGGCGGCCGTGCGCGCGGCCCGCTCGCGCCGCTGCTCGGGAGTGCGGCGGAACAGGCTCACGAGATGTACTGCATGGGGTAGCGGTGTGACAGCGCCGACTGGGCGCCCCGCACGATCGCGAACGCCTCGCGCAGGTGCCGCTTGTCGAAGCTGGACAGCTCGTCGGGCGAGACGAAGTTGTCGGTCGGCTCGCCGCGGCGCACCTGGGCCGCCTGGTGGCGCAGCCGCACGTACGAGATGAACTCGAACGCGTCGCGCAGGTCGTCGGCCCGCTCGGTGCCGAAGATGCCGGCCTCGCGCGCCGCCTCGATGCGGGCCTGGGTGTTCACCGCTGGGCTGCCCACCGAGAGCGCGTGCGCCCGGGCCAGCTCGACGACCGCGCCGATACCCCCGCGCTTGATGTCGAGCGTGTCCTTGTGGTCGCCGGCCTTCTCGAGCACGAAGCCGCGGAAGAACCCCAGTGGCGGCTCGTTGGCGGTCGCGTTCTTGGCCAGGTGGGCGAGGAACACCTTGGATGCCGGGGACGCCTTGAGCACGTGCCGCTGCAGCCGCGCGAAGAGCCCGACGTCACCGTGCACCGGTCGCATGTCGAAGAAGATGCTCGCGCCGAGGATGGCGTCGGGCACCGGTTGGTGCAGCCACGAGGTGAACTCATGGCGCCATCCGGCCAGCGGTTGCCGCCACCGTGGGTTGGTCGCCATCACGTCACCCGGGCAGCGCGGGTAGCCGCAGGTGGCCAGGTCGCCGACCACCCGGGTGGCCAGCGCCTCGAACCACGCGGCGTGCTCGGGCTGCACCGCGTCGTCGATGAGGATCGCGTTGTCCTGGTCGGCCGCGAGGGCCTGCTCGAGCCGGGCCCGGGAGCCCAGCGCCACCCAGCAGTAGGGCACCGGCGGCGGCCCGAGGTCGGCCTCGGCGAGCGCGATGACGCGCCGCTCCACGGCATCCCCGACCGCGGTGACGACCCGGCCGATGTCGTCGGCGGAGGCGTCCTGCTCGACCAGCGCCTGCACCATCTGCGGCAGCCGGTTGGCCACCTTGGCCACTCCCGCGACGTCGGGCTGCTTGGCGATGTCACCGGCCAGGTAGACCGGGTTCGCCTGCTCCAGGCGCAGCAGGTCGGTGGTGGTGACGATGCCCACCGGCAACCCGGTGCTGTCGACGATGGGTAGGTGGTGGATGTGCCGCCCCACCATCTCGAGCAGCACCTCGAAGGCGAGCGCATCGACCGCCCCGGTGACCGGGTCGGCGGTCATCACCGTGGTGACGGCCACCCCCGGGTCGACCCCCGCGGCGAGCACCCGGGTGCGCAGGTCGCGGTCGGTGACGATGCCGGCCAGCCGCTCGCCGCCCATGACCAGCAGCGACGACACCCGGTGCTGCGACATCACCTGCGCCGCCTCGCGCACGGTGGCCGTGGTGGCCACCGCCACCGGATCGCGGCCCACGAGGTCGCGCACCCGGGTCTTGAGGATCGCGCTGCCGGTCGAGCTCAGCTGCAGCGCCGCGACCGCCCCGCTCATCCGGCTGGCCCGCTGGGCGTCGAAGAAGGCGTCGACCTCGGGGTGGTCGGTGCACAGCTGGTGGAAGTCCTCGGCCGGCAGCAGCAGGGCCAGGGAGTCCTCGATGGCGGTGACGTCGAAGGTCGACGGGTTGCCCTGGGTCAGGGTGATCGAGCCGAAGCACGACCCCTCGCCCCCACGGTCGACCAGACTGCCCTGAGCGTCATGCACCTCGGCGGCCCCTGACCGCAGCACGTAGAGGTGCGAGTTGTCCCGGCCGCGCTCGATGAGCCGGCTGCCGCGGCGAAAGTACTCCACGCTCATCCGCGCCGGCAGGGTGTCGAGCACGGCGTCCGGCAGCACGTCGAAGGGCTCGTGGCGCGCCAGGAAGTCGCGCACCTCGGACAGCTCGACGTCGAGGGCCATGGCCCCATCGTGGCAGCGCCGGACCAAGCCGCGCGGGCGCTCCACCGCGTCGGCGCGTCCGGCGAGCGCCTTCCCTCGACGAACGGCATCCGCGCAGGTCGCAAAGTCCTAAACCTTCGGTGCGGCTGCTGGAATGAGGCTCCGCGCCGCCGCCGGCGGCGCCACGAGAGGAAGGTGCGGACACATGAGCGACAGCACCATCGAGCCGCTGCCCGACGGCGACGGCAAGCTGGGCAACGCAGAGGGCCCGGCCGACGCCGGTGCCGGCGACAGCGGGATGCCGGGCGAGCACGACGGCGGGGCGGACGGCGGCGCCGGTGGCGGCGCCGGCACCGGCGGACCCGACGAGGGGCCGGCCGACGCCGGTGCCGGCGACGCGGGTCAGCCCGGTGAGCACGACGGCGGGGCCGACGGCGCCGCCGAGGGCCCGGCCGACAGCGGCGCCGACGACCTCGGCACGACCGGTGAGCACGACGGTGGGGCCGACGGCGGGGCCGACGCCTCGCAGTGACCACCTCATCGCGGACCCGGCCCGTGGCCTCCCCCACCTCGGGGGAGGGCCACGGGCTGGCGACGCTCGTGGCGCTGGACCGGGCCACGTTTGCCGACCGGCACTGGGGCCGCGAGCCCCTGCTGACCCGGGCGGCCGAGCGCACTCCCGACCCCGGACTCTTCGGCCCGGATGCCGTCGACGAGCTGCTCGACCGCCGCGCCCTGCGCACCCCCTTCGTGCGGATGGCCCGTGAGGGCCGCACCCTCGAGCCCTCCACCTTCACCCTCGGAGGGGGCGTCGGCGCCACGATCGGCGACCAGGTGAGCGAGGACCTCGTGCTGCGCCACTTCGCCGAGGGCGCGACGATCGTGCTGCAGGCGCTGCACCGCACCTGGCCACCGGTGGCCGACGCCGCCCAGGAGCTCGCCGCCGACCTCGGCCACCCGGTGCAGGTCAACGCCTACGTCACCCCGCCGCAGAACCGCGGCTTCGACGACCACTACGACGTGCACGACGTGTTCGTGCTCCAGGTCAGCGGCGAGAAGCACTGGCAGGTGCGACCACCCGTGGTCGAGTCGCCCCTGCGCGACCAGCCGTGGACCGAGAACCGGGATGCCGTGCGCCGCGCCGCACAGGCGCCGCCCACCATCGACGCAGTGCTCGCCCCCGGCGACTGCCTCTACGTGCCCCGGGGCTGGTTGCACTCGGCGACCGCGCTCGGCGGGACCAGCATCCACCTCACCATGGGCGTCCACGTGTGGACCCGCCGCCAGCTCGCCGACGACCTGCTGCGCGCGGCCGAGCGGGTGCTCGACGCCGACCCGGCCGTGCGCGCGTCGCTCGAGCTGGGTGTCGACCCGCTCGATCCCGAGGTGGCCGCTGAGGCGCTCCCCGGCATCCGGGCGGCGGTGGCGGCCGCCTTGGAGGCGGTCACCGACGAGGAGCTTGCGGCGGCCCTGGCCCGGCGGGTGCGGGCCGCCCAGCGGGCGGAGCCGATGGGGGCGCTGCGCCAGCACACGGCGACCCACGACCCCGCGACCACCTGGCGACCCCGGCGCCACCTCGCCCCCCACTGGGAGGCCGAACGCGCCGACGGGGTGACCACCCTGGTGACCCGGGTGGCGCGGGTCGACGTGCCGGCCGGGCACCGCGCCGCCGTCGACGAGGTGCTGGCCGGTGCCACCGACCCGGCCCTGCTCGACCCGGCGGTACGCCGATCGCTTTGTCTCGCAGGCCTGCTCGTGCCGGAGGACGGGCCGTAACCGTACCCCCGGACAGGCAGTCGCAGCCGGGGGCACCGGCTGAGCGTGTCGCCGCCGCCCTTCGTGGGTCAGCGCCTGTCAGCAGGTGCGCTCGGGACCCCGTGCAGTGGGCGGCGGGCGCTCGCAAGGTTTCCGCAAGGTGTCCGGCACACACTGCTTCGGTGGGGTTCTTGGGGTCCTTCAGGACCCGTCTCAAGGTCCGGCCCCGCAGCGGAGGCACGAGCATGCCGACGACCGGTCGACGCAGAACACGATGGTTGCTGCTGGCCGTCGCGGTGGGACTGGCCCTGGTGCTGCCCGTGACGCTCGGCCTCTGGAGCGCCACGCGCACCGTGGCGTCGTCCCGGGCGCTCCCTCCCAGCGCCTCGTCAACGGGGACCGGTGCGGAGGGCGCCCCCGGGGCGAGTGACGGCACCCTTCGAAGCGCCTCGCCGCCGCCCAGTGGTGCCGCCCAGCTGCGCGGCCTCGACCCGGCCACGCTGGACCGTCAGGTGGCGGGCGAGGAGGCCGCCTCTGCACCCGGGGCCTCCCGAGCAGCACCGGCGAAGGGCAGCTGGATCGCCGGGGAGGTGGGCACCTACCAGGTGGGCCGAGGAGTCGCGGCCGGCACCTACGCGTCCGCAGCCCCCGGCGCCGGCAGGACCTGCCGATGGGCCGTCTCGGGCACCAGCGGTGACACCCTCAGGTCGGGAAAGAGCTCGGCCGCCACCGTCGTCACGATCCGCGCCACCGACGGGTTCTTCCAGAGCAACGGCTGCTCGAACTGGCGCCGGCTGTCCTGAGCCGATCCCGCGTGTCCCTCAGGCCGAGGCGCGCACGACCAGCCGGGTGGGTAGCACGGTCGTGCGCGGCACGGGCTCGCCGGCGATCCGGGCGAGCAGCAGGTCGGCCATCACCCGGCCCATCTCCTCGACCGGCTGGTGCACCGAGGTCAGGGCGGGGTCGGTGTGCCTACACACCGCGGAGTCGTCGAAGCCCACGAGCGCGACGTCGTCGGGCACCCGCAGCCCGGCCTCGCGCAGCACCCGAAGCGCCCCCACAGCCATCAGGTCGGAGGCGGCGAACACGGCATCCGGCACCACCCCCGCGCCGAGCACCTCGCGCATCGCCCGCTCCCCGCTGTCCTCGCTGTAGTCACCGAACGCCACGACCAGACCCTCGGTGTCCCGGCCGGCCGCGCGCAGGGCGTCGCGGGCGCCGGCCAGCCGGTTGCGCCCCGAGGTCATGTCCTGCGGCCCGGTGAGCACGGCGATCCGTCGGCGACCGGTCGCGAGCAGGTGCTCGATCGCGACGGCTCCCCCGGCGCGGTTGTCGGCGTCGACCAGCACGGCCGGGTCGGTGCCGGCCACCGCGCCGCCGCACACCGTGGGCACGCCGCGCCCGTCGAGGGTGGCCACGAGACCGTCGTTCGCGTGCAGCGAGAGCAGCAGCACCCCGTCGACGTGCTGCTCGGTGAGGTAGGCGGCGACCCGGGCGCGGTCGCGCTCCGTGCCGGCCATGGTCAGCATCAGCTGGAACGTGGTGGCGCCCAGCCGCTCGCCGACCCCGCGCACGATGGCGCCGAAGTAGGGCTCGCCGAAGACCCGGTCGCCGGGTTCGGACACGACCAGGGCGATGATGTCGGTGCGCCGGGTGACCAGCGAACGGGCGGCTCGGTTGGGCACGTAGCCCATCGACTCGACTGCCTCCTCCACGGCCGCGCGGGCGGCGGGGGACACGTGCGGCGAGCCGTTGACGACTCGCGAGGCGGTGCCGCGCCCCACCCCGGCCTGCCGGGCGACCTCGTCGATGGTGGGTGGACGCCTGGCTCCCGTGCCGGTGCCGGGTTCCCGGACGGCTCCGACACGGGTGCCAGACGAGATGGGACGGGTTGACCGGGTCGAGACCTCGGTGTCCGCAGGCTCCGTGGGAGCGCTCCCATCCTCCACGGACCCATTGTGCGCCCATCATGCCTGCCGGAGTCCAGCGCCCCGGCGGGTCGTGTCCCAACCGTGACCGGATACCCAGTGAGAGGGTGGAGCCGTGCGAGCGCTCACCTACTCCGCGTTCGGCGCGACCCCGGCCGTCGTGACCCTGCCCGACCCGACGCCACCGGCGGGAGGTGCGGTGGTGCGGGTGACGGCCAGCGGGCTGTGCCGCAGCGACTGGCACGGCTGGATGGGCCACGACGACGACATCGCCACCTTCCCGCACGTGCCGGGCCACGAGTTGGCCGGCGTCGTCGAGGCAGTGGCCGACGACGTGGATGCCGGGTGGCTCGGTCGCGCGGTCACCGCACCGTTCGTGATGGCCTGCGGGGCGTGCGCGGTGTGCCGCGCCGGGGCGGGCCAGGTGTGCCCGAACCAGCGCCAGCCGGGCTTCACCGACCCGGGCTCCTTCGCCGAGCTGGTGGTCGTGCACGCCGCCGGCACCAACCTCGTGGCCCTGCCCGAGGGGCTGGATGCCGGGATCGCGGCCGGTCTCGGCTGCCGGGTCGCGACGGCCTACCGTGCCGTGGTCGCCAGGGCGGCGGTGCGCAAGGGCGACTCGGTGCTCGTGATCGGTTGTGGCGGGGTGGGACTGGCCGCCGTCGCCATCGCGCGCAGCCGGGGTGCTTTCGTCTGTGCGCTCGACGTCTCGGCGGCCTCGCTCGACCGCGCGCTGTTCCACGGCGCCGACGAGGTGGTCGACGCGTCGATCGGCACCGACAAGGTGCTCGCGGCGGTCTCGGCCTGGTCCAGTGGTGGGGTGTCGGTGAGCATCGACGCCCTGGGCTCGCCGCAGGCGTGCCGCACCGGCATCCTCGCGCTGGGCCGTCGCGGCCGGCACGTGCAGGTGGGGCTGCTGCCGCCGAGCGCCGGGCGGGCCGACGTGCCGATGGAGCGCGTCATCGGGTGGGAGCTCGACGTACTGGGCAGCCACGGCATGGCGGCCGCCGACTACCCGCCATTGCTCGACGACGTGGTGAGCCGCCGGCTCGACCTCGGCGACCTGCTGGCCCCTGGCGACCCGCTCGGGCTCGAGGCGGCCGGTGCGGCGCTGGTCGCGATGGGGTCCGCGCCCTCGACCGGCATCGTGCTCGTCGACCCGTCCCGCTGAGCGAGGCGCAAGGTCGAGCCGACCTCACGACAGCGCCCGGACAGACCACCCGGCCCGGCACCCGGAGACCGGCTCGACACTGCTGACGCTATACCGTATGGGGTATCTGGAGCGGACCTGTGAGCACCACCACAGGCGGCGGCGTCGGAATACCCCGGTCGGTAGGTGTGATACGAGACCCGCCGGGAGGAGACGAGATGGCCGACGTCGTCGTCCTGCACGTGGCGTCGATGGCCCAGATGGGCGCCGCGCCGTCGCGTCCGCGGGATCGGGTCTGCGCCGGGGGTCGGCGGCGGCGCTCACGATGCTGCCGGTGGGGCCCGACTACAGCGTCTATCCCACGGGCCGCGACCTCTCCGACACCCGGGCCGAGATCGGGCTGAGCGGCCACTGGGTCAAGCTGCTGATGCATCACCTGTTCATGGACACGGCGCAGGGCCGCCTCGGCTGGCAGCTGATCCCCGAGTGAGCGACATGAGCCACGAGACGTTCAGCCCCAGCCTCGACCTCGGCGCCGCACCGCTGCCCACCGAACGCACCCTGCGGATGCGGCAGAGCCTGCCGGTGCAGGCGTTCCGGTTCCTCGCCTTCGGGGTACGGCTCGTGCGGATGGTCCTCAAGCGCCACCGCTGAGCCGATTGTCCCGAACACCGGTGCTCCACACTGGGGCGATGGGCGTGCGCCGGTGGTGGGACGAGCAGGTGGTGCCGCGCCTGACCGACCGCGGCCTGAACGACGCGACGGCCGGCAGCTGGCGCACGACCGTCTGCGGCGGCGCCACCGGCGAGGTGCTCGAGATCGGCTTCGGGTCCGGGCGCAACCTCGCCTACTACCCGGGCGAGGTGAGCCGGGTGCTCGCGGTCGAGCCGGTCGAGCTGTCCTGGCAGCGTGCGCAGGCGCGCGTCACGGCATCCGGGATGCCGGTGACGCGGGTCGGGCTGGACGGCGCCCACCTGCCGGTGCCCGACGCGAGCGTCGACACCGTGGTGTCGACCTGGACGATGTGCACCGTGCCCGAGATCGAGCGGGCGCTCGGCGAGGCCCGCCGGGTGCTGCGGCCGGGCGGGTCGCTGCGCTTCGTCGAGCACTCCCTGGCGCCCGACGAGTCCACCGCGCGCCGGCAGCGCCGCATCCAGCCGTTCTGGGGTCCGCTCGCGGGTGGCTGCCACGTCGACCGCGACATCGCGGCGCTGGTGGCGGGCGCCGGCTTCGACGTCGACCTGACCTACGCAGGGTTCATCGGCGGCGGCCCGGCCAAGCCCTGGCTGTGGTTCGTGTCGGGCTCGGCCACACCGGCCTGACCACATCCCCCCGCCGTGAGTGCGGAAATGGTCGCCAGGGCAACCACTTCCGCACTCGAGGCGAAGGTCAGCGGTTGAACAGCTTGCTGAGGAAGCCGGTGCTGGGCTCGTCCTCGTGGCCCTGGCAGCGGTCGCTGGCGGGCACGCCGCGCAGCACGCTGTCGACGTGCTGGCCGCAGCCGGCCCAGGTCGTCTTGCCGCACTTGCGGCAGGTCACTGCTCGGCACATGCCGGGAACTCCTCGTGGTGGGGGCGACGTCGCACCAGCATACCCCACGGGGTATGCTGGTACATATGCGGATCATCATCATCGGGGGTGTCGCCGGCGGCATGAGCGCGGCCACCCGCCTGCGCCGACTGCTCGAGGACGCCGAGATCGCCGTCGTCGAGCGCAGCGGCCACGTCTCCTACGCCAACTGTGGCCTGCCCTACCACGTGGGCGGGGTGATCGCGGAGCGCTCGTCGCTCCTGCTGCAGACGCCGCAGGCCCTGCACCGTCGCTTCGGGCTCGACGTGCGCGTGCACCACGAGGCCGTGCGCATCGACCGCGATCGGCGGGTGCTGGTGGTGCGTGACCTCGTCGCCGAGGAGCTGCTCGAGCTGCCCTACGACGCCCTCGTGCTGTCGACCGGCGCCCGCGCCGTGCGCCCGCCGATCCCCGGCATCGAGCGCGCTCTGTCACTGCGCGACGTCGAGGACACCGACGCGCTCGTGGCCGCCACCCGCGGAGCCCGCACCGCCGTGGTCGTCGGTGGCGGGTTCGTCGGGGTCGAGGTGATGGAGAACCTCGTGAACCTCGGCCTGTCCGTGACGCTCGTCGAGGCCGCCGAGCAGGTGATGGCCCCCCTCGACCCTGAGATGGTCAGCCCGGTGCACGACCGCATCCGCCAGCACGGCGTCGACCTGCGCCTGGGCGCCGGGGTGGCTTCCATCGGGCCCGACGACGTCACGTTGACCACGGGTGAGACCATCCCGGCCGACCTCGTCGTCGCCGCCATCGGCGTACGCCCCGAGACGACGTTGGCCGAGGCCGCAGGGCTCGCCGTGGGTGAGCGCGGCGGCATCCTGGTCGACGACCGGCTGCGGACGTCCGACCCCGCCATCCTCGCCGTCGGCGACGCGGTCGAGAAGGTCGACGCGGTCGACGGGGCCGCGACCCTGGTGCCGCTGGCCAACACGGCCAACCTGCAGGGCCGCCGGGCGGCCGACGTGATCGCCGGCCTGGCGGTGCGCGACCGGCCGGTGCTGGGCACCGCGATCGTCGGCGTCTTCGGGCTGCAGGTGGCCTCGACCGGCTGGTCGGAGAAGCGGCTGCGGGCCGCCGGCCGGAGCTACCGGGCCATCCACACCCATCCGGCGTCGCACGCCACCTACTACCCGGGCGCCGCCGCCATGGCCCTGAAGCTGCTCGTCGACCCCGACACCGACGCCATCCTGGGCGCCCAGGGCGTGGGCGACTGCGGCGTCGACAAGCGGATCGACGTCATCGCCACGGCCATCACCGGGGGCCTGCGCGCCAGTGCGCTCGCCGAGCTCGAGCTCGCCTACGCGCCGGCCTTCTCCTCGGCCAAGGACCCGGTCAACATGCTCGGCCACGTCGCCGACAACCTGCGTCGCGGCACCAGCGCCTCCGTGCAGTGGCACGAGCTGGCGGATGCCGTCGCGGCCGGTGCCGTGGTCGTCGACGTTCGCGACGCCGGTGAGCGCACCGCCGTGGGAGTCATCCCGGGCGCTCTGCACATTCCGCTCGACTCGCTACGCGAGCGGCTCGACGAGATCCCGGCCGGGCCGGTCGTCGTGCACTGCGCGGTGGGTGTGCGCGGGCACACCGCGGCGCGCATCTTGGCGCAGCGCGGGCGCGAGGTGCGCAACCTCGATGGCGGCATCCGCACCTGGCAGGCCGGCATCCGCTCGCAGGCGGAGGTCGACGCCCTCGAGCCGGTCGGCTGACGGGCGGACCTGCACCCGCCCCGACATGGGTGTCCCGAAAGTGACCAATAGGTCACGGGAGGGACGCTCGGCACCGGGTCAGCCGTCCCCCGGTGACCTATTGGTCGATTCGGGGACGCTCGGCACCGGGTCAGCCGTCCCCCGTGTGACCTATTGGTCGATTCGGGGACGCTCGGGCCGGTTACCCTGCAGCGCGCTTGCGGAACAGCACGACCGTGTCGAGGGCCGGGCGGTCGCTGCCCTCGACGTCACGGCGGCGCAGCTGGGCGAGCTCGACGTCGACGGGCAGCTCGGCGGCCGAGGCGATGACGTCCTCGGGGTCGAGCAGGATGGTGGGGTCCTGCGGCCCGCCGACGCCCTCGGTGAGGTTGCGCACGGCGTGGGCGACGACGAGCACGGCCCCGCCCACCACGGTCGCCCGCACGGCGGCCGCGAGCGCCTCGCCCCAGTCGGTGCGCGGCAGGTGCAGGTAGGAGATCAGCACCAGGTCATAGGCCGGGCGCTCGGCACCGGCGTCGGTCCGGGAAGCGACCGCCAGGTCGCTCGAAGGACGCGGGGCCGGCTGCGTCGCATCGGCCACCACGGCCGTGAACGCCGCGCGGCGGTGCGCCAGACGGCGGTCGGCGATCTCGTTCATCCGCTCGACACCCACCGCGGAGAAGTCCGAGGCCACGACGGCCCAGCCCTGCTCGACCAGCCACAGCGCGTTGCGGCCCTCGCCCGCGGCGACGTCGAGGGCGACCCCGGGCGGCATCGGGGCGCACAGCTCGCGCACCCACACGTTCGGGCCGGCCGACCACACGAGCTCGGCACCGGCATACCGGGCGTCCCAGGCCCCGGCATCCATCGTGAGCCCGCTCATGCGAGCGACAGGAAGAGCTTCTCCATGGTCTCGACGTCCATCTCGTGCCCCTCGGGGTCGGTGATGCACTGCCGCAGGCCGAGCGCGATGACGGCGAAGCCGGCCCGGTCGAGCGCCTTGGAGACCGCCGCGAGCTGGGTGACGATGTCCTGGCACTCACGGCCCTCGTCGATCATCTTCAGCACACCACCGATCTGGCCCTGGGCGCGCTTGAGCCGCTTGACGACGGCCTGCATCTCGTCGGGGTTCAGCTCCATGCGGGGTCCTCCAGGTGGTCGGTGTGCTGGGCCAAACATACCCCCGGTCGTATGCCGGAATGGGCCGAAGCACCGCGACCGGCACCCCGTGAGAAGATGCCGGCCCGCGGGGCAGTGGTCGGTCAGGCCTGCTGGGGTGCGACCTGCTGGGCCGAGACCTGGCGTCGCACGTCCTCCATGTCGAGCGCCTTGATGCCCTCGATGACCTGCTCCAGGCCGGCCGGCGGCAGCGCCCCGGACTGACGGAAGACGAGGATGCCCTCGCGGAAGCCCATGATGGTGGGGATCGAGGTGATCTGCGCGGCGCCGGCCAGGGCCTGCTCGGCCTCGGTGTCGACCTTGCCGAACACGACGTCGTCGTGCTTCACGCTGGACTTCTCGTAGGTCGGCGCGAACTGGCGGCACGGGCCGCACCACGACGCCCACCAGTCGATGAGCACGATGTCGCTCGTCGTGATGGTCTGCTCGAAGGTGTCGGCGGTGAGCTCGACGGTGGCCATGCTGGATACTCCTCGTTCGGGGTCTGGTGGTTCCGCTGCAGGGGCAACACAATACCCCCACGGGTATATTCCGCTCGCTGGCGATCGGGGGTGGAACACCCGCGGATCCCGATGTCATCCCGATCTCCCCGCGATCCGGCACGATGGCGACGTGCCGCACACGCTCAGCCAGGCCCTCGAGGCCGTGCTCGACGGCCTGCCGGCCGAGCCGCTGCGGCGCGCCACGGCATCCCTGATCGACGCCTACCGCACGGGCGCGCCCCCCACCGCGCAGGTGTTGCGCGACCCCACCACGGCCGCGGCCTACGCCGCCTACCGGATGCCGGCCACGCACGCCGCCGTGTCGCGGGCGCTGCGCCACGCCACCGACCTGGCCCCCGACCTCGAGGTGCGCACCCTGCTCGACGTCGGCGGTGGCACGGGCGCGGCGACCTGGGCGGTAGCCGAGGCCTTCGCGTCGCTCGATCGCGTGACCGTGCTCGACGGCTCCGCCGACGCCCTGGCCCTCGGCGCGCGGATCGGGCGGCACGGCCCCCCGCCCGTGGCGGGCGCCCACTGGTCACGGATGCTGCTCGGCCCCGGTACCGCGCTGCCCGCCGCCGAGCTCGTGGTGGTCAGCTACCTGCTCGGCGAGCTGGCCGAGCCGCTGCACGCGCCGGTGGTCGACGCGGCGGTGGCGGCGGCATCCCGGCTGGTGCTGGTGGCCGAGCCGGGCACGCCGCGCGGGTATGCCGCGGTGCTGGCCGCCCGCTCCCGGCTCACCGCCGCGGGGTGGCACGTGCTGGCCCCGTGCCCGCAGGACGGCGCCTGCCCGGTGGCGGCCCGCCCCGGCGACTGGTGCCACTTCGCCGTGCGGCTCGACCGCAGCGCGCTGCACCGGCGGGTCAAGGGCGGCCGGCTCGGCCACGAGGACGAGAAGTTCTCGTACGTCGTCGCCACTCCCGACCCGCTGCCGCGCGCTGCAGCGCGGGTGCTGCGGCACCCGGTCACCCGCAAGGGGCTGGTGCAGCTCGAGGTCTGCGACTCCGCGGGGTCCACGCAGCGGCTGGTCGTGACGAGGCGCGACCCGCTCGCCTACCGTGCTGCACGCGACGTCTCGTGGGGGGAATCGTGGTTATGACCGCGGCCTTTGCTAGCGTCGACACGATCGATTCCCCGCATCAAGGAGTGACATGACCAAGAAGGACATCGCCCAGGTCGTCGCGCAGCGCGCCGACGTCTCCGCCACCGCCGCCGAGGAGATCATCGGCGCGGCGCTCGACGTCATCGGTGAGCAGCTCGCCAAGGGTGAGGACGTCCGGCTCGCCGGGTTCGGCACGTTCGAGACCCGCGAGCGCGCGGCCCGCACCGGCCGCAACCCGCAGACCGGCGAGGAGATCGCCATCGCCGCGTCGACCTCGGTCGGCTTCAAGGCGGCCGCGCAGCTCAAGCGCGCGGTCAACGGCTGACGCCGAGCACCACAGCACGCACGCCGACGGGGCGTCGGCCACTTCGGTGGCCGGCGCCCCGTCGTCGTCGGCCCGGCCCCCGCCCCCCGAGGCGATGGTCTCCGCTGCCATTCACGACCGATACCGGATGCCGGACGCGTGTCATCCGCTGATTCCGCACCTTCGCAGCACCGAGACTGCACTTTCCGGAACCCATGACCGCCCCGTATGCTCGCGCTCATGCACCAGTACATCGGCGGGCAACGGCGCGACGCCACCACGGGAGCGACCTTCGACGTGCTCGACCCGAGCACCAACGAGACGATCGAGACGGTGACCCTCGCGGGGCACGATGACGTCGACGCGGCGGTCGCGGCGGCATCCACCGCGTTCGAGGAGTGGAGCCGGGCCACCCCCGTCGAGCGCTCGACCGTGCTGCTCAAGGCGGCCCAGCTGCTCGACGAGCGCGCGGAGGAGCTCGCGCAGCTCGAGAGCCGCCAGGCGGGCAAGCCGATCCGGCTGGCCCGCGAGTTCGACGTGCCGGGCACGGTCGACAACACCGCGTTCTTCGGCACGGCCGCCCGCCGCCTCGACGGCATGGCCAGCGCCGAGTACTCCGGCGACCACACCAGCTCGATCCGGCGCGAGCCGATCGGCGTCGTCGGCTCGATCGCCCCCTGGAACTACCCCCTGCAGATGGCCGCCTGGAAGGTGCTGCCCGCCATCGCCGCCGGCAACACCATCGTGCTCAAGCCGGCCGAGATCACCCCCCTCACCTCGATCCTCTTCGCCGAGGCGTTCACCGAGGCCGGTGCGCCCGCCGGCGTCGTCAACGTCGTCACCGGCACCGGCCCGGTCGCCGGCCAGCACCTCGTGGGCCACCCCGGCGTCGCCATGACCAGCTTCACCGGCTCGACCAACGTCGGGCGCCAGGTGATGGCCACGGCATCCGCCACCGGCAAGCGCGTGCACCTCGAGCTCGGCGGCAAGGCGCCGTTCGTGGTGTTCGACGACGCCGACCTCGAGGCGGCCGTGCACGGCGCCGTCGCGGCATCCCTCATCAACGCCGGCCAGGACTGCACCGCCGCCACCCGCGCCATCGTGCACCGCAGCGTCCACGACGCGTTCGTGCAGGGCGTCGCCGACCTGATGGCCGCCGTCCGCATCGGCCCTACCAGCGACGAGGCCACCGACCTCGGACCGCTCAGCTCGGCCGCCCACCACGCCAAGGTGGCCGACATGGTCGAGCGCGCCCGCGGCTACGCGAAGGTCGTCACCGGCGGGCAGTCCCCCACCGGCGACCTCGCCCGCGGCTGCTACTACGAGCCGACCCTGGTCAGCGACGTGCCGCTCGACAGCGAGATCTGGCGTGACGAGGTGTTCGGCCCGGTGCTCGTCGTCGTGCCGTTCGACGACGACGACGAGGCCATCCGCCTGGCCAACGACACCGAGTTCGGGCTCGCCGCCTCGGCCTGGACCCGCGACACCTACCGTGCCGGCCGAGCCACCCGCGAGATCAGGGCCGGTTGCGTCTGGGTCAACGACCACATCCCGATCATCAGCGAGATGCCGCACGGTGGTTACCGGCACAGTGGTTTCGGCAAGGACATGTCGGCCTACTCGTTCGACGAGTACACCAACATCAAGCACGTGATGCACGACAACACCGCAGTCGCCCACAAGCCGTGGCACCGCACGATCTTCACCCTTCCGTCCTGAGCCGCACCCCGAGAGGCGATCGCCCGATGAGCACCTTCCCCGAGCCGCAGATCACCGCAGACCCCGAGCGGGGCGCGCAGGTCTCGCGCGACGACCGCGCCCACGTGTTCCACTCCTGGTCGGCCCAGGCGCTGATCAACCCGTTGCCCATCGCGGGCGCCTCGGGCAGCCACTTCTGGGACTTCGAGGGCAAGCGCTACCTCGACTTCTCCAGCCAGCTCGTGAACGTCAACATCGGCTACCAGCACCCCAAGCTGGTCGCGGCGATCCAGGAGGCAGCGGCCCGGCAGTGCACCATCGCGCCGAGCTTCGCCGACGAGTCCCGTTCCGAGGCAGCGCGGCTCATCGCCGACCTGGCGCCCGGCACGCTCAACCGGGTGTTCTTCACCAACGGCGGCGCCGAGGCGACCGAGAACGCCATGCGGATGGCGCGCCTGCACACCGGCCGCCACAAGGTGCTCACCGCCTACCGCAGCTACCACGGCGCCACCGCCGGAGCCATCACCGCCACCGGTGACCCGCGGCGCTGGGCGAGCGAGCCCGGCATGAGCGGCATCGTGCACTTCTGGGGCCCGTACCCCTACCGCTCGGCCTTCCACGCCACCAGCGAGGCGCAGGAGTGCGAGCGCGCCCTGCAGCACCTGCGCGACACGATCATGGTCGAGGGCCCGTCGACGATCGCGGCGATCATGCTCGAGACCGTGGTGGGCACCAACGGCATCCTCGTGCCGCCGGACGGCTACCTCGCCGGCGTCCGCGAGATCTGCGACGAGCACGGCATCATCTGGATCGCCGACGAGGTCATGGCCGGCTTCGGCCGCTGCGGCGAGTGGTTCGCGGTCGACCACTGGGGCGTCACTCCCGACCTGATCTGCTTCGCCAAGGGCATCAACTCCGGCTACGTGCCGCTCGGTGGCGTGGTCATCTCCGACGCCATCGCCGACACCTTCGCCGAGCGCGCCTTCCCCGGCGGCCTCACCTACTCGGGCCACCCGCTGGCCTGCGCCTCGGCCGTCGCCTCCATCGGCATCTTCCAGGAGGAGGGCATCCTCGAGAACGTCCGCAAGGTGAGCGACACCGTGATCGCGCCGCGCCTGGCCGAGATCGCCGACAAGCACCCGAGCGTCGGCGAGGTGCGCGGCCTCGGCTTCTTCTGGGCGCTCGAGCTCGTCAAGGATGCCGAGACGCGCGAGCCGCTCGTGGCCTACAACGCCGGCGGTGCCGCCGCGGCGCCGATGAACGACTTCGCCGCCGCGTGCAAGGCCGACGGGCTGTGGCCGTTCATCCACTTCAACCGCACCCACGTCGTGCCGCCGTGCACGACGACCGCGGAGGAGATGGCCGAAGGGCTCGACATCCTCGACCGCGCCCTCGACGTCGCGGATCGGTTCACCGCCTGATGGCGCTGGTCGATGACGTCGCGAAGGTTCGCGACATCGTCACCCGAGGCGTGCAGGCGGTGCGGGCCCGACGCGTCGTCCGGGCCGAGCTGTCCCGGCGTCCCCCCGTGCCTGACGGCACCGTCGAGATCGCCGTCTACTTCACCGATCAGCCGGAGAACCTCTACCAGCTCGACCAGTGGTTCGAGCCGCTGCGCCGGCTGCACGAGCGGCACCACGTCACCGTGCTCTCGCGCAACTGGGAGGCCACTCGCGAGCTGCTCCACCGCTCACCCGTGCCGGTGTACCACGCCCCCGACATCGACGCCGTCGAGGGGTTCCTCGCCCGCCAGCGGATCCGGCTGATCCTCTACGTGAACCAGAACCAGGCGAACTTCGCGGCGATGCGCTTCGCTGACCCCGCGCACGTGTTCATCTGCCACGGCGAGTCCGACAAGGACTACATGTCGAGCAACCAGCTCAAGGCGTACGACCAGGTGTTCATCGCCGGCACGGCCGCCCGCGAGCGGATCATTCGCAAGCTGATCGGCTTCGACGAGCCGCGCCTGGTCGAGGTCGGCCGGCCCCAGGTCGACGTCGACTTCCCGGGCCCGACACTGCCGCGCGACGACCGCACCGTGGTGCTCTTCGCCCCCACCTGGGAGGGCGACCGGGCGTCGATGCGCTACTCCTCGGTCATCTCGCACGGCCCGTCAATGGTGCGGGCGCTCGTCGCGACCGGGCGGCACCGAGTGGTCTACCGGCCCCACCCGCGCACCGGCATCTCGCTGCGCGGGGCGCGCACCGCCAACACCGACATCGCCAAGGTGCTGCGCGACGCCAACTCGGCCGACCCCACCGCCGGGCACGTCATCGACGTCGAGGGTGGCTTCGGGTGGCAGCTCGCGGCATCCGATGTCGCCGTCATGGACATCTCCGCCGTTGCCTACGACTGGCTCGCCACCGGCAAGCCGCTGCTCGTCACCCGCCCCGCCGAGCCGCGCGCCGCGCTGCCGGAGTCGGGCCTGGTGCGCGAGCTCACGCTCTTCGACGCGTCGGATGCCGGGCGCGCGCCCGAGATCATCGACGCGGCGGTCGCACACCCGGACGCCACGCACGCCGCCCTGGTGGCGCGCTACTTCGGCGACACGACCCCGGGCGCGAGCATGGAGCGCTTCCTGGCCGCGTGCTCGCTGGTGGTGCAGGAGCGCGAGGCGGCCCTGCTCGCCCGCGGCGCGATCGCGGGTGACCCGGAGTCTGCGACCGGTCGAGAGTAGAGGACACGCCGCGCGGGCTCGACCCGGTACGGCGTGTCCTCCACGGTCGACCAGTCCGGGGGCCGTCAGCGGGTGTTCGTGGGCGCCTTGGCCGGCAGCGTGACGTCGCACTTCTGCGCGGCGGCCCGCAGCTCGGCCCGCAGCTGCTGGCGCTGCTCCTTGGTGAGCGGGCCCCACGGGCGGTTCACGGCGGCATCCTCGAGGCACTGGCGCTGTGCGTCGGTGAGGCCGTTCCAGAACGCGCGGGCCTTCGGGTGGGGCAGGGTGACCGAGCACTTCGTCGCGGCGGCCTCGACCTTGGCCCGCAGGGCCGCGCGCTCGGTGTCGTCGAGCGGGCCGACCGGCCGGGTGATCCGCTCGCCCTGCAGGCAGGCGCGCTGCTCATCGGTGAGCTTGTTCCACCACCCGCGAGCAGCGGTGCGCACCGCGGCGCCGTCAGGGGTGACGTCGGCCGCCGTGCCGACCGGAGTGGCGTCGACGCCGAGCTGCGCGACGGCGGCGACCGGGGCCGGGGTGGCCGTCGCAGTCGACGCGACGACCGCTCCGGTCGCGATGAGGGCGGTACCGGCTCCGAGGGCGATGAGGGTGGTGCGCAGGCGGGTCATGGGTGCTCCTTCGGGGGTGGGCGCGGCCCGGCTCACGCCGGCCGGGTGGTCATGCCACCAACTCTGCGGATGCCGGCTCGCGGCTGCCGCGAGGAAACCTCGCGATCCGCTGGAGGAAAGGACGGCACGGCACCCGGCATCCCGTGGGCGGCGGCCCGCACCAGGTCCACCGTGAGACGTCCGGATGCTTCGCCTGACGGATCAACACGCACCAACCAGGGGGCCCTCCACGGGCGGATCCGGGTGGCGTACCACGTGAAGCATCCGGACCTCCCGGGGCGAACCGTCCTCGGGGTGAACGTACGGGCCAGGGATCCACAGGAAGTCTCGAGGTTTCCTCCAGACAGGCGCGTCCCGGCTCTGGCAGCGTGGCGGCCATGACGACCGACAACCCGCGCCCGAGCGTGCTGGTCGTCGACGACGAGGAGAACATCGCCTACCTGGTGTCCTCCGCCCTGCGGCTCGCCGGGTTCGAGGCCGCCACAGCGGCCACCGGTGAGGAGGCACTGGCCACCTGCACCCCGGCATCCCCGGACGTCGTCGTGCTCGACGTGATGCTGCCCGACCTCGACGGCTTCGAGGTGCTGCGCCGGCTGCGGGCCAAGGGGGTCGACGCGCCGGTGCTCTTCCTGACGGCGCGGGCCGACACCGCCGACCGGGTGCGCGGCCTCACCGCCGGCGGCGACGACTACATCGTCAAGCCGTTCGCCCTGGAGGAGCTGGTTGCCCGCGTGCACGTGGCCCTGCGACGACGTGGCGGCATCCCCACCCCCAGCGGGCGCCACCAGGTGCACGACCTCGTGCTCGACGAGGACCAGCACCGCGTGTGGCGCGGGGACACCGAACACCACCTCACCGCAACTGAGTTCACCCTGCTGCGCTGCCTGCTCGTGAACGCCGGCCGAGTGGTCACGCGCGCCCAGATCCTCGACCACGTGTGGCAGTACGACTTCTCCGGCGAGAGCGCGATCATCGAGTCGTTCGTGTCGACCCTGCGCAAGAAGGTCGACGCCACCGACCCCAAGCTGATCCACACGGTGCGCGGCGTCGGCTACACCGTGCGGGAGCCGTGATGACCCTGCGACGCCGGTTGCTGGTCGCCGCGAGCGCGCTGGCGGTGGTCCTGCTCGTCGCTGGGGCCTCGGTGGTGCTCGTGCAGCGTGCCTTCCTCGTCGCCCGCCTCGACGCCCAGCTCGCTGCCCTCGCGCAGAACCCGCGGGCCATCCTGTTGGCGTCGGCCCGCGCCGAGGCCAACGGCGCCACGACCACCCCGGCCGGCCTGTCCGACATCTGGGTCGGCCGGATGGCGCGCGACGGCACCCTCACGCCGGTGCTCACGCCGCAGAGCGACCCCGGCCTCCTACCCCGGCTCGGCCCCGGCGAGCGGGTGACGACGCCGCAGGGGCGCGACACGGCATCCGGCGCCGCTCGTCGGGTGCGCCTGGTCACCGCCACGCTGCCCAACGGGCGCGCGGAGGCGGTGCTCGCCATCCCCCTCACGTCGGTCGACGTGGCCACCAGGCGCCTGACGACGACCCTCGGGCTCGTCGGGCTCGTCGTCGCCGCCGTCGTCGGGCTGCTCCTGTGGTGGGTCGACCGGCTGGGCCTTCGCCCGATCGCCGCAATGACCGAGGCCGCCGACGCGATCACGGCGGGCGACACCACCCGCCGGGTGCCCCCCGGGCCGCCCGGCACCGAGGCCGCCCGGCTCGGCGAGGCGCTCAACGCGATGCTCGACACCAACGCCACCACCCAGGCCCGGATGCGGCGGTTCGTCGCCGACGCCTCGCACGAGCTGCGCACCCCGCTCACCACGCTGCAGGGGTATGCCGCGCTGCACAGCGGGCGGGTCGGGCTCGCTGACGATCCGGGTGGGTTCACGGCGCCGGATGCCGGGGCGCGCGATGCCCAGCCGGACGCGCCCGAGCAGGTGGCCGAGATGGCCGATGCCATGCGCCGGATGGGTGACGAGGCCGCACGCATGCGGCGGCTCGTCGACGGACTGCTCGACCTGGCCCGGCTCGACGACCTCGGCGTCGTGGCCCGCGACCCCGTCGACCTGGGGGTACTGGTGCGCGACGTCGCGAGCGACCTGCGGGTTGTCGCGCCCGACCGGGTGGTCACCGTCGACGCGCCGGAGTCGCTCGTCGTCACCGGGGACCGCGACCGGCTCACCCAGGCCCTGGTGGGGCTCACCTCCAACGCCGTGCGGCACACCCCGGCCGGCACCCCGGTGTGGCTCACGGTCGTGGCGCTGCCCGGCGCGGTGCGGGTCGACGTCTCGGACGCGGGCCCCGGCATCCCGCCCGAGCACCTCGTGCACGTCTTCGAGCGGTTCCACCGGGTCGACCCGGGGCGGTCGTCGTCGAGCGGGGGCACCGGGCTCGGGCTGGCCATCGTCGACGCCATCGCCCGGGCCCACGGCGGCACCGCGCGCGTGGCGTCGGAGCCCGGCCGTGGCTCGACCTTCTCCCTGACGCTCCCCACCACGCCCGACTGATTGCGCAGGGTCAGGCCGGCGGACCTCGGGTTGTGGACGACGGGGCGGGAATGTCAGGCGCACGGCATACGGTTGGGAGTTCAGGAATCGGGCCGGCCGGGCCCGGGCGGTGGCGTCGTGGAGGTCGCGTGGTGGCACGGGTGTTCACCGTCGACCGCCTCGCCGACCTCACCAACCGCGAGCTCGACGAGGTGTGCGGCACGGTGACGGTGGCCCGCGGCCTGGCCTACGCCAAGCAGGGCCGGGTCGTCGAGCTCGAGCTGTCCGACGACGGCACCCGCGCCACCGGCTGGGTCGGCGGCAGCAACGGCCAGACCTACACCACCAACGTCTCGCTCAGCCCGGTCGCCACCCCCAGTGCGGGGCGGCTCGAGCTGCGTCGCTGGGCCAGCACCTGCTCGTGCCCGGTCGGCGGCGACTGCAAGCACGCCGTGGCCGTGGCCGCCGCCAGCCGCGAGCGCCAGCCGGTGCTCGACCGGCTCGCCGGGCGGCCGAGCGCTCCCGCGCGCCCCACCTGGGAGCGCGCGCTCGGCGGCCTGCTCGACGACATCGAGCTCGAGCCCGAGCACACGCCGGTCGGCATCCTCATCGAGCCGGCCACCAGCCCCCGGCGCGACGCACCGGCCCGCGCCCAGCTGCGCATCCGGCCGGTGGTTCCCGGCGTGCGCGGCGGCTGGATCCGCACCGGGGTGTCGTGGGAGACCTTCGCCGGTGGCTACTACGGCTTCGGGCGGGTCTCCTTCGCCGACGAGCAGCGCGACGTGCTCACCGCCATCGCCGACGCCCACCGGCGCTCGGTGCGCGCCTTCGGCTACGGCCGGATGCCCGACGCCATCCTGCTCGACCACCTCGGCCCGTCGTGGGTGGCGCTGCTGCGCGCCGCCGACCGCGGCGGGGTGCGGCTGCTCACCGACCTCGGCGAGGGCGGCGAGGTCGCCTTCGCGCCGGAGCCGGCCGAGCTGGTCGTCGACGTCGTGCGCACCGACGACGGCGCCGAGCTGCACCCGCGCCTCGACCTGCCCGAGGGAGCGGCCGGCCGCACCACTCTCGTCGGGCAGCCGGCCACCGGCTTCTTCCTGCACGACGGCGAGACCCTCGTGCTGGGGGCCCTGGCCGAGCCGCTCGACGGCACCCGGCAGCGCCTGCTCGACCTCGGCGTCGTCGAGGTGCCCGAGGCCGACTGGGCGCGCTTCGTCGTCACCCACCTGCCCGGCCTGCGGCGCAAGGCCCGGGTGCGGGCGGCATCCGGCGACCTCGACCTGCCCGATGCCGTGCCGCCGCGGCTCACCCTGCGCGCCACCTTCGAGGCGGGGCACCGGGCGCACCTGGAGTGGGGGTTCCGCTACGGCGCAGCAGCCGGCGGGGTGCTCGTACCGATGGCCGCCGAGGAGCCCGACCCGATGCGCGACCGGGCCGCCGAGCGCGCCCTGGTCGACGAGCTGCTCGCCGTCGACGAGGTCGCCGCGTTCGACCCGCTGTGGCAGGTCGTGGCGCGGGTGCGGCGGCTGGTGCCCGAGACCCGGCTGCACGGCTTCCGCACCGTCGCGTTCGCCGAGCTGCTGCCCGTGCTCGACGAGCTGCCGTCGGTCGAGCTCACCGTGGTCGGCGAGCCGGCCACCTACAGCGAGGCGCGAGACGCCCCGCTCATCCAGGTGTCGACGTCCGACCCTGCCGAGGGCGCGCCCACCGACTGGTTCGACCTCGGCATCTCGGTCACCGTCGCCGGCGAGGACGTGCCGCTCGCCCCGCTCATCGAGGCCATCGCGCGCGGCCACGAGCACCTCATCCTCGACAGCGGCACCTGGTTCTCGCTCGACCGCCCCGAGCTCGAGACGCTGCGGGCACTGGTCGACGAGGCCCGCTCGCTGCAGGACAAGCCCAGCGACCCGCTGCGCATCTCGGTGGTGCACGCCGGCCTGTGGGAGGAGCTCGCCGCACTCGGCGTCGTCGACCAGCAGTCCGACCGGTGGAGCCGCGCCGTGGGGGCGCTGCTCGACCTCGATGCCGTCGAGCCGGCGGAGCTGCCGGTGGGGCTCGACGCCACGCTGCGGCCCTACCAGGTCGACGGCTTCCAGTGGCTGTCGCTGCTGTGGGACTGCGGGCTCGGCGGCGTGCTCGCCGACGACATGGGCCTGGGCAAGACCCTGCAGATGCTGGCGATGGTGCTGCGGGCGCACGAGCGCGGCGAGCTCGACGACCCGGTGCTGGTCGTGGCGCCCACCTCGGTGCTGTCCACCTGGCAGAGCGAGGCGGCCCGGTTCGCCCCGTCGCTGCACACGGTGGTCGTCGACCGCACCCGCAACAAGGCCGGGCGCGGGCTCGAGGAGACCATCGCCGGGGCGCAGGTCGTCATCACCTCGTATGCCGTGGCGCGCATCGACGAGGTGGCGTTCCGGTCCCGCCCGTGGGGCGCGGTGGTGCTCGACGAGGCGCAGTTCGTCAAGAACCACCAGGCCAAGACGTACCAGGCGGTGCGCCGGCTCACCGCGCGGGCCAAGTTCGCGATCACCGGCACACCGCTCGAGAACTCGCTGATGGACCTCTGGTCGCTGCTGTCGATCGTGGCGCCCGGGCTGCACCCGCGCCCGGCGCTGTTCAAGGAGCTGTGGGCCAAGCCGATCGAGAACGGCGGGGATGCCGAGCGGCTCGCGGCGCTGCGCCGCCGCATCCGGCCGCTGATGCTGCGGCGCACCAAGGAGGCCGTGGCCACCGAGCTGCCGCCGAAGATGGAGCAGGTGCTCTCGGTCGACCTGCACCCGCGGCACCGGGCGGTCTACGACCGCCACCTGCAGCGCGAGCGGCAGCGCCTGCTGGGTCTCATCGACGACGTCAACGGCAACCGGATCGCGATCCTGCGCGCGCTCACCGTGCTCCGCCAGATGTCGCTCGACCCGTCGCTGGTCGACGAGGCGTATGCCGGGCTGGCCTCGTCGGCCAAGGTCGACGCCCTCGTCGAGCAGCTCGAGGAGCTGGCCCAGGAGGGCCACCGGGCGCTCGTCTTCTCGCAGTTCACCGGGTTCCTGCGCATCGTGCGCGCCCGGCTCGAGGTCGAGGGCATCGCCTACGAGTACCTCGACGGGTCCACCCGCAACCGCGCCGAGCGGATCGCCTCGTTCCGCGAGGGCACCGCGCCGGTCTTCCTCATCTCGCTCAAGGCCGGCGGGTTCGGGCTCACCCTCACCGAGGCCGACTACGTCTTCGTGCTCGACCCGTGGTGGAACCCCGCGGCCGAGGCGCAGGCCATCGACCGCACCCACCGCATCGGGCAGACCCGCCCGGTCAACGTCTACCGGATGGTGTCGCGCGACACCATCGAGGAGAAGGTCGTGGCCCTGCAGGAGCGCAAGCGCGACCTGTTCGCCCGGGTGGTCGACGAGGGCGCGGCGCTGTCGTCGGCGATGACGGCCGACGACCTGCGCGAGCTGCTCGACAGCTGAGCGTCACGGTGTGGCGCCCACCAGCTGCCCGGCCTTGACCAGCCACTTGACGTACGGCACCGCGTCGACCGTCGACGGGGTCAGGATCGCGACGGACACCTGCGGGTCGGGGTAGACCGCCAGCACGCTGCGGTAGCCCGGCATCCCGCCCGGATGACCGATGCCGTCGATGCTCGCCCGCGGGTTCAGCGCCGCGTAGTCGATCGTGCCCAGGCCGTAACCGTCACCGTCCGAGAAGTCGACGAGCTGCGCCACCGACTCCGGCTTCAGGAGCCGGGCGCCGTACAGGTCGTATCCCCAGCGCGCCGTCGACTCCGCGTCGCCGGCGACGCCACCGCTCGCGCCGACAGCGCTGGCGACCGAGCGCGACGGGATCACCGGCCCGGCCGGGGCTCCGTGGGGAAGGTCCTCGTCGGCGCCCGGGCGGGCGAGCGGTGCGGCCAGGGCCTCCTGGTCCTGGTAGGCGAGCCGAGGGAGCCCCAACGGCTGCCACAGGTCCTCCCGCAGCGCGGTGGCCGTGTCCGTGCGTCGGGCCGCGTCGATGACGAGCCCGAGCAGGACGTAGTTCGTGTTGTCGTAGTGGAACTCCTTCCCCGGAGCCAGCGTCGCCGTGGCCACCGGCGCCAGGGCGTCCTGCGGCGACCAGTGCTGGTCGAGGTGGGCGAACGCCTTCGCGTACCGACCGTCGCCCGCGTCGGGGATGCCGGCCCGCTGGGCCATGAGCTGGCGCACCGTGACCCCGTTGGCCAGCTGGCGCGCCCGCACGTACGTCGAGGCCGGCGCGTCGAGGTCGACCTTGCCCTGCTCCGCGAGGAGCATCAGCTCCGCGGCCGTGAAGGTCACCGTCACACCGCCCAGCGCCATGCCCGAGGTCGGCACGAGCGCCGTGCCGGCCCCGTCGACCCCCGCGGCTCCGCTCCAGACGCCCTGCGGGGTGACCACCGCCGCGGTGACCCCGGGAAGGAGCCCCTTGTCGATCCAGCGCTGCATCTCCCGCTGCATCGACGCCGCGGTGGCGGTCGGGAGGCGAGTGGTGGGCGGCGCCGGCCAGGACAGCGCTCCCGGCCCCCGAGTCGTCCCGGCGGGGCTCGTCCCTGACCCGGCCCGAGCCGTCCCGGCGGGGCTCGTAGCAGGCCCGGCGCCCACGGGCAGGTCCTGCGACACCGGGGTGGCGCTGCATCCGGCACACGCACCGACCGTGAGGAGGACACCGATGACCAGGCCCCTCCGCCCGGCCCGCCTGCCATCGGACCGCACCGGGGCACCCGTCCAGCCCGCCGGTGTCCTGGCCACGTCGCACCTCCTCGCGCTCGCCCTGCGTGTCGCCCTCCGAAGACCGCGCCACCCCGGAACCGATGGGAAACCGTACTGAGACCGCGCAGGCGCGCACCCCCGTGAAATCACCGGCATCGGTCGGCCGGCGGTCGGCCGGTGCCGCGCGGTGGGGACTGCCGTCCCGCACGCTCCGTGTGGGACGCTGGAAAGCGTGGCCGCAGGGCACCACCCGTTCGTCGGGCGGACCGCAGTGCTGGAGGCGCTCGCCAACGCGTGCGAGCGCGCCGTCCAGGGCGCGCCGGGCACAGTCGTCGTCCATGGTCCGGCCGGCATCGGGAAGACCGCGGCCATCCACCGGGCGGTCGAGGCGCACGCAGACCTGCAGGTGGTGGCCGCTCGCGCGGAGCCGGCCGACCGGGGGGCCGACTTCAGCCTGGTGCGCAAGCTCCTGGCCGGGTCCGGGCGCACGCCCCGGCTCACGGCATCCGTCGCCACCGCGGGTTCCCACCTGCTGGAGATGATCGGCGACGACGGCGGCGACCGGCCGCTCGCCCTCGTGGCCGACGACGTGCACCTCGCCGACTCAGCGTCGCTGGCCGCGCTGGCGTTCGCGGCCCACCGGCTGCAGACCGAGCGCGCGGTGCTGATCTGCGGCGTGCGCGCGCAGACCGCACCGAGGACCGACGGGTTCCTCGGGCCACTGGTGCGGGCCGCGCAGCTGCCGAACGGCGCGGTCGTCGAGGTGACGGGGCTCGGTGCCGACGACGTCGCACAGCTCGTGCGCGATGTGCTCGGCCGCGACCTCCAGAAGCAGGCACTCGACCGGCTGATGACGCGCACCCTCGGCAACCCGCTGTGGGTGGCGGCGACGCTGCGGTTGGCCACCCGCGAGGACCTGCACTCGGGCCGTGAGCTGCCGGTGCCGGCCTCGGTGGCCTCGGAGGTGCACCGCCAGTGGGCCACGGCGCACCCGCAGACCCGGGAGGTGCTCGCAGCACTGGCGCTCCTGTCGCCCCCGCGGCGCGTGTGGGAGGTGCTGCGGCTCGCGCCGGGCGCCGGGCTGACCCAGGTTCACGAGGCCGCGGCGGCGGGGCTGACGACGTGGGCGAGCACCACCGAGGACCCCCTCGACTTCGTCCACCCACTCGTGGCGGCCGAGGTGGCGGCGCTGCCCGGTGCGGAGCTGGCCGCGCGCATCCACCGGACGGCAGCCGAGCACGAGCTCGACCCGACCCGGCGGATGCTGCACCTCCTGCACGCCGGCACGGCACCCGACGCGACGCTCGCCCGGCAGGCCGCCGAGATGGCCGCCGCCCGGGTGGCCGACGGCGCCGCCCTCGAGGCTGCCGACCTGCTCGTGGTCGCCGCCCGACGGGCCGCCACCGACCCGGATGCCGAGCAGCTGCGGTTGGACGCCGCGCAGGTCGCGCTGGCGGCGGGCTACCAGACCCCGGCCCGCGAGGCCATGCAGCTGGGGCCCACGACGGCGAACGGGTATCGCGACTACCTCGGAGCGTGGCTCGCCTGGCTCGGCAACGACCGGACGCAAGCCCTGGAGCTGGGGCAGCAGGCCTGGTCGTCCGGTGACCCGCGCGGGGCGATGGCGGCCTGGCTGCTCGGCTTCCTGGAGATGTACGACGGCCACCCGGCGGCGGCCGAGCGTTGGGCCCACCGGCTGCGCGAACGGCTGCCGGAGGCACCCTCGGGCATGTGGCGTGGCCAACTCGCGGCATCCCTGGGTCTGCAGGGTCGCGTCGACGAGGCGTTCGACGTCCTCGGTCCGGCACTCCCGGAACCGGCCCCCCTGGACATCCTCGCCGAGACCGTACGCGGCTACCTGCTGCTGTGGGCCGGGGACTTCGTGCCGGCCCACACCGCCCTCACCGCCTGCGTGGCGGCCGCCGACCGGCACGCCCACTACTCCCTGGCCCACGTCCCGCGGTCGTACCTGGCCGAGGTCGAGCACCGTCGGGGCGGCTGGGACGAGTCGGAGAAGTGGAGCGCCACCGGCCTCGCGGTGCTCGACGCCTTCGACGAGACCTGGGCCACGGCGCCGGCGTTCGCGATCGGAGTCGGCGTCCCCGCGCGCCGGGGCGACTTCGTGCTGGCGGGGCACCGCCTCGCCACCGCCCTCGCGGCCGCGGGCGAGGGCCCGTGCACCGGCGTCGCCTTCACCCAGACCGCGGTGGCCCAGCTGGCCCACGCGCAGGGTGACACCGCAGCCGTGCTGGCGGCCGGCCGGGCCCTGCTCCGGCTGACCGACCGGGACGGCGTGGACACGCACGGTGCCCTGCAGTGGAGGGTGCTGGTGGCCGAGGCCGAGGCCGCATCGGGCCACGCGTCCGCGGCGCGAGCGCACGCCGCCGCCCTCGCAGCATCCGCGGAGAGCTGCGGCTACCTGGGGGTCCGGTCGCACGCGGCCCGGGCCGGTGCGCTTGCCGACGCCGCCGAGGGGCGTCACGACGAGGCCACCACAGGGTTCGAGCAGGCGGCCGACGCGGGGCGCGAGGCCGGCATGCCCTTCGAGGAGGCCATGGCCGAGCTGCTCCAGGCCGAGCACCTGACCCGCACCGGCGCCCGCGGCGCGGCCCGGCACCTGGCGGTCGCCGAGGAGCTGTTCGCGGGCCTGGGGGCGGTGCCGTTCCAGGAGCGCTGCGCGCGGGTGTCGGGGCGCCGGTTCGGCGCGGCCGCCGGGGAGGAATCGACCGCCCCGGTCGCCCTCACCTCGCAGGAGCGGCTCATCGCCCGGATGGTCGCGCAGGGTGCGAGCAACTCCGACATCGCCGCCGAGCTGTTCCTCAGCAGGCGCACCGTGGAGTTCCACCTGGCCAACGCGTTCCGCAAGCTCGGGGTGAGCTCTCGCACCCAGCTGGCCCGACGCATCAACGAGCAGCCCCGACGGCACTGAGCCCGGGGGTCGCTGCTCAGGAACGGCCGGCGGGCACCACCATCTCGCGCACCGCCGCCATCAGGTCGACCGCGCCGTTCGCCTCCGCGGCCGCCCGCATCCGCTGGTAGCCGGCACCGGCATCCAGGATGTCGGTGATGCCGGCCAGCTCGCGGGTGCAGCCGAGGCTGCGCGCCGTCGGCGCCAGCCGCTCCACCAGGTCACGGATGTCGTCGACGACGTGCACCTCCGTGTTGTCGGCGTCGCGGATGATGATGGCGTCCAGGCCGTATCGCGCTGCGCGCCACTTGTTCTCCTGCACGTGCCACGGCGGCAGCGGGGGCGGCAGCACGCCCTCGTCGAGCTGGTGCTCGAGGTCGAGCACCAGGCAGTGGATGAAGGCGGCCACGGCCACGACGTCCTCGACCCGCGAGAAGCCGTCGCAGGCGCGCACCTCGATGGTGCCCAGCAGCGGCGAGGGCCGGATGTCCCACCGCAGCTCGCTGGCGTCGGTGATGACCCCGGTGGTGAACACGTCGTGCAGGTAGGTGCGGTACTGCGCCCAGGTCTCGAACTGGAAGGGCAGCCCGGCCGTCGGCAGCTGCTGGAAGAGCATGGTGCGGTTGCTCGCGTAGCCCGTGTCGGCGCCGGCCGTGTACGGCGAGGACGCCGACAGCGCGGTGAGGTGCGGGTGGTAGGTGAGCAGCGCGTTGATGAGCGGCCACACCTTCGCCGCCGAGCGGATGCCGACGTGCACGTGCACGCCGAAGATCACCATCTGGCGGCCCCACCACTGGGTGCGGTCGATCAGCGTCGCGTAGCGGTGCCCGTCGCTGACCTCCTGGTCCTCCCAGCGGGCGAAGGGGTGCGAGCCGCCGCCGTAGAGCAGCACGTCGAGCTCGCGCGCCGCGGCCTGCACCCGTCCCAGCCCGTCGGCGAGGTCGGATGCCGCCTGCTCGGCGTTCGCGCAGACGCCCGTCACGATCTCGACGGTGTTGCGCAGCAGCTCCTGGGTGACGGTGAACCGCGACCGGGTGGGCCGCGCGTGGGTGGTGACGTCGGTCGCGTTCGCCAGGCCCAGCAGCTCGTCGGCGCGCGAGACCAGGTCGAGGGTGTCGGGGTCGAGCAGGCCGAGCTCCCACTCGACCCCCAGCGTGCGGCCGGCGGACGGCGTGAAGGTGACGTCGGATCCGCGTGCTCCTGGCTGGTTCATGGCCCCTCGCTCCGCTGGTCGGGCATGGTGGCTCGGACGAGCCCGCAGGTCGGGCCGGTGCCGGAGCGTGGTGCTGGGAGCCTAGCCGCGGCGCGCGCCCTCAGGCCGGGTGCACCTCGTCGAGGCGGCCGGTGGCCACGTCGAAGACGAAGCCGCGCACCGACTCCTTGATCGGGATGTACGGGCTGCTCGCGATCCGGGCCAGGGACTGGCGCACGTCGTCCTCGACGTCGGAGAACGCCTCGGCGGCCCACGGCGGGCGCAGCCCGGTCTCCGCGCGGATCGCCTCCTTGAAACCGTCGTCGGTGAAGGTGAGCATGCCGCAGTCGGTGTGGTGGATCAGGATGATCTCCTTCGTGCCGAGCAGCCGCTGGCTGATCGCCAGCGAGCGGATCTCGTCCTCGGTCACGACGCCACCGGCGTTGCGGATGACGTGCGCCTCGCCCTCGCCGAGGCCCAGCACGCGGTAGACGTCAAGGCGGGCGTCCATGCAGGCGAGCACGGCGACGTGCTTCGAGGGCGGAAGCGGCAGCGGACCGCTGAACTGGGCGGCATACGCCGCGTTGTTGGCGATCAGCTCGTCGGTGACGGTCATCGGGGGCTCCTGGGGCGTGGGCGGGCCGGGCGGTGCTCGCGGGCACGCACGGTAGTTGAACGCGAAACTGACCGATAACCTAGTGAACCGGTATGGATAACAACAAGTGATGGTCTCAGGCACTGAGACGTGCGTCCGGCCGATCCGGCGGCGCGTGCGGGACGTGCCCAGCCCCGCGGGGTCAGGGCCGCGACAGAGCCGGCGCGAGGGTGGTCAGCCCGGGTGGGTCATCGCCTCGGGGTCGACCCAGCGGTCGTAGTCCTCGCCGCTGACCGCGCCCGAGGCGAGCGCGGCCTCGCGCAGCGTCGAGCCGTCGCGGTGGGCCTGCTTCGCGATGGCCGCGGCCGTGTCGTAGCCGACGTGCGGCGCCAGGGCGGTGACCAGCATCAGGTCGGCGTCGAGGTTGGCGGCGATCCGCTGTCGGTCGGCATCCAGCCCCGCGACGCAGTGCTCGGTGAACGAGCGGCTGGCGTCGGCCAGCAGCCGTACCGACTCGAGCACCGCGTGCGCCATCACCGGCGTGAAGACGTTGAGCTGGAAGTTGCCCTGGGTGCCGGCGAACCCCACGGTGGCGTCGTTGCCGAACACCCGGGTCACCACCATCGTCATCGCCTCGGACTGCGTGGGGTTCACCTTGCCCGGCATGATCGACGACCCCGGCTCGTTCTCGGGGATCCGCAGCTCGCCGATGCCGGTGCGCGGCCCGGACGCCAGCCACCGCACGTCGTTCGCCATCTTCATCAGCGCCCCCGCGAGCGTGCGCAGCGCGGACGAGACGGCGACCAGCGCGTCGTGCGAGGCGAGCTGCACGAACAGGTTCTCGGCCTGGTGGAACGCCTCCCCCGTCTCCTCGTGCAGGTGCTGCGCGACGAGCGGGCCGAACTCGGCCGGCGCGTTCAGCCCGGTGCCGACCGCGGTGCCCCCGATGGCCAGCGCCCGAGCCCGGTCCCCGGCATGCCGCACGTCGTCCTGCGCGTCGCGCACCTGCGCCGCCCACGCCCCGATCTCCTGCCCCAGAGTCACCGGCGTGGCGTCCTGCAGGTGGGTGCGCCCGACCTTGACGACGTCGCGCAGCTCGTCCGCCTTGGCGTCCAGGGCGGCGACCAGCGTGTCGATCGCCGGGTGCAGCCGCTCGGCCAGCTCGAGCACCACCGCCACGTGCACCGCCGTGGGAAAGGTGTCGTTGCTCGACTGGCTCTTGTTGACGTCGTCGTTGGGGTGCACCGGCGACTTCGACCCGAGCTCCCCGCCGAGGATCTCGATCGCGCGGTTGGCGATCACCTCGTTGGCGTTCATGTTGCTCTGCGTGCCCGACCCGGTCTGGAAGACCACGAGGGGGAAGTGGTCGTCGAGATCGCCGCGGGCCACCTCGTCGGCGGCCTGCACGATCGCCCCGGACAGCTCGACGTCGAGCAGCCCGAGGTCGGCGTTGGCCAGCGCGGCCGACTTCTTGAGCAGCCCCAGCCCGCGGATGAGGGCCCGACCCCAGACGAACGTGTCGCGGCCGATGTCGAAGTGCTCGAGGCTGCGCTGGGTCTGCGCCCCCCAGTAGCGGTCGGCGGGCACCTCGACAGCGCCCATGGTGTCGCGTTCGGTGCGCGTCGTCGCCATGTCACCCACGGTATGCCGGGCCGCCGGGTCCGGCAGGTCGGCGAGTCCACGCAACCGGCTCACCCATGCGGCATTCGAGGTGATGTCCCGACCTCTGGGGTCATCGGATCACCTCGAACCAGCGGTCACTTCGGGTCGGTGGGGCCCTGCGCCGACGGGGGCGTGTCGGTGACCTCGACCCAGGCGTCGGAGTCGGCCGAGCCGGCGGGCGGTGCGTCGGCCGGCGTGGCGGCGTCGGCCGAGTCCGCCGTCGCGGCCGGCGCGGCGTCAGTCGTGGCGCCCGGCGCAGAGTCCGCCGGTGCGGCCGGCGGGACGTCGTCCTGGGGTGCGGCGCCGGCATCCGGCTCCTGACCCCAGCGGGTGCCCTGCGCCCACTCCGGCGTCGAGGTGCTCTCGCGCTGCTGGGCGACCCAGTCGACGCCGACGAGCACGCCGGTGCGCAGCTTCTCGACGTAGCGGGTGTACTTGCCGTCGGTCTTCTCGTCGACCTTGGCACCGGCCTTGTCGAGGGTCTCCTCGACGCGGCCGCGGTTGTCGTGGGCATAGTCGCCGGCCTTGACGGCGGCCTCGCGCAGGTAGTGGTCGGCCTGGTCGGCGAACGTCTCGAGCTTCTTGTCGAGCTCGAGCTCACGGGCCTTGGCCTCGAGGTCGCGCAGTGCGGCGCGCAGCTGGTCGGTGGCGGTCATGGGGTCCCCTTCGGACGGCTGGAGCACCACGGTACGACGCTCCACCCCTGCCAACTCCCGGCGGCTCCCGCCGTGTTCCCACCCACGGCCCGACACCGCGTGTCACACTGCGAACTGCCGCACTCGCAGCGTCGCGACCCGGCAGGTAGGCCTCGCGGCGCCCGGACCTGGAGCCGTGATGCCCGACCTGAACGACCTGCCCGTCGCCGACGGCGCGCCCGCGCCCACGGCCTGGCAGGCGCGCCGCGAGTGGCGGATGGGGCTCGAGCTGGCCAGCTCGGCGATGCGCACGCGCAACCTGCAGGCCTGGCCGCGCGGTGACGGTCACCCGGTCATCGTGCTGCCCGGCTTCCTCGCCGGGCCGGAGTCGACCGTCTTCCTGCGCAGCCACCTGCGCCGCCTGGGCTACCGCGCGCACGACTGGCGCCAGGGCCGCAACCTCGGGGCCAGCCCGGCGCTGGCCGACCGGCTCGAGGACCTGCTGCTCGAGCTGCACGACCACTACGAGCGCAAGGTGAGCCTGGTCGGCTGGAGCGCGGGCGGCATCTACGCCCGCGAGATGGCCCGCGCCCTGCCCGGCCACACCCGCTCGGTGATCACCCTGGGCAGCCCGTTCCGCGGGCACCCGGCCTCCACCCGCGCCTGGACGATGTACCGCATCATGAACCGCCGTAACCTCGAGCGCATGTTCACCGACGAGGCCCTCGCCCAGCGTGCCGCGCCGCTGAGCGTGCCCACCACGTGCATCTACTCCAAGACCGACGGCATCGTGGCGTGGGAGTGCTGCGTCAGCGAGCCCGCACCGCAGACCGAGAACATCGAGGTGCACGCCTCGCACCTCGGCTACGGCCACGAGCTCGAGACGCTGCGCGTCATCGCCGACCGCCTCGCGCAGCCCGAGGGCCGCTGGATGCCGTACGCCCGGTCCGCGACCCCCTCGGCTTCCGCAGCTCCCGCGCCGAGCACCTCGCTGTCCGTCGCGGCCGCCTCGCCGGTCGCGACCGGCGCCCTGCCCATCGACGACCCGGACGCCGGCGGCGAGCACGGCGGACGCGCTCACGGACGGGCGGTCTGACGGCCCGTGGCCGGATCCCGCTGGGCCTCACCGCTGGACTCGATCTTCCTCATGGGGGAGACCAACGAGACCCTCATGCACGTCGCCTCGATGCTGCACCTGTCGCTGCCGGAGGACGCCGGCCCCGACTTCCTGGCCGACCTGGTCGCCGACCTGAAGGCGTCGCCCATCGAGTCACCCTGGAACCTGCGGCTGCAGACCCGCATGCTGATGCGCCAGCCCGTGCACCGCTGGGTGGTCGACCGCGAGTTCGACATCGGCTACCACGTGCGCCACTCCGCCCTGCCGAGCCCGGCGGGTGAGCGCGAGCTCGGTGTGCTGGTGTCCCGGCTGCACTCCAACCCGCTCGACTTCCGGCGGCCCCCGTGGGAGCTGCACATCATCGAAGGGCTCTCGGGGAACCGCTTCGCGGCCTACATCAAGATCCACCACTCGCTGGTCGACGGCTACACCGGCATGCGGCTGCTCGAGCGCGGGCTGTCGCAGGACCCCGACGACCGCGAGCACCCGTTCTTCTTCAGCCTCGGCCGCCGCCCGCGTGCCCCACGCGAGGCCGATCCGGTCGGCGACTTCGCGTCGATCGTGCGCGGCCTGGCCTCGTCGGTCGGCACGACACCCTCGGTCGTCAAGGCGCTCGTCGAGACCCAGCTGCGGCGGGGCCGCACCGCCACGCGGGCGGTCACGTCCTACCAGGCGCCCCACTCGGTGCTGAACAGCCGGGTGGGCCAGTCGCGACGGTTCGCCACCCAGCAGTACGACCTGCGCCGGCTGCGGGCCATCGCCAAGGCCCGCGGGGCCACCCTCAACGACGTGCTGATGGCGCTGTGCGCCGGCGGGCTGCGCCGGTTCCTCGCCGACCTGCAGCAGCTGCCCGAGCGCCCGCTGATCGCGTTCATCCCGGTCAACGTGCGACCCAAGGAGAGCGAGGGCGGCGGCAACGCCGTCGGCGCGACCCTGGTGTCGCTGGCCACCGACATCGAGGACCCGCTGGTGCGGCTGGCGACGATCACGGCATCCTCGCGAGCGGCCAAGGCCCGGATGCGCGGCATGAGCGCGGACGCCGTGATGGCCTACAGCGCGCTACTCCTCGCGCCGGCCGCCCTGCAGGCCGGCCGCGCGATGAGCGGCCTGCCGCTGCCGGTGCCGACCACGCTCAACGTCTGCATCTCGAACGTGCCCGGCCCCAAGGAGACCCTCTACTGGCGCGGGGCCCGGCTCGAGGCGACCTACCCGGTGTCGATCCCCGGCCACTCGATGGCGCTCAACATCACCGCACACTCCTACGCCGGCGCCCTGGACATCGGTTTCGTCGGCGACCGCGAGGCGCTGCCGCACCTCCAGCGCCTCGCGGTGCACACCGGCGAGGCGCTCGACGAGCTCGAGGCGGCGGTCGCCGCCCTCGGCTGACCCGCGGGTCAGCCCTCGCCGCTGCCACCCCCGGTGCCGATGTTGACCAGCCAGGAGACGCCGAACCTGTCGGTGAGCATGCCGAACTCGTCGCCCCACATCTGCTTCTCGAGCGGCGTCGTGATGGTCGCGCCCTCGGACAGCCCCTCCCAGTAACCCCGCAGCGCCTCGTCGTCGCCGCTCAGGCTGACGGCGAAGTTCGACCCCGCCACGACCTCACCCATGCCCGGCCCGGTGTCGGACACCATGAGGGTGAACCCGTCAGGGGTCTCGAGCTGGGAGTGCATGACCTTGTCGGACCCCTCACCCTCCTGGCCGAACTCGCCGAAGGTGCTGATCACGAGCTCGCCGCCGAAGACCTGCTGGTAGAAGGTGACCACCTCCCGGGCGTTTCCGTTGAAGTTCAGGTACGGATTGAGCCGTGCTCCCATGGTGCGTTCTCCTCTGTCGGCGGTGGTGGGCGGCCGGATGGTCGCTCGCGTTCGGCGACGTTACGCCGGGCCGCTGACACCGTCACGGGTGCAGACCGCACTCCCTCCTCGACCCGTACCCGCGCACTCCCCTTGCCCACGGCATCCGGGCCGAGGACGATCGAGCGAGTGACCACCATCTACGAGGCCGCAGGCGGGGATGCCGGGCTACGCGCGCTCGCGCGCGCCTGGCACCAGCGCTGCCTGGCCGACCCGGTCGCCAGCCACCCGTTCGACCGCGACACCCTGCACCCGCAGCACGTCGAGCGCCTGGCCGCCTACTGGGCCGAGGCCCTCGGCGGGCCGACCACGTTCACCGACACCATGAACGCCGAGGCGGACGTGCTGCGGATGCACGCCGGCAACGGCACTCACCCAGACCTCGACGCCCTGGTGGTCGAGCTGTTCGACGGCGCCATGGACGACGTCGGGCTCACCGACCGGCGGCTGCGCACGGTGCTGCACGACTACTTCGCCTGGTCGACCGACCGGATGGGGATGCACCCCGACTCGCACGATGCCGTCGCCGACGACGCGCGCATGCCGCACTGGGACTGGGACGGACCCGTTCCCGGCTGAGCACCGGCGCCGTGCGGGTCAGAGGTCGACGGTGTCGCTCTCCCCGTCGTCGGGGCGCGAGCCGGTCACCTTGGCCTTGAGCACGCCGACGAGGGTGCCGACCTTGCCCGGTGAGTCCCAGTACTCGGCGCTCTCACCGTCGACCCGGATGACGGCGACCCGCGGGTCCTCGGGCTCGCACTGGAACCAGGCCTCCGCGAAGTCGTTCCACAGCTCGCGCGCCTTGGCGGCATCCGAGGTCACCGACGCGCGGCCGGCCAGCGAGACCCACTTCCCCTCCTGCGTGAACGCCACGTTGACGTCGGGGCGCCGGCGGATCTCCTCGGCCTTCTCCGAGTCCGAGAAGGCGAGGAACCACAGGGTGCCGTCGGGGTCGGCCTGCTGGCACGCCATCGGTCGGGACGCCAGGGTGCCACCCTCGTCGTGGACGGTGGTCAGCATGGCGGTGCGCTGGTCCTTGATCAGGTCGTGCACGTGCTCGGCGCCGTTGTCGTGGTGAGACATCGCTGCTCCTTCGAGGTCGTCGGAGTGCCCGACGTTAGGTCAGGACCGATGCCGGGTGGGCCGCACGGACGCGTGAATCCGCGGGTCCGCGCGCCGCGTGTCGAAGGTTGCACCGGGGGGAGCGAAGCGGGCCGCCAAGGTGCGGGCGACCGGGCTGCTCAGGGCGCGAGCGAGCTCGGGTCCTCGGGCACGTCGACGGCGTGCTGCTGCAGGGCCGCCATCGGGACCACGCGCAGCACCGCCTCCGAGGTGGCCGCGAGCACCACCGGCGCCGCGACGCCCTCGGCGTGCGCGCGTGCCCAGTTCGCGGCCGTCACGCACCAGCGGTCGCCGGGCACCAGCCCCGGGAAGCGGTAGGCCGGCACGGGGGTCGAGAGGTCGTTGCCGATGGCCCGCTGGTGCTCGAGGAACTCGGCCGTGACGACGGCGCAGATGGTGTGGCTGCCGCGGTCCTCCGGCCCGGTGCTGCAGCACCCGTCGCGGTAGAAGCCGGTCATCGGGTCGGTGCCACACTCCTGCAGCTCGCCACCCAGGACGTTGCGTTCGGTCACCCGCCCAGCATGGCCGAACCGGGCCCCTTGCAGCCACCGGGTCCCCGGGAGGACAGTCGTTCCCGGTGGATGGAGGTGTCATGCGCCGAGAACGCGTGCCCCGACGTGTCGGGGCTGCGGCAGTGAGCGCCGTGCTGCTCGCCCTCACCGGGTGCAGTGTGCGCTCGTCGACCGGTAACTACGTGGGCGACCCGTCGGTGGCTGCGGTGGCCCAGCGGGTGGGCTCCGAGGGCCGGACCGCCTACTACCTCGGGCCCGAGGCCGGCGGGTTGGCGCTCACCGACGTCACCCGCGTGACTGACAACGGGCCCGACTTCCAGGTGTGGGCCTCCTACGGCAGCTGCCTCCAAGCAGCCTTCGACGACGGTGGCTGCATGGACCCCATCTCGGTCAGCACGATGGACTGGCGCCCCGACGGCACCGGCGTGACCTGCCAGCGGCTCGAGCCGCAGCTCGGCGTGCCGGCCGTGCTGCTCAGCGGTGAGCTGATCCTGTTCACCGGGCGGGCGCAGGTGAGCGTGCTCGACGCTCGAGGCCCGGCCGACGACGACGGCCACCGCGGCCTCGCGCTGCTCAAGGACCTCCGGGCGATCGGGGCTAACACCTCCGTCGGCTCCCTCCCCCCGCCCGACCCCGAGGTCGCCCACTGGGTCGACGACTTCTGCGGCACGGTCCCCGGCGAGAGTGTCGACCACCCGATCGAGGAAGAGCCCGCGCCCAGCGCCGCCCCGTAGCGGGCCGGTGGGGTCGGCACGAGATCGCGTGGACGCATGCCACCGCGCTGACCTGCGCGGGAGCACACTGGCGGGGTGGAATGGTACCTGGATCGTCGCGAGCTGGTCGGTGACCTGCGCCGCGAGGTCACCCAGTACCTCCAGCGCCACGCGGTGCCGGGCAGCGACGAACAGATCGCGGATGCCGAGCTCATCGTCTCCGAGGCCGTCGGCAACGCGGTGCGGCACACCGCCGGCCCGGTGTGGGTCTCGCTGGGCTGGGCCACCGAGCTGCCGGTGCTGCAGGTCTACGACATCGGCCCCGGCTTCGACGCCGCCCGGCTGCGCCCCGCGCCGGGGGCGACGGCATCCGACCCCCTCGTGCACACCGACCCCGAGCTGCTGCTGGCCGACTCCGGTCGGGGGCTGCAGATCATCACGACGCTCGCGCCCGCGGTGAGCGCCTGGGTGCGGGCCAACGGGGGCATGGTGGTGTCAGTGGTCCTGCCCGTGCCGCGGCGCACGGCATCCACCTTCGACCCGCCGCAGCGGCGCACGAACGTGCTGCCCTCCCTGTCCGAGGCCCAGCCCGAGGGCGGGTTCGGCAAGGAGTCGTTCCTGCGCGCCCTGGTCGTGCAGCTCGCGCAGACGGTCGAGGCCAACCACGGTCCCGACGCGGCCGAGGCCGCCGTCGCGCAGGTCGGCACGGACGTCGGCGGGCAGATGGAGAAGGAGTTCCGCCTCGCCGAGGCCGTGGTGGGGCGGATGACCCCCGAGCAGCTCGGCCACTGCTTCGTGCGCCTCAAGCACGCCATCGACGGCGGTTTCACCGTGGTGGAGGCCACCGCCGAGCGGATCGTCATGGAGAACACCGAGTGCCCGTTCGGCGACTCGGTGCTGCGCGCCCCGGCCCTGTGCCGGATGACATCGAGCGTCTTCGGCGGCATCGCCGCCCGCAACAGCACCGTCGACGTCGCCGTGCTGCTCGAGGAGCGGATCGCGGTGGGAGACCCCGGATGCCGGGTGGTCGTCTCACTGGTGCCGCCGACGCCCGAGGCGGCGCCGTTCGCCCACCACTACCGGATGCCGTCGACCGGCACCGACGGAGCCTAGGCCCGGCGCCGCAGGCCCAGGGCCGCCATGTCGTCGTCGTAGGTGTCGTCGCGCACTGAGTCGACGACGCTCTTTACGCCACCGGCGAGGGACGACTGACGCAGCAGTGGCACCTTGCGGGCCAACCGTTCGAGCCCCGTCGCGATGTCCTCGTCACGCCGCTCGACCAGGCCGTCGGTGAAGGCCAGCAGGGTGTCGCCCACGTCGAAGGCCACGGTGGCCCGCTCCCGGCCGTGCGCCGCGACCCCCAGCGGCGGACCGTCGGCGTAGGGCAGGAACTCGACGGACCCGTCGCCGCGCAGCAGCGCAGGGGGCGGGTGGCCGGCGTTGCCCACGAACAGGTGCCGTGCAGCGGCGTCGGCCAGCACGTACACGAGGGTCACCAGCTGCTCGCTGCCGTAGGTGAGCACCATCACGTCGAGCTTGCCGAGCACCACGGCCGGGTCGGGGTCGATCGACGCGAACGCGCGGGTCGCCGCGCGCATCTCGGCCATCGCAGCCGCCGCCGCGACCCCCCGGCCCATGACGTCGCCGATGAACGCGACGTGGCGGCCGTCGCCGAGCGGGAAGGCGTCGTAGAAGTCGCCGCCGATCTCGGCCCGTCCCGACGGCCGGTAGTCGCACGACACCTCCCAGCAGTCGTCGCCGGCCAGGGCCTGCGGCAGCACCGCGTGCTGCAGCTGCTCGGCCGCGGCCCGGGTCTGGCTGTACAGCTCGGCGTTGTCGATGGCGGTCGCGGCCCGCCGGGCGAGGTGCTCGGCGAAGCGGACGTCGTCCCACTCGTAGAGTCGGCGCTCGTCCGTCGAGACCCAGCTGAGCACCCCGATCACCCGCCCGCGGACGAAGAGGGGCACGAGCAGGGCACTGCGCAGCTGCAGCTCACGGGCGATGCGCAGCTGCTCGGGGTCGCGGCAGCCCGCGACCAGCATCTCGTCGGTGATCTGGTGCACCAGCTCGGGCCGGCCGGACATCGCCACCGCCCGGGCCCCGGTCGGGCTGTCGGGGTCTGGAGGCCAGCGCTCCTGCAGCGCGACGGCCAGCTCGACCTTGCGGGGGTCGACGTGGGCGACCGCGAGGCGGTGCACCCGCCCGTCGCGCACGATGTCGATGGCGCACCAGTCGGCGAAGGTGGGCACCGCCAGCCGGGCGACCCGGCGGGTGGTCACCTCGAGGTCGAGGCTGCCGGCCAGCTCGATCGAGGCCTCGGCGAGGAACTCCAGGCGGGCGGTCTGCCGCCGGGCGACGTCGGAGGCCTCGATCCGCTCGAAGGCCTGCGCACAGGTGTCGGCCATGATGTCGAGGAAGTCGAGCTCGGTGGGGTCGGGCTCGGCCGCGCCCGGCCGGGACAGGTGGATGGCTCCGATGGTGCGGCCGGCGACCCGCAGCGGCAGCGTCAGGACGGTGCGCTCGCCCCGCTCGATACCCCGGAGGTCCGGGTACTCCCGGCGGATGGCGGCAGCGCCCACCAGCACGAGCCGCCGGCCGGAGCGGATGACGTCGGTGGTCGCCATCGACTGCGACAGCGGCACCACCTCCCACCTGCGTGCCTCGCGCAGCGGCAGCCCCCGCAGCCCGATGATCCGCACCTCGTCGCCGTCGCGCAGGGCGAGGGCGGCGATCGTGGCGCCCACGGCATCGGCCATGTGGTAGGTCACGATCTTCACGACCGCGTCGACCGAGTCGGCCGTGACGAGCTCGCTGGTCACCCGGGCCAGGCGCGTCAGGCTGTCGCCGACCCGCTCGGCGTTGCGGGTCGGGTCGCCAGGGGGATCCGGTGCGGCCGCCACGCGCTGATCGTTGCAGGTCAGGGCCGTTTTGTCTCTGGCTCGGATGGAGGGTGCCGTCGGGACGCCCCGGACCGCCTCGCTCGACCCACCGCGGGACCGGCCCGGATGCCAGCTTGTCTAAGGTCTGTGCAAGGATGGAGCGCGTTGTCTAGGCTCAAGGGCACCACCCCAGGGACCTGGGCCGGATACGTTGAATCGAAGCCCGCGGGCGAGGGACGAGGCGGTTGAGCCGATGAGTGCCGAGGTGACCACCATGGACCTCGACGTCCGGCGCCGTGCCCGGTCCGTCGACGCCACGCTGTACGCGGCCGACACCCTGCTCGAGACGACCTTCGCCGAGCTGTCCGAGGCGCTGCGCCAGGCCGCCGCCGGCACCGGCGACGGCAGCAGCGCCGACCCGCTGCGCGACCTGCCCGGCCACGACCCCGGCCCGCTCGGCGTCGACCTGGTCGGCGAGCTCGCCGACCGCGCGCGCAACCACGGCAAACGGCTGCGGCCGGTGCTGGCCCACTGGGGCTGGGCCGTGGCCGGCGGGCGCGGCGACACCCATCCCCAGCTCGTGCGGGTGGCCGCGGCGCTCGAGCTGCTGCACCTGTTCGCCCTGATCCAGGACGACGTCATGGACCGCTCGGCGTCGCGCCGCGGTCTGCCCACCCTGCACGTCGTCGCCGCTCAGCAGCACGCCGAGCACGCCGGCCTGGGTGACCCCGCCCTGTTCGGCGACAGCGTCGCCACGCTGGTCTCCGACCTCGCCCTGAGCGAGGCCACCATGCTCGTCGCCGGCACCGCCCCTCAGGTCCGCGCGGCGTGGCGGCTGATGGCCGTCGAGCTGGTCGAGGGGCAGCTGCTCGACGTCACCCACACCGCCGGTCGCCGTCGCGACCTGCCCACCTCCCGGCGCATCGCCCGGTTCAAGAGCGGCCGCTACACCATCACCCGGCCGCTGCAGCTCGGCGCGCTCGTCGGAGGCGCCGACCCCGACCTCGTGCGTCGACTGGTCACCTGGGGCGACCTGGTCGGCGACGCCTTCGCGGTGCGCGACGACGTGCTCGGCGTCTGGGGTGACCCCGCGCGCACCGGCAAGCCCGCGGGCGACGACCTGCGCTCCGGCAAGCCCACCGCGCTGCTCACCTGGGCCGGTCAGCTGCTGCCCGACTCCGCGCGCCCGCTGCTGGCCGCCTGCGACGCGGGCACCCTCGACGACGCCGGGGTCGACGCGCTCCAGCGCGCGATGGCCGTTGCCGGGGTGCGCGAGCGCGCCGAGGATGCCGTGGCCGAGCTCGTGGGGCGCGCGCACCGGGCGCTCGACGACCTCGACGTCGACCCCGAGGCGGATGCCGCGCTGCGCGACCTCGCCGATGCCGTCGCCTGGCGGTCCGCGTGAGGGTCGTCGTCATCGGGGCCGGGCTCTCCGGCCTGGCCGCCGCCTGCCACCTCACCGCCGACGGGCACGACGTCACGGTGCTCGAGCGCGAGGCCATCGTCGGCGGCCGCGCCGGCGAGCTGCGCCTGGGCGACTTCCGCATCGACACGGGCCCGGTCGTCATGACCATGCCCGAGCTGCTGCACGCCCCCATCGCGGCGATCGGCGGCGACCCCGAGGCCCTGGTGCCGATGCGGCGCCTCGACCCGGCCTACCGGGCGGTCTACCCCGACGGCAGCGAGCTGCACATCCGCGCCGACATGGGCGACCTGCGCGAGGAGATCCGCACCAAGGTCGGCGAAGCCGACGCGGCTGGGTTCGACCGGTTCCTGGTCTGGCTCGAGCAGCTCTACGACACCGAGTTCGCGACCTTCGTCGACCACAACTACTCCTCGCCGCTCGACCTCGTGCGCTCCCCCGCCACGGCGGCCAGGCTGCTGCAGCTCGGCGGGCTCGGCGGCCTGGGTGCGGCCGTCGACCGGTTCTTCACCGACGACCGGCTCACCCGCATCTTCAGCTTCCAGGCCCTCTACGCCGGCATCGCCCCCGCCAAGGCCCGTGCCGTGCTGGCCGTCATCACCTACATGGACACCGTGCGCGGCGTCTTCTACCCCGACGGGGGGATGCACGCCGTGCCGCGAGGGATGGCGCAGGCGCTCACCGACGCCGGGGTGCCCATCCACCTCGGCGCCGAGGTGAGCGAGGTGCTGCGGCGCTCCGACGGCGCCGTGGTCGGTGTCGCCACCGCCGACGGTGAGCGGCTGGCCGCCGATGCCGTGGTGTGCACCCTCGACCTCCCGGTCGCCTACGACCGGCTGCTGCCCGGCGTCGCCGCCCCCCGAGCGGTGCGCACCGGCGACTTCTCCCCCTCCGCAGTGGTGTGGCACGTGGGCGCCGCCGGGGCACCGGCACCGCACCTGCGCCACCACAACATCCACTTCGGCGACGACTGGGACGGCGCCTTCGAGGCGATCATCGACCGGGGCGTGCTGATGCCCGACCCGTCGCGCCTGGTCACCGTGCCCTCGGTCACCGACCCGACCGCCGCACCGGCCGGGTCGACCACGATGTACGTGCTCGAGCCCGTGCCGCACACCGGGTCGGCGCTGGACTGGTCGCGCGAGGCGGGCCCGATGCGCGAGCGGCTGCACCGCTTCCTCGAGGCCGGCGGTTACCCCACCGACATCCGCGAGGAGCTGCTCGTCACCCCCGACGACTGGCGCGCCCAGGGCATGCACCTCGGCACCCCGTTCGCCCTCGCGCACACGTTCCTGCAGTCCGGCCCGTTCCGGCCGAGCAACGTCGACCGACGGGTGCCCGGCCTGGTCTTCGCCGGCTCGGGCACCCAGCCCGGCGTCGGCATCCCCATGGTGCTGGTCAGCGGCAAGCTGGCGGCGCAGCGGGTGCAGGAGTACAGCGGGGCCGCCCGGCCGGTACCGCGTACGGTGGTCCGGTGAACCAACCCACCCCGGTCACCTCACCCGAGGTGCTGGCCGCCGGCTATGCCCGCTGCGCCCAGGTCACCCGCGAGTTCGGCACCACCTACTACTGGGGCGCCCGGCTGCTGCCCGCTCCGAGCCGCCGGCATGTGCACGCCGTCTACACGCTCGCACGGCTCGCCGACGACATCGTCGACGACGCCGGCCCCAACCCCGGCCCCGAGACGGCGGCTGCGCTCGACGCCTTCGAGCGCTCGTTCTGGGTGGCCCTGGCCACCGGCACGGCCACCGACCCGGTGATGGCCGCGATCGCCACCTCGGTGCGCGAGTGCGGCATCGAGGACGAGTGCTTCACCCGGTTCTTCGGCGCGATGCGCAGTGACCTCACCCGCCGCACCTACGAGACCTGGGGCGACCTGCTGGGCTACATGGACGGCAGTGCGGCGGTCATCGGCGAGATGATGCTGCCGGTGCTGCGACCCGGCACGGATGCCGTCGCGCCGGCCCGCGCCCTCGGCCTCGCCTTCCAGCTCACCAACTTCCTGCGCGACGTCGGCGAGGACCTCGACCGAGGGCGTGTCTATGTCCCCCAGGAGGACCTGCGCCGGTTCGGTGCCGACCCGCACGCCCGGGTCGTGACGCCCGAGTGGCGGGCGCTGATGGCCTTCGAGATCGAGCGCAACCGGCGGCTCTACCGTGAGGCCGACGACGGCATCCCGGCGCTGCCCGGTGCGTCGCGGCGGTGCGTGGCCACGGCGCGGGTGCTCTACGCGCGCATCCTCGAGCGCATCGAGGCCGCCGACTATGATGTGTTCACTTCTCGGGCAAAGGTTTCCACGCCGCGCAAGGCCGCGCTCGCGGCCCGGATGGTGGTGTCGCGCGAGCCGATGCGGCTGGTGCACGCCGACCGCGCAGCACGCGACCCGCACGACGGCGCCTGGGTGTCCGACGACCCTGTCGTGCTGCTCGACGACGCCGGGTCACCGGTGGGCCAGGCCCCCAAGTCGGTCGTGCACCACGACGACACCCCGCTGCACCTCGCGTTCTCCTGCTACGTCATCGACCCGGCCGGGCGGCTGCTGGTGACGACGCGGGCGGCCAGCAAGCCGAGCTTCCCCGGCGTGGTCACGAACACCGTCTGCGGACACCCCAAGCCCGGTGAGGACCTCGCCGAGGCGGTGCGCCGCCGGGCCCGCAGCGAGCTCGGGGTCGAGGTGCGCAGCCTTCGGCTGGTGCTGCCCGACTTCCGCTACCGCGCGGTGATGAACGGGCTGGTCGAGCACGAGCTGTGCCCGGTCTTCGTCGGTTTCGTCGACGACGATGCGCTGGCGGCCGACCCGGCGGAGGTCGACGACGCACAGTGGGTGTCCTGGGAGCAGTTCCGCCGCGAGGTGCTCTCCGGGGACCGCACCGTCTCGCCCTGGTGCACCGAGCAGGTGCCGCTGCTCGACGCCCTCGGCCCCGACCCGCTCGCCTGGCCCGCCGGCCTGCGCACCGAGCTGCCACCCGCCGCGGAGCTGGGCCCCGACGCCGAGGCGGCGTGAGGCGGCACCGTGGACGACCGCTCCCAGTACCTCCTGCTCATGGCGGGCTGCCTGCTGATCACCCTGCCGCTCGAGTTCGTGCTCCGCGCCCGGGTCTACCGCCGGCCACGGCGACTGCTGCTGTCGCTGCTGCCGGTGCTGGCGATCTTCCTGGTGTGGGACGTCGTGGGCATCGTGCGCGGGCACTGGACGTACAGCGCGCAGTACACGACCGGCATCCACGTCCCGTTCGAGGTGCCACTCGAGGAGGTCGTCTTCTTCGTCGTGATCCCGATCTGTGCGCTGCTCACCTACGAGGCGGTCGGCACGGTGCTCGGCTGGTGGCGTCAGTGGCGGGCCCGCGATGCCTGAGTACACCCTGCTGGCGGTGCTGTCAGTCCTGGGAACCGTTGCGGTAGAGGTCTTCTGGCTGCACACCGGCCTCTTCCGCAAGGCCCAGTACTGGATCGCCATGGCCATCGTCTACTTCTTCCACGTGCTCGTCGACGGCTGGCTGACCAAGCTGTCAGCGCCGATCGTCATCTACGACACGGCCCAGATCACCGGGGTGCGGGTGCCGTGGGACATCCCGGTCGAGGACTACCTCTTCGGCTTCTCGATGATCACGCTGACGCTGCTGCTGTGGGTCCGCCAGGGCGAGCGCGGCGACCGGGTCGACCACAATGACTCGGCGGGCACCACAGCCACCATTCCCACCACCGACGACACCGGCCGGCTGAGCCGGCCGACCACCCAGGAGGCACCGTGACGAACGCGCCGCACCGCGAGGAGTGGGTGCTCGCTGACGCGTTCGACCGCGCCGCCCCGACCTACGACGCCATGGTCGCCCTCTCCCCCGGCTACCACGACCAGCTGCGCACCGCTGCCGAGGCGCTCGTCGAGCGGCTCCCCTCCGGCGACGGCGCACCGCTGCAGGTGCTCGACCTCGGCTCCGGCTCGGGCGCCTCGACCATGGCGCTGCTCGACGCGTGGTCGGCCCGTGGACGCTCGGCCGGCGGCCTGTCGGTCACCGGGGTCGACGCCTCGGAGGGGATGGTCGCGCAGGCCCGGTGCAAGACCTGGCCGCCGAGCGTCACCCTGGTCGTGTCGGATGCCGTCGCGCACCTCGAGTCGCTGCCGAGCGGCTCGGTCGACGGCGTGCTCGCCGCCTACCTCCTGCGCAACGTGCCCGACCGGGCCCGGCTGGTGCGCGAGGTGGCGCGGGTGCTGCGCCCCGGCGGCGCATTCGTGCTGCACGACTACTCGGTGGCCGGCAACCCCCGCGCCAAGGTGCTCTGGGCCGCGGTGTGCCACGGCATCATCATCCCGCTGGCCGTGATCAAGCGGTCCGACGTGCCGCTGCACCGCTACCTCTACACCAGCGTGCGCGACTTCGACTCGGTGCAGCGCATCTGCGAGCGGCTGCTGTCCGCCGGCCTGGTCGGCGTGCGCCACCGGTCCTACCCGGGCTGGCAGCACGGCCTGGTGCACACCGTCGTCGGGTCGGCCCCGTCGTGATCGGGCGCACCGCCCGCTGGACGCCCGGGCTCGACCGCCGGGCCGTGTTCCACCCGCCGCCCGCGCCACTGACGGTCGTGGATTCCGCGCGCGTGCCGGCATCCGCGCGGCACGTCGTCGTGGTCGGCGGCGGCATCGCGGGCCTCACCGCCGCGCTCGCGCTGGCCGAGCGCGGGGTGCGGGTCACCGTGCTCGAGCGGCAGGAGCGGCTCGGCGGCCGGGTGCGGTCGTGGCCGGTCGACCTCGGCGAGGGTGAGCGCGGCGAGATGAGCCGCGGCTTCCACGCCTTCTTCCGGCAGTACTACAACCTGCGCTCGGTGCTGCGCCGCACCGACCCGACGCTGGAGCGGCTGCGGCCCCTCGACGACTACCCGCTGGTGCGCGACGGCGGCGGGCGCGACTCGTTCTCCGACATCCCGCGCACCCCGCCGTGGAACCTCGCCGCCTTCGTGGCCCGCAGCCCGAGCTTCGACCTCAAGGGGCTGGCCGCCGTCGACGTCGACGCCGCCCTGGGGCTGCTCGACGTCGACTTCCCGGCCACCTTCGCCGCGCTCGACGGGAAGAGCGCCGCCGACGTGCTCGACGAGCTGCGCTTTCCCGAGGCCGCCCGGCACCTTGCGCTCGAGGTGTTCGCCCGCAGCTTCTTCGCCGACCCGCGCGAGTTCTCCGGCGCCGAGCTCGTCGCGATGTTCCACATGTACTTCGTCGGCTCCGCCGAGGGGCTGCTGTTCGACGTGCCGCGCGACGACTACGACGCCACCCTGTGGGGCCCGCTCGGCGCGCACCTCGAGCGGCTCGGGGTCAGTGTGCTCACCGGGCGCGAGGTGCGCTCGGTGACCGAGTTCAGCGAGCTCGGCGAGCTGAGCGAGGGCCTCTCGGTGCTGCACGGCATCCCCGGCCACGACGGCCAGGACTGGCTCGAGGCGGATGCCGTGGTGCTGGCCCTCGACCCGGTCGGCCTGCGCCGCGTGGTCGCCGCGTCACCCGGCCTGGGTGGCGACGACGCGGCCGGTGAGGCGTGGCGGGACTCCGTGGCCGGCATCCGGTCGGCGCCGTCGTTCGCGGTCTGGCGGCTGTGGCTGTCGGGCAAGGTCGCGCCCGAGCGGCCGCCCTTCCTCGGCACGAGCGGCTACGGACCACTGGACAACATCTCGGTGCTCGAGCAGTTCGAGGGGCACGCCACCCGCTGGAGCCAGACCCACGACGGCTCGGTCGTCGAGCTGCATGCCTACGCCCTGCCCCAGGGCACCGCCGAGGTCGACCTGCGCCAGCGGATGCTCAGCGAGCTGCACCGGGTCTACCCCGAGACGGCATCACTCGAGATCGTGCACGACGAGTGGCTGGTCGAGGCCGACTGCGTGCTCGTGGGGCTCGAGCCCTGGCGGACGCGCCCGGGCGTGCGCACCCCCGACCGCCGGGTGCTGCTCGCCGGCGACTGCGTGCGGTGCGACCTCCCGGTGGCGCTGATGGAGCGGGCCGCGACGACCGGCTTCCTCGCGGCGGACCGGCTGCTCACCGGTTGGGGCGAGCGTGGGCACGGGGTGTGGTCGGTGCCGATGGGCTCGCGGCTCGGGCCGGTGCCACGGCTCGCGCGCCGCGGCATCCGCGCCTACCGGTCTGCGGCGGCGCGGCGCAGCTCGTAGAGCCGCGCGGCGTAGACGAGGTCGTCGGCCCACAGCTGGGTCGCCGACGCGCGCATCCCCAGGGTGACGAGCGGGGCGAGCCCGCGCGCGACCCGGAAGCCGAACCGGTCGGAGGTCGCGACGACGGCCTCGGTCATCACGGTGCGGGCGGGGTGCGTGCCGGGCGCGGTGAGCGGGGTCGCGTGGGTTTCGACGACACTGCCGGTGCCCTCGCCGTCGGTGATCGTCATGACGATGGTGTGTGAGTCGGGGCAGGCGAACTCCGCCCGCACCGGCACGGCGAAGTAGCGGCCGAGCCGGTAGGCGACGTCGAGCACGAGCAGGTCGTCGGTGCTGGCGTCGTCGTCGACGGTGAGGTCGCTGAACGCGTAAGGGTGCAGCCAGGCGCCGTGCCACGGGTCGAGGCGGTTCTGGACGATGTCGCGCGGCTCGCAGTCGGTGGGCAGCGAGACCACCGAGGCGAGCGACTCCTCGAGCGGTGGCCGGGTGGCGAGCACCGGGCGGTCGGTGGGCTCGACACCCTCCTCGACCTCGCCGACGCGCACCCAGAACAGGATGCCGTCGTCGTGGGCCGCGAAGGTGCGCCAGGCCGGCTGGTCGTCGTCGAGCGGCATCCCGTGCCACCGGCACAGCACCGTGCCGTCGACGACGTCGCAGGCGTCGAGCCGGGCGCCGAGGTGGGGGCAGGCACCGGGGCCGGCGTGGGCCGATCCGTCCTTGCCGCGCCAGAGCACGACCTCTCGGCCCGCGACGGTGCGCAGCAGGGTGCGGCCGGCCGGCACGTCGGCGGATGCCGCGGCGACCAGCCAGCCATGCGTGGGACGACGCAGCGCGGCGGCCAGGGACGCCTCGATCCGGGCCGGCTTGGCGTCGCGCCAGGTGCCCCGTAGGTGGTCGGGGGTCGTCTGGGGCAGGTAGCGCACGGGCACGCGATGGCGCACCTCTTCACGCCAGGACCGGTCGGTGCGGAGCAGGCTCACGACCCAACGCTACCTCTGCGGGTGCGGGCGCCCCTAACCTTCGACAAACCCGAGACCTACGAGCCCGACCGGGGCGCTCAGTGGGCCGCCGCGCCACTGTCGACGAGCTCGACCGGCCGTGGGGGCACAGCGTCGTACACGACGTGCCCGTCGGGCGCTCGCACCCGCAGCCGGAACTCGGTGCTCTGCGGGTCCTCCGCGGAGGTGAGCGTGGCGAGGCCGTCACGGATCGTGGCGCTGTCGCGCAGCCGACCGGCGCTCGTCACGAGCTCGGCGACCGCACCGTCGGGGGCGATCGCGACGAAGCCGGGGTTCCTGCCACTGGGCAGGAGGAGCAGGGCGTGCGAGTCGGTGGCCGGCACGGCGACCAGCCGCTCCAGGTAGGTCCAGGGTGCGTCGTCGGTCGACCCGGCCAGGCGGGTGGTGCGCACCCGGGCTCCGTCGCGGCTGGTGGTGGTGACGACGGTGACGCGCAGCTGCTGGGGGTGGGTGCCGACGAAGTCGGGGTAGGTGCCGACGTAGTCGGGGTCGACCGCCGACGCGGGTACGACCCCCTCGAGCACCGATGCCGTGGCGAGGCTGTCGGGCCGGTGCCCGGTCACGCCGGCCACCAGGATGCGCTGCGCGACCGCCACCCGTTCGGCGGGCCCGCTCGACGGCAGCGCGTAGGAGTTGGTCAAGGCACCGGCGGGAGCTCCCCGGTAGCCGGCCACGGCGACCTCCGGGGTGAACCCGACGCGGGTCGGGCCGAAGGTGGCGACGCCGTCGACCAGCGGGAGGCTGACGACCACCCGACGCACGGTGCCGTCAGGCTGCGGCAGGACACCAGTGACGACCGAGCCGTCGGTGACGCTCGGGCGGGTCAGGACGAGCAACGTGGGTGGAGCCCCCGCCGTGTGCTGCTTGACGCTCAGGGCCACCAGGTCACCGGTGCGCGTCGTGGGCTCGCCGTCGATCGTGGTGGGGACCAGCGACGCCGGGCCGAGTGGCGCGGCCGCCGTCCACAGCCGGAGGAAGGACTGCTCCCCGTCGAAGCCCTCTCCGAGCGCCGGGCCAGGCACCCCTGCCGGCAGGGTGGGGTCGCCCGGGCTCGCGCCGGTCATCACCATCGCGAGCGTGTCGCCCACCCGCCCGGCGTAGAGCAGCCTCGCGGTGGGGTCGGCCCGCCGGGCGGCAGTGGCGATCGACACGACGCTGGGGTCGTCGACCAGGTTTCCGCGCGCACCCCAGCTGCTCACGGCGGCCCAGGACGGGTCGTCGCGCGCCGGGAGGAGGTGCCCGGCTGGGCCGGCGGCGCCAGAGCCGGGCCACGCGAGCGCAGTGGCTGCCCCCACCACGAGCGCCAGTGCGGCGCCCACGACCACTGTGCGGGTGCGGCGGCGGTGGGTGGCGCGGCCGCCGGCGGCCGCGACGAGGCCGACCGGGTCGGCCACCGGTGCGCTGTCGGCCACGTGCTCGAGCGTGTCGGCGACGGCCGCCGGCAGCAGCCAGGCGAGCTCGTGCTCATCGCGGCCGAGGGCGCCGGCGTGCGCAGCGGCCAACCGGCGCTCGAGGGCGGCCAAGGCGGACCCCACCTCGGCGACCTCGGCGCGGGCGGCGGTGGCCACCACGTCGGGCCCCTCGTCCCACCACTGCCGCACGGCCAGGGCGGCGCGCGCGGTCGGGGCAGCCTGCGCGAGGGCCGCCATCAGCGCGGCCCGGAGGCGGTCGTCCTCGACCCCGTCGTCCTCGACCCGGTCGGCGGGCGAGGCGTCGTCGAGGGCGGGCGCGACGGCATCCGCGGCCGTCGAGAGCGCGGCCCTGAGAACCTCGGCGCGCGCGGCACCCGTCGGCGCGCCGGAGCCGGTGGTCTCGCCCCAGCGACGGGCCAGCGTCGCGAGCGCGGATGCCGTGGCCCGGGCAGCGCTGCCCGGGTCACCCGTGGTGACCGTCGCGACCGCGTACAGCTCGTGCCAGCGTGCCGCGACGAACTCCTCGAAGTCCTCCGGCGACAGGCTCACGCCGCCAGTATCGCCGGGAGGGTCGACAGCACCGATCGAACGGTGTGTAGCGGCCGCGAGGCCCGAGGGCGTTGACACACTGGGGCCCATGCGGCTCTCCACGGCACTCTCGGGCAGCCTGCCGCTGTCGGTCACCGGCCCCGGCTCGCTCGACGAGGTGTGGGCTCGCTACACCCGGCCGGCCTTGTGGCCCACCTGGAGCCCGTATCTGCGCGAGGTCGACTACCGGGATGCCGTGGTGCGCCCGGGCACGACCGGCCGGGTCACCGGGGTCGGCGGCGTGGTCGCGGTGTTCCGGGTCGACGCCGTGGACCACGCAGCGCACACCTGGTCGTGGAGTGTGCGCTCCGGCCCGGTGCGGGTGTCCCTCGACCACGGCGTCGTCCCCGCCGGGCCCGGGTCCGGCCACGTCGGCGGCAGCCGGGCGTGGCTGGTCACCCACGCCCTGTGGCCGGTGGCGCTCGGCTACGCCCCGCTCGCCCGGCTCGCCCTCGGCCGGCTCGTCGCGCCCGACTGAGCCGCCCACAGCAGCGGATGCATGCCGTTGGCTTCGTGATGCCGCTGACCTGCTGTTTCGCCGATGTGAGGTTGGAGTCAGCATCCAGCCGGGTCGGCGCCGGTGCGCAGCCAGGCCGTGCTCAAGGTCGTCGTCGGGGCGTGGTCGGCCGTCATCGGTCTGATGGCGGTCGCGGCGAACCTGGCAACGGCCGACACCAAGAACCTCGCTGGCTTCGCGATGGTCGCGGCCATCTTCGGCGCCAGCCAGGAGGCACTCACCCGGTTCGCCGACCGCAAGGCCCGCGACGTCGGCACCGCGGACAGTGCGGGGTTCACGAGCAGCTGAGTCGAGGTGATGGGCTGCCGCACGGCGTCCGCGGATCACCTCGAACCAGCCGCGTCCCCGGAGCCGCGCGGGGTCAGACTTTGGGAGCCGACTGCGCCACGACGAGGATGCCGGCCCGCGCCGCGCGCTTGCGGCCCACCAGCGAGACGAGCGGGTCGGTGAGGTCGGACATCCGGGCGAGCAGCCCGTACTTCGCGACCACCGCGCGGCGCACCGAGGCGACGTCAGCGGCATCCCGCACGATTCGGGCCGTGCCGCCGAAGGTGGGGGTGCCGGGCGTCACCCTGCCCCGCACGTCGCAGGCCTGCAGCTCGACGGTGTCCGTGTGCGCCAACCGCTTGGTCTTCCCGGTGTCGTCGACCGTGATGACGGCGAACGACCCCGGCTCGTCGAGCGAGGGCGCGAACCACACCGGGGTGGTCACTGGGGCGCCGGTGCGGCGGAAGGTGGTCAGCGCGACGTACTTCGCCCTGGCCAGCGGGTGGTCGGCGGCGCGCACCGGGGTGGCGCCGACATCCGGCTCGTTCATGGCGCCAGCGTAGGTGCCCACTTGCGGCGCGCCGGTGGCGTTCCACGACGGCTCTGTTCGGTTTTCGTCGAGATCCGGCGCCCCTGATGCGGCGATCCCGGCGAACGACCGCTAGGCTGGCCGCAGTTGTTGAGCTTTCCGTTGTGAAGTAGTGGCAGAACGTCCCGCCGGGACTGAGCACTTTCTGAGCAGAGGTATTCCAGGCATCACCAACGCGGAACTCCCCGACAAGCGGGGCGTTCCTACTCAGAAAGTAGGCCTCCCATGGCTACTGGCACCGTGAAGTGGTTCAACGCCGACAAGGGCTTCGGCTTCATCGCCCCCGACGACGGCTCCGCCGACGTCTTCGCCCACTACTCGGCGATCAACTCGAACGGCTACCGTTCGCTCGACGAGAACGCCAAGGTCGAGTACGAGACCCAGCAGGGCGCGAAGGGCCCGCAGGCCGCGAACATCACCGTCATCGGCTGACGTTCCACCTGTTGCCCCTCGGGGCACCCACACGACCGCCGTCCGGGCAACCGGGCGGCGGTCGTGGCATGTCCGGGGCGTTCTCGGGGCGGCCGGGCTAGCGTTCGTGCCATGAGCGTGCGGATCGACCTCAACGCCGACCTCGGTGAGTCGTTCGGCGCCTGGGTGCTCGGCGACGACGAGGCGATGCTCGACGTCGTCACCAGCGCCAACGTCGCCTGCGGCTTCCATGCCGGTGACGCCACCACCATCCGGCGCACCGTGGCCGCTGCTGCCGCGCGCGGAGTCGTCGTCGGAGCCCAGGTGGGCTACCGCGACCTCGCCGGGTTCGGCCGCCGCCGCATCGACATGGATGCCGCCGACCTCACCGCCGACGTGCTCTACCAGCTCGGCGCGCTCGAGGCGATGTGCCGGGTGGCCGGCACCCACGTCGCGTACGTGAAGCCGCACGGCGCGCTCTACAACACGGCCGCCGTCGACGAGGTGCAGGCGAGAGCCGTCGTGGATGCCGTAGCCGCCTACGACCCGTCGCTTCCCCTTCTCGGACAGCCGGGTTCGGTGCTGCTGCGGGTCGCGGAGTCGGCCGGGCTGCCCGTCGTGGCCGAGGCCTTCGCCGACCGCGGGTACGCCGCCGACGGCCGGCTCGTGCCCCGCTCGCACCCCCGTGCCCTGCTCGTCGACCCGGCTGAGGTTGCCGAGCGGGTGCTCCGAATCGCTTCCGAGGGAACGTTGTTGGCGGTCGATGGCACGCTCATCGCGGTGCCGGCCCGCTCGGTGTGCACCCACGGGGACACCCCGGGGGCCGTCGAGCTGGCCCGTGCGGTGCGGGCCCGGCTCGAGGCGGCCGGCGTGACGATCACGCCGTTCGCGTCCGCAGTTCCGTGACCGGGCGCGGCCGGCATCCGGTGCCGGAGGACCCGCCCGGGCCGGGCGGTCTCGACGTCACGGTGCTGCCGGTCGGCGACGAGGGTCTGCTGCTCGAGGTGCCCGACCTCGACGCCGTGCTCGTGCTCGACGCTGCCGTGCGCCGGGCGGTCGAGGCAGCAGCCGGCCCAGCAGTAGTGGCTGGCCCGTCGTCGTGGCACGACGTGACCGATGTGGTGCCTGCGGCCCGCACGGTGCTCCTGCTCACCCGCGAGGGCGCCGACTTGGCCGCCCTCGGCGCCGCTGTCCGCAGGCTCCCCGACCTCGTGCGACCTGACGGCAGTTCCGGGGCGGATCAGGGCGCTGAAACCGTAGCCAGGTCGCACGAGGTCGAGGTCGTGGTGCGGTACGACGGTCCGGACCTCGACGAGGTGGCCCGCCGCACCGGCCTCACCAACGCCGAGGTGGTCGCCGCGCACACCGGCACGCCGTGGCGGGTGGCGTTCGGCGGCTTCGCGCCCGGCTTCGCCTACCTCGTCGGCGGCGACCCACGGCTGCACGTCCCCCGCCGCGACCGGCCCCGCCCGTCCGTGCCCGCGGGATCGGTGGGGCTGGCGGGCGAGTTCTCCGGCGTCTACCCACGCTCCTCGCCCGGCGGCTGGCAGCTGCTCGGCACCACCGACGCCCTGCTCTGGGACGCCGACCGCAACCCACCGGCCCTGCTCGGCCCGGGCACCACGGTGCGCTTCGTCGACGCGGCGGCCACGACATGAGCCCCACCCTCGAGGTGCTGGCCACCGGCCCGCTGGTGCTCGTCGAGGACGACGGCCGGCCGGGCCTGGCCTCCGTCGGGGTGGGCCGCTCGGGCGCCGCCGACCGCGGCTCGTACCGGCTGGGTGCCCGGCTGGTCGGCCACGCACCCGGGCTGGCCGCCCTCGAGGTGCTGCTCGGTGGGCTCACCCTGCGGGCGCACGGGCGGGTCACCGTCGCCCTGACCGGAGCCCCTGCGCCCGCGACGGTCGACGGCCGCTCGGTCGCTCAGGCGAGCCTGGTCGACGTCCCCGACGGCGCCACCCTCACCCTCGGGATGCCGGTCACGGGCCTGCGCACCTACCTCACCGTGCGCGGGGGCATCGACGTGCCACCGGAGCTCGGCTCGCGCTCCACCGACACCCTGTCGCAGCTCGGGCCGCCGCCGGTGCGCGTGGGCGACGTGCTGCCGGTGGGGCCGCCCGGCCGGGACTTCCCCACCGTCGACCACGCGGCGCATCCCTCACCGAACAGTGGCGGACCGGCGGTGCTGGAGGTGCTGCCCGGCCCGCGAGCGGCCTGGGTGGGCGGCTGGCCCACCGGACTGGGCGGCCTGATCGGGGTGCAGCGCCTGGTGTCGGCGGACAGCGACCGGGCCGGGGTGCGGCTGGCCGGCTCCCCCGTGCAGCGGGTGGCGCCCTGGCGCGACGTCGAGCTGCCCAGCGAGGGGATGGTGCGCGGCGCCGTGCAGGCGCCACCCGACGGGGAGCCGGTGCTCTTCCTCGCCGACCATCCCGTGACCGGCGGCTACCCCGTGGTCGGGGTGCTCACGGCATCTGCCTGCGACCGCGCCGCCCAGCTGCGGCCGGGCGACGCAGTGCAGTTGGTGGCGGCCGCCCCACGCTCCTGAGACGCGGTCGCTCGCCACCTCCGTCGGTAGTGGCAGCCACGCTCAGCTGAGGTGCTTCGGCTGCACGTTGCTGCGGTGCGCGTGGTCGGAGCCGGCCTTGGCGCCGCCACCGGCACCGTGCGAGGTGGTGGTGCCGGGCGGCTCGAACCGCACGACGACCGACTTCGACGCGGGCTGGTTGCTCCCGATGGCCACCGAGTCGAGTGGCACCAGCACGTTGCACTCGGGGTAGTAGGCGGCGGCGCAGCCACGCGGGGTCGGGTACGACACGAGGCGGTAGTCGCGCGCCACCCGCTCCGACCCGTCCTCCCAGACCGACACGACGTCGACGACCTGTTCGGGCTCGAGCCCCAGGTGGGCGAGGTCGTCAGGGTGCACCATCACGACGTGCCGGCCACCGGCCAGCCCGCGGTAGCGGTCGTCGTGCCCGTAGATGGTGGTGTTGAACTGGTCGTGGCTGCGCAACGTCTGCAGCAGCAGGTGACCCTCCGGCACCTCGAGCACCTCCAGCGGGCTCACGCCGAACTCGGCTCTGCCGGAAGGCGTCTCGAAGGTCCGGGTGTCGCGCGGAGCGTGCGGCAGCACGAAGCCCCCCGGCCGCTTCACCTTCTCGTCGTAGGCGTCGCAGCCCGGCACGACGTGCCCGATGTGGCGGCGGATCACCGTGTAGTCCTCGGCCATGGCGTCCCAGTCGATGCGCGACCCCTCGGGCTGGGAGCCCAGCGTCGCCTCCGCGATGCGGCAGACGATCCACGGCTCCGAGCGCAGGTGCTCGCTGGCCGGCTCGTTACGCCCCACGGACAGGTGCACGCTCGACATCGAGTCCTCCACCGTCACGCCCTGCCACCCCGCCCGCCGCACGTCCTTCTCGGTGCGGCCGAGGCACGGCAGCACCAGCATCTGCCGCCCCGGCAGCACGTGCGTGCGGTTGAGCTTGGTCGACACCTGCACGTTGAGGTCGACCGAGCGCATCGCCTCGTGGGTCACCTCGCTGTCGGGGGTGGCCGCCGCGAAGTTGCCGCCGAGCCCGAACAGCACCTTCAGCCGCCCCTCCTTCATCGCCCGCACGGTGTTGACCACGTCGTGGCCACGCTCGGGCGGCGGGTCGAAGCCGAACTCCTGCCGCAGTTGCTCGGCGAAGTGGTCGGGCAGCTTCTCCCAGATGCCCATCGTGCGGTCGCCCTGCACGTTGGAGTGCCCGCGCACCGGGCACAGCCCCGCGCCCGGCTTGCCGATGTTGCCCTGCAGCAGTGCGACGTTGGTGATCTCCTTGATCGTCGCGACCGCGTTGCGGTGCTGGGTGATCCCCATCGCCCAGCAGATGACCGTGCGGTCGGATGCCGCGAAGAGGTCGGCCACCCGCTCGATCTGGGCGCGGGGCAGCCCGGTGGCGCGCAGCACGGCATCCCAGTCGAGGCGCGAGATGTGGTCGCGCCAGGTCTCGTAGCCGGTGGTGTGGCGGTCGACGAAGTCGAGGTCGACGGCGCCCTTCTCGACGAGCAGCGCTCCGATCGCCTGGAACAGGGCGAGGTCGCCGTTGAGGCGGATCGGGAGGTACTCGTCGGCCAGCTCGGTGCCGACGCCGGTGAGCCCCTTGACCTTCTGCGGGTTGTCGAAGCGCATCAGCCCGGTCTCGGGCAGCGGGTTGACCGCGACGATGGTGGCCCCGCGCTCCTTGGCCTTCTCGAGGGCGCTGAGCATGCGCGGGTGGTTGGTGCCCGGGTTCTGGCCGGCGATGACGATGAGCCGCGCGTCGTAGACGTCCTGCAGGCTCACCGACCCCTTGCCGATGCCGATGCTCTCGGCGAGCGCCACGGAGGTCGACTCGTGGCACATGTTCGAGCAGTCCGGCAGGTTGTTGGTGCCGAACGCGCGGGCGAAGAGCTGCAGGGTGAACGCCGCCTCGTTCGACGCGCGCCCGCTCGTGTAGAACGCCGCCTGTCCCGGCTCGTCGAGGCCGCGCAACGTCGTGGCGACAAGCGCGATCGCGTCGTCCCACGAGATCGGCTCGTAGTGCGTGCCACCCTCGCGCAGCACCATCGGCTCGGTGATGCGCCCTTGCTGGCCGAGCTGGTAGTCGGTCCAGGTGGCCAGCTCCGCCACGGGATGGGCGGCGAAGAAGGCCCGGTCGGCGCGGCGCTTCGTCGCCTCCTCGGCGACGGCCTTGGCACCGTTCTCGCAGAACTCCGCGAAGCTGCGGTGCTCGGGGTCGGGGTCAGGCCAGGCGCAGCCCATGCAGTCGAAGCCGTGTGCCTGGTTGAGGTGGCGCAGGGTGGTGACGGCCCGCAACGGCCCCATCTGCCCGCTCGTGCGGTTCGCCGCCACCGCGACCGCCTCGAGGCCGGCTGCCGAACGGCGCCTGTGGTGGCGGTCCACCTGCACCGGGTCGACGTCGTCATCAGGCGCGCCGCGCCACGGCTCGAGCATCCGGGCCCCCCGGCTGTTGTCCTCGGTCATGAGCGCCACGGTGCCACCCGATCTGCACGAGGTGCGGCTCGTGAACCTGTGAGTCCGCAGCGTCGTACCGGGTGCCCGTGGTCAGGTCCAGGCGTAGGTGACCTCCGGGCGCCCCACGCCCGGGCAGCGGTTGCCCAGCCGCCCCGCCCGCTGTCGACGAGGTCCTCGGTCAGGCCCTTCGGCACCGTCGAGGCCCGAGGCGGGCCGCAGCTGCGCGAACACCGAGTGGACCTGGGCCTGGGTGTCGCCTCGTCGGCGCCCTGCACCTCCGCGCGGTAGGCGGCATACGCCACCAGCCGGTCGCGCAAGGTGGGGAACGCGAACGGCTTGAGCACGTACTGCGCCACCCCCAGCGACACCGCGGAGCGCACCATCTCCAGGTCGTGCACCGAGGTCACCGCGATGACGTCGGCGGCGTGGCCGTGCGCCCGCAGCGCCCGGACGACGTCGAGCCCGGGCAGGTCGGGCAGCACCAGCTCCACGGGCTCGCGGTCGAGGTGCCGCAACGCGTCGCGAGCGGTGTGCGCGACTCCCGCCACGGCGAAACCGCGACCCGGCCGACGTAGGCGGCGTGCGCCTCCGCCGCGATCGGCTCGTCCTCGACGACGAGCACCCGGATCGGCCGGCAACGCGGTGGCCACCGTGCTGATCGGCACCTGGGTCAAGGAGATCGACCGCGACCAGGCCATGGCGGTGCTGCGCGGCCAGCCGCCGTTCGACGAGTCGTCGAGGATCGACGACGACCCTGTCGAGGAGTCGGCGGTCGAGTCCGACGTGGCGGGTGCGCAGGCGGCCGACCGGTCGCCGGAGGCGGCCCACGAGGGGGTTCCCGAGCGGGTGCGCGAGGGGGCGTCGCGCCAGCCCCGCTGAACCCGCCGCGAGTGCGGAGGTGGTCGCCCTGGCGACCACCTCCGCACTCGCGGCTCGTCGAGCGTGGGGGCATCCGGGTTGAGCACTGTCCGACCTGAGAGACCGTTCAACCACTCGCATGACATTCGGCGGTAACCTACGCTACCGTAACTTACGGTAGCGAAACCTACGCGAACGTAGGTTCCCCGAAGACGAAGGTGGCACCCATGGCCGCGACTCCCGCCGAGACCGCCCCCCACCAGCCCGTGGCCCCGGCCCGAGCCCGCCCGGCGATCATCCAGGGCGGGATGGGCGTGGCCGTCTCCGGTTGGCGCCTGGCCCGCGAGGTCTCCCGCGCCGGTCACCTCGGTGTCGTGTCCGGCACCGCGATGGATGCCGTGCTGGCCCGCCGCCTGCAGGACGGCGACGAGGGCGGGCACTACCGCCGCGCGCTGGCCCACTTCCCCAGCCCCGCCATGGCGCAGCGGGTGCTCGACACCTACTTCGTCGAGGGCGGCCGCAGCGCCGACACGCCCTACAAGCCGCTGCCCAAGCTGACGCTCGACACCGTGCGCGCCGGCCAGGAGCTCGCCCTGGTGGGCAACTTCGCCGAGGTGTGGCTCGCCAAGGAGGGGCACGACGGCGTGGTCGGCATCAACTGCCTCGAGAAGATCCAGCTCGCCACCCCCACGGCCCTGCTCGGCGCGATGCTCGGCGACGTCGACTACGTGGTGATGGGCGCCGGCATCCCGCGCGAGGTGCCGCAGCTGCTGCGTGCGCTGGCGGCCGGCGAGGTCGGCCGCATCCCGGTCGACGTGGCCGGCAGCACCACCCACCGGTTCGTCGAGGCCGACCCGCGCGACCTGATGGGCGCGGACCTTCCGCCGCTCACCCGGCCCGACTTCCTCGCGATCGTCTCGCTCGACCAGCTCGCCTCCTACCTGCACCGCGACCCCGAGATCCGCCCCGACGGGTTCGTCGTCGAGCGCCCGCCGGCCGGCGGTCACTCGGCCCCGCCGCGAGGGAAGATGCAGCTCGACGAGCACGGTGCCCCGATCTACGGCGCCCGCGACGAGGCCGACCTGACGAAGATGGCCGCGCTCGGCCTGCCGTTCTGGATGGCCGGCGCCTACGGCACGCCCGACCAGGTGGCCGCCGCCGTCGAGGCCGGTGCGGTCGGCGTGCAGGTGGGCACCCTGTTCGCGCTCTGCGCCGAGTCGGGGCTCACGGATGCCGCCCGCGACCTCGCGCTCGAGCAGCTTCGCGCCGGTGACCTCACCGTGCGCAACGACCCCCGCGCCAGCCCGACGGGGTTCCCGTTCAAGGTCGTCCAGCTGGAGGGCACGGTCAGCTCGGCCGAGGTGTACGAGTCGCGCGAGCGGCTGTGCGACCTGTCGTACCTGCGCCAGCCCTACGAGCGGGCCGACGGTTCGGTCGGCTTCCGCTGCGCGGGCGAGCCGGTGCACATGTTCGTGAAGAAGGGCGGCGCGGCAGAGGACACCGAGGGCCGCAAGTGCCTGTGCAACGGCCTCACCGCCACCATCGGCCTGGGCCAGCACCGCAAGGACGGCTACGACGAGGCGCCGCTGGTCACCCTGGGCGAGGACCTCGCCGGGGTGGAGGAGCTCAGCCGGCGCCACCCCCAGGGCTGGACCGCTGCGGATGCCGTCGCCTACCTCTTGGAGGCGCTGCCGCTCACCGAGCTGGGTGCTGAGACGGCTGCCCCGGCGACCGCCTGAGCACCCGACTGCTGAGCTCGGCCGACGGTGACGACGACCTTGCCGCGGGCGTGACCGCCGCTGACATGGTCGATCGCCGCCGGCGCCTCCGCGAGCGGGAAGGTGCGCTCGAGCGCCGGGCGGATGCCGCCGCGCTCGATCACCTCGGTGAGCGCAGCCAGGTCGGCGCCGTCCTCGGAGGCCATCAGCATCACCAGCCGCTGAGACACGAAGGGTGACAGCAGCGCCGCGCCCATCCCGCGCTGGAGGCCGCCGAGCCACCGGCCCTCGTTCTCGCTGCCCACGATCACCAGGCAGCCGCGCTCGGTGACCAGGCCGCGCAGCAGCCGCACCCGCCGGTGCCCGGCGATGTCGAGCACGACGTCGAACCGCTCGCCGAGGGTCTCGAGCGGCGTCGTCGTGTGGTCGACGACCTGCTCGGCGCCGAGGCCGCGCACGAGGTCCGCCTTGGCCGGTCCGCACACTCCGGTGACGTGGGCGCCGAGGTCGACGGCGAGCTGCACGGCATACGACCCGACCCCGCCCGACGCCCCGATGACGAGCACGCGGTCGCCCGCCTTGACCCCGCCCGCACGCACGGCCTGGAACGCCGTCAGCGCCGACACCGGCACGGCTGCGGCCTCCTCGACCGAGAGGTTCGCCGGCTGCCGGGCCAGCCGGGTGAGGGGCACGACGGCGAGCTCGGCGAAGGAGCCGCGCGCCGTGCCGTAGACGGCATCCCCGACGGCGTACTCGGTGACGCCCTCGCCGAGCGCCTCGACGGTGCCGGCAACGTCGTGGCCCGGGGTGCGGTCCTTCGGCGCGCGCAGCCCGAGCGCGAGCCGGGCAGCGAGTGGCCGCCCGGCCATGACGTGCCAGGTGCCGCGGTCGACGCCGGCCGCGCCGACCCGTACCAGCACTGCGCCGGGGCCGGCGACGGGGTCGGGCACCTCGTCGAGTCGGAGCTGGTCGGTGCCGCCGTAGGAGTCCTGGACGATGGCCTGCATATCGGTTCCTTACGCTGTAAGTCTGGGTGATGGTGGCTACCATAGCCTTACACCGTAAGATGTGGCAACCCCGACCGTTGTCGCCACCACCAGGAGCCCGGATGCCGCTCGCCCGCCCCTCGCTGAACCGCACCCGTGTGGTCGACGAGGCGATGCGCCTCGCTGACGAGGAGGGGCTGGCGGCGCTGTCGATGCGGGCGCTGGCCGGGCGGCTGGGCGTGGAGGCGATGTCGCTCTACCACCACGTCGCCGGCAAGGAGGCGCTGCTCGACGCGATGGTCGACGCGGTGTTCGCCGACCTGCACCTGCCGGTCGTGGGTGGTGACTGGCGGGCCGAGCTGCGAGCCCGGTCGGTCTCGGGGCGAACCGTGCTGCTGCGGCACCGGTGGGCCGTGGGGCTGATGGACTCGCGGCGCAGCCCCGGACCGCAGAGCATGCGACACCATGATGCGGTGCTGGGATGCCTTGCGGCGCAGGGCTTCTCACTGCGAGCTGCCGGCACGGCCTTCGCCCTGCTCGACGCCCATCTCTACGGGTTCATGGCGCAGGAGGTCAGCCTGCCCTTCGAGGGGGAGGCCGACCTCGCCGCCCTGGGCGCCGAGATCCTGGGCCCGGAGGTGCGCGCCGCCTACCCCCACTTCACGGCCTTTGCCGAGGGACGCGCCATGCAGCCCGGCTACTCCTTCGGAAACGAGTTCGAGGTCACCCTCGACCTGGTGCTGGGGGCGCTCGACGGGCTGCGCGCTGCCCAACCGGCCGGCACGGGATCCGCGCTGGCGACGGCGACGGCATCCCCGGTGGCGCTCGCACCGATCGAGGTGACCGTGCCGGTGCTGGGGGTCGACGGCTGCCCGGGGGGCTGGGTCGGGGCCCTGCTGGTGCCGCGGGCTCCGCGGCCACGGGTCGTCGTCGCCCCCACGATCGAGGCACTGGTCGAGACCGTGCGGGCGGAGCTCGACGTACAGGTGGTGGGCATCGACATCCCGATCGGGTTGCCGGACAGCTCGATCCGGCAGGCAGACGTGCTCGCTCGCCGAGCGCTGCCCGGACGGGCCAGCTCGGTGTTCACGACGGTGACCCGCCCCGCCTACCTCGCCGCCGACCGCGCCGCAGCGGATGCCGTGAACCGCGGCCTCAGCGGCCAGGGAGTCGGGGCCCAGGCGTTCGCGCTGCGGGCCAAGGTCCTCGAGGTGGACACCTGGCTGCGCAGCCGCCCCACGGTTGATGTCGTGGAGGTGCACCCCGAGGTGTCCTTCGCGACGATGTGCGGCGGCCCACTCCCCGGAAAGCGCACGGCGGAGGGGCAGCAGGCCCGCCTCGACGCACTGGGTGCGGCCGGCATCGCCCCGCCGTCGGTGCTCAAGGGGACCGGGTACGCCCCGGACGACGTGCTCGACGCCTGTGCCGTCGCGTGGTCGGCGCACCGCCGCGCGACGGGCGAGGCTCGCTGGCTGCCGGACCCGCCGGAGGTGTTCTCCGACGGCATCCGGGCCGCGATCGTCGTGTGAACGGGTCCGTCGCGGAGGTGGTGGAGTGCCTGCACGGCTGGCAGGGTTGCAGGATGACCGCACGGGTGTCCCACACGACCATCGACTGCCGCGACGCGTACACGCTCTCCGAGTGGTGGAAGGGGGTGCTCGACTACGTCGACGTCGAGGGCGACCCCAACCTGCCAGGCCACGAGGAGTGCATGATCCTCAGCCGCGACGGCGGCCACAAGCTGCTCTTCATCGAGGTGCCGGAGGGCAAGTCGGGCAAGAACCGCATCCACCTCGACCTCGAGCCGGTCGAGGGCAGCCGCGACGACGAGCTCGCCCGGCTGCTGGAGCACGGCGCCGTCGAGGTGGCCGACCACCGCGGTCAGTACGGCCCCGGCACCGGCTGGGTGATCCTGGCCGACCCGGAGGGCAACGAGTTCTGCATCCTGCGCAGCCTCGCCGAGCGTGAGGCCGCCCCCGGGTCCGAGACGCTGACCCCCGGCTCCTGACTGACTCTGTGCCCACATCGACCAATAGGTCACTTCAGGGACAACATTCGGTTGGCTAGGTGTCCCCAGATCGACCAATAGGTCACTCTGGGGACGCTCGGCTGGGTTGCGCTCTCCCCAGACCGCTGCGCGGTGGGATGCCGTGTCCGGGCGTCCCCAGATCGACCAATAGGTCACTCTGGGGACCCTCGGCACACAAGTCGTCAGTCGGTGACGAGGATGACGTGGAGGTGGCGGGGACCGTGCACTCCCTCGACGCGGCTGAGCTCGATGTCGCTAGTGGCGGAAGGCCCGCTGATCCAGGTCTGGGGGCGGTGGGGATCCAGGCGGGGGAAGGCGTCGGGGACGTCGGGGACGACCTGGTGTTCGCGCACGATGCAGACGTGCAGGTCGGGCAGCAGGGTGATGGCGCGGCGGCCCTGCCCGGGGCCGTGGTCGAGGATGACGGTGCCCGTCTCGGCGATGCCGACGGCGGCGCTGGTGACCACGGCGTCGATGGCGTCGAGCTCGGCGTGGGTCAGGGCGTCGTCGACGACGGCTCCTGCCAGGTCCAGGCCGAGCCCGTCGGGCACCACGACCGACTCCGACCCGTCGAGGGCTTGGATGATGGTCGTCTCGAGATCGGCTGCCGCGCAGCGGGTCACGGTGGCGCGGTAGTCGGCGACCCGCTCGGCGAACAGGTCGAGCATCGCCTCCCGGTCGATGGCCGGCGCAGCGTCCGGGGTCGGCGGGGTTTCGGATGCCGTGCGGGCGTCACCAGCTGCGCCGGGGGCCGGGGACCTTTCGGATTCCGTGCCGGCGTCACCGCCGCGGGCGTAGGGGGGGTCGGGCTCCGACGGTCGGCCCGCGACCAGGGCGGTGCGGACGGCGGCGAGGACGTCGTCGCGGGCGCTCATCGCTGCCCCTCGTCGCGGCCGACGCGTCTCCACCAGGCGCGGAACGACTCGGCCGGCGGCAAGGGCAGGTCGCGGGCCTGGGTCCAGCGCGACCCGGGCCACGGCAACCAGGTCAGCGCGCGGCGACCACCCGGCATCCCCCGGCCGCGACCGAACCGCCCCACGAGCCCGGTGGCGCGCTCACCGAGCCGCATCCGGGCGGCATCTCCCATCCCCCACGACGCCGCGCGCATGGCCACGGCTTCGGCCTTGGGGACGGTGTCGCCCCGGTGCGAGTCGACGACTTTGGTGCGCAGGTGCACCAGGATGCCGGGGATGTCGATCGCGACGGGGCACACGTCGGCGCAGGCCCCGCACAGCGTGGACGCGTAGGGCAGCGAGTCGACCTGCGCATCGGTGCCCACCCCCTTGAGGAGCGGGTTGAGGATGGCGCCGATCGGGCCCGGGTAGACCGAGCCGTAGGCGTGCCCGCCGACCCGCTCGTAGACCGGGCACGAGTTGAGGCACGCTGAGCAGCGGATGCAGCGCAGCGCCTGCCGCCCCACCTCGTCGGCCAGCGCCCGGGTGCGGCCGTTGTCGAGCAGCACGACGTGCACCTCCTGCGGACCGTCGCCGGGTGTGACCCCCGACCAGGTGGAGGTGTAGGGGTTCATCCGCTCCCCCGTCGATGACCGCGGCAGCAGCTGCAGGAACACGTCGAGCTCGGACCAGGTGGGCACCAGCTTCTCGATGCCCACCACCGTCACCAGCACCTCGGGCAGGGTCAGGCACATCCGCCCGTTGCCTTCGGACTCCACCACCACCAGCGTGCCGGATTCCGCCACAGCGAAGTTCGCGCCCGAGACCGCCATCTTCGTGGCGAGGAACTTCTCACGCAGGTGCAGCCGTGCCGCGCCGGCAAGCTCCGCCGGCTCGTTCGTCAGCCCCTCAGGAGCCGGCCGCCCGGCAGCCGCCATCTTGTGGTTGAAGATGTCGCGGATCTCGGAGCGGTTGCGGTGGATCGCCGGCACCAGGATGTGGCTGGGCAGGTCATCGCCGAGCTGCACGATGAGCTCGGCCAGGTCGGTCTCCCACGCCGAGATCCCTTGCGCGGCAAGCGCTTCGTTGAGCTCGATCTCCTGGGTCGCCATCGACTTGACCTTCACGACCTCACGGATGCCGTGCCCCTTCGCCACGTCGGCGACCACCGCACAGGCGTCGGCCGCATCGCGTGCCCAGTGCACCGTCGCCCCGGCCGCGGTCAGTGTGGCCTCGAGGGTGAGCAGGTGCTCGTCGAGATTCGCCAGGGTGGCGTCCTTGATCCCAGCCGCCCGCTGCCGCAACGACTCCCAGTCGTCGACCTCGGCGACCACCCCGGCCCGCTTCGCCCGGATCGTGCCAGTGGCATGGGCCAGGTTGCGACGCAGCTGGGTGTCGGCCAGCGCCGCCCGGGCCGCCACCGGGAACGGCGGCATCCCCAGGAACGTGGCGTGCTCCGGCGCCGCGCTCATGACCGGCTCACCTCCGCCGGGTCGTCGGCCGTCGACGCCAGCACCTCGGCCAGGTGCATCGTGCGGATGCCGGCCCGCTGCCGCGAGAGCAGCCCCCCCACGTGCATCAGGCACGAGGAGTCGCTCGCCACCAGCACCTCCGCCCCCGTCGAGCGCACGTGCGCGGCCTTGTCCGACCCCATCGCCACCGACGTCTCCGAGTTCTTCACCGCGAACGTCCCCCCGAAACCGCAGCACTCCTCCGCTCGCGGCAACGACACGACGTCGATCCCCGCCACCGCCGCCAGCAAGCGCTCCGGCCGGTCCCCCACTCGCAGCATCCGCAGCGAGTGGCACGTCGGGTGGTACGTCACCCGGTGCGGGAACGACGCCCCCACGTCGACCACCCCCAGCACGTCCACGAGGAACTCGCTCAGCTCCAGCGTCCGTGGCGCGGTGCGCGCCACGGCATCCGCCAACCCGGCATCGCCCGACCGGGCGGCGACCAACGAGTGCTGGTGACGCACCGAGCCCGCGCACGACCCCGACGGCACCACCACGTGCTCGAACCCCTCGAACGCCGACACGAAGTTGCGCACCAACGGCACCGCCTCGTCGAGGTAGCCGGTGTTCACCATCGGCTGCCCACAGCACGTCTGAGCCTCCGGCACCTCCACCTCCACGCCCAACCGGCGCAACAGCCGCACCGTCGCGCGCACGGCATCCGGGAACATCGCGTCACCGATACAGGTCGACATCACCGCCACCCGCACGTCGCTCACACCCCTCTCGGCCGGCCGGAGCCTGTTACCGCACCGTAGCCCCCAACGGCCCCCACCGGGAGGTGGAAGCCTGAGGGCATGAGCGAAGTGGTGCAGCTGGTCGCGGTACTGGGACGCGGTGTCGTCGACCCGGACGAGCCGGTGGTCACCGCTGACGACCTCGGCCTCACCCGCGGCGACGGCTGCTTCGACTCCGCCCGGGTCATGACCGACCCCACCGGCCACGCCAGGGTGGTCGACCTCGACAAGCACCTCGACCGCCTCGCCGCCTCCGCGCGCACGTTGGACCTCGCCAACCCTTCGCGCGAGCAGTGGCGCGGCCTGGTCGCGCAGGCCGTGAGCGCGTGGTCGACCCCCGGAGAGGCGGTGCTCAAGCTGCTGCTCACCCGCGGCCGCGAGTGGCGGGTGGATGCCGGGCCGACAGCGCTCGTCACCATCACCCACCGGGGCCGAGCTCCCGCGACCCCCAGCGGCGACGGAGCACCGCCCCGCACCATCACCGCGGTCACCCTGAGCAGGGGCCACCCGAGCGACGCCTTCACCGACGCGCCGTGGCTGCTCGGCGGCGTCAAGACGCTGTCCTACGTCGTGCACGCCGCCGCGACCCGCGAGGCCAGGCGGCGCGGGGCCGACGACGTCGTCTTCACCTCGACCGACGGCTACGCGCTCGACGGCCCGACAGCCGGGCTGCTCGTCGCCCGCGACGGCGCCCTGCTCAGCACCCCCACCGGCGGCACCGGCATCCTGGAGTCGCTCACCGTGGCAGCAGTCATGACGGCGGCCCGCGCCGACGGCTACGCGACCCGCTACGAGCTGGTGCCCGTCGAGCACCTGTTCACGGCGGATGCCGTGTGGCTGGTCTCGTCCGGACGTGGACCCGCGCTCGTCACCGCCCTCGACGGCCGCGCGCTGCGCACCGACCCGGACCTCGCCGCCCGCATCGCACGGTACGCCGGGTTCTGAGTCCACCTCCACCCGCGCGTGCAGCCACCCGGGCCAGCCACCCCGCGTCATCCGGGCCCGCGCGGCCGACGGATACTGGGGCTCCACACCCGTGCCACCCGAGGAGACCCCCATGCGCTGGACCCCCGACCAGATCGGCGACCTGTCCGGAACCACGGCTCTGGTCACCGGCGCAAACTCCGGCATCGGCCTCGTCGAGGCGCGCGAGCTGGCTCGGCACGGCGCCGATGTGGTTCTCGCAGTGCGCAACACGGATGCCGGTGAGGCCGCCGCCGCGCGAATCCGCGGCATCGGCGTGCCGGGCGCTGTGCGCGTGGAGCGTCTCGACCTCGCCTCGCAGGAGTCGGTGCACGCCCTGGCCGAGCGCTTCGAGGGGCCCCTCGACCTGCTCGTCAACAACGCCGGCGTGATGGCTCCGCCCCGGCGACGCGAGACCACCGACGGCTTCGAGCTGCAGTTCGGAACCAACCACCTCGGCCACTTCGCGCTGACCGGCCTGCTGATGCCGCACCTGCTCCAGGCCCCCGCGCCGCGAGTCACCACCGTGGCCTCGATCGCGCACCACAGCGGCGACGGCAAGGTGCTCGAGGGCAACCCGGCGGAGGGCTACAACCCCAACACGACCTACGGCCGCTCGAAGCTCGCCAACCTGCTCTTCGCGCTCGAGCTGCAGCGGCGCGCCACGGCATCCGGCTCACGGCTGGTGTCGACGGCCGCGCACCCCGGCGTCTCGGCCACGAACCTGGTCGCCAGCCCCGACGGGCTGGGCGCGATCCCGGTCATCGGCACCATCGGCCAGTGGACCGTGCGGCTGTTCTTCCCGAGCCCCGAGCAGGGTGCCGAGGCAATTCTCTATGCCGCCACGGAGGCGGCCCCCGGCTCGTACTCCGGCCCGACCGGCTTCCGAGAGACCCGCGGACCGGTCGGCGAGGCCAAGCTGAGCACCCTGGCCCAGGACGAGACCCTGGCCGCCCTGCTCTGGGAGCGCAGCGAGGAGCTCACCGGGGTCAGCGTCACGCCGTAGCCGGCCGTGCAGCGCTGATCACCCTCGGCATCGCGGTCGTCTACATGGCGATCGTCGGCATCACCTGGGCTGTCGTCGTCTGCATGGTGCTGCACGCCTGGATCGACTTCACCACCCTCGGCTTCAGCAAGGCCGCCGCCGACGCCAAGTCGCCCTTCACCATCCTCGTCGTTCTCCAGTACGGCGCCTTCCTGCTGGCTCTGGTCGGCGTGTTCCTCGTGCTCCGTCGCGGGCCAACGGGCGACTCCGACGCCGCCGGCGCCCACGCCGCTCGATCCGGCTGAACTGATCCGGCGGTCGATGTCGAGACCACGGGGACGGCTCCGTCCCTAGGGTGTCAGCATCGAGATCGGGCTCCGTGCCCGTCGACCGGAAGGGGCCACCCGTGGCCAGGTACCTGCTCATCGTCACCTTCGAGCCCGGCGTCGTCGACTCCCCCATGGAGGAGTGGCAGCCGGAGGAGATCACCGCCCACCTCGACTACTACCGCGCCCTGAACGACCAGCTGCTCGAGAGCGGCGAGCTGGTCGGCGCCACGATCCTCACCCCGCCGGATGCCGCCCACATCGTCCGCGCCGACGCCGCCGGTGGGCGAGTGGTCACCGACGGGCCGTTCCAGGAGTTCAAGGAGTGGGCCGCCGGGTTCCAGGTCATCGACGTGGAGACGCAGGAGCGGGCCCTCGAGATCGCCGCGCTGGTGTCGGCCGTGCCGGGGCCCGGGGGCGTGCCGCTGCAGCAGCCGATCCACGTGCGCCGGGTCATGGACGACGGCCCGTCCGACGTCGACTCCATGGGTGAGTGGCTGGAGGGCGCGGGGGGCCGGCGCTGAACGCCGACGACAGCTCCCACGGCGGCACGGGTCGCGGTGCCGCCTCCCCAGGCGGCCTCCCCGACGACGGCCGCGATGGCGACCCGGGCCGCACCACCGACGACCTGCTGCGCCACCTGGCGCCGCAGGTCGTCGGCATCCTCACCCGCCGGTGTGGCGACTTCGCTGCGGCCGAGGACGCCGTCCAGGAGGCCCTCGTCGCCGCGCACACGACCTGGCCGCGCGACGGCATCCCCGACCACCCGCGCGCCTGGCTGGTGACTACTGCGACCCGCCGGCTCGTCGACGAGCAACGGAGCGCAGCAGCCCGCCGCCGACGCGAACGCGACTGGGCGGCAACGCGACCCCAGAGTACTGAGGTGCCGCAGCACGACGACTCGCTCTCCGTGTTGCTCATGTGCTGCCACCCGGCCCTCTCGCCCGCCTCAGCCGTTGCGCTCACCCTGCGAGCCGTGAGCGGGCTGACCACCGCCGAGGTCGCCACTGCCTACCTCGTGCCGGAATCGACTATGGCGCAACGGATCTCGCGCGCGAAGCGATCACTTCGTGAGTCAGGGGCGACGTTCGAGCTGCCCGCGAACGACGCGCTGGGTGGGCGAGTGCAGCGTGCGCTGGCGGTGGTCTACCTCCTCTACAACGAGGGGTATGCCGCGAGCACAGGTGGCGAGCTCACCCGCACCGACCGCTCGTCGGAGGCGATCCGGCTGGGCCGCCTGATGCATCGACTGCTTCCCGCGGACCCGGAGGTGACGTCGCTGCTCGCGCTGATGCTCCTGCTGGACGCTCGGCGGCCGGCGCGCGCGACGGCATCCGGCGACCTCGTGACTCTGGCCGAGCAGGACCGGCGCCTCTGGGACCAGGCTCTGGTCGCTGAAGGCACGGCGCTGCTCGACTCGACGATCGGGAGGGGCCGCAGGGTCGGGGGCTACCAGCTGCAGGCCGCGATCGCCGCGGTGCACGACCGGGCGGCGACGGCCGCCGACACCGACTGGCCGCAGGTGCTGGCGCTGTACGGACTGCTGGAGAGCGTGGCGCCCAGCCCGTTCGTCACGCTCGCCAAGGCTGTTGCCCTGGCGGAGGCCGAGGGTCCGGATGCCGCTGTGCCGGTTCTCGATTCGCTCGAGCCGGTGCTGGGAGACCACCAGCGGATGCACGCGGTGAGGGGACACGTGGCCGAGCTCGCCGGCGACCGGGTGGCCGCGCGGCGGCACTACCTCGCAGCCGCGGGACGGGCGAGCAACCTGGCCGAGCAGCGACACCTGATCCAGCGGGCTGCCTTGCTGGGGGCCGAATCCTGACCGCTACGGACGTCGATCGATGGCAAGGCGTCGGGCGGACGACGCTTTTGAGTCGCCGACCGAAGCGGCGGCGCGAAGCATGAGGCGCGCTGTGCAGCAAGGCAATTGCGAGTGTCGAACCCTTGTACGATTGTGCTTCGGCCCGTAGAATGCTCCTCCGGGGAAGGGGGCGTCATGCAGCGGGCCACGGCAGCGGTACGGGTTGGGTCCGGCACGCCGGACGAGGTGCTCGCCGCCCTGCATGCCGCCGAGGCCGAGCTGCGCACCAGCCCGCGCCCGTCGCCCGTCGCCCGTCCATGGAACCCTCGGCGAGTGGGCCGAGGTGGTGGCTGTCGCCCAGCGAGTCTCCAACGTGGCCGTGGCGGTGCAGGACGAGGCCCTCGTGTCGCTGGCCGCAATCGAACCCGAGCTGCTCGACGACGGCACGGCGGTGGAGTCCCATCGCGCACCCGGACACGTGGCTCTCGACGCGCCGGCCATTGCCGCTGGCGCACTGTCGGTCTCGGCAGTGCACGCCGAGAACAGGATGCGCACTGCAGTACGACTGGCCGCCGACAGCCCGTCCGGGTCATCCACGGCCACGGGACTGGGCGTACTGCACGAGGCGATGGCCGGGGGTCGGTTGGACTCCTACCGAGCGGGCGTGCTCGCCGACGAGCTGGAGCAGGCACCACCAGAGGTTGCCGCCGCGGTCGTGCACGCACTCGAGGGCTACTTCGACCACGAGACCGGGCCGCAGCTTCGCGGCCGGTGCCGACGGGTGCTGGCCACGATCAGCCCCGACCTGTTGCGCCAGCGGGCGGCCCGAGGGCGTGAACAGTGCAGCCTGCGTCGTTGGGCTCAGGCGCCCGGCGTCGACCAGTGGGAAGGCACCTTCCCCAGCGAGGATGCTGCGCGCGCCTGGGCCGCCATCGACGCCCGAGCGCAGCAGCTGCGCGCTGACGGCACCTGTCCCCGGATCGAGCGAGCCCGCGCCCAGGCCCTCATCGACCTCGTCACCGCGTCGGCCACCATCACCACCGTCCTCACCCTCACCGTCCCGGCGGCGGCCGTAGGGTGGCGACGACGCCGCATGCCCGACCGACGCCGGCGCAAACGCGGTGCCAGCCACGGCGTGGGGCGACCCCATCCATGCCCATGGAGGTCAGGTGCAACGCGCTGCCGAGAGTCGGATGCGGCACAGCGCCGAGCACCGAGGGCCCAGCGGCATCGAGAGCCAGGCGCTGTCGGCGACCGAGGCTCGGGCCGCGCGTGCTTCGGACGCCGGCACTGCCCGGAGCACCAGTGACGCGTCATCCGTGACATCCCCGAACGACCTGGTCGATGTGGCCGTCAGCGGCATCGCGCAGCCGGTCTTCGTCACCCGCGGGTTCCTCGAGATCGTGGGCCGGGCCGTGGAGTCACAGACCCTGGCCCACCGGACCCACCGACGCAGCCAACCTGATCTCCTTGTGCCGCCGGCACCACCGCGTCAAGCAACGGTTCGGGTGGACTGTGCGGCTCGCCGTCGACGGCACCTGCACCTGGACCGACCCCACCGGCCGGGTCCGCACCACCTCGGCCATCGATGCACTACGCACCGTTGTCCTTCCAGCTCTTGGTGGTCCCTCCGGTATGACCGCGCGCCCCCACGCGACCACGACTTCAGGGCCGCCGGCCCAGCTCGGAGACACCGGGGGTCACCCCGCGCGTGACCCCGAGAGCGGTTCGAGAACGATGTACGACCTCCTCGGGCGCATAGGCGAACTGCACAGCGGGCTCGAGTTCACGCTCGAGCACCTTGCCGCCGCCGTCACCTCCGCCGACCTCACCCGCGCCGCCGCCCTCAGCAGCGCGTCGCTGCATTCGACCGGTCACCGCGCCCGCCTCACGGTGGACGTGCACCGGCCCCACGCACACCGCCCACGAGCCGACCGGCTCGTCATGGCGCGATGGTGGGCCGAGCCGCCAGGACACCGCGCGAGCAGGCGCAGGCGCAGCCACGAACCGCGCCGCGACGACGAGCCGCCCTTCTGAGCCATCCCGACGGAATCCCGCCGCGGGGATGCCGCACTGGCAGGTGCGCGGGCCGGGTCCGCGAGGCCGCCGATGTCACCGCCGAGGTCCGCGTGGCTGGGCCGAGGTCAACGGTCGAGCTGAAGCCGGTGCCACAACCAGGTGGTGGCCGTCGCGGCCACAGCGGCGAACGCGACCGCACCGCCGAGCTGCGCGGCCGACACGGCAGCCCCGCCGGAGACCGCCCACAACGCCGGAGCCGCCAGCGGCACCCACCCGCCGCCACCGGCCAGCACACCGACCTGTGCCACGACGACCAGACCGATCGCGGCCGAGACCCCACCCAGGAGCGACCGGGTGATGGTGGCGACCCACGCGGTCGGCACGGCCACGCCCATGCTCAGCACCCCCAGTAGCATCAGACGGCCGAGCTCCTCCGAGGCAGCCGCGTCGGGCGCGCCGAACCCCAGCACCAGGCCGAGCAGCAGCACCACCACGACCACCGCGGCGCTCACCACCGTGCCCCACGCCGCGTAGACCGCCAACTTGGCAGCCGCGATGGTGGCGCGACCCACGGGCAGCCCGAACAGACCGGTGATCGTGCCGTCGGTGAACTCGCGGCCGAACAACCACGCTCCCACCACACCGAAGGCGAGTAGCCCGCCCGCACCGCTGATCTGTGCGGCCACCGCCACGAGACCCGGCCAGTCCCGGCTGGCACCGGGGCCCAGCTTGGCGACGAGCTGCGGGTCACCGGACGCCAGGGCGGCCATCATGACGGCGCACAGGGTTCCGATGCCGATGACGATCGCGGCGGACCCGACGATGCCCACCGGCGACCGGGTGAGCTTGAGCGCCTCGACGCGCACGGCCTCGTTCATGCCGTCACCTCCCGGCGCTCGTCGTCGAGGCGCACGTGCTCGAAGAAGCTGCGCTCGAGGTCCCTGCTGGCCGGCGACAGCTCACCGATCAGCCGGCCACCGTTCACCATGACGATCCGGTGCGCGATGCGTGCCACCTCGTCGAGGTGGTGGCTGCTGACGAGCACGCCGGCACCCTCATCCGCCCGCCGCAGCAGCGCATCACGCAGCACGAGCACCCCTGCCGGGTCGAGGGCGTTCGTCGGCTCGTCGAGCACGACGAGCCGCGGCCCGTGCTGCAGCGCGGCCGCCAGCCCGACCCGTTGCCGGTTGCCCAGCGACAGCCTCCGCACCCGCCGGTCCGCGTAGGCCGAGAGCCTCCACTGCTCGATCGCGGCGTCGACGCACGACGCGCTGGCACCGTGCAGTCGAGCCGCGAGGGTGAGGTTCTGCCGAGCGCTCAGCTCCGGGTAGGCCAGCGGCACCTCGACGAGGTGACCCACCCGGCACCAGGTCTCGCGCGGTGCCCGAGCCAACGGCCGGCCGTCGAGGACCACCTCGCCGGAGTCCGGGCGCAGCATGCCGAGCGCCAGCCGCATCAGGGTCGACTTGCCGGCACCGTTGAGACCGACCAGCGCGACGATCTCCGACGGCGCCACCACGAGGTCCAGGTCGTGCACGCCGGCCCCACCGCGGAACACCCGGCTCACCGCCCGCAGCTCGAGCACGTTCACGACCGGTCACCCAGGGCGTCGAGCGCCGTCATGACGGCTTGGCCAAGGTCGGGGTCGGCACTGCGCGACCAGTCGAGCAACGCGGCGTTGAGCCCGGCGACGACCGCGGCGGCCACGACCCGCGCCTCAGACGTGGCGGCCCCCCGCCGGCGCAGGGCTTCGGTGATCGCCTCCTCGGTCTCGCGGCTGCTCCTGGCGAGCGCACCGGCGAGCGACGGCGTCGCCGCGACGACCTGCAGCCGCTCGCGCACCTCTTCGGTGGCCGGCTCCGGGATCGCGCCCCACGCGTCCCGGATGCCGCGCACGGCAGCGGTCAGCGGCCGTTCGTCGGCCGGTCGTGCGGTGACGGCCACGCCGATCAGTGGGTCGTACGGGTCGTCGACGAGCAGGGCGTCCTTGGTCGCGAAGTGACGGAACAGGGTCATCTCGCTGACCCCCGCCCGCCGAGCGATGGCCGCCGTCGTCGTCGCCTCGTACCCCTGCTCCGCGAACAGCTCGAGAGCGGCCTCGAGCAGCGCCTCGCGGGTGCGTTCCTTGCGTCCCATCACTTAATGTTAGTTACTAACATTAGACCGCGTCAACCACTCGAGGACCTCCGGGCCGCAGACGTCACACCCGTGGCAGAACCCGCACAGTGAGGTGGGAGGCTGGGCCCATGACGTTGCGGCGCGCCAACATCGCACGAATCGACGGAGGGCTCTTCGACGTGCTCGTCGTCGGGGCCGGCATCAACGGGGCCGTCTCGGCCGCGGCCCTGGCCGGGCGCGGGGCTTCCGTGGCCCTCATCGACCGGGGCGACTTCGGCGGCTTCACGAGCCAGGAGTCGAGCAACCTGGTGTGGGGTGGCTTCAAGTACCTCGAGCACTACGAGCTGCCCCTGGTCTTCGGGCTGTGCCGCTCCCGCAACCGGCTGATGAAGGCCTACCCCGACAACATCAAGGAGATCTCCTTCCTGGCGACTCTCGACCGCACCGCGCCCTACCACCCGTGGTTCGCGGCGCTGGGGGCGACGGCCTACTGGGGCATCGGCCTCTTCGGCACCAGGCCCCCACGGGTCTTCAACGCCGAGCAGGTCGAGGAGGTCGAGCCGGTCATCAACACCAGCACCGCCCGCGGTGGCGTGCAGTACCAGGACGCCTACCTCGTCGACAACGACTCCCGCTTCGTCTTCTCGTTCGTACGCTCGGCCATCGAGGCGGGCGCCGCCGTGGCGAACTACGTCGAGCTGGTCTCCGCCGAGCGGGTCGGCGACCGGTGGGTGTGCCGGCTGAGAGACACCGACTCCGGTGACGAGGTGACCACCGGCGCCCGGGTGGTCGTCAACGCGGTCGGCCCGTTCGTCGACGAGCTCAACACCTCCTGGGGCCTGACGACCCAGCACCGCATCGTCTACTCCAAGGGCATCCACCTGGTCGTCCCCCGGCTCACCACGACTCGGCACGACCGGGTGCTGGCCTTCTTCGACGACACCCAGCGGCTCTTCTACGTCATCCCCATGGGTCACCGGTCGGTCATCGGCACCACCGACACCCGCATCGACACGCCCTTCACCCACGTCACCGACGAGGACCGGGAGTTTCTGCTCGGCCAGATCAACGCCCGGCTCGACCTGCCCGAGCCGCTGACCGCCGACGACGTCATCGCCGAGCGCTCCGGGGTGCGCCCGCTCGTGGTCAGGGCCGAGGGCGGCGACCAGAAGGACGCCGACTGGACGTCCCTCAGCCGCAAGCACGAGGTCGAGCGCGACACCGCCCGCGCCGTCGTCACCGTCTTCGGCGGCAAGCTCACCGACTGCCTCAACGTCGGCGAGGAGGTCGCCGACCACGTCGAGGCGCTCGGCATCCCGCTCGAGAAGGACCTGCGCAACTGGTACGGCGAGCCCGCGAAGGCCACCCGCAAGGAGTTCTACCGCCAGGCCCGACTGATGCGCCTCGACGCGCTGCGCACCCGCCCCGAGGTCGAGCCGCTCAGCGACCGGCTCTGGCGGCGCTACGGACGCCGCGCCTTCGACCTGCTCGAGATGGTGCGCGCCGACCCGACGATGGGCCAGGACGTCATGGGGTCCACCGACTACCTGCGCGCCGAGCTCTACACCGCGGCAGAGCACGAGATGGTCGTGACCCTCGACGACTTCATGCGGCGCCGCAGCAAGATCGACCTCGTGGTGAGCGACCGCGACATCCTCGGCTCGCCGGGGCTCACCGAGGTCGCGCAGATCCTGTTCGGTGAGGATGCCGACCGCCGCCTCACCGACTACGTCGCCGCCAAGCAGCGCACGTCCGTCGACAACCCCTGATCGGCCTCGCCGACCCCTGACAGCAACCCCACAGCGGCGACCGAGGCAGCACCGAGGCCACCGCACGACCGTAGAGGACATGGCCACGACCCAGCACCCCTCCATCCGCGACCTCATCGCGGAGCTTGCCGACACCGAGGACGTGCTCCGCGGATGCCGTGCGGCCGGCCCGCGCGAACGCTCGGCGAGGCGCCGGCAGGGTGAGATCGTCACCGAGCTGCGCCGCCGGCACGGCCAGTGCCAGCTCGGATGACGCGCTGCCGGCGGGGCGGCCCGGATGCCGTCCCGAGGGCCACCGGCTGTCGGTGCCGCGTGCCAGTCTGGGGTGCACCCGAGCGAGGAGGACCCACATGTCCCGTCCCATCCACTTCGAGATCCAGGCCGACGACCTCGAGCGCGCCAAGGCCTTCTATGCCGACGTGTTCGGCTGGACCTACGACGACTGGTCCGCCGTCACCGGATCGCCCTACTGGGGCGTGCACACCGGTGACCCGGCCGGTCCCGGCATCGACGGTGGCCTGATGGGCCGGCCGGCCCCGGCAGCCGGCGCGGGGTCGGGCACCAACGCCGCCATCCTCACCATGGGCGTCGAGGACTACGACGCCACGGCGGCCGTGATCGAGTCCGCCGGAGGGCAGGTCGCCCTGCCCAAGGTGGCACTGCCCGGCATGGCGTGGCAGGGCTACTTCGTCGACACCGAGGGCAACACCTTCGGTATCCACCAACCCGACGAGAACGCTGCCTGAGCCCGGCACGCGGCGCCGTCGTGGGTGCCGCGAATCCCCTGCTCCGGCAACGGCATCCGATGTGCCCCGAGACCGTTGGGGCAGTCAGTCCCCGATGGTGTGCTTGGCGCGGCCGACGACCTGCGGGTCCGGCGCGAAGACCACCTCGGGGTCCTTGTCCGCATAGTCGAACTGGTGCAGGAAGGCGCGCAGCGCGTTGACCCTCGCCCGCTTCTTGTCGTTGCTCTTGACCGTGATCCAAGGGGCGTAGCGCTTGTCGGTGTGCTCGAACATCGCTTCCTTGGCGGAGGTGTAGGCGTCCCACCGGTCCAGGCTCTCGAGGTCCATCGGCGACAGCTTCCAGCGCCGCACCGGGTCGATCTGCCGGATCGCGAACCGGGTGCGCTGCTCGTCCTGGGTCACCGAGAACCACAGCTTGGTCACCGTGGTGCCCGAGTCGACGAGCATCCGCTCGAACATCGGCGCCTGCCCCATGAACACCGAGTACTCCTCGTCGGTGCAGAAGCCCATCACCCGCTCGACGCCGGCCCGGTTGTACCAGGAGCGGTCGAACAGCACGATCTCACCGGCGGTCGGCAGGTGGTTCACGTAGCGCTGGAAGTACCACTGCCCGTTCTCGGTCGACGTCGGCTTGGTCAGGGCGACGACCCGCAGGGCCCGCGGGTTGAGGTGCTCGGTGAACCGCTTGATGGTGCCGCCCTTGCCGGCGGCGTCACGCCCCTCGAAGACCACGACGTGCTTGGCCCCGGTGTCGATGGTCCAGTACTGGAACTTCAGCAGCTCGATCTGCAGCAGGTACTTCTCGACCTCGTAGCTGTTGCGGGTCATCAGCTCGTCGTAGGGGTACTCCTCGCGCCAGGTCTCGACCGCCTTGCCACCGGGCGCGATGAGCACCGGGTCGTCGCCGTGGTCGTCACGCACCGTGTATCCCTCGGTGCGCAGCTGGTCGATGTAGGCACGCAGGGCCATCTTCTGGGGCATGGCCCCATTCCATCGCCCACCGCCGCCGGTGTCACGCGTTTGGGGGTGCGCGTTCCCCGCGAGGAGGTTGCCGTTGGGGGTCAGTGCTGCGGCATCAGTGGCGGCGACCCGTGGATGCCGGCTGGTCGCTGCGCGCGCCCACCGGCCCGGCCGCCTCGGTCAGCTGGTGGGTGCCCGCCAGCGTCTGCAGGCTGCGTGCGTAGGTGGGCACGACGGCCGGGTTCACCCGCGGGTCGGGCGCGGCAGTGGTCGGCACGGGGGTGTGGTGGTAGTCGGCCTGCACCCGCTCGGGCGTGACGTCGATGACGACGAAGCCGTGGCTGACGCCGTCGATGTACTTCAGCCACGGGTTGAGCAGCTGCGCGGCGCCGATCGCCTGGCGGGTCGCCCCGACGACGACCTCGGGCGGCAGGCCCGCGAGCTGCGGCGTGCCGCCGAGCACCTCGTAGAACCCGTCGCTCGTCACCGACGGGCAGACGAACTCGACGGCGGCTGAGTCGTAGCGCGCCGACCCCGGCGTGGCGGACACCGGGATCTCGCACGAGAACGACGCGTGGATGTCGCCGGTCAGCACGACCACGTCACCGGCCTCGGGCGGAAGCGAGTCGAGGTGACCGAGCAGGCTCGCGCGGTCGGCCGCGTAGCCGTCCCACTGGTCGGCGTTGACGAACGTGAGGCCGGGCGCGCCCAGCGCCGCCCCGGGGTAGAGCACCGGCGCGATCATCACCTGGTTTGCCGAGCAGGTGCCACGGCTTGCCCTGCTGGGCGACGCCGTCCTTGAGCCAGGTCAGCTGCTCGGGCTCGGGCAGGTGGCGCAGCGGTGAGGCGATCGCGCCATCGATCGCCGGGTTGAGCCCCACCGGCACAAAGCCGTCGAAGGGCACGCCCGGCACGGTCACCTGCTGGCTGCGGTTCTGCCAGGTCTCGAGGATGGACAGGTCGCCCAGCGCGCCGAAGGTGAACCGCTTGAAGAAGCGCGTGCCCTGGTGCGGCACCGACTGGTCGGGCATCCGGAACGGCATCCACTCCAGGTAGGCCTGCATGGCCTGCGCACGCCGGGCAGCGCAGGCACCCTCGTCGGCCTGGTGGTTCTCGGCGCCGTTGGCCCAGGCGTTGTTCGCCACCTCGTGGTCGTCGAAGATCGTGATCCACGGCAGTGCCCGGTGCGCCGCCTGCGCGTCGGGGTCGGCCTTGTGCAGCGCGTGCCGCAGCCGGTACCCCTCCAGGTCGATGGTCTCGGTCAGTCCGTTGATCGCGTGCAGGAGCGAGAACACGACCATGGTGAGCAGCGCTGCGGCGAGCTCGCCGAACCCCGACTCCCGACGAGCACCAGGCCCCGGGTGCCGAGCTCCTCGGCAAAGCCGACGAGCAGGCAGCCGACCGCCAGCACCGGAAGCACGGTGCGGGCCCTCGGCGAGCAGCACCGACCCGACCCCCATCGGCACCACGATCCCCCGGATGACGCTCGCCCGGCTCTCGGCCAGCGCGCCGGGGTGTGCCGGCGTGCACGTCATCCACGGATGCGCACCGTGTGGTGGCCGGGGGGTCGGTCCCGGGGGGTGGTCCGGGTCGACTCAGGGTCGTACCGGACAGACCGGACCGACCGGGCACGGCCACGCTGGCGGGATGACGACCACGACCACCCGGGCCCGCTCCGCCGGCGCCCTGACGCGACCCACCGGCACGGCCCGGCCCGCCAGCGATCGAGCCGCCGCTGACCGTCGCGCGGCGCTCACCGCCGCCATCTCGTTGGCCGCGGTCACCGTGCTGTCGATCCCGGCGACCGCCCTGCTCGACACCGCCGACGCCACCGCCACACGCATGGTCGTCGGTGTCGGCTTCGTCGTCGTCGCGGCCCTCGAGGTGGTCGTCGGGTGGGGCCTGTACCGGGTGCTGCACGAGCGCGCGCACTCCTGCGCCTACGCCGCCCTGGTCAGCAGGGCCGGGTATGCCGTGCTCCTCGCCGCCGCGGCCGGCCGCCTGCTCTGGCCCGGGGGTGACGGCGTGGCCGGGTTCCGGGCCGACTGGTCGCTCGCCCTGCTCGTGCTCGGGGTGCACCTCCTGGTGACGACCGTCGCCCTCTGGCACTCGCACGAGGTGCCCGGCGCCGTCGTGGCCGGCACCGCGGCCGCAGGGGTGACGGCCCTGCTCGGCGACCTGGTCGGCCCGTGGCCGCTGCCCGACGTCGTCCCGGGCGCGGGGCCGCTGCTGCCCGGCGTGCTCGGCGGACTGGTGCTGCTGGCCTGGCTGTCCGCCGTCAGCAGTCGAGTGAACGATCCGGCCGGCGTGCCCGACGCCAGCGGGTCAGTGAGCGTGACACTGGTTGAACAGGGCGGTCAGCGAGCGTGACGCCGGCTGAGCAGCAGGTGCGTGACGCCTGACCGCCGGGCAGCACCTCGAGGTCGAACCGCTGTCGAGGCCCTCCTGCCCGTCCCACAGCCGCTGGCCGCGACCGAGCACGATCGGCACGATCACCAGGTGCAGCTCGTCGACTGTCAGTCCACCGTGCTCCGGTCGATGCCCAACGTCGACAGCAGGTCCTCGTGCAGCTGGATCCAGACGGTGTGGCACGAGTCGACCCCGGCCCCGTCGACCCACCGCGGCTGGCCGGCCTCGGCGCGGGCGAGCGCGGCGGCATAGCGCTCGTCGTAGCCGGCGAACCGTTCGAGCGCGGTGGTCAGCTCGGCGCACAGCGGGCCGAGCCGGCGGCGGTAGGAGGCCAGCTCGTCGAGCACCCGGCCGTCCCAGACCGGGTCGTCGTGGTCGTTCGCCGCGAGCCGGTCCCACGCCTGCGGCCTGATCTGCCAGCGGGTCAGGGTGAGGAGGAACCGCTCGTTGAGCCGGGTGAAGGTGTCGTGCACCCGCTCGACGGCGGGGCGGGCACCGGTGCGGTCGAGCTCGTCGGCGAGGCGTCGCTCCCCCTCGAGCCGGCCGGTCTCGGTGAGCGACCACCCGGCGAGGTCGGCGAAGGCGACGCGCTGCACCCAACCGCGGGCCTCGTCGTCGAGCAGCAGGTCCTCGACCACCTCGCGAGTGAGGCCCGTGCGGTGCGCGATCGCGAAGGCGTCCGTCATCCCGGTCACGCGCACGGCGTGCAGGGTGAGGAGCTCGGGTGACGAGGGGTGGCCCACCCCGGGAGCCTAACCGCGGGTGACGCCGGTCCCGGCGCCCGGCGTACCGTGGGCCGACGCGAGTTGGCCCCACCCGACGACACCCCAACGACCAGAAGGCAGGCCACCATGCCCGACATCGCCCTCGTCACCGGCACCTCGAGCGGGATGGGCCTGGTGGCCGCCGTCGACCTGGCCCGCGCCGGGCTCACCGTCGTGGCCACGATGCGGGACACCGGGCGGGCCACCGCGCTGCTGGCCGCCGCTGCGGCCGCCGGCGTCGAGCTCGACGTCCGGACCCTCGACGTCACCGACGCGGCCGGAGCGGCCGCCTGCGTCGATGGGGTGCTGCGCGACCACGGCCGGATCGACGTGCTCGTCAACAACGCCGGGCGTGGCTGCGTCGGCACGGCAGAGCAGCTCGGCATGGAGACCGTGCGCGAGCAGCTCGAGGTCAACTACCTCGGCGTCGTCGCCCTCACCAAGCTCGTGCTGCCCGGCATGCGTGAGCGCGGGCATGGCCGCGTGGTCACCGTGACCAGCGTGGGCGGCGCCGTGGGGCAGCCCTTCGCCGATGCCTACTGCGGGGCCAAGTTCGCGGTCGAGGGGTTCATGCAGTCACTCGCCGTGGTCGCCGAGCGGTTCGGCGTCTGGGTCAGCGTCATCGAGCCGGCCGCGGTGGCCTCCGACTTCGTCGCCAACGTGCAGCGGCCGGGCGCCACCGACGACCCCTACGCCGAGCTGTTCGCCGCCTACCTCGCCCGCACCCAGGGGGCGTTCGACAATGCCCAGAGCTCGGCCGACGCCGGCGCCGCCATCGCGGCCTGCGCCACCGCGACGTCCTACGCCTTCCGGTGGCAGACCTCCCCGGGCGCGACGGCCTTCGTCGGCATGTCGCTCGCCGACCTAAACGGCGAGCGGGTGCTCGGCGCCACCCGCACCTGGATCGCCTGACAGCGATCGAGGAGCCTTCCGAAGCCGTTGGAGTCAGGAAGATTCGGCAACGCGCTTGAGCTGGGCCAAGCCCTTCTCGAAGTCGGGGCCGATGAGGGAGTCCATCGACTTCACGACGGAGAACAGCCGCGTCGCCCCGCTCAGCTCGCCGTCCATGCGCCACTCGACCGTCGTGGTCGTCTCGTCGACAGGGGTGATCAGGAAGGCGAACTTGTTGTGCTGCTTGAACGGCTTCTCGAAGCGCAGGTCGACGTCGAGGCGTTCGGGGGTGTCACCGGTGACGGTCATGTCACCCTTGCCAGCCTTGCGGTTCCCCTCCCAGGCGTACTCAGCGCCGACCCCGGCATCCGGCCCGGTGTAGGTGCGCCGCAGCTGCGGGTCGAGCCCCTCCCACGGCGACCACTGCTGCCACTCGTGGAAGTCGTTGACGAGCGCGTGCACGCGCTGCGCCGGTGCGTTGATGGTGGTCGTCCGAGTCACGGTGTAGGGCTTCGCCATCGGCCCAGTGTGCCGACTCAGGTGGCCAGGAGCGAGGCCATCCTCTTCGCGATGAGGTCGGTGGCGCCTGGGGCGAGAACCGCGAGAGCCGTTCGAGCCCGCGGGCGTCCTCGCCGATGACGACGCGGTAGCTGCCCTTCTCGATGCCCTGCACGATCTGCCGGGCCGCCTCCGGCGCGCTGGTCATGCTGGCCGCCAGGTCGCTCGGCGCCGCGTCCATCCCGGGATCGCCACACCCGAGTTCTGCGCGATGCCGGGGCCCGAGCGCACCCATGCTCGAGACGTTGACGATGCACGCCTCGCGCCGCGCCACGAGGTGCGGCAGGAAGGCCTTGCAGGTGTGGATGACGCCCCAGCGGTTGACCGCCGGCACCTTCTCCATCTGCGGGTGGTCGAGGTCGGCGAACTTCACGAACGGCTGGATGATGCCGGCCACGTTGACCAGCCCGTCGACGCGTCCGTGGGCCTCGGGCATCGCCGCGACGGCATGCCGGTCGGTGGATGCCGTGGTCGCCAGCTCGGCGGTGCCGTCCAGCCCCGCCCGGCTCACGTCGACCGCAGCGACGCGGCCGCCGGTGTCACGGCCGATGGACGACCGTCGGCTCAGGCGGCGACGGCCGCCTTGGCGTTGGTGGCGCCCAGGAGCTCCGCCCGGCGTTCGTACGCCCATCCCGGACCGCGCAGCAGGAACGACCACCGCTCCCGCCAGCTCGCGGCGCCGGCCACGTCACGGGCGATGTCGCGCCACTCGTGGGTGGCGATCGTCACCGGGTTGTAGGTGTCGATGTTGGTCGTCAGTCCGTAGACGACCCGCTCGTCCTCGCGCTCGAAGGTGCCGAAGAGCCGGTCCCACAGGATCAGGATGCTGCCGTGGTTGCGGTCGAGGTACTGCCGGTTCACGCCGTGGTGGACCCGGTGGTGCGAGGGCGTGTTCAGCACGTTCTCGAGCCAGCCGATCGACTGCACGGCCTCGGTGTGGATCCAGAACTGGTAGATCAGGTTGAGCGCCCGGGCGTTCTCGATGACGCTCGGCCGCACCCCGGCGAGCGCCAGCAGGCCGTAGGGCACGCTCATCGTCAGGCCCTCGGCCACCGGCTGGCGCAGCGCCGTCGAGAGGTTGTAGCGCTCACTGCTGTGGTGCACCACGTGCATCGCCCACAGCCAGCGGCTCTCGTGGTTGAACCGGTGGTTCCAGTAGTAGATGGCGTCCCAGCCCAGGATGGCGACGGCGTTGGCCGCCAGGCCGGTGCCGAGGTCCCGCTTCGTGAGGCCGAACAGCCGCGTGCCGCTGGTCTGCGCCGACCAGGTCGTCGCGACCGTGAGCGCCGTGGCACTGACGGCGGCCACCGCCGTGGCACCGGTGACGCGCCGGGCCAGCGGCGCCTCGCGAAGGTGCGGCACGGCATCCGTGCCGGTGCGTGCTGCCCGGGGGTCGGCGGCCGGGATGGTGCCGGCGTCCGGCAGCGCTCCCTCGGCGCGGCGGCGACGCACCACGTCGGCGACGGTGGTGGCGGCCGAGGCGCCGACGGCCACGCCCATCAGCACCTTGGCCCAGCGGCCACGGCCGGGGGTGACCGGGTCGAGCAGGCGGGCCGACACGAACGGTGCCACCAGGCTGCCGACGCCCATGGTCAGGCTCGCGAGGGTGTCGGCCAGCTCGTAGTCGCCGGCCCGGGTGGTGCCGGCGGGCGCGGGGTGCCGGCGCTGCCACAGCACCTCGGCCGCCATGGCGCCGACGAAGGCGGGGATGGCGAGCACGGTCAGGTCCGGTCGAGCGCATGCTCGGCCTCCTTGGGGGCGGCGGGTCGCGAGGCGCGGCATCCACGGCGCGCGCCACGTCCGGCCCGCAGACTAGCCCGGCCGCCGGTGTGCGGCGAGGGCGCCCGAAGGTGACGCGCACCACCCGGCCCCGGCTGTGCAGCGGCGCCGCGAGGAGGACAATCGGTGACGGGTACCGGGGCCGACGCCACCGCCCCGGCATCCTCGTGGCACGGTGACGACGCGTGTGAGGAGCAGCCATGAGGGCGACCCCCGGAGACCACATCATCCTGGCCGGAGAGCTGGTCGACCAGCCCACCCGGGCCGGGGAGGTGCTCGAGGCCCGCGGCGCCGACGGCGGACCGCCCTACGTCGTGCGCTGGGAGGACGGGCACACGAGCACGATGTTCCCCGGCCCCGGCGCGGTGCTGCGGGTGACCGAGTCGGCGTCCGTGCCGCACGAGGAGGTCGTGGCGCGGCCCGAGCTGGGCACGCTGCGCGAGTGGTCGGTGCGGGTCACCATCTTCGAGCAGGGCGACGACACCACGGCCACGGTCGCGCTGCTCGCCGACTCCGCGCAGGCCCTCACCGCCCGTGGCACGAGTCACCGTGGCGGGCGGGACGCCGAGGTCGCCCACATCGGTGACGAGGTGGCGGTCGCCCGGGCCCTGCGCCGGCTGGCCGACCACCTGCTCACCCAGGCCGAGCACGATATCGAGGACACCACCGGCGAACGCGACGTGATGGTGCGCGCCCGCTGAGCCCGAGGTCAGTCCTTCGGGAGCCCGGCCAGCCAGTCGGCGACCGGCTGGGCGGCCACCTCGGCGGAGTAGACCTCGCCGTGGTTCACGCCGGGGATGACGTCGACCGTCACCGGGTGTCCACCGGCGCGCAGGGCGTCGGCGAAGTCCGTGCTGAACGTCGGCGGCACCAGCTCGTCGGCATCGCCGTGCAGCAGCAGCACCGGCACCTCGGGGCGCTGCCCGGCGAGCAGCACCGGGTTGGCGGCGTCCCAGGTCGCGTCGGTGGCGTCGTCGGCGAAGAGGTTCTCGGCGGCATCCGAGAAGTTGCGGATGTCGTAGGGCCCGGCCAGCCCGACGAGGGCGTCGGGTGCGACGACCGGGTCCTCGCAGCTCGGGGTGTGGTCGCGGGCGTCGAGGGTGGCCAAGGCGGAGAGGTGGGCGCCCGAGGAGTGCCCGAGCAGCACGATCCGGGTGGGCCTGATGCCGGCCTCGCGAGCGGTGGCGACCCCGTCGGCCAGGGCGCAGACGACGTCCTCCACCGGCGCCGGGTAGACCGCGCCGTCGGCACCCGCGCGGATGACGACCGGCATCGCCACGACACCTCGGCTCGCGAGGGCGGCGGCGAGGGGTTCGAGGCCGTCCGGGTCGGCGGTCTGCCAGCCGCCCCCGGGGATCATGACGACCACGGGAGCCGAGGTGACACCCTGCGGCACGTGCGGGAAGGCCGGTAGGCCCGGCCGGTACTCGTGCGAGACCGGGCCCGCGCTGTACTCGTGGGACGGCGTCGCGGTGCCACTGTCGGCGTCATCGGTGCTGGACGCGCACGCGGCGAGCAGCGCCGGCAGCAGCGCGAGCGCGACGACGGCGCGCCCCCGTTGCACCCGTCGCTTCGGCCACCTCACCCCTCCAGTATCGAGCCGTTGCGCTGCCCCAGCGCGGTGGCATGGCTCACCCCCGGATCGGTGCGCACCGGCCGCACCGACGGCTGGTGTCGGGCGGCACGATGGCCGGAGGGCCCGGTCGGTGACCGGGCTGGTGGCGGCGCGCGGAGGGCGACCGGCTACTGCGCCCGGGACACGAGAGGGACATCACGATGCCTGAGCTGATGGTCGACCTGATCACCTCGCTGGACGGCTACGCCTCGGCGGATGGCTGGCCGGGCTGGTGGGGTCTGGAGGGCCCCGAGTACCTCGGGTGGCTCGAGGAGGACCAGCCCGAGGGCGGTTACCTCACCCTGATGGGCGCCACGACCTACCGGGTGATGTCGCAGCTGTCGACGGACGCTGCGGGAGGCGGCGACTTCCGGCCCGAGGAGGCGGACAGCCTCACCGGCCTGGACGCGATGCCGAAGGTGATCTTCTCCTCGACCCTGACCGAGCCACTGGTCTGGCCGAACGCCCGGCTGGTGACCACCGACGCGGTCGAGGAGGTGCGCACGATGAAGGCCGAAGGCGACCTCCCGCTGCGCACCCTGGGCAGCATCCGGCTGTGTCGCTCCCTGCTCGTCGCGGGGCTGGTCGACCGGTTCCGGCTGGTCGTCTTCCCGGTGATCACCGGGGCCACCGGGCAGGAGCGGGTCTACGACGGCTACCCCGACGTGGCGCTCGAACTGGTCGAGAGCCGCACCTTCGACGGGCGCTCGCAGCTGCTCGACTACGTGCCTCGCCTGCTGGGCGGCCCGCCCGGCAACGGCTGAGGCCGGCCGGCGCCGAGCGCTCAGCGCTGCACGGGGAAGACCAGGTGGGTGACCCGGTCGCCGCTGATGACGGTCGTCGGGTCGCCGAGCATGACGTCGGTGATGCCGATCTGGCCGAAGTAGGGCTTGCCCTCACCCATGACCACCGGCACCAGGTCGACGGCCACCTCGTCGAGCAGCCCGAGCTCGAGGCACTGCCGCGCGATCGTGCCCGCCGCCACGGCGACCGCCCGGTCACCGGCGATGTCCTGCGCTGCCGCGACGGCGGCCTCGACCCCGTCGGTGACGAAGGTGAGCGACGCGTCGGGGTGGTCGGCGACCCAGTCGGTCGGCACCTCGTGGGTCACCACCACGACGGGCGCACCCATGGTGTGCTGACCGCCCCAGCCGTCGGTGAAGTCGAAGAGCGTGCGGCCGACGACGATCGCCCCGACCGCGTCCATCCACCCGCGCCAGTACTCCGCCGACTGGGGCGTCATGTGAAAGGTCATGCCGGGCGTGGACGTGGGAACGTCCACGTCGCCGTTGTTCAGGCAGTCGAACAGCCGGCCGATGGTGTTGTCGGCCTTCGCGATGTAGCCGTCCAGCGACATCATCGCGGACGAGACGACCTTGCCCATGGTGCTGCTCCTCGCTCGGGGTTCCCAGCCTGTCGCACATGGCGTCCCCAAGGTGCGTCGCCGGTCATCGGATGCCGTGCGCACACCGAGCCGGCGAGGCTGCGGTCCGCGCGTGGGACAGTGGCCCCATGTCCCTGCGCCGCGTCGACCGAGCCGTGGCGGACTACACGGCCCTGCGACCACGGCTGCTGCCCGCCACCGACGAGTTCGTCGCACTCGTGACCCGCACCATCGACGACGCCGGCATCAACTACCTCAGCGTCACCGGGCGCACCAAGGCGATCGGCTCCTTCGCCGCCAAGGCCCGCGGCGTGCTGGCCGACGACAGCACGGCCGACCCCCTGAGGGCGGTGACCGACCAGGTCGGGGTGCGGGTCATCACCTACGTGCAGCGCGACATCGACGCCGTGGCCGGCCTGCTCGCCGAGCAGTTCACCGTGCTCGACGACCGCGACCTCGGCGAGGAGACCGCGCGGGCCGGGCGCTTCGGCTACGCCAGCCGGCACCTGCTGGTGTCGCGAGCGCCGGGCGCGCCCACGGCATACGACCCGTTGTTCTGCGCCTCGATCCAGCTGCGCACCGTGCTGCAGCACGCGTGGGCGGAGTTCGAGCACGACATCCGCTACAAGGGCACGGTGCCCCCCGAGCAGGTGCCCGACCTCGACCGTCGGTTCACGCTGGCGGCCGGGTTGCTCGAGCTGGCCGACAAGGAGTTCGAGGCGATCCGTGATCGACTGCAGGCGGGGCTGGGCGACAGCGACGTCGACGGCGGCGAAAAGGATGACCCGCGGATCAGCGCGCAGGAGCTCGCGACCTTCCTGGCCGGGCGCTACTCCAACGCCGGCTGGTCGCGCACCGAGCACTACGAGTGGATCTCCGGGCTGCTGCTCGAGCTCGGCATCGCCTCACTCGAGGAGCTGGGCTCGACGCTTCGCGACGTCGACAGCGCGGCGGTCACCGCGGCGATGGACTACCGCTACCCGCCCGGTGCGGTGCGCCGCCTCGACGACGACCTGCTCTCGAGGTTCGGCGACGCCTACGTCGCCCTGCACGGCAACGCCCACCGCCGCGAGGCGCTGGAGAGCCGCCGCTCCCACCTTCCGGGGTGACCGGGGTGGGAGCGGCGGCCGCGGCACGGCATCCGGTCACTTGACCTCGGCGCGTCGCACGATGACCAGCCCGATGGCCAGCGGCAGCAAGAACCAGATGGTGCCGGACACCGCGAGGTGCTGCCACTGCTCGCTGGTGACGCTGCCGTTGAACAGCACGTTGCGGGCGTCGGCGTAGTCGATCCACGGCTGCACGTCGGCGAACCACTTCGCGTTGACCGCGAGCAGCTGCACCAGCGGAGGCAGCACGAGGCTGTAGACGAAGTAGGCGACGATCGCGCCGGCGGAGTTGCGGATCAGCACGCCGAGCATGAAGCCGAAGAGCATGCCGAGCACGCTGCCCAGCACGATGAGCCCGAACTCCGTGACGCTGACGTTCCAGACCGGGTCCAGCCCCGTGACGAGGCTTCCGACCAGGGTGCCCAGCGCCCCGACGACGAGCGCGACGAACATCGCCGCGACACCGACGCCGACGGCTGCGATGAACTTCGCCCACAGCACCCGGCCACGGTGCGGGACGAGCGTGAAGGTGGTCAGGCCGCTGCGCTGGCTCCACTCGCTGGTGACGGCGAGGATGCCGATGATCGGCAGGATGACCGTCATCGGGATGCCGACGGCGGCGGCGAAGTTGTCGTAGGTCTGCTGGTCGTCCGGTGCGAACACGATGATGGCCGCGGTCGCCAGCACGCTGGTGATGAGGATGCTGGCCATCAGCCAGAAGCCGGACCGGGTGTCGAACATCTTCCGCAGCTCGACCCCCACCAAGCGGGACAGGGGAATTCGCGCGGATGCCGTGCGTGCTCGGTCGCGGTGCGTCGCGGCATCCGTCGTGGCGGTGTCGAGAACGGTCGTGCTGCTCATGCTGCTGCTCCTTCGCGCTGGGTGTCTGCGGTGAGCTCGAGGAACATCTCCTCGAGCCCGGCGCCGTCGGCGGCGCGGAGCTCGGTCAGCGCCAGGCCCGCGCCGAGCGCGACCTCACCGACCTGCTCGGGGGTGGCCTCGGTGTGCACGCTGCCGTCGGCGTGGGTGACCGTGAGACCGGCGCGCTCCATGGCGGCCACGAGCGCAGCGATGTCGCGGGCCCGGGCGATGGTGCCGGCCGAGGCCAGCAGCTCGGCCTTGGTGCCCTGGGCGACGATGCGGCCGTTGCCGATGACGACCAGGTCGTCGGCGATGACCTCGATCTCGTGCAGCAGGTGCGAGCTGAGCAGCACGGTGCCGCCGCGGTTGGCGTAGCCGCGCAGCAGGTCGCGCATCCACCGGATGCCGGCCGGGTCGAGCCCGTTGGCCGGCTCGTCGAGGATCAGCACGTGCGGGTCGCCGAGCAGGGCGGCGCCGATGCCGAGGCGCTGGCGCATGCCGAGCGAGTAGTTGCGCACCCGTCGGTCGGCCTCGTCGTCGGTGAGGCTGACCAGCTCGAGCATCTCCTTGACGCGGCTCTTGGGCAGGCCCATGGTGCGCTGCACCAGGGTGAGGATCTCGCGGCCGGTGCGGCCCGCGTGCTGAGCCGAGGCGTCGAGGAGGACCCCGACATCGGTGCCGGGGTTGGGCAGGTCGACGAACCGGCGGCCGTCGATGGTGGCGGATCCCGAGGTGGCCGGGGTGAGGCCGACCATGATCCGCATGGTGGTGGACTTGCCCGCCCCGTTGGGGCCGAGGAAGCCGGTGACCCGGCCGGTGGCCGCGGTGAAGGAGACGTCGTCGACGGCGGTCAGCCCGCGGCCGTAGGTCTTCGTGAGGTGCTCGACTTTGATCATGCCGAGAAGAATGTCGGCCGGGGCGGGTCGGGCACATCGGGGGAACACCTGACAACGACCCTGAGCCGACCCTGAGCCCGCCCGGGTCGGGGCGGTCGTCGCCCGGCCGGCCGCTCAGGGTCGCTGAGCGCCTGCGCGGTACTCGGCCTCGGCGAGGTGCTTGAGGGTGAGCAGCTGGCGCCGGGCCATGACGAGGTCACCGACCGACCAGAAGGTGGCGAGGCGGGTGCGGCGCATGACCACCTTGAGCAGGAGGCGCGTACGGGGCCGCTCGCCGCCGTCGAGGACGTAGGACAGGTGGGCTCCCAAGATGGTGGCGGTCAGCTGCCGGCCGGGGGTGACCGAGACGATCCGCCCCTGCGGCCGACCCCCGACGCTGGTGAAGTGGTCCCCGACCCGGGGCTCCGGGAGGTGCAGGAGCCGCCGTGGGGAGCGGCGCCCCAGGTTGTCGATCCAGTCGTAGGAGTACGGCGCCACCCTCACCTGGGTCACCCACGGCCAGACGGCATCCGCCGGTGCCGCGACGTCGACCCCGCGCCACGCCTCGAGGTCCGGGGCGTCGACGTAGTCGTCGCACGGGTAGGGTCGCGCCACCTCGTCGGGCGTGACGCCCCACCGGTCTCCGAGCATCCGTCCCACCCCGCTATGTCGTGTCCGAACCACTGCCCGAACCGAACGCTACGCTCGCCGCGGGGACGACGTCCGGGTGCGGCGAGGGGACGCTCGAGGTGATGATGACGCTCGACCTCGCCTACCCGTTCCGTGGTCGCTGGCTCACCCAGAACAGTCCGGCCGACCGGGTTCCCAGCCACGGCACGACCTCGTTCGCCACCGACTACGCGATCGACTTCGTCCCGGTCGACGAGGCCGGGCGGTCGGCGCGGATCACCCTTGCCTCCCTGCTGCGCCCCGAGCCGCCGGAGCGTTTCACCGGCTTCGGGCGGCGCGGTCCTGGCGCCGGTCGACGGCATGGTGGTGGCGGTCGCACGGCGACGAGCCCGACCACCACGCCTACCGCGGGTTGCCCTCCCTCCGCTACGCCGCCACCCAGCGGGGTCGGGTGGCAGGGGGATGGGCGCAGCTGGCCGGCAACCACGTCATGGTCCAGGTGCCCCACGGGCCGGTGGTGGCGCTGTGCCACCTGCGGCAGGGCAGCGTCCGGGTGCGGGTGGGTGACAGCGTCCGGGTCGGCGAGCCGCTCGGGCAGTGCGGAAACTCGGGCAACAGCACCGAGCCGCACGTGCACCTGCAGGCGATCGACCGTGCGGATGCCGGGCACGCCGGCCCGGTGCCCATCACCTTCGGCGGCCACCTCCCGCGCAACGGAGAGGTCGTGGAAGCCCCGTAGGGGTGTGGCCGGCACAGTCGCGCCTCGGGTCAGGCGACGAACCGGTCGTGCTCGTGGCGGGCGGCACCGGCATCTCGGCCATCCTCGCGCTGGCGGTCGCTGCTCGGGGACGCACCACTTCGGATGCCGCGCAGCAATCGCCGCGTGCGATCCGAACTTCTGCGTGCCGGGTGCGTGGTCGGTCAGGGCAGGACGAGGCGGGGTCGCCCGATGCCGGGTCCGGGGTCGGCGGCCGACCGGGTGACCACGAGACCGGCGCCCACGGCATCCGCCCGCTCGCGGGTCGCTGCAGTCGCGGCGTACGAAGCGGAACTCCGGCTCGGCGGCGGCCTCCTCCGCCATGGCGAGCCGGTCGGCATCCGACGGCTGGCGCGCGATCGACCCCGAGACAGTGCCGGTGCCCTCGCGGGCCTCCGGTGCCGGGATGCTGCGCGGGAGGGCATCGCGGTCGACGACCCACAGCGTCGTGCCGGGCGTGCAGAGACCGGCGAGCAGCCCGAGGGTCGAGGCGGCGGGGTCGGTTCGGGGAGCCGCACGTCTTCACCGGCACCGAGCCCGCGGATCCGGATCGCCCTCGAGGTCGACGACGCGCAGGGGCAGACCCGGCGGCTGGCCGAGGCGGGAGCCGAGCTGGTCGCCGCACCGGTGGTGACCCCGTGGCAGTCGTTGAACTCTCGCGCCTCCAGGCTCCGGCCGGGCTGACGCTCGCCCTGTTCGAGGAGCTCGAGGAGCTCGAGGACGAGGCGGGGCGCTGGTCGCGCGACGGCTTCGCCCGCGACGACGAGCGCTAGGTGGGCGGCGAACGCGGGTCGAGAAGGTCGAGAACGCGCGGAGGGTCGCGCCAGATCTCGCGCGACACCCGCTCCGGGTAGTCGGTGACCGAAGGCTCGGTGTCGAACAGCCGCGTCGCACCGGTGGAGTGGTCGGGCCAGCCGGGATCGCCGGTGGTCGCGAACGCGGTCCACGCGCGGCGCATCTGCAGCGACACCGCCTCCGCCTCGGGGGTGACGCCACCGATCAGCAGGGCGGGCTGGCCCGCGGTCAGGTTGCCGAAGACCAGCGGCACGTCCAACCCGTGGCAGGCGCCGAACACCCCACCCATCCCCGGGGCCGGCCAGGTCAGCTCGTAGAGGTGGGTGGCACCGCCGGCCGCGACCTGCGCGAGCGCAAGGTGCAGCGACGGCATCCGGAACAGCCAGTCCGATCGCACCACCTCGTAGAGGTCCTCCGGGTCGGGGAAGGACTCCCGGTAGCGGCGCGGGTCGGGCGCGAAGAGCTCGGCGGACTGCGCGGCGGCTGCCTCGGTGACCGTCCCCAGCATCCCGCTCAGGGCGGTGAGCAGGCGTTGCTCGTGTCGCGTGTGCCCGACCAGCAGCGGCACGGCGCCGGTCAGCCCGAGCCACGGCGTCGTCGGCAGCACGTCGCCGTCGACGACCGGCGCGAACGGCACCTGGGCGCGTGCCGCCGCGCCCCAGCGGTCTGCGTGCCGCTCCATCGTCGCCGTCACCGCGTCGCCCGCGGCCGGCAGCGCGAAGGGGTCGACAGCGGGCAGGTCGGCCGGGTCGAGGCCGAGCTCGGCCGCGCAGGCCCGGGTGATGTCGGCGGCCAGTGCGGGGGTGAAGAAGGTGCCGGGCATGCTCTGCACCACCGCCCGCTGGAACAGCCCGGCCGCGCGCGGCATCACCAGCAGCGCGGCGACCGAGCCGCCGCCGGCCGACTGGCCGAAGACGGTGACCCGCTGCGGGTCGCCACCGAACGCGGCGATGTTGTCGCGCACCCACTGCAGGGCCGCCACCTGGTCGAGCAGGCCGCGGTTGGCGGGGATGCCGTCGACCTGACCGAATCCCTCCAACCCGACCCGGTAGTTGAAGGTCACCACCACGACGCCCCCGCGGGCCAGGGTGCTGCCGTCGTACTCCGGCAGCCCGGACGTCCCGAACAGGTAGGCGCCGCCCTGCACCCACACCATCACCGGCAGCCGGCCGTCGAGGCGCGGTGACCAGACGTTCGCCGTCAGCCAGTCGCCGCGGTCGTCGCCACCGTCGTCGCCCTCGGTCAGGGCGTCCATCCCGAAGGCACCCGACTGCGGCGGCGGGGGCCCGAAGCGGGTCGCCTCGCGCACGCCGCTCCATGGTTCGACCGGTTCGGGCGCGGCGAACGGCCGCGGCGGGGCGGCATACGGGATGCCGCGGAAGACGCTGAGGTCTCCTTCGGTCGCACCACGGACGATGCCACCGGTCACCTGGACGTCGACCTGCATCCGTCGAGTGTCGCCACTGCGGAGTCAGGGGCGCCAGTCGTTTCCGGACGGCAACCCAACGGCCCGGAGGCCTGGTGTCTCCATCGGCTTCGACTGGCCTGGAGGTCGAGACGAGGTCAGAACTGCACCTGAATGAGCATCAGACCTTGCGCGAACCTGGTGTGCCAAGCCAGGCGAGAAGAAGCAGCAGCTCGCCCCTGCGGCAGACGCGTGAACTGGATCGGAAGGGGAATCTGACCCCACTAGACTTTCGCCGTGCGGCGTCGAACTGTCGGCAGGAGCCCCTGGCGGTGGCTCATCGCCGCGATCGGACTCGCCTTCGCGGGGCTGTCCCTGCCCTCGGTATTCGAGCCGCTGCCGGACTACGCCCAGCACGACGCCTTCGAGCTGGTCATGTTCTACGCCGTACCCCTCGTCGTGGGCGCGTGTGGCCTGGGTCTCGCACTCATCGCGCTGCGCAGCGGCGTCTTCGTCGACGACGATGAGCTCGTTGTCAGGCCCTACGCCGGCGTACGCAGCAGACACCTGGCAGCGCAGTCCCTGACGGCCGTCACGGTGAAAAGCGAGCAGGGGCCCTTGGTGGAGTGGGTGTCACCGGCGGTGGTTGCGACCCAAGGAGAGACCGTCAGCTTGGGGCTCGCTCACTACAACACCAGTCGAGGACGTCGGCGCGCTCTTGCGCAGGCCGAGGTCATCGCGCATGCACTCAAGCAGCCGCTGGAACGCCTCGAAGGCGACACCTCGACTCCAGACGACTGAACCGCAGAGTTGGAGCGCCCGAGGGTCCGCGGCTCGGCTGGTTCCAGCTCAACGAGCCGGGCTGCACGACCGGCGGCGTGTGCGGATCCTTCAGTCGGGCTCCTCCTCAGGCGCTGGCGGCCAGGATCATGTGGCGAAGTACGCCTGGGCGCGGACGCTCCATACGGCCAGCTGTTCCTCGCTGGGGTCCTCGTAGTAGGGCGTTGGCCGAGGACAGCCCGCCTCGGTATCCGGCCGCCCGCAGGAAACCACGGCAACCACACCCGCCGAGTTGACCTCCCGACTTCGTCAGGGACGTTCAGGGGGCTGGCCCATCGCGACAGTCGCTGGAACAACAACTCAGAGGAGCAGACCACAGTGAGCTGCCGGGCGGCTTTCGCGTGGGCGTCCCCGGAGGAAAGCCTCAACGGAGCAGGGCAGGGAGAAGGTCATGGGCGAGCGCGCCACAGTGCTTGGGTACCTTCGTGGCAGGTCGGTCGGGGTCGTTGACCCAAGCTGCCGCCCAACCCATGCCGGCAGTCTGTGTGATCGACCTGCGCCCAGGACTACTCGTCGTCGCCGTTCTGGGCAGCCTTCCTGCGCTCCAGCCGCCAGTGAATCTCGTGGGTCTGCGGGTGCCGCCACTCACTCATCCGGTACTCGAACCCGGGCAACAGCACGATCGGGATCGGCTCAGGGGAGGCCGGAGCCACCGCGCCTACCACGATCTTGGCGTCCAAGGGGATGAACGGCGACTGAGCTGGCACAGGGCCGGTGATGATCTCCACAGGGTCTGCATACGGACGGGCCATGAGGACCACGCTAGCACGCGACACGTTGCAGAAGTCACTTCGTGGCGATTTGGTGGCCCGATAGAACGCTCATAAACTTTACATAGAGGAGCAACAACAGCGACCGCACTCTGGGCCGGTGGCACATCGACTTCTCGTTCGCCACAGGCCCGGATGAGGTCAGGCTGACCGATGCTGCCTCGATCTCGAAGCACATAGACCGGCCCGACGCGTTCGAGACCGAGCACCCTGCTGACGGATCTCTGAGCTATTACTCGACGCAGGTCCGGGTGGCCCTTCAACGACACCGACCTCGACAAGTCGGTCGGCGTGATGTACGTCGACCAGCAGGACGGCGACCGGAGCTGGATCGAGCGGGGCGTGTTCGAGAACTGGACCAACTCGACGACCATCCCGGCGCACTCCACCAGTTGCGTCACCTTCGAGGTTTGGCACGACGCGCCGGTCGGCTCGCCGTCCGAAGTACCGGACGACCTGACCCTGGACTTCAACGTCTTTCGCGACCAACGCCTGACCCCACAACTCCGGTGCCCCTCCCCCACAGCGCCGGGGAACCGGCACGCGCCCGGATGGCACACAACTGCCTGCGTGGTGCACCGGACCCGGTCTGCGGTGCAGGGGCAGACCGGACCCCCCCAACCACCCACCCCCCACGCGCTGCGATCGGGGCACAGAGCCAAGGAGCCACCCAGTCGCATCCTCAAATCAAGACGCTGTTCAAGCCCGCCCAGGCCGTCCTCGTCAGCGCCACCGTGCTCCTACCCGGTAAGGCGCGTCCTGCCAGCCGCACGTCGAGGGTGGCTGCCCGTTCAAGCCGGGCCGGGTCCGGGAAACTCACACCTCGACGGGAGGTGTCGGGGTTCCCGCCCTGCAAGGGCTCTGGTTGCGGCAGATCAGTGCGTTTCCGGACGGTTTGCGACGGCCTCAACAGCAAGCCCAGCGAGGCCGAGAGCTAGCAGTAGCGCCGAGGGCAGCAGCAGTGGAGAGCGCCAAGGTTCAAAGGCGCCGTAGCCCTGGACGGCAACGACGATCGCTATTGTCATGGCGGCACCGCCGGCAAGCTCGACGGTGCTGAGGATCACCGACAGCAGGCCACCACGGCCGTCGCCTGCACGACGCAGAGCGACGATCGCCGTGCAGGCGAAGCCCACGGCTGCCAGAGCGAGCACCAGGCCCAATCCGACGAGTACTGAGTCCAACTCGGCGTTGCGAGCCCGACCGGCCACGATCAACACGCCGGCGAATACCATCGCCGCCCCACCAACCAGCACATGGCCAAGCCTGATCAGGCGACCTGCGTCCCGGGGTATCCAGTCGGTTCCCATGAACCATGGAACCACTCCAGAACGGGAACGAGCCTGAGCACCGTTACTCGCAGCTTCATGAGCGCGAAACTCGGTCTGGGGAAAACGGCGACGTGAGACGAAGCAGACATCGATGGCATTTCGCGCCGGCTCGGCCGTGACTCACGCCTGATCGCGGCTGGCGACCACCCGGTATCCGTCGCTCTTGGGGTCGAAGGTGGTGGACTGCACCGTGAGCCCGACGCTGCGCAACTGCGCCACGAGCTCCTCGTACCGGTAGGGCCAGATGGACAACCGCTCCGAGCAGGCTCGCACTGCCCCACCCGGCTCGATCTGGGCGACCACGATCTCGAGGAAGTGCTCCTGCTCCCAGCGTTGCTCGATCTGCCAGTAGTAGCTGACGACCGCATCGCGGCCGTTACGGCGGATGAGTCGATCGCCCACCTCTACCCGCGAGCCGGCGGAGCGCACGAGCTCCCAGTTGCGTGAGGTGAGCACGACGCGTCCGCCGGGGACCAGCAACCGCGACATCGCTTCCAGTGCCGTCAGGCGCCCGGCTGCGCCCTCGGCGTGCCCGAGCGAGTTGCCGACGCAGAACACCAGATCGAACGTGGAGTCCTCCAGGTGGTCGGGCAGCTCGTCCCAGCTCGCGCGGAGCGCTCGAAGCGCGACACCATGCTCGCTGGCGACCTCCTCGGTGCGGCGAACCATCCGCTCGCTGGCGTCTGCGGCGACCACGTCAAGGCCGAGACTCGCCAGACCGACGGCGAGCTGGCCAGTTCCACACGCGCAGTCAAGGACGCGCGCAATGGGCGCCAAAGAGCCCACGACATCGCTGTAGTAGACCGCGGCTGCCTTGGCGGGGGTCAACTTGTCATCCCCGATCAGCCACTCGTACACCTCGGAGAGCGCCCCATACCCAGCCACCGCGATCACCTCCATCACTCAACGACACGCGGTTTAGACCGGGCCGAGATTCGTACCTTGTGCGCCGCGCCGCGCCGGGCCGTGTCAGCGAAGCATTGAGCAGGACCCAACCACTCCCGGCCGCTGAAACTCCACCGGATATCCAGCGGGAAACCGACACACGCCGCACCGAGCAGGTCGTGCTCCGCCGGCGCCCCTCCCCCCTCGGGCTGGCGCTTCCCGGACGCGGCAGTTGCGGACGCAAGCATTCGGCGCGGGGCCAGGCAGCGGACCTGCCAGATCCGAGCGGCTCTACCGGCACCACTTCATCGCGGCAGAAGAGGATGGGTCTTGCAGGTGCACTGATCCAGGCGCTACGGCAGGAGGCCAAGGTACTGCTGACGCGCCGGCATGGCGTGGATGACCAGTTCGTCGCCGCTCTCGAGGATCAAGACGGACGGTCTCCAGCAGGAGGGCTCGGGTGTCGAAGCGCAGGCGCAGCTCTCGTTGGATCGGGCCGTCCTCTGCTAGCGGCTCGATCCACACCGCCCACTCCGCGGCGTGGATCGCATCCTCGGCGCAGACCCAGTGTTTGAGTGCGCCGGGGTGGACCTTCACGCAGCGAAGTGGGCCAGGGCAGCCCGGATGGCCTCGGACCTGCTCATGTCCTTCTGTGCCGCCACGGCGTCGAGGGCATCGAGCTCTTCAGCGGTCAGACGGACCGCCACGACCTGCATCGGCTGAGCCCCACGACCGGGACGTCCGCGGCTTCGGCGCTTGAGCTCCTCCACGTCGTAGCCCTGTTCGGCTTCATCAGCCCACTTCTGAATCTGCTCTTCACTCACCACCTACAAATCGTATAACGAAAACCCGGTGTATGACGAGATGCCCCCGTGCAGCCCACAGCGCGGCGGGGTCAGCACAGTCATATCGGGCGGCCCTGCCTCTCGCTTGTCGACGGTGCTGGCTCATCCCGCGCACTGGGGAAGCGCGGACACTCGCTCGCTGAAGTGGCCATCCGCATCCCAGCTCGTTCACCACCTGACGCCGGGCCACCGCCGCCCAATGCCGACCCGGGTTCGTGACACGCCGCTCGGACGCCGCGGCCCACGCATCGTGATCTTAGGTGTGCAGGAGGGCACGCCAGCCCATTACAACCAACCCTTGACGACCGGCAATGGTTGCGCTAACAATATGAGAATCGAACCGCTTCGACGACGAGGGGACGCGACAGGATGGCCACCATCGAGGACGTAGCCAGACGTGCGGGTGTGGCTCGCAGCACCGTCTCGTACGCGCTCTCGGGCAAGCGGTCGATCTCGGCGGAAACCCGACGCCGGATCGAACGGGCCATCGCGGATCTCGACTTCACACCCAATGCGGGCGCCCGCGCCCTGGCGACGTCCCAGACCATGGTTCTCGGAGTTCTCCTGCAGTTCCACCAGGACGAGTTCGCCCCCGCGATGCTCCAGTACGTCCTGCCGATCTCCACGACGGCTCGTGACCTGGGCTACGACATCCTCATGGTCACCGACCCCGACGGACCCACGGCGCTCCGCCGCATAGCGGACTCGAACATGGTCGACGGCATCATCCTGCTCGACGTCACCGCTGACGATCCGCGGCTTCCGGCACTACGCGCCGTCACCAAGCCGGGGGTCCTCCTCGGCCTGCCGAGGGACACCGCCGGGCTGGACATCGTCGACCTGGACTTCGGCGAAGCTGCGCGGCTGCTCGTGGACCACCTCAACGAGCGTGGGCACCGCGAGCTCGTCCTCGTCGCGCCGCCGCAGCATGTCGTCGAGCGCGGCGGCTCGTATGCCTGGCGCTTCCGCGATGCCGCGGTGGAGCGCGCCGCCCGATACGGCCTGCGCATTCACGTCTACCACGGCGAGTCACGCCAGCCGGGAATCGGCAGCTCCATGAAGTCGATCCTCGACGCGCACCCCTCCGCCACGGGCCTGATCGTCCACAACGACGCGACGATCGCCGCACTGCCCTCCATCCTGCGCGAGCGCGGGGTGAGCGTCCCCGAGGACCTCAGCGTGGTCAGCCTCTACTCGCGGGACTTCGGCGAGGAGTTCTCCCTGCCCTACACCGCGGTGGAGTCGGCCGCTGAGGAGCTCGGTCGGCAGGCGGTGTCCCGGCTGATCAGTCGCATCTCGCAACCGCTGGAGACCGGCCCACCTCTTCTCCAGTTCGTCACCCCGGTCCTTCGCGACCGCGGAAGCACAGGGTAGTCAGACCCCCGTGGCCGCCCGGACGAGGGTAGGTGGGTCGTCGAACCGGTTCACCACCCGCTCACAATGAAGTGAAAGGAAACACCATGCGCACCACCCCGAAGGTCAGGCGAGCAACTGGCATCGTCTTCGCAACCGTCGTCGCCACGTCGCTGGCTGCCTGTGGTGGTGGTGGGTCCACGGGCTCCTCGTCATCCGCGGGCGCATCCACGGCGGTGACCAAGGTCGGCTTCTGGGACCCGTACCCGCAGTACGACGCCAGCTCGGACTGGGCCAAGTACGTCCAGGCGTGCGCCCCAAGCGGAGCCACGATCAACCGCACCACGGCACCCAACACCGACCTCATCAACAACCTCACCACCGCAGTGCGCGAGGACAATGCGCCCGACGTGGTGTTCCTCGACAACCCCGCTGTGCCGGAGGCCTCCGCCTCGGGCCTGCTGGCCTCCCTCGACACCGTCGGTATCCCACCGGGAGACGCGGACTCCAACCTCGCCGGCCCCGGTACCGTCGACGGCAAGACCTACGGAGTGCCGATCGGCGCCAACACCCTCGGGCTCTACTACAACGAGGACATCCTCAAGAAGGCCGGGGTCGACATGTCGACGATCAAGGACTGGGCCAGCCTCAACGCCGCGCTCGAGAAGGTCACCAAGGGCGGCGACAAGGGCATCACCTTTGCCGGTGTCCCCGGCGAGGAGGGTACCTTCCAGTTCCTGCCGTGGTTCTGGGGTGCGGGGGCGAACCTGAAGGACATCGGCTCGGCGCAGGCCGTGCAGGCCGGGCAGCTCGTCTCCGACTGGGTGGCCAAGGGCTACGCCCCGAAGTCTGCCATCACTGACAACCAGTCCGCGTCCTGGGACCAGTTCCTCACGGGGAAGTACGCCTTCGCCGAGAACGGCTCCTGGTTCGCCAAGGCCGCCGGCGCGGAGAAGTTCCCGATCAAGATGATGCCCATCCCGTCGGCATCCGGCGGCGCCGCTCCCGTGCCCACGGGTGGCGAGTTCGGGGTCGTGCCGGTCCACAAGGACAACAGCGCTGGCCACTACGCCGCCGCCAAGGCGGTGATCGACTGCCTGCTCGGGACCGACAAGCAGATCACGACCGACAACATGCTCGGCTACTTCACCGCCAACAAGACGACCAGGGCGCAGCAGATCGCCGCTGAGCCGGTGTACGCGCCGTGGGCGGACGCGATCAACGGTGCCCAGGGGCGCACGACCGACCTCGGGACGCAGTACCTGACGACCTCGGCCGCGCTGTCGAAGGCCGAGCAGGCCGCCCTCAACGCAAGTGGTGACCAGGCCAAGGTTGCTGAGGCCTTCAAGGTCGCGGCGCAGGAGGCGAAGGGCTGAGGCGCGTTCTCGCGGTGGGCGGTCCGAGAACCACCGGGTCTGCACCGGACCGCCCACCCGAGCCCTTGAACTGACGGAGAAGCCATGAGCCAGACCACCGCGAGCAGGCCGGGGGCCACTATGGAGCCGGCACGCGCCAGGCGCCGCAAGGTGCCGCGCCCGCGGCTGCGGCGCAGACGCGTGACCGGGCTGATCTTCGCCTCCCCACTGATCGTCTACCTGATCCTGTTCTACGCCTACCCTCTCGCGGTCAATGTCTCGATGAGCCTGCGGCGGTTCACTCGCGCCACGTACGTCACCGGAGAGGCACCGTTCGTCGGGGCGGACATCTTCAAGGAGGTCCTGGCCTCACCACAGTTCTTGCCGACCGTGGAGCAGACGGCGATCTTCGTCGTGGTCTCCCTGGTCTTCCAGTACACGATCGGTCTGGCGCTGGCCGTCTTCTTCTACAAGAACTTCCCGCTCTCGACCGTGCTGCGAGGGCTCTTCCTCGTCCCCTGGCTGCTCCCGATCATCGTGTCCGCCACCACGTGGCAGTGGATGATGGACGTCGACAACGGCGTCCTCAACCGTTTCCTCGGCCTCTTCGGCGTCGACCCGATCTGGTGGCTCAACGCCGACAACTCGTTGTGGGCCGTGATCATCGCGAACATCTGGCTCGGCATCCCGTTCAACCTGGTGATCCTCTACTCGGGGCTCCAGAACATCTCCAAGGACCTCTACGAGGCTGCTGAGCTCGACGGCGCGGGCCCGTGGCGACGGTTCTGGTCCATCACCTTCCCGCTCCTTCGCCCCGTCACCGCGATCACCCTCCTCCTCGGCTTCGTCTACACCCTCAAGGTCGTCGACATCATCTGGATCATGACCACCGGGACCGGAAGGTCCCAGACCCTCGCCACCTGGGCCTACGGCATGGCGTTCGGCAAGGGCACCTCGGCCGTCATCAAGTACTCACAGGCCTCGGTGGTCGGGACGATCCTCCTGCTCATCGCACTGGTCATGGGTCTGGTCTACCTCGCCGTGCAGCGGCGCGAGGAGGACTGAGATGCGCCGGAACACGCGAACCTGGTGGAAGACGGCGATCGGCGTCGCGCTCACCGCCGTCATGCTCTTCCCGCTGTACTGGATGATCAACGTGTCGTTCACCCAGCGACCCGCCATCCGCCGAGGGGACCTGTTTCCCCGCTCCTTCACCCTCGACAACTACGCGGTCGTCCTGCAGGACCAGCTTCCATACCTCGCCACGAGTCTGCTCATCGGCTTCGGCACCGTGCTGCTGACCCTGCTCATCTCCGCGCCGGCGGCCTACGCCCTCTCCTCGCTGTTCGTGCCGGGCCGCAGGCTCTTCAACTTCCTGCTCATCGTCGCCCAGATGGTCCCAGCGGTGGTCATGGCGCTCGGCTTCTACACGATCTACGTGCAGCTGGGAATCCTCGACACGATCCCGGGGCTGATCGTCGCCGACGCGACCATCGCCATCCCCTTCGGGGTGCTGCTCTTCGCCACCTTCATGGCGGGAATCCCCCGTGAGCTGCTGCAGGCAGCAGCCGTCGACGGCGCCTCCAGCTGGGCCACCTTCCGCAGGATCGTGCTGCCCATCTCGCGCAACGCGGCCGTTACGGTGGCGCTGTTCGCGTTCCTGTGGGCTTGGTCGGACTTCATCTTCGCCTCGACCCTCAACAGAGAGGGCGGCCGCCTGCGGCCCATCACCATGGGTCTGTACGACTACATCGGTTCCCAGAACCAGGAGTGGGGACCCCTGATGGCCACCGCCGTCGTTGCCTCCATCCCCACTGCCATCCTGCTCGTCGTGGCCCAGCGGTACGTCGCCGCCGGAGTTACCGCGGGCGCCGTCAAGGACTGACCCGAGGACTGCTCATGCCCCCCCGCGACACGACCCTCCTCTCCCTCGACGGCGAGCCCGCCACCATCGGGCCCGACGCCGGGGTTCGCTTCGACATCCGGGAGATCCCCTTCTCGCGGCGCGGGTCCTGGCTCAACCTCTCGCCGGTCATTGCCCCACACACGACGACCGGGACCGTGCACCTCGTCTCGCACCGCAACGGCTTCCACGGGGTCCTCGCGCTGCAGCCGGAGAGCGATGGTGCGCCGGTGGACACCACGTGGTCCGCGGATCCCGCGACCTTCCGCTGGGTTTCGGAGGAGGGGTCCGTCGAGGCAGCCTTTGCGGGGCGCGACGCCATCCGCCTGCGCGGCGCCGGGCTGGGCCTGCGAGTCACGGATGCCGTGGGCGAGCTCACCCCCTTCAGCGGTGCCTTCCTCTTCGCGGACCCGAGCGACAACGCCTTGGTCTTCACCAGTTACGAGACCGGATGCCGTTACCGGGTGAGCGTGCTCAGTGGCGCCTGGGCCGTCGAGGGTTGCGAGAGCCTGGGAGCCGCGACCCGCTCGGTGCTGCTGGGGAGCGACGGAGAAGCCTGGGAGGCCGAGGTTCGCGAGGTGACCTCGCAACAGAGCACGCTCTCCTCCACCTCGACGTTCGCCGAGGTCGTGGCCGACAGTGCGGCAGACTTCAACTGCTACCTCGAGGACATCGCCTCCTGGCGCGACCCGAGCACCCCGGCAGCGGCCCTCGCCGCGTACGTGCTCTGGTCGGCGACGGTCGAGCCAAGCGGTTTCGTCACCCGTGAGTCGGTGCTGATGTCGAAGCACTGGATGGACAAGCTGTGGAGCTGGGACCACTGCTTCAACGCCATGGCGCTTTCTCCTGGTCGCTCCGACGCGGCCGTCGACCAGTTCCTGGCGCCCTTCGACCACCAGGACGAGTCCGGTGCCCTGCCGGACTCCGTGACTCATTCCGAGATCCTGTTCAACTACGTCAAGCCGCCGATCCATGGATGGGCGCTACGGCGGATCCGGGCCACCGCAACCCGCGACCTCACCGTCGAGGAGCTCGGGCAGATCCACGACGGCCTGGCCCGATGGAGCCGGTTCTGGCTCGACTCGCGCCGGCGTACCGGCCACGTGTTGCCCTACTACCAGCACGGAAACGACAGCGGCTGGGACAACTCGACGACCTTCGACGTCGACCGCGTCATCGAGTCGCCAGACCTCGCCGCCTTCCTGGCGCTCCAGCTCGACGTCCTGGCAGACCTCTCCGACGAGCTCGGCCGCCCCTCGACACAATGGCGCGAAAGCGGCGACCGGGTGGTCCGTGCCCTGCTGGACCAGCTGTGGACGGGCACCGAGTTCATCGCGGTCGGCGCCCTGTCCGGCCGCCCCAGCACCGCAACAAGCCTTCTCAACTTCCTGCCCCTCGTTCTCGGTGACCGGCTTCCGCACGACGTCCGCTCGGTCATGGCGGATCGGCTGCAGGACCACCTCACCGCGCACGGCCTCGCCACCGAGCCGGTGTCCTCAGCGCAGTACGAGGCCGACGGCTACTGGCGCGGCCCGATCTGGGCACCGTCCACAGCCATCGTCGAGGACGGCCTGCGACGCAGCGGGTTCGAAGCCCTCGCAGACGTGGTCAGCGCCCGTTTCCGAGAGCTGTGTGAACGCTCCGGCTTCGCCGAGAACTTCGACGCCGTTACCGGTGCGGGCCTCAGGGACCGCGCCTACACGTGGACCGCTGCGGTCTACCTCCTCTTCGCCGCGCATCACGTCCAGCGAACGAGCTGACGGCGGGGTCCGGAAGCAGCACCTATCCGGGTCTTGACTGCCCGGCTGTCTACGCGGGCGTTGCGGTGCCTGGCCCGCGGTCAGGTTGCTCGTTCGACCTGTCGCAACCCAGCTCAATCAGCGGCAGTTCCGGGAGATCGGCGGAGCGGCTGTCGGCCGTGAGAAACACGGCAAGGTCTTCGACGGTTCCGCGTCAACTGCTCCTAGTGAGTGGGTGGCCAACAGCCCAGGACGGGCACGCTAGCCGGGTCGTAGGACGTCGCGCGAGTTCCCGGTGCCTTTGAAAGTTCGCGGGCGCCACCGTCAACGGCCAGGACCTTGCCCGTGAACTGGCCATTCGTCGGGTCCGCGGTCGTCGCCCATACCCAGTGCACCCATTGACTGCGGCCAGCGCATCGGTGGTGGGCCTTTGGCACTTCGGCGCGGGTGCGGCAGCGGACGAGCTCACGGTTGGGGTCGCCGCAACGCTCGAGGACTGCTGCGGCGCTACCGGCGGCGAGGCGGCGCACCCAGCCACGGCCAGCACGGAAACGACACAGACCCCCCAGAGCGCACTCATCGCTCGACGGTATATGACCTCGAGCTTTGCTACATGGCCTAGTCGCAACGCCTCAAAGTCGCAGCGTCCCAACGCATCCACGGTGATCATCCATAGGCGCGATGCGCGATCTGCGGCAGATCCGTCTGCTACTCGATGTAGCCAGTGGTGGGATCGACGTGGCTCAGGAAGTTGCGGATAGCGGCCTCCAGCTCACGGTCCGTCATGCCGCCACTGCAGTGCCCGGCGCTCCCGAAGCCGTACCCCTCATTCGGACCTGAAGTCCACCGAAAGTCGTAGACGCCCGGCTCGCCGGCCCGCGCGATGACATCGAAGTGCTCACCGTCGACCACAACCCGCTTCACGCGGTGAAACTACTGCCGCATGAGCGTGCTTCGCAGGCGGGATCAGATGTTGCAAGGTGGGCGGTCCAGGGAGCCGACGCATACGGTGGCTCCGACGTCGATTCGCTGGGTGCCGCGTCGGCCGTCCACCCGATAGACGAAGTCGACGTAGTCGGCACTCCACACGCCCTCGGCGACGCCGGTGACAACGACGACGGCGTCCCACGGCGGGGTCTGCTCGGAGATAACAGCGCCGGCCGGCTCCAGCAGGGTCCAGCCCGGGCCGCCATCGAAACCTGCGAGCTCGGCGCCTGTGACGGCGCCGATGCCCCCTTGGTCGGTGATGCGGTAGACCTTGACGCCCTCCAGGCGCCCCACGCGGGCGTCGATGCCGCGCCCGCCGACGGTGGCCGAGACGAGCTCGACGCGGCTGCCACCATGGGCCGGTCGCAAGGGCCCCAGGCCGATGACGGCAGTGCCGCCTTCAGCGACGTTCATCCCGGTCCTGCTGTACCCGTCGTAGCTGACGAACGCGACCGGTGCGGCGGTGGAGGCGAGGGTGACCGCGGCCAGCGCCGACACAGCGATGGCAAGTGCGCGGATGCGCCGGCGCGGCCATCGGGTCATGCGCCCTCCCGGGCGGGCTTGCTCGGCCGGTTCTCAGCAGACTCATCCCATTCCCGCCAGTCGACGGGGCACTCGTCCATGGCGGGATCCTCTCGCGGTAGGCCACGTTCTGCCCGCCGAACCGCGGAGCAAAGCAGCCGACTTGCGGCAGAAGCGGTCGTCTCCGTGGTTCACGCTCGAGCTGTGCGCGAGACTCATCGCGTGCGCAAGAAGTTCCAGCCCTCGGTCTTCGTCAGAGCTGTCTGCTCGGCGCCCTTGGTCATGCTGGTCGCCCTACTTGTCTGGGGAGGAGCCACCACTGGCGGCTTCGTCGCTTGGCTGGCGTGGGCGGGAGCCGCAGGACTTCTAGTGCTGATCGGACGCGGCTGGGTCCTTCGCGTGGACGATCTGGGCGACCGGATTCGGGTGGTCAACTGGACCCGCACTGTTGAGGTGCCCTGGTCCGCCGTCGACCGATTCGAGTTCGATGGAGCCGTGGGCGTCCGTCGCACCGACCTGACTGCTGTGCCCATCTCCGCGTTCCCGGACTTGTCGAGGGACATGTTCGGCATCGCCGAACGCCGGAACGAGGCGGCCATCCGAGCGCTCGAGGCCACTCGAAAGCGGCGCGGGCACCAGGCTCGCAAGCAACGCCGTCAGGAGACTCGCAACCCAGGCAGCGCCTGAAGAGTGCTTCTGAACCAGTCGCGGCAAAGGCGGACGTTCGGTTCGCCATCATGCTTCGGTCGGGACCGTCCTGAGGATGCACGTGCGGTTGCGTCACGGCGCGGACTCGGCAGCGGCATCGGCATCGGCAGCGGCATCGGCATCGGCATCGGCATCGACATCGACGAGGCTAGGACACCGCTGTGATCTTCACCGCGTCAATGAGCAGCTCCTGATCGAGGCACTCTGGCGGAACGTCGGCGAAGCGGTCCCCTTGAGGATCCGAGATCTCGCCTCCGCCCCCGCTTACGTACTGCCCCACTCGGACTTGTCCTACGTCGGGTATGTCGATGGACTGCCCATCGTCAGCCAGCTCGGACCCTTGAGGCCAGATAGCCGCCACTGCTTCAGTCGCGCTGTCCGAAGCAAGGCCCAGACATCCGCCCGCTCCGACCTGGACCCGGCCACGCACCTCGGCATCCGACCCTTCCCCACCCTTACCCGAGACCAAGGCGGTGGTACCACCGTGCTCCTGCACCTGCATTGCCGCCGGTCCCCCGCAGGCGCACAACAGCGTTGTCAGAGTGAAGGCGCCGCCGATCCGACGAACTCGTGAGGGCACAGAATCTCCCCGGTCAATGGGCGGTCAGCCAGCCCGCCTGTCGCAGTTCCGCAAGGCTAGGTGGCATACAACGGTGTCAAGGCACATTGCTCCTGGTTGCGATAAGTCGCAATCTGGAGCACGCAGGCGAGACAGCGCCTCTCCGCCCTCGCCCCCATCGGCAGGACGGGAACGCACGCTCACCGCGGCAAAGTAGTGCGTTTCCCGGCCTGCTCGCTTCTGGCTCACGACCGTGTCATGGTGAGGCTGGTGGCTGGTGCACTTTCACCCCCACGGTTCCTGGCTTCGGGAAGGCTGTCTCGCGTGAGGTGTGGACGATGCCGAGCGGAGGCGACATCGACCGGGCCTGGTGGTCAGCGGCTCTGCGACAAGCACTACAACCCGACGATGGCAGCCGCCCCCGGGATGGTCGGCACCGGCACGGCTGCCGATGCGGTCGGCGCCTTCATCGTGGCCAAGGGCGTTGGTTCTCAGGTGCATGGCGGCCACGTCCCCGTCTTGCGGCACCAGAGCCTCTGGCAGCGGGTTCGGCAACGGTTCGCACGCTGAACTCGTCGGGTTCCATCGCCGAAGAGGAGTACCACCTGCGGCAGTGGCGGATACATCCGTGGCCAACCGAAAGCTCTGGACGCGATTCTCCGTCAGGCGGACACTCGCCTTACCGCCTGTCAACGACGGCCGGCGCGGCGATCGGAGCTCGCTATGTGGTGGTTCATCATCGGAATCCTCGCCCTCATCGTGGTTGTCGCCATCGTGCTGAACCGGCGCGGCTCAACTGCGGCCCACGACCCATCGAGCGACTACAAACCCGACACGTCCATGGGCGGGGCTAACCCTCACTGATCGCCAGAGCTGTAGGCGGTCCTGCTTCTCGCACAAGACCGAAACCTCACTCGCCGCGGCAGTTGAGGACGTCAGGCGTCGCCGAGATCTCCCCGAGTGATGCGACGCTTCTTGCCGACCTTCCGAAGCACTGCCCACGGTTCACGCGCGGCGCGACCATTACGACGGTTCTTGTGCGGCTTACAGAGCTGGCAGCCCTTGTGCTGCCGGTGAGGTGAATGAGCCATGGCGGCTCCGATCCGTGACCAACACCCGCCACGGAGGGCGGGGTGGGCAAGCTCGACCAATCACCCGGCTGAGCGTACTCGTGTCGAACGACAGGAGAATATCCACATGACCAGACTCGTCATGTGGTGGATCGGCGTGGCCGCCTCGGTCGTCCCGGTCGTCGCTGCCCTCGCGAGCCGGTCCGGCACGTGCGTGGACTCTGCGGATGCCGCCGCCTCATCCTGCAAAAGTGGTGGCTCTGGCGGGCTACTCCTGCTCGGGCTTGCCGCGTTGGCGCTGTCGGTATGGATGGTGAGGGCCACCTACAGGACTCAGCGTCTCAGCGAACCGCGCCGATAGCGCAGCTCTGCACCGCAGAGCGATATCCGCGTCAGTTCCGGTAGGCGCCTCACGCTGATGTCCGGTAAGGCCGCCGGCTCAGCCGGGTGCGCCCCAGGCGAAGCACTTCCTTGCCGCGGCTCTCGGGCAAAGGTCCGCACAGCCGATGTCCTGCTCGAGCTGCTCGGTCACCTGGCTGACGGGCCGAGATCCAATGACCGCGCGTCGGCTGGCCGGTGAGCGAGCTCGGGATCGCGTGGTGCTCGGGTCTGCTCATCCACTGACTGGCTCGACGAGGGAGGAACAAACACCGTGATGCGACACGCACGAAGTGCATAACGTCGGCTAATTCATGGAATCAACGGCACTTCTTACATTTTCCAATGCATCCCGACAATCCCGGCAACGAGGTGCCGTTGTGCGAGATTGGCTGAATCTCGACATCTCGACATCACAACAAGAATTAGAAGCCACCGTCGCGGGCCATGTTGTTGAACCGGGAGTAGTGCCCTTGGAAGGCCAGCACGATGTCCTTGGTGGGGCCGTTACGGTGCTTGGCCACGATGACGTCGGCCTCACCGTCGCGCTCGGGGTCGGAGCGGTCGCGGTGCAGCAGGATGACGACGTCGGCGTCCTGCTCGATCGAGCCCGACTCGCGAAGGTCGGACATCTGGGGCCGCTTGTCGGTGCGCTGCTCCGGCCCACGGTTGAGCTGGCTGATCGCGATGACCGGCACCTCGAGCTCCTTGGCGAGCAGCTTCAGCGCCCGGGAGAACTCGGCGACCTCCTGCTGGCGTGACTCGACCTTCTTGCCCGACGTCATCAGCTGGAGGTAGTCGATGACGACGAGGCGCAGGTTGTGCTGCTGCTTGAGCCGGCGGCACTTGGCGCGGATCTCCATCAGCGACATGTTCGGGCTGTCGTCGATGAACAGCGGTGCGTTGGAGATCTTGCCCATGATCCGAGCGAGCTTGGTCCACTGCTCCTGGTTCTTCAGGCCCTTGCGCAGGTCCTGCAACTGGATGGTGGCCTCGGCCGACAGGATGCGCATGGTGATCTCGGTGCGGCTCATCTCGAGCGAGAACACCGCCGCTGCCATGTTGTGCTTGATCGCGGCGGCCCGTGCGATGTCGATTCCGAGCGTGGATTTTCCGACGGCCGGTCGAGCGGCGACGACGATCATCTGGCCCGGGTGCAACCCGTTGGTGAGCTGGTCGAGCTCGATGAAGCCGGTCGGCACGCCGATCAGGTCGTCGGTGCGGCCGGACGCCGCCTCGATCTCCTCCATCGTCTCGTTGAGCAGGTCGCCGAGCACGTTGTAGTCCTCGCCGCCGCGCTTCTCGGCGACCGAGTAGACCTCGGCCTGAGCGCGGTTGACGATGTCGTCGATGTCGCCCTCGCCCTGGGCGTACCCCATCTGCACGATGCGGGTGCCGGCCTCGACCAGGCGGCGCAGCACCGCCCGCTCGTGGACGATCTCGGCGTAGTAGCCGGCGTTCGCGGCGGTGGGCACCGACTGGATCAGCTGGTGCAGGTAGGCCTGGCCTCCGACACGGGTGAGGTCGCCGCGCTTGCCCAGCTCGTCGGCGACGGTGATCGCGTCGGCGGGCTCGCCACGGCCGAACAGGTCGAGCACGGCGTCGAAGATCAGCTCGTGCGCGGGACGGTAGAAGTCGTGCGCCTTGACCGCCTCGAGGCAGTCGGCGATGGCGTCCTTGTTGATCAGCATCGAGCCGAGCACCGACTGCTCGGCGTGGAGGTCCTGCGGTGGCACCCGGTCGTCGGCACGCCCGTCGGTGGGCCCGCCGAACGCCGCGTTCAGCTCCGCGATGGACACCCGCTCAACCCCTCACATCCGGCATGCACCGGGCTCGACTGACCACTGCTTGCGGCCGGACCTCCGGGCCTCAAGAGAAGCAGACCAGAGGACACCGACAGCCCACCGCCAGTCACCGTAGGTGCACCGGCCGGCACCGCCAAGCCCAACCGTCGACCTCTCTCATATCTGTGTGCACAACGTGGGGACAACATGTGCAAAACGCCCGGATGCCGTGTGCACAGCCAGTGGAGAAGCCTGTGGACGACGCCCTCCGCAAGGCCGCCAAAAGCCGCTGACCTGCACAAACGCCATCCACCCCATGTGCACCCGAGAAAGTCTCGGGCGTGTCACGATCCACATGCCGCAGGACCGGGGGGATGCCGTCACACCTCGTTACCCTCGGGTACGACCCGTTGGCGACCCACCACCGACAACCGTCCGGGCCCGGCGTGTCGCGAGGAGCCGGCCGCCTCAGCCGGCCCGGCCGTAGCGCTCCGCGGACCTCGCGCGGGCCTTGGCGGCCTCGACCTCGCGGTCCTTCGGTGGGGCGGTCGTGACCAGCGCGTCGAGCAGGTGGGCCGTCACGTGCGCGACCTCCTCGACGGCGCGGTCGAAGGCCTCCTGGTTCGCGGCCGAGGGCTTGGTCGTGCCACTCACCTTGCGTACGTACTGCAGGGCGGCGGCGCGCACCTCGTCGGTCGTGGCCGGGGGCGCGAAGTTGTTCAGGGGTCTGATGTTGCGGCACATACCCCAACGGTAGGCCGCGCTCCCGACGCACGGCCCGAAGAAGACGGCTCCCGACCCGACGCCCGGACGAGCGCCGGTCGCTCAGCCGCCGGTGTAGCGCCCGGGCCGGTGGTTCATCGCGATGACCAGGTTCAGCAGCACAGCCCCGGCGGCTGAGGCCAGGGAGAGCGCGAGGTCGCGGCTGACGACGGCGAACGCCAGCACGACGGCCACGTCCAGGGCCATCTGCACGTAGCCGGCCCGCCAGCCGAGCCGCTCCTGGCAGAGCAGGGCCACCACGTTGAAGCCGCCCAGGCTCGACCGGTGCCGGAACACCACGAGGATGCCGACGCCGGCCAGCAGGTTGCCCACGAGCGCGGCGTACAACGGCCCGACCGTGAGGCCGCCCATCAGCTGCGGCTGGAGTGCCGAGAAGCTCGACACCAGCGCCACGGCCACCGCGGAACGCGCCGTGAACGCCCACCCCTTCCCGCGCACGGCCAGCGCCACGAACGGCAGGCTGACCACGACGAAGCAGAGCGAGAACGACCACCGCGCGCCGTGCGAGAGCAGTAGCGCCAGCCCGGCCGTGCCCCCCGTGGTCACGCCTCCGGCGGCGAGCACGAACAGGCCCAAGGAGGCGAGGAAGGACCCCGTCACGATGCCGGCGACGTCCTCGACGCGGGTGTGCGGTGGTGTGGCGGCCTGCTCGACCGCACGCGGGCGCGCGGCGGCAAGCAGGGTCATGGGCTGACTGTGCGCTCGTTCGGTGCTCCTGCACAAGCAAAGTCGTCCTTGATGTGCATCACAGCAGCCGTTTGCCAATTGTGCTGAACACAGTGCCCGAGCCGCGCATCAGTGCGGGCGGCCGCTCCCGGCATCCGGATGCCGTGCCGCTGAGGTCAGTCGAACCTCACCTGACGGAATCGGCCGGGGGGAGAATGATGACCCCCATGAGGATCATCACCGTCGATGAGCTGGGCCGCCTGTTCGCCTCCCTCCCGGGCAAGCCCCGGGTGGTCGTCTCCGGGAACGTGGCCGTGCCGTGGCCCGCCGTTCGCGCCCTCGACGAGAACAAGGACACGTACACGATCCATGCGCTCAACGCGCCCCCCGGCATCCCCGACCGTGAGGGCGTGACCGCCGAGACCTGCTTCGTCGGGGCCGGCATGCGGCGGCACTCCGACCTGTCCTACGTGCCGAGCCGGCTGTCGTTGGTGCCCGTGCTGCTGCAGCGCCGCATCCCGCCGGACGTCGTCATCGTGCACTGCGCCCCGCCGCGTGACGGCCAGCTGAGCCTGGGCATCGAGGTCAACGTGCTGCCCGCGGCGATCGAGGGGTGCCGGCAGCGGTCCGGTCGTGTCGTGGCCGTCATCAACGACCAGATGCCGTACACGTTCGGCGACGCGCAGGTGCCGGTCGAGGCGGTCGACGTCGCGATCGAGGTGTCAGAGCCGCTGCCTGCGCACGACCCGATCGTGCCCGACACCGACAGCATGGCCATCGGCGACCGGGTGGCAAGCCGGGTCAGCGACGGGGCGACCTTGCAGATGGGCATCGGCGGGGTGCCGGACGCCACCCTCAACGCGCTCACCGGCCGGCGTGGGATGCGGGTGTGGACCGAGATGTTCTCCGACGGGGTGCTCGAGCTCGACCGCGTGGGGGCGCTCGACTCGCACCACCCGCTCACGGCGTCGTTCATCTTCGGCTCGCGCGAGCTCTACGACTGGCTCGACGGCAACCACCGGGTGCGGATGATGCGCACCGAGCACACCAACGACCCCGGCCTGATCGCCCAGCAGCGGATGATGACCTCGGTCAACACTGCCCTCGAGGTCGACCTGTTCGGCCAGGCCAACGCCTCGCGGATCCACGCGCGCATCTACTCCGGCTTCGGCGGGCAGACCGACTTCATCGTGGGGGCGCTGCACTCCGCGGGCGGCCAGTCGTTCATCGCGCTGCGCTCCTGGCACCCCAAGGCCAACGTCTCGACCGTGGTGCCGATGGTCGACGAGCCGGTCACCAGCTTCCAGCAGTCGGCCATCGTCACCGAGAACGGCATCGCCGAGCTGTGGGGCTACGACCAGCAGGCGCAGTGCCGGCACATCATCCGCGATGCCGCCCACCCGCAGGTGCGCGAGGAGCTGTGGGAAGAGGCCAAGGAACTCGGGCTCGCCTGAGCCGCAACTCTTCCCGTTGAGTGCTGAGATGGCTGTCATGACGACCACCTCGGCACCCGACTCGGCGCTGGTGGTGGCGGTGCGCGCCGCGCTGGCCGGCGCCGGGGACCCGGAGCGGGCTGCCGAGCAGCAGCGCTACATGAAGTCGGCCATGCCCTACCGCGGGCTCACGTCACCCGAGCTGCGCGCGCTCCTGCGGCCGCTGCTGGCCGACCCGTCGCTGGCGCCGGCCTCGCGGCGGGAGTGGGAGGCAGACGTGCGCGCCCTGTGGGACGGTGCGGCCTACCGGGAGGAGCGCTACGCCGCCGTCGCCCTGACCGGCCACCGGGTGGCCCGGGCATGGCAGGACCCGGACGCCCTCGAGCTCTACCGCCACCTCGTCGTAACGGGTGCATGGTGGGACTACGTCGACGTGCTGGCCGCCGACCGGGTGGGCCCGATCCTGTTGCGCCACAAGTCGATCGTCACACCCCTGCTTCGAGCGGATGCCGTGGACGCACACCTCTGGGTGCGGCGCACCGCCATCCTCGCGCAGCTCAAGCACCGCGAGGAGACCGACCTCGACCTGCTCGGCGATGTCATCGACGCCAACCTCGAGGGGTCGGCGTTCGGGCAGGAGTTCTTCATCCGCAAGGCGGTCGGGTGGGCGTTGCGCCAACACGCCCGCGTCGACCCGCAGTGGGTGCGGGCCTTCGTCGAGGCCAGGGGTGACCGGCTCAGCGGCCTGTCGCGGCGCGAGGCCCTCAAGCACCTCTGACCGACCGCTTGCCCGTCCCATCTCGCGAAGTCAGGAGCACTTCGCGGAGTCAGGGTCGTACACGGCCCTGACCTGACGAGAACCACCTGAGCCGGCGAAGTGCTCCTGACTCCGCGAGGTGAGGCGGCAGCACCGGCCCAGAACCGCCGGTGACCCGCTCGGCGATCAGGCCGCCGCTGCATTCAGCAGGCGGATCTGGCACCCAGGTCGAACCACGTGTTGTTGGGTAAGGATCGGATGCCGTGCTCGGCCAGCCGGGCGCCCAAGCGGCCTCGATCCATCGCGATGTCCCAGGTCCACCGGGCGACGCGTCCCTGTCGACGCAGCCGGTCCTCGCGCTGCTTCTCTCGCCAGACGACCTCGCCCGCCTCGGCAGGACTGGCACCCGGTGCTACCCGGTACTTCACCTTGCCGTCGAACTCGCCGAACACGCCCTCCCAGCCGAAGTCCACAAAGCCAATCAGGCCGGCGTCGTCATGAACCTCCCTCTGTAGCACTGGCTTCGGGAGGTTGAGCAGGAACATCTGCACGCGCGACAGGCTCTCGCCCGCGCTCATGCTCAGCGGGTCGGCCAGCGCCCCCACGAGGCGCGCGGTGGTGCGGCCACGCACACGAGGCGGCACGGCATCCACCTCGGCCTCGAGCTCGGCGGGCGAGCAGAGTCCGTGTCGCAGGGCGTGGTCGGCCGCCGCCACAGCGGTGTGCAGGGTGCCGGTTCGAGCCAGGTCGACGACGGTCCTCGCGGCACTCGTCACCAGGATGTCGCCCCGCCGGACCGGGTCGGCTTCGCGGCCCACGTGCGGTCGGACGAGTGAAGACCCTCGACCCCGCTGCTCGGTGGCGACCAGCACGCGCACGGCATCCGGCCACTGCTCGATCCGCGGAAGCCCCCACACGGCCGCGGCGGACGTCACGGCGAACACCGGGTCCTCACGGTCCAGGCACAGGCCGGTGGCATGGACGAGGGCCGCGTGCGCATGCTCTGGCGTCAGCCCTCGCCACTCGTGGTCGGTGACCCACACGCCGTTACGGACCTGGTGCCAACCGCCCCGGGTCGGCTCGATGCCGGCCGCGCGCAGGTCACGCCCACGACGCAGGATGCCCGCGTCGAACGGGATCGGGGCTGCTGGACCGAGCATCCGTCCACGGTGCCAGAGTCGGCCGATGCGCCTGGCTCGTCATCCACAGGCCCGGCACACCGGCATCCGCCCAGTGGCCCGCGGAGTCAGGAGCACTTCTCCCGCTCAGGAGGATCCCGCCGAGTCAGGATCGAGTACGGCCCTGACTTCGCGAAGTGCTCCTGACTCCGCGGCGTCAGGGGCCGTCTCGGCGGGTGGGCGGCGCGGTTGGCGCAGGCGGCATCCGGTGCTGTCGCGTGGAACAGTGCCGTGCGTGGACGAGACGGTGGAGGCGGGCGGCACCGCCGACGGCCGCGCACCCCGGCCCAGCCAGCACCGCGAGGTGCTCCGGCTCGCCGTGCCGGCCTTCCTCGCGCTGGTGGCCGAGCCGCTGTTCCTGCTCGCTGACGCCGCCATCGTCGGCCGCCTGGGCGTCAGCCAGCTCGCCGGCCTGGGGGTCGCCAGCGCGGTGCTGCTCACCTCGGCGAACATCTTCGTCTTCCTCGCCTACGGCACCACGGCCGTCGTGGCCCGCCAGCTGGGCGCCGGCTCACGAGCGGGCGCCATCGCCGCCGGCATCGACGGCACCTGGTTGGCGATTGCCCTGGGCGCCGCAACCGCCGCCCTCCTGGCGCTCTTCGCTGCCCCTGTCGCCCACGTCTTCGGTGCCTCCGAGGCGGCCATCGACCAGGCGGTGACCTACCTGCGGATCTCCGCGCTCGGCATCCCGGCCATGCTCGTCGTCCTCGCCACGACCGGCGTGCTGCGCGGCCTGCAGGACACCCGCACCCCGCTCGTCGCCGCCGTGGGCGGGTTCAGCCTCAACATCGCCCTGAACGTGTGGTTCGTGCACGGCCTGCACTGGGGCATCGCGGGTTCGGCCTGGGGAACGGTGATCGCCCAGACCCTGATGGCTGCGGCCCTCGTCGGAGTGCTCGTGCGGTATGCCGCCCGCACGGCGGTGCCGCTGCGCGCCCACCCCGGACGGGTGCTTGCCGCCGCTCGCGGCGGCATCCCGCTGCTCGTGCGCACGCTCGCCCTGCGTGCGGTGCTGCTGGTGACCACCTGGGTCGCTGCCGGCCTGGGCGACGTGCCGCTGGCGGCGTACCAGGTGACCGCCACCATCTGGACCTTCCTCGCCTTCGCCCTCGACGCCCTGGCCATCGCCGCGCAGGCGATCACCGGCAAGGCCCTCGGGGCGGGTGAGGTCGACCGCACCCGCGGCGCCACCAGCCTCGTCGTGCGCTGGGGAGTGCTCGTCGGCATGGTGCTCGGCATCCTGCTGCTCCTCGTGGCCCCGCTGCTCGGACCGCTGTTCACCGCGGACAAGGCGGTGCAGGCGGCGATCGCCGGCGGCCTCGTCGTGGTGGCCCTGGGCCAGCCGCTGTCGGGTTTCGTCTTCGTCGTCGACGGCGTGCTGATCGGCGCCGGCGACGGGCGGTGGCTCGCCCGCGCGATGGTGGGCACCCTGCTGGCCTACCTGCCCGTCATCCTCGGGGTGCACCTCGCCGGCGACTGGCTGCTCGAGGGCGGCACCACCCGCGGCGACGTCAACGCCGTGGTCTGGCTGTGGATCGCCTTCACCGCCTTCATGTCGGTGCGCGGCACGCTGATGTGGCTGCGGGTGCGCACCGACCGGTGGATTGTCACCGGCGCCTGACCCACCTACAGCTGCGTGGTCAGGTACCTCTGCAGCTGGCTGACCGTGCGGGTGTTCCAGGTGCGGGCGCCGTCACGCGAGATGCCGAGGTAGGACTGCAGCGCCGCCATCGAGGCGGGGCCCCAGGCGCCGTCGGCGGTCGTGCCGACCCGGGTCTGCAGCGCGGTGACGGTGCCCCGGTCGAGGGTCCCGGTCTGCGGCATCCCGAGCCAGCGCTGCAACGCCTGCACGGTCGCTGCACCGAGCACGCCGTCGGTCGGCGGCCGGGCCGCGAGCAGGCCGGCGGCGGCCTTGGCGGTGAGCACTCGGAGCACCCGCGTCTGGAGGATGCCGCGGAACGCCGCGTCCGACGCGGCGCGCGCCGTCACCGCGCTCACCATGGCGGGCAGCGTGGTCGCGTTCGCGGTGAGCACGAGATCGCCCCCGGCGATGAGGAAGCTCACCGCCCGGGTGCCCGGTGTCCACCGCTGCACGGCCTTGGCGTTGCCGAGGTCGTCGCTCGTCACGACACCGCCGAAGCCGAGGTCACCCCGCAGGACACCGTTGACCACGGTCTTGGAGAACGCTGCCGGGTGGCTGGCGTCGATCCTGCTGTAGATGGCTGATGAGACCATCACGAAGGGCGCGCCGGCCGCGACGGCGGACGTGAAGGAGCGCAGGTCGGTCGACGTGCGGGTCGTCACGGTGTCGGTGACCGAGGCCGAGGTGTCGGTGTTGGCGGTGACGTGGCCCAGGCCGGGAAAGTGCTTCGCGGTCAGCGCGAGCCCGGACGCCCTCATCCCCTGGGTGAACGCGGCGCCCTTGGCGGCCACCACCGGTTCGGTCCAGCCGAAGTTGCGCTGGGTCGTCGCGATGAAGTTCAGCGTCGCGAGCGAGCGGGGCACGACGTCCACCACCGGCGCGAGGTCGACGTTCACGCCCGCCCGGAAGACCTGCGTCCCCCACGTACCGGCCCGTGACCGCAGGGTCGCGTCGCTCCAGGTGCCCTGGGTCTGTGCCGACGGGATCGTCGAGAACCCCGGACCCTTGAGCACCTGCACCTGGCCACCCTCCTGGTCGGTGGAGATGAGCATGGGCACCCGCGCCGTGGCCGCGGAAGTCGTCAGGGCGTCGAGGGATGCCGTCAGGGCGCGCACGGGTGCGGCCCCCGACGTGGTGCGGCCACCGAGGAAGACGTTGCCGACGTGGTAGGTGGTCACGGCCGCGCGGGCGGCGGCATCCAGGCCGTTCACCGAGGTGCCGACCATGAAGAGCTGGCCGATCCGCTGCGCCTGCGTCATCCGGTCGTAGACCGCCTGGGCCTGCTCCGCCGGCGTGGCGGCGAGCGCGACGCGCGAGGGCGCGGCATCCGGGTGCGCAGCGGCCACCGGCGCGGCGAACGCGGCCCCGCTCAGGACGAGGGCCGCCGTGCCCGCAAACGCCGTCGCGGCAGCTACCCCGGCCCGTCCCCTGCCGGACCATCGCGTGAGCCCCGTGTGCAGCGGCATGGACCCGTCCGTTCCCGTCGGTGACCGGAGGCTCGCGCCCCCTCGTCACATCCAGTGATATCAGGATGCCGCCGCGGGCCGTGACCTGTCGAGCACCCGAGCAGTCGGCCGAACCACGCTCGACGCCGGCCGGCAGCCGCCACGGTGTTCAGGCGACGTCGAACACCTCGACCGCGGCCTCCCGGCGGGGGTCGCCGGCTGCCTGCAGCACGCCGTCCTCGCGGCGGTAGGCCGCGCCCACTCCACCGAAGAACATCTGCTGGATGCCGTGGTCGCGGGCCGGCAGACCCGCCTCGCGCACGGCGTCGGCGATCGCGGCATCCGTCTCGTGCTCGACGACGGGAGCGCCGTCCTCGTCGAAGCGCACGTGCAGGCGCGGTGCCTGGATGGCGTGGCTGAGGTCTGCGCCGTGCAGGCAGCCCTGGCCCAGCACGAGCATCAGGGCGGTAGTGATGCGGTCGGCGCCCGGCGAGCCGATGGCGAGCACCCGCCCGTCGCGGGTGCGCCCGGTGGTCGGCGCCATGTTCGACGCGAGCCGGGTGCCGGGGGCGAGGCGGTGCAGCCCGAGCTTGTTGAGCTCGGGCTCACCGAGGGCGTTGTTGAGCAGCATCCCGGTGCCGGGCACCGTGACTCCCGCGCCGTAGCCGCTCGAGACGGTGATCGCGCAGGCGGTGCCGTCGCGGTCGACGACCGAGATGTTGGCGGTGCTCGAGCTGGTCGGCAGGCCGGCGAGCCCGTGCCGGTCGACCGACAGCAGCAGCTCGTGGCCGGCCGCGTCGAGGTCGGGCGCGTGGTCGTGCACGGCGTGCCGGTAGCGCAGCACCATGCGCTGGATGTCGATGATGTCGGGCCAGTGCCAGTTGCCACGACGCTGCAGCTCGCCCAGCATCACGGCGAGCATCGGGCCGCCCACCGACGGCGGCGGGTTGACCGCGAGGTCCCACTCGCCGACCGTGCGGCGCACGGGCGGTCGCACCAGCGGCGTGTACTCCGCGAGGTCGAGGTGGGTCACCAGTCCGCCGTGCTCGGCCATGTCGTCGACCATCGCCCGGCCGATCTCGCCGGTGGTGAGCACCGACGCGCCGTCGTGGGCGACCAGGTCGAGCACGTCGGCCAGTGCCGCGTTGGTCATCACGTCGCCCGGCTCGACCGCCGACCCGTCGGGCCGGGTGACAACCCGGAAGGCGTCGGGGTCGCGACCGAAGAGCGAGCGGGCCGTGAAGGTGAGGTAGCGGGCGGCCGCCCCACCGATCGAGTAGCCGTCGCGGCAGGCGCGGGTGGCAGGGGCCACGACGTCGGCCCACGACAGCGCCCCGAGCTCCTCGACCGCGAGCTCGCACGCGGTGACCGCCCCGGGCGTCGCCACCGAGCCGTGCCCCGCGAACATCCGCACGCCGCCGCCGTAGTCGGTGACCACCTCGTGGACGCCGCTCCCGAACCGGTCGGCGGGCAGGCCGCGACCCGGCATCTCGACGTTGCCGTCGATGACGACCGGGTCACCCTGCGCCGGCCAGACCGAGACGAACGCGCCACCGGCCAGCGAGACGATGCCCGGCTCGGTGCTCATCGCGGCGAGCGCGGCGGCCACCGCGACGTCGACCGCGTTGCCCCCGGCCAGGGCGACCTCGCGCCCGGCCGCGAGCGAGACCGGCCCGGTCGCCGCGATCGCCACGCGTCCACCCATGGGGTGATCCTGCCACCGGGGGTGGGCAGCCCGCCGCCGGGCCTGCCTCGATTGCCTGCGCGACCGGTAGCGTGCCGTCGCATGACCCGACCGCCCCTCGGCATCATCGCCGGCACCGGCTTCTACGACCTCGGGGCGCTGCAGGACACCAGCACGCAGACCGTCGGCACGGCGTTCGGTGACGCGCGGGTCACCCGGGGGACGTGGCACGGGGTGCCGATCGTCTTCCTGACGCGGCACGGGGCCGGCCACTCGGTGCCCCCGCACCTGGTCAACTACCGCGCCAACATCCGGGCGCTGGCCGACCTCGGGGTGCGTGACGTCGTGGCCGTGAACGTCACCGGCTCGATCGACCCCGACCTGCGCCCCGGCGACCTGCTCTGCCTCGACGACTTCCTCGACCTCACCCGGCAGCGGGCGCTCACCTTCTTCGACGGGTCGGGGCCCGAGGGCGTCGTGCACACCGACGTGCTCGAGCCCTACCACCCGGCCATCCGGCACGAGATCCTCGAGGCGGCCTCGTCGGCAGGCCACTCGATCCGCGACGGCGGCGTCTACGCCTGCTTCGAGGGCCCGCGCTTCGAGACCCGCGCCGAGATCCGGCTGGCCGCGCTCGCCGGGGCCGACGTCGCCGGAATGACCGGCGTCCCCGAGGTGACCCTGGCCGGCGAGGCCGGGTTACGGTATGCCGCCATCTCACTGGTCGTGAACCCTGCCACAGGGGTGGGCGACGCCACCGAACCCATCACCATGGCCGACATCGACCGGGTGTTGACGGACAGCGCCGCCACGGTGGTGGAGATCCTCGACGAGCTGGTGCACACCCGAGCCACCTTCCCCGACGACGAGCCGCAGGTATGACGACAGTCCGCATCGAGAACGCCACCTACGTGGTGACCGTCGACGACAACGACCAGATCTTGACGAACGCGACAGTGGTGGTCGACGACGGGATCATCACGTCGATCACGACAAGCGAAGGCGACCCACCGGTCGAGCGCGACGCCGAGATCGTCATCGACGCGGCCGGCAAGCTGCTGATGCCGGGCCTGGTCAACCTCCACACCCACCTGCCGATGACCCTCCTGCGAGGCCTCGCCGAGAACCTCGACCTCGACGGCTTCCTCCAGCACCTCTGGGCAGCAGAGGCGGCGGTCATGGACGAGGAGACCGTCGAGCTCGGCGCCACCCTCGGCGCGCTGGAGAGCCTGCTGTCCGGCTGCACCACCCAGCTCGACATGTACTTCCACCACGAGGCCACCCACCGTGGCGCGGTGGCCGCCGGCAGCCGGCACGTCATCGGCCCGGTGTTCTTCGACGGCCCGGGCCCCGACGGCCTGGAGTGGCCGCAGCGCCTCGCCGACCTCAACGCCTGGCCGGCACGCCTCGACGAGATCGGCGGGCCCGTCGTCCCCGTCGCCGCGATGCCGCACGCCACCTACACCTGTTCCCCCGACAACCTCGCCGAGGTCGTCACGACGCTGCGCGAGGTGCTCGCCGCCACCGGCCGACCCGGCCTGCTCACCACCCACGTCTCGGAGACGGCGGCCGAGAACGCCGGCATCCGCGAGCGCTACGACGCCACGCCCACCGAGCTGCTCGCCCGCACCGGCTGGCTCGAGCCCGACCTGCCGATGGTGCTGGCCCACGGCGTGCACCTCTCGGCCACCGACCGTGAGCTGGTCGCCGCAGCCGGGGCCGCGGTCGGGCACTGCCCCGGGTCGAACCTCAAGCTCGCCAGCGGCGCCCTGCACTGGGAGGAGGTGCGCGGCAACGGCATTCGGCTCGGCGTCGGCACCGACGGCTGCTCCAGCTCCAACGACCTCGACATGTGGCAGGCGATGCGCCAGGTCGCGCTGGTCGCCCGGCTCACGAGCGGCCGCCCCGACATCGCGAGCGCCACCGAGGTGCTGCGGGCGGCCACCATCGACGGCGCCCGCGCCCTCGGCCTCGGTGACGCCATCGGCTCGGTGGAGGTCGGCAAGCGGGCCGACCTGGTGCTGCTCGACCTGTCGGCGCCGCACCTCACCCCGGTGCACGACGTGGCGGCGCTGCTGGTGTTCGCGGCCGGTCGCGGCGACGTCACCGACGTGCTCGTCGACGGCGAGGTGGTGGTGCGCGAGCGGCGCAGCACCCGGCTCGACACCGACGCTCTCCTCTCGCGCGCCCGCGCGAGAGGAGAGGTCGCCCGGGCAGCGGCGGCGACGGCTTGATGAGCACCGAGTCGGCCGAGCAGGTCATCGCACGCCTGAAGATGTCGCCCATCCCCGAGGAGGGGGCGTGGTTCGTGGCCGGGCCGCGGACCCAGGGCCTGAACGCCATCACCGTGCTGCTCACCGACCAGCCCGACGGCTTCTCGGCGATGCACCGGCTGACCATCGACGAGGGCTGGCAGTGGCTGGCGGGTGCGCCGGCGGCCCTGCTGCGGCTGCGCCCAGGCGGCTCCGGGGTGCTCAACTACGTCGGCGCCACCACCAGCCAGTTCCTCGTGCGCCGCGGCACCTGGATGGGCGCGTCCACCCTGGGCGCGTGGACCCTCCTCTCGTGCTGGTGCTCCCCCGCCTTCCGCCCCGAGCACTTCGAGCTCGGCGACCGCTCCCTGCTGACCGCCGGCTACCCGTCGTACTCCGCCGAGATCGCCGCGCTCACCCGCGACGAGCCGGTCGGGCGGATGCGGTGACCCGGTGACCGCGCTCGTCACCGGGGCCAGCGGCGGCCTCGGCCGGGTCATCGCCCTCGTGCTCGCCGAGCACGGGCACGACGTCGGCGTGCACTACCGCGGCGACGCCGAGGGTGCGGCGGAGGCGGTCGCCGACATCACGGCATCCGGATGCCGGGCCGTGGCGCTGCACGCCGACCTCGCCGTCGACGACGCCACGGCGCTGGATGCCGCGTGCGACCGGCTGCTCGACGACTGCACCGCCACGGTGGGCGCGCCCGACGTCGTCGTGCTCAACGCGTTCCCCCAGGACCTGATCGAGTGGGACGCCCTCGACACCGCCGCCTGGGACGCGTTCCACCGCGCCGGGCTGCGCCCGACCACCGCCCTGCTGCACCGGGCCGCCGCGCGGCTCGGCGCGGGCGGCGTGATCGTGGTCGTCGGCTCGATCGAGGGGCTGCGGCCCGCTCCCGCCCACACGCCGTATGCCGTGGCCAAGGCGGCCCTGCACCACCTCACCGCGGCCGCGGCCGCCCAGCTGGGGGCGCGCGGCATCCGGGTGGTGGCCGTGGCGCCCGGGCTGGTCGACCGCGAGGGGCTGGAGCAGGCCTGGCCGCAGGGGGTCGAGCGCTACCGCCGGGCCTCGGCGCTGGGCCGGCCGGTGACGGCTCGCGAGGTCGCCGCGACGGTGGCGTTCCTCGCCTCACCAGCCGCATCCGGCATCACCGGCACCACGGTCACCATCGATGCCGGCTGGTCGGCCACCGCTGGTTGGTGACTCTCGCCAGTGCGCGGCTGTGCTTCTCGTCACCACCCCCCTCTAGCGAGGTAACGACCCGACAACGACACTCAGTGGGCCGACGGCGCGACCCCGCCCAGGCCCTAGCATCTGCATGTCTGACCCGACGTCCAAGGAGAACCTTCATGAAGTCCACGCGTTACCTGGTCGCAGTGCCTGCGGCGCTCGCCCTCGCCCTTGCGGGCTGTGGCGGCAGCACCGGCAACTCCGACACCCCCGCTGCCAGCGGCTCCTCTGCGGCAGGTGCGCCCGCGGATGACTCGAACTGCGCCTCGGCCGACGTCTACTGCCTCGGCCTCGTCACCGACACCGGCAAGGTCGACGACAAGTCGTTCAACCAGTCCGCCCACGAGGGCGCGAAGGCCGCAGCCCAGCAGGTCAACGGCTTCTACAAGTACATCGAGACCCAGGACGCCAAGGACTACGCCGCCAACATCCAGCAGTTCACCAACAAGAAGTACGACACCATCGTGACGGTCGGCTTCCTGATGGCGGACGCGACCACTGCGGCCGCCAAGGCGAACCCGACCACCCGCTTCATCGGCGTCGACCAGGGCTACGACGCCAAGGCGGTCACGGCCAAGAACCTCACCGGCCTGGTCTTCCCCGAGGACCAGGCGGGCTACGGCGCCGGCTACCTCGCGGGCCTGATGACCAAGACCAACAAGCTCGGCCAGGTGCTCGGTCTCAAGATCCCGCCGGTGCAGAAGTACGCGAAGGGCTTCGAGGCGGGCGCCAAGGCGGCCAACCCCAAGGTCACCGTCGCCACGGTCTACCACCCCGCTGCCGACAACGCGTTCAACGACCCGGTATGGGGCGCCGGTGAGGCCAAGAAGCAGCTCGCCCAGGGTGCTGACCTCATCTTCGGTGCCGGTGGCAACACCGGAAACGGCGCGCTGCAGGAGGTCGCCAAGGCCTCCGGTGCGGGCAAGGACAAGTTCTGCATCGGTGTCGACCTCGACCAGTGGGACACCGTGCCGGCCGCCCAGCCGTGCCTCATCACCTCGGCGATGAAGCTCATCAGCGACGGCGTCACCGTCATCGCCGTCAAGGCCAAGGACGGCGACTTCACCGAGCTGCAGACCATCGGCAAGGCCGGCCTCGCGCCGTACCACGACTTCGACTCCGTCGTCCCGGCCGACGTCAAGGCCAAGGTCGACGAGGTCGTCAAGCAGATGGAGGCCGGCACGCTGAAGACCGGCGTCACCCTCTGACGAGAGTGACCGCCGGGTCGCGCTAACGTGACCACCGCCTGATCGAACACTGGGGCGGGCACCCATCGGGTGCCCGCCCCAGCGCGTCAGCGCCGAGCCGTGGTGGTCCTTTTGCCCGGGGCCGCGACACGCAACACTGTGGGCACCAACCGACATTGGAGTCACATGTCCCAGACACCCACGGTGGCCGAACAGGCCGCCGCTCCGCCCCCTGGCCCCGGGCCATCGGACGGCAAACGCCCCGAGCGACAGCCGCTGGCGTTCATGCTGACCCACCAGAGCGGTGTGGTCATCGTGGTGGCTCTCGTCATCGCGCTGGCCGTCGGTGCCCTCCTGATCCGCCTGCAGGGTGTGGCTCCGCTGTTCGCGTACGAGACGCTGATCAAGCAGGCGCTGTTCGTTCCGGGGGGCCTGACCCGCACCCTGCAGAAGACCGCCCCGCTGGTGCTCACCGGCCTGGCCGTCGTGCTGCCGCTGCGGGTGGGCCTGTTCAACATCGGTGGCCAGGGCCAGCTGATCTTCGGTGCGATGTTCGGCGCGTGGGTCGCCTACGCGGCCGGTGGCTACGGCATCCTCGGTGCGGCGCTCGGCATGCTCGCCGGCATCGTCGCGGGCGCCTTCGTCGGCTGGATCGCGGGTGTGCTCAAGGCTCGCCGCGGCGTGCACGAGGTCATCACCACGATCATGCTCAACTACATCGCCGCCGGGGTCACCTGGTGGCTGGTCACCGGGCCGCTGCAGGCCGAGACGTCCAAGACGAGCGGCATCCCCCAGACCGAGCTGATCCCCGAGTCGGCGCAGGTCGGGGCGGTCGCGAAGATCCCGATCGGGTTCGTCATCGCCGTGCTGCTCGCGGTCACCTGCTGGTGGATGCTGTCGCGCAGCACCCTGGGCTTCAAGTTCAACACCGTCGGGGCCAACAAGCACGCCGCCCGCTACGCCGGCATCAACATCACCCGGATCGTCACCCTGTCGATGGTGCTCGGTGGTGGCCTGGCCGGCCTGGCCGGTGCGCTCGAGGCCGAGGGCACGCTGTTCCGGTTCGAGCCGGCCATCGGCGGAACCCTGGGCTTCGACGGCATCACCATCGCCCTGCTCGCCCGGGCCAACCCGCTGGCGACCATCCCTGCCGCGTTCCTCGTCGGCGTGCTGCGCACCGGCGCCGCGGGCCTGCAGTTCGAGACCGGCATCGCGCCCGAAGTGGTCGACGTGCTGCTCGCGATGATCCTGCTCTTCGTCTCGATCCCGGTGCTCGGCAAGTGGATCTTCCGCAGCCGCGCCGACAAGGTCAGCGCCGCGTCGACGAGCTGGGGGAACTGACGTGACGACCGAGTGGATCGCCAAGAACCGCACGACCCTGATCGTCACGGTGGTCGTGCTCGTCGCGGCCTACATCTTCTACTACGCCAAGAACGACATCGCCCCGAGCATGTACACCTCGGCGTGGGGCTACGCCATCCCGCTGGTGCTCGCCGCCCTCGTCGGCGTCATCGGTGAGCGCTCCGGCGTGGTCAACATCGGCATCGAGGGCCAGATGCTGGTCGCGGCCTTCGCGGGCTTCTTCGCCGCCGCCTACAGCGGCTCGCTCATCGTGGGCGTGCTCGCCGGCATCGGCAGCGGCCTGATCCTCGGCGGGTTCCTCGCCTGGACCACCGTGAAGTGGCGGATGGACCAGATCATCGCCGGTGTCGTGCTCAACATCATCGCCACCGGCATCACGTCGTTCTACTACAAGCCGGGCAAGCTGCTGCCCGGCCTGATGCCGAGCTTCGACGTACCGCTGCTGTCGAAGATCCCGCTCTTCGGGCCGGTCTTCTTCACCGGCACCAGCATCTTCGCCATCCTCGCCATCCTCGCCGCGCTGTTCGTGCACTTCGGCCTGTTCCACACGCGTTGGGGCCTGCGCACCCGGTCGGTCGGGGAGTACCCGTCGGCGGCCGACACCGCCGGCATCAACGTCGAGCGCCAGCGGCTGGTCAACGTCACCCTGGCCGGCGCCCTCGCCGGGTGCGCCGGGGTCTACCTGTCGATGGACGCGTCGAGCTCGTTCGAGCGCAACATGGTCGCCGGCCGCGGGTTCCTGGCCCTGGCGATCATGATCATGGGCGCCTGGCGACCCCTTCGGGCGTTCGTCATGGCGATCTTCTTCGGCTTCATCAACGCCGTCGCCTCGCAGCTGCAGCAGAGCGGCAACATCGACCTGCCGCCGCAGCTCACCGGAACGCTCCCCTTCGTCGTGACGATCATCGTCCTGGCGATCGCCGCCGGCCGGGTGAGAGCGCCCGCCGCCGTCGGGCAGCCGTACATCAAGGGAGACGAGTGATGACCGAGGTACCCGAGTACGACCCGAGGCCGGTCGCGCCCGATACCGCGCCCGAGCACCTCGAGGCCATCGCCACGACGGATGCCGTGCTCGAGCTGCCGCCGGAGCAGTCCGGTTTCGGCGCAGGCAACGTCGGTGAGGTGCTGCTCGACATCCAGGGCCTGTCCAAGAGCTTCGGCAGCGTCAGGGCCAACCGCGACATCACCATGCACGTGCGGCGCGGCGAGATCGTCGCCCTGCTCGGTGAGAACGGCGCCGGCAAGTCGACCCTGGTCAACCAGATCTTCGGCCTGATCACCCCCGACATCGGCACGGTGAGCGTGCGCGGCGACGCCACGCCGATCAAGGACCCGCGCGACGCCATCCGGCGCGGCATCGGCATGGTGCACCAGCACTTCCAGCTGGTGCCGGTGATGACGGTGGCCGAGAACATGATGCTCGGGCACGAGCCGACCAGGGCCGGCCAGGTGCTCGACATCGCCAGCGCGCGTGAGATGGTGCGCACGCTGTCGGCCAAGCACGGCCTGCCCGTCGACCCGGATGCCGAGGTCGAGGACCTCCCGGTCGGCACCCAGCAGCGGGTCGAGATCCTCAAGGCGCTCTCGCGACGGGTCGACCTGCTGATCCTCGACGAGCCGACCGCGGTGCTCACGCCGCAGGAGACCGACGAGCTGCTCGGCGTCATGAAGGAGCTCGCGGCCTCGGGCACGTCGATCGTCTTCATCACGCACAAGCTGCGCGAGGTCCTCGCCGTCAGCGACCGGGTCTACGTGCTGCGCCAGGGGGCGGTCGTCGGAGAGGTGGAGACCGCCACCACCGACGCCCGCAAGCTGGCCACGATGATGGTCGGCCGCGAGGTCGTGCTGTCCATCGACAAGGCCGACGCCACGCCGGCCGAGACGGTGCTCACCATCACCGACCTGCACGTCAAGGACGACCGCGACCTCGGTGCGGTCAACGGGTTCTCGCTCGAGGTGCGGGCCGGTGAGATCGTCGGCGTCGCCGGGGTCGAGGGCAACGGCCAGCGCGAGCTCGTCGAGGCCCTCGCCGGGATGCGCAAGGTGGTGTCCGGCCAGATGACGCTGGGCGACCTCGACCTCACCAAGGCCAACCCGCACCAGACCCACCACGCCGGCGTCGGCCACATCCCCGAGGACCGCGAGAAGCACGGGTTGGTCGCGGCCTACTCCATCGCCGACAACCTGGTGCTCAACGAGTTCGACCAGGCGCCCTACGCCAAGAGTGGTGTGCGCAACTTCGACGCCATCGTCGAGAACGCCGAGAAGGTGCGCGAGGAGTTCGACATCCGCTCGTCGAGCGTGCACCAGAGCTCGGGGTCGCTGTCGGGTGGCAACAAGCAGAAGGTGGTCGTCGCCCGCGAGATGTCGTTCAAGCCGCGGCTGCTGATGGCCGCGCAGCCCACGCGTGGTGTCGACGTCGGGTCGATCGAGTTCATCCACCGCCGCATCGTCGACGCCCGGGATGCCGGTGCCGCGGTGCTGCTGGTGTCGGCCGAGCTCGACGAGATCCTGTCGCTGTCCGACCGGATCGCGGTGGTGCACGGCGGCAAGGTCGTGGCCGAGATGCCGGGCCGCGGCGCCGACCGCACCGAGATCGGCCGCCTGATGGCCGGCGACCACTGACCGGATGCCGTGCGCGCACCGCCGCCCGCGCTGCACCGAGATCGACCAATAGGTCACATCTGGGACGCCAGCCCCTCCGACGTGTGACCTATTGGTCGATGCGGGACACGTGATCCACACGGGATGCCGTCCCTCGGCTGACCTGTTGGTCGAGGAGGGACGGCGGCGAGAATCCGTGGTTACGGTTTCGTAAGTTACGTTCGCGTAGGTTACGCTTGCGTACGTGAGCGCATCCACCGTGACCCGACCGACCCCGCCCGCCGTGCACCCGCCGGCCGCGCCGTCGCGCCCGCGCGTCGGAGCCCACGCCCCCGGACCGCTCGGGGGCGTGTTCCGTGGTGCCCGCAAGGTCGCCGAGGCGCTGGCCACCCCGCTCGTGCCCAGCGACTACCTCGACCTGATCGACCCGCTGCGCTCCGGCGCCGACCTGCGCGGCCGCATCGTCGAGGTGCGCCCCGAGACCGCGGATGCCGTGACGGTCGTCATCCGCCCCGGCCGTGGGTGGCTCGGCCACGTGCCCGGTCAGTACATCCGGATCGGCATCGACATCGACGGCGTGCGCCACTGGCGCGCCTACAGCCTCACCCACCGCGCCGACGGCACGGCCGCGGCCGGCATCCCGGCGGGGTGCATCGCGATCACCACCAAGGCGATCCCCGGCGGCAAGGTCTCCACCCACCTCGTGCGGGTCGCCGCCCCCGGCACCCTGGTCATGCTCGACCAGGCCACCGGCGACTTCACCCTGCCGAGCCCGGCGCCGGCCAAGGTGCTCTTCCTCACCGCCGGCAGCGGCATCACGCCGGTCATGGGCATGCTGCGCAACTCGCTCGACGAGCTGCCCGACGTCGCCCACCTGCACTGTGCCCCCACGGCATCCGATGTCATCTTCGCGGGCGAGCTGCGGTCGTATGCCGACGGCGGCCGCCTCGCGCTCAGCCTCAACCTCGACGACGAGCACGGCGTGCTCGACCTGGCCCGGCTCGACGCCCTGGTGCCCGACTGGCGCGAGCGCGAGACCTGGACCTGCGGCCCCACCGGCCTGCTCGACGCGGCCGAGTCGCACTGGGCCGCGGCCGGCATCCCCGACCAGCTGCACACCGAACGCTTCCGGCCCACCGTGGTCGAGCCCGGGGAGGGTGGCGAGATCACCTTCCTCAACAGCAGCATCACCGTCGACGCCGACGGTGGCACCCCGATCCTCGACGCCGGCGAAGAGGCCGGCGTCCTCATGCCGAGCGGATGCCGGATGGGCATCTGCTTCGGCTGCGTCGTCACCATGCGACAGGGCGCCGTGCGCGACCTGCGCACCGGTGACGTCACCGTCGTCGAGCCCGGCGACGAGCTGCCCGTGCAGACCTGCATCAACGCCGTTGCCGGCTCCTGCGACCTCGAGCTCTAGACCCCACAGCCCGGGGCAGATTTGACCTTTTGGTCGATGTTGCCCCACCGCACCGCCCGCCCGCGAGAGACCCGGAAGGACCTCCTCATGACCCTCGCCCCCGAGCGCCGCACCATCTCCCCCACCGCGCCGCACCACGTCGCCGCCGACCACGCGTCGACCAAGCCGCACGGCATCAACCCGCGCCTGTCCGTCACGAGCGCGACCCCGCGCCCGCAGCGCCCTGCCCTGAAGAAGAGCGGCCGCCCCAACCCCGCCGCACACCTGAGCCCCGAGCAGATCGAGGGCATCGGCCACGAGCTCGACGCCCTGCGCAAGGAGGTCATGGACAGCCGCGGCGCCCGTGACGCCGCCTACATCCGGAAAGTCATCACGGTGCAGCGCTACCTCGAGATGGCCAGCCGGGCGACCCTGCTGTTCTCGGGCGTCAAGGTCAAGGGCATCCGCCCGGCCTGGTGGCTCGGCACGGCCGGGCTGTCGGTGGCCAAGATCCTCGAGAACATGGAGATCGGCCACAACGTCATGCACGGCCAGTGGGACTGGATGCGTGACCCGAAGATCCACTCGACCGCGTGGGAGTGGGACAACGCCTCGCCCTCGAGCCAGTGGAAGCACAGCCACAACGAGATCCACCACACGTTCACCAACGTGCTCGGTCGCGACAACGACCTGGGCTACGGCATCCTGCGGGTCGACGAGGACCAGCGCTGGAGCCTGTTCTTCCTCTTCCAGCCGATCTGGCACGTGGGCAACGCCCTGCTCTTCGAGTACTCCATCGCGGCCTACGACCTCGAGCTCGGCGGCTACCTCGCGAAGAAGAACCGGATGAGCGAGGAGGAGAAGGCGAAGTTCCGGGCCAACGCCAGGGAGGTCGGCGCGAAGATCAAGCGCCAGGCCACCAAGGACTACCTCGTGCACCCGGCCCTGTCGCTGGCCACCGGCTCGGCCCGCACCACGCTGACGGCCAACGTCGTCGCCAACCTGGTGCGCAACGTGTGGACCAACACGGTCATCATCTGCGGCCACTTCCCCCCCGGCATCGAGACCTTCGAGAAGACCTCGATCGACGGCGAGACCCGCGGCGAGTGGTACGTGCGCCAGATGCTCGGCTCGGGCAACATCAGCGGCTCGCCGGCGATGCACGTGATGACCGGCAACCTCAGCCACCAGATCGAGCACCACCTCTTCCCCGACATGCCGAGCAACCGCTACCGCGAGATCGCCCCGCGCATCCGCGACCTCATGGAGCGGCACGACCTGCCCTACGTCACCGGCTCGCTCGGCAAGCAGGCCGCGTCGGTGTACTGGAAGGTCGTTCAGCTCTCGCTGCCCAACAAGGTCGAGGGCCGGCGCCGCCGCGACATCGTGCGGCTCGCGGCGACGAAGGCCTGGCGCAAGAAGTCGCTCGACCGCTTCTGAGCCGCACCTGAGTTCCACCTGTTCGGCTGACCCCGTTCAGTGCGCGAACCCCTGCGCCGTCACCGACCGTTGACGGCGCAGGGGTTTCCTCGTCCTCGAGAGGCTCCCGAAGGGCTCGACCCCACCCCGCCGGCTGGTGCTGGCCACGGTGACCCTGGCGCTCGTCGCCGGTGGAGCGGCCGAAGTCCACCATCCTCAACTGCGCCAACCAGGCCCTCGGGGTGGGCATCGGCCACGGTGGCCGGTACGGCATCTACTGGACCCAGGACTTCGGCAGCCGCTGACGGCGCCCGCACCAGCAGGGCGGGCGGCCGCTCGTCAGCCGGCGGAACGGGCCGCCAACGCCTCGGCGAAGTCGATACGGGCCGCGGCGCGCACCCTGTCCATCACCTCCAGCGTCGCCACCGTGTCGGCCCACGGCCGCAGCGGCGACCCGGTCTCGCCGACGCTCACCCGGCGGGCCAGCTCGGCCGCCTCGAAGTGCAGGCCGGCGTGGTCGACGCGTGGCTCGTCCCAGGCCAGGTCGGTGCCGTCGCGCAGCCGCAGGGCCACCGGCCCCGGCCGGTAGAACGGCCCGTCGAGGTCGATACGCCCCAACGAGCCGGTGATGCTCGCGACCGACGGGGTGTCGGAGAGCATGGTGACGGTGAGGGAGGCCGTGGAGCCGGCATGCGTGGCGAACGCCATCGCGACCTGGCCGCTGATGCCGCTCGGTGCGGGGGTGCCGACGGCAACCACCTGCTCAGGGGCGCCGAGCACCCAGGTCGCGAGGGTCACGGGGTAGGTGCCCAGGTCGAGCATCGGGCCGCCGGCCAGCTCGGGGCGCATGATCCGGTGGCCGTCGTCGAACCACTCGCCCATGTCGGCCAGGACCACCCTCGGCTCCCCGACCGTGCCGTCGGCGAGCAGCTGCCGCACGACGTCGAAGCGCGGCAGGAAGAGGGTCCACATGGCCTCCATGCAGAACACACCGGCCCGGGCTGCGGCCTCCCCGATCTGCCGGGCCTCACCGGCATCCAGCCCCACGGGCTTCTCGACGAGCACGTGCTTGCCCGCCTCGATCGCGAGCAGCGCGTGCGGCAGGTGCAGGTGGTGCGGCGTCGCCACGTAGACGACGTCGACCTCGGGGTCGGCGACCAGCGCCTCGTAGGAGCCGTGGGCCGTGGACGCCCCGAACCGGGCAGCCGCGCGAGCGGCGCCCTCCGCGCTGCGCGACCCGACGGCCTGCACGACCTGGCGGGTGCTGTCGTGCAGGGCGGTCACGAACCTGTCCGCGATCCACCCGGTGCCCAGCACCCCCCAGCGCAGCGGCGGTGCGTCCATGGACGGTGGGATCCGGGGGCTCGGCAGGTGCGACGGCATACGGCATGATAGCCACGCAATGTCCTGACATTATGCCTTGACTCGAGGAAGGACCCGCGTGGAGCTCGCCCCCAGTGCGGCCGGACTCGCGCTGATGGCGCTCGCCGCCGCGATCATCGGCTACTCCAAGACCGCCCTGGGTGGTCTGGCCGTCATCGCGGTCGCGATCTTCGCCACCGTGCTCCCGGCCAAGGAGTCGACCGCGGCGATCCTGGCCATCCTCATCGTCGGTGACGTCATCGCCTGCTGGCACTACCGGCATGACGCCGACTGGTCCCTCATCAAGCGGCTCCTGCCGGCCGTCGTGCCCGGGCTGGTGGTCGGGGCGCTCTTCCTGCAGGCGGTCGACGACTCGACGCTGCGCCGCACCATCGGCGCAGTGCTGCTCGTGCTGGTGCTGCTCCAGCTCTGGGTGAAGTGGCGCGGAGACTCCGACGCGCCCTCCACCGTGCACGAACGCCGCGCCGCCTCGTGGACGGCCGGCAGCGGCGTCGGCTTCGCGACGATGACTGCCAATGCCGCCGGCGCGGTGATGACGCTCTACCTGTCGGCCTCCGGCATCGACAAGCGCCGGTTCGTGGGCACCAACGCGTGGTTCTTCCTCATCGTCAACCTGGCCAAGGTGCCGTTCTCGATCGCGCTCGGCCTGATGCACCCCGTGGATGCCGTGCGCGCCGTCGTGCTCGCGCCGGTCGTGCTGCTGGGCGGCCTGCTCGGCTACGCGACGGTGCAGCGGATCAGCCAGCGCCGCTTCGACCTCGCGGTGCTCGCGGCCTCCGCCCTCGCGGCCGCGGCCCTCCTCCTCGTCTGAGCCGACCAGGCCGGGAGTCAGCGCAGGCGGGGTGGCACGTTCCACGGGGTGACCACCTGCGGCGCCGACCGCACCGACTCCGGTGCACCGGGAAGCAAGCGGTGCGCGCGCAGCAGCTGCGTCAGGGCCGCTCGCAGGTCGGCCCGGAGGTCGTGGTGCAGCACCACCGTGAGCGCACCCGTGCGCAGCAGGGCGAGGTTGTCGGCGTCGAGGTCGTGCCCGATGAACGGGACGCCGGAGAGGCCCACGAGGGCGAGCGCCGCGGCGATCCCGGTGTTGCCGCCGCCCATCGAGTAGACGGCGGCCACCGGCGGGCCGACCTCGAGGGCGGCAGCCACGGCCCGCTCGGTGGCGACATCCTCGCCGTGCAGGTCACCGACGACCACCACCTGCCGGCCCGGGGCGTCCGCCGCGAGCCGCTCCCGGAACGTGGCGAGCCGCTCCTGCTCCCCGAGGAAGCTGTGGTGGCTCAGGGTCGCGAGCACCGCCCCATCGGCCGTGCCGAGGAGGTGGTTCAGGAGGTAAGCGGCCGTCGCGCCGGCGGCCGCGTTGTCGAGGCCGACGTACGCGACCCGGTCGGAACCGCTCACGTCGGTGACCAGCGTGACGGTCGGGATGCCGCGCTGCCGGGCCCGCTGCACGGCCTGCGCCACCGCCGGGTGGTCGGGTGCCTTGAGGACCAGGCCGTGGCTGACCCGCCCGGCCGAGCCCACGGCGTCCACCGCCGTTGCCAGCTGCTCGGGCGAGGCACCCTCACTCGTCGTGAAGCGCGCCCGCACGGTGGCAGGGCGCGCGGAGGGCAGCGCCTCCTCGACCGCGGCCGTCACGGCGTCCCGGAAGCGGCCGGGCGCGTCGAGCACGACGTCGACGAGCAGGGTGCGGCGCGAAAGCCGCACCTGCGACTGCTGGCGCTCCAGCTCGAGCACCGCGGCCTCCACGGCGCGCACCGCGCGGGCGCTGACCCCCGGTCGTCCGTTGAGCACCCGGTCCACGGTCGCCGTCGACACGCCGGCCTGCTCCGCGACGTCGCGGACCCGGTGGCTGCGGCGGACCATCCGCCCATGGTGACGGGTCGCACTGCGCACGGCCAGCGACACGGCATCCACACCCTGAGGTCTTTTTGATGGTTTCGACCTGTTCCCACCCACCGGCTCACGGCGCACGCTGGACACCTGACCCGGCAACGACGCCACCGCGAGCACCCAGGAGCACCCCCGATGACGACCACCCACACCCCGACGACGGCCGGCTACCTGCGCGCCGAGGACTGCCACCTCGACGACCTGCTGGCTGTCATCGGCGCCGGCACCGACCTCGCCGGCTACCCGCACGCCAGCGAGGTCTCGCAGGGGGTGCTGGTCTACGACGCCGCCGCCCTGCGCGACGCGATGACCGACGACGCCCGCCGGGCCGTTCACGCCGAGCTCGCCCGGGCCCTGGCCGACGGACCGGGCATCGCCGTGTTCCGCGGCGCCTTCGACCACGACGTCCTCGACCGGGTGAGCGAGGTGTTCGAGCGGATCATCGCCGACGAGAAGGCCTGCGGGGGTGACGCCGGCGACCACTTCGGGGTCCCCGGCGTCAACGACCGGGTGTGGAACGCCCTCGAGAAGCTGGCCGTGGCCGACCCCGAGGCGTTCGTCGACTACTACGCCAACGACATCGTGGCACTCGCGGCGACCGCGTGGCTCGGCCCGGGCTACCAGGTGACCAGCCAGGTCAACGTCGTCAACCCCGGTGGGGCCGGTCAGACCGTGCACCGGGACTACCACCTCGGGTTCCAGAGCCCGAAGACCTCGGCCGAGTTCCCCGCGCACGTGCACGCGCTGTCGCCGGTGCTCACCCTGCAGGGCGCCGTCGCGCACTGCGACATGCCCGTCGAGACCGGCCCGACGCTCTACCTGCCGCACTCGCAGAAGTACGCGCACGGCTACCTGGCCTACTGGCTGCCCGAGTTCCAGGAGTACTTCGTGGCCAACCACGTGCAGCTGCCGCTGGCCAAGGGGGATGCCGTCTTCTTCAACCCGGCGCTCTTCCACGCTGCCGGCTCGAACCACACGACCGACGTGCGCCGGATGGCCAACCTCCTGCAGGTGTCGTCGGCGTTCGGCCGCGCCATGGAGAGCGTCGACCGGCGCCGCGTCGTCGAGGCGGTCTACCCGGCGCTGCTCGCCCGCAAGGCCGCCGGGATGCCGTTCGCCCGGGTCGGCGACGTCGTCGCCGCCTCCGCCGAGGGCTACGCGTTCCCGACCAACCTCGACCGCGACCAGCCGCTGAACGGGATGTCTCCCGAGACGCAGTCCGACCTCGTCCGCCGGGCTCTCGGCGAGGCGATCTCCGTCGAGGAGCTGAGGGAGCGGCTCGCTGCGCAGGTGAACCGCACCCTCAGCCACTGACGGATGCCGGGTGGGCGGGCTGGGTGAGCTCGCCCACCCGGCAGGGTCAGGGGGTGAAGGCCTCGCGGAAGGCGGCCAGCGCAGCATCCGGGTCGGCGCTCGCGAAGGCCTCCAGCCCGACGACACCGGTGAACCCGGCATCCGCCAAGGCCGAGGCGACCCCGGCATAGCGGATCTCGCCGGTGCCGGGCTCGCACCGCCCCGGCACGTCGGCCACCTGCACCTCGGCGACCCAGGGCAACGCCTCGCGGCACAGCTCGATGAGGTTCCCCTCGCCGATCTGGGCGTGGTAGAGGTCGAGGTTGAGCCGCAGGTGCCGTGAGTCGACACCGCGCACGAGGTCGAGGGTGTCGGCCGCTCGCGCGAAGGGGGTGCGGGGGTGGTCGACGGCCGTGTTGAGGTTCTCGAGCACGAAGGTGACCCCCTCGCGCTCACCGAGCTCGGCGATGCGTACGAGCGTGCGCCGGGCGGTGTCCCACATCTGTGAGGTGACCTCGTCGGCGGGCACGACCGGCAGGCCGCGGTGGTCGAGGCCGGTTCCGTGCAGGTTCAGGCTCGGGGTGCCGAGACGGCGCGAGACCACGACGGACTCGGCAGCGGTTCGCAGCAGCTCGTCGGCGCCCTCCTCGTCGGCCAGCGTGCCGGTCGTGTAGCCCGTCATCGACGTGAAGACGACGCCGCTCGCGGCCAGGGCCTCGAGCTCGTCGAGGTCGTGGTTGCGCCAGTCCCAGATCTCGACGGCGAACCCCGCGTCGTGGATCGCCCGGACGCGGTCGACCACCGGACGGTCGACGAAGAGCATCTCGGCGCTGGCGGCGAGGACGAACGGTGTGCTGGGCATGCGATGGTCCCTCGGACGTGGCGGGGTCGGACGGGTGACGGGTCAGGACCCGACTCCGAGCCGTCGCACCGCCACCGCTCGAAGTTTGTCAGAACATACGGTTGACAGCAACTGTTGGGTAGGTGAGCATGGGCGCGATGCCCTCGCGCGAGGCGAGGGCCGGACGCCACGGGAAGACCTCAGATGCGAATCGGACTCATCGGCCTCGGCCGGATCGGCGCCTTCCATGCCGACACCCTCGCGGCCCTCGACCGGGTCGACGAGCTCGTCGTCACCGACCCCGTGGCTGCCGCCGTCGACACCGTGACCACCCGCATCGGGAAGGCGACCGCCGTCGGCTCCCCCGAGGCGGTGCTGGAAGCCGGTGTCGACGGCGTCGTCATCGCCGCCACGACGGGCGCGCACGCGGAGCTGCTCCTCGCCTCGGCCGGCCGCGGCATCCCGACGTTCTGCGAGAAGCCGATCGCGGCCTCTGCAGATGAAGCGGTGACCGTGCGCGACCGGCTCGCCGGCTCCGGCGTCGCGGTGCAGATCGGCTACCCGCGTCGCTTCGACCCCGCCTTCGTGGCCGCGCGCGACGCCGTGCGCTCCGGAGAGCTGGGGCGGATCACGACGGTGCGCTCGACCACCCTCGACCCGGCGCCGCCCCCGGCGGCCTACCTGGCCGGTTCCGGCGGCATCTTCCGCGACTGCTCCGTGCACGACTTCGATGCCGTGCGCTGGGTGACCGGGCAGGAGGCCGTCGAGGTCTACGCCGTCGGCGCGGTCGACCCCGACGCCCTCGCCGAGTTCTACGCCGACAACGGTGACTACTCCACCGTCTCGGTGCTCATCACCCTGGCCGACGGCTCGCTCGGCGTGGTCTCGAACAGTCGCACCAACGGTCGCGGGTACGACGTCCGCCTCGAGGTGCACGGTGTCGAGGACGCCGTGGCCGCCGGCCTCGACGAGGGCCTACCGCTGCGCTCCACCGAGCCCGGTGCCACCTGGCCGGCCGGCCCGGCGCACACGTTCTTCATGGACCGCCTCACCGAGGCGTTCCGGCGTGAGCTCGCCGCGTTCTGCGCGGTGGCGGCCGGCGAGGTCCCCTCGCCGTGCACCATCGAGGACGCCATGGGCACCGCCTGGATCGCCGAGGCCGCGACGCTGTCGGCGAAGGAACACCGCCCGGTGCGGATCGACGAGGTCGCCCGCTGACCCCGAGCCGTCGAGGGTAGAGAACACGCCGTGCGGATTGAGGGCCACACGGAGTGTTCTCTACCCTCGACCTGGGGGATGAGCGCTCGAGGACCGGACGACCAGGCGTGGCGGGATGACGACGTCCGCCGTGGGCGCCGGGATGCCGCGCGTCGAGCAGGCCCACGACGAGCGCGACGGTGGCATCTGCCAGCGCCTCGGGCTCCTGGCTGACCGAGGTCAGGTCGATGGTGCCGAGCCGGGCCATCGGGCTGTCGTCGTAGCCGACCACCGAGACGTCCGCCGGCACCTGCACCCCTGCCCGCAGCAGGCCGTCGCGCAGCCCGATGGCCACCCGGTCGTTGAAGGCGATGACGCCGGTGGGTCGGTCGCCGGCCGGACGCGCGAGCAACCGGGCCGCCGCGGCCGCCCCGTCGGCTTCGGCGGCCTCGGCGGCACCACCGCGCACCACGTCGACGCTCGAGCCGAGCCCGTGCCGAGCCATGGCGTCGCGGTACCCCTGGCGACGCGCCCGGGCGATGCTCCCCCGCGGCCCGTCGACGAACGCGATGCGCCGGTGCCCCAGCGACGCCAGGTGGTCGACGGCCGACTCGAGCCCCTGGTCGTCGGCGGCCAGCACCCCGGTGACACCCGCGACCCCGGCGCGACCCACGACCACGGTCGGGCACAGCGACGCGAGGGCGGTCAGGTCGGCATCGGCCATCTGGGGGCCGAGCAGCACCATTGCCTCGCAGCGGAAGTCGAGCAGCGTCTCGGCCGCCCGGTGCTCGTCGGTGCGTGGCGTGGTGGTGCCGAGCACGAGGTCGAGCCCGCGGTCGGCCGACGCGCTGTCGAGCGCCCGCACGAGGTCGGCGTGGAACGGGCTGCTCACGTCGAGCAGCACCCCGAGCAGGTGCGAGCGGTGCCGGGCCAGCAGGCTCGCCGTGCGGTCGGGGCGGTAGCCGAGCTCGGCGGCGGCGGCGCGCACGGCATCCGCCGTGGCCTGGCTGGGGCCCGGACGGCCGCGCAGCACGAGCGAGACGGTGGCGGTCGAGACGCCCGCCCGCTGCGCGACGTCGACGAGCCGCACCCGCCCGGATGCCGTGGAGCCACCGGTCACGCGACACCCTCCCCACGCTCTTGACAGATTGTCCGAACAAAGGGTTGACACGGCATCCGCACCGGGTCCACCATTCCTTAAAGCGCTTTATACACGTCACCAAGGACGTTGACAAGGAGAGACACGATGTCCCAGCAGCCCATCGGTGTGGCCGTGATCGGGGCCGGAATGGCGGGGAGGGCCCACTGCGCCGGCTACCGCTCCGCCCCGACCCTGTTCGACCCACCGCTGCCCCCGATCCACTACGCGGCAGTGGTCGACGCCAACGCCGCCACCGCTGCCGACGCCGCGGCCCGCTACGGCTACCAGCGGCACGGCACCGACTGGCGTGAGCTGCTCGTCGCCGACGACGTGCAGGTGGTCAGCGTGGTCGTGGCCAACGCCCTGCACCGCGAGATCGTCGAGGCGCTGCTCGCGGCCGGCAAGCACGTGCTCTGCGAGAAGCCGCTGTCCGACTCCCTCGCCGACGCCCGGGCGATGGCGGATGCTGCCACGGCCCACCCCGACCTCGTCACCGGTACGGCGTTCGTCTACCGCCGCCAGCCCGCGGTCGCCGCGATCCGCGAGCTCGTGCGCAGCGAGCTCGGTGAGGTGTCGCACTTCAACGGGCGCTACTGGTGCGACTACGCCCGCAGCGCCCGGACCCCGATGGCCTGGCGCTACAAGGGCGGCCCGGGCACCGGCGCGCTCGCCGACATCGGCAGCCACCTCATCGACCTGGCCGAGTTCGTCTGCGGGCCGATGACGCAGGTCGGCGGCGCCGCCTTCACCACCAAGGTGACCGAGCGCTACCTGGCGGCCGGCACCACCTACGGCCACGCCCGCGCCGAGCTGACCGACGTGAAGGAGCCGGTCGAGAACGACGACGTCGCCACCTTCACTGCCCACTTCGCCTCGGGGGCCGTCGGCACCTTCTCGATCTCGCGGGTCGCCCCCGGCCACGCGAACTCGCTGGCGTTCGACCTCTTCGCCGAGACCGGCGCCGCCAAGTGGGACATGGACCGGCCGGCGGAGTTCTCGCTGCTCCGGCAGATGCGCGACGACGGCCTCGACGGCTACAACCAGGTGCTCGTCGGCCCGTCGCACCCCTACCTCAAGGGCGGTGTGCCGATGGACTTCCCGGGCGTCTCGTTCGGCGTCGGCGACCTGTTCGGCTTCCAGCTGCGGGCGTTCCTCGAGCAGGTCGCCGGCATCGAGGGCGGCCTGCCGCCGGTGGCGAGCTTCGCCGACGGCGTGCGCGACCTCACCGTCATCGACGCCGTCATCCGCTCGGCCGCCGCCGGCGGCGCCGTCGTCGACCTGCCCCCACACCACGCCGCCTGACCTGAAACCCGCACCGCCCCACTCGAACCCCGCAAGGAGCACCCCATGTACCTCGGCGTCTACAACGCCTGCCTCGGCGACAAGCCGCTCGGCGAGGCCCTCGACATCATCGCCGGCATCGGCATGACCAGCGTCGAGATCAACTCCGGCGGCTTCCTGCCGCCGATCCACCTGCCGGTCGACGAGCTGCGCGCCAGCGAGGACGCCCGCCAGCAGTACCTGGGCGAGTTCAGCTCGCGCGGCCTCACGCTGACCGCGCTGAACTGCAACGGCAACCCGCTCTTCCCCCGAGAGGGCTTCCCGCACGCCAAGGACCTCGAGGACTCCATCGAGCTCGCCGCCCTGCTGGGCGTGAAGCGTGTCATCACCATGTCCGGAGCCCCGGCCGGCAGCCCGGGCGGCACGAACATGGCCTGGAACCCGCTGCCCTGGTGGAGCCCGCTGCTCGACGTGCGCGACCACCAGTGGGGCGTGGCCGTGCCCTACTGGAAGCAGATCCAGGCGCGCGCCGCGGATGCCGACGTGCGGGTCGGCATCGAGATGCACCCCGGCAACATCGTCTTCAACCCCTCGACGATGCACCGCCTCGCCGAGGAGATCGGCTCGACCCACGTCGGGGCCGAGATGGACCCGAGCCACCTGTTCTGGCAGGGCATCGACCCGGTGCTCGCCGTCAAGGACCTCGGCTCGCTGGTGGTCGTGGCCGCCGCCAAGGACACCCGGATCAACGACGCCGCCAAGGTCAACGGGGTGCTCGACGACCGGTTCACCCGGGTCGCCGAGGGCGAGCCCGGCTACCTCGCGATGGGGGGCGGCACCACGCTCTCGGGTTGGCCGAGCAACTCGTCGTGGGACTTCGTGGCGGTGGGCCGCGGCCACGACGTGTCGTGGTGGACCGAGTTCCTGCGGGCGCTGCGCGACGTCGACCCCGACATCCCGGTGAACATCGAGCACGAGGACCAGGAGCTCGACCAGCTCGAGGGCCTCACCTTCGCCGCCAACACCCTGCTGGAGGCCGAGCAGGCCCTGTGACCGAGTGGGCCCAGCGGCCCCCGGCATCCACGCTCGGATGCCGGGGGCCGCGTTCGCGTCGAGCGCCTCGCCTCAGACGTTCTGCGGGAAGCCGAGCTCGATGCCGCCGTGGCTGGGGTCGAGCCAGCGCGACGTGACGACCTTGCCGCGGGTGTAGAAGTGCACGCCCTCCATGCCGTGGGCGTGGGTGTCGCCGAACAGGCTGTTCTTCCAGCCGCCGAACGAGAAGTACGCCATCGGCACCGGGATCGGCACGTTGACGCCGATCATCCCGACCTCCACCTCGTTCTGGAAGCGGCGCGCCGCCCCACCGTCGTTGGTGAAGATGGCCGTGCCGTTGCCGTACTGGTTGGAGTTGATCAGGTCGAGCGCCTCGTCGTAGGTCTTGACCCGCAGCACCGAGAGCACCGGCCCGAAGATCTCGTCCTGGTAGATCGACATGTCCTTGGTGACGTTGTCGAACAGGGTCGGCTTGAGGAAGTAGCCCTCGCCGTCGGAGTCGACGTCGCCCTCGCGGCCGTCGATGACGAGCGTGGCGCCCGCCTCGGTGCCGGCGTCGAGGTAGGAGGTCACCTTGTCGCGGTGCGCGGCGGTGACCAGCGGGCCCATGTCGCAGCCCCGGGTGCCGTCACCGGTGACCAGCTTGCCCACGCGGTCCTGGATCTTCTGCACCAGGTCGTCGGCGATGGTGTCGACGGCGAGCAGGGCCGAGATGGCCATGCAGCGCTCACCGGCCGAGCCGAAGCCGGCGTTGACCGCAGCGTCCGCCGCGAGGTCGAGGTCGGCATCCGGCAGCACGAGCATGTGGTTCTTGGCGCCGCCGAGGGCCTGCACCCGCTTGCCGTGCGCGGTGCCGGTCTCGTAGACGTACTTCGCGATCGGGGTGGAGCCCGACGAACGACACGGCCTTGACCTTGGGGTGGGTCAGCAGCGCGTCGACGGCCTCCTTGTCACCGTGCACGACGCTGAGCACACCGTCGGGCAGGCCGGCCTCCTTCCACAGCGCGGCGACGGCGTTCACGGCCGACGGGTCCTTCTCGCTGGGCTTGATGACGACCGCGTTGCCGCAGGCGATGGCCACGGGCACGAACCACAGCGGCACCATGGCCGGGAAGTTGAACGGGCTGATGACGGCCACGACGCCCAGGCTCTGCCGGATCGAGTAGACGTCGACCTTGGTCGAGGCGTTCTCGGTGAAGCCGCCCTTCATCAGGTGCGGGATGCCACACGCGAACTCGGCGACCTCGAGGCCACGGGTCACCTCACCGAGCGCGTCGGAGAGCACCTTGCCGTGCTCGGCAGTGATCAGCGCGGCGATGTCCTCCTTGCGCTCGTTGAGCAGCTCGCGGAACCTGAACAGCACCTGGGTGCGCTTGGCCAGCGAGATGCTGCCCCACCCCGAGGCCCAGGCCTCGTGCGCCGCGGTGACGACCTCGCCGACCAGGTCGGCCGAGGCGAGGTCGAGCTCGCCGGTCTGCACGCCGGTGGCGGGGTTGAAGACCGGGCTGGTGCGCTCGGCGGTGCCCTCCCACGGGAGGCCGTTGATGAGGTGGGTGATGCGGGTGGGGGTGCTGCTCACGGTATCGGTCCTGTCGTACGAAGTGATGGATCAGTGTCCCAGACGGGAGATGACGATTGAATGCGTGGGTCGGAGGGCAGGATCACCCACGAACCGACAGTTCGGCGCGGACGGTGGGGATGTCGTGCAGGTCGACCGGCTCACCGCTCACCATCGAGCGGGCGCACGCCTCGGCGGTGCGGAACGCCTCGAGCGCGTCGGCGACGGTGCATGGGCTCGGGATGTCCCCGCGGGCCACGTCGACGAATGCCGTGAGCTCGGTGACGTAGGCCGGCAGGAAGCGCTCCATGAACGACCAGTGCCGGGGGCCGGGTGGCCACTCGATGCCGGGTTCGGCCGAGGTGATCGCGAAGGTGGTGTCGTGCCCGACACCCAGGGTGCCCTTCGACCCGTGCACCTCCATGCGAACGTCGTGGCCCGCCCCGTTGTAGCGGGTCGCGGTGGCGCTCACGAGCGTGCCGTCGTCGAGCACCAGCGTCGCGGCAGCGGTGTCGACGTCGCCGGCCTCGGTGAAGAACTTCTCACCCTTGTTGGCCCCGACGGCGAACACCCGGCTGACCTCCTGGCCCGTGACGAACCGGAGGATGTCGAAGTCGTGCACGCTGCAGTCGCGGAACAGGCCGCCGGACGTCGGCAGGTAGGCCGCGTGCGGCGGCGCCTGGTCCATCGTCGCGGCGCGCACGGTGTGGATGAAGCCGAGCTCACCTGCGGCGACCGCGTCGCGCACGCGCCGGTAGCCGGTGTCGAAGCGCCGCTGGAAGCCGATGTGCACCGGAACCGAGCTGCGGGCCTCGAGCTCGGTGAGGGCGATGGTGCGCTCGAGGTCGAGGGCGACAGGCTTCTCGCAGAACGTCGGGATGTCGCGGGAGATGGCGGCCTCGAGCAGCTCGGCGTGGGCCGCCGTGCCCGCCGTGATGACGAAGGCGTCCAGGCCGGAGTCGAGCAGGGCGTCGATGCTGGGGGCGACACCGACCCCGAGGTCGGTCGCGACCCGTTGCGCCAGGGTGGCGTCGAGGTCGGCGAGCACGAGGTCGTCGACGCCGTCGAGCGTGGTCAGCGTCTTCGCGTGAAAGGCGCCGATCCGGCCGGTGCCGGCAAGGCCGATGCGCATGTGGTGTCCTTCGGGTCGGGAGTGGGTGTCGGGCTCAGGCGTCGGTGGCGGTCAGCCGGGGGTCGACCGGGAGGTCGGGCCAGGTGTCGCGCACCCAGGCGTGTGCAGGGTCGTCGCAGATCAGCCAGGCGCGCTCGGCACCCGGGCCGGCCATGACGTTGAGGTAGTAGAGGTCGGCGTCGGGGGCGGCGACCGCGGGGCCGTGCCAGCCGTGCGGCACGAGCACGACGTCACCGGTGCGCACCTCGGCGAGCACGTCGATGGGGCGCTCGGAGGTGCCGTAGACCCGCTGGTAGCCGACGGCATCCGTGCCGCGCGCGTCGGTCGCATGCGTCTCGAACCAGTAGATCTCCTCGAGCTCCGCCTCGACGCCCGGCCGGTCGGTGTCGTGCTTGTGCGGCGGCCAGGAGCTCCAGTTGCCGGCGGGGGTGACCACCTCGCAGGCGATGACCCGGTGTGCGTCGAGCACCCCCGGGACGCCGAAGTTGCGGACCTGCCGCGAGGCGATGCCGGCTCCGCGCAGCTCGACGGGAACGTCTGCGGCCGGCAGGTATCGCGCGGGGATGCCGATGCCGCCACCCGCGTGCGCCAGGCACACCGCGACCCGCACGGCATCCCCCTCGCCCAGGTCGGTGCGTGGGCGCAGCCGCAGGGTCGTGCCGGGTGGGGCGTAGACCACGTCCGTCGCACCGGCGAAGACGCCGACCCGCCCTGCGAGCGTGAAGGACTCCGTCTCCCCGTCGAGGGACCCCACGTCGACGATCACGCCTCCGTCAAGGGGCAGCACCATGGCCTCGTGGTCGCCGAGCTGGAGGTCGACCGACCCACCGGTCGTCAGGGTGGCGATGCGCAACCCGGTGTGGGACCAACCGGGTGTGGAGTCGTCCACCACGCAGTCCCAGCCGTGCGCCGCGAGGGAGCCGGCGGGGTGGCACCACGTGGGGTTGTCCTGGCCCAGGCTCATCGGATTCCTCCGTGCACGAGGTCGACGGCGGCGTCGACGGCTGATGCGACGTCGCCGTCGGGCGGGAAGAGCAGGGCGCGCCCGACCACCAGACCGGCGGCCGACGAGTGCTCGAGGGCCCGGCCCCACTCGGCGTAGGTGTGGACCGGGTCGCCCTTGGGGTCGCCGCCGAGCAGCAGGCAGGGCAGCGTCGTGGCGTCGAGCACCCGGTGCATCTCGTCGACGACCGGCAGCTTCAGCCAGGTGCGGGCACTGGTGGCGCCGAGGCCTGCGGCGATGTGGATCGAGTCGATGACCGAGTCGGGGTCGAGGAGGTTCTCGACGCGGTTCGGTGACCTGCGCACCGTCATGAACGGCTCGACCATGGCCATCAGGCCGTGCCGCGCAAGGGCGCTCACGGCCGCACCGCTGGCCTCCAGGGTGGGAGCCGTGCCCGGCTCGTCGAGCGCGATGCGGGTGAGCATCTTGCCGCCGTCGAGACCATTGACCGCGATGGTGTCGGCGTCGAACGCGGTGAACCGGTCGTCGAGCTCGAAGACGGCGCCCTGCAGACCTCCACGGTTCATCGAGCCGATGACGACCTTGTCGTCGAGCAGGCCGGAGAGCAGGAGGTCCTCGAGCACGTCGGGGGTGCCGAGCACGCCGTCGACCCCCGGGCGCTGCAGGGCCGTGGCCAGCCGCTCGAGCAGATCTGGGCGCGAGGACATGGCGCGGGCGTCGTCGCGGACGGCGAGCGCTCCGCGGGCCGGATGGTCGGCGGCGATGATCAGGAGCCGGCCGTCGGCGCTCAGCGAGGTGCGGCGGCGGCGCGCCGCCCAGGCGGCCGGCACGGCATCCGGCTCGGTGAGGCGACGACGGGTGAGCGCGGCGGCGTCGAACGTCGTCATGCGCTGCTCCCCTGCATGAGCTCGAGCACCTCGTGCTCCTTCGGCATCGCCGTCGAGCACTCCAGCCGGGAAGCGACGATCGCGCCGGCGGTGTTGGCGAAGCGCAGCGCGCGCTCGAGGTCCCAGCCCTCGAGGAGGCCGTGGCAGAGCGCACCTCCGAAGGCGTCACCTGCACCGAGGCCGTTGGCGACCTGCACGGGAACCGGCGGCACGACGACGCGCTCGCCGGAGGCGGACACGGCCAACACACCCTTGGGTCCCTGCTTCACGACGGCCAGCTCGACGCCACGGTCGAGCAGAGCCTTGGCGGCGTCCTCGGGGTCGTCGGTGCCGACGGCGACGCGGCACTCGTCCATGTTGCCGATGGCGACGGTGCTGGCGTCGATGGCCGCGCCGGCCGCGCGGGTGGCCTCGGACTCGGCCCGCCAGAACTGCGGGCGGTAGTCGAGGTCGATGACGGTGTGCGCTCGACGGCCACGCAGCTCCCAGGCCGTGGCGTGCGCCGTGCGGCTGGGTTCGGCCGACAGCCCGGTGAGGGTCGTCCAGAACAGCCGGCTCTCACGCACGGCCACCGGCGGGATCTCCTCGGGCGCCACGCGCAGGTCAGGCGCCTGGGGGTAGCGGTAGAAGTAGAGCGGGAAGTGGTCGGGCGGGAAGATCTCGCAGAAGGTGACCGGTGTCGGCAGCGACGGGTCGGTGGTCACGTAGGTCGGGTCGACGCCGAGCTCGGCGAGGGTGCGGGTCACGTAGCGGCCGAAGGGGTCGTTGCCGGCGCGGCTGATCAGCGCCGAGCTGTGCCCGAGCCGGGCGACCGCCACGGCCACGTTCCCGGCGCTGCCGCCGAGGAACTTGCCGAAGGTCGTGACGTCCTCGAGCGACTTGCCGGTCTGCATCGGGTAGAGGTCGACCCCCACCCGCCCGATGGCCAGCACGTCGAAGGAGCTCGTCAGCGGCAGGGGCACGGCATTCTCCTGGGTCGTGGGTTCTGGGCGATGGAGCAAGGCTGCCCCACCCCTCGGGGTGCTGTCAACATTTGTTAGGACATTTGAGGTTTCGCACTCCATGACGTCTCACCACCTAGACTGGCGGGGTGAACGTCATCCCGGTGACCATCGACCGCAGCAGCCCCGTGCCCCTCTACCACCAGCTCGCCGAGCAGCTGACCGCGTCGATCGAGGACGGCCGCCTCAAGCCGGGCGACCCGTTCGAGAACGAGCTGGCCCTCGCCGAGCGCCTCGACCTCTCTCGCCCCACCGTGCGGCGGGCCATCGCCGAGCTCGTGAACCGCGGGCTGCTCGTGCGCCGCCGGGGCGTGGGCACCACCGTCGCCAGCCAGGTCATCCACCGCCGCGACGAGCTCACCAGCCTCTACGACGACATGGTGCGCCGCGGCCAGCAGCCGCTCACCGAGGTCGTCTCGTTCAGCACCGACGACGTGAACCCCGTGGCGGCCGAGGCACTCGGTGTCCCCGCCGACTCGCACCTCGTCTCGGTAGAGCGGTTGCGCAGCGTCGACGGCACGCCGACCGCCCTGATGCACAACTGGCTGCCACCGCAGTTCGCCGACCTCACTGCCGCCGACCTCGAGAACGCGAGCCTCTACGCCATCCTGCGCACCCGGGGGGTGCGGCCGGTCATCGCGCACCAGACCATCGGCGCCCGCCGGCCCGCGACGCGCGAGCGCAAGCTGCTGGGTCTCGCCGCCGGCGACCCGCTGCTCACGATGACCCGCAAGGCGTATGCCGCGAACGGCTCGGCCGTCGAGTACGGCGACCACTGCTACCGCTACGACCAGTACGCCTTCGACGTCACCGTGCATGACCGCTGAGCGAACAACGGCCGCCTTCCTCTTGCATCCCCCGGGGTGCTGAGTGCTAATGTCCTAACATTCAAGCATTCAGCCGCTGCCCGTCACGCACGGGTCGAAGGAGGACGCGACCAGTGAAGATCGCGCAGGACCCCACGCCCTTCCACCACGACCACGCGCTGCTCGACTTCCCCGGCGTGCTCGCCGACCTGGGGTACGAGTACCTCCAGCTCACCCCGCATGCGGACTTCATTCCCTTCTTCCGGCACCCCAGGGCCGACGACGCCTTGGTGCGCTCGCTGAAGAAGGCGTGCGCGGATGCCGGGGTCGGTATCGCCTCGCTGCTGCCCGTGCAGCGCTGGAGCGGCCCCGACGAGTGGGCCCGCGAGGCCGCCGTGCGCAACTGGAAGCGGATCATCCAGCTTGCCGTCGACCTCGACGTCAAGGTCATCGGCACCGAGTTCTCCGGCCGCCCCGAGCGGGCCGAGGAGTCGGAGGCGGCGTTCTACCGCTCGATGGAGGAGCTGCTGCCGATCATCGAGCGCGAGGGCATCGACCTGCTCATCGACCCGCACCCCGACGACTTCGTCGAGGACGGCCTCGAGGCGATCCGCGTCATCCGGGGGCTGAACAGCGCGAACGTCGGCATGGTCTTCGTCGCCTGCCACAGCTTCCACATGGGCCACCCGATGCGCGAGGTGATGCGCGCGGGCCAGGACCTCATCCGTCTGGTGCACGTCGCCGACACGATGGACCACCACGCGTCGCACGGCCTGCGCTACATCTCGAACCCGCCGGGCAACACCGCCCGCGTCCACCAGCACCTGCGGATCGGTGCCGGCGACGTCGTCTGGGACGACTTCTTCGGGGGGCTGGCCGAGATCGGCTTCTACGACAACCCCGACACGGTCATGTGCAACTCGGTGTTCGCCGAGGACGAGAACGCCGACGCCATGGCCCGCTACCAGCTCACCACGATGCGCGAGCGCGTCGCCGCCCACACCGCCGGAGGAACCCCATGACCACGTCACCCCTGCTCACCATGACCGAGACCACCCCGACGGCGTTGTGGAACGACTCCTCGACGCTGTCCGAGCTCACCACCGCCATCGGCTGGGGCGCCGTCGGCGCCACCTGCAACCCGGTCATCGCCCTGGCCGCGATCCGTTCCGACCTGCCCCGCTGGCAGGCCCGCATCGCCGAGATCGCCGCCGACCGGCCGACCGCCACCGAGTCGCAGATCGGCTGGCAGGTCGTCGAGGAGGTCTCGATCGAGGCCGCGAAGTACCTCGAGCCGGCGTTCGACGAGCACGACGGCCGCAACGGCCGGCTGTCGATGCAGACCGACCCGCGCCTGCATCGGGACGCCACGGCCCTGGCCGACCAGGCGGAGCACTTCGCCTCGCTCGCCCCGAACATCATCGTGAAGATCCCGGCGACCAAGGTCGGCATCGAGGCCATCGAGGAGGCCACCTACCGCGGGGTCAGCATCAACGTCACCGTGTCGTTCACCGTGCCACAGGCCGTCGAGGCCGGTGCCGCGATCGAGCGCGGCATCGCGCGCCGCAAGGCCGAGAACAAGGAGACCGCGTCGATGGGCCCGGTCGTCACGATCATGGTCGGCCGCCTCGACGACTGGATGAAGACGGTCGTCGCGCGCGACGGCATCGACATCGACCCGGAGTACCTCGAGTGGGCCGGTGTGGCCGCTTTCAAGAAGGCCTACGAGGTCTTCATCGAGCGCGGCTTCCAGGCCCGGCTCCTCGCCGCGGCCTACCGCAACCAGCTGCAGTGGACCGAGCTGGTCGGCGGCGACATCGTGCTCTCACCGCCGTTCGGGTGGCAGGAGAAGTTCCAGGCCAGCGGGCACGAGCCGGTGTCGCGCATCGACGAGCCGGTCGACCCCGACATCATCGACGCCCTCCTGGCCATCCCCGACTTCGTGCGCGCCTATGAGGTCGACGGGATGACGCCCGCCGAGTTCGACGACTTCGGCGCCACCCGCACCACGCTGCGCCAGTTCCTCGAGGCCGACGAGGCGCTCGACCAGATCGTGCGCGACGTGATCGTTCCCGCGCCCTGACCCCACCCCGGGGCGGGCCCCATCGACGACGACGACGAAGGACCGACGCAGCCATGACGCAGACCGTGCGGCTCACCACCGCCCAGGCACTCGTGAAGTTCCTGTCCAACCAGTACTCCGAGCGCGACGGGGTCGAGCAGCGGCTCGTGACCGGCATCCTGGGCATCTTCGGGCACGGCAACGTCGCCGGTGTCGGCCAGGCCCTGCTGCAGGCGCAGGTGCAGGGCGAGGACGGGGCGGAGGGCCATGACGTGCTCGGCGACCTTCCGTACTACCTCTCTCGCAACGAGCAGGGCGCGGTGCACACCGCCACCGCGTTCAGCCGGGCCCGTAACCGCCGCCAGGTCATGGCCGTGACGACGTCGATCGGCCCCGGCGCCACCAACATGGTGACCGGCGCCGCGCTGGCGACGACCAACCGCATCCCGGTGCTGCTCCTGCCGTCCGACCAGTTCGCCAACCGGGTGCCTGACCCCGTGCTCCAGCAGCTCGAGGACCCCGGCACCCTCGACGTCACCGTCAACGACGTGTTCCGGCCGGTGTCGCGCTTCTTCGACCGGATCAGCCGGCCCGAGCAGCTGATCCCCTCCCTGATGAACGCGATGCGGGTGCTCACCGACCCGGCTGACACCGGCGCCGTCACCGTCTGCCTCCCCCAGGACGTGCAGGCCGAGGCACACGACTGGCCGCTGGCGTTCTTCGCGAAGCGGGTGTGGCACATCGGCCGGCCGGTGCCCGAGCCGGCCGCGCTCGATCGCGCGCTTGCCGTCATCCGCTCGGCGAAGCGGCCGCTGGTCGTGGCGGGCGGTGGGGTCGTGTATGCCGAGGCGTCCGAGGAGCTGCGAGCCTTCGCCACTGCCACGGGGATCCCGGTGTCCGACACCCATGCCGGCAAGGGTGCGATCAACTGGGACCATCTCTCTGCCGTCGGTGGCGTGGGGTCGACCGGTTCGTCGGCCGCCAATGCGCTGGCGCGTGAGGCCGACGTCGTCATCGGCATCGGCACCCGCTACTCCGACTTCACCACCGCGAGCCACACGATCTTCGCGAACGAGGACGTCCGCTTCGTCAACGTCAACGTGCTCGGCTTCGACGCCGCCAAGCACGGTGCCACCATGCTGGTCGCCGACGCCCGCGAGGCGCTGCAGGCGCTCGCCGCAGGGCTCGAGGGCTGGCAGGTCGACGACGCCTACCGGCAGGAGGCCGTCGACCTCGACGCCGCCTGGCAGCAGGTCGTCGACGAGTGCTATCACCGCGACCACACGCCGCTCCCGGCGCAGACCGAGGTGTTCGGGGCGCTGAACGAGCTGATGGGCCCGAAGGACGTCGTCATCAACGCCGCCGGATCGATGCCGGGTGACCTGCAGTGCCTCTGGCGCGCCTCGACGCCCGAGCAGTACCACGTCGAGTACGCCTTCTCGTGCATGGGCTACGAGATCCCGGCGTCGCTCGGCGTGAAGCTCGCCGTGGGCGACGAGCAGCAGGTCGTGGCCATCGTCGGCGACGGCACCTACCAGATGCTGCCCATGGAGATCGCGACGATCGTGTCCGAGGGCGTCAAGGTGATCATCGTGCTGCTCCAGAACCATGGGTTCGCGTCGATCGGGGCGCTCTCCGAGTCGCGGGGCTCCCAGCGGTTTGGTACGAAGTACCGCATGCGCCGGTCCTCGACCGGCCGCCTCGACGGGGAGGAGGTGCCCTTCGACCTCGCTGCCAACGCCGCATCCTGGGGAGCCGACGTGCTGCGCTGCGGGTCGATGGCCGAGTTCCGCGAGAACTACGGCGTCGCCGCCGCCTCCGACCGCACCACGGTCCTCTACATCGAGACCGACCTCCTCGGCCCGAACCCACCGGGGTCGGCCTGGTGGGACGTCCCGGTGTCGCAGGTGTCAGCCCTGGAGTCCACCCAGCAGGCGTTCGCCGAGCACCTCGAGAACCAGCGCGCGCAGCGGGCCTATCTCTGACGGGACGGCCGCTGACCGGTCTGTCGGCGACCTCGTTACTTTTATTGACGGAATGTTAGAACAAATGCTTGACAGCACGCTCCGAACGCGCTGCAATTGAGTCCGGGAGCCGACCTGCTCCTCCCAACAGAACAGCAGCACCCGGTCCCGGCCCGCACGTCATGGGGACTTCACCCTTTCTCCCCTGGCCCCTGAAGCGGCAGACCGACCGCCGCAGTCGCCACCCGGCGCAGAACCACCGATGCCTCCCCACGGATGCGCCGGCGCGGCACCACTGACCCGCAGAGCCGCGGGCAGTAGCCCCGAAAGGACACCGTCCCCATGAATCAGAGCCGATTCCGCAAGGCAACGGCCACCACGGCCATCGCCCTCACGGCAGCCGTCACCCTCGCTGCGTGCAGCGGTGGTGGCGCCCCGAAGACCGACGACTCGGCGGGTGGCGCAGCGGGTGGTGGTGGCGACTCGGGCTACACCTTCGCCATGGTCACCCACGAGACCCCCGGTGACACCTTCTGGGACAAGATCAAGGCCGGCGCGCAGCAGGCGGCCAAGGACACCGGGTCCACGCTGAAGTACAGCAACGACCCCGACCCGGCCAAGCAGGCCACCCTGATCCAGAACGCCGTCGACTCCAAGGTCGACGGCATCGCCACGACGCTGGCCACACCCGACGCGCTCAAGGGGGCAGTCCAGTCGGCCATCGCCGCGAAGATTCCCACGGTGGCCTTCAACTCGGGCATCGACCAGTACAAGGACACCGGTGCCCTGATGTACTTCGGCTCGGACGAGAACCTGGCCGGCGCCACGGCCGGTGAGCGCATCGGTGCCGATGGTGCCAAGCACCCCCTGTGCGTCATCCAGGCTGCCGGCTCGGTCGCCCTCGAGGCCCGCTGCGCCGGTGTCAAGAGCAAGGTCTCCGGTACCGAGAACATCCAGGTCAACGGCGCCGACGACTCCTCCGTCGTCTCGGCCCTGCAGGCCAAGCTCTCGGCCGACCCGTCGATCGACTACATCGTCACCCTCGGCGCGCCGATCGCCCTCGACGCCCTCAAGGCGATGGACCAGGCCAGCAGCAAGGCCAAGCTCGTCACCTTCGACCTCAACGCCGAGGCGGCCCAGGCGATCAAGGACGGCAAGATCCAGTTCTCGATCGACCAGCAGCCCTACGTGCAGGGCTACCTCGCCGTGAACTCGCTCTACCTGAACAAGAAGAACGGCAACGACATGGGCGGTGGCGGGCCGGTGCTCACCGGGCCCTCCTTCGTCGACAGCTCCAACATCGACGTCATCCTCCCGTTCACCAAGAACAACACCCGCTGATCCATCCGAGTAGTTCCGCCGTCCGGGGCCTCGCAGGTCCGCGAGGACCCCGACCCGGAACGTGCAGAGGGAGACGAGCATGAGTCAGGAACACCAGACGGCATCGTCGGATGCCACGCCTGCGGCCTCGGCCGCCACCACGACGGCCGAGCCGGCCGCCGCAACCGCCTCGGGCAGTGCCGCACCGCACGGTGCGCACGCCGAGGCCTCGAACCGGGTACAGCTCGGCTGGTCCAACCGGCTGCTGGCTCGCCCCGAGGTCGGCGCGCTCGTCGCGGCCGTCATCCTCTTCATCTTCTTCCTGATCGTGGCGCCGGCCTTCCGGTCGGTCGACTCACTGATGACCGTCCTGTACCAGAGCTCGACGATCGGCATCGTGGCCGTCGCCGTCGGGCTGCTGATGATCGGAGGTGAGTTCGACCTGTCGGCCGGTGTGATGGTCTACAGCGCCGGCCTGCTGAACGCGATGTTCTCTTACCAGCTGGGCATCAACCTCTGGGTGGGCGCGATCATCGCCCTGCTGTTCGCCCTGTCCATCGGGTTCTTCAACGGCTACATGGTGATGCGCACCGGGATCCCGAGCTTCCTGATCACCTTGGGATCCTTCTTCGTGCTCCAGGGAGTCAACCTGGGTGTCACGAAGCTGGTCACCGGATCCGTGTCGACGCAGAACATCAACCAGATGGACGGGTACGCCTCGCTGAACGCGATCTTCGCCCACCAGTTCAGCATCGGCGGGGTCAAGCTCGACATCACGGTGCTGTGGTGGTTCCTCTTCGTGGGGATCGCGCACTGGATGCTCACCCGCAGCCGGGTCGGCAACTGGATCTACGCCGTCGGCGGCAACGCGCCCAGCGCCCGCGCCGTCGGTGTGCCGGTGCGCCGGGTCAAGATCGGCCTGTTCATGGGCGTCTCGTTCCTCGCCTGGTTCATGGGCATGCACACGCTCTACAACTTCAACACGCTCCAGGCGAGCAACGGCATCGGCAACGAGTTCCTCTACATCGTCGCCGCGGTCGTGGGTGGCACGCTCCTCACCGGCGGTTACGGCAACGCGATCGGCGTGGCCATCGGCGCCTTCATCTTCGGCATGACCAGCCTGTGCATCGTGTACGCCGGCTGGGACAACAACTGGTTCAAGGCCTTCCTGGGCGTCATGCTCCTGCTGGCCGTCATCGTGAACCTCTACGTCAAGAACCTCTCGACCTTGCGAAAGGTGGGCTAGGACCATGACCGACACCATCACCGAACACGCCGACGACACCCTGCACGCCGGCGAGCCCCTGGTCGAGATGGTCGACGTGGGCAAGGCCTACGGCGCCATTCGAGCCCTGCGCGGCGTCAACCTCACGGTCCGCGCCGGCGAGGTCACCTGCGTCCTCGGCGACAACGGCGCCGGCAAGTCGACGCTGATCAAGATCATCTCCGGCCTGCACCCGCACAACGAGGGGGTCATGAAGGTCGACGGCAAGGAGGTCGAGTTCTCCAACCCCCGCGAGGCGCTTGCTCACGGCATCGCGACGGTCTACCAGGACCTTGCCGTGGTCGCGCTGATGCCGGTGTGGCGCAACTTCTTCCTCGGTTCGGAGCTGCGGTCGGGCAACTTCCCGCTGGCCCCGATGCGGATCAAGGAGATGAAGTCGATCGCCGATGCCGAGCTGCGCAAGATGGGCATCGTCGTCAAGGACATCGAGCAGCCGATCGGTGAGCTGTCGGGCGGCCAGCGCCAGTGTGTGGCGATCGCCCGGGCCGTGTACTTCGGTGCGCGGGTGCTCATCCTCGACGAGCCGACGGCCGCCCTGGGCGTCAAGCAGTCGGGCGTGGTGCTCAAGTACACCGCTGCGGCCCGGGATGCCGGGCTCGGCGTCGTCTTCATCACGCACAACCCGCACCACGCCTACCTTGTGGGCGACCACTTCATCATCCTCAAGCTCGGTGAGGCCGTGCTCGACAAGAAGCGCGACGAGGTGGGCCTCGACGAGCTGACCCGTCAGATGGCAGGTGGCGACGAGCTCACCGAGCTGTCGCACGAGATCACCCGCCGCTGACGGGAACCACACCGCAGGACCGAAGGGCCCGGCTCCCCCTCCTTGGGAGCCGGGCCCTTCGGTGTGCACTCGGGCCTTGCCTCGAGTCCGCACCCCTGGATTGGGTGAGTTGGGTGAGTTGGGTGCTCAGGTGTGTCGCCCGGGGCAGCCGCCTGAACAGCCGACTCGAGGTCCGAGGGCCGGGCGAACGGGAGGCCGCGAGCAGGGTGGCCGGGAATGCACGTAGGGCCCCACTCTCGAGGAGCGGGGCCCTACGGCGTCCAGGGGGCCGGGGCGCGACCGACCGGGGGGTGGGTCAGCGCGGAGGCTTGACCACGAGAACCGGGACCTCGGCCTCGAGGATGAGCTGCTGCGACACCGAGCCCAGGAAGGCCTTGCCGACGGGCGAGCGGTGCCGGGCCCCGATGACCAGGATGGAAGCCCTGACGGCATCGGTCTCGTCGAGGAGGGCGCCTGCGAGGTCGTCGGCGGTACCGGCGGCGACGTGCAGCTCGTACGGGACAGGCGTGATGCCGGCCTTGGCGGTGACTCGCTCGATCGCGTCCTTCACTCCCGCGCCGACGGCGGCCTCGAGGTCCTCGTCGACGGCGCGGCGCACGTGGATCACGGCGAGCGACTCGCCGCGGGCTGATGCTTCGCGGACGGCCTCGAGCAGGACGTGGTCACTGTCGGTGGTGCCCTGGTGGGCGACGGCGACGGTCATCGGTGCTCCTCTCCTCGCTCCCGCCGGTGGTGGGGGGAACGGGTCAGTGGGCGCCGTCCCGGTTGGGGCAGCGGTTGGGTCGGTCAGGCGTAGAACTCCGGGCGGTCGATCATCTCGACGGCGACCTCGCCGTCTTCGGTGAGCGCCTTGACCCCGGCGTCGCACACGCAGGCAGCCGCATAGCCGTCCCATGACGTCGAGCCGGTGTGCTCGCCGCGGGACACGGCCGAGATCCACTCCTGGACCTCGGTGACGAAGGCGCCCCAGAACCGGTCGTTGTGGTCACGCGTGACGCGGTTGGAGGCCCGGAAGCCGGTGCGTACGTCGATGACGTTCTGGTCGGACAGGCTCACGACGCCCTTCTCGGCGACGGCCTCGCAGCGGATGTCGTAGCCGTACTGGGCGTTGACGAAGATCTCGTCGTCGACGCGCACGCCGGACGTGCTGGTCAGGATGAGCACCAGGGGGTCCTGCAGGTGCGGGTGGCGCAGCGTCGTCTTCTTGGGTGTGTCGACCCGGGCGGACACGAACTCCTCGCCGAGCAGCCACCGCATGGTGTCGACCTCGTGGATCGCGGTGTCGTTGATCGCCATGTCCCAGGTGTAGATCTCGGGGACGGTGGGGTTGCGGTGGGCGCAGTGCACCATCAGCGTCTCGCCGAGGTCGCCGGAGTCGAGGAGGGCCTTCATCTGGCGGTAGCTCGCGTCGAAGCGGCGCATGAAGCCGACCGTGACGAGGCGGCGGCCGGCAGCCTGCTCGGCAGCCATGATCCGCAGGGCGGCGTCAGCGGTCGGGGTGAGCGGCTTCTCGCAGAAGACGGGCTTGCCGGCGGCGATGCAGGCGAGCACGTCGACCTCGTGGGCCGGGCCGTAGCTGCAGATCATCACGGCGTCGACGTCGGGGCTCTCGATGAGCTCGGTCGAGGTGGCGTGGGCCACCCCGCCGATGCGCTCGGCGACCGCCGCCGCGTTGTCGGGGTTGACGTCGCTGACGGCGACGACGCGGCCCCCGGCGATGACCGTGTGGATGCGGTCGATGTGCGCCTGCCCCATGCCGCCGGGGCCGATCATTCCGATGCGGACGGTCACTGTCGTGCCCTTCAGAGGAGGCCGAGGCCGAGCGAGGCGAGGTACTCGCGGGTCTGGACGGCGATGGGCAGCGGGTCGGTCTTCGGGCAGCCGTACATGTCCTGCTCGCAGACGACGTAGAGCTCCTTGTCGAGGTCGGCGAGGGCCTCGATGAGGTCGCGCATGTCGGGCAGGCCGGCGGGCGGCGCCACCGAGACACCGGCGTGCACGGCCTTGACGAACGGCCAGTCCTCGTCGTGGGCCTGCTTGACCAGGCCCGCGTCCATCGCCTTGATGTGCACGTAGGAGATGCGCTCGGGGTACTTGCGGCACAGCTCCATCGGGTCGCCGTCGCCGTAGATGATGTGGCCGGTGTCGAGGCAGAAGCCGACGTACTCGGGGTCGGTCGCCTGGAAGATCCGGTCGATGTCGTCGGGGGTCTCGATGTGGCTGTCGCCGTGGGGGTGCAGCACCATCTTCAGGCCGTAGTCCTCCTTCATGATCCGCCCGAGCTTGTCGGCGTTCTTGATGTAGAGGTTCCACGCCTCGGTGGAGAGCACCTTGTCGTCGGTGTACGCGCCGGTCTTCTCGTCGCGGAACATCGGGGGTAGGTGCACGACGTACTCGGCGCCGACGGCGGCGTGGGTCTCGCCGATGGACCGGAAGAACTTCTCGGTGTCGGCCCAGGCCTCGGCCTGGTGCAGGATCCCCCACCCGGTGCCGGCGACGACCTTGAAGCCACGCTGGTCCATCTCCTCCTGGAGGCGGGCCGGCTCGGTCGGGAAGTAGCCGAACGGTCCGGTCTCCATGACCGAGAAGCCGGCCGTCGCCATCTCGTCGAGCGCGACGTCCCAGTCGATCTGCTTCTCGTCCTGGGGGAACCAGACGCCCCACTGGTCGGGGCAGACACCGATCGTCAGCTTGCTGTAGCGGGGGTCGGTGTTGCGGGCCTTGGACTCCGCCATTGGAGGTTCCTTCCGAGCTCGAGGGGATGCCAGTCAAACCTACGGTTGAGCATTTGTCCTGTCAATAGATCATGAGCACCATATCGTGTCATGAGCACGGCGGCGCAACCCGGTCGGGAGCTGTCAGTCGAGGTCGTCGAGCACGTGCCGCAGGTAGCGCCGCGGCTCGGCGAGGAAGCTGCGGTGGTGGGTGACCACCTCGAGGTCGTCCCAGGTGGTGGGGCGGATGCCGTGCTCGCCCAGCTCGAGCACCGACGCCCCCGGGATGGCGGCCAGCACCGGTGAGTGGGTTGCCAACACGACCTGGGTGCGCGGGCGCCGGGACATCTCGGCGAGCTCGGCGACGAGGTGCAGCTGCGCCGAGAAGGACAGGCCGGCCTCGGGCTCGTCCATGACGAACAGCCCCTCGCCCCGGAACCGCCGGGTCTGGAGCAGCGCCACGAACGACTCGCCGTGCGACAGCCCGTGGAAGAGCGGGTCGCGGCTCCACGGCGACTCCGAGCGCGAGGTGTCGAGGTAGGTGAACAGCCCGTGCATCGTCTCGGCCCGCACGAAGTAGCCCCACCGCGGCGCCCCGGGGTCACGCACCACGGTGAGCCACTCGTGCAGCGGCGACTCGCTCTCGTGCGTGCGGTGGTTGGCCCCGGTCGACCCGCCCTCGGCGTTCATGCCCGCCGCCATCGCGAGCGCCTCGACCAGGGTCGACTTGCCCGAGCCGTTCTCACCCACCAGCACGGTGCAGCGCGCCAGGTCGAGCCCGTCGGCCAGGACCTGCGCGACCGCCGGGATGGTGAGCGGCCAGACCTCGGATGCCGGCAGCTCGGCATCGCGCGCCCGCTGCAGCCGGCGGGCCGGCAGCCCGTCGGTCCACGCGGGTCGGGTGGGGGGCATGGGGGCACGGTAGCGGCGAGCGCCGACGGCGCCCGTAGGCTTGACCCTCGTGACGGACACCCCCGCCCCCGCGCCCGTAGGTACCGACCCGAGCGCACTCCCCGAGGCCGACCTGCCCGAGCAGCTGCGCATCCGCCGCGACAAGCGCGACCGCCTGCTCGCGGCCGGCATCCCGCCGTATCCCGTCGCGGTCCCGCGCACCCACTCGCTGGCCGAGGTGCGCGAGCAGTGGGGGCACCTCGAGCAGGGCGAGGAGACGCACGACGTCGTCGGCGTCGCCGGGCGCGTGGTCTTCATCCGCAACACCGGCAAGCTCGCGTTCGCCACGCTGCAGGAGGGCATCGGCACCCGGCTGCAGGTCATGCTCAGCCTCGCCGAGGTGGGCGAGGAGGCCCTGGCCGCGTGGAAGTCCGCCGTCGACCTCGGCGACCACGTGTTCGTCGAGGGCCGGGTGATCAGCTCGCGCCGCGGTGAGCTGTCCGTGATGGCGAGCCGCTGGGGGATGGCGAGCAAGGCGCTCCGCCCGCTGCCGGTGCTGCACAAGGAGCTCTCCGAGGAGAGCCGGGTGCGCCAGCGCTACGCCGACCTCGTCGTGCGCCAGGAGGCCCGCGACATGGTGCGCACCAAGGCCACCGCGCTGCGCGCCATCCGGTCGGTGCTCGAGACCCAGGGCTACCTCGAGGTCGAGACGCCGGTGCTGCAGCTCGTGCACGGCGGCGCCGCGGCCCGGCCGTTCCGCACGCACCTCAACGCCTTCGACCAGGACATGGTGCTGCGCATCGCGCTCGAGCTGAACCTCAAGAAGGCCGTCGTCGGCGGAGTCGACCGGGTCTACGAGATGGGCCGGATCTTCCGCAACGAGGGCATCGACGCCACCCACTCGGCCGAGTTCACGATGCTCGAGGCGTACGAGGCGTGGGGCGACCAGACCTCGATCGGCGCCCTGATGCGCGACCTCTACCTCGGCGTCGCCGATGCCCTCGGCTCCCGGCTCGTCGAGACCCCGGCCGGCACCGTCGACCTCGACGGCGAGTGGCGCTGGCTGCCCGTCTACGACGCGGTGAGCGAGGCCGTCGGCGAGACGGTCACCCTCGAGACGCCGAAGGAGACCCTGCTCGGCTACGCGGCGAAGCACGGCGTCGAGGTCGACCCGGGCCTGGAGAAGGACAAGGTGTTCCTCGAGCTGCTCGGCGAGCTCGTCGAGCCCGGCCTGCTCCAGCCGACGTTCCTGTGTGACTACCCCGCCATCGCCCAGCCGCTCGCCCGGCCGCACCGGTCGAAGGAGGGGCTCATCGAGGCCTGGGACCTGATCATCGGCGGCGTCGAGCGCGGCACCGGCTTCTCCGAGCTGGTCGACCCCGTCGTGCAGCGCGAGGTGCTCACCGCCCAGTCGCTGCGCGCCGCCGGCGGCGACCCCGAGGCGATGCAGCTCGACGAGGACTTCCTGCGGGCACTCGAGTACGGCGCCCCGCCGATGGGTGGCCTGGGACTGGGCATCGACCGGCTGGTCATGCTGTTCACCAGCGCAAACATCCGCGAGACCATTCTATTTCCGCACCTGAAGCCGCAGGCCTGAGGCATGGCTGCCGCGTGTCCCCACCTCAGCGCGATTGTGGCCCTGCACCCGACGAGGGGAGCCTGAGCCAATGGATGCCGTGTGGCCCTACCTCGCAGCCATTCTGCCGACCATTCTGGTCGCCATCCTTTTCTACTTCCTCATCAAGAGCATGCTCGAGGGTGACCGGCGCGAACGCATCGCCCAGCGCCGGTTCGAGGCCGAGCAGGAGCGGGCACAGGCCGCTGCGGTCGAGAGCACCACTGATTCCGAAGGTGATGTCAACGATTCCGGCGAGCAGGGACCGGGCTCCCGACCCTGAACATTAATGCCGATGGACTTCCACAGGAACTAGAAGGCTTCACCATTGTCCGGAATTCGCTGCTAATGTCTTTTCCGGCATCATGAAGCTGCCACGGAATCCACCCGAAGCCCCCGAAGGGAAAACCATGGCAAAGAAGGTCCAGGTGCTCTTGGTCGACGACATCGACAAGAGCTCTGCTGCTGACGAGACGGTCTCGTTCTCGCTCGACGGCGTCAGCTACGAGATCGACCTGACCTCGGACAACGCGGCCAAGCTGCGCGACGACCTCGCCGTGTGGATCGGCCACGCCGAGCGCACCGGCGGCCGCCGCGCGACCGCGCGGTCGGCATCCAAGGGCTCCGGTCGCAAGACCGACCTCAGCGCGGTGCGCGCGTGGGCCCGTGACAACGGCCACCAGGTCAGCGAGCGCGGCCGCATCTCCGCCGAGGTCCAGGCCGCCTACGACAAGGCCCACGGCTGAGCGACCAGCCCCTCACCGATGCGGCGCCCCCCGACCTGGTGGGCGCCGTATCGCTGATGTCCCGGCGGCATGCGTGGCTGGCCTTCACCACCGGTGGGATGCCGTTGCCGCACTCGCTCGGCTCGGTCAGCGGTGCGCCGGGTGACGACGAGGTTCGTGGGTGGCAGCAACGGCTCACCGCCCTGCAGGGCCGCTGGTACGACGTCGACGCCCCGCCCCAGGTCGCCGCGGTCTTCGTGCTGCAGTGGCTGCTCCAGGTGGCGGCGCACTCCGCAGCGCACGCCGCGGCAGCCGGGCCCTGGCGCGCCGAGCTGGGTGGGCTCACCTTCGACCTCGGGCCGAGCCTGGTCCCCTCCCACGTGCGGCTCACCGCCCTCGTGCCGGATGCCGGCCCGCTCGCCGAGCGCCTGACGCGCGCCGAGCGTGACTACCGCGCGGTCGCCGAACCCGTGGCCACGGCATACCCGTCGGTCGTTCGCCTCGGTCCGCACGTGCGCGCGGCACTGGTCGACGACATGTGGGCGGCCGCCCGCCGTGAGGCGGAGGCGGCGGCCGGGCTGATCCGGCCGGGCGTGCCGCCACGTGAGTCGTGCTGCCTGATCTATGCCCTGCCGGGGTGTGTCGAGTGCGCCGGCTGCCCGCGGCTCCGGCCGGTGGGCTGAGCGATACGGTCAGTCGCGCCTCCCGCGCGAGCCGGTCCAGCGGTGGACGACCTCTGCGGCATCCGCCTCGGACGGTAACGCCGTGGGGCTCGTGGCCGAGGGCTGTCCGCCGGCCTGACGGTAGCCGGTGGCGATGCCGGCGGCCGACGCTTCCTGCGGCGAGAGTGCGCTGACCCGATGAGCGCGACGGCGGCCGCGGTGGACAGGGCCTCGACGAGTCGGCGACCGCTGGAACGGACGTTGGTGGATCGTGTCGTCGAGCGCATGACCACACCGGGCACGTCATGCGCCGGGTATTGCCTCGGCCCTGCCTGTGCGGCTCGCCCGGCGCGCTCAGGGCCAGCGGGTCAGGGCAGGTCGGCGATGAGGTCGCCGTCGCGCTCCACGCGCTCGAGCACCTCGTCGAACATCAACTGGCGCAACACTTCTGGCTTGTCGGCGCCCTCTTCGACCTCATCCCAGGTGCGGGGTGCGGCGACACAGGGCAGCTCGCGGCCACGCAGCGAGTAGGGGCTGATGGTGGTCTTGGCCGCGACGTTCTGGCTCCAGTCGAGGAAGACCTTGCCGGGGCGCAGCGACTTGGTCATCTTCCACAGCACCAGCCCGGGGTACTTCTTGGTCATCTCCTGCGCCAGCTGCATGGCGAGGTCGCGCACCTGGTCGCTGGTGAGGTCGCCACCCAACGCCGCGTACAGCTGCATCCCCTTGCTGCCCGAGGTCACCGGGAACATCTCCAGGCCGAGCGTTGCCAGCCGATCGCGCACCAGCAGAGCGACTTTCGCGCACTCGTGCAGGCCGGCCGGCTTGCCCGGGTCGAGGTCGATCACCAGCCGGTCGGGGTTGCGGCGCGCGCCGTCGTCGTCGACGGTCCACTGCGGCACGTGGATCTCGAGGCTGTTGAGGTTGACCAGGTACGTGAGGTCGGCCAGGTCGGTGATCAGCGGGTAGGTGACGTCGTCGATCGGCGCCCGCTGCAGCCAGCTCGGGGCGCCGGAGGGAAGGTTCTTCTCGAAGAACATCTGGTCCTCGACGCCGTGCGGCCAGCGCACCCGCGTCACCGGGCGGTCGGCGACGTGCGGCAGCATCAGCGGCGCGACCTGGGCGTAGTAGGCGAGCACCTCGCCCTTGGTCGTCTCGGTCGAGGGGTACATCACCTTGTCCAGGCTGGTCAGCCGCAGCTTGCGGCCCGCCACCTCGACCCGGGTCACCTCAGGCACGTACTCAGGCATCGTCGACCTCCTCCAGGTCGGCCGGGCTCAGGTCGCTGCGCACACCGAGGTAGGCGGGCTGGCGCAGCCGGTGCTGGCCGGTGAGCTCGAGGGTCCGCACCTCGACGACCAGCGTGGGCTCGACCCAGGTGGTGCCGTTGGCGTCGATCCCCGGCACCTCGTCGACGAAGGGCGAGGTCGGTCGGGTCAGGGGGCGCAGCCGCTTGGCGAGCGCCTCGCCCGCGGTGCCGGCCAGTCCCGACCCCACGCGGCCGGCATACCGCCACCCCCCAGAGCCATCGGGCAGGCCCACGAGCACGGCGCCCAGCCGACCGTTCGAGCCGACCTCGGGGCGCCAGCCGCCCACCACGACCGACAGGCTGCTGCGGTGCGCGGTCTTGCGCCAGTCCGGCGATCGGCGCCCCACGGCATACGGAGCGGTGCGCCGTTTGCTGACGATGCCCTCCAGGCCCTGCTCCTTGGTCGCCGCGAGCAGCTGGGGGCCGTCCTCGTACACCTCCGGCACCTGCCAGTTCCGCCCGGTCAGGTCGAGCCGGTCGAGCAATGCCCTTCTCGCAGACCATGGTTGGGCAGTGAGGTCGGACCCGAAGAGCCGCAGCAGGTCGAACACCATCAGCGTCACCGGGCGGGTGGCCGCCAGTCGCTGGGCGCGGCGCCGGTCACTGACGTGCATCCGCTCGGTGAGGGCGTGGAAGCTGGGGCGGCCACCGTCGAGGGCCACCACCTCGCCGTCGAGCAGCATGTCGTCGTAGTCGCGACCTATGTCCTCGAGCTCGGGGTAGGCCGCGGTCACGTCGCGCTCGTTGCGCGACCACACCGTGGCCACGCCCTCGCGCACGTCGACGAGCACCCGCATCCCGTCCCACTTGACCTCGTGCACCCACGCGTCACCGGTCGGCACGCGGTCGGCGACGGTGGCCAGCATGGGGCGCATGCGCACATCCTGCCGCTCGTGGTGCGTTCGGGCGCTGCGGTCGGCGGATGCCGTGGGGTTGGGTGGGTGCCGCTGGCCGTCGTCAGCGTTGCCGTCGGTGCCGTACCCAGACTGCCCGGATGCCGTCCGGCGTGGCTGGGATGGCGTGCGCCCCTGACTCATTCGCCACGGGTTCGGATCGCCCCTTCCAACGTCACCAACGGCTGTGGTCGGCTTCTCAGGCGGGGCCAGGCGCCCACCTGAGTCGGTCGGCTCGAGTCACGCTTCGCCCGCCGTGACCGCACCCCAATGTCCCTCACCGCCGTGAGCGGTCACCTTCTCACTCGCCCGCGATGACCTGGCACCTCAGGGTCAGTCATCTCGAGTCACGCTTACCCGCCGTCACCCCAACCCCGTGTCCCTCCACCTCGATATGTGGTCGCCCACTCAAGCGGCCGGGATGACCAGGCGCCGGCCTGGGTCGGTCGGCTCGAGTCACGCTCCACCCGGCCGTCACCCGACCCCATGTCCGTCACCGCCGTGCGCAGTCGCCTTCTCACGCGGCCGCGAAGCACGGTTCACCTTGCCCAAAGAGATTCTGCTGCAGGCGAACACGTCTATTCGAACACTTGTGTGAGGCCCTGTTTTCTCGGTAGAATCGTGTCACGGGGAAGGGGGAGACATGGCCACGTCACAGCGACACACCAAGCGGTTGGTTGCGGCCAATCCCACGCCTCCCACCGCAGTGACGAATGACCGTGCCGCCGCCGTGAGGCTGGGTGCACACCGGGTCGCGACCGCGCTTGCCGATCGCGGAGCCAGGCGTACCCGCGAGGAGTGGCTCGCCGTCGTCGGGGACTGCCAGTCGTTGATCAACACGCTCACCGCGGTGCAGGACGCCGCCATCGCCGAGGCCGCCCGGCGCGAGAGCGTGTGGTGCGAGGACGGCACCCTGGGCGAGAGCGTGCACGCCTCTGGCCGGGTGACCTTGGATGCCGCAGATGTGCTCGCGCCGGTGGTCGGTGCGTCGCACTCGCAGGCCCAGCGCCGCGTGGAGCAGGCGGTGCGCCTGGCCGCGCGCCGGGTGCCGGTGCCCGCCGACGGCCGCGACCTGCCCGACGCCAGCGGCCTGGGTGGGCTGCACGAGGCGATGGCGGCCGGGCACCTCGACAGCTACCGGGCCGCGGTCATCGCGTTCGAGCTCGAGGTGGCACCCGCCGACGTGGCCGACGCCATCGTGGCCGCCCTGAACAGCCACCTCGGTGAGGACTCCTCTTCGCTGCGGCGGCGCACGCGGGTGTTGCTCTCGCGCATCTCCCCCGACCTGGTGCGCGAGCGCGCGCAGAAGGCCCGCGCCAACACCGGGCTGCGCCGCTGGGTGGCCGAGCCCGGGGTCGACGAATGGCACGGCACCTTTCCCAGCGAGGACGCCGCCACCGCGTGGGCCGCAATCGACCGCCTCGCCCACGACCTCGTCGCCGCCGGCACCTGCACCAACATCGAGCAGGCCCGCGGCAAGGCACTGACCGACCTGGTCACCGGCAACGCGACTGTCGACGTGCAGATCGTGCTCACCGTGCCGGCCGAAAGCCAGTCGGCGCGCCGGAACTCCTCAGGCCACCGTGCCAGCCGACACCCAGTCGGCGCCCAGACCTCCTGAGGTCGCCGTGGCGGCCGAGAGCCAGCCGGCGCCCGAAGCTCCTGAAGTCACCGTGTGGGCCTGCGAGCCCCACACGCCAGTTCCGGCCATACCACTGGACGGCGAGCACTCGGCTGCGCCCACCGCAGCGGCGGTGGCCGGGGCAGCCGCAGCCAACCTCGACCCAGGCTCCCCCACCGCGAACGAGCTCGGCTCCGACAACCTTTTCGCGAGTGTTGCGAACGAGCTCGGCTCTCGACCACCTTTTCGCGAGTGTTGCGAACGAGCTCGGCTCCGACCACCTGGTCGGGAGTGGAGCGAACGAGCCGGCTCCGAGCACCTGGGCTGGAGCACGGCCATCGCCCCGGACACATCCGCGGCCGTGGGGGTCTCCACACGAGCAGTCCGCCCAGACAAACCGGCAGCGACAACGACCGGGTCGGACGACGACCTGGTCGCGGTGCACGGAAGCCGACCCTCCGAGCCGTTGCTCGTGCGCCGCACCTGGCTGAGCGACCACCTGCGCAAGCAACCGCCGCAGCTCCGGCGCCACGCCAGGCAGGCACCGCCGCGGTTCGTTCCCTGCGACCCCCTCACCGGGGCACGCCTCGACCCCGGTCACGACCTCGCCACCAACGCCTACCGGCCAGGCTCCGAGCTCGCCGCGCTGGTCCGCGCCCGCGACGGCCGCTGCCGCTTCCCCGGCTGCTGCGTCGCCGCCCGGTTCTGCGACCTCGACCACGTCCGGCCCTGGCCCCTCGGGCCAACCACCGCAGCCAACCTGCTCACCCTGTGCCGACGCCACCACCGCATCAAACAACGACCCGGCTGGCGCGTCCGCCTGGCACCCGACGGCACCGCCACCTGGACCGACCCCACCGAGCGCGCCCGCACCACCGCCCCGCTCGACGCCCTGACCCCACTAGTCCTCGCCGCGGATGCCGTCCCCGAACGTCCGGCGACCCGGTCAGTAGCCCCACCGGCTCACGAGAGCGTGACCCCGATGACGTCGTGGAGCGCCCTCGAGACGCACCTCGGCTTCATGCTCGAGCACCACCCGGACGACGACCGCGACCACCGCCGGTGGCTGCCGGTGACGCACCGCCGTTGCACCAGCGCAGCGACCCTGCGGTCCGGGGCCGCCAAGGCCATGGCGAGGGCCTTTCCGGACACGCCTCCCTTCTAGGGGGGAGATCGCGACTCCCGGTCCGCAGGGATGCGACGCGCGGCTCCCGTTCTCGGGCGAACCATCCCGACTCCAGCGTCGGCATCCCCAGCGGGTAGCGGGACCATGACCTCGAAGGATTCGCCCCCACCTGCACGGCAGCAAGCACGCCACGGACCTGTCCGCGCGCCGCCCACCGGCCTAGGCTGGGACCTTGCGTCGAGCGCGAGGAGGCGCACGGCATACGAAAGGGTGGAGCACCATGCGGGCTATCTGGAAGGGCGCGGTCTCCTTCGGACTGGTCAACGTGCCGGTGCGGCTGTACTCGGCCACCGAGAACCACGACGTGCAGTTCCGTCAGGTGCACCGGGAGGACGGCGGGCGGATCAAGTACAGGCGAACCTGCTCGATCGACGGCGAGGAGGTGTCGTACGACGACATCGCCAAGGGCTACGAGACCGAAGACGGCGACATGGTGGTGCTCACCGACGACGACTTCTCCGACCTGCCCAACCGCAGCTCCAAGGAGATCGGGGTCACCAAGTTCGTCCCGGCCGACCAGATCGACCCGATGTGGCTCGACAAGAGCTACTACCTCGAGCCCGACAAGGCCGCGACCAAGCCCTACATCCTGTTGCGCGACGCGCTGGTCAAGGAGAAGCGGATGGCGATCTGCACGGTCTCCATCCGCACCCGGATGACCATGGCCGTGCTCCGCGTGCGCGACGGCGTCATCGTCATGCAGACCATGCTCTGGCCCGACGAGATCCGCGCCGCCGACTTCGCGACCGTGACCGAGGACGACCGGGCCACCAAGCAGGAGATGGACATGGCCAAGATGCTCATCGACCAGCTGGCCGGCGACTACGACCCCGACGAGTACGAGGACGACTACGCCATCGCGGTCAAGGAGCTCGTGCGCGCCAAGGTCGAGGGCGGCGAGGTCCGCGTCACCGCGGCCGAGCCCGAGGAGAGCGGCGAGGTCGTCGACCTGCTCGCGGCCCTGGCTCGCTCGGTCGAGAAGGCCAAGGCATCCCGCGGCGAGGCCCCGACCGCGGCCAAGAGCAGCAGCACCGGCACCAAGAGCCCCCACGCAGAAGTCGGCCGCCAAGAAGACCACCACGAAGAAGGCCCCGGCGAAGAAGACCGCCGCCAAGAAGAGCGAGAAGACCGACAAGGCCGAGAAGAAGGCGAGCTGAGCGAGCGGATGCCGGCCGACTCCGTCCCCGACCGCACGTCGCCACCGCACGAGGCGCACGCCATCGGAGCCCCCGCGCGCCGGGCTCTGACCAACGCCGGCCTCACGACGTGGGATGCCGTCGACGCCGCCCCCGACGCTGACCTCCTCGCGCTGCACGGTTTCGGCCCGAGGGCCCTGCGCCTCCTCCCGGGAGAGCAGCGCAGGACGAGAGGGTAGGCAATACGCCGCGGACCGCCGCGGCCAGCGGCGTGTTGTCTACCCTCGACGAGCGGGTGGTCGCACCGG
>CAWHYJ010000002.1:0-336103 GCA_963833495.1 uncultured Actinomycetota bacterium | reverse complement strand
CTTGGTGCTGGCCTTGTCATCGAGCAGCTCCGACTGACCGCCCGACTCGATGCTCGCGATGGTCGTGAGCAGGCACCGTGCCGGAACAGGGCGGCATCAGACCCAACCTGTTCAGCCTCCGGGAGTGCCCGCATCTCACCCCCGGCACCACCAGCGCGAACTGGTGAGAGCACGACTGTCGCATCCGGCCGATCCCGTTCGTAGGTTTGTCAGAAGGCGGCGCAAGGGCCGCCTGACGCCGACCCAAGACACCAACGCAAAGGAACGACGATGCGCACCCTCATCAGCACCGCCTTCATCTCCCTCGACGGCGTGGTCGAAGACCCAGGTGGGCAGAGCAACTACCGCAACGGCGGCTGGACGTTCAAGAGCGTCGACTTCGTCCCCGATGCCTACGCGCTCAAGGGGTCGGAGCAGATGGAGTCGACCGCCATGCTGCTGGGCCGCAAGAGCTATGAGCTCTTCGCCCCCGTGTGGCCCGGGATGGAGGACTTCAGCCACTACAAGGACCTGCCGAAGTACGTCGTCTCGACCACCCTGACCGACGACGACCTGGTGTCCGACTGGGGGCCGACCACCATCCTGCGCTCGCTCGACGAGGTCGCAGCACTCAAGGAGACGGAGGGCGGCCCGATCATCATCCACGGCAGCGTCGCCCTCAACCACGCCCTCGCTGACGCCGGCCTGGTCGACCGCTACAACCTCCTCGTCTTCCCACTCCTCCTGGGTGCGGGCCAGAAGCTGTTCAGCGACACCGACAAGGACACCCAGAAGCTCACGCTCGTGGACAGCGAGGTCTACAGCAACGGCATCCAGAAGAACATCTTCGACGTCGTCCACTGACGATCAACGCACGGATGCCGCCCGCTCTGGTGAGCGGGCGGCATCCGGTTTCGTTGCGTTGGGTCAGATCAGGCCGAGCCCCTTGACGGCGTCGCGCTCCTCGACGAGCTCGGCGACCGAGGCGTCGATCTTGCCGCGCGAGAAGTCGTCGATGTCGAGGCCCTGGACGATCTCCCAACGGCCGTCCTTCACGGTGACCGGGAAGGAGGAGATGATGCCCTCCTGCACGCCGTAGGAGCCGTCGGAGCGCACCGCCATCGAGACCCAGTCGCCCTCGGGCGTGCCGTTGACCCAGGTGCGGGCGTGGTCGATGGTGGCGGATGCCGCGGAGGCGGCCGACGAGGCGCCGCGCGCGTCGATGATGGCCGCGCCGCGCTTGGCGACGGTGGGGATGAAGGTGTTTGCCAGCCACTCCTGGTCGCCGACGGCCTCGGCGGCGTTGCGGCCGCCGACCTCGGCGTGGAACAGGTCGGGGTACTGGGTGGCGGAGTGGTTGCCCCAGATCGTCATCTTGCGGATCTCGGTGACCGGCACGCCGAGCTTGGCGGCGAGCTGGCTGATGGCGCGGTTGTGGTCGAGCCGGGTGAGCGCCGAGAAGCGCTCGGTGGGGATGTCGGGGGCGTTGCTCATGGCGATGAGCGCGTTGGTGTTGGCGGGGTTGCCGGTGACGGTGATCTTGACGTCGTCGGCCGCAACCTCGTTGAGCGCCTTGCCCTGCGGGGCGAAGATGCCGCCGTTGGCCGAGAGCAGGTCGCCGCGCTCCATGCCGGGGCCGCGCGGGCGGGCGCCGACGAGGAGGGCGAGGTTGACGCCGTCGAAGACCTTCTTCGCGTCATCGCCGATCTGCACGCCGGCCAGGGTCGGGAAGGCGCAGTCGTCGAGCTCCATGACGACACCCTCGAGCGCCTTCAGGGCCGGGGTGATCTCGAGCAGCCGCAGCTCGACCGGGGTGTCTGGGCCGAGCAGCGCGCCGCTCGCGATGCGGAACAGGAGGCTGTAGCCGATCTGGCCGGCGGCGCCGGTGACGGCCACCTTGACGGGCGCGTTGCTCACGGTGGTACCCCTTCGTACGCAGGTGTCTGGTGTGTGGCTTCGACGCTATCAGCGCAGGTGTCTGGCGCCGCACCGGGCTGTGTGGTGAGGTTGCCGGCGTGACGAGCGCTGCGCCGGCCGGGCACGACCTGCGACCACTGGTCGTGGCCTTGGTGACGGCGGTGGTGTCGCTGGGCCTCGTGCTGGCCGCCGCGCGCTGGGGCTGGCTCGGCCCGGACGTCGGTAGGGGCGACGGCTTCTGCGAGGCGGCTCGCCCCGGCTGGATCCGCCAGCCCGCCAACACCTGGAGCAACCTCGGCTTCGTCATCGCCGGCCTGGCCATCGCCTGGTATGCCGGGGTGCGCGCCCGCCTCGGCGTCACGATGGGTGCGCACCCAGGTCTCGCCACGGCATACGCCGTGCTGGTGGTGCTGCTCGGGCCGGGCTCGATGGCGATGCACGCCACCCAGAGCGACTTCGGCGGGCACCTCGACCTGCTGAGCATGTACCTGGTGTCGGGCTTCGCCCTGGCCTACGGGCTGATGCGGTTCGTGGGGCGCGGGCCCGCTTTCCTCGCGGTGGTGTTCGTGCTGGCCGTGGTCGCCGGGATGGCCGTGCACCTGCGCGGCGGCAGCGTGCCCGTGCTGGGGCACGCGGGCAACGCGGCATTCGGCGTCGAGCTCGTCGTGGCGCTGGGCCTGGAGGTGGCGCTGTTCCGTCGCCGGCCGCCGGCGCCCCGGCAGGACCTGTGGTTCGGGGTGGCCTCCGTCGGTGCCCTGGTCGTGGCCTTCGCGATCTGGAACACCGGCATGCGCGGCCACCCGTGGTGCCACCCGAACACGCTGCTGCAGCAGCACGGCATCTGGCACGTGCTGTGCGCGGTGTCGGCCTACCTGATCTTCCGGCACTACGCCGCGGAGCGCGCCACCACGACCCCGGATGCCGAGGACCCCGCCCACCAGCGGTGAGCGGGGTCCGGCGGTGACGAAGGTCAGACGCCGCGGGATGCGTCCGGGTCGAGGCCATCGGCGAGGTCGACGGGATCCACCTCACCGGAGATGTCGCGGTCGCGACGGTCGACACCGGTGATCAGGTGGAAGGTGGAGCCCGCGATCAGGGCGCCCAGGATGGGCGCCAGCCAGAACACCCACAGCTGGCCGACTGCGCCGTTGCCGTTGAAGAACGCGACGCCGGTGGAGCGGGCCGGGTTGACCGAGGTGTTGGAGATCGGGATGGAGATGAGGTGGATGAGGGTGAGCGCCAAGCCGATCGCGATGGGCGCGAAGCCCACGGGGGCGCGGGTGTCGGTGGCGCCGAGGATGACGTAGACGAAGATCGCGGTCAGCAGCACCTCGGCGATGAACACGGCCAGCAGGCCGTACTTGCCGGGGGAGTGCTCGGCGTAGCCGTTCGCTGCCATGTTGCCGGTCGCGTCGAAGCCGGGCTGGCCGTTGGCGATGCCCCACAGGGCCAGGCCGGCGACGAAGCCCGCGATGACCTGGGTGATGAGGTAGGCCGGAACGTCCTTCCACTCGAAGCGCCGCGCGACCGCGACACCGATGGTGACGGCGGGGTTGAAGTGCGCGCCCGAGATGTGGCCGACGGCGTAGGCCATCGTCATGACGGTGAGGCCGAAGGCAAACGCGACCCCGAGGAAGCCGATGCCCAGCTGCACGCCGCTGCTGCCGGCGATGACGCCGGGGACGAGGAACTTCGACGCGTAGATGGCGGAGCCACAGCCTCCGAAGACAAGCCAGAACGTGCCGAGGAACTCAGCGCCGAGGCGCTGCACCATGGTGGGGGTTTTCATGCGCGCCATTGTGCTCCTGGGCGCGGACGCGCGCTCGGGACGCGCCGCCATCTGGAAAGGTTGGTGCTGAAACCTTGGACAGGCCCCAGGAGCAGGAGACCGCATGGCAGACAACGGACCCGACCCGTACGTCACCGACATCGAGGCGGCGACGCTCGGCAACAGCACGTTCCGCACGACGTTGTGGACCGGGCGGCACCTGCAGCTCACCATCATGTGCCTGCAGCCCGAGGAGGAGATCGGCCTCGAGGTGCACCACGACCGCGACCAGTTCCTGCGCATCGAGGAGGGGGCCGGGCGAGTCGTGATGGGGGAGACCCGCGACGAGGAGCCGAGCTTCCGGCGCGAGGTCGGTGACGACGACGTCGTGCTGATCCCCGCGGGGTGGTGGCACAACGTCATCAACACCGGCGACGAGCCGCTGCGGATCTACTCGATCTACGGGCCGGCCGAGCACGAGCCCGGCACGGTGCACCTGACCAAGGCGGAGGCCGACGCGGACGAGCACCACCACTGATGCGACGAGAGCGGATGCCGTGTCACGGCATCCGCTCTCGCTGTCCTATCGCCTTGGTCAACCCAGGGTGGCGAGGATGTCGTTGAAGGCCTTCGAGGGGCGCATCACGGCGGTGGTCTTCTCGGCGTCGGGGCGGTAGTAGCCGCCGATGTCGACCGGCTTGCCCTGCACGGCGATGAGTTCGGCGTCGATCTCGATGGAGCGCTCGGTCAGCTCGCGGGCCACCGGCGCCATGATGGCGGCCAGCTCGGCGTCGTCGGTCTGCTCGGCGAGCTCCTGCGCCCAGTAGCGGGCCAGCCAGAAGTGGCTGCCGCGGTTGTCGATCTCGCCGACCCGGCGGGCCGGGCCCTTGTTCTCGTTGAGCAGGCGCTCGGTGGCGCGGTCGAGGGCCTCGCCGAGGACGCCGGCGCGGGCGTTGCCATTGGTGGCCTCGTGGCGGAAGCTCTCGGCCAGCGCGAGGAACTCGCCCAGGCTGTCCCAGCGCAGGTAGTCCTGCTGCACCAGCTGCTGCACGTGCTTGGGCGCCGAGCCGCCGGCGCCGGTCTCGAACAGGCCGCCGCCGTTCATCAGCGGCACGACCGAGAGCATCTTGGCGCTGGTGCCGAGCTCGAGGATCGGGAAGAGGTCGGTGTTGTAGTCACGCAGCACGTTGCCGGTCACCGAGATGGTGTCCTCGCCGCGGCGGATCCGCTCCACCGAGAAGGTGGCGGCGTCGACCGGGTTGAGGATGCGCAGGTCCAGGCCCGCGGTGTCGTGGTCCTGCAGGTAGGTCTCGACCTTGGCGATGAGGTTGCGGTCGTGGGCGCGGCTGTCGTCGAGCCAGAAGACCGCGGGGGTGCCGGAGGCCTTGGCGCGGGTGACGGCGAGCTTGACCCAGTCGCGGATGGGTGCGTCCTTGGTCTGGCAGGCGCGCCAGATGTCTCCTGCCTCGACGTCGTGGCTCATGAGCACCTCGCCGGCGGCGTCGACGACCTCGACCTTGCCGGCAGAGGCGATCTCGAAGGTCTTGTCGTGGCTGCCGTACTCCTCGGCCTTCTGGGCCATCAGGCCGACGTTCGGCACCGAGCCCATCGTGGTCGGGTCGAAGGCGCCGTGGGCGCGGCAGTCGTCGATGACGGCCTGGTAGACACCGGCGTACGAGCTGTCGGGGATGACGGCCAGGGTGTCGTGCTCCTCACCGTCGGGGCCCCACATGTGGCCGGAGGTGCGGATCATGGCCGGCATGGAGGCGTCGACGATGACGTCGCTGGGCACGTGCAGGTTGGTGATGCCCTTGTCGGAGTTGACCATCGCCAGGCGCGGTCCGTCGGCGAGGCCCTTGGTGATGGCGGCCTTGATCTCGTCCCCATTGGGCAGGGCGCCCAGGCCGTCGAGGATGCCGCCGAGCCCGTTGTTGGGGGACAGCCCGGCAGCGGCGAGGTCGGCGCCGTAGGTCTCGAAGACCTCGGGGAGGAAGGCCTTGACGACGTGGCCGAAGATGATCGGGTCGCTGACCTTCATCATCGTGGCCTTGAGGTGCACGGAGAAGAGCACGTCGTCGGCCTTGGCGCGGGCGATCTGGTTCTTGAGGAAGGCGTCGAGTGCAGCGACGCGCAGCACGGTGGCGTCGACGACCTCGCCCTCCAGCACCGGCAGGGCGCTGCGCAGCGGGGTGACGGTGCCGTCCGTGGCCACGTGGCGGATGGTGAGGGTGTCGTCGGCACTCAGCACGACCGACTGCTCGTTGTCGCGGAAGTCGTCGACGCCCATGGTGGCGACGTTGGTCTTGCTGTCGGTGCTCCACTTGCCCATCGAGTGGGGGTGGTTGCGGGCGTAGTTCTTGACCGCGGAGGGGGCACGCCGGTCGGAGTTGCCTTCGCGCAGCACCGGGTTGACCGCGCTGCCCTTGACCTTGTCGTAGCGGGAGGCGATCTCGCGCTCCTCGTCGGTCTGCGGGTCATCCGGGTAGTCGGGGAGGGCGAAGCCCTGGCTCTGCAGCTCCTTGATGGCCGCCTTGAGCTGCGGCATCGAGGCGGAGACGTTGGGCAGCTTGATGATGTTGGCCTCGGGCTTTGTGGCCAAGGCGCCCAGCTCGGCGAGGTCGTCGCTGATCCGCTGCTCCTTGGTGAGGTGCTCGGGGAAGAGGGCGAGAATGCGGCCGGCCAGGGAGATGTCACGGGTCTCGACGTCGACTCCGGCGGAGGAGGCGAAGGCCTGCACCACCGGGAGGAAGGAGTACGTGGCCAGCATCGGGGCCTCGTCGGTGAGCGTGTAGATGATCGTTGCCATGGGTGCGTCGTTGCTCCTTGGTGGTGGCCGTTATCTTGACGTCAAGACAAATTCTACCGGACTGGCGGTTGCGCTGGTGCGTGGGCTTGGCCGCGCGTCGCGAGTCCGATGGGCAATGCCGTCTCGTGGCGGATCGACTACCAGCTGCCTTCGGCGAAGCTGGCCGCGCGGGCGGTGAGCGCCGAGGTGGGACGGGCCGCGTCGTACGACCAGCGCTGGAGCGACCGCCCCCCGGTCAGTGTCGTCTTCGACCTCTGAGGCGACAGAAGGATGCCCGGTCAGGGGTTGCGGTGGGCCGCCGGCCCTGCCGTGACGGCAAACGACACCGGCTCGTGCCAGCCGCGTTCGGCGAAGGCCTCGGCGATGCCGCGGGTGGCGGCCTCGACGGCATCCGCCGGCACCAGGGCGATGCTCGACCCACCGAAGCCGCCACCCGTCATCCGCGCGCCGAGGGCACCGGCCGACCGGGCCGCCTCGACCGACACGTCGAGCTCGTCGCAGCTCACCTCGTAGTCGTCGCGCAGCGAGGCGTGCGAGGCGTCGAACAGCCGCCCCACCTCGGTCAGGTCGTTGGCGCGCAGCGCCTCGACGGCATCCCGGACTCGGGCGATCTCGGTGACCACGTGGCGCGCCCGGCGCCGCAGCACGTCGTCGGACAGGCGAGAGAGCGCGTCGTCCAGGCCGGCCGGGTCGACGTCACGCAGCGAGTCGACGCCGAGCTCGGCCGCCGCCTGCTCGCACGACGACCGGCGCTGGCCGTACTGACCGTCGTTGAGGCTGTGCTCGGCCTTCGTGTCGGTGACCAGCAGAACGTGTCCGGAGGCTTGGTCCGCCCCCGCAAGGTCGAAGGGCACGTGCTCGGTCTCGCCGCTACGGCAGTCGAGCAGCAGCGCGTGGTCCTCACGGCAGAGCAGAGCCGCCGACTGGTCCATGCCCCCGGTGGGCGCCCCCGCGATGTCGTTCTCGGCGCGCATGCACGCCGCTGCCAGCCGCGCCCGACCGGCGTCGTCACTCAGCAGACCAAGCCCGAACAGGTCGCTCGCGGCCGCCCCGACCGAGCACTCCAAGGCCGCCGAGCTCGACAGCCCGGCCCCGACCGGCACCCGGCTGTCGACGGTGACGTCCAGCCCACGCACCGAGTGCCCCGCCTCGCGCAGCGCCCACAGCACCCCGGCCACGTACGCCGCCCAGCCTCCGGGAACCTCCGGCCCGACCTCACCCAGTGACACCTCCACCAGCTCGTCGGTCTGCACCGACCACACGCGAAGGAGGTCGTCATCGCGCGGTGAGCACGCGGCATCCGTGCGGTGGGGGAGCGCAATGGGCAGCACGAGGCCGTCGTTGTAGTCGGTGTGCTCGCCGATCAGGTTGACCCGCCCGGGCGCCGACCAGGCCCCCGCCGGGTCTGCGCCGAACACCTCCCGGTGGGTGTCGGCGACTCGACGGGAGCTCTCAGCGACGCTGGCCATGCCGCGCAGTCTAGGTGCGGCGCCCCTGACACAATGAGCCCATGCCCACCCCTGTTGCGCCCGCTTCCGCACGCCCGCGCATCCTCTCCGGGATGCAACCGACGAGCGACTCCCTCCACCTCGGCAACTTCCTCGGCGCGCTCGTGAACTGGGTCGGGCTGCAGCGCGACTTCGACGCCTACTACTTCGTCGCCGACCTGCACGCCCTCACCGTGCCGACCGAACCCGAGGTGCTGCGGCGCCGCACCCGGGTCACCGCGGCGCAGTTCATCGCCGGCGGCGTGGACCCCGAGACCTCCGCGGTCTTCCTGCAGAGCCACGTCGGGCCGCACCCCGAGCTGGCCTGGGTGCTCGCCTGCCAGACGGCCGTCGGCGAGATGAACCGGATGACGCAGTACAAGGACAAGGTGGCGAAGGGGCAGAACGCCAACGTCGGGCTGTTCACCTACCCGGTGCTGATGGCGGCCGACATCCTGATGTACGACGCGGCGTTCGTGCCGGTGGGCGAGGACCAGCGCCAGCACCTCGAGATCACCCGTGACCTCGCCGAGCGGCTCAACACCCGCTTCGGGCCGGTGCTCACGGTGCCCGAGCCGTACATCCTCAAGGAGTCGGCCAAGATCATGGACCTGCAGGACCCCACCTCGAAGATGAGCGGGTCGACGTCGACGGAGAAGGGCCTGGTGCTGCTCAGCGACGAGCCGGGGCGCATCGCCAAGAAGATCCGCTCCGCCGTCACCGACACCGAGTCCGAGGTGCGCTACGACCCGCAGGCCAAGCCGGGGGTGTCGAACCTGCTGGTCATCCACTCGGTGCTGTCGGGCACGCCGGTCGCCGCCGTCGAGGCGGAGTTCGCCGGCCGCGGCTACGGCGACCTCAAGAAGGCCGTTGCCGAGGTGGTGGTGGATGCCGTGACGCCGTTCCGTGAGCGGATGGCCGAGCTGCTCGCCGACCCGGCCGAGCTCGACCGCATCCTGGCCCGCGGGGCCGAGCGGGCCGCGGTCATCGCCGAGGCGACGATGACCCGGGTCCGCGAGGCCGTTGGGCTGCTCCCGGCGGCGGAGTAGGGTCCCTGCCCATGCCGCATCACGGCGTCGCCGTCACCATCCCCGAGCCCTGGTCGACCACCCTCCAGCAGGCCCGGGAGGACTTCGGCGACCCCATGGCCGGGGCCATCCCGCCGCACGTCACCCTGCTGCCGCCCACGGCGATCCGGCCCGACGTCATGGACGGCTTCCTCGAGCACCTGCTGTCGGTCACGGCGGCCGCCGAGCCGTTCGACATGGTGCTCTCTGGGACGGGGACGTTCCGCCCGGTCTCGCCGGTGGTGTTCGTGCAGGTCTCGCGAGGTATCCCCAGCTGTGAGGCGCTGGAGCGGGCGGTGCGCTCGGGGCCGGTCAGCCGCAGCCTCGACTTTCCCTACCACCCGCACGTCACGGTGGCCCATCACCTCGACGAGCCGGCGCTCGACCTCGCGTTCGACTCGCTGGCCGACTTCCGCTGCGCCTTCCACGTCGCGTCGGTCGAGCTCTACCACCACGACCACGACGGCGTCTGGCGCGTCATCGACAGCTTCGCCCTGGGAGGGTGACCGTGAGCAGCATCCCCGGCTTCTGGGCTGTCGTTCCCGCCGGGGGTGCCGGCACCCGGCTGTGGCCCCTGAGCCGCGCCCGCCACCCCAAGTTCCTCCTCGACCTCACCGGCAGCGGGCGCTCGCTGCTGCAGGCCACGGTCGACCGGCTCTCGCCGCTGACTGCCGACCGGGTGGTCGTCGTCACCGGCGCCGCGCACGCCGAGGCGGTGCGTTCTCAGCTGCCCGGGCTGAGCGCGGACCAGGTGCTCGCCGAGCCGTCGCCGCGCGACTCGATGGCCGCGATCGGGCTGGCCGCCGCCGTCGTCGAGCGCCGTGACCCCGATGCCGTGATCGGCTCGTTCGCGGCCGACCACGTCATCCCCGACCAGGCCGCCTTCGAGGTGGTCATCCGCGAGGCGGCGTCGGTGGCGCGCGAGGGGCACCTGGTGACGATCGGGGTCGAGCCGACGTGGCCGGCGACGGGGTTCGGCTACATCCGCACCGGTGCTGCGCTGCCCGGCGCGGCGACCGCGCTGCGGGCCGTCGAGTTCGTCGAGAAGCCGGATGCCGTGCGCGCCGCTGCGTACGTTTCGTCCGGTGAGTTTCGTTGGAACGCAGGGATGTTCGTGGCGCGCGCCGCCACTTTGTTGGACCTGCTGGCGCGGTGGCACCCCGAGTTGGCCGCGGGGCTGCGCGCCATTGCGGCTGACCCGTTGCTGTTGGAGTCGTCGTGGGCCGGGCTGACCAAGATCGCCATCGACCACGCGGTGGCCGAGCCCGCGGCGGATGCCGGTCGCGTCGTCGTCGTGCCCGCCCCGTTTGCGTGGGACGACGTCGGCGACTTCGCGAGCCTCGCGACGCTGCTCCCGGCATCCGATGTGGGTGTCGGTGAGGGTGCGGGGGAGCTGCGCATCCTCGGCGAGCCGGGTGACGTGACGGTCATCGACGGCGGGGGAGTGGTGGTGCCCGGTGCTGGGCGGCGCGTCGCGATCGTCGGCCTCGACGACGTCGTGGTGGTCGACACCCCTGACGCCCTGCTCGTGACCACCCGGGCGCGGGCCCAGGACGTCAAGCTCGTCGTCGACGCGCTCAAGGCCGAAGGCCGCACCGACCTCACCTGACCCGGCCCGGCCCTTCCCGACTTCTTGCGAATTTCCACCTGGAGTAAGCCTTTCGGGCCCCCCTGGGTGGGAAAAGGCTCAATGTGTCGAGGGCTCTGCGAGTCTGGTCGGTCTGCCGATCGGTTTGCGCGTATTTTGCGAGATGGCTTGCGCTGCGAACGTATGTTCGATTATGATGAATCATGGTCACCAACAGTTCGAGCCTCCGGGAGCGGCGCATGGTGGTGCGGGCTGCCCGGGAGGCTCTGGCCGACCTGGCGTTGGTGGTGCATCAGGCCGGCGATGACGAGCTGGGTGAGCTGATGGGTGAGCTCGACGCGGTGGCGGCCCAAGGTGGGGCGGCGCGGGCGGTGGTCGCCACCGAGGCAGTGCGGCGGGGGGTGGTGTCGCAGGCGGGGGTGAACGCGCACGCATGGGTGCGGGACCACGCGCCCTCGCTGCGGCAGGGCGGCGCCGGCCCGGTGGCCAGGCTCGCCGTTCAGGTCGCGAACGCGGGTCGGGCGGGTGGGTCGCTGGCACCGGATGCCGCGGCGGAGCCGGACCCCGACTCGCCGTTGGGGATGGTGTGGGCCGGGGTGAAGGACGGCACCGTCTCGCCGTCGCTGGCGTTGACCGCGTTGGGCGAGGTCGCCCGGTTGGAGCCGCGTCTGGCACCGGAGGCGGTGCCGACCGTGACCCGGGCGTTGCTGGACCTGGGGATGGTGTGGGGCCCGAACCAGATGCGCAAGCTGCGCCCGGCCATGCTGGCCGAGTACGGGGTGGACGGCGAGTTCGACGACCTGCAGGCCCGGCTGGCGTCGGTGGCGCGGTTGTCGCAGCCGTTGGTGGAGTCCGGTGACGTCACCGAGTACCAGCTGGTGATGACCCCGGAACAAGCCGCCGTCCTCGAAGCGGTGATCGGGCCGATGGCCAAGCCGGCCCCGAACGAGGAGACGGGGGCGCGCGACCTTCGCCCGGCCGGGCAGCGCCGTGTGGAGGCGCTTACCGAGGTGTGCCGCACCATGAGCGGGCGGGCCCTGGACGACGCGGGGCCTGAGGGTCCGGGGCTGGGCGGGGCGGTGCTGCACGTCAGCGTGGCCTTGAGTGACCTGCAGGAAATGACCGGGGCCGGTGAGGTGCTCGGATCGACCGCGACGGGGGTGCTGCTCTCGCCGGAGGTGCTGCGCCGGGTGGCGTGTGACGCGGCACTGGTGCCGTACGTGCTCGGCACCGCCGGGGAAGAGCTGGACCAGGGCCGGCTGGTGCGGTTGTTCACCCGGGCGCAGCGGCGCCGGTTGATGCGCCGTGACCGCACCTGCACCTTCCCCGGGTGCTGCAAACCTGCCGCCTGGACGCGCGCGCATCACGTGCTGCACTGGGCCGATGGCGGCCTCTCCGAGCTCGAGAACGCGGCGCTGGTCTGCGAGGAGCACCACACCTTCATCCACACCCACCGGTTGTGGGCGCAAGTCCGGAACCGACCCGATGAGCGGGGCCGGTACGTGGTCTGGGACCTGAGCCCGGGATCGTATGACCGTCAGCTGGAATGGCTGGCGCGGCAACGCGCCGAACACGACCCGCCACCCCTGACCAAGGATCGTCTGCTCGAGCTGGTCGCCGCAGTCACCGCAGACACTGAGGCCGACCGGCGCCTGGCCATCCACGACCTCACCCTCGCCGCCGAACACACCGAAGACGCCGCACGACGCGCTCAGCAGGCCCACCCCGACGGCATCGACGCAGCCTGGCACGCCGCCATGGACACAGCTACCGCGGGCCACGCCGCCTGAGGCACGGGGTTGGGCGTCGACGGTTGCGGTCGCGACACCCCAGGCCACCACCGCTTCCGCCCCAGGTGCAGGGCCCATGGGCGGTGGGGTGCTCCGGGAGGTGGGCCGGGGTCAGACGACGTCGCGGTGGTGGTAGGCCCAGTAGCCGAGGCCCATCAGCAGGAGAGCCACGACGGTCAGGATTCCGGCCGAGACGGCCTCGAACTGGCCGCCGGGCAGCGGCGACAGGTGGCTGAACGGCGAGACGTTGACCAGCCACGAGGGCAGCTTCGTGAGCGGGCCGATCTCGGTGAGCATGAACGTCACGAGCAGCACCCCCCAGGCGAACGGCGCGAACCGCGGGAGCGCACCGACGAGGAACGCCGCCACCCCGGTCATCACCCAGATGGCCGGCAGGGCGGCCATCGTCGCCCCCACCGAGGCGCCGACCGTCGGTGCGGTCGCGCTGGTGGTGGGCCCGACCAGCCCCACGACCACGCCGAGCAGCGCCATCAGCAGGGCGGTCAGCACCACCGGCAGCACGATGTGGGCGCCGAACCAGCGCAGCCGGCTCGTCGGGGTGGACAGCACCACCTCGCCCAGGCCCGACCTCTCGGAACCGACCAGGCGCAGCACCAGCGCGATACCGGCCGCGGCGACGGCCACCGCCACGAAGTGGATCTCGGTGGCGAGGTAGACGTTCTCGACGGTGCTGGTGCTGCCGCCGAGCTTCTCGAGCAGGTCCTTGATGCCGGGGTCGTTGACGATGTCGGAGACGGATCCGATCAGCGAGCCGACGACCAGGCCGCCCAGCACCATGCCGACCGACCAGCCGATGATGGTGCCGCGGGCGAGCCGGGTGACCAGCGTGAAGGGGTTGCTGAGCATCCATCCGCCCCGGGCCGGGCCGTTGCGGGCGGGGAGCAGCCCGGCGCCGAGGTCGCGGCGGTCGAGCAGGTACACGGCCACGGCGACGCCGACCGCAAGCGTGAGCACCCCCGGCAGCAGCAGCCAGGTGCGGTTGGCGCCGTAGGCCTCGACCCGGCCGGCCCAGCCGAGTGGCGAGAGCCAGCCCAGGCCGTGCACGAAGGTGCCGGTGTCAGCGGAGTCGGCGAGCGCCCGTAGCGCGAACATCGCGCCCAGGAACCCGAACCCGAGCCCGGCGGCGCCGCGGGTCGTGGAGGCGAGCTGCACCGCGACCGCCGAGACGCCGACCATGGCCAGCCCCGCCGTCAGCCAGGAGACGGCGAAGGCGGCGCTGCCCAGCGGGTCCATGCCCAGTGCCGCCAGACCGAGCCCGGACAACACGCCCGCGGCGACGACCGCGATGGTGCCGAGGGTGACCGCAGCCGCGAGGGCCGACCACCGGCCGACCACCCCGGAGCCGAGCAGCTCGAGGCGACCCTCGTCCTCCTCGGTGCGGGTGTGGCGGCGCACGACGACGAACCCGAGGACGGCGGTGAGGAAGGCGCCCATCATCACCGTCTTGAACACCGCGAGCGCGTCGGCGGTGTTTGAGGCGACCGGGCCGTAGAGGGCGATGACCGACGGGTTGCTCAGCACGCCGGCCAGCCCTGCGGAGGCCGACTCGTCGGTGGGGTAGAGGGCCAGCGTCGCCTGTGCGGACCCCACGGCCAGCACCACCAGGCCGAGCACGCTGCTCGGGATGAGGATGCGGTCGCGCCGCCAGGCCAGGCGCAACAGGTGCGAGAAGCCGGCCAGTCGGGTGCCCAGCGAGATCGAGGGGGCGATGGGTGGCGCGGGAGCGGTGGCGGTGGTCATACCGGCTGCTCCTGCGTCGGGCGTTGCGCGCCGGGAGCGTCGGGCGAGCCGGGAGCGGCGGGCGCGTCACCGGCATCCGGCGTGGTCTGGTAGCGGGCGAGGAAGAGCTCCTCGAGGGTGGGCGGCTGGCAGGTGAGGCTCTCGACGCCCCGGCTGCCCAGCGTGGCGACGAGCTCGCCGAGGTGCTCGGCGTCGACCGAGCAGCGCACGTCGGCGTGGTCGACCACCACGTCGTGCAGGCCGCGCCACGACTGCACCTCCTCGAGGGTCGGGGCGGTGGTGAGCACCGCGTGCACCCGGGTGCGGGTGAGGTGGCGCAGCTCGGCCAGGCTGCCGCTGTCGACGATGCGGCCGGCGCGCACGATGCTCACCCGGTCGCAGGCCCGCTCGACCTCGCTGAGGATGTGGCTCGAAAGGAGCACGGTGCGCCCCTCGTCCTTCAGAGCGGTGAGCTCGCTCTGGAAGACCTCCTCCATGAGCGGGTCGAGCCCGGCCGTCGGCTCGTCGAGCACGAGCAGGGGCACGTCGCTGGCCAGCGCCGCGACGAGAGCGACCTTCTGGCGGTTGCCCTTGGAGTAGGCCTTGCCCTTCTTGGTCTCGTCGAGCTCGAAGCGCTCGACGAGACGCGTGCGGCGCTCCTGGTCGATGCCGCCGCGCAGCCGCCCGAGCAGGTCGATGACCTCGCCCCCGCTCAGGCTGGGCCAGAGCACGACGTCGCCGGGCACGTAGGCGAGCTGGCGGTGCAGGTCGGTGGCGTCGTGCCAGGGGTCGCGGTCGAGCACGCGGGCGAAGCCGCGGTCGGCGCGCAGCAGACCGAGGAGGATGCGGATGGTGGTGGACTTGCCCGAGCCGTTGGGCCCGAGGAAGCCGTGCACCTCTCCCTCGCGCACGGTGAGGGAGAGGCCGTCGAGGGCGACGGTGTGGCCGAACGCCTTGTGCAGCCCGGAGACGGAGATCACGTCAGTCATGTCGTCCACGCTACACCCGCTTCAGAAGTCTGTGAATGGTGTAAATTTTCGATATGCCGCCGTTCACCGCCGCCTCGCCGGACGCCCGGGACCGCGCCTCGGCCGCGCCACGGGGCGGGCCCTCGACCGGCCCCACCGACCTCAGCGACCCCGGGCTGCACGAGGCGGTCGAGCACCTCGGCGGCGCCCTGGCTCATGCGGGGCTGGCCCGATTGCCGGCGCGGGTCTTCGCCGCGCTGCTCGCCACGCCGGACGGCCGGCTCACCTCGGCCGAGCTGTCGACCCTGCTCGAGGTCAGCCCGGCCGGTGTCTCGGGAGCGGTGCGATACCTCACCCAGCTGCGGATGATCCGCCGGGAACGCGAGCGTGGCTCCCGGCGCGACGTCTACGTGGTGATGGACGACGCCTGGCACGACATGCTCATGCAGTACGACCAGATCTATGCGCCGATCCTGGCCGCCCTGGCCGTGGCCCGCAGCGCCGTGGGGCAGGACACCCGGGCCGGCGCGCGGATGGGGCTGTCGATCGAGTTCCTCGAGTTCGTCCTGGGCGAGATGGCCGGTATCACCGAGCGCTGGGAGGAGTACAAGGCCGACCGCGGCTGACCCCAGCTGCCCGCGCGGCGGCCGGGCACGGCATCCGACGTGGCCCGACGGCATCCGCCCGTGCTCTGGACCTCGTGCGACGTGGGTGCGGTTCTGCCGCCACCTCCAGCCGGAAACCGCAGGGAAGTCGCACGAAGTCGTGGCTGTAGGACGGCTGTGGGCGGCCCGGAGAGCCGTCGCGGCCGGGTAGTGTTGGTTGCCTGATGAACGACGATGCCCTTCTCGCCGCACTCGGCGAGCGCATCTCCTCACTCGCAGCCGAGCTCATCGACATCCGGCGGGACTTCCATGCCCATCCCGAGCTGTCCCGCGAAGAGGTGCGCACGACCCAGACCGTGGCCCGCCGCCTCGACGCCGCGGGCGTCGGGGTGCGCCTGCTGCCCGGCACCGGCCTGCTCGCCGACATCGGCGCGCCCGACGCCGAGCACCGGGTCGCGCTGCGTGCCGACATGGACGCCCTGCCCGTGCGCGAGCGCACCGGCCTCGACTACGCCTCGCGCACCGCGGGCGTCTGCCACGCCTGCGGCCACGACGTGCACGTCGTCGCCCTGCTCGGCGCGCTGCTCGCCCTCAAGGAGTGCGAGCCGGCGCTGCTGCAGCGCGGTCTGGCCGTGCGCGGCATCTTCCAGGCCGCCGAGGAGGTCATCCCCGGCGGCGCGCACGACGCCATCACCGCGGGAGCGCTCGACGGCGTGGATGCCGTGTTCGCCGTGCACTGCGACCCGAGCCTCGACGTGGGCCAGGTCGGGCTGCGCGAGGGCCCGCTGACCGCCGCCTGCGACCACGTCACCGTCTCGCTGCACGGGCGCGGCGGGCACACCTCCCGCCCCCAGCTGACGGAGGACCTCACCTACGCCCTCGCGAAGGTGGTCACCGACGTGCCGGCCGCGCTCTCCCGCCGCCTCGACCCCCGGGCCGGGGCGGCCCTGGTGTGGGGCACCATCAGCGCGGGCCGCGCGAGCAACGTCATCCCGTCGACCGGCGAGTGCCAGGGCACCTTGCGGATGCTCGACGCCCAGGCGTGGCTCTCGGTCGGGCCGCTGCTCGAGGAGATCGTGCACGCGGTGGTGCAGCCCTACGGCGTGCAGGCCAAGGTCGAGCGGGTCAAGGGGGTGCCGCCGGTGGTCAACACGACGGCGGGCATCGAGGCGTTCCGGCTGGCGTCGCTCGCCGGGGCCATGCACCCGGTGCCGACCTCGCAGTCGCTCGGCGGCGAGGACTTCTCCTGGTACCTGTCGCACACCGACGGGGCGATGGCCCGGCTCGGCACCCGCAGCCACGGTGGGCCCACCTACGACCTGCACCAGGGTGACCTGGTCGTCGACGAGGACGCCATCACCTTCGGGGCCCGGCTGCTCTCGTCGGTGGCGGTGCTGCGTCGCCGGGCATCCGCCGAACACCCGTCCACCGAGCTGGAGGCGACGTGACGGCATCCGACCTCGTTGTCGACTGGGACGCCTTGCGCGCCGAGGCTGTGCGGATGACGACGCTCGCCTACGCCCCCTACAGCCACTTCCGCGTGGGCGTGGCCGGGCTGGTCGACGACGGGCGCATCGTGTCGGGGTGCAACGTCGAGAACGCGGCCTACGGTGTGACCCTGTGCGCCGAGTGCGGCATGGTGTCGCAGCTGCACGCCACGGGTGGCGGCCGACTCGTCGCGGTGTGCTGCGTCGACCAGAACGGCAACAGCCTGATGCCGTGCGGCCGGTGCCGACAACTGTTGTGGGAGAACGGAACTGCGCAGACCCTGCTGCAGACGCCCGAGGGCGTGCTGACGATGCGCGAGGTGCTGCCGCAGGCCTTCGGCCGTGACGTGCTCGACGCCGTCGCCCCCGTCGACTGACCCGTTGTGCGTGTCAACTTCGACCAACAGGTCGATGTTGTCCCAGCCCCCTTTGGAGCAACATCGACCTATTGGTCGAAGTTGCCCCGGCCTGGTGCCATCTCGTGAGACCGGACCACGCGGCCGCACTGACAGAATGCTCCGATGAGCGAATCCTTCGACGCCGTCGACGTCATCATCGCCAAGCGCGACCGCCACGAGCTCACCGACGAGCAGATCCGCTGGGTCATCGACGCCTACACGCGCGGCGGCGTCGCCGAGGAGCAGATGAGCGCGCTGGCGATGGCCGTGCTGCTCAACGGGATGACCCGCCGCGAGATCGCAACCTGGACCGCGGCGATGATCGCGAGCGGCGAGCGGATGGACTTCTCCGGGTTGTCGCGCCCGACCGCCGACAAGCACTCGACCGGTGGCGTGGGCGACAAGATCACCCTCCCGCTGGCGCCACTCGTGGCCGTCTTCGGCGTGGCGGTGCCCCAGCTCTCCGGCCGCGGGCTGGGCCACACCGGCGGCACCCTCGACAAGCTCGAGTCGGTGGCGGGCTGGCAGGCGTCGCTGTCGAACGAGGCGATGATGCAGCAGCTCGAGGACGTCGGGGCCGTCATCTGCGCCGCGGGCTCGGGCTTGGCACCCGCCGACAAGAAGCTCTACGCACTGCGCGACGTCACCGGCACCGTCGAGGCGATCCCGCTCATCGCCAGCTCGATCATGAGCAAGAAGATCGCCGAAGGCACCGGTGCGCTGGTGCTCGACGTCAAGGTCGGCAGCGGCGCCTTCATGAAGACCCGCGAGAACGCCACCGAGCTGGCCCGCACGATGGTCGACCTCGGCACCGATGCCGGCGTCAACACCGTCGCGCTGCTCACCGACATGTCGACGCCCCTCGGCCTGACCGCGGGCAACGCCCTCGAGGTGCGCGAGTCGGTCGAGGTCCTCGCCGGTGGTGGGCCGGCCGACGTCGTCGAGCTCACCGTGCGGCTCGCCGAGGAGATGCTGGATGCCGCCGGGCGCGGTGGCCAGGACGTCGCCGCTGCGCTCGCCGACGGTCGCGCGATGGACGCCTGGCGTCGGATGATCTCGGCGCAGGGCGGCGACCCCGACGCGCCGCTGCCGGTGGCCACGGAGCGGCACGAGGTTCGGGCCGGGACGTCGGGTGTGCTCACCGAGCTCGACGCGTATGCCGTGGGCGTGGCCGCGTGGCGCCTCGGTGCGGGCCGCGCGCGCAAGGAGGACCCGGTGCAGGCCGGGGCCGGCATCGAGTTGCACGCCAAACCGGGGGACCCCGTGCGCGAGGGCGACCTGTTGCTGACCCTGCACACCGACGAGCCGGACCGCTTCGACCGCGCCCAGGGTGCGCTGCAGGGCGCGATCACCATCGCCCCGGAGGGCACGACGGTCGAGCGCACGCCGATCGTCATCGACCGGATCGCCTGACCCTCGACGCGCGAGCGGGCGCGTCCGCGCCGCTACTAGGGTGTTGATCGTGCCCGAGCCCACCGCAGACCTGCCCCCCACGATCGTCGCCCGAGCCCCCAAGGCGCTGCTGCACGACCACCTCGACGGCGGGCTGCGACCCGCCACGGTCGTCGAGCTGGCCGAGGCCTCCGGGTACGCCGACCTGCCCACGACGGATGCCGTGGAGCTGGGTCGATGGTTCCGTGACTCCGCCGACTCGGGCTCGTTGGTGCGCTACCTCGAGACGTTCTCGCACACGGTGGCCGTGATGCAGACCGCCGAGCAGCTGACCCGGGTGGCTCGCGAGTGCGCGCTCGACCTCGCCGCCGACGGGGTGGTCTATGCCGAGTCGCGCTTCGCCCCAGAGCTGCACATCGAGGGTGGGCTGTCGCTGCCCGAGGTCGTCGAGGCGGTGCTTGCCGGTTTCCGCGAGGGTGAGGAGGAGGCGGCCGCCGCCGGCACGCCCATCCGGATGCGCACACTGCTCACGGCGATGCGGCACGCCGCGCGCAGCCGCGAGATCGCCGAGCTCGCCGTGGCCTACCGCGAGCGCGGCGTCGGCGGGTTCGACATCGCCGGTGCCGAGGCCGGGTTCCCTCCCACCCGTCACCTCGACGCGTTCGAGTACCTGCGCCGCGAGAACGCCCACTTCACCATCCACGCCGGCGAGGCGTTCGGCCTGCCGAGCATCTGGGAGGCGATCCAGTGGTGCGGCGCCGACCGGCTCGGGCACGGCGTGCGCATCGTCGACGACATCACGACCGGTGACGACGGCATCCCCGTGCTCGGTGGTCTGGCACGCTACGTGCGCGACTGCCGCATCCCGCTGGAGATGTGCCCCAGCTCGAACATCCAGACCGGCGCCGCGGACTCCGTTGCGGCGCACCCGATCACGATGCTCAAGGAGCTGCGCTTCCGGGTCACGGTCAACACCGACAACCGGCTGATGAGCGGCACGTCGATGAGCCGCGAGATGCAGCTGCTCGTCGACGAGGCCGACTGGACCCTCGACGACCTGCGGTGGGCGACGATCAACGCGATGAAGTCGGCGTTCCTGCCGTTCGACGAGCGGCTCGAGATCATCGAGTCGGTCGTCAAGCCCGGCTACGCCGCCCTCGGCGCCGCCCACTAGCCCGAGGAGCTTGCGACTTCGTGCGATCTACACACGGTTCTTACCGCCCCATGGCTGCGAGAACCGTGTGTAAGTCGCACGAAGTCAGGGAACTCCGGGTCAGCGGGGGGTGCTGAACGGGTCGGCCGGGATGACGCGGGCGCGCAGCTGCTCCTCGCGCCACAACCGCTCGAGGTCGCGGTGCCGGCGCTCGGCGACGACCGCGGCCAGCACGACCTCCGGGTGGTAGCGCCCGGGGGGCGGAGGGCTGACGTAGGGGAGTGTCGAGTGCAGCAGCTCCAGGCCCAGGGTCTGCCGGGACGCCGGCGTGAGCCCCGGCGCACGGGCCAGGAACTGGCGCACCGCGACGGTCAGCCCCGAGGGAAGCGTCGCCACGTCGGCCGAGCGCGCCCACTGGGCGAGCGCGAGCGGCATCCCCGGCGGTGGGGTGAGGTTCAGCCGGGCGCGCTGGGTGACGACGACCGTCCCCGCCGCCATGTCGCCGAGACGCTTCGCGCGCGGGTGGATGAGCGCTGTCAGGAGGGCCGGGATGCAGAAGAACAGCCAGATCTCGACGTAGCCGACCAGCGCTCGCACCAGGGCGTGCCGGGCCGTGGCCGGGCCGCCGTCGTCGCGCACGACCCGCAGGCCGAGGGCGAGCATCCCCACCGACCGGCCGCGGCTGAGCGTCTCGATCGTGGCCGGCATCCCGATCAGCACCAGGCTGGTGAGCAGGATGGCCGCGATGCCCTGCACCGCCTCGGACGTCGCGGCCGTCACCGCACCGAACACGAACATCCCCGCGACGAGCACCACCAGCATGAGGAAGACGTCGATGGCGCCGCTCGCCATCCGGGCCGCCACGCTCGCGACGGGCACCTCGACCGCGACCCCCTCGCCGGTGACGAGGTCGTCGGTGGCGTAGCTGCGGTAGCCCCCGAGGTCGCTCACCCGGTGATGCTAACCCGCGTGGGCGCCCGGCCATCGGCGGTTAGGCTGCCCGGGTGGACCTCGACGCGTACCTCATGGCCCACCGGGCCCAGTGGCAGCGGCTCGAGGACCTGACCTCCCGGCGGCGCCTCACGGGGGCCGAGGCCGACGAGCTGCTCGACCTCTACCAGCGGGTCTCTACCCACCTGTCGGTGGTGCGCTCGGCCAGCCCTGACCCGTCGGTGGTCACCTACCTGTCGGCCCTGCTGGCCCGCGCCCGAGGCGCATCGGCCGGTGCCCGCACGTCGACCTGGACCGACTTCCTGCACTTCTTCACCCGCACCTTCCCGGCGGCGCTCTACCGCACCCGCTGGTGGTGGGGGACCACCGCCCTGGTCAGCGTTGCCCTGGCCGCCCTCGTCGCCTGGTGGTCGCTCGGCCACCCCGAGGTGTGGACCAGCCAGATGACGCCGGCCGAGATCCAGGCCTACGTCGGCACCGACTTCGAGAACTACTACTCCGAGTTCCCGCACGGTGAGTTCGGCACCCTGGTGTGGGTCAACAACGCCCAGGTGGCGGCGCTGTGCATCGCCCTGGGAGTGCTCGGCCTGCCGGTGCTGCTGCTGATCGGCACCAACGTGGTCAACGTGGGCATCGCCGCTGCGCTGATGCTGAGCCACGACCGGGGGGCGCTGTTCTTCGGCCTGATCCTGCCGCACGGGCTGCTCGAGCTGACCGCCGTGTTCGTGGCCGGCGGCGTCGGGCTGCGCCTGTTCTGGTCGTGGATCGAACCCGGCGCGATGAGCCGGGTCGAGTCCTTCGCCAAGGAGGGACGCACCGCCATCGCGGTGGCGCTCGGGCTGATCGCGGTGCTGTTCGTCAGCGGCTCCATCGAGGGCTTCGTCACCCCGTCGGGGCTGCCGACCTGGGCGCGCATCGGCATCGGCATCGCCGTCGAGTCGCTCTTCCTCGCCTACGTCTTCGTCGTCGGGCGCGCCGCGGTGCGCGACGGCGCCACGGGTGACGTCATGGCCCGGGATGCCGGAGACGTCGCCCCCGCGACCGCCGCCTGACCGGCATCCCACCGCCTGAACGGCATCGGGCCAGGGTGCCTCAGAAGTAGGGCATGGGGTGCTTTGGCGTGCCGCGCGGCGGGTCGCCCGGGTCGTCCTTGCCGCATTTCGTGCACCGCCGATAGACCTCGCCGGCGGGGTTGTACTGCTTGCGGTAGCGGTGGTGCAGGTTGAGCCGGCAGAGCAACGGCTTGCCGGCCTTGACCGAGGTGGTGGTCATGTCCGTCTCCTTCGACACGGCCCGTCGCAGCGCCCACGAGGTGATGAGCGCGCCGACGGCGTAGTGCACCTGGTCTGTGGAGGGGAGCGCGCTGAGCTCCCCGAGGTGCTCGCGGCGGTAGCGCTCGCGCACCGCCCCGGAGGGCAACGTGACCGTGGCGGCGCCGACCAGGACACGCGCCGTGGTGATCACGTCGTGGGAGGCGCCGGGGCCGGTCATGGCAGACCCGGCTCCGGGCGAGGGGCGAGGCGGCCCGGTTGTGGCCGTCGCGCCTTGGCGAGGGCGGCCCGGGCCTGCTGGGCGCCCTGGCCGGTGAGGCGGTAGTAGCGCCGGGCGGGGCGGCCGGCCGCTCGCGGGTCGACGTCCTCCCACCGGGAGTCGACCCAGCCGGCCGCCTCGAGCCGGGCCAGGATCGGGTGCACGGTGCCGCTCATCAGACCGGCCGCCTCGCCGATCTCGGAGCCGTAGAGCTCGTCGGCCGGGTCGGCCAGCAGCGAGCGCAGCACGAGCTGCGTCGCCATGGTCATCCTCGGGGGCCGCGCCATCGTCGTACTCTACCTAGCCCCTACGTAGAGAACAAGGATGTACCGAGATCGACCTATTGGTCGATCTTGACCCGGGGCCCGGGGCGGACGGAGGTGGGGTGGGGCAACTTTGACCTATTGGTCGATCTTGACTCGGGGCGGACGGAGGTGGGGTGGGGCAACTTTGACCTATTGGCCGATCTTGACCCCGGGCCTCAGAGCAGGCCCTGGCGCTTGAGCATGAGGTAGTGGTCGGCCAGGCGCACCGGCAGATCGTCGGGCGCGGCGTCGATGACGTCGACGCCGAGCTGCTCCAGCGCGGATGCCGTGCGCCTCCTCAGCGCGAGCGTGCGCTCCGCGGCGGCCGCGTCGTAGACCTCGCCGGTGGTGGTCCGAGTGGCCCGCATCGCGGCCAGCGCCGGGTCGCTGACCGAGGCGACGACGACCCGGTGGTGGGTGGCCAGCGCGGGAAGCACGGGCAGCAGCCCCTCCTCGATGGCGGAGGACTCCAGCGAGGTGAGCAGCACGACGAGAGCCCGGTGCGTGCCGAGCCGCACGACCTCGGTGGCCAGCGCCGACCAGTCGGCCTCGACCAGCCGCGGCTCGACGGGTGCGAGGTTCGAGATCGTGTCGTGCAGCAAGCGGGCCCGGTCGGTACCCGAGATCCGCGCGTGCACCACCCGGTCGCCGGCGATCACCTGCACCCGGTCGCGGGCGTGACCGGCGAGCGCGGTGAGGAGCAGCGCGGCGTCCATCGCGGCATCCAACCGCGGTGCGTCACCGATCCGGCCGGCGCTGGTGCGCGAGGTGTCGAGCACGATGACCACCCGGCGGTGCTGCTCGGGCTGCCAGGTGCGCACGACGAGGTGCTGGCGCCGGGCGGTGGCGCGCCAGTCGATGGAGCGCACGTCGTCGCCCTCGACGTACTCGCGCAGGCTGTCGAACTCGGTGCCCTGGCCGCGGATGCGCACCGCGGCACGCCCGTCGAGCTGACGCAGCACCGCGAGCCGGCTGGGCAGGTGCTTGCGGGAGGGGAACGGGTGCAGCGCCCGGATGGACCCGGGCACGGGGAGCGACCGCTGCCGGGCGGCCAGGTGCAGCGGCCCGAGCAGGCGGACGGTGACCCGGTCGGCCACCCGGTCGCCACGGCGCGTGGGCACGAGATGGGTGGTGAGCCGCACTCGCTCGTGCGGCGGCACCGCGAGCTCGTGCACGGCATCCACCGCTCCCGCCGACGGCGGCCACGCGTCGCGGAGCACGCCCCGTACCCCGCGGCCCGAGGTGTTGGTGACCAACAGGCTGCTCGTCGTGGACTCACCGAGCCGCACCTGGGTGGGATCGCTGCGCACGATGCTCAGCGCGCGCGGCTGGCTGGCGAGCAGTACGTCGAGGGCCACCAGCGCGACCACGAGGAGGAGCCACCAGAGCACGGTCGACCCGTGCGGCCAGACGGCGACCGGTGCCAGCCCGAGCAGGGCCAGCACGACGGCGCGCCGGGTGATCGCCATCAGCGGGGGACGGGCACCGAGCCGAGCGCGCTCTCGAGCACCGCGCCGACGCCGACGCCCTCGAGCTCGGCCTCGGGACGCAGCGAGAGCCGGTGGGCCAGCGTCGCGTGCGCCAGCGCCTTGACGTCGTCGGGGGTGACGAAGGTGCGGCCCGCGAGCCAGGCCCAGGCCCGGCTGGTCGCCATCAGGGCGGTGGCGCCGCGCGGCGAGACACCCAGGGCGAGCGAGGGCGACACCCGGGTGGCCCGGGCGATGTCGACGATGTAGGTCGCCACCTCGTCGGAGATCGCCACCTCGCGCACCGCGGCGACCCCGGCGTCGAGGTCGGCGACGGTCGCGACGGGCCGGATGCCGGCCGCGGCCAGGTCGCGCGGGTCGAACCCGCTCGCGTGCCGGCGCAGCACCTGCACCTCGTCGGCGCGCTGCGGCAGCGGCAGCACCACCTTGAGCAGGAACCGGTCGAGCTGGGCCTCGGGCAGCGGGTAGGTGCCTTCGTACTCGACGGGGTTCTGGGTGGCGGCGACCATGAACGGCGAGGGCAGCGGGTGCGGCTGGCCGTCGACGCTGACCTGGCGCTCCTCCATGGCCTCGAGCAGGGCCGACTGGGTCTTCGGGGGCGTGCGGTTGATCTCGTCGGCGAGCATCAGGTTGGTGAAGACCGGCCCGGGGCGGAAGGTGAAGTCGCTCGAGCGGGCGTCGAAGACCAGCGATCCGGTGAGGTCACCGGGCATCAGGTCGGGGGTGAACTGCACCCGCTTGGTCTCGACGTCGAGGGCCGCAGCGAGGGCGCGCACGAGCAGCGTCTTGGCCACGCCGGGCACGCCCTCGAGCAGGATGTGGCCGCGGCAGAGCAGGGCGACGAGCAGGCCGGCGACAGCGGCGTCCTGGCCGACGACGGCCTTGGCCACCTCGGCGCGGACGGCCAGCAGGGCCGAGCGCGCGCGTCGTGCGTCGGCGGACGGTTCGGATGCCGTGAACGCGCCGCCCGCGGTCGGCGCGCCCGCCGGGGGAGGTGGGCTTCCGGCATCCGGCTGCGGCGGAACGGGATTCGGGGCGGGAGGAACGGGGTTCGGGGCCGGCGGACCGGTGGGGTGCTCGGTCATGGGTGTCGGACTCTCTCCTCGAGGTCGGTGAGCTGCTGGGCCAGGTGGATCAGGGCGGCGTCGTCGGGCGGTGCGGGCCCGAACAGGATGTCAGCCACCTCCACCGGTGCGAGCCCGGTGGCCCGCGACGCCGCGTGCACCACGGCATCCGGCGCGGCACCGCGGCCCACGGCGAGGCGCTGGGAGAGTCGGTCGGCGGCACCGGCGCGCAGCACGGCGGCGGCACGCGACCGGTCACGGGCCCGGCGGTAGAGGCGGCCCCTGCTCTCGGTGGTCTCGATCGCGCGCACCACGACGGGCAGCGGCTCGCGCACGAGACGGCCGAGCCGGCGGCCTCGCGAGAGCGCCAGGAGCACGACGGCGGCAAGGAGCAGGACGATGGCCGGCGTGGTCCACGGGGGCCAGACCGATGGGCTGCCCGCTGCGTCGACCTCGCCGGGGCCAGGGGCCAGGAGGTCGCTGGTGCCGGGCTGGTACCAGACCAGCCGGGGCGTCGCGCCGAGGGCCCGCACGGCCGTGCCGGCGTGGCTGTCGTCGGTGATGACCGCGTTCGCCCAGGCCGATCCGAGCCCGGTGATCACCGTGTCGGGGTGTGCCGCAGTGTTGTCGAGCTCGATCAGGGCTGAGCCGTGCGCGGCGTCGGGGTCGGGCCGGTCGGGGGGTCCGTCGGGCGACGGCACCACGAAACACTGCTTGACCCCCTCGGACGGGCCGGTGAGCAGGTATCGGCTGTCCCACACCGAGACCACGTCGCTCGCCCGGGCCACCTCGGAGTCGACGCACCTGGCCACCAGGTCGATGCCGCCACCGCCGAACGCGTGGACGGGCAGCCCCAGCTGCCTGAGCTGCTCGGTGTCGACGCCTGCCAGCACGAGCCGACCGGAGAGCCGCGCCGCGTCGGCGAGCCGGGCTGCCGCGCCCGGGCCGAGCTCGGTGGGGTTGCCGACGAACACCGTGGTGTCGGCATCCGGCTGGGCCTGCTCGAGCGCGTCGATCGAGCGGACCACCTCGATGTCGACGCCCTGCTGGCGCAGCACCTCGGCCAGCGCACGGGCCCCGTCGGGGCCGGTGCCCTCCGGGTCGAGAGCGGTCGTGGGGCGTTGCGCGGTCAGGCCGAGCAGGCCCAGCAGGAGCAGGCCGACGACGACCACCCCGGCGAAGGCCGCTGTGCGCCGCACGCGCTTCCGGTCCCAACCCGGGGTGCCCGCGGGGGTGGCCGGCGCGTTTGCGGTGGTGGCGCTCATCGCGCACCTGCGGTGGTGGTCGGGTCGGGCAGGACCGGGCGGGTCGCGGCCAGCGTGGAGTCGAGGGCGATGACGTCTCGGGCCGACTCGGGCCGGGCGGCGCGGCGGCCGTAGCGCACGGCGTCGAACGCGTCGGCCGCGGTGGCCAGGGCTGCGGCGGATGCCGGGAACGCCGGCCCCAGCTCGACGGCCACCTCGTGGGGGGTGCGGCCGGGGAGGTCGTCGAGCAGGGTGCGCTCGATCGCCGACCGGGCGATCGCGCGGTAGGCCTCGAGCAGCGCGGTGTCGGCGTCGCCGCCATCGAGCGCCCGGGTGGCTGCGGCCCGGTGCTCGGCTGCGCTGCGCACCGGGCCGTCGAGCACCCCGTCCCGGCGCGGGCCCGTCATCCGGCGCTCGGCGCGCAGCGAGCGCAGCAGCACGAGGGCAACCACCGCCGCGATGACGGCGATGGCGATCCAGACCGTCCACGCGGGGAAGCCGCCACCCGGGCCCGAGAGCAGGTTGAGCAGCCACTCCTGGATACGCTCGAGCAGCCCCTTCTGCTCGGAGTAGATTCCCTTGCGCAGCTCGTCCTCGAGCCACTGCCGTGCCTGCGGCGACGTGGGGTCCAGGGGTGGGTCGAGTCGCACCGTTCAGCGGGCCCCGGCGGCGCTGGGCCACGGGGCCGGTCCGCCCTGCTGGGACGCGTGGATCAGCTGGACGTCGAGGCCCTCGCGGCGGATGCGCTGGTCGATGGCCAGGAGCGCGTCGACCCCGGCCGAGAACGGGGTGGTGATCGCCCCGCTGATCAGGGTGGCGACCCCACCGAGGATCGCCTGCCACATGAACAGGGCGCTCTCGTCTCCCAGCGAGAACACCAGGGCGAATCCGGCGATGGTCAGGGGGAGCGTGATGATGTAGGCCGCCACACCGACGATCAGGCTGGTGAGGAGCCGTATGCCGAGGATGCGCCAGAACGGCATCCCCGACGTGAGCCGCCACGACCGGGCGAACGCCGAGAAGACCCCGCGCTCCTCGAGCACGATGACGGCGGTGACGAAGCCGAGCCGGGTCCACAGGAACAGGTAGAGCGGGATGGTGACGAGGACCGCCAGCACCAGCAGCGCGATGGGCGCCGGCTGCGCGTCACCGGCCGCCAGCAGCCACGCGACCGGTGGGCCGAACAGCACCAGGATGATGAGCAGGGAGCCGAGGAAGGTGAGCGCGACGGCGCCGAGGAGGGCCGGTAGCCGTCGCTTCGTGCCGTCCCAGGTCTCGCCGATGCCCACCTTGCGACCGAGCACGGCCTGGCCGATGACGTAGGCGAGGAAGCCGGTGAGCGCGATGGTGGCGAAGAACGAGCCGATGGCCGGCAGGTAGTTGCCGACGATGCCGTAGAGGCCGAACGTGCCGTTGTCGACCGAGTCGACCGCGTTCGCCGACAGGGTGTCTTTGCTCGCGATCCAGGCCCCCAGCGCGGTGGTCGGCACCAGGCAGATCAGCGAGGTGAGCACGGCCAGGCCGATGGTCGCGGCGACGTTGCCGCGGATCGCCTTGGTCACCGCGCCGTAGAGGTCACCGAGGGTCAGCGGTCGCAGGGGGATGATGCCCGGGCGGAACTCCAGCCCGGCGACGCGCGGCCCACCGGGGGGAGGGGGGCCGAAGCTTGCCTGGGGGAGCGGGTAGCCCGGAGGGGCTGCGGCGTAACCCGGGGTCGGCGCGGCGTAGCCGGGCGGGGCGGCATCCGGGGGCGGCGGGCATACCCGGGCGCGGGAGCGGCGTAGCCCGGGGGCGGCGGGGCATACCCGGGCGCGGGAGCTGCGTAGCCCTGGGGCGGTGCGGGGTAGCCGGGGGGTGGTGCGGCATCCGGACCGGGCGGGGTCGGGGGCGGCGGCGGGACCTGCTCCGGGGGCGGCGCGGACCCGGGCGCGACCCACGGTCCCTCACTCATTACGCATCCCTCGATCGACCACGGCACGACCCTAACCGACGGGCTCGGCCGCCGTGACGAGGTCGCGTTCGACGTCCTTGGCGCGGGCCGGATGGGCACCGAGGGCCGTCTGGCGGCGCACGATCTCGGGCTCGGCGTGCATCAGGGCGAGCCCGCGCCGGACCAGGGTCACCGGGGGCTTGCGGCGCTCCTTGAGGTCGCGGGCCAAGCGGCGCACGAAGGTGACGCCGGGGCGGTGGTGCACGCACCACGCGCTGTGCAGCACGCCGCACTCGCGCAGCCGGTCGACGACCTCGGCGGCGAAGATGCCCTCGGCGATGACCAGGTCGCCGGGGGCGGCGGCGACCTCGTGGTGCCCCACCGCCCGGCTGGTCGAGATGTCGTAGACCGGGGTGTCGGTGCGGCCGGTGTCGACCAGCTCGCACAGCGAGGCGACCGCGCGGTCGGCATCCCAGCTGTCGGGATGGTCCCAGTCGATGATGCCCAAGCCCTCGCTGCGCGGCATCGAGGGGTCGTCCAGGTCGCGGTAGAAGTCGTCGAGGCGGAAGATCGGCCAGCCGTGGGTGGCGTGCAGCCGCGACGCGAGGCGCGACTTCCCTGACCCGCTGGGCCCGGCCAGCACCACGACCCGCCGGCGCGTGCCGGCATCCGAGCCGAGGGGCGACGCGTCCGACTCCACGGCGGTGCGGCGGGCGTCGGATGCCGTGTCGCGGGGTTCCGTCGCCTCGTCCGTCACGGGTGGCAAGTCTACGGCCCGGGGCGCCGCCCCCCTGACCGCCCCACAACCGACTCATTGCGGATATCTCCCCCCTGCCGCTCCCCACTTCGTGCGGTTTGCACACGGTTCTCGCACGCTCGCACCGGTGAGAACCGTGGGTAAACCGCACGAAGCCGGGGTCAGCCAGGGGTGGTGGGGGTGGGGGATCCGCAAGAAGTCGGGGGGCGGAGCCACCCGCGGGTGGGAGATCCGCAAGAAGTCGCGGTGGGGGGCCCCGGGGTTGGGTCAGCGGCCCTTGGGGTGCCAGACGGTCTTGGTCTCGAGGAAGGCCGTGAGCCGGGACAGGTCGGGCGTCGCGGAGAAATCGGGCTCGACCGCCTCGGCTCCGGTGCCACCGGGGCGCAGCACCCGCTTGAGGTTCTCGGCCGACGCCTCCTCGAGGGCTCCCCAGTCGACCCCGTCTGCACCCGCGGCGCCGGTGAGGTCGATGGCGTTGACGTCGCGGTGACTGGCCAGCCAGGGCGCCATCTCGGCGGTGCGGCCGGTGACGATGTTCACCACGCCGCCGGGCACGTCGGAGGTGGCGAGGCACTCGGCCAGCGTGATAGCGGGCAGCGGGCGGTTCTCGCTGGTGAGCACCACGGCGGTGTTGCCCGAGACGATGACCGGCGCGATGACCGACACCAGCCCGAGCAGGCTCGACCGCTGGGGCGCGAGCACGGCTACGACGCCGGTGGCCTCGGGGGCGGAGATGTCGAAGTAGGGGCCGGCGACGGGGTTGAGGCCGCCGAGCACCTGGGTGAACTTGTCGGACCACCCGGCGTACCAGACCCAGCGGTCGATCGCCCCGGACACCACGGCCTCCGCGCGCGCCGGGGTCAGGCCCTCGCTGTCACGGACGTCCTGCACGAGCTGCCCACGACGGGACTCCATGACCTCGGCCACCCGGTAGAGCACCTGGCCACGGTTGTATGCCGTGGCCCCCGCCCAGCCCGGCTGAGCCTTGCGCGCCGCAACGACGGCATCCCGCGCGTCCTTGCGCGAGCCCAGCGCTGCGTTGGCGAGGAATCGCTGTGCGCGAGAGGCGGATCCGCGGCGAGCAGCGGCGGCCGACGGCACGGCATACACCTCGTAGGAGCGGCCGCTCTCACTGCGGGGGAACTTCCCGCCGATGTAGAGCTTGTACGTCTTGCGGACGTCGACCCGCGCGCTCACTTGTCGGCTCCCGTCGTGACGTAGGCCTCGAGCCCGTGGCGGCCGCCCTCGCGGCCGTAGCCCGACTCCTTGTAGCCGCCGAACGGCGAGGTCGGGTCGAACTTGTTGAAGGTGTTGGCCCAGACGACGCCGGCGCGCAGCTGGTCGGCCATCCACAGGATGCGGCTGCCCTTCTCGGTCCAGACGCCGGCCGACAGGCCGTAGGGGGTGTTGTTGGCCTTGGCCACCGCCTCGGCCGGGGTGCGGAAGGTGAGCACCGACACGACCGGCCCGAAGATCTCCTCCTGGGCGATGCGGTGCGTCTGGCTCACCCCGCTGAAAACCGTTGGGCGGAACCAGAATCCGTTGGTCGGCAGCTCGCAGCCGGAGTCCCAGCGCTGCGCGCCCTCGGCCTCACCGACTGCCACCATCTCCTCGATGCGGTCGAGCTGCTTGCGCGAGTTGATGGCGCCGACGTCGGTGTTCTTGTCCATCGGGTCGCCGACGCGCAGGGTGGCGAGGCGCCGCTTGAGCCGGGCGTCGAGCTCGTCGGCGATGCTCTCCTGCACCAGGATCCGGCTGCCGGCGCAGCAGACGTGGCCCTGGTTGAAGAAGATGCCGTTGACGATGCCCTCGACGGCCTGGTCGATCGGGGCGTCGTCGAAGATGATGTTCGCCGCCTTGCCGCCCAGCTCGAGGGTGGCCTTCTTGCGGGTGCCGGCGATCGAGCGGGCGATCATCTTGCCGACGGCGGTCGAGCCGGTGAACGCGAGCTTGTCGATGCCGGGGTGATCGACGATGGCCTGCCCCGTGGCGCCGGCGCCGGTGACGATGTTCACGACGCCGGGGGGCAGCTCGGCCTGCTCGCACACCGAGGCGAAGAGCAGCGCGGTGAGCGGGGTGGTCTCGGCAGGCTTGAGCACCACCGTGTTGCCACAGGCCAGGGCCGGGGCGACCTTCCAGGCGAGCATCAACAGCGGGAAGTTCCACGGCACGATCTGGCCGACGACGCCGAGGGGGCGCGGGTTGGGGCCGAGCGAGGCGTGGTCGAGCTTGTCGGCCCAGCCCGCGTGGTAGAAGAAGTGTGCCGCCGCCAGCGGGAGGTCGACGTCGCGGGCCTCCTTGATCGGCTTGCCGTTGTCGAGCGTCTCGAGCACGGCGAACTCGCGGGCCCGCTCCTGCAGGACCCGTGCGATGCGGAACAGGTACTTCCCGCGGTCGGCCCCGCTCATCCGCGACCACACCCGGGTGTAGGCGGTGCGCGCGGCGCGCACCGCGGCATCCACGTCGTCGGCGCTGGCCTCGGACACCTCGGCGAGCACCTCCTCGGTGGCGGGGTTGACCGTCTTGAACGGGGCGCCGCCGATGGCCTCGACGAACTTCCCGCCGATGTAGAGGCCGTAGCTGCTCGCGATGTCGACGACGGCCCGGCTCTCGGGTGCCGGGGCGTACTCGAAGGTGGACATGGTTCTCGTTCCTCGATCCGTGGGGCTCGGTCGCGGTCGGTCAGGCGTGCAGGTCAGTAGAGGCTGGGGGAGTCGTCGGCCACGTAGTCGCCGCCGGAGTAGGCGCCGGTGCGCATCCGCTGGCGCTGCAGGATCAGGTCGTTGAGCAGGCTCGAGGCGCCGAAGCGGAACCAGTGCTTGTCGAGCCACTCCTCGCCCGCGACCTCGTTGACGCTCACGAGGAACTTGATCGCGTCCTTGCTGGTGCGGATGCCGCCCGCGGGCTTCACGCCGACCTGCTCGCCGGTGGTCTCGCGCCAGTCGCGCACGGCCTCGAGCATGACGAGAGTGACGGGCAGGGTCGCGGCGGGGGAGATCTTGCCCGTGGAGGTCTTGATGAAGTCGCCGCCGCCGAGCATCGACAGCCACGAGGCGCGGCGCACGTTGTCGTAGGTGACCAGCTCACCGGTCTCCATGATCACCTTGAGCCGGGCGCTCCCGCAGGCCGCCTTCACGTCGGCGATCTGCGAGAACACGGTCAGGTAGTCGCCGGCGAGGAAGGCGCCGCGGTCGATGACCATGTCGATCTCGTCGGCGCCGGCGTTCACGGCATCCGCGACGTCGGCGAGCTTGACCGGCAGGCTCGCGCGGCCGCTCGGGAAGGCGGTGGCGACGGCCGCGACCTTGACCCCGCTGCTGCCCAGGGACTCCTTGGCCGTGGCGACCATGTCGCCGTAGACGCAGACCGCGGCGGGCCGCGGGGTGGTCATGTCGGTGGGGTCGGGCACCAGCGCCTTCGCCGCCAGGCCGCGCACCTTGCCGGGGGTGTCGGCGCCCTCGAGCGTGGTGAGGTCGATCATCGAGATGGCGGTGTCGATGGCCCACGCCTTGCTCGTGGTCTTGATCGAGCGGGTGCCCAGGGCCGCGGCCCGGGCCTCGCAGCCGACCTGGTCGACACCGGGCAGGCCGTGCAGCCAGCTGGTGAGGGCCCGGTTCGTCAGGCGGGACACGCCGAGCAGCTCTCGGGCGCGCTCGGTGGGGTCGACGACGGTGGCGGTGCTCACCGGGCGAGTCTACGGGCGCCCGTGCGCGCTGGGCACCGCCCGAGGTGGCGCACCTGCACGACCCCAGCAAGGCCGTGCTGTCACCGTCCGCCGAGTGCGACGCCGGCGTCCTCCCGACCTGCGGGAACGTCGTTGGATGCCGGCCGGCCTCACCCCCAGTCGTCGGGCGGGGTGAACTGGCTGGCCGTGAACACCGCGCCCTGGGGGTCGCGGACCACGGCCTCGCGCGTCCACCCGGTCTCGCGGGTGCTGACCACGGTGCCGCCGAGCGACTCGGCCCGGGTGGCCGCGGCGTCGCGGTCGGCCACGGTGACCACGACGAACCACCCGGGCGCTTGGTCGCCGGCCGGCATGATCGAGCCGATGACGTCGGCGAACCCCTCGGGCGCCGCCGCCTGGCGGGTGCGGATGCCGGGGTCGACCGTGTCCTCGAGGTGGTCGCCGTAGCCGGGCACGCTGATCGCCGTGGCCCACCCCTGGTCGGTGAACCGCCAGCCGAACAGGTCGCCGTAGAAGCGCTGGGCGGCAACCGGGTCGGCCGCGCGCAGGTTGCTGAAGTTCCAGGCCCCCGGGGTGTTGACGAGCTGGGCGCCCTTGCGGCGCCGGGCCTGCCACAGCCGGATCTCGCAGCCCGCGGGGTCGAGCAGCGTCGCGCCGCGGCCACCCGGGCCGGCATCCGCGGGCGGTGCCACCACCGTGGCGCCCAGCGCCACTGCGCGCTCGACCGCGGTGTCGGCGTCATCCACCGCGATGTAGGTGTTCCAGCCGGCCGCGCCGGCGTCGACGCCCGGCGCCTCCGCGAGCGCGGCGACATCCTGGCCGTCGAGGGTCGCGATGACGTAGCGGGAGGGCGCGTCGGGCGGCGTGGCGACGGCGAACTGCCAGCCGAGCAGGCCCCCGTAGAACTCCTGGGCAGCCTCGACGTCGGGCTGCTCGCTGTCGATCCAGCAGGTCACTCCGTGCGGGTAGGTGCGTTCCATCCGTCCACGCTAGGACGACCCACCGACACCATGGGCGTCCAGGCCGTGATGCAACCGCCGTGCTCGATCGGTCACAGGTCTCCGCCGGCGCACTACGCCAGTGCAAGGCTCGATCCGTGGGCTGGTGGAGCGACCGCGAGACCCGGCGGCTGCGCGCGATGTACGTCGGCGGCCGCGGGAACTCCACGGCCCGGCGTTGGTCCCACGCCTGGTCGTGGCTCATCGCCCGTGGCCTCGGACCCCGTCGCTGGGCGACCCTCGAGGTGCGCGGCCGCCGGTCCGGCGAGCTGCGCTCCTTCCCGCTGGGCCTCGCCGACGTCGACGGGCGCTGGTATGCCGTGTCGATGCTCGGCGAGTGCGCCTGGACCCGCAACGTGCGCGCTGCCGAGGGCGAGGTCGTGCTGCGCGGCCGGGGCTGGGGGCGGGTGCGCCTCGTCGAGGTGCCCGTCGACGAGCGGGCGCCGATCCTCGCGCGCTACGTCGAGAAGGTGCCCGGCGGTCGTCCGCACGTGGCGGTGCCCGTGGGGGCGCCGCTCGTGGTGTTCGCGGCGGTGGCCGACCGGCATCCGGTCTTCCGCATCGACCCGCCCCCCGATCCGGCTGGGACAAGATCGACCAATAGGTCAAGTTTGCCCCGCGGCCGGGTGGGACGACATTGACCTATTGGTCGAAGTTGTCCCAGAGCGGGTGCCCGGCTGCCCTTGGTCAGGGGGCGGTGGCGGCCTCCAGGTCGGTGCGGATGCCGGCCAGCCGGGTCGCCGCCCGCTCGCGCGCGCCGCGGAGGTCGTCACCGGTCACCGGCTCGATGACCTCGAGGTAGACCTTGAGCTTGGGCTCGGTACCGGAAGGGCGGACTATGACGCGCGAGTCGTCGGCGAGGAAGTAGCGCAGGCCCTCGGTGGGCGGCAGCCCGCCGTCGCCCTCCGCGAGGTCGTCGGCCCGCACCACGTCGACCCCGGCCACCGAGGTCAGTGGCGCGGAGCGCAGCCGCTCCATGATCCGGCCGATCAGCGACAGGTCCTCCACCCGCACCGAGAACGAGTCGGTGGCGTAGACCCCGTGCTCGCGCGCGAGGTCGTCGAGCCGGTCGACCAGGGAGCGACCCTGCGTCTTCAGCGTCGCGACCAGCTCGGCCACCATCAGTGCGGCCGACACGCCGTCCTTGTCGCGCACCTTCTCCGGGTCGACGCAGTAGCCCAGTGCCTCCTCGTAGCCGTAGCGCAGCCCGGGCACCCGCCCGATCCACTTGAACCCGGTCAGGGTCTCCTCGTGCCGCACCCCGGCGGCTCGGCACATCGCGGCGAGCAGCCGGGACGACACGATCGAGTTGGCGAACACGCAGTCGGCCGAGTCGGGCAGCACCCCACCGGCCGCGCCCCTGGACAGCACGTGCGAGCCGAGCAGCGCGCCCACCTCGTCGCCGCGCAGCATCCGCCACCCGCCGGGGCCGGGCACCGCCACGGCGCAGCGGTCGGCATCCGGGTCGTTGGCGATGACGACGTCGGGGTTGGTCTGCTCGGCCAGCTCCAGCGCGGCATCCATCGCCCCCGGCTCCTCCGGGTTGGGGAAGGACACCGTGGGGAACATCGGGTCGGGCTCGGCCTGCGACGCCACCGGGATCGGCGCCGCGTACCCGGCGGCGAGGAAGGCCCGGCGCACCGTCTCGGTGCCGACCCCGTGCAGGGCGGTGTGCACCACGGTGACCTCGCGCGGGCTGTCGGGCAGCACGACGGTGCGCACGTCGTCGAGGTAGGCCTCGAGCACCGAGTCGTCGAGGGTGTGCCAGCCGTCGTCGGGCATCGTCACCGACGCCACCGACGGCACGGCGGCGATCTCGGCGGCGATCAGGGCGTCGACCGGCGGCACGATCTGCGAGCCGTCGCCGACGTACACCTTGTAGCCGTTGTCCTCCGGCGGGTTGTGCGACGCGGTCACCATGACACCGGCATCCGCGCCGAGGTGGCGGATCGCGTAGGCGAGCACCGGCGTCGGCAGCGGGTGCGGCAGCACGGACGCCTGGCCGCCCATCCCGACGACGACCGCGCAGGTGTCGTGCGCGAACACGTCGGAGTTGGTGCGGGCGTCGTAGCCGACCACCACGTAGGGCTCGGGGTCGAGCGTCTTCAGGTGTGCCGTGAGCCCGGCCGCCGTACGGATCACGACCGCGCGGTTCATCCGGTTGGGCCCGCCCCCCAGGTGCCCGCGCAGCCCGGCGGTGCCGAACTCGAGCATCCCCGACATGGCGTCGGCGAGTTCCGTTGCGGCAGAAGCGTCACCGGCCTCCGTGGCGGCGGCGAGGCCCTCGAGCTCGGCGCGGGTCACGGCATCCGGGTCGTCGGCGGCCCAGGCGCGAGCGGCGGCGAGCAGGTCGGCGAGCGGTGCGGCGGCGGCATCCGGCATGGCGGGCCTCAGATCCGGCCGACGACGGCGGCGAGGAGGCGGCCGCACCGGTCGGCGGCGTCGCGCCCGGCCTCGAGCACCTCTTCGTGGTTGAGCGGCGTCGTCGAGATGCCGGCGGCCGGGTTGGTGACCAGAGAGATGCCGAGCACCTCAAGGGCGCTCTGCCGGGCGGCGATCGCCTCGAGCGAGGTCGACATGCCGACCAGGTCGCCGCCCAGGACGCCGGCCATCCGCACCTCGGCCGGTGTCTCGTAGTGCGGTCCGCGGAACTGCACGTAGACGCCCTCGTCGAGGCTCGGGTCGATCTCCTGGGCGATCGCGCGCAGCCGGGGGGAGTAGACGTCGGTGAGGTCGACGAAGTTCGCGCCCTCGATGGGGGAGGTCGCGGTGAGGTTGATGTGGTCGGAGATCAGCACGGGCGTGCCGGGCGCCCACTGCGGGCGCAGGCCGCCGCAGCCGTTGGTGATGACGACCGTCGTGCAGCCCACGGCGGCAGCGGTGCGGATGCCGTGCACGACCGCGCGCACGCCGCGCCCCTCGTAGTAGTGGGTGCGCGTGCCGTAGACGAGGGCTCGGCGGCCGGTGTCACCGATCGCCACCGAGCGCATGACACCCGAGTGGCCCGCGACGGCCGCCTTGCCGAACCCGGGGACCTCGGTGTTGTCGATCGTGGCTAGCGTCTCGCCGATCAGGTCGCCGGTCTGGCCCCAGCCCGAGCCGAGCACCAGGGCCACGTCGTGCCGCTCGACCCCGGTGCGCTCGCGGATGACGGAGGCAGCGGCGTCGGCGACCGCGAACGGGTCGGTCGCGGGGTCGGAGAGGTCGTGGGCGGCAACGGTGTCGGTCACGCGAGGCAGCGTAGCGAGACGTCCGGATGCCGGGCCACGCGCGGGTGCCCGACCCCACCGGCCGCTGCCCCCGACCTCGTGCGACTTGTCTGCGGTTTTCGCGGTGTCCGGTGCCGGAAACCGCGTGCACGTCGCACGAAGTCGCGGACATGACGGGTGACGGCGGGTGTCACCGCGACCGATTGCGGATCTGCACCCGGCGCCCTGCCCTGGGCTGGTGGGAAATCCGCACAGAGTCGGGTTCGCGCACCTTGACGTTGCAAGTTGCATCTGCAAGTCTTGCTGACATGCCGTCACTCGCCCATGAGCTGCACCTCCTCGTCGCCCTGATGGACCGCCGGGCCGACGCCCTGCTCCAGCGTTCGGCCTGCGAGCTGAGCTACGCGCGGTTCCTGGTGCTGCTGCACGTCTCCGAGGGCGACGGCATGACCCAGCGCGACCTGTCCGACCGGCTCGGCACGAGCGAGGCGGCGGTGTCGCGGATGGTGGCCGGCCTGGCCCGTGACGGGTACGTCGACGTCGCTCGCGGGCGTGGCAACCGTCGCAGCCTGTCCCTCACGCGGCACGGCGGCGCCTCGCTGCAGGCCGCCGCGGAGGTGCTCGGCGACGGCTTCGACCGAGTGGTCCGGGGCGCCGGCACCGACCCCGCGGCGCTGGCAGGCACCGTGCGCACCATCGTGACGGCCCTGCAGCAGCCCGCTCTCGCCCGTGCTGCACTGGAGGTCTGACGTGCACGCCTGGACCGTGCTCATCGTGACCCACGTGGTCGCCGCGCTCACCAGCGTCGTCCTCGGCGGCCACCAGGTGTGGCGCCGGCCCAAGGGCGACGCCCGCCACCGGCTGCTCGGTCGGGTATGGGTGGTGCTGATCCTGTGGACCGCCATCTCGTCGTTCTGGATCCGGCACATCAACGACGGTGCGTTCAGCTGGCTGCACGTCCTTTCGGTGGTGACCCTGGTGACCGTGACCCTCGGCATCGTCACGGCGAAGCGCGGCAACCTGCGGGCCCACCGCAACAACATGGTCGGTAGCTGGCTGGGCGCCTGCGGCGCGATGGTCGCGGCGATGGCGGTACCGGTGCGGATGATCCCGACGTATGCCGTGGCCCAGCCCCGCGGCGCCGTCGCCTTCGTCGCCTCGGTGCTCGTCGTCACCGCCCTGCTGGTGGCCGCCGGCTCCCGGCTGGCCGTGGCCGTCGACCGCCGCGCCGAGCGCTCAGGCGAGCCGGAGGGCGCGGAGGTGCCCGGCATCCGCGCCTGAACGAGAACTCGTCGAAACTTTGTCTAGGGAAGTGCATCCAGCGGGGCGGCTGCCGCGGAAGAAGGGGTGTCAGACCACCCCGTACTTTCGAAAGGACCTCCCGCCATGCGACGCATCCTCCCCGTGGCCGCCGTCATCGCCCTCGCCATCACCACCGCGGCCTGCGGCAGCGACGACACCGACACCGCCGCCAGCAGCGCGGCCCCGGCCACCACCTCCGCCGCGCCGTCACCCTCGCCCTCGACGAGCGAGTCGATGGCCACCGCCGACATCGTCGACACCGCGGTCGCGGCCGGCGACTTCAAGACCCTCGCCGCGGCGCTCACCGCCGCCGGCCTGGTCGACACCCTCAAGGGGGCCGGGCCGTTCACGGTCTTCGCCCCGACCGACGACGCCTTCGCGAAGCTGCCCGCCGGCACCGTCGACACCCTGCTGAAGGACCCCAAGGGCGACCTCTCGCAGATCCTGACCTACCACGTCGTGCCCGGGAAGGTGATGGCCGCCGACGTGGCCAAGCTCGACGGCCAGAAGGTGAAGACCGTGCAGGGCGGCGAGCTCACCGTCGGCGTCAACGGCGAAAAGGTCACCCTCACCGACGCGGCCGGCAACACCGTGAACGTCACGACGGTCGACGTCCCGGCGAGCAACGGCGTCATCCACGTCATCGACGGGGTGCTGATGCCCAAGTGACCTGAGCGGTGACGGCCCGGCCTCAGGCCCCAGGTTCTCGGGGCCCGGGCACACTCTCGACTTCGTGCGACTTGCACACGGTTTCGCAGCCTCCGGGCCGTGGAAACCGTGGGCAAGTCGCACGAAGTGCGTTAGGGGTGGCAGCAGGGTGGGGCGACGAGCGCCCGGTGGGTCGCGTCAGGGGGCGACGGCGAGGGCGGCGTCGCCGCGGGGGGACAGGCTGACCGGGTCGCCCGGCGCGAACCCGGTCACCTCGGTGTTGGGCACCTGCACGGTGACCAGGGCGTCGTCGGGGGTGCGCACGATGACCCGGCCGTGGCCGCCGAGGAAGCTCGCGCTGACCACGGATGCCGTGCCGTCGGCCGAGTGCTCGACGTGCACCCCCTCGGGCCGCACCAGCACCAGGGCCTCGGGCCCCGTCGCCGAGCCCGGCAGCAACGGCACGCTGCCCCCCAGGAGGAAGGCCGTGGTGCCCTCGACGCGGGCCCGCACCCGGTTGGTCAGGCCCACGAAGTCGGCCACGAAGGGGGTCTGCGGCGCGCTGTAGAGCTCGGCCGGCGCGGCGAGCTGCTCGAGCCGGCCCACCGACATCACCCCGACCCGGTCGGCCACGGCGAGCGCCTCCTCCTGGTCGTGGGTGACGAACAAGGTGGTGGTGCCGACCTCGAGCTGGATGCGGCGGATCTCGTCGCGCAGCTGGGTTCGCACCTTGGCGTCGAGCGCTGACAGGGGCTCGTCGAGCAGCAGCACCTGGGGCTCGATGGCCAGGGCGCGGGCGAGTGCCACCCGCTGCTGCTGGCCGCCGGAGAGCTGGTGGGCGTACTTGTCGGCGTGCTCGTCGAGCCCCACGAGGTCGAGCATCTCGGCGGTGCGGGCTCGCCGGGTCGCCTTGTCGCGCCCGCGCAGCTCGAGGCCGAACTCGACGTTCTGCCGGGCGGTCATGTGGGGGAAGAGGCTGTATGCCTGGAACACCATCCCCATGTCGCGCTTGTTCGCCGGCACGGAGGTCAGGTCGCGGCCGCCGACCTCGACGGTGCCCGAGTCGGGGTCCTCGAGCCCGGCCAGGCAGCGCAGGGCGGTGGTCTTGCCGCAGCCCGACGGGCCGAGCAGGGCGACGAACTCGCCGGGCTCGATGTGCAGGGTGAGCCCGTCGAGGGCCGCCACCCCGCCGTAGACACGGTGCAGGTCGGTGAGGCGCACGGCGGTGCCGCGGCTGGTCTCGGTCATGCGGCGGCATCCTTGCGGTCGGCGCGGGAACGTCGGAGTCGGGCGAACGGCGAGCTGCCGGCGGTGCTGCTGCCCACGAAGGACATCGCGAAGAGCACCCCGAAGGCGAAGGCCAGGGCGAGCAGGCCCACGGCCACCGAGATCTTCGCGTCGGACTTGCCGAGCTCGTACATCGCCACCTGGAGGTTCTTCTTGCTGAACAGGCTGGCGATGGTGAACTCGCCGAGCACCAGGGCCACCGACAGGAACGACGCCGACAGCACCGACGAGCGCAGGTTGGGCAGCACGATGCGGCGCATCACGGTGAACCACGACGCGCCCAGCGACCGGGCGGCCTCGGACAGGGTGCGCACGTCGATGGCGCGCAGCCCGGCATCCAGCGAGCGGTACGCGTAGGGGAGCACGAGCACGACGTAGACGAAGGACAGCAGCAGGGTCGAGGACCCGAAGAAGTAGTAGACCCAGGCGTACACCGGCGCCAGCCCGACGACGAGGACGATCGCCGGCACGGTGAGCGGCAGCAGGCAGATGAACTCGACGGTGCGCGACAGCCCGGGCAGCCGCAGGCGCACCCAGGTCATCGTCGGCACGAGGATGACGAGCATGACCAGCGGGGTGACGATCGCCAGGCCGACCGAGGCCAGGAAGCCCTCGCGCAGCGCGGGGTAGTCGGTCGTGATCTTCCCGACGTCGACGAGGGTGGCCCAGGTGTCGGCGGTGTGGCCGGTGCCGCCGGGGCCCTGGGTGGTGAACTCGAGTGCGCCGAGCAGCGGCAGCAGGAAGAAGGTGACCGCGAGCGCGATCGCCCCCCAGCGGAAGACGGTCTGCCGCCGCAGGTAGGCGGCGCGCTGCCCACTCATCGCTGCATCCAGCGGCTGGCGCGGCGGTCGAGGAACACGTAGGCGGTCATCACCAGCGCGACGACGACGATCATCGCCAGGGCCATCGCCTTGCCGACGTTCTCCTGGCCGAGGATGACCTCCGAGCTCAGCGTGCCGGCGATCTGCAGGGGCAGCAGCGGGGTCCCCTGCGAGATGAGGGCCTTGGCGGTGGCATAGGCCGAAAAGGCGTTGGTGAACAGCAGCAGCATCGCGCCGACGAACGACGGCAGCAGGATGGGGCCCGCGACCCGGCGCCAGAACGTCCAGGTCGTCCCTCCGAGCGTCTCGGTCGCCTCGCGCCACTGCGGGCGCAGCCCCTCAACGGCGGGCAGGAAGACGATGACCATGAGCGGGATCTGGAAGTAGAGGTAGACCAGCATCAGGCCCTTGTTCCAGCCGTAGAGCCAGAACCCGGTGCCGGTGTCGACGCCGATGCCGTTGAGCCAGGCGGTGATCAGACCGGTCATGCCGAACGACGCGACGAACGCGAACGCCAGTGCGACACCACCGAACTGGGCGAGCACACCGCACAGCGAGGTGACGAACCGCTTGGTGACGCTGCTCGCCTTTGCGGTGCTCACGGCATACGCGAGGATGCCGCCGATCACCGCTCCGGCGAACGCGGTCACCGCCGACAGCACCACCGAGTTGCGCAGCGCCCGCAGCACGGCGGGCGAGGTGAGCCCGTCGACGTTGGCCAGGGTGAAGCCGTTGTCGGTGCCGAGGAACGCGCCGACCAGGACCACGAGCGTCGGGATCAGCAGGAAGACCGTCGTATAGGCGAAGAAGGGGACGACGCCCAGGAGGGCACTCGACGGGCGACGTCTGCCGAGTGCCCTCCGTGCTGGGGCGTCAGCCAACGGCGTTGGCCCAGTTGGCGGCGAGGTAGGTCTTGCCGGACTCGGCATCCGCCTGGGTCGGCACGATCGGGGTGCCGTCGACCGGCGGCAGCGCGGCGGCCGCCGCGGCATCGAGCGTGCCCGCGGTCTTCATGGCCTCGAAGCGGATCGGCCGGGCGCCACCCTTGAGCCAGAGGTTCTGGCCCGCGTCGGAGAAGAGGAACTCCTGCCACAGCCTCGCAGCCGCCGGGTGGGGGGCATCGGCGTTGACGGCCTGGTTGTAGTAGCCGGCGATGACGGCCTCCTTGGGCACCATCACCTTCCAGGTCGGCAGCTTGGCGGTCTCGGCGGCGTTGAGGTAGTCCCAGTCGATGACCACCGGGGTCTGGCCGGACTCGATGGTGGCCGGGGTCGGGTCGACCGGCAGGAAGTTGCCGGCCTTGTTGAGCTGGCTGAAGAAGTCGACGCCCTTGGTGAGGTCACCGACGGTGCCACCGTTGGCGACCGAAGCCATCTGCACGCCTGCGAAGGCTGCGCCGGCCTCGGTCGGGTTGCCGTTGAGGGCCACCTTGCCCTTGTACTCGGCCTTGAGCAGGTCGGCGACCGAGGTCGGTGCGGGCACCTTCGCCGAGTCGTAGCCGATGCCCATGTAGCCGCCGTAGTCGTTGACCCACAGGCCGGTCGGCTCCTTGAAGTCGGCGCCGATGTCCTTCCAGGTGGCGACCTGGTAGGGGGCGAACATCGCGGTGTTCGCCAGGGTGACGGCGGCACCCAGGTCGAACACGTCCGGGGCGCCCGACTGGCCCTTGAGCCGCTGGGCGGTGGAGATCTCGTCGGCGCTGCTGCCGTCGGGCTGGTCGCTGGTGATCTTGATCCCCGGGTACTTCGTCTGGAAGGCCTTGATGACCTCGCCGTAGTTGGCCCAGTTCGGGGGCAGCGCGATGACGTTGAGGGCGCCCTCCTTCGTGGCGGCCGCCTCCAGGGCTGCCATCCCGCCGAAGGCCTCGGCGGACGTCGCGGTCTTGGCGTCGGCCGCGCCCGACGAGCCGGATGCCGCCGGCGTCGCGGCATCGTCGCTGGGCGGGGCACAGGCGACCACGGTCGCCGCGGCGAAGCCGATCATCGCGAGGGCGCCTGCGCGCCGGGTGAAGGAAAGGGTCATCGTGGACCTCCGAGTTCGGGGCGGCGCAAGCCGGGGCCGCGCAACGGGGGCCCTTTCGCACTCTAGGGACACAAGTGAAGGTATGGAACCGCACCAATGTGTGTTCCGCGAGACGCAACTCAAACGTGACCGCCGCTCCGGCAACCGTCCATCGCCGCACCCCGTGCCGTTCACCCGGCGGGTCGCTCCGGTTGACGCACCCGGGCCTGAGCCGGCGTGGACCGCCGGCCCCGCGGTGGTTGGATGGGCGTCGTGAGCACGCGGTCGAGCAGAGTCGTCATCCTCGGTGGGGGGCCCGGTGGCTACGAGGCCGCCCTGGTGGCCGCGCACCTCGGCGCCGAGGTCACCGTCGTCGAGCGCGACGGGCTCGGCGGTGCCGCGGTGCTCACCGACTGCGTGCCCAGCAAGACGCTCATCTCGACCGCCGACTACATGAGCGACTTCGAGACCGCGCACGAGCTCGGGGTGCACCTCGAGGACGCCGAGGGCGACGAGGTCGCGGATGCCGTGGCCGACCTGCGCGAGGTCAACACCAGGGTGCTCGACCTCGCCGCCGCCCAGAGCGACGACATCGCCACCCGGCTCGCCGAGGTCGGCGTGCGGGTGCTCGCCGGGCGTGCGGTGCTCACCTCCGCCACGACGGTGCGCGCCGAGACGGCCGACGGGGTGCTCGAGCTCGAGGCCGACGTCGTGCTGGTCTCCACCGGCGCCAGCCCGCGCGTCATGGACACCGCCCGCCCCGACGGCGAGCGCATCCTCACCTGGCAGCAGATCTACGACCTCGACACCCTGCCCGAGCGGCTCGTCGTCGTCGGCTCCGGCGTCACCGGTGCCGAGCTCGCGCAGGCCTACCTCGGGCTGGGCTCTGAGGTCGTGCTCGTCTCCTCCCGCGACCGGGTGCTGCCCGGTGAGGACCCCGACGCCGCCCAGGTCATCGAGGACGTCTTCACCAAGCGCGGCATGGAGGTGCTCGGCCGCTCGCGGATGGCGGCCGTCGAGCGCACCGCCGACGGTGTGGTCGTGCGACTCGAGGACGGCCGCGAGGTACTCGGCTCGCACGCGCTGCTCGCGGTGGGGTCCGTGCCCCTGACCCGCGGCATCGGGCTCGAGGACGTCGGCGTCGAGCTCACGGCATCCGGCCACATCGCCGTCGACCGCGTGTCGCGCACCTCGGTGCGCGGCGTCTACGCCGCCGGTGACTGCACCGGCGTGCTGCCGCTCGCCTCGGTCGCGGCGATGCAGGGGCGCATCGCGATGTCGCACGCCCTCGGGGATGCCGTTGCGCCGCTGAACCTGCGCGTCGTGTCGGCCAACATCTTCACCGACCCCGAGATCGCCACCGTCGGGGTGACCCAGAAGGACGTCGACGACGAGGTCGTCGACGCCCAGGTGCTGATGCTGCCGCTGTCGCGCAACCCGCGCGCCAAGATGCTCGGCATCGAGGACGGTTTCGTGAAGCTGTTCGCGCAGAAGGGTTCCGGCGCCGTCGTGGGCGGTGTGGTTGTGGCACCGCGGGCCTCCGAGCTGATCTTCCCGGTCACCCTGGCAGTGCAGCACCGGCTCAACGTCGACCAGGTGGCCTCGACCTTCACCGTCTACCCGTCGCTGTCCGGCTCCATCGCCGAGGCGGCGCGGCGCCTGCACGCAACGGACTGACCACCCCGGGCCGAATTCGGCCCCTGGTGGGCGAAGATGGAACTCCATCCCGCCGAGCCGTAGTGGAGCAGACCCATGAAGATGATCCGGATGGCCGTCCTGGTGGCCGCCGCCACGGTGGCCGCGACCAAGGCCAAGGAGTTCGCCCGCGACAACCCCGACCAGGCGTCACGCACGCTCGACCAGGTGGAGTCCTTCGTGAGCGGCAAGGCGGGCCCGAAGTACGCGGACAAGGTGGGCAAGGGCGGGGCGGCGCTGCGTTCGAGCCTCGGCCTGCCCGCTTCCTCGTCGGGCGGAACGGGGGGGCCACCGCCGCCCTCGGCCCCGGGCACACCGACCGGTTTCGACCCCGCGATCTGACCCTGCGCGGGGGCACCGGCGTGCCCAAACCCCGATTCGGCGTCCGGCGCGTGCGGGCGCGGCAGGATGGGTGACCCGAGCACGCCTGTCCTGAGGAGCCCTTTCGTGAAGAAGGTTCGAGCCGCCGCCCTCATCGCCGTGGTCACCACGGTGGTGAGCCAGGCCCGCGACTACGCCCGGGACAACCCCGACCAGGCGGGCGACACCCTCGACCAGGTCGAGCGGTTCCTGCGCGGCAGGCTGGCCCCGCAGCACGGGGCGTACGTCGACAAGGTGGGCGCCGGGCTGCGGCGGGGGCTCGGGTTGCCCACCCGTGACGAGCATGCGACCCCGGCGCCCCGCGACATGGGTGCACCCCGCGACACCGGTCCACCGCTGACCGACCCCGACCCGGAGACCGTCGAGCCGCGCGCCCCGCACGGGTTCCGCGACCCGGTGGCGCCGAACCCCTCGCCGGGCACCAGCGACGACCCCCAGCCCCGCCGGTGGGACGACGACCCGGCGCCGCTGACGCCGGGGGAGCGACCTCGCCACTGAGCGGCCCGGCATCCGGCGGATCGGTGCGGCAGCGGGGAGTCCCGCCGCCACGTCGCGGGTTACGGTGGCAGACCATCACCACGGACCCCGACGAAAGGACCGCCCGATGGCCAAGCTCACCTCGAAGGCGCTCATCGCCATGGCTGGGACAGCCGCGGTCAAGGCTCGCGACTACGCGAACAAGAACCCGCACAAGGTCGAGCAGGCGCTCGCCACGGTGCAGGGCGGCGTCAGCCGCCGCACCAACGGCAAGTACGACGCCCACCTGGCCAAGGGGTCGACGGCGGTGCGCAAGGGACTGGGGATGCCGGAGGGCCCGCGATGAGCGAGCAGCCGACCCCCGGGGCGCCCGCGCAGCCGCCCGACCACGTGCCCACCACCCCTGACCCCGCCGGGCCGATGCCGCCGACGCCGGTTCCGGACCCCGCGAGCCCACCGGCACCGGGCCCCGACGTGCCGGCCCCCAACCCGCTGCCGTCGTCGCCCGACGACCCCCAGCCGGGCCGCGGGCCGGCCGAGCCCGGGCCGATGACGCCGGGGGAGCCGACGCCCCCGCTCTGAACCCTTGTCTCCGTGGCCCCCACAGCGTGCGCCGGTCGGCCGGGCCGGTGCGGCTAGCCCGTGCGCGGCGTGGGACGATGGAACCATCGAAAGGTGGGTGCGTCCCCATGGACTGTGCAGCCCTACTCCTGGAAAACCGGTCGAGCATCCTCGACGAGAGCTACACCGTTCTCGAGCGCTCGCACGTGCACCACTACGAGGCCGCCGGTGAGGAGTTCACCCGGGCCCGGCTCGAGGGGCTGTTCGACCTCGTCGTCACCGCCATCGGCAACCGTGACCTCTCCGGCGTCAGTGCGTATGCCGTGAACGTCGCCGAGGAGCGGTTCGCGGCGGGCTTCGACATCAGCGAGGTGCAGGCGGCGTTCAACGCCCTCGAGGAGGCGATGTGGCGGCAGATCGTCGCGCATGCCGCTCCCGAGGACCTGGCCCAGGACACCGGGATGCTCAACACCGTTCTCGGCTTCGGCAAGGACGTCCTCGCGCGCACCTACGTCTCGCTCGCCTCACGCCGGCACGTGCGCTCGCTCGACCTGACCGCCATGTTCGCCGGCACCCAGGCCCGCCCGCAGAACACCGAGAACATCGACTAGGACCGGCTCGGGTCGACCACGACCGGTGCGTCGACCGTAGAGAACACCCCGCGTGACGGCATGCCACGCGGGGTGTTCTCTACTGTCGACGTGCTCAGGCGTCCTTGATCTCGCAGAGCACCGCGCCGTTGGAGACCGTGGCGCCGACCTCGGCGGAGAGCCCGGTGACCGTGCCGGCCTTGTGGGCGGTGATCGGCTGCTCCATCTTCATCGCCTCGAGCACGACGACGAGGTCGCCCTCGGCGACGGTCGCGCCCTCCTCGACGGCGAGCTTGACGATGGTGCCCTGCATCGGGGCGGTGAGCGAGTCGCCGGATGCCGCCGAGCCCGCCTTGGCAGCGCCGGAGCGCCGTGGCGCCTTCTTCTTGGCACCGCCACCAGCGGAGCCGCCGCCACCGCCGAGCGAGAGGCCGCCCGGCAGCGACACCTCGAGCCGCTTCCCGCCGACCTCGACGACGACGGTCTGGCGCTCCTCGGCCTCGGCCGCGTCGGCCGACCCACCGGCATACGCGGGGATGTCGTTGTCGAACTCGGTCTCGATCCAACGGGTGTGGATGCTGAACTTCTCGCCGGGGTCGGCCGGCGCGAACGCCAGGTCGGAGACCACCTTGCGGTGGAAGGGCGTGACCGTGGGCATGCCCTCGATGACGAGCTCGGCCAGGGCCCGGCGCGAGCGCTCGAGCGCCTGCTGGCGGGTGCGCCCGGTGACGATCAGCTTGGCGATCATCGAGTCGAACGCGCCGGCGACGGTGTCGCCCTCGAGCAGGCCGGAGTCCCAGCGGACCCCAGGGCCTTGCGGGACTCGCATGGTCGTGACGGTGCCGGGGGCGGGCAGGAAGCCGCGGCCGGCATCCTCGCCGTTGATGCGGAACTCGATGGAGTGCGCGTGCGGCTGCGGGTCGGGGTAGTCGAGCGACTCGCCGTCGGCGATGCGGAACTGCTCGCGCACGAGGTCGATGCCCGTGACCTCTTCGGAGACGGGGTGCTCGACCTGGAGGCGGGTGTTGACCTCGAGGAACGAGATGTCGCCCTGCGGGCCGACGAGGAACTCGCAGGTGCCGGCGCCGACGTAGCCGGCCGCCCGCAGGATCTCCTTGGACGCCCGGAGCAGCTCGGTGTGCTGCTCGTCGGAGATGAAGGGGGCGGGGGCCTCCTCGACGAGCTTCTGGTTGCGGCGCTGCAGGGAGCAGTCGCGGGTGGAGACGACGACGACATTGCCGTGCTGGTCGGCCAGGCACTGGGTCTCGACGTGGCGCGGGTGGTCGAGGAAGCGCTCGACGAAGCACTCGCCGCGGCCGAACGCCGTGACAGCCTCGCGCACGGCGGACTCGAACAGCTCGGGGATCTCCTCGAGGTTGCGGGCCACCTTCAGGCCACGACCGCCACCGCCGTAGGCCGCCTTGATGGCGACGGGCAGCCCGAACTCCTCGGCGAACGCGACGACCTCGTCGGGGCCATCGACCGGGTCGGCGGTGCCGGGCACCAACGGGGCATTGGCGGCCATTGCGATGTGCCGCGCCTTGACCTTGTCGCCGAGGCTGTCGATCGCCTCAGGACCGGGACCGATCCAGACCAGGCCGGAGTCGATGACCTTCTGCGCGAAGCCGCCGTTCTCGGCAAGGAAGCCGTAGCCCGGGTGCACCGCGTCGGCACCGGCCAGGTGGGCGACCTCGATCAGCTTGTCCTGCAGGAGGTAGGAGTCGGCCGGGGTGGACCCGCCGAGCGCGTACGCCTCGTCGGCGACCTTGACGTGGAGCGCGTCGCGGTCGGGCTCGGCGTAGACGGCGACGGACCCGATGCCGTGGTCGGCGCAGGCGCGGGCGATGCGTACCGCGATCTCACCACGGTTGGCGATGAGGACTTTGCTGATGGCCATGGCTCGGACTCTATCGGTACGGTGCGGCCCCCACCCGGGCGGCCGGGCGCCGCGCGGGCGCCGGTGTGACGCAGTCGACGGGCGGTCGGGTCAGACGCCGAGCGTGGTCGCGAGCCGGCCCAGCAGGTCGCCCAGAGCGGCCCGCTCGTCGGGGTCGAGACCGGCCAGCAGCCGGGCCTCGTTGACCACGTGCTCGTCCATCGCGGCGTCGATCACCCGGCGACCCTTGCGGGTGAGGACCACGCGGGTCGAGCGCAGGTCGGAGGCGCTCGGTCGCCGCTCGACCAGGCCCCTCGCCTGGAGCCGGTCGACCCGCTTGGTCACGGCCCCGGACGAGACCATGGTCCGCTCGCCGAGCTCTCCCGGGCTCAGTGCGTAGGGCGCGCCCTGGCGGCGCAGGGTGGCGAGGACGTCGAACTCGCCCTCGCCGAGCCCGTGCCGGCCGTAGACCGTGACGAGCTCCGGCGTCAGCGCCGCAGCGATGCGGTGGATGCGGCCGATGACGAGGATCGGAGAGGTGTCGAGCTCGGGGCGCTCGGCCCGCCACTGCTCGACGACGTTCGCGGCGTGGTCCATACCCTCGACTTTATCTTCCATGGAAGATAAAGTCTCTTCCATGGAAGATAAAGCACCCGGAGTGGCCACCATCGCCCTGACCGCAGTCCCGCCCGTGGTGTGGGGCTCCACGTATGCCGTCACGCACCTCTGGCTGCCACCGGACCGCCCTTTCTTCGCCGCCACCGCCCGGGTGCTGCCCGCGGGGCTGCTCCTGCTGCTCTGGGTGCGGCGCCTCCCGCGCGGCCGGTGGTGGGGCCGGTCGGTGATGCTCGGTGGCCTGAACCACGGGCTGTTCTTCGGCCTGCTCTACCTCGCAGCCTTCCGCCTGCCGAGCGGGCTGGCCTCCACCCTCACTGCGCTGTCGCCACTGGTGGTCATGGGCGCGGCCTTCCTCGTCATCGGCGAGCGGCAGGCACGGGTCACCATCCTCGCGGCACTCGTCGGGGTCGCGGGCGTCGTGACCCTGGTCTGGCAGAACGACCGCGCCGGCACGGTGGATGCCGTGGGCGTCGCCGCCGCGCTCGGGGCCGTCGCGTCCTCCGCGCTGGGCTTCGTTCTCGTCAAGCGCTGGTCGCCACCGCACGACGTGCTCGTGACCACCTCGTGGCAGCTGGTCGCCGGTGGGCTCCTGCTGCTGCCGGTGGCCGCGGTGGTTGAAGGCGCCCCGCCCGCCCTCGACGGGTCGGCGGTCGCTGCGCTGCTCTACCTCGGGCTGGTCGGCTCGGCGCTGGGCTACGTGCTGTGGTTCCGGGGGCTGACCCGGATGGATGCCGGTGCCGTCGCCGTCGTCGGTCTGGTCAACCCCGTCGTCGGCACGGCGCTGGGTGTGCTGCTGCTGGCCGAGCCGTTCGGACCGATCCACCTGGCGGCGGTGACGGTCACCCTCGGCAGCGTGCTGGTGGCCCAGGCGCCCGTCCGGCGCGGGCTGGCCGGCATCCTGGCCGGGGCGCGGGTGGCTAGCACGCGGGTGGCGAGCACCCGGCATCCGGCACCCCCACTGGTCGGTGAGCGGACCTGCCCCCAGCCCGCCGCAGGCCCTAGCGTTGGCCCATGCCCCACGTGAAGACCACTGACCTCACCACGCCCACCGGCCCGCTGCCGATCCCGACCATCGGCTTCGGCGTCTGGCAGGTGCCCGACGACGAGGTGGAGGCCGCCGTCGTCGCCGCGCTGGATGCCGGCTACCGGCACGTCGACACGGCTCGCCTCTACGGCAACGAGGCCGGGGTCGGGCGGGCGCTGGCCGCGAGCGACGTGCCCCGCGAGGACGTCTTCGTGACGACCAAGGTCTGGAACGACGACCACGGCCGCGACGCCACCCTCAAGGCGTTCGACGCCTCGATGGGCCGGCTCGGCCTCGACGTGCTCGACCTGTTCCTCATCCACTGGCCGACCCCGGCCCGCGACCGCTACGTCGAGACCTGGCAGGCGCTGCGCGAGCTGCGCGACGACGGGCGGGTGCGCGCCATCGGCGTCTGCAACTTCCACGCTCCGCACCTGCAGCGGCTGTTCGACGAGACGGGGGAGTGGCCGAGCATCAACCAGGTCGAGCTGCACCCCTACCTCCAGCAGACGCCAGTGCGCGAGTTCGACGCCGAGCACGGCATCGTCACCGAGTCGTGGAGCCCACTGGCCTCGGGCAAGCGCGTGCTCGACGACCCGGTCATCGGCGCGATCGCGCAGCGGCACGACGCGACCCCGGCGCAGGTCGTCATCGCGTGGCACCTGGCACTCGGCCTGGTGGTGCTGCCCAAGTCGGTCACGCCGTCGCGGATCGTCGAGAACCTGGCGGCCGCCGACCTCACCCTCAGCGCCGACGACCTCGACGCGATCGCCGGCCTCGACCGGGGGTTCCGCACCGGCCCTGACCCGGACGAGTTCAACCAGGCCTGAGCCTGCTGGCGTGGTTCGCGTACCTCCAGTCGGCGCCCGGGCTGATCGTCCCGCGCCTGCGGGACGAGTTACGGTAGGGCCCCATGACAGCGCCGTCAATGCCGCCAGTGCCCACCGCCGCCACCGTCGGCCTGCACCGCCGCCTGGCGAGGATCACCGACGAGGCCGGGCTGATCCGCACCATCGCGATCGACCACCCCGACAACTACCTCCTGCTCTTCGACGACGACCTGAGCAAGGTCTCGTTCGAAGAGGTCGTGGAGTCCAAGCTCGAGATGATCGCCGAGCTCTCCCGGCACGCGACGTCGGTGCTGGCCGACCCGGTCTACTGCTTCGGGCAGAGCATCGTGAGCCGCGCGCTGCCCGGAGACGTCGGGGTCATCTCGGGGCTCGAGGACCTCTACTACACGCCGGCCACCAGCCCGGTGGGGTTCGACACCGAGCTGCGGCTCAAGGAGGGCTGGGGGCCGGCCAAGCTGTCGGCGCTCGGGGCCGACGCCGCCAAGCTCGTCGTCTTCCACCGCGAGGACGGCGACGCCGCGCAGGTGGCGCACCAGCACGAGGTGGTGGCCCGGGTAGCGGCCGAGTGTCATGCGGTGGGGCTGCCGCTGATCGTCGAGCCGCTGTGGTTCCCGGTGGCCGGTGAGTCGATGGACGACCCAGCGGTGCGGCAGCGGCGGCGGAGCAGCGTCATCGCCTCGGCGCGCAGCTTCCACGACGTCGGCGCCGACATCATGAAGGTCGAGTTCCCGGTGCTCGACCTCACCGACCTCGACGCCGCCCACCAGGCCTGCGCCGACCTCGACGAGGCCATCGACGGTCCGTGGGTGCTGCTCAGCGCCGGGGTCACCTTCGAGGGGTTCCGCACCCAGGTCGACGTCGCCGCCGACCACGGCTGCAGCGGCTTCATGGCCGGCCGGGCCATCTGGGGCGACGCCGTCGGCCGGATGGATGCCGCGCAGCGGGCCGCGGGTGCAGGGCTGGCCGCGCGCCGCCTCGACGAGCTGGCCGAGGTGCTGCGTGGTCGGGGAGCTCCTGCCTGGACGCCGGTGCCGCTCGCCGAGGCCCACTCGATCGTCGGGCCGACGTGGTTCCGCTCCTACGGTGAGGAGGGGGCCACCGTTCCCTGACACCGCCGGCCGAGGTCGCCGACGGGGCACAATGCCCCCATGAGCGAGGAATTGTCGGCCGTCGACCGTGCCCAGCGCGTGCTGGAGGAGGGGATCTCCACCGACTTCGCGCAGGCGATGTCGTACGGCGCCTACCTCGACCTCGACACCCTGCTGTCGGCGCAACATCCGCGCAGCCAGCCGGTGCAGCACGACGAGCTGCTCTTCATCGTGCAGCACCAGGTGGCCGAGCTGTGGCTGAAGCTGTTGCTGCACGAGCTGCACTCGGCCCGTGCGCTCATCGCCGCCGACGAGCTGTCCCCGGCGCTGAAGCGGTTGGCCCGGGTGAAGCACGTGCAGAAGCAGCTCGTCGAGCAGTGGGACGTGCTGGCCACGCTCACCCCGAGCGAGTACGCCCAGATCCGGCCGTTCCTGGCGACGAGCTCGGGGTTCCAGAGCCACCAGTACCGCGCGGTCGAGTTCCTGCTCGGCAACAAGAACGCGGACATGGTGCGGGTGTTCGAGCACTCGCCGGCGGAGCACGACTCGTTGCAGCGGCTGCTCGGTGAGCCCACGCTCTACGACGAGTTCCTGCGCTTCCTGGCTCGCCGCGGGTATGCCGTGCCGGCGGCCGTGCTCGAGCGCGACGTCACCCAGCCCTACCGGCTCGACGACGACCTGGTGGAGGTGTTCGCGTCGGTCTACGCCGCCCCGGCCGAGCACTGGGGGGTCTACGAGACCTGCGAGGAGCTTGTCGACATCGAGGACCTGTTCCAGCAGTGGCGTTTTCGCCATCTGCAGGTGGTGTCGCGCACCATCGGCCACAAGCAGGGCACCGGAGGCTCGAGCGGCGTCGACTTCCTCCGGCGCGCCCTCGATCTCACCTTCTTCCCCGAGCTCTACGCGGTGCGCGTCCACGTCGAGTAGCGCAGTCGCGGCGCCCCGGCCGCGAGGGATGCCGTGTGGTCGGCTGGGCTGTGGCTCCTTCGTGCGGTGCGGGGCGACCACGAACCATCCCGCGCCGACGGGCGCCGCCCTGACCCGCTGCTGCGGTGATTCCGGGCGGACGTGCCGGGGCGCACCGGCATACTTCGGCGCATGCCTCGCGTCATCCACACCGCTCAAGCGCTCGTCGATGCCGTGCTGGAGGTGCCGGCCCTGCCCACCCGCGGCGGCAACGTGATGGCCACGTCCTACCAGCGCTATGCCGGTGGCGCCGTCACGATCCTGCTCGCCGCGGCCCGCTCCGGAGCGTCGTGCGTGCACGCCGGTGCGGTCGGCACCGGGCCCAACGGCGACCTGGTCCGGGCGGCGCTGACGGCCGAGGGGGTGCAGGTGTCGTCGCCGCCCGTGCCCGACGTCGACACGGGCGTGTGCGTGGTGCTCGTCGAGACCAGCGCTGAGCGCTCCTTCGTCACGACGCAGGGCGCCGAGCGCCGGATCACCGTCGAGTCGCTCGCGAGCAGTGCGCCCGTGCCCGGCGACCTGGTCTGCGTCAGCGGCTACTCGCTCATCGGGAGCACGCGCGACCCGCTGGTCGACTGGCTCGACACCCTCGACCCGGGCGTCGTCGTGGTGCTCGACCCGGGCGCCGTCTTCAGCGACCTCGATGCCGACCTGCGCGAGCGGGTCCTCGCCCGAACGGGCGTGTGGACGGGCAACGCCGACGAGGCCGCCGCCCTCACCGGGGTGCACGGGATGCACGAGGTCACCGAGGTGGTCGCCACGCTCCTGCCCCCGGATGCCGTGACGATCGTCCGCGACGGCCCGCGTGGTTGCGCGGTGCGCGAGAACGGCCGCACCGACTTCCTGCCCGGCCACCCGCAGCGACCCGTCGACACCAACGGCGCCGGGGACACCCACACCGGGGTGCTGCTCGCCGAGCGGGCGGCCGGGGCCTCGTGGGCCCACGCCGCCGCGCGAGCCAACGCCGCCGGCGCCATCAAGGTGACCCGGCGCGGGCCGGACACCGCGCCGACCCGTGCCGAGATCGACGACTTCCTGGCGCGTCAGGCGCCCGGGCGCCCGTCGCCCACCCGCACCTAGCGGCTCCTACGGGTCGCGCGGTCGTTGGCCTTCTGCAGCGCCGCGACGAGCTCGTCCTTGGTCATCCGCGACCGCCCCGGCACGTCGAGCTTGCGCGCGAGCTCCATGAGGTGCTTCTTGCTGGCGTTCGCGTCGACCCCGCCGGCGGTCTCGCCGCCGCGACGAGCCGCGCGGCCCTTCTTCGCGGCCTGTGCGTCGGACGGACCCTTGCTGTCCTTGGCCTCCCAGTGATCACCCACCTTCTCGAACGAGTGCTTCACCGCGGCGAACGCCGTCCGGTGGGCGCGCTCGCCCTCGCCGTACTCCTCCACCGCGGAGTCGTGGGTCTCCACCCAGGTGCGCTGGGCCTTCTCGGATGAGCGGGCAAGCGTCGAGGGCAACTCCTTCTTGCCGGGCATGGCTCCTCCTTCGTCGCGGGATGACACCCATGCCGTACCCGTCCGCACGAGCGCGTATGCACGCGCTAGCACGCGGCGGAGCGCCAGGGTGCGCCTCAGCGCGGTTCGTCGTACCAGTCGAGCACGCGCAGTGCCCGCAGGGTGTTCCACCGGCTCGGCTGCCCGTCGCCGTCGTCGAACGGGAAGTGGGTCTCTCCCGGGTGCGTGTTCTCGAGCTCCCAGGTGCCGTCCGGTCGACGCTTGTCGCGCACGAGCTGCACCGCCTCGGCGACCCGGTCGTCGGCAGGGCTCCCGCGGAGCCGGAAGTGGTCGAGGGCACGCAGCGCGTCGTAGTGCCAGCGCGGCGGCCACGAGAACTCGAGCCATCCCGCTACTGGGACCTCACCAGTGGTCCTGCGCCGCAACAGGTTTCGTGACAGCAAGTACTCCTCACCGCGGCGGCGAGCCTTCGCGACTGGGATCCGGCCGCCGGACCGCTCGTACTCGAGCAGCCCCTCGAGCACGCAGATCGTCGAGTCGAACGACGAGACCGTTGCTCCGTTCTCGGCCTCACAGTTCCAGCCTCCGTCGGAGAGCTGGTCGTCGAGCAGCGACGACGCGAGCCCGTCGACGTCGGCACCGAAGTAGGCGCCGACGGCCAGGGTCCGACCGTTGATGCAGGGCTCGACCTCCCCGTCGAAGAACGCCTCGTCGTCGTGCTCCCACCGGCAGTTCTCCGCCACCAACGCGATCGTGGTGCGGGCCGCGGAGCTCTGCGGGTCGAGACCCAGGTCGCGCAGCAGCACCAGGGTGGGCAACGTCGACGTCCAGGGCTGACCCTGGGAGAAGTCGGGCTGGATGCCGGCCCGCCAGTCGTCCGCGACCCGCTTGGGGAAGCACGCACCCCCGTCCCACTGGCCGTCGGCATCGCGCAGGGACAACAGCCGGGCCCCCCAACCCTCGGTCTCGACCCGAGCCCGCTCGGCAGCGACCTGCTCGGCGGGTGCACCGAGCAGGTCGCGAAGCACCTGCCAGCGGATGGCCGGGTCACCGTCGAGCAGCCAGTCGACGACCTCCATGCCGGGAAGCCTAGGACCACCGGGCGAGCCGTTACGCGCAGCGTGCGCGCTCAGTGCAGGCCGGCGTCGACGAGGTCGAGGAGACGGTCGATGGCAGCCTGTTGCTCGTCGGACTCGAGCCCCGTGAGCGGGCCGTCGAGCAGGAGCACCGCGAGGCCGTGCACGGCCGCCCAGGCCGACACGTCGGTGAAGGCGCGCCGTTCGGGTGCCAGGACGCCGGTCGTGACGAGCTCGTCGACGCACGACACGAGGAGCTCGTAGGGGCCGAGGTCGCCCGGCCCCCGGGCGTCCGGAGCCGGGCCCTTCGGGTCCGGGTGAGCGCCGGGGTGCATCGCCACGGCGAACAGGCCGGGTTCTGCCAGGGCAAAGGCGATGTAGGCGCTGCCGGTCGCGCGGAACCGGGCGCGGGCCCGGCGGCGGGCGGACTCGACGGAGTCGTCATCCGGCTGCGGGGTGCCGGCGCGCGCCTCGGCCGAGGCCATCTGCCGCTCCATCTCCTGCGCCATCTCACCGGCCGCGTACTCGGAGATCGCGACCAGCAGGGCGTCGCGGTGGGCGTAGTGCCGGTAGGCGGCCGTGTTGCTCACCCCGGCCCTCCGCTGGACGTCACGCAGCGACACGGCATCCGGCCCGCCCTCGCGCGCCAGCGCGATGCCGTGCTCGAGCAGGTTCTGCTTGAGGTCGCGCCCGCGACGGGAGCCGGCCTGCGGCATGGGGAGTCCTCTCGTTCGGTAAACACCGTCAACTTACCTGTTGACAGTGTCAACTTCTCGTGTGACCCTACAGATGTTTACACCGCTAACTACAGAAGGGTTCCCGCTCATGGCCCTGTCGTTCCCCCGCCGCACCGCGTCCCCCGCGGTGGTCCTCGGTGTCGTCCTGCTCGCTGTCCTCGCCATCACGGTCGAGACGACCGTCATCAACGTCGCCCTGCCCACGCTCAACACCGACCTGGATGCGTCCACGACGCAGCTGCAGTGGATCGTGGACGCCTACAACCTCGCGTTCGCCGCCCTCGTGCTGGCCGGCGGCGGCCTCGGCGACCGGTTCGGCCGCCGCGGCACCCTGGTGGTCGGCCTCGTCCTCTTTGCGGCGACCAACGTGTGGGCCGCCCTCTCCACCGACGCCACCGGGCTGATCGTCTCCCGAGTCGCGATGGGTGGCGCGGCCGCACTGGTCTACCCGACGACCCTCGCCATCATCACCGCCACCTTCCGCGACCGCCGGGCCCGCGCGGGCGCGATCGGCCTGTGGGGTGCGGTGGGCGGCCTGGGCGTCGCCATCGGTCCGGTGCTCGGGGGCTACCTGCTCGAGCACTTCGCCTGGGGCAGCATCTTCTGGGCCCTCATCCCCGCAGCCGTCCTGGCCGCCGGCCTCGCCTGGTTCCTCGTCCCCGACTCACGCGAGGCGCACCAGCCGGCGCTCGACCTGCCCGGCCTCGCCCTGTCCGTGCTGATGCTCGGCAGCCTCGTCTACACGATCATCGAGGCACCGTCGCGCGGCTGGCTCTCGGTGGCGACCATCGGCGGCTTCATCGTCGCGGCCCTCGCCACGGCCGCCTTCGTCGCCGTCGAGCTGCGCCGGCCCGACCCGCTCATCGACGTCTCGCTCTTCGCGAACCTGCGCTTCAGCGCAGCCAGTGGCGCGGTGACGGTGGCCTTCTTCGCGCTCTTCGGGTTCATCTTCCTCATCACCTTGTTCTTCCAGCTGGTCCAGGGCCAGACCCCGCTGACCACGGGCGTACGCGTGGTCCCCGTCGCCGCGTCCATCGCCGTCGGGTCGATCCTCGGCACGCGCCTAGGGGTCACCTGGCTGGGCACCAAGGTGGTCGTCACGGCGGGCCTGCTCATGCTGGCCGGCGCCTTCGCCTGGGTGGCCACCATCGGTGCCGACGTGGCCTACGGCCAGGTGGCCGCCCAGATGGTGCTGCTCGGCACCGGCCTCGGTCTCACCACCGCACCGGCCACCGAGTCGATCATGGGCGTCGTCCGCCCGGAGCAGGCCGGTGCCGGCTCGGCACTCAACGACGCCACTCGACAGGTGGGTGGCACCCTCGGCGTGGCCGTCCTGGGCAGCATCTACTCCACGCTCTACCTGCGCAGCCTGGACTCCTCCGCGGTGATGTCACTCCTGCCGACGGGGGTGCGCCAGCTGGCCGGCGAGGGTGTCGCCCAGGGGCTCGCGGTGGCGCAGGCCGCCCCGGCCGGCGCCGGGCCCGCCGTACGGACCGCCGTCGTCGACGCCTTCCTCGACGGTCTGCATGCCGGCTGCCTCACCGCAGCGGGCGTCTGCCTCCTGGGAGCCGTGGCCGTCGCCATCCTCCTGCCGGCGCGGCCCCTTCCCGGCACCGCGGAGACCATCGCGGCGCTCGAGCCGGCCCCGGCACTGGCCTGACCAGGCGCGGAGGCACCCAGATCGCTGGGTGCCTCCGCGCCCGGTGCGTCGGTCAGGCGCTGGCCCGCCGGATGCCGACCCGCAGCCAGGTGCCCACCAGCCACAGCGCGAGGCCGGCCTGCAGCGGGAACAGCACCGTCGGCGCCAGGCTGCCGGTCGCCGCGATGAGCGGGGCGGATGCCGCGTAGCCGAGGCCGCCCAGCACGGCCGGCACGGCCAGCGCCCAGGCCGGCAAGGTGCGGGCCGACCGCGCCACCGCGATCGCCAGGGCCGCCCCGGTGAGCCCCATCAGCGGCGTGGCCACGACCTGCAGGGCGACGTGCAGGTCGAGCACCGGTGTGGCGTGGTGGTGGGCGAGGCCGTCGGCGTCGCGGACCGCCACGAGGTGGGGGAGCAGCTCGACGGTGGCCAGCCCCCACCCGACCGCGGCGGCCGTCAGCCAGCGACCGACACCCGGCCCGAACACCGCGGCGCGGCGGGTCGTCACGAAGCCGAGCGTCGTCAGCGCCGTGCCCAGCAGCAGCAGGAGGTGCGACGGGAGCCAGGTGGGGCTGCCCAGCATCGAGGCGAGGTATTCGTCAACCGTCGCGCCCGACCCGTGCGGGTGCAGGCCGCCGCCGACCGCGATGAGGATGCCGCCGACGCCGAGCGGAAGGGCGGCGAGGCGCGGGTGGGTTCGCGGCCCGGAGCCGGCGTCGAGACCGAGGCCCGTGCCGATGCCGGTGCCCTCTGCCGCGACGACGTCGCCGCGCGCGGCCGCGGCGCTCGTGCGGGGCTGGGTGCCGGTCGTCGTCACCTCAGGCCGCCACGAGGGTGTTGTGGGTGGAGGCGACGCGCCACCCGAGGGGGTGGCCGGCATCCGGCACGAGCACGCTCGTCGAGCGGGCCCGGTGCGTGCCGGCGAGAGGGCCGGTCGGGGCGGTGAGCGTGCTCGTGGCACTGGCCACGAGCGCGTCACCGACCTCGCGGACGGCGACCAGCTCCATCCGGTTCGTGCTCCCGGCGTAGATGGTGCGGAAGATCTCGGCGTGCCCCGCGGTGATGGCGTGGCGGCCGGTGGCCCACTCCCCGCGGATGGTGACGAACGTGGCGTCCTGCGCGTACAGCGCCCCGAAGGCCTCCCCGTCCCCGTCGTTCCATGCCTGCTCCAGCCGCGCGAGGACCTCGGCGGCGACCTGCTCTGCGTTCATTGCGATCCCTGTCTTTCACTGAGTAGCTACCGATTGATTCATGTAGTGCTCAGTGAATATAGAGGGACTCAGCGATTCTGTACAGTGGTCCCATGAGCTCTTCGCGGACCTACCGCTCCGAGCTGCGCGACCAGCAGGCGCAGCACACCCGGGCCGTCATCGCGCGTGAGGCGCGGGCACGCTTCGTCACCACGGGGTGGGCGGGCACCAGCGTGCGGTCGGTCGCGCAGGCCGCCGGGGTGTCGGAGGCCACGGTCTACAACGTCTACGGGAGCAAGGCCGGGCTGGCCGTCTCACTCATCGACGCCGCCGAGGAGGAGGCCGACGTGCGCCGGGCCGCCGCGGAGCTCGCCGCGCACGAGGGCGACCCGCTGGCTCAGCTGGGGTCCTTCGTGGCCTTCGACCGCCGGCTCTTCCAGCACGGGGGAGACGTGCTGCGCGTGCTCGCCGAGGGGCGACGCCAGCACGCCGAGCTGGGCGATGCCTACGACGAGGGGCGCCGCCGGGGCGACGCCCAGCGTCGGATCATGTTCTCGTCATGGCCGAAGTCCTTGTGGCGCAAGGGTGTTGATGTCGAACGGGCGCTCGCCATCTACGCGATGGTCGCCTCGCTCGAGAGCTACGACGTGGCGGTCAGGGAGCGCGGCTGGGCGCCCGACCAGGTCGAGGCCTGGTGGCACGAGGCCCTGACCGAGCTGCTGCTCAGGCCAGCCGGTCAAGGTCGGAGCGACAGCGGCGCTCGAACTCGGTGAGCTCCGACAGCGCGGCGTCGATGTCGCGCCGCCGCTGCTCGAGGTCGGCGCGGCGCTCGTCGATCTGCCCCAGCACGTACTCGAGCTGGGAGCGCCGCCCGCGCGGCACGTCGTACAGGTCGATGATCGTGCGGATCTCCTCGAGCGGGAAGCCGAGCCGCTTGCCGCGCAGGATCAGCCCCAGCCGGGTGCGGTCGCGCCGGTGGTAGAGCCGGGCGGTGCCCCGGCGCTCGGGTGAGATCAGGCCCAGCTCCTCGTAGTGCCGCACCGTGCGGTGGGTGACCCCGAACTCGTCGGCGACCTGCGCGATCGACCAGGTGCCGTCGCGCTCGTCGGTGTCGGGAGCGGTGTGGGAGCTCACGGCATCCGTCACGGGGGTTGGCATACCGACGAGTATTGCTTTACGTTGACGTCAACGTCAAGAACCCGACGGCCCGCCACGCCCCGCGACCCGGGGGTGGGACCACCTGCGCGAAGGAGCGCCGATGTACGAGCTGAGCAAGGACCACGAGGACTTCCGCAAGGTGGTCCGCGAGTTCGCGACGCAGGCCATCGAGCCGCACGTCGCCCAGTGGGACCGCGACCACCACTTCCCGGCCGACCTGGTGCCCCAGCTGGGCGACCTCGGCCTGTTCGGCCTGGTGGTGCCCGACGAGTTCGGTGGGTCGCTCGAGGACTCCGACGGCGGTGCGTTCACCAACCTGTGCATCGCGATCGAGGAGCTCGGCCGCGTCGACCAGTCGATCGGCATCACGCTGTCGGCGGGGGTGGGCCTGGGCATCAACCCGATCCTCACCTACGGCAGCCAGGAGCAGAAGGAGCGCTTCCTGCCCGACCTCGTCGCGGGCCGCACGCTCGCCGGGTTCGGCCTCACCGAGCCGGATGCCGGCAGCGACGCGGGTGCCACCCGCACCAAGGCGGTGCTCTCGGACGGCCCGGCCCCTGGCTCTGCCAGGGAGTGGGTGGTCGACGGGTCCAAGGCGTTCATCACCAACTCCGGCACGCCCATCACCTCGGTCGTCACCGTCACGGCGCGCACCGGCACCGACGACAAGGGGCGCCCCGAGATCTCGGCGATCATGATCCCTTCCGGCACACCCGGTTTCACCGTCGAGGCCCCCTACGACAAGCTCGGCTGGAACATCTCCGACACCCACGGCCTGTCCTTCAGCGGATGCCGGGTGCCCGAGGACCACCTGCTCGGCGAGCGCGGTCACGGCTTCCGCCAGTTCCTCAAGACCCTCGACGACGGTCGCATCGCGATCAGCGCGCTGGCGCTGGGGCTGATCACCCGGATGCGCGAGGAGGCCACGGCCTACGCGAAGACCCGCACGGCCTTCGGGCGGCCGATCGGGGTCAACCAGGGGGTCGCCTTCCCGATCGCCGACCTCGCCGTCATGGAGGAGAACTCGCGCCTGCTCACCTATCGGGCCGCCTGGCTCAAGGACGAGCAGGAGAGCGGCCGGCGCTCGGTGGCCGAGGTGAAGCAGGCCGCCGCCGTGGCGAAGCTCTACACCTCCGAGGCTGCGGTGTCGGCCACCCGGATCGCCACGCAGGTCTTCGGCGGCAACGGCTTCATGGAGGAGTACCCCGTGGCCCGCTTCTACCGCGACGCCAAGATCCTCGAGATCGGCGAGGGCACCTCCGAGGTGCAGCGCATGGTCATCGCCAAGGGCCTCGGCCTCCCGTCATGACCGACGACCCGCGGGTCGCGGACGTGCGGTCGCGGCTGGAAGCCGCGCACACGGCATCCGAGCGCCCGACCGACAAGGCCGCGGCCAAGCTCGCGAGCCAGCACAAGCTCTACGTGCGCGACCGCATCGCCCTGCTGGTCGACGACGGCAGCTTCGTCGAGGACGGCCGCTACGCCAACTCGCGCGCTGCCGGGCTGCCGGCCGACGGCGTGGTCACCGGCCGCGGCACCGTCGACGGGCGGCCGGTCGTGGTCATCGCGAACGACCCGACCGTGAAGGCCGGCTCGTGGGGGGCCCGCACCGTCGAGAAGATCGTGCGTGCCACCGAAACCGCTCTGCGCGAGGAGCTTCCGGTCTTCTGGTTGGTCGACAGCGCCGGCGCGCGGATCACCGACCAGGTCGAGATGTTCCCCGGTCGCCGCGGTGCCGGGCGCATCTTCCACAACCAGGTCGCCCTGTCGGGCAAGGTGCCGCAGATCTGCTGCCTGTTCGGGCCGTCAGCCGCGGGCGGGGCCTACATCCCCAGCTTCTGCGACGTCATCATCATGGTCGAGGGCAACGCGTCGATGTACCTCGGCAGTCCACGGATGGCCGAGATGGTCGTCGGCGAGAAGGTCTCGCTCGAGGAGATGGGCGGGGCGCGGATGCACTGCACCGTCTCCGGCGTCGGCGACCTCCTCGCGCACGACGACACCGAGGCGATCGAGCTGGCCCGGCTCTACTTCTCCTACCTGCCGGGTAGCTGGCGCCTGCCGCTCCCGACCTACCACCCGGAGGAGCCGTCGGAGCCGCTGACCCGGGCGTCGGTGCCCGAGCGCGAGAGCCAGCCGTTCGACGTGCACGACTTCATCGACGGGCTGGTCGACGACGGCAGCTTCTTCGAGGTCAAGCCGCTGTTCGCCGCCGAGCTGGTGGTCGGGTTCGCGCGGATGGACGGCGAGACCGTCGGCATCGTCGCCAACAACTCTGCCGTCAAGGGCGGCGTGCTGTTCACCGACTCGGCCGACAAGGCGTCCCGGTTCATCTGGCTGTGCGACGCCTTCTCGGTGCCGCTGGTCTACCTCGCCGACGTGCCCGGCTTCATGATCGGCTCCGAGGTCGAGCGCGGCGGCATCATCCGGCACGGCGCGAAGATGGTGTCGGCGGTGGCGTCGGCCACGGTGCCGCAGTTCTGCGTGGTCGTGCGCAAGGCCTATGGCGCCGGGCTCTACGCGATGGGTGGGCCCGGATTCGGCCCTGACGCCACGATCGCCCTGCCCACCGCCCGGATCGCCGTCATGGGGCCGGAGGCGGCCGTGAATGCGGTGTACGCCAACAAGATCGCCGAGGTCGAGGCCGCCGAGGGTGTCGAGGCGCGTGATGCCTTCGTGGCCGCCCGGCGGGCCGAGTACGAGGCCGACGTCGACCTCGAGCGGCTGGCCGCCGACCTCGTCATCGACCAGGTCGTCGAGGCCGACGCGCTGCGCGGGGAGCTGCTGCACCGGCTGCGCTACGCCGCCCGGCGCGACCGGCACTTCGCCGACAAGCGCCGCGACGTCCCCCCGGTCTGACCGCCCCGGCGTGAGCGGGAGCCGGCGGAGTCAGGAGCACTTCGCCGGCTCAGGAGGTTCTCGCCGAGTCAGGGCCGTATGCGGTCCTGACTTCGCGAAGTGCTCCTGACTTCGCGAAGAGGCCTGCCGTGGGTCAGTTGTCGACGGCGGGGGTGCGCAGGTCGTGCCAGGCGATGCCGAGCTCGCGCACCAGCTCGCGCAGCAGCGGCAGCGACACTCCGATGACGTTGCTGGGGTCGCCCTCGATGCCCGCGACGTAGGGGCCGCCCAGCCCGTCGAGGGTGAACGCGCCGGCCACCCGCAGCGGCTCGCCGGTGGCGACGTAGGCGTCGACCTCCGCGTCGTCGAGGTCGGCGAAGTGCACGACGGTGGATGCCGTACCGCCGACCATCCCGCCGGTCCCGCCGCCCTCGGGCTCGCGCAGGTCGACCAGCCAGTGGCCCGTGTGCAGCACCCCGGAGCGGCCCCGCATCAGACGCCAGCGCACCCCGGCTTCGGCGGCATCCGCCGGCTTGCCGTGCACGGCACCGTTGATCTCGAGCACCGAGTCGCACCCCAGCACGAGGATGCCGGGCGCCGGGTCGGCGTCCACCTCGCCCACGGCGTCGTCGACGTCCAGTGCGGCCACGACGTCCTCGGCCTTGGCGCGGGCCAGCAGCAGGGCCACGTCGGCCGCCTCGAGCGCCTGGCCGGTCGCGGCCTCGGCCGCCGTGACGGCGGCATCCTCGTCGACGGACGACACCCGCACCAGCGGGTCGACCCCGGCCGCCTGCAGGGTGCTGCGCCGGGCCGGCGACGCGGAGGCGAGCAGCAGCGCGAGGGGTGCGGACGGCATACGACCCAACCTAGTGCGGGTGACGCGGCACACGGCCGCCCGGCGCGAGAACGGTCAACTACACGCCGTAGTATTCAGAGTGGACGTCCGGCGCCGAACGCATCCGGGCGAGAAGGAGAACCTCCTGTGTCCGGAGCCGCCCGCGACCTCACCCCGCTCGCACCCATCGGCATGGGCCGGACCCGTTCCGGGCCGGTGCGCGAGCAGCGCCCCGTCTACGTCGACCTCCTGCCACCGTGCAACGCCGGGTGTCCCGCCGGCGAGAACATCCAGTCGTGGCTGGCCCTGGTCAAGGCCGGCGACTCCGAGGCCGCTTGGCGCGCCCTCACGGCGGACAACCCCTTCCCGGCCGTCCACGGCCGGGTCTGCTACCACCCGTGCGAAGTCGTCTGCAACCGGGTCGAGCTCGACGGGGCGGTCTCCATCCACGGGGTCGAGCGCTTCCTCGGCGACCTCGCCATCGAGCAGGGCTGGACCTTCGACCCGCCGCCGCCCCCCACCGGTCGCCGCGTGCTCGTCATCGGCTCGGGCCCGAGCGGGCTCTCCGCCGCCTACCACCTGACCCGGATGGGGCACGCGGTCACGGTGCGCGACAGCGGGTCCGAGCCGGGCGGGATGATGCGCTACGGCATCCCGAGCTACCGCCTGCCACGACCGGTGCTCGATGCCGAGATCGACCGGCTGCGGGTGCTCGGCGTGACCTTCGAGCAGGACCACCGGGTCGTCGACCTGCCGGCCGAGATGCGCGACGGCGGCTTCGACGCGGCCTTCGTCGCCGTCGGGGCGCACCTGTCGACCCGGGTCGACATCCCCAACCAGGACGCCTCACGGGTCGTCGACGCCGTCGAGTTCCTGCGCGGCGCCTCGTCGGGCACCCAGGCGCCGATCACCGGCCGCGTCGCGGTCTACGGCGGCGGCAACACGGCGATGGACGCCGCGCGCGTCGCCCGCCGTCTCGGTGCCGACGACACCGTCATCGTCTACCGACGCACCCGAGAGCAGATGCCGGCCCACGAGTCCGAGGCGCAGGACGCCGAAGCCGAGGGCATCCGGATCAACTGGCTGCGCACGATCAGCTCGATGGGCGACGACGACCTCACCGTGGAGATCCAGGAGCTCGACGAGCACGGAACACCGCACGGCACAGGCCGGTTCGAGACGCTCGAGGCCGACACGGTCATCTTGGCGCTGGGCCAGGCAAGTGACACCGGATTCCTCGAGGGCATTCCCGGCATCGAGTTCCAGCGCGACACGGTGCAGGTCGACAAGACCACCCTGATGACCGGCGCGCCCGGCATCTTCGCCGGTGGCGACGCCGTGCCGAGCCAGCGCACCGTCACCGTCGGCACCGGGCACGGCAAGCGTGCCGCCCGCTCGATCGACGCGTGGCTGCGCACCCAGCCCCACGAGGACACCCCCAAGCACCCTGTCGCGGACTTCGACAAGCTCAACCTCTGGTACTTCGGGGTGCACGGCCGCAGGGAGCAGGTCGGCCTCGACCCGGCCACCCGAGTGCAGACCTTCGACGAGGTGCTGACCGGGCTGTCCCCCGACGAGGCGGCGTTCGAGGCCGGGCGCTGCCTGTCCTGCGGCAACTGCTTCGAGTGCGACGGCTGCCTTGGGTCCTGTCCCGAGGACGCCGTCATCAAGCTCGGCGTCGGGTTGCGCTACCGGTTCGACCTGGACAAGTGCACCGGCTGCGGCGCGTGCTACCGGCAGTGCCCGGTGCACGCCATCGACATGATCGCGGAGGTCTGAGCCGTGCGCGTCACGATCGACGGGAACCAGGCGGCGGTCGACGTCGCCTACCGGCTCAACGAGCTGTGCGCCATCTACCCGATCACCCCGAGCTCGACGATGGCCGAGCTCGCCGACGAGTGGGCCAGCCACGGCCGCACCAACGTGTGGGGGACCGTGCCCACCGTCGTGGAGATGCAGAGCGAGGGTGGTGCGGCCGGCGCCATGCACGGCGCCCTGCAGGGCGGGGCGCTCAGTGCCACGTTCACGGCATCCCAGGGCCTGCTGCTGATGATCCCCAACATGTACAAGATCGCCGGTGAGCTGACGTCCACGGTGTTCCACGTTGCTGCCCGCTCGCTCGCGGCGCAGGGGTTGTCGATCTTCGGTGACCACTCCGACGTGATGGCGGTGCGGCAGACGGGGTTTGCGCTGCTGTCGTCGGCATCCGTGCAGGAGGCGCACGACCTCGCGCTCGTGTCGCAGGCGGCGACGCTGCGCACCCGGGTGCCGTTCGTGCACTTCTTCGACGGGTTCCGCACCTCACACGAGCTCAACACGGTGGAGCTCATCGACGACGACGTGCTGCGCGCCGTCGTGCCCGAGCACCTCGTGCGCGAGCACCGGTTCCGTGGGCTCAGCCCCGAGCGGCCCTTCGTGCGCGGCACCGCCCAGAACCCTGATGTCTACTTCCAGGCCCGCGAGACGGTGAACCCGTTCTACGCCGTCGTGCCCACGGTGGTGCAGGAGGTCATGGACGAGGTAGCCGCGCACACCGGGCGGCACTACCGCGTCGCCGAGTACACCGGGCACCCCGAGGCGGACCGCGTCGTCGTCATCATGGGGTCCGGCGGGGAGACGGTGCGCGAGACCGTGACCCACCTCGTCGGTGGGGGAGAGCGCGTCGGGGTGCTCCAGCTGCGCCTCTACCGGCCCTTCCCGGCGGCCGAGCTGCTCGCCGCGCTCCCGGCATCCGTGACCCAGGTGGCCGTGCTCGACCGCACCAAGGAGCCCGGGTCCAACGGGGAGCCGCTCTACCTCGACGTGGTGGCGACCCTGGCCGAGGCCCACGAGCGCGGTGACCGGGCCACCATCCCGCGCGTCATCGGCGGTCGCTACGGCCTGTCGTCCAAGGAGCTCACCCCGGCGATGGTGGCCGGCATCTACACCGAGCTCGCGCGCCCAGAACCCAAGCGCCGCTTCACGATCGGCATCACCGACGACGTCGGCGGCACCAGCCTGACCTACGACGACAGCCTCGACATCGAGGAGCCGGACACCCTGCGGGCGGTCTTCTACGGGCTGGGCTCCGACGGCACCGTGGGCGCCAACAAGAACACCATCAAGATCCTCGGCGCCGACCCCGACGTCTACGCCCAGGCGTACTTCGTCTATGACTCCAAGAAGTCCGGGGGGCTGACGGTGTCGCACCTGCGCTTCGGGCCGCACCCCATCCACGCCCCCTACCTGGTCAACCGCGCCGGGTTCGTCGGCTGCCACCACCTCGGGCTGCTCGACACGGTCGACGTGCTCGCCTGCGCCGAGGACGGTGCCACGCTGCTGCTCAACGCACCCCAGCCGCCCGACGAGGTGTGGGACGCCCTGCCCGGCCCGGTGCAGCAGCAGGTGATCGACAAGCGGCTGCGCCTGTATGCCGTCGACGCCGCCGCCGTCGCGCGGACCGCGGGGCTGCCCGGTCGCACCAACACCGTGCTGCAGACCTGCTTCTTCGCCATCTCCGGCGTGCTGCCGGCCGACGAGGCGGTGCTGCGGGTCAAGGAGGCCATCCGCAAGACCTACAGCCGGCGCGGCTCGGAAGTGGTGCGCCGCAACGAAGCCGCCGTCGACGCCACCCTTGCCTCGCTGCACGAGGTGCCGGTGCCGGTCGCCCGCACGTCGGCGCGCGAGATGCCCGACATCGTGCCGAGCGACGCCCCCGAGTTCGTGCGCACCGTGACCGCCGCGATGATGGCGGGCCGCGGCGACGACCTCCCGGTCAGCGCAATGCCGGTCGACGGCACGTTCCCCAGCGGCACCACTGCCTACGAGAAGCGGCGGATCTCGGACGTCGTCGCCGCCTGGGACCCTGACGCCTGCATCCAGTGCGGCACGTGCAGCTTCGTGTGCCCGCACAGCGTCATCCGCTCCAAGTTCTACGCCGGAGAGGCGCTCGACGACGCACCGGAGGGCTTCCGGTCGGCACCGCTGAACGCCGCCGGCCTGCCGGGCTCGCGCTACACCCTGCAGGTCTACGTCGAGGACTGCACCGGCTGCGGCCTGTGCGTCGAGGCGTGCCCGGTGAGCCCGATCGGCGAGCCGACCCGCAAGGCGATCAACCTCGAGCCGCTCGAGCCGGTGCTCGTGCCGGAGCGCGAGAACATCGGCTACTTCGAGGGGCTCCCCGTCAACGACCGCTCCCGCGTCGACTTCGGCACGGTGCGCGGGACCCAGTTCCTGCAGCCGCTGTTCGAGTTCTCGGGGGCGTGCTCCGGGTGTGGTGAGACCCCCTATCTCAAGGTGCTCACCCAGCTCTTCGGAGAGCGGCTCACGGTGGCCAACGCGACGGGGTGCTCGTCGATCTACGGCGGCAACCTGCCGACGACGCCCTGGACCAAGAACGCGGCGGGGCGCGGACCGGCCTGGTCGAACTCGCTCTTCGAGGACAACGCCGAGTTCGGCCTGGGCCTGCGCCTCGCCGCCGACCTGCACACGTCCCTGGCTCGCACCCGCCTGGCCCAGCTGCGCGAGGAGGTCGGCACCGAGCTGGCGGACGGCATCCTCGAGGCGGGCCAGGTGCGCGAGTTCGAGCTCACCGCCCAGCGTGAGCGCGTGGCCGAGCTGCGCGCCCGGCTCGACGACCTCGACGGGCCGCTCGTCGACGACCTGCGCAGCGTGGCCGACCACCTGCTGCGGCGCACCGTGTGGATCGTGGGCGGTGACGGCTGGGCCTACGACATCGGCTCGGGCGGGCTCGACCACGTGCTGGCCAGCGGGCGCAACGTCAACGTGCTCGTGCTCGACACCGAGGTGTACTCCAACACCGGTGGCCAGTCGTCGAAGTCGACCCCCGTGGGTGCCGTGGCGAAGTTCGCGGCCGCCGGCAAGGCGTCGGCGAAGAAGGACCTCGCGCTGCAGGCGATCGCCTACGGCGACGTCTACGTGGCCCGGGTGGCGATGGGTGCCGACCCGCACCAGACGCTCACCGCCTTCCGCGAGGCGGAGGCGTTCGACGGCCCATCGCTCGTGATCGCCTACAGCCACTGCATCGCCCACGGCATCGAGATGAGCAAGGGGCTCGACCAGCAGTACCGCGCGGTCGCCTCCGGGCACTGGCCGCTGGTGCGCTACGACCCGGCGGTGCGCTCGAGCGGTGGCAACCCGTTCCAGCTCGACTCGCCGCGGCCCCGCATCCCGCTCGAGGACTACATCTACAACGAGCTGCGTTACCGGATGCTGCGCAACGCCGACCCCGCGGAGGCCGAGCGCCTGCTCGGGCTCGCCCAGGAGGCCGTCGACCAGCGCTGGCGCACCTACGAGGAGATGGCGACCCGCGGCGCCGACCGGTTCGCCGCCGACCCGAGGAGGACCCGGTGACCGACCTGACGACGAGCTATCTCGGTCTGGCACTGCGCAACCCGCTCGTGGCGAGCGCGTCGCCGCTCTCACAGGGGGTCGAGCGGGTGCGAGCCCTGGCCGGGTCCGGGGTGGGTGCCGTGGTGCTCTACTCGCTCTTCGAGGAGCAGGTGCACCGCGAGCAGCTGCGCGACCTGATGATCACCGAGTCGCACGAGGACGCCTTCGGCGAGGCGCAGAACTGGTTCCCGACGGTGCCCACCACCCAGCCGATCGGGTCGGGGCGCTACCTGCACCTGCTCGAGCAGGCGTCGGCGGCGGTCGACGTGCCGGTGATCGGGAGCCTGAACGGCAGCAGCCCCGGCGGCTGGGCGAGCTTCGCGCGGTCGATGCAGGATGCCGGCGCCGCGGCCATCGAGCTGAACATCTACCTGGTGCCCGGCAACCCGCACACGAGCGCGCGCGACGTCGAGGACCGGCACGTCGAGATCCTGCGCCAGGTCAAGGATGCCGTGACGATCCCCGTCGCCGTGAAGCTGAGCCCGCACTTCAGCTCGATGGGCGAGATGGCGATGCGGCTCGACGTCGCCGGCGCCGACGGGCTGGTGCTCTTCAACCGCTTCCTGCAGCCCGACGTCGACCCCGAGACGATGACCGTCACCACCGGCGTGGGCCTGTCCTCGCCGGCCGAGGCGCGCCTGCCGCGCACCTGGATCGCGATCCTGCGCGGCCACGTCACGGCATCCCTCGCTGCCACGACCGGCGTCGAGGATGCCGGTGACGTCGCCGCGTACCTGCTCGCCGGCGCCGACGTGGTCATGACTGCCTCGGCCCTGCTGCGGCACGGGCTGGGTCATGCCGGGGTGCTGCTCAGTGGGCTGGAGGACTGGATGGCGCGGCACGGGTTCGCGAGGGTCGACGAGTTCCGTGGGCGGTTGGCCGTGCCGGTGGGTGTCGACCAGACGGCGTACGAGCGGGCCGGCTACGTGGCCGCGCTCGAGCAGGCCCGGCACACCTACGGCGACCTGGTCGTCGGCGGCTGAGCCGCGCGGGACGCCGGTCCGTCTCCGAATCGACCAATAGGTCACTTCGGGGACGCCTGCCCGTCCTTGAATCGACCAATAGGTCACTCGAGGGACGCCTGCCCGTCCTTGAATCGACCAATAGGTCACTCGAGGGACGCCTTGTGCCGGCCGGTCGAGCTGTCGGTGGTCCTTGGAAGACTCGCCGCCATGGTGACCGTGGAGGACGTCCGGAAGGTGGCGCTGGAGCTGCCGCGGACGACGGAGCACCTCGTGCGCGACCGGGTGAAGTTCCGGGTCCGGCAGCTGGTCTACGTGGCGTTCTCCCGCGACGAGGCCCTGATGGGGTTCGCGTTCCCCAGGGAGGAGCGCCGGGCGCTCGTCGAGAGCGAGCCCGACAAGTTCGTGATGCCGCAGCCCGGCGACCTGCGGTTCAACTGGGTCGAGGTGCGCACCGCGGCGCTCGACGTCGAGGAGATGACCGAGCTGGTCACCGACGCCTGGACGATGGTGGTGCCCAAGGGTGTCGCGCGCGACCACCTCCACGGCTCCGGCAGCTGATCGGAGCGTCGCCGGTCAGCCGAGCAGCTCGTCGACGTAGCACCAACGCCACGCCTCACCGGGCTCGATGCTGCGCATCACCGGGTGGCCGGTCTCGGCGTAGTGCGCGTCGGCGTGCTTGCCGACGGAGGAGTCGCAGCAGCCCACGTTGCCGCACATGGCGCACGCGCGCAGGTGCACCCAGGTGAGGCCCTCGGCGAGGCACCGCGGGCAGCCGTCGGCGCTCGTCGGCGGCTTGGGGACCTCCGTGGCGGCGAGGTGCTCGCAGGCGCCGACGATCCGGTCGGGCGGGAGCAAGGGGGACTCGCGCACCTCGCCGGAGCGGGTCGCGTTCCAGATCAGGGCGGACTCCTCGGCGTCGAGCTGGCCGAGCACGGAGGTGAGCACCTCGTGGTCGACCCCGCCGACGTCGCGGATACGCAGCAGCTCGGCCCGCTCCTCCCGGATCATCTCGGTGCGCACCCGGGCCCGCGCCTCGCTGGGCGTCTCGTCGTCGCCGGGGCCGAGGGTGCCGAGCCGCTCCCAGCTGCGGTTGACCCGGGCCGTGGCCTGGTCGCGGATGGCGGCCACGGTCGCCTCGTCGGCCGACGCGTCGGCCTCGATCAGCCGCAGCCCGGCACCGGTGGTGGCGCCGAGCACCGTGGCCTCCTGCAGGGCGTCCTCGCGCGGGTCCGGGCCGCGCACGTCGAGGGCCCGGGCGAGCGCCGGCAGGGTCGACCCCTGCAACAGGAGGGTGCCCACGGTCACGACGAGTGCGATGACGACGAGCTGGGCGCGCAGCGGTGTCCCCTCGGGCAGGGTCAGCGCGGCCGCGAGGGTCACCACCCCCCGCATGCCGGCCCAGGAGCCGACGACGCCGCCACGCAGCCGGTCGGCCCGATCGACGCTGGCGTCGGCGTGCTGGTTGGTGAGCAGGGTGAAGGGGATCATCCACATCGGGCGGAGCACCAGGCAGGCGACGAGCACCGCCAGGCCGACGACGAGGGTGCGTCCCGTCGACAGGTTGTCGTCGTTGACCACGTCGTCGAGCAGGCCGGCGATCTGCAGCCCGATGAGGAGGAAGACTGCGTTCTCGAGCACGAAGGTGATGCTCGACCAGTTGATCCGCTCGGACAGGCGCGACGGCGCCGTCTGCAGCACGGGCGCCTTGTGCGCGAGCAGCAGCCCGGCGGTCACCACGGCGAGCACCCCGGAGGCGCCTACCTGCTCGGCAGGTACGTAGGCCAGGTAGGGCGCGACGAACGACAGCGCCGTGTCGGCCGGCACCTCGGTGATGTGCTTCCTGATCAGCCCGATGACGAAGAACGCCGCCACCCCGATCGCCACTCCGCCGACCGACGCGATGAGCAGCTCAATGCCCACCGACGCCACGGTCACCTCCGGGACCTCCGCGGTGCCCTCGCCGGCGCCGTGCGCGACCGCGAGCCCGGCGGCGGCCAGGGCGGTGCGCAGCGTGACCAGCGCGGTGGCGTCGTTGAGCAGTGACTCGCCCTCGAGGATGGTGGTGATCCGCCTCGGGAGGCCGATCCGGCGGGCGACGGCGGTGGCGGCCACGGCATCCGGCGGGGCGACGATGGCACCCAGGGCGAGGGCCAGCGCGAACGGGATGGGCAGCATCAGCCAGGCGACGAGGCCCACCCCGGCCGCGGTGAAGAGCACCAGCCCGACCGACAGGCTGAGGATGGCGCCCCGGTGCGCCCGCACGTCGAGCAGCGAGGTCGACAGGGCGGCGGCGTAGAGCAGTGGCGGCAGCAGCCCGTAGAGCACCACGTCGCTGGACAGCCGCACCTCGGGGATGCCGGGGACGAACGACAGCACGGCGCCGACGACGAGCAGGGCGATGGGAGTCGGGATGCCGGACGGCGTCACCCGGCTGACCAGGATGACGACGAGGACGATGGCGACGACGAGTGCGGCGAGCTCCACTGGAGGATTGTCGCCTACAGGGCCCTCGGGGAAAGGTTCCCCGTCAGGTAGTGCTCGAGCACCGGACCGATGGCCGCGACGAGCTCCTCGTGCGAGGCGTCGACCAGGCGCGGCACACCGACGACGTGCCGGGCGAAGGCCAGCCCGGCGATCTGTGCGGCGGTGAGCGCGGCCCGCAGCTCGGGCTGCTCGCCGCCGAGGTGGTGGGCGAGCGGGCCGAGCAGGCGCTCCATCAGCAGGTCGCGCACTCGCTCGGCCGCCTCCTCCTCAGAGGCCGCGGCCCGCAGCAGGCCGGTCATCGTCTGCCGCGCCTCCGGAGTGTCGAGCATCCCGACGGCGAACGTCGCCAGCCGGAAGCCGACCCCCTCGCGCCCCGGGGCGAGCAGGGCCGGCATCACCTGACCCGGGTCGAACGGCAGCTCGACGACGGCGATGAACAGGTCCTGCTTGCTGCCGAAGTAGTGCGTGACCAGCCGGGTGTCGACGCCGGCCTCACGGGCGATGCCGCGCAGCGTGGTGCGCGGGTAGCCCAGGTCGGCGAAGGCCCGCGACGCCGCGGCGAGGATCGCCTCGCGGGTGCCGCTGCCCGCGGGCCGGCGACCTCTGGGAGCTGCCACCCGCCCTCCTCGTCCACGGCATACATTCCTCAGTTGAGGAAAGTATGCCGTGCTCCTTCCTTCCCGCTCGGGGCTGGTCGAGAGACCACCGAGGTAGTAGCTATGATGCTACCGAGGTAGCATCATCCCGTGAAGCTGAGCATCAGCCTGTCCGAAGAGGATGTCGCCGCCCTGGATCGCTACGTGCGAGCGGCCGGTGTCCCGTCCCGGTCGGCCGCGATCCAGCGAGCCATCCGGATGCTGCCCGACTCGGAGCTGGAGGACGCTTACGCGGCCGCCTGGGACGAGTGGCAGGCATCGGGTGAGGCCACCGCGTGGGAGGTCACCACCGCGGACGGGCTTGCCGATGCTGCGCGGTGAGATCCGCCTGACCGACCTGGATCCGGCTCGGGCCAGCGAGGCGAACAAGCGTCGCCCAGCGGTCATCGTGAGCAACGACCGCGCCAACTCCAGCGCCGTCCGGCTCGGCCGTGGGGTCGTCACGATCGTGCCGGTCACCAGCAACGTCGCTCAGGTGTACCCGTTCCAGGTCCTGCTGGACGCCGAGGAGACCGGGCTGCGCGTGGACGCAAAGGCGCAGGCGGAACAGATCCGCTCGGTATCCGTGGAGCGCGTGGGCCCGATCATCGGGCGGGTTCCCGCTCACCGGATGGCCCAGCTCGACGACGCCCTCCGCGTCCACCTCGAGCTCTAGCAACGGCCCACGGCGTCAGGCGAGGATGGCCTCGCGCATGACGTCGAGACCGAGCGACCCGAGGTCGAGCGAGCGCCGGTGGAAGTCCTTGAGCGAGAACGCGTCTCCCTCGCGGGCAGCCACCTCGTCGCGCAGCTGCAGCCAGAGCCGCTCGCCGATCTTGTAGCTCGGGGCCTGTCCGGGCCAGCCGAGGTAACGGCTCAGCTCGAAGCGGAGCATCTCCTCGCCCTGGTTGGCGTGGGCGTCGAGGAAGGCCCAGGCCTTGTCGTAGGTCCAGTCGCCGCCACCGATCTCGGCGGGAGCCTCGAAGCCGCAGTGCACGCCGATGTCGAGCACGACGCGGGCGGCGCGCAGCGACTGGCCGTCGAGCAGGCCGAGGTAGTTGCCCGGGTCGTCCATGTAGCCCAGCTCGGCCATCAGCCGCTCCGCGTAGAGCGCCCAGCCCTCGCCGTGCCCGCTGGTCCAGCACATCATCCGCCGCCACTTGTTGAGCAGCTCGCGGCGGTAGATCGTCTGCGCGACCTGGAGGTGGTGGCCGGGAACGCCCTCGTGGTAGACGGTCGTCAGCTCGCGCCAGGTGCCGAACTCGGTGACGCCCTTGGGCACCGACCACCACATCCGGCCCGGGCGGGTGAAGTCGTCGCTCGGCCCGGTGTAGTAGATGCCGCCGGTGTGGGTCGGGGCGATCCGGCACTCGATGGTCCGCACCGGTTCGGGGATGTCGAAGTGGGTGCCGGCCATGTCGGCGATGACCTCGTCGGCGCGCTCCTGCATCCAGTCGCGCAGGGCGTCGGTGCCGTGCAGCTGGTAGCCCGGGTCGCGGTCGAGGTGCTCGATGGCCTCCTTGACCGAGGCACCGGGCACGATGCGGTCGGCCGTGGCGCGCATGTCGGCCTCGATGCGGGCGAGCTCCTCCTGCCCCCACGCGTAGGTCTCCTCGAGGTCGACGGAGGCGCCGAGGAACTGGCGCGAGGCGAGCTGGTAGCGCTCGCGGCCCGCGGCATCCGACTCGGGAGCGCGGTCGAGGAGGTGGGTTCGCAGGTCGTCGCCGAGCCGCTGGTAGGCCGCGGCCGCCGCCTCGACGCCACGCGCGAGGTCGGCCCGCACGGCGTCGTCGAGCGGGGCGCCGTCGGCGCTGGCCCGGGCGAGGAAGGTGGCGAAGAAGCCGTCGGGGGTGGTGAGGTCAGCGCACTGCTTGATGCACTCGGTGACCTGCCGGCGGGGCGTCACGAGGCCGCGGTCGGCGGACTCCCTCAGCGTCGAGGTCCACTGCTCCAGGGCCGTCGGCACCTTGGTCAGGCGGGTGGCGATGGTGGCCCAGTCGTCCTGGGTGGCGGTCGGCATCAGGTCGAAGACGTCGCGGCAGCCCTGCAGCGGTGACGCGATGACGTTGAGCTCCATCCGGTCGTAGCCCGCCTCGTGCGCCTCGACGGTGAGCCCGAGCCGCTCGCGCATCGCCGCCACGGTGACCCGGTCGACCTCGTCGACGGGCTCGACGGTGTCGAGCCGCGCCAGGGTGCCGCGGGCGATCTGCACGTGGTGGGCGTAGCCCTCGGGCGACATGTCGTCGAGCTCGGTCTCGCCGCCGGGCACCCCGAGGTAGGTGGCCTCGATCGGGCTCGCGGCCACGACGGCGTCGAAGTGGGCCTCGGCGACGGCGTCGACGGGAGTGGGCTGGCGAGAGGTCTCGGTCATTCGACGGACGCTACCCGAGGGGTGGGCGCCTGAGGCCACCGCATTTCGGTCGATGTCGGCGGCGCGGGATTCGCGTTCGCGCGGCTGGGTCGACGCGGCATAGCCTCGGCGACATGCAACCCCGGGTGAGGTCGGTCAACGTGGGTGGCGCGCGCAGCGGCATCCTGCCTCGTGGGCGTGACACGGCGATCGACAAGCGCCCGGTGGCATCGGTGGAGGTGCGCGACCCGGGGCCGAAGCGGGGTGGCCTGGGCAGCGGTGTCGTCGGCGACGACGTGGTGAGCCGCAAGCACCACGGCGGCTCGCGGCAGGCGGTGTATGCCTTCGCCCGCGAGGAGCTCGACTGGTGGGGCGCGACCCTGGGACGCGACATCGTCGACGGGATGTTCGGCGAGAACCTCACCACGCAGGGACTCGACGTCGACGCCGCGGTGGTGGGGGAGCGCTGGCGGGTCGGGTCCGCGCTGCTCGAGGTGACCGGGCCGCGCATCCCGTGCCTGACGTTCAGGGCGTGGATGGGGGAGCGCGGCTGGGTGCGCCGGTTCACCGAGCGCGGCCGCACCGGCGCCTACCTGGCGGTGGTCGAGCCCGGCGTCGTGAGCACGGGGGATGCCGTCGAGGTGCTCGGGCGTCCGGCCCATGGCATCACCGTGCCGGAGGTGTTCCGGGCGTTCACCGGGGATGACGAGCTGGCGACCCGGGTGCTGGAGGCGGGGATCCTCGACGGCGAGGACCAGCGCTGGCTCGAGCGCCGCATGGCCCGCCGCCGGGGCAGGATCGACCAATAGGTCAACCTGCGAAGACCGGGCGGAACTCGGCTGTTGCGAGCCTGCGCCGCGACACGCCAAGAGTCGGACCCTCTCGGGTCAGAAACGGTGAGGTGGGCACAGTGGGCGAACGTTCCGGCATCCGACAAGGGTGCCGAGGCCGCCCGAGCGCAGCGCTGGGTTTTCCACAGGCGGGGCAACTTTGACCTGATTGGTCGATCTTGAACCGGAGGGTCAGGAGCGCAGGGAGGTGCGCCAGGCGCCGGGGCCGTGGCTGAGCGGCTGCCGCAGCGCCACCGAGTGCGCCGCCCAGGTCGAGCCCGACTGCTCGGATGCCGGTTCGTCGCCACCCGACGCGGCCGACAGCACCGCGACCAGTGCCGCGAGCTGCTCGGGGGTCGCCTCACCGCGCACGACGATGGCCGGAGGGGCCGCGGTCACCGCAGCCTCGGCCCCACCGGAGTCGGTCGCCTCGTCGCCGGCCATCACCGGGCCGGGCCCCACGAGCGCAGAGTGTGTGAAGGGCTCATAGCGGGATGTTGCCGTGCTTCTTGGGCGGCAGGGTGGCGCGCTTGGTGCGCAGCGCGCGCAGGGCCTTCGAGACGTTCATCCGGGTGTTCGACGGCGTGATGACGGTGTCGATGTAGCCGCGCTCGGCCGCGACGTAGGGGTTGGCCAGGGCGTCCTCGTACTGCTTGATGAACGTGGATCGGGCCTCCTCGACCGAGCCTGCGTGCTCCGCGGTCTTGGCGAGCTCCTTGCGGTAGAGGATGTTGACGGCACCCTGGGCACCCATGACGGCGATCTGAGCAGTGGGCCACGCCAGGTTGATGTCGGCCCCGAGGTGCTTGGACCCCATGACGTCGTAGGCGCCGCCGTAGGCCTTGCGGGTGATGACGGTGACCAGCGGCACGGTGGCCTCGGAGTAGGCGTAGATGAGCTTCGCGCCGCGGCGGATGATGCCGTCCCACTCCTGGTCGGTGCCCGGCAGGAAGCCCGGGACGTCGACCAGGGTCAGGATCGGCACGTTGAAGCAGTCGCAGGTGCGCACGAACCGGGCGGCCTTCTCGGAGGCGTCGATGTCGAGCGTGCCGGCGAACTGCATCGGGTTGTTGGCGACGACGCCGACCGAGCGGCCCTCGACCCGGCCGAAGCCGACGATGATGTTCGGGGCGAACAGCGGCATGACCTCGAGGAACTCGTTGTCGTCGACGATCCGCTCGATGACCTGGTGCATGTCGTAGGGGACGTTGGGACTGTCGGGGATGATCGTGTCGAGGAACCGGTCGTCGTCGGTGACCGCGAGGTCGTTCTCGTCGCCGTAGACCGGCGCGTCCTCCATGTTGTTCGACGGCAGGTACGACAGCAGCGCCTTGACGTACTCGACGGCGTCGACCTCGTCGGTGCCCATGTAGTGCGCCACACCGGACTTGGTGTTGTGGGTGCGCGCCCCGCCGAGCTCCTCGAAGCCGACGTCCTCACCGGTGACGGTCTTGATGACGTCGGGCCCGGTGATGAACATGTGCGAGGTCTTGTCGACCATCACGGTGAAGTCGGTGACGGCGGGGGAGTAGACCGCGCCACCGGCGCACGGGCCCATGATCAGCGAGATCTGCGGGATGACGCCCGAGGCGTGCACGTTGCGGCGGAAGATCTCGCCGTACAGGCCGAGCGAGACCACACCCTCCTGGATGCGCGCCCCGCCCGAGTCGTTGAGCCCGACGACCGGGCAGCCGACCTTCATCGCGAAGTCCATGACCTTGCAGATCTTCTCGCCGAACACCTCACCCAGCGAGCCACCGAACACGGTGAAGTCCTGGGCGAACACCGCCACGGTGCGCCCGTCGACCGTGCCGTAGCCGGTGACGACGCCATCGCCGTAGGGCCGGTTCTTGTCGCCGCCGAACGCGACCGAGCGATGCCGCGCGTACTTGTCCATCTCGACGAACGAGCCCTCGTCGAGCAGCATCTCGAGGCGCTCGCGGGCGGTCTTCTTGCCGCGGGCGTGCTGCTTCTCGACCGCCCGCGCCGACCCGGCGTGGGCGACCTCGGCGACACGGCGCTTCAGGTCCGCGAGCTTGCCCGCCGTGGTGGTGGTGTCGATGTCCTTCGGGACGTCGGTGCCGCCGATGGACTGGGTGTCGCTCTTGGACATGGCCCGAGCCTAGCCTTGCCCTCGTGAGCGAGCTGCACCGATCCCGACCACTCGGCGAGCGATCTGTCACACCCGGCGATCCATGGGGTCGCGTCGAGGTGTTCGACCGCCTCGGCTCGACGAACGACGAGGTCCGGGAGCGTCCGTCGCCCTGGCGCGTGGTGGTCGCCGAGCAGCAGGATGCCGGTCGCGGCCGGCTCGGTCGCGCGTGGACGACGACTCCCGGCACGTCCCTGGCGGTGTCGGTGCTGGTGCCGCCCCCGGCATCCGGCGCCTCGTGGGTTCCGCTGCTCGCCGGCCTGGCGGTGCACCGAGCGGTCGACGAGGTGGCCGGCGTCCAGACCGCCCTGAAGTGGCCCAACGACGTGCTCGTGCCGGGCGACGGTGACCGCAAACTGGCCGGTCTGCTCTGCGAGTGGACCGAGGCCGGGGTCGTCGTGGGGCTCGGGCTCAACGTCGACACCGCCCGCGGCGACCTGCCCCTCGACACCGCCACCTCGCTGCGCGCCGCCGGCGCACCGGGGGTCGACCGCGCGAGCCTGCTCACGGCATACCTGGTGCACCTGGCCCGGGTGCTGGGCGAGGACACCGGGCCCGGCGGCGCCGCCCAGCGGGCCTACCTGGCGGCCTGCGCCACGGTGGGCCGGGAGGTGGAGGTGCACGAGCCGGGTGGGGTGGTGCGCCGCGGTGTCGCGACAGGCGTCGACGATGCGGGCAGACTGACCGTGCGCTCCACCGAGGGCGTGTGGGCCGTGTCCGCGGGTGACGTGGTCCACGTCCGGGCACCCTGACCGGTCCGAGAGGAGCCTGATGTCCGCCGAGCAGGTCGGTGGGTCCGCCGGCGAGCACGTCGCGGCCGACGAGGCCCAAGCGCTGCTCGACGCCTCGGGTGCCGACCTGGTGACGCCCGACGACGTGGCCGAGCGGGTCGAGCGCGTGCTGCTCGGCCGGCCCGCCTCGATGGGGCGGCGCGAGGTGACCGAGGGCGCGGGCGTCGAGGCCCTCACGGCCCGGCGGTTCTGGCACGCGATGGGCTTCCAGAACGTGACCGACGACGAGGCGATGTTCACCGAGGCCGACACCCAGGCGCTGCGCCGGGTGGCCCGGATCATCGACGACGGCCGGCTCAGCGAGGAGCTCGCCCTGGGCATGACCCGGGCGTTCGCCCGCACCGCCGACCGGCTCGCGGTGTGGCAGACCCAGCTCGTCGCCGAGTCGCTGGCCTCCCCGTTCTCCGAGGACCTCGAGGGGCGAGACAGCCGCTCGGTGCCCGAGCCGCAGGTGGCCGCCGAGGCCGCCGAGCTGCTCGCGGGGATCTCGACCGAGATCGAGCCGCTGCTCGTCTACGTGTGGCGCCGCCACCTCACCAACGCGATCGCCCGCATGCTCGCGGATGCCGACCCGGCTGTGCACTCCGACCCCTCGGCCCCTATCCGGGTCGTGGGGTTCGCCGACCTGGTGTCGTTCACCTCCTTCGTGCGCCGGATGAGCGAGCGGCAGCTCGCGCGCCTCGTGCAGCGCTTCGAGCTGCTGGCCAGCGACGTCATCACCGAGCACGGGGGCCGGGTGATCAAGACCGTGGGCGACGAGGTGCTCTTCGTGCACTCGGAGGCGGCCGCGGCATCCGCGATCGCCCTGGACCTGGTCGACGCGATGGCCGAGGACGAGCTGCTGCCGCCGGTGCGGGTCGGCCTCGCCCACGGGCGGGTCGTCTCGCGCCTCGGAGACGTCTTCGGGATGACGGTCAACAAGGCCAGCCGGATCACCGCGGTGACGCCGTCGGGGCACGTCTACGTCGACGACGACATGGCCCGGGTCCTCGGCGAGGTGTCTGGGTTCTCGGCGATCGAGCGCCGTCGGCGGGTGCTGCGCGGGATCGGCGTGGTGACCCTGCACGAGCTGCAACGCGCACCGGGTGGGCGGCGCCCTCCGGGCGAGGGGAGGACACCGTGACTACGATCGAACACATGACCAAGGTGCTGCTCGCGGAGGACGACCCCGCGATCTCCGACCCGCTGGCGCGCGCCCTGCGGCGCGAGGGCTACGACGTCGACGTCTGCACCGACGGTGTTTCGGCCCTCGAAGAGGCGTTGCGGTCCCCTGACCTGCTGGTCCTCGACCTGGGCCTGCCGAAGATGGACGGACTCGAGGTCTGCAGGCGCCTGCGCCAGGAGGGCAGCACGGTGCCGGTGCTGGTGCTCACCGCCCGCGCCGACGAGGTCGACACCGTCGTGGGGCTCGACGCCGGCGCCGACGACTACGTCACGAAACCCTTCCGGCTCGCCGAGCTGCTGGCCCGGGCCCGGGCCCTCCTGCGGCGCGGCGTGGTGGAGCCGCCCCCGCCCGAGGCCCTGGTCCGCATCGACCCCGAGGGGCGCCGCGTCTTCCTGCACGGCCAGGAGGTGCAGCTCACGGGCAAGGAGTTCGAGCTGCTCAAGGTGCTGGTGGCCAACGAGGGCAAGGTCGTCTCGCGCGAGAAGCTGATGCGCGACGTCTGGGACAGCGCCTGGTACGGCTCGACCAAGACGCTGGACATGCACATCTCGGTGCTGCGACGGAAGCTCGGCGACGACGCGGCGCACCCGAGCTACATCACCACCATCCGAGGGGTCGGCTTCCGCTTCGACGCCCCGGAGGACTGAGGGCGGCGTGCGCCGACTGCTCGTCGTCACGGTCGCCCAGGCCGTGGCGATCACGGCGGTGCTGGTCGGGGTGGTCGTCGCCGCTCTGCTGCTGTGGCCCGGCGACCCGCTGAAGAAGGTGGCGCCGAAGCCCGATCGGGACTTCGGGGGCACCCCGCCGGTGCCGAGCGTGCTGCTGGCGATAGGCGGCGCCATCGTCGTGGCCGGCTGCGTCGCACTCGTCATCGCGGGCCTGTTGGCCGACCGCCGCGCGTCGCGTCTGGCGTACTTCCTCGCCACCCTCGGTGAGCGCGCCGAGCGGCTCGGGCCGGGCGACCCGCGCCCGGTGCCGCTGCGCTCGGGCGTCGAGGAGGTCGACCGGCTCGACGCCGCGCTCGCCCGGGGCGCGCAGCAGGGCGCCAAGCGGCTGGCGAGCGAGCGCGACTTCGCCGCCGACGCCTCGCACCAGCTACGCACCCCGCTGACCGCCCTGCTGATGCGGCTCGAGGAGATCGCCAGCACCGACGACCTCGTCGTGGTCGAGGAGGAGGCGACGATCGCGATCGCCCAGGTCGAGCGGCTCAGCCGGGTGGTCGACGACCTGATGAGCCGCACCCGCAGCGGCACCGAGACCAACCCGGCGGTGTCGCTCGACTCGGTGCTGGCCTCGCTGCAGCGGGAGTGGCAGCCGGCGTTCGCCGCGGCGCGGCGCAGCATCCACGTCAGCGGCGAGCGCGGCCTCGGCATCCGGGCCACGCCCACCGCGCTGGCCCAGATCCTCACCACCCTGCTCGAGAACTCGCTGATCTACGGCCGCGGCACCGTCGAGATCCGGGCCCGCCGGGCCGGCCCGTCGGTCGTCATCGAGGTCGCTGACGAGGGGGATGGCGTGCCCGCCGCCATCGCACCGCACATCTTCGAGCGGTCGGTGTCGTCGTCGGGCAGCGGGCTGGGGCTCTCGTTGGCCCGCGACCTGGCCGAGGCCGCCGGTGGCCGGCTGGAGCTGGTGCGGGCCAAGCCGCCGCTGTTCGCGGTGTTCCTCTCCGCCAGTGGCACCTGAGGCGCGCTCGCCGGTCAGGCCCGGGCATCGTCGATGTCGAGCTCGAGCAGCGTTGCCAGAGAGCGGATCTCGCGCTCGACCGCCGCGCGCACGGACGCCGACAGCGGCTCGTCCTCGTGCAGGGCGTCGACCCGCAGCAGCCCGGCCGCGGGATCGGCTGTGGCGTCGAGCTTGCCGACCAGCCGGTCTCCGTGGAGCACCGGCATCGCCCAGTAGCCCCAGCGCCGGGCGGCGGCCGGCTTGTACATCTCGAGCTGGTAGTCGAACTCGAACAGCTCGGCCATCCGCTTGCGGTCGAAGACCAGTCGGTCGAGCGGCGAGAGCACGGCCGTGCGGCCGCGGAAGGGCCGGTGCAGCCCCTCGAGCTGCGCCGGGTCGACCTGCCACGTTCCCCGCACGCCCTCGACGACCGCCGGCTCACCGGCATCCGCCACGTCGTTGGGCTCCCCCATGGTCGCGGTGGCGCGAGCGCGCGCGATGCCGAGCGAGGCCAGCCGGCGACGGTCACGCTCGGCCGCCGCCTCGTGCCACGGCACGGCGGGGTCGTCGGGCAGCACCCGCTCGGCGAGGTCCCAGAGCCGCTCGCGCCCTTCCCGCGAGGAGACCGAGACCTCGCCGCGGCGCTCGAGGCAGTGCAGCAGCATCAGCACGTTCTTGCCGCTGTTCCAGCCACTGGAACGCCAGGGCAGCACGCAGGTGTCGGGCAGCTCGCGAGCCGGAAGCGGCCCCTCGGCGCGCAGCAGCTGCAGGATGTCGTCGCGGCAGGCGGAGTTGGCGTCGACCCAGTCGGCGGTGTCCTCCTGCCACTCGCGCAGCGGGGGGCGGCCCGGCCAGTCGTGCATGTCGGCGCGGAACAGCGCCATGTCGTCGGCGGCGTGCACCATGCCGTCGTACTCGACGACGGCACGGTCGACGAGCATGGCGTCGAGGTCGCCTCGGCGGTAGGTGCGGCCGAGCCGGCTCCACAGCACGAGGTCGGCACTCGGGGCGACGGCCGCCGTGAGGTCGACCTGCACCACCCACAGCCGGCGCACGACGTCGAGCAGCTCGGTGGGGCGCTCGGCGTCGAGCAGCTGGGCCCGCACCGCGATGCGGCGGGCCTGCTGGCGGGTCAGCCGGTGCACCATGACGCGACGCTAGGGCACGGCGCCGACAGCGGCAGCCCTCAGAGCGGCTCGCCGGCGAACACGAACTTGCGGTAGGCCCAGAACCGGAAGAGGGTGCCAAGCCCGATGCCGATGATGGTGGCGATGTTGTCGGCGAGGATCGTGGTGAAGCCGAGGGCGTAGTGCGAGATGGTCAGGGCCAGGGCGGAGATGCCCAGGGCGACGGCGTTGACGCCGAAGAAGAGCGCCACCTCGTGGTGGGCCGGGCGGCTGCGCCGGTGCCGGAAGGTCCACTGCCGGTTGCCGAACCAGGCGAACAGGGTGGCGACGGCACCGGAGATGATCTTGGCCGTGGTGACCTTGTCGGAGAGCACGGTGTGCCAGAGCAGGTTTGCGAGGCCGATGTCGATGACGAAGGCGATCAGGCCGACGACCCCGAACTTGATCATCTCGCGATAGATGACGTCCATCGCACCGCGGGCCGACTCGATCAGCCGGGAGATGCCGCCGGTGGGAGGCGGGACGGTCGTGGGCACCGAAGCAGACTACCGAGCAACGCTCGCTATCCTCGCCGGGTGACCACCCCACGTCGCGCACCCGGCGGCTTCCCTGTCGTCGGCATCATCGGTGGCGGCCAGCTCGCCCGGATGTGCGCCGGGCCGGCCGCCGAGCTGGGAGTGACCCTCAGCGTGCTGGCCGAGGCCGACGACGCCAGTGCCGCGCTCGTCGTGCCGAGCTCCCCGGTCGGGGACCACACCGAGGCCGACGCGGTGCACGCATTCGCCCAGCACTGCGACGTCGTGACCTTCGACCACGAGCACGTGCCCGCGCACGTGCTCGACCTGCTCGTGGCCGAGGGCGTCGAGCTGCACCCCAGGCCGCAGGCGCTGCGCTTCGCCCAGGACAAGCTGGCGATGCGCGATCGGCTCACCGAGCTGGGGGTGCCCTGCCCGCGGTGGGCGCGCGCCGACAGCGCCGCGGACGTCACGGCATTCGGGGATGCCGTGGGCTGGCCAGTCGTCGCCAAGACCCCGCGGGGGGGTTACAACGGCATGGGGGTCATGGTCGTGTCGGATGCCGGTGACCTCACCGACTGGCTGGAGCGCGCGGCATCCGAGGGCACTGGTCTTCTGCTCGAGGAGCGCGTGCCGTTCAGGCGCGAGCTCGCGGTGCTGCTGGCCCGGTCGCCGTCGGGCCAGGCGGCCGCGTGGCCCGTCGTCGAGACGGTGCAGACCGACGGCATCTGCACGGAGGTGCTGGCGCCGGCACCCGCTCTGGATGCCGGACTGGCCGCCGCCGCAGTCCACGCCGGCCTGACGGTGGCCGGAGCGCTGGACGTCACCGGGGTGCTGGCAGTGGAGCTGTTCGAGGTGGAGGGGGAGGACGGAGTTCCCGGATTCGTGGTGAACGAGCTGGCGATGCGGCCGCACAACTCGGGGCACTGGTCGATGGACGGCGCGGTGACCGGGCAGTTCGAGCAGCACCTGCGGGCCGTGCTCGACCTGCCGCTGGGGTCGCCGCGGCCGCACGGGCGGTGGACCGTGATGGCGAACGTGCTGGGCGGCGACTTCGCCGAGCTGTACCCGGCCTACCGTCACGTCATGGCGCGCGACCCGGAGGCCAAGGTGCACATGTACGGCAAGGGCGTGCGGCCGGGGCGCAAGATCGGCCACGTCAACATCAGCGGCGCCGACCTCGCCGACCTGCGGGAGCGGGCCCGGCACGCGGCGGACTACATCCAGGGAGCGGTGACCGAGTGAGCACGCACGCGGACGGGGGCGCCCCGGTGGTCGGCGTCGTCATGGGGTCGGACTCGGACTGGCCGGTCATGGAGGGCGCGGTGGTCGCGCTCGAGGAGCTGGGGGTGGCGTGCGAGGTCGACGTCGTCTCCGCGCACCGGATGCCGGACGAGATGGTCGAGTACGGTCGCTCGGCCGAGGCGCGGGGGTTGCGCGTGATCATCGCGGGTGCCGGGGGTGCCGCCCACCTGCCGGGGATGCTCGCGTCGGTCACCTCGCTGCCGGTGATCGGGGTGCCGGTGCCGCTGAAGTACCTCGACGGGATGGACTCGCTGCTCTCGATCGTGCAGATGCCGTCGGGCGTGCCGGTGGCGACCGTGTCGGTGGGTGGGGCGCTCAACGCCGGACTGCTGGCGGCTCGCATCCTCGGCGCGGGTGAGGGGGCGGAGGCGGAGCGGCTGCGCGGCGCCCTGGCCCAGTTCCGCGAGAACCTGCGGGACCAGGCGCACGCCAAGGGGGCTGCGTTGCGGGAGCGTCGGGCGACCGAACGGGGATAGGCGCGTCGTCCTGTCAAGCGCCTTGGCTCCTTCCGCCCGCTCGGGCTGCCTAGGCTCGTGCCCATGCCGTCCGACGTCGATCCCCAGCGCGTGGCGTTCACGCTGGTCGACGGGGTGCCTACCCTCACGTTGACCGGTGTCGAGGTGACGGGTACCGAAGGCTGGTCGCTGCTCAACCGGGCGACCCTGGTCGTGGTCGACGGGCCGGGCGACGAGGGCTTCCTGGTGCGACGCCTGGGCGGGGACGGTGCCGACCTCGCCCCGGACGGGTGGGACGACGCCGTTGCTGCTCGGGGCTCGGTCGACGTCGCCGCCTCGGATGTCCGGCTCGTCGCGGTCGTCGCCGGTTGACGCGCCGCGTCGGTCGCGACGGGTCATCGACGTTCGGCCGCCGGCGGCGGGGTCATCCCGGCAAGGCGGGTTTGGCCGCTCGCGGTGGTCGAGGCACGGACGCGTCGAGGGAGTTCTGCTGAGGGCGAACGGGGGTTGTGGATGGCTTGTGGAACGAACACATGTTCGATTATGATGGAGCATGGCCATCAGGGGGTTGGGACTGTCGGAGCGTCGCTCCGCGGTGGCTGCTGCTCGGGTGGCGTTGGCCGGGTTGGGTGAGGTGTTGGGGCAGGCCTCGGATGCCGAGCTGGGCGAGCTGCTGGGGGAGGTCGACGCGGTGACTGCGCTGGGGGGTGCGGTGCGCGCTCAGGTCGCGGTCGAGGCGGTCCGGCGGGGTGTGGTGGCGGAGTCGGGGATGAACGCGCACGCGTGGGTGCGGGATCATGCGCCGTCGTTGCGGCAGGGCGGTGCCGGTCAGGTGGCGAAGCTGGCCATGGAGGTCGCGAACGTGGCTCGGTCGGCGGGGAGCTTGGCGCCGGATGCCGCGGCGGAGCCGGACCCGGCCTCGCCGTTGGGTTTGGTGTGGGCCGGGGTGAAGGACGGGTCGGTCTCACCGTCGTTGGCGTTGAGCGCGTTGGGTGAGGTGGCCCGGTTGGAGCCGCGCCTGGAGCCGGACGCGCTGCCGTTGGTGGTGGAGGGGTTGTTGGGGCTGGGCACGGTGTGGGGTGCGGGTCAGATGCGCAAGCTGCGCCCGGCGATGCTGGCGAGGTACGGCCTACCGGGGGAGTTGGACCAGTTGCAGGAGCGGTTGGCTTCGGTGGCTCGGTTGTCGCGGCCGTGGGTGGCGTCGGGGGATGTCACGGAGTACCAGCTGGTGGTGACTCCGGAGCAGGCGGCGGTGCTGGAGGCGGCGATCGGTCCGTTGTCGGCGCCGGTGCCGAACGAGCAGACGGGGGCGCGGGATCTGCGCCCGGCGGGGCAGCGGCGGGTGGAGGCGTTGGCGGAGGTGTGCCGCCGGTCCAGCGCAATCGACGCGGACGCGCAGGGTGGTGAGGGGGCAGCGGGGGCAGGCGCGGCGCTGCACGTGACCATTGCCCTGAGTGACCTTCAGGAGCTGACCGGGGCGGGTGAGGTGGTGGGGTCGACCGCGACGGGGGTGCTGCTCTCGCCGGAGGTGCTGCGTCGGGTGGCGTGTGATGCGGCGTTGATCCCGCACGTGCTGGGCTCGGCGGGGGAGGACCTGGACCTGGGGCGGGTGGTGCGCCTGTTCACGAGGGCGCAACGCAGGAGGTTGTGGCGGCGGGACCGGACGTGCACCTTCCCGGGGTGCACGGCACCGGGGAGCTGGGCGAAGGCGCACCATGTGCTGCACTGGGCCGACGGGGGCCTGTCGGATGTCGACAACGCGGCCTTGTTGTGCCAGCGGCACCACACGTTCGTGCACACCCGACGACTGTGGGCGCAGGTCCGCACGACACCGGATGAGCTGGGCCGGTACGTGATCTGGGACCTGCACCCAGGCTCCTACGACCGGGAGCTGGAATGGCTGGCCCGGCAACGCGCCGAGCACGACCCGCCACCCCTGACCCGGCAACGGCTACTGGAGCTGGTGGCTGCGGTCACCCACAGCGACGAGGCCGACCGACGGCTGGCCCTGCACGACCTCGACCAGCTCAGCGACGCCTGGCACGACTGGCCGAGCAGGAGCGTACGGCACGGTGGTCGGCAGCCGACGACCCCGCCTACCGGCCTGGCACGAGGCGTACCTCGCCGGCGTCGGCGCCGGCTGCCAGGCCGACGGCAGCAGCGCCGTCGCGTGAGGCGTGCACCCGATGTGCCGGCGGCCGGACTCGGGTCTGAAGCCTTGGTCCAGCGGCCTCTCGTCAGCGGTCGTCACCCGCGGCCTTCCATCCATGGCCTTTCATCCGAGATCGCTCGACGGCGGCTCCACATCGGCGGCCGTTCACACCCTGGGCCGTGCACCCGGGAAACCCGGTTGACCGGCCAGCCCAGCGGTGCGCCCAATGGTGCGGTGAACCTGCCCCGCCGTGTCGTGCTCGTCGAGGGGAACAGCGACCGGGTGGCGCTGCGCACGCTGGCGAAGTGCCTCGGACGTGACCTCGACGCCGAGGGGACCGACGTGGTGGCCATGGGCGGCATCACCAACAGCCGTGCCTTCGCCACGCGGTACGGGCCGCTCGGGCTCGACCTGCCGTTGGCGGGGCTCTACGACATCGGGGAGCAGGCCGTGCTGCGGCGCGGCCTGTACGCAGCGGGACTCAAGGACGCGCGCGAGCCGCACCCGCTCGAGCGGCTGGGCTTCTTCGCGTGCGACCGTGACCTCGAGGACGAGCTGCTCCGCGCGCTCGGCACCGATGCGGTGGAGGCCGTCATCGCCGAGGCCGGTGAGGCACAGTCCCTGCGGCTGCTCGCACGGATGCCGGCACAGCGCGGCTGGACACGTCTCGCGGTGCTCCGTCGCTTCCTCGGATCGCAGTCGGGGCGCAAGGCGCGCTATGCCGACCTTTTCGTCCGATCCCTGGCCCCAGACCGGGTGCCCGAGCCGTTGGCCGCCGTGCTCGCCCACGTGCGGTGCGACCCGGCCGTCGGCCGCGAGAGCCACGCCCATGGCAGGGGGCGAGGGTGACCGTCGCAGGGCACTCAACTGGCGTGGCTAGCGCTGCATCCCGTCGCGCAGCAGCCGCGGCCACTCGATCTTGGGGCAGGTGTCCATCACGACGTCGAGGCCGGCCGCCCGGGCTCGCTCTGCCGCAGCCTGGTCGACCACGCCGAGCTGCATCCAGATCGCGTCGATCTGCAGGCGGTCCTTGTTGCGGATGGCGTCATCGACCACCGCCCCGACGCGGCCGCTGTTGACGAAGCAGTCGATGACCTTGATGTCCTGGTCGGGGATGTCGTCCAGCGAGGCGTACCCGGGGCCGCCGTGCACCGCTTCGGCCTTGGGGTGCACCGCGATGATGGGCGTGCCGAGCTCCACGTGCATCCAGCGCGAGACGCGGTAGGCGGTGCGCTTCTGGTTACCCGACAGACCGACGACCACCCACACGCCGGGGTCCATGAGGAGCTCGCGGATCAGCTGCGGGTCGTTCTGGTGCTGCAGGCCCATGGCTTCATACTGCCCGAACGGGGCCGATGGCAAACCGGGCGTCAGGACATCAGTCGTTGCCGAACAGGTCGCGCGTGTAGACCTTGTCGGCGACGTCGCGCAGCTCGTCGACGAGCCGGTTGGCGACGATGACGTCGCTGCGCCGCTTGAGCTCAGCCAGGTCGCGCACGACCTCCGACCCGTAGAACCGGTCGTCCTCGAGCTCGGGCTCGTAGACGATGACCTCGATGCCCTTGGCCTTGACCCGCTTCATGACGCCCTGCACGCTGCTGGACCGGAAGTTGTCGGACCCGGACTTCATGATCAGCCGGTGGATGCCGACCACCTCGGGCCGCCGCGACACGATGTCGGCGGCCACGAAGTCCTTGCGCGTGGTGTTGGCGGTCACGATCGCGCTGATCAGCGTCTGCGGCACGTCGGCGTAGTTGGCCAGCAGCTGCTTGGTGTCCTTGGGCAGGCAGTAGCCGCCGTAGCCGAACGAGGGGTTGTTGTAGGTCGGCCCGATCCGCGGGTCGAGCCCCACGCCCTCGATGATCTGGCGGGTGTCCAGGCCGTGCGTGGCGGCGTAGGTGTCGAGCTCGTTGAAGAAGGCCACCCGCATCGCGAGGTAGGTGTTGGCGAACAGCTTGATCGCCTCGGCCTCGGTGCTGTCGGTGAGCAGCACGGGCACGTCGTCGTCGAGCGCCGCCTCGGCGAGCAGCTGGGCGAACCGCTGCCCGCGCGGCCCCTGGTCGCCGACGATGATCCGCGACGGGTGCAGGTTGTCGTGCAGGGCCCGCCCCTCGCGCAGGAACTCCGGTGAGAAGACGACGTTGTCGGTGCCCAGCCGCGACCGCAGGCCCGCCGTGTAGCCGACCGGCACGGTCGACTTGATCACCGCGGTGGCGTCGCGGTTGATCGCGACGACGTCACCGACGACCTGCTCGACGCTGCTCGTGTCGAAGTAGTTGGTGCGCTCGTCGTAGTTCGTGGGGGTGGCGACCACGACGAACTCGGCACCGGCATACGCCTCGTGCTTGTCGGTCGTCGCCCGCAGCCGCAGGCCGGGCGACGCCAGTCGGGCCTCGATGTCGGGGTCCGAGATGGTGCTCTGCCGGTTGCGCAGCATCTCGATGCGCCGCTCGTCGATGTCGAAGGCCACGACGTCGTGGTGCTCGGCGAGCAGCACGGCCATGGACAGGCCGACGTACGAGGTCCCGACGACGCAGATGGTTGCAGTCACGTCGAGCCACGATACGGGGCGGGAAGTTGCGTCACGGACCGCGGCAGAGTTGGCTGGGCGGGCAGGCTTCCCGTCGCGTGCTGCCCCCAGGCCGGCGCGACCCCACCGTGCGACCCGCGACGCGGGCCGGACGACATCGAGAGGACTTCCCGTGCAGTTCGGACTCTTCATCCCGCAGGGCTGGCGCCACGACCTCGTCGGCATCGACCCGGCGCAGCACTGGGGTGTCATGGCCGGCCTGGCCCGGCGGGTCGACGGCAACGCCGACTGGTCCTCCATCTGGGTGTACGACCACGTGCACCCCGTGCCGCGCCCCACCGAGGAGGCCACCCACGAGGCGTGGACCCTGATGGCCGCCTTCGCGGGGGTCACCGGGCGCATCCGGCTCGGCCAGATGTGCACCTGCATGGGCTACCGCAACCCCGCCTACCTCGCCAAGGTCGCCGCCACCGTCGACGTCGTCTCCGAGGGCCGGCTCGAGATGGGCATCGGCGCCGGCTGGTACGAGCACGAGTGGCGCGCCTACGGCTACGGCTTCCCGAGCGCGGGCGAGCGCCTCCAGGCGCTGCGCGAGGGCGTCGAGATCATGCGCGAGATGTGGACCACCGGCCGGTCGACCTACGCCGGCGAGCACTTCACCACCGACGGTGCACTGTGCTTCCCGCGCCCGCTGCAAGGTGACTCCGCCTCGGGGAGCCCGCACAACGGCATCCCGATGTGGGTGGCCGGCGGCGGCGAGAAGAAGACGCTGCGGATCGCCGCCGAGTACGCCGACTACACCAACTTCTCGGGGATGCCGGAGGAGTTCAGCGCCAAGAGCGAGATCCTGCGCGGGCACTGCGAGGCCATCGGCCGCCCCTACGACGAGATCGTCCGCAGCGCCAACTACAACGTGGTCATCGGCCGCGACCAGGCCGAGGTGCAGGAGCGCCTGGGCTGGATCCGCAACCACTACACCAACGCCGGGCTGCCCGCCGACGTCGTCGACTCCACGGTGAAGTCCTTCGAGGACGGCCCGCTGGTCGGCACGCCCGAGCAGATCGTCGAGGCGCTGGTCGACCTGCAGGAGCGCGGCATGCGCTACGCCATCACCTACTTCGTCGAGCAGGCCTACGACACCTCCGGTGTCGAGCTGTTCGAGCAGCAGGTCATCCCGGCGTTCATCGAGCAGGAGCCACACGGCAACCTGTGGCACTTCATGCACGGGCGGTGACGCCCACGGGCGGTTAGCGTGGTCGCCATGTGGCCCGCCCTCGCCGTCCCGTACGCCGCGGCCGCCGTGCTGCTCGCGGTCGCCGGGGTTCCCAAGGTGCGCGACCCCGGTGATCTGGTGCGCGCCGTGCACTCAGTCGGGATGCCGTTCGGTCGCAACGCCGTTCGTGCGTTCGCGGCCGCCGAGGTGGTCGTGGCCGTCGCGGCGCTGGCGGTGCCGAACCGGCTCACCGCAGCGCTGCTGGCGCTGATGTATGCCGGGTTCACCGCCTTCGTCGTCACCGCCCTGCGGCGCGGCGGCGTGCTGTCGAGCTGCGGCTGCTTCGGCAAGGCCGACACCCCGCCGACGCGGGCACACGCCCTGGTGACCGGCACGGCATCCGGCACTGCACTCCTCGTGGCGGCCGCCCCGCCGGGCGCCGGCGCCTGGTCGGCGCTGAGCGACTCGGGCGTCCTCGCAGCGGCCGGGTTCGTCGCGCTCGTCGCCCTGGTCGGGTTCCTCGCCTGGCAGGTCATGGCCGTGCTGCCGTCGGTGCAGCCCGCCGGCATCCGCAGCCGCACCCGCAGAGGGGCCTGACACCGTGCTCGTCGCCGTCATCGCCGAAGGGGTGGCCATCGCGCTGCTCGCCGTGCTCGTGCTCGGGCTGCTCCGGAGCCACGCCCTGATCCTGCGGGCCCTGCACGAGCTCGGTGCGGGCCTGGAGCTCGAGAAGGATGCCGCGGCCGCGGGACACGGCACGCCGCCCGGCCCGGTGGCCGTGCAGATCGAGCCCGGCGTAGTCCCCGCCACGCGGGCGGAGTCCAGCCGCGCCCACGACGTCGTCGGTGACGACCTGCGCGGACGGCCAGCTCAGGTCGAGCTGGCCGGTACGGCATCCGACACCCGACCCACCCTGCTGGCCTTCCTCACCTCGGGCTGCAGTGTCTGCCAGACGTTCTGGGAAGAGCTCGGGCCCGACACCGAAACCCCGGGGGACGCCAGGCTGGTCGTGGTCGCCAAGGGCAGTGGCGACGAGTCACCGGCCACCCTGCAGCGGCTGGCCCGCCCCGGGGTCGAGGTCGTCACGTCGAGCGCGGCCTGGGCCGACTACGACATCCCCGGATCGCCCTACTTCGTGCTGGTCGAGGGCGGCGTGGTCACCGGCGAGGGGTCGGCCACCAGCTGGCCGAGCGTGCGCGACCTGCTGCAGCAGGCCGTCGACCAGAGCGCGCACGCCCGCGCGGCCGCCGGTCGGGCCGGGCCGGGCGCCGCGCACTCGGCCGCCACGGGGGCCGTCACCGGAGCCGCCGCAGCGGGCGGGCGTGACGACCTGAGCCGGATCGACGCCGAGCTGGCCGCGGCCGGCATCCACCCCGGCCACCACAGCCTCTACGAGCCGGCCGACCCCGTCGACGACGACGAGGCGGTCGGTCGGTGACGGCAGCGGCCGTCGCGCTGGTCGTCGGCCTGCCGATGGCCGTGATGGCCGCGGTGCGGGCCACCTGGTCCCCTTGAGGCGAGTCGATGCTCACGAGCATCAGCCCGCTCGGCGAGCGGGCTCGCGCCTCCCGGTGGTGGCTGACCACCACCGCCTACGTCGTCTCCTCCCTCGTGGGGGGTCTGGCACTCGGGCTGGTCGCCGCGCTGCTGGGGTCCCTGGTGCCGGCCTCCTGGCGGTCGTCGCCGGTGGCCTACCTGCTCGTGGCGGCGGCCCTGGTCGTCGGGCTGCTGCTCGACTCAGGCGTGACCGGCCGTCGGCTGCCGACGTGGCGGCGCCAGGTCGACCGCACCTGGCTCGACCACTACCGCGGCTGGGTCGTCGGGGTGGGCTTCGGGTCGCAGCTCGGCTTCGGCCTGGTCACCATCGTCACCAGCGCCACCACCTACGCCGTGGCCCTGCTCTGCGCGCTCTCCGGGAGCCCGTCGGTGGGCCTGCTGGTCGGCGGCACGTTCGGTCTGGTGCGGGCTCTGCCGTCGGCATTCGTGGGGCGGGTCGTCACCCGCGAGCAGCTGTGGCGGCTGCTGGCGCGGGTGGAGCACGCCGCGCCGACTGCCGACCGCGCCGCTAGGCTGGCGCTCGCCGCAGGAGCAGCGGCCCTGACCCTGATCGCCCTGAGGGGGCTGCGATGAGACGGACCGGTTTCGGGATCTCCGTCGAGGTGCCGGTGGGGTGGTCAGCGGCCGTCGTGCGCCGGCCCACACCGCCCGACCAGGCCTTCGGGCTCGACCGGCGCGACGCGCTCGCACCCGCGCAGGCCGCTCCCGACCCGCGCGACCTGCTCACCGAGCGCACCATGCCGGTGGTGCACGTGTCGACCCGGCCGCTGCCCGCCGCCGTCGGCGACTTCGGCTCCGGGGCGGTCGAGGAGCTCGGACCCGAGGACGTCTTCGTGGCGCTCGTCGAGTACGGCTCCGACCTCGCCGACACCGGGCTGTTCGCCCGGCAGGGTGTGCCGCGCCTCGCGCCGTCGCAGTTCGGCACCAACCGGCTGCCCCGCGAGATCGTCGGGCGCAGCGCCAGCCAGCACTTCTTCAGCGAGGGCGGCCGGGCGTTCTGCCTGTTCACGGTGCTCGGCAGCCACGCCCGCCGGATGGGCACCGTGCCACGTGCCGCGGCGGTCGCCGCCTCGCTGCAGATCGTGCCCGCGGCGACGATGCGCGCCCGGGGGGTGAGCGTGTGACCACCACGAGGGACGACGCGGGCTCGGCCCTCGCCGAGGTCGTCGAGCGACCCACGGGCCTGGTGCGGCTGATCGACCGGCTCTCCCGCAGGGGCGGGGTGTCGCGCCGCGGCCTGCTCGTCGGTGCCGCGGTCGCCGGCTCGGCCCTGGCCACCGACCCCAAGGCGTACGCCCTGCGGCCGCAGACGGCCTACGCCACCATCTGCGGCCCGGGCAACACGGCGTCGAGCGGCTGGACCATCTTCTGCGCCACGGTCAACAAGGGGCTCAACGGCTGCCCGCCCGGCAGCTTCACGGCCGGCTGGTGGAAGGCTGCCGACTCGTCGTGGTGCGGCGGGGGCTACCGCTACATCGTCGACTGCAACGCCAAGTGCACGAAGTGCAGCACCGGGTGCGCCGACCACATCTGTGACTCGAAGTGCTGGAACTGCTCCTGCACCAAGGGCTCGACGGCCACCTGTGATCAGAGGGTCAACTGCTGCAACGCTTTTCGCTACGGCCAGTGCAACACCCAGGTGGCCTGCAGTGGCGGCGTGCACTGCCGGGTGGTGTCGTGCGTCGCGCCCTACACGTGGGACAACTGCTCCACCACCTCCTTCCGCAGCGACTCCACGGCCGAGCACAGCTCGCCCTACCTGCCCGCGTGGGGGCCGATGGAGAAGCTCTACACCGCGATGGGCGGCCAGCGGTCCTACCTCAAGGCGTCGACCGGGCCGATCCGCGACACCGTCGACCGCACCGCCAAGTACGTCAACTACCAGGGCGGCCGCATCTGGTGGACCAGCGCCACCGGGGCCTCGGCGATGTCGTCGTTCGTCCTCGAGCGCTACGCCGCGTTCGGCGGCCCGACGCTGCTGGGCTACCCCAAGGGCGCCCTCGTGCGCGGGCTCACCGACGGTGGCTGGATCCAGCTGTTCCAGAAGGGCTGCATGGTCGACAGCGCCTCGACCGCCACCCACTCCGTGCACAACTACGCCTGGTCGGCGTGGGTGGCCACGGGTCGCGAGACCGGCCTCCTCGGCTTCCCGACGGCCGAGCGCGTCACGCTGGCCCGGGGGTCCACCCAGTCCTTCCAGCGCGGTGGGCTCTGGGGGCTGACCAGCCGGCCGATGTTCGCCGTCTGGGGCTCGGTGCTCCAGGGCTGGGTCGCGGCCGGTGGGGCCGACGGCAGCTACGGCTTCCCCACGGCGCACGTCGTCACCAACCCCGACGGCACCGCAACGGGGGTGTTCGAGGGGGGCACGATCACGGTCTAGCGCGGCGCCGCCCGGGCGGAGCGCAGGGTGCGCGTGCCGTCGGCGTGACGGACGGTCACGGCGCGCGCGTCGAGCCGTTCGAGCACCGGGATGGCGACCCGCCGGCTGGTGCCCAACGCCCGGGCCGCGTCGCCGGCGGAGAACCGCGCCGGCAGCGCCGCCAGCCGGGCGGCCGCCGCCCCGAGGGTCCCTCCGGGCAGCGTGAGCCCCCCGAGCCGCACCAGCCGCCCGCTCCGCTCCGCGGCAGCGACCTCGCCCGCGCTGACCGGTGCGACCAGCTCGGCGGGAGCCGGTTCGAGCGGGTGCTCGTCGAGCCAGGCCAGCAGAGCGAGCAAGGCGTCGGATGCCGGGTGCGCGCCCCCCGCTGCACCGTCGGGTTCCGGCGCCGTGGCCGGCTCACGGACCGGCGCCGACCCGGTGGCGAGCGCGGCGGCGCGGCGCCCGGCATCCCCACGTCGGGTGAGTTTCGGCGGGTGGGGGTCGAGCACCGTGGCACCGGCCAGCACCTCGTGAGCGCCGGGGTCGCGCAGCACCACCCTGTCACCGGCAACCAGCGGCAGTGCGGTGGAGGGGTCGTCGAGGGTGAGCCGGGCGTGGTCGGCGCCCAGCGGCCGCACCCGCACTGCGGCCGACGTCGTGCCGACGTGCAGGGTGGCGTGCGACGGCATCCGGTCGCAGAGCCGGTGCAGCACGACGTCGGCGACGGCGGTCGGTGGTGGCCAGCCGGGGGAGAGCAGCGCGCTGCCCCGCGGGACCGCGTCGGCGGCCACGGCGCGCAGGTTGACGGCCAGCCGGGTGGGGCCGGTGGCCGTCTCGACGCCCTCGCCGTGCACTTGCAGGCCGCGCACCCGCAGGGGTGCACCGGAGAGCACGAGCGTGTCACCGCGGGCCACCGACCCGGTGGTCAGCGTGCCGGTGACGACCGTGCCGGCGCCGGTGACCGTGAACGAGCGGTCGACCCACAAACGCACCGGGGCGGCGGGGTCGCCCGCCGGCGCCCGGTCGGCGAGGGCGGCCAGTGCGGCCCGCACCTCAGCCATGCCGCTGCCCGTGCGCGCCGAGGCCGCGGCCACCGCGACGGGCGTGATGCCGTGGGTCGCCAGCCGCGCGAGCGCGTCGGCCGTGGCCGGCCCGGGGTCGGCGAGGTCGGCGCGGGTGACGACGAGGGCGACGTCGGTGAGGCCGAGCGCCCGCACGGCCGCCACGTGCTCCTCGGTCTGGGCGCGCCAGCCCTCGTCGGCGGCGACGACGAGCAGCACCCCGGCGACCGGCCCCAGCCCGGCCAGCGTGGTGCCGACCAGCCGGTCGTGCCCGGGCACGTCGACGACAGCCACCCGCCGCCCGTCGACGTCGGCCCACACGTGGCCGAGCTCGATGGTCATCCCGCGGCGGCGCTCCTCCGCGAGCCGGTCGGGGTCGGTGCCGGTGAGCGCGCGCACCAGGGTCGACTTGCCGTGGTCGACGTGCCCGGCCGTCGCGACGACCGCCACGTCAGGGCGCCTGTCGGGCCGAGGCGTCGCCGGGCGGTGCGGCGCCTCGCACGGCGGCGACCAGCACGGCATCCTGGCGGGGGTCGAGGGCACGCAGGTCGAGCACGGTGCGGCCACCCTGCACCCGTGCCAGCACGGCGGGGTCGCCGAGCCGCAGCGGCTCGGCCCACGTCTCGGGCAGGGTCACCGCCCAGCCCTCGAGCGCCAGCGCCGGTGCCGAGCCACCGCCGACCCGACCGAGCGAGGGCACCACCTCGGCCCGGATGCCGGCCCGGCCCAGGTGCGCCGCGACCGTGTCGCACCGCTTCTTCAGCGCCGCCGCGCCGAGCTCGAGCGCGGCGACCGCTGGGGGCGTCGGCCCCCGCAGCGTCGCCTCGAGGGCCGCGAGGGTCGTCTTGCCGGCGCGCAGGGCGCGGGCGAGCGGGTGCCGGCGCAGCCGCTCGACGACGTCGCGGCGGCCGAGCACCAGCCCGGCCTGGGGACCGCCGAGCAGCTTGTCACCGCTGCACGTCACGACCGCGGCACCGTCGCGCAGCGAGGTCGTGGCGTCGGGCTCGTCGGGCAGCAGGGGCCACGGGCGCAGCAGCCCGCTGCCGATGTCGTGCACGACGGGCGGGCCGAGCCGGGCGAGCTCGGCGACCGGCACGGCGTGAGTGAAGCCCTCGACGGTGAAGTTGCTCGGGTGCACCTTGAGCACCGCGCCGGTGTCCGGTCCGACGGCGTCGACGTAGTCGCGCAGGTGGGTGCGGTTGGTCGTGCCGACCTCGCGCAGCCGCGCGCCGCACGAGGTGATCAGGTCGGGCAGGCGGAAGCCGTCGCCGATCTCGACCATCTCGCCGCGGCTCACCACCACTTCGCCCCCGGCGGCGAGGGCCGTGGTGGCGAGCACCAGCGCGGCGGCGCCGTTGTTGACGACCAGCGCGTCCTCGGCGTCCGGCACGAGCTCGAGGAGGGCGTCGACCGGCCCCGCCCCGCGCCGGCCCCGCCGCCCGGTGCTGAGGTCGAGCTCGACGTCGACCGCCCCGGCGGCCGCGACCAGCGCCTCGACGGCGGCGGCGCTGAGCGGTGCACGGCCGAGGTTGGTGTGCAGCACCACTCCGGTGGCGTTGAGGACGGGGGTCAGCGTGGTCGACCGGGTCGGCAGGTCGGCCAGCACGGCGTCGACGAGGGCGGCAGGGGCCAGCCGGCCGCTGCGCACGCGGTCCTGCGCGGCACCGACGGCGCGGCGCACGGCATCCGGCCCGACCGTCTCGACAGCCGCCCGCACCCGCGGGTCGGCGAGCACGGCGTCGGTGCGCGGCACCGATCGGCGCGGGTCGGGCGGGTCGTGCTCGGCCACCGCTCCTCCTCGGGGTCTGGCGGAGGCGGACGGGAATCGAACCCGCCAAGCCGAGCTGCTCGGCTTCACCGGTGTTGAAGACCGGGAGGGCCACCAGGCGCCTGTACGCCTCCGGTGGTGAGGCTAGCCGAGGTGCTGCGAGGGTGATGGGTATGACCGTGCGGATGACGCAGTACGCGGCCGGGGGCGGGTGTGCCTGCAAGGTACCGATCGGCGAGCTCGAGCGGCTGCTCGCCGGGGTCGACCTGCCCGGCGGCCCCGACCTGCTCGTCGGCGCCGACGGTGACGACGCGGCGGTCGTGCGCCTCGACGGCACCCGGGCCGTGATCAGCACCGCCGACTTCTTCACGCCGGTCGTCGACGACCCGTTCGACTGGGGGCGCATCGTCGCCGCTAACGCGATGTCCGACGTGTGGGCGATGGGCGGCGAGTGCGTGCTGGCCATCAACCTCGTGGGCTGGCCGCGGGCGGTGCTCGGCCTCGACCTGCTCGCCGAGGTGCTCCGCGGCGGGGCGGCGGTGGCCCGCGAGGCCGGCTGCCCGGTCGCCGGCGGGCACACCATCGACGCGCCGGAGCCGCTCTACGGCATGGCCGTGACCGGCATCGGCGACCCGAACCGGTTGCTGCGCAAGGATGCCGCGCGCGCCGGCCTGCCGCTGACCCTCACCAAGCCGCTGGGCGTCGGCGTACTGAACTCGCGGCACAAGGCCACCGGCGAGGTCTTCCCGGAGGCGGTGGCGACGATGGTCGCGCTCAACGCGCCGGCGTCGCGGGCAGCGCTGGCGGCCGGAGCCGAGGCCGCCACCGACGTCACCGGCTTCGGGCTGCTCGGCCACCTGGCGACGATGCTGCGGTCCTCGGGGGTGGGGGCGCGCCTCGACGTCGCGGCGGTACCGCTGCTCGAGGGGGCTCGCGATGCCGTGCGGTCCGGGTTCGTGAGTGGCGGCACCCGGCGCAACCTGGAGTGGGTGCAGCCGTTCCTCGACGTCCGTGCGGGGGTGTCGGACGACGACCTGCTGCTGCTGGCCGACGCCCAGACCAGCGGTGGTCTGCTGGTGGTGGGCGAGGTGCCGGGCGGTGTAGTGGTCGGCGAGACCGTGGTGGGACCGCCCCGGATCACCCTGTCCTGATGGCGTCGCCCGCTCACCGGGTCGGGAAGACTGCGCGGATGAGCAATGACGAGGTGGTCGAGGTCAGCGCCCTGGCGATCAACGTCACCGTGCCGGAGTCACGCCGGTGGACCGACACCCGGCGGGGCGAGGAGTTCGTGCTCAGCACCCTCAACGTGCGGATGCTGCCCGACGGGCACCTCGCCGTGAAGGCCTACGGCCGCCCGGTGGCCGGGGGGCGGGCTGCCTACGTGTCGTTCCCGGTTCCCGACGACCCGGAGCTGGCGGCGCTGGTCGCGGCGGCCGCCGACCGCGCCGGGGAGCTGTGGGCCGCGCACCGCGGGCTGCGCTGACCCCACCGCTGGCTGCGCTGACCCGGGCTCGTGGCCCGGCCCCGGCCCGACCAGCGGCGTCCGGGTGGACCCTGCCGCGCCGATAGGATCGTCGCGAGATCGCCAACGAAAGGATTCCCGGTGAGAGTCACCGTGGTGGGGCTCGGCAAGATCGGCCTGCCCCTCGCCGTCCAGTTCGCCGCGTCGGGGCACACAGTGCACGGCGCAGACGTCGACCCCGTGACGGTGCAGACCGTCAACGAGGGCACCGAGCCGTTCCCGGGGGAGGCCCACCTCGCCGAGAAGCTGGCGCAGGTCGTCGCCTCGGGTGCGCTGGTCGCCACCACCGACACGGCGGCGGCGGTGCGTGAGAGCGACGCGGTCGTGGTGGTGGTGCCGCTGTTCGTCGACGACGAGGCCCGCCCCGACTTCGGCTGGATGGACTCCGCCACCGACGACATCGCCCGCGGCCTGACCCCCGGCACGCTGGTCAGCTACGAGACCACGCTTCCCGTGGGCACCACGCGCACCCGCTGGAAGCCGCGGCTCGAGAGCGGGTCGGGGCTGGTCGAGGGAGTCGACTTCCACCTCGTCTTCTCGCCCGAGCGGGTGCTCACCGGCCGGGTCTTCGCCGACCTGCGCAAGTACCCCAAGCTGGTCGGCGGGCTCTCCGCCGAGGGCGCCGCCAAGGCCGTGGAGTTCTACGAGTCGGTGCTGCAGTTCGACGAGCGGCCCGACCTCGAGCGCGGCAACGGGGTCTGGGACCTCGGCTCGGCCGAGGCGGCCGAGATGGCCAAGCTCGCCGAGACGACCTACCGCGACGTGAACATCGGCCTCGCCAACCAGTTCGGCGCGCTTCGCGGCCCGGGTCGGCATCGACGTCTACCAGGTCATCGAGGCGAGCAACTCCCAGCCCTACAGCCACATCCACCGGCCCGGCATCGCGGTCGGGGGGCACTGCATCCCGGTCTACCCGCGGCTCTACCTCTGGAACGACCCCGACGCCACGGTCGTGCGCGCCGCGCGTGAGGCCAACGCCGGGATGCCGGCCTACACGGTCGGCCTCGCCGTCGGCGCCGCCGGTGGTGACCTCACCGGCAAGCGGGTCGCGGTGCTCGGTGCCGCCTACCGCGGCGGGGTCAAGGAGACCGCGTTCTCCGGCATCTTCGCCACCGTCGAGGCCCTGCGGGCCGCCGGGGCCGACGTGGTGGTGCACGACCCGATGTACTCCGCCGACGAGCTCGCCCGGTTCGGCTGGGCGGCCCACACCCTGGGCGACCCCGCCGACGTCGTCGTCGTGCAGGCCGACCACGCCGAGTACCGCGAGCTGTCCGCCGGTGACTTCCCGGGCGTGCAGGTCGTCGTCGACGGCCGCAACATCCTCGACCGCGGGCGCTTCGAGGGCGTGCGCTTCCTGGTCGTCGGCCAGGCCGAGCGGGTGGCCTGACCGTGTCGGTCCGCATCGTCGACTCGGCCGACGTCGCCGAGGGCGCCACGATCGGCGACGGCAGCTCCATCTGGCACCTCGCCCAGGTGCGTGAGGACGCCGTCCTGGGTCGCAACTGCATCGTCGGCCGCGGGGCCTACGTCGGCACCGGCGTGCGCATGGGCGACAACTGCAAGCTGCAGAACTACGCGCTCGTCTACGAGCCGGCCGTGCTCGAGGACGGCGTCTTCGTCGGACCGGCGGTCGTCTTCACCAACGACCACTACCCCCGCTCGGTCGCCCCCGACGGCACGCTCAAGCGCGGCGACGACTGGGAGCCGGTGGGGGTGACCTGCCGCGAGGGCTCGTCCATCGGCGCCCGCGCCGTCTGCGTCGCCCCGGTCACGATCGGCCGGTGGGCGCTCGTCGCCGCCGGCTCGGTCGTCATCAAGGACGTCCCCGACTTCGCCCTGGTGGCCGGTGTCCCGGCCCGACGGATCCGCTGGGTCGGTCGCGCCGGAGTGCCCCTCGAGCCCGGCCCGGAGGCCGGGACGTGGGTGTGCCCGCAGACCGGCCAGACGCTACCTCGAGCACGACGACACCCTCACGGAGGCCCAGCAGTGACCGACTTCATCCCCCCGGCCAAGCCGATCATCGGAGACGACGAGCGGGCTGCCGTCGACCGGGTGCTGCGCAGCGGCATGCTCGCGCAGGGCCCCGAGGTCACGGCCTTCGAGGAGGAGTTCGCCGAGCACTTCGGCCTCGGCCGCGCCTGCGTCGCGGTCAACTCCGGCACCTCGGGCCAGCACCTCGGCCTGCTCGTCGTGCGGGGTCGGCGCCGGCGACGAGGTCATCGTGCCGTCGTTCACCTTCGCGGCCACGGCCAACTCGGTCGCCCTCACCGGCGCCACGCCGGTCTTCGCCGACATCGACGCCGACGACTTCTGCCTCTCGCCCGAGGCCGTCGAGGCCGCGATCACCGAGCGCACCGTGGGCGTCATGCCGGTGCACCTCTACGGCCACCCGGCGGAGATGGACCGGATCACGCGCGATCGCGAAGCGACACGGCATCCAGGTCTTCGAGGACGCCGCCCAGGCGCACGGTGCGTCGCTGCACGGCACCCCGGTGGGCGCCTTCGGCGTCGTTCGCGATGTTCTCGCTCTACCCGACCAAGAACATGACCTCGGGTGAGGGCGGCATGGTCTCCGTGGCCACCGACGAGATCGAGCGGCTGATGCGGCTGCTACCGCAACCAGGGCATGGAGCGGCAGTACGACAACGAGGTCGTCGGGCTTCAACACGCGGATGACCGACATCCACGCGGCCATCGGCCGGGTCCAGCTGACCAAGGTCGGCGGCTGGACCGCAGCAGCGCCAGAGCAACGCCGCCTTCCTCGACGGCCAACCTGGACGGCGTCACGACGCCCGCCGGTCGCCGACGGTGCGGTGCACGTCTACCACCAGTACACGGTGCGCGTGCCCGACGACCGCGACGGGTTCGCCGCGGCGCTGCGCGAGGAGCACAACGTCGGCTCGGGCATGTTCTACCCGATCCCGAACCACCGCCTGCTGCCGTTCCAGGTCGACGTCGACCTGCCCGAGACCGAGCGGGCCGCCGCGCGAGTGCCTGTCGCTGCCGGTGCACCCCTCGCTGAGCCAGGACGACCTCGAGCGGATCGTCGCGGCGGTCAACGCCCTCGCCGGGGCGGGTGCCTGATGGCCAACCTGCGTGCGGGCCTGCTCGGGCTCGGGATGATGGGCCGCCACCACGCCCGCGTCCTGGGCAGCCTGCCGGGTGTCGACCTCGTCGCCGTCGCCGACCCGGGCGGCGACGTGCACGGCGTCGCGGGTGGGCGACCGGTCGAGGCCGACGTCGAGGCGCTCATCGCCGCACGGCATCGACTACTGCGTGGTCGCGGTCCCGACCGTCTTCCACGAGCGAGGTCGGCCTCGCCCTGGCCGCGGCCGGCGTGCACGCCCTGATCGAGAAGCCGCTGGCCCAGGACGTGCCGTCGGCCACCGCGGCTCGCCGAGGCGTTCGAGGCCGCGGGCCTGGTCGGCGCGGTCGGGCACATCGAGCGCTACAACCCCGCGCTGCAGCAGGCCCGCGCCCGGCTCGAGGCCGGGCGAGCTCGGCGAGGTCTACCAGGTCGTCACCCGCCGGCAGGGCCCGTTCCCCGCGCGGATCGCCGACGTCGGCGTCGTCAAGGACCTCGGCACCCACGACATCGACCTCACCGCCTGGGTCACCCAGCAGCACTTCACCGTCGGTGTCGGCCCGCACGACCCACCGGTCCGGGCGCGAGCACGAGGACATGGTCGCGATCGTCGGTCAGCTCTCGGACGGCACCATCACCAACCACCTGGTCAACTGGCTCTCGCCGTTCAAGGAGCGGGTCACGATCATCACCGGGGAGCAGGGCGCCTTCGTCGCCGACACGCTCACCGCCGACCTCACCTTCTACGCCAACGGCGAGATCGAGCAGGCGTGGGACGCCATCTCCAAGTTCCGTGGCGTCTCCGAGGGCGACGTGGTCCGGTACGCCATCCCCAAGCCCGAACCGCTGCGGGTCGAGCACGAGCAGTTCCGCGACGCCGTGCTGGGCAAGGAGGCCGACATCGTCACCATGACGCAGGGCCTGCGCACCGTGCGGGTCGCCGAGGCGGTGCTCGAGTCGTCGGCGACGGGGCGCACCGTCGACGTCCCCGCCCAGTAGTCCCGTGCGGAAACGAATGGGCTCGCGACGCCCCGTACGTCTCGCAACACGGCTGTTCACCCCCGAGGTCGGTGCCGCGGCCTTCCGGGTGCGTGTGCTGGGCGATTCCTTCGCCGACCTCGGATACCCGGTCGAGGTGGTGACCACGACACCCCCAGCTGATGCTCCTCGCATAGACGGGGCTCTTCAGGTCAGCCGGTGGCCGGCGCTGCGCGACGAGACAGGCAACATACGCGGCTACCTGCAGTACCTCTCCTTCGACCTCCCGCTGTTCGCGCGCCTGTTGGCCAGGCGCCCACCCGCTCTGCTGGTGGCCGAGCCCCCGCCGACCACCGGGGTAGTGGTGCGTCTGGTATCGACGCTGCAGCGTGTCCCGTTCGCCTACTACGCAGGCGACGTGTGGTCCGACGGAGCGGCGTCGATGGGCGCGCCCCGACCCGTGGTGGCTGCCCTGCGCCGAGTCGAGGCGTGGGTGCTGGGGGGCGCCTCGACCGTGCTGTGCGTCTCCGACGGAGTGGCCGAGCGGGTGCTCGACCTCGGTGTCAGTCCCGAGCGGGTCGTCATGGTCGGCAATGGCGTGGACACCGACACCTTCACCCTCACCGGGCCGGTCGCGGCGGCCGAGGGCCACTGCTTCGTCTACACGGGAACCATGTCAGAGTGGCAGGGCGCCGAGGTGCTGGTGCGGGCCGTCGCCCTGTGCCGGCGCACCATCCCCGACGCCAAGTTGATCTTCTTCGGGCAGGGCAGCGACGTCGCACACCTGCGTCGACTCGCCGATGAAGTGGCGCCGGACGCCGTGGAGTTCCGGGGAGTGGTCCCCCCGGAAGAGGCGGCGCGGTGGCTGCGGGCCGCCAACGCCGCGGTCGTCTCGATCCGGCCCGGGCAGGGCTACGACTTCGCCAAGCCGACGAAGGTCTACGCAGCCACCGCGTGCGGGACCCCGGTGATCTTCGCGGGTGCGGGAGCGGGCCACGAGCTTGTGGTGTCGCAGGACCTCGGCTGGTCGCCGGGCTACGACGCGGGCGCGTTGGCCGACGCGATGCGCGAGGCCGCCAGCCTCGGTGACGTGGAGCGCGAGAGGCTGGCCATACACCTGCGGGCGTGGACCGTCGAGAACGCTTCCTTGCAGACCGTCGGGCGGGCAGCGGCGCAGGCGGCCCTCAAGGGAGCACTGCTCCACTGAGCCCAAGAAACAGGTTGACCGACGATGTGCCCTGATCGGTGTCCAGTCCATCGGGGAAAGCAGGCGGACGGGTCCCCTTCAAGGACTGCTGTCCATCGGTCACGCTCAGGGAAGGGGGCGCGAAGGGCGGAACCGCCGAGGAAGGAGCCGCAGGTCCTTGCGGGACAGGGTCCACCAGACGAGGCAGAACACCAGCGCCACGAGCGGCTCGGCGAGCACGGGGACTCCCAACGCTCGCTCCGCGCCGAAAAGGCTCAGCAGGATGACGATCCCGACAACCGCACGGCCAAGCAGCAGGCCCCAGCGGTGGCCCCCGATCCGCCACTCGGTGACCAGCGGCACCAGAGCGGTCAGCACGGTCCCAACCAGGTAGCCGATGGCGATGCCGACGATACCCAGCGACGGGATGGCCACCACCCATACGAGAGCGCCGACAGCGAGCCCGACGAGGGCCGCTGCGCTGGACAGCTGCATCAGGCTTCTTGCTCCGGGTCGCCATGGCGTTGACGCTGGCTGTCGAGATGTTGTTCGCGAGGATGGCCAGCAGCAGCAGGGGAAACACCAGGGAACTGGCGTCGAACTTCGAGCCCCACAGGCTCATGATCAGCTGGGAGCACAGGATCATCGACCCAAAGACGGTGACCATCGCAAGGACGAGCACCCGGGTGGCCTGGTCGGTCTGCGCGCGGAACAAGGCCTTGTCGCCGCGCCCCCACGCCTCGGCCAGCGCAGGGAAGAGAACAAGGCTCAGGGATGTGGCGAGGAGCGAGGCCGGCGTGGCTGTGGTCATGGCCGCAGCGAACTGTCCGGCTTGCGCGGAGTCGAGGTTCTTGGCGACGATCATGCTGATCTGCAGGAAGCCCGAGCTCGCGATGGTGCCGGCCACCCCCACCAGTACCACTTGGTCGAGCTCTCGGCGAAGGCGGCGCGGTAGAAGGGCCCCGCGGTCCACCCCGCGGGGCAGGCCCGCGAGGGCATACGCGCCGTACGAGAGGGCCAGTGCAACAAGCAGCGACGGACCCCTGACCCCCAGCACGAGCATGGTCAGCAGCACCACTAAACCTATGGCCGCGCACCCGATGTCCCAGAGGGTGGCTCGCGCAACCTGGCCCGTCCCGAACTGGACACCGCGCGTGAAGGTGTACCCGGCGTAAGCGGCGGTGAATGCCGAGACAGCCCAGGCATCGGACCACCGTCCCCCGCCCACCGTGGCCCACAGGGGGAAGGCCAGCAGGGACAGCAGGATCCCGGACTGCAGCGCCCGGCGACGGAAGTGGGTCGTGACGGCGTGCAGCTCGACGCTGTCCTGCGCCCCACGGGCCCTGGCGATGTACTTCGACGCGGCGCTGCCCGTGGTTGTTGGCCACAGGAGCGCAAGGAGCGTCGCCATCGACATCGCGGCGGCGACGGTGCCAAGGACGACGGCGCCTGCGATGACGCCTATGAGCCAGCTGGTGGCGAACCTCAGACCGCCCTGGGCGAGCAGGCCGGTCATCGACAGGGCACCGCGTTGGGCGATCGTTCCCTGCGTGGTGGCGTCAAGTCCCAGCGGGCGGAGGTGACCGAACAGCTGGGACAGCCGGTCGGCGCGCTGCGTCACCGCTGCGCCTGACGCTGAGCTAGAACGGCGCTGTACGTCGCAGCAACGGTGTCGACGGCCCGGCCGACCCCGTGCTCGTCACGCACCCACGTCCGGCCCGGCACGGGGTCGTGAGGGGTGCCCTCGACGAGCGAGACCGCGACTTCGGCCACCGCGGCCGGGCTGCCCCCGAGCACCGGCGGTGCGGGTGCGTGACCGTCCCTCATACAGTGGGAGCCCCACCGGGAGGAGCAGTGGGGCACCCGTGCCCATGGCCTCCAGTTCGCTGGCGGAGAGGATGCCCGCCGCTTGGCCGACGACCGCGGTGGAGCCTGCGAGCCAGTCCACGAACTCTGCGTGTGGACGACGCGGCACGAGGCGGACGCCGACCGCCCGCGCTGCGTCTGTGTCGGGTCCCCACTCGAGGCCGAGCACGTCCGCGCGGTCGCCGAGTGAGGCGACGAGGCGCTGCGCGGTCGTCGAGCTGGCCCGCGAGGCCCTTGACCGCCTCCCACCGCGAGGCGAAGACCACGCGAGGGCGATCGGTATCGGGCACCCACTCCGGCAGCTGCTCGACCGACACGGGGACGGGGAGGTACAGCGCATCCTCGCGGTGCGGCAGCACGTGTTCTGCAAGGTCTGGCGTCGAGTAGAGGACGGCCTCCGCCTCGGCCAGCGCTCGCCGGACCGACGCGCCGCGGGTCGCGTCGTATTGGGCCGTGCGCACATCGGTGCCGTGACAATGCAGGACGTAGCGTGGCGAGACGAGGCGGCTGTGCGCCACGGTACTCGCCGAGTGAACGTGAACGATGTCGTAGCGCCGGGCGGCGAGGCCGAGCCGCGCCAGCCAGGTGGCGCCGAGCACGGCTCGCTGGGCGACGGCGACGGGACCATCCCAGTCACGCCGGGTGCTGGCGAGCGGCAGGTGGTCCCAGGGCAGTCCGCGGGCGCGGGCGGCCGCGACGAGATGAGCGGCCGTGAGGGCGGCCTCCCCGACATGGAGTGCGCTGGTGGTCATCCGCCGGCCGTCGGAAGGGCCGTGGGGATGCCGGCGACCACGGCCTGGTGATGATTGGCTCGCTGCTGGCGCCGCAGCAGTACGAGTACGTGGCTCGTGACCGGCCCGGCAACATCGGTGGACACGAATTGGGGACTGCTCACGACGGGCGAGTCTACTGGGCGCGCGGACGGCCGCCGACGAGCCCGGCCAGCCGCATCGTGGTCGCTGCGTGTTCTACGCCCCCCGATGACCCGCCGCACCACGGGCGTATCGGCGAGGTGCTCGAGCGTGAGTGCGTCTAGCGGATGCCGGTGCGCTTGGCGATCCTCCACAGGTTCCTGCGCACCGCGTGGGTGGCCTGGTACAGGACGACCCGAAGCGGCGCGCTCGCAGGGGCTGTCGTGCTGAACTCGTAGGTGGGCGTGCTGTTGAACACCGCACCGGTGGGACGGTAGCCATACGGCTTGAGCACAGTCTTGGTGCGTCGTAACGCAGCGCGGTTGAACGCCTCCAGGTATACCGTCGGGCGGTCCGACCCGAGAATGCGCGAAGCCCCCCTGAGTACCGAGCTCCTCCATGCCCTCCACGTCGATCTTGATATGACGGCGACAGGGTCTGTGATCAATGTGTCGAGCGTGGTCCGCACCTCGAACGGTCTCGTCGCGGGCCTACCGCCTCACCCGCCGGGTCCCGAAGCGCCTCCTGGTGTTCAGCGGCAAGGTGGTTGGTGGCGATGCCCGGCTTGCGGACCGGCCGACACGGTGAAGGGTAACTATCTGCGCCGGCCCGTACTGGCGGCAATGACCGGTCCACCTGGTCCGCGAAGCGGCTTACCGGCTCGATCTGCGTGCACTGAGTTGGTGGACAGAGCATCGCGAACCACGTGGTCGCGTACCCATGTGAGCGCCGATGTCGACGTAGACGCCCGAACGCCCGACCGAGCGAATGTGGTCGAGGAAATGGACTTCCTGGCATACGCACCACCCGGACTGGAGGTCCCGGTAGGTGTACGGCACCTGGGGCCGCCCCGCGAACATCGGGGAAGCGAATCGTACGGCCGTGACGCTGGACGTTCTCAAGTGTTCTCCAAGAAGGTCGATGGTGGCTCTGCGCTCGCAGCGCTGGCCAAGTGGTCGGCACGGCCTACATCATGTCCAAGGCAGCGACAGGGTCCGGCAGAAACCGTCGGCAGAAGGCGACCAGGCACGCCGATGATCCGGTCCGCGGCCACGGGCGCGACCGAAGGTCCGCCAAGAGTGTTGCGCGAGCCTATCGCGCCGTCACCTGAGGAGGTCGCCCGACGAAGCCCCACTGCTCCGATGGCGAACTGGCCCACGCCAGCCCGGTGAGCCGACCCGCCGCAGGGGGTGCGCGGTAGCGGTCCGGGCCGGACCTGTGGGCAGCGGGGCCGTCCCCGGCCGGGTACGAGGGCCTCCACCGCCCGGCCCGCCGCGTCACCGTCACCGTAGGGCGTCTCGGTGGTCGGCTGCGGGGCAGGTCGCGTGACGATCGATGCGATGTCGGCGGGATCGTCGGCCAGGACGTTCCAGCCGAGGTCGACCGTCTCGGTCCACTCGGTCTCGGTGCGCACCGTGGTGCAGGGCACGCGCAGCAGGAAGGCCTCCTTCTGCAGGCCGCCGGAGTCGGTGACGACGCCGGCGCTCGACATGACCGCGCGCACGAGCGTCGGGGTACGGCATCGGGTCGGCGCCCACGAGCGATCCCTGCGTGAGGTCGAGTCCGTGCGCCGCGGCTCGGGCCCGCAGGCGCGGGTGCGCCAGCAGGAGCACGGGCGCGTCGAGCGCGGCCAGCGCGCCGATGATGGCCGCGCAGTCGCTCGGGGTCGTCGGTGTTCTCGGCGCGGTGCAGCGTTGCGACGTAGTACCGCTGTGGCTCGTCGACGCCTCCGGGCAGTGGCGCGCGGGGCGGACGCCATCGCGTCACGGACCTAGAGGAGCACGTCCGTCATGACGTCGCCGACCAGCACGCTTCGGCGCCGACAGGCCCTCGTCGTCGAGGTGGCCCATCGCCACCTCGGTGGGTGCCAGGCACAGGTCCGCGGCGTGGTCGGTGAGTACCCGGTTGTGCTCCTCCGGCATCCGCCGGTTGAAGGAGCGCAGCCCGGCCTCGAGGTGCGCGAGCGGGATGTGCATCTTCACGGCCGACAGCGCTCCGGCCAACGGTCGAGTTGGTGTCGCCGTAGACCAGCACCCAGTCCGGCCGGTGCTCCTCGAGCACCGCGTCCATGGCGGCGAGCATCGCGCCGGTCTGGCGACCGTGGGTGTCCGAGCCGATCGCGAGATGGACGTCGGGCTCAGGGATGCCGAGGTCGGTGAAGAAGACGTCGGACATGTTGGCGTCGTAGTGCTGCCCGGTGTGGACGATGACGTGCTCGTGCCCGCCGCGGCCGCAGGGCCGTCGCGACCGGGGCGAGCTTGACGAACTGGGGGCGGGCGCCGACGACGCTGAGGATCTTCACGGTGGCGACTCTACTGAGCGGGACCTCGACATCGCGCGGGGTGGTAAGCCACCGTGGGCGGCCGCGAACCCACTGCGGGTCCAGCGGGTCCGGTTCGGGGCCGCGGCCCCCGGGACGCCCTCGGACGGTCGGCTACAGTCGTCGCGCTGTGACCATCCCGCGCATCCTGTGCATCTCGTTCTCACCGATCCACCGGGACGCGCGGGTGCTGCGCCAGCTGGACGTCCTCGCCGGGCATGGCGTCGTCACGACGTTGGGTTACGGCGAAGCGCCGTCCGCCGCGGCCGAGCACCTCCGCGTGGCTGACGACCTCCCCTCCCTGCCGCAGACCGCGACCGGGGTCCTGCAGCTCGGCGCCCGGCTCCTGAACCACGCGGAGATGGCAGCGCCCGCGTTGCGGGAGGGGCAACGGCTGCTCCAGGGCCGGACGTTCGACCTCGTAGTGGCGAACGAGGCCCGCGCCCTGCCGCTGGCCCACCGGGTGGCGCAGGGTGCGCCGGTCTGGGCCGACATGCACGAGTGGGCCCCCCAGGAGCGGTCACACGTGCTGTCGTGGCGGCTGCTCGTCGGTCCCTTGATGGATCACGTCTGTCGGCGGTACCTCCCAAGTTCCGATGCCGTGACCACCGTCTGCAGCACCATCGCCGACATGTACCGCGCCACGTACGGCGTGCCGTGCGAGGTCGTCCGCAACGCCCGGCCATGGGTCGACCTCGAGCCCTCGCCTGCACAGGAGGGTGTGATCCGGCTCGCGCACAGCGGGGGCGCCGTCCCCGGTAGGAACATCGAGGCACTCATCGACGCGACCACCCGGCTCGAACACCTGACCCTCGACCTGATCCTGGTCCCGGCCAACGACGGAGGAAGGTACCTGCGGACCTTGCACGAGCGGGCAGCTGGCTCCGCGCGGATCCGCTTCCACGAGCCGGTGACGCCGGACGAACTGCCCGCTGCGCTGAATCCGTACGACCTCGGCGTCTACTGCCTTCCGCCCGCCAACGTCAACATGGAGTTCGCGCTTCCCAACAAGCTCTTCGACTTCGTCCAGGCGCGACTGGGAATGGTGGTGGGGCCCTCCCCGAGATGGGACGGTTCGTCCGCGAGCACGAGCTCGGGGTCGTGGCCGACGGCTTCGACGTGGACTCGTTCACCGCGGCACTCAACGCGATGACCCCCGAGTCCGTCCGATCCGCCAAGGAATCGGCGCACGCGAAGGCCAAGGAGCTGAGCAGCGACTCGGACTCCATGGTGGCCAGCGAGATCGTCGGGAGGCTGTTGGCCGGCCGGTCGCTGACGGGCGCGGCGCACCGGGGCACCCGGCCTCCACGGGCAGCCCGCCCGGGCGGTCGGCATACCCCCCAGTAACATGAGCCGCATGAGCGGCAACCTGGACTTCGACACCTACCGGCTCTCCGAGGACCACGAGGCGATCCGCGAGGCGGTGCGGGCCGTGGCCGAGGACAAGATCGCGCCCTACGCGGCCGCGGTCGACGAGGACGCGCGCTACCCGCAGGAGGCGCACGACGCCCTGGTCGCCAGCGACTTCTTCGCGCCGCACGTGCCCGAGGAGTACGGCGGGGTCGGGGCCGACGCGTTGGCGACCTGCATCGTCATCGAGGAGGTCGCGCGGGTCTGCGCGAGCAGCTCGCTCATCCCGGCGGTCAACAAGCTGGGCTCCATGCCGCTCATCCTTGCGGCGGACGACGACGTCAAGAAGCGCTACCTCACCCCGCTCGCGGCGGGTGAGTCGACGTTCTCCTACGGTCTGTCCGAGCGCGAGGCCGGCTCAGACACCTCGGCGATGAAGTGCCGTGCGGTGCGCGACGGCGACGACTGGGTGCTGCACGGCCAGAAGGCGTGGATCACCAATGCCGGTGTCTCGCAGTTCTACACGGTGCTCGCCGTCACCGACCCCGACGGGCCGCGCGGCAACAACGTCACGGCATTCGTCGTCGAGAAGAGCGACCCCGGCTTCACGTTCGGCGAGAAGGAGCGCAAGCTCGGCATCCAGGGCAGCCCGACGCGTGAGCTCATCTTCGACCGCACCCGCATCCCCGGCGACCGGGTCGTCGGCGAGGTCGGCGGGGGACTCAAGCTCGCCCTCGCGACCCTCGACCACACCAGGGTCACCATCGGTGCCCAGGCGGTCGGCATCGCCCAGGGAGCGCTCGACCAGGCCCTCACCTACGTCAAGGAGCGCCGTCAGTTCGGCAAGGCGGTGGCCGAGTTCCAGGGCGTGCAGTTCATGCTCGCCGACATGGCAATGGAGCTGGAGGCCGCGCGCCAGCTGGTCTACGTCGCTGCCGCGAAGAGCGAGCGCGGCGACGCCGACCTGCCCTTCTTCGGTGCGGCCGCCAAGTGCTACGCCTCCGATGTGGCGATGCGGGTGACGACGGATGCCGTGCAGCTGCTCGGTGGGGCGGGCTACACCCGCGACTTCCCGCTCGAGCGGATGATGCGCGACGCCAAGATCACCCAGATCTACGAGGGCACCAACCAGGTGCAACGCATCGTGATGGCCCGGCAGCTGCTGAAGGGCTGACCCGGATGCACGAGGCCCACGGGACCCGGTTGTCCGAGTCGCGTGGACCTGGTGCCCGTCCTCGAACTCCCGCCGCAGGGGGTGGGGGACTTCGTGATCGAGTGATCTCGACGCTGGTGGCGGGCGAGGGCCAACGCCCCCACATCCGACTGTTGTAGCGCAGCGGGCCCCCATCGCGTCTCAGCGTGCTCTCAGCCCACTCGTGCGCAAGGGTCAGCGGCAGATGTCGGTGTCTGCCTCGCGCACCTCGATCGACTCGGTGGGGTTCGGCTCCGACGAGATGGCCTGCTCCGGCAGCGGAGCGGTGCCCAGCCGGTTGGGCACCTCGACGACCGCGGGTGCCCCCCGCCCGAGGGTGACCCGCACCGTCGTGCCGAGGCCGGTGGCCGTGCGCACGACCGCGCCGGGGAAGGCTGCCGCCAGGGTGCGCGCGTCGTCGGCGTACCGCCCGGAGTACTCGACGAGGACCGGTTCGGTGGTGGTGGCGGCGGTGCCGGTCGAGACCCGTGCGAAGCCCTGCACCTCGAGGGCCCGGGCGGCCTGCCGGGCGAGCCCGGAGACCCCAGTCGCGTTGCGCACCGTGACCCTGATGTCAGCGGGGGAGACCGAGAGCGGCGCGCCGGTGGGCGACGGGGTCGCGCTGGGCTTCGCGGTGGCGCCCACCGGGCGGTCGCGGCGCAGGGCCGACCAGATCTGCTCGGCCGGCTTCCTCCACTGCACCCGGTTCGGGTCGGGGGTGTAGGGCTCGTTGGGCACGGTGACGAACTGGATCCGGTCGAGCCCGATGCCCCTGACGCTGCCGGCCAGGTCGCGCATGGTGCCGACCCCGAGATCCGGGTCGGTGGTGAGCGACTTGGTGGCTGCGGTGAGGAACGCGTAGAGCGTGGTGGGCTGAAGCAGCAGCTGCGACGACGTGGCCTTCTGCATCACCGAGGACAGGAAGGCCTGCTGGCGGCCGATCCGCTGCAGGTCCGAGCCGTCGCCGATCGACTTGCGCACCCGCACGTACTGCAGCGCATGGCGCCCGTCGAGGGTGTGCGTGCCGGGCGACAGGCGCAGGTGGGTGTGCGTGTCGTCGATGGCCACCGGGGTGCACACCTGCACGCCGCCGAGGGCGTCGACCATCTGCTTGAAGCCGCTGAAGTCGACGACGGCGTAGTGGTCGACGAACAGGCCGGTGGTGCCCTCGAGGGTGCGGATCAGGCAGCCCGCACCCCCGATCGCGTAGTTCTGGTTCCACTGCCGCATGCGCCACTGGTTGCGGGGAGCGGTGGGGGAGCAGTCCGGCGGGGCCAGCGTCATCGAGTCACGCGGGATGGACACCACCGTCGCGGCGGACCGGTCGGCCGACAGGTGCACGAGCAGGTTGGTGTCGGAGTGCGCCCCACCGCCGAGCGTGCCGTCGCGGTCGGCGTAGGCGTCGTTTCCGGCACCCTCGCGGGTGTCGGAACCGATCAGCAGGATGTTGACCGGCTGGGCGGAGCCGGTGGCGCCCCCGGTGCGGGTGGGGCGGTCGGTGCCGATCGCCGCCGTCACGTCGACCCGCGTGATGTTCGCGTCGAGCCGCCATGCGGCGTAGGCCGTGGCGCCGACCACCGCCACCAGCACGCTCACGACCGAGAGCACGGCCCAGGTGCGCCAGCCTCGTCGGGGGCGGGCGTGCAGCTCGCGCCGGGTGACCCACTGGACGCTGGGGTCCGCGGCATCCGTGGGTGCCCCGGCGGCGTCACTGCGGGCCTCGGCGCGGGTCCTCGGGCGGTCAGCGGGGGCGAGCCGGTGGTCCGAGCCGGTCACGTCCCCTCCTGCCTCCTGGTCGTCGACCGCCGGCGCCGGGTGGCGACTGCGGCGGCGCACTCTATCGGCCGGCGCTGGGGGAACCGCTCAGGGTGGTGTGCTCCCGGCCGGCTCACCGGCCGCTGGGGACGCCGTCGGTGCCGGCGGGCGCCTGCTCGATCGGCTCGCCGTCGCGCAGCAACGTGAACAGTGCCGCGGCTCGCTTGTCGTCCCACAGCACCGAGCTGCCGGCGCGGGTGGTCGCGTTCGTCGTCGACAGCGGGACGACGAGGCTGAGGGCCTGGTCGGACGACACCTTGCGCATCGTCGAGAGCACCCGGTAGGTGTCGACGAGCGAGGTGTCCTCGCCGACGATGACGCTCGACGCGGCGGTGTGCGTGAAGCCCCACCAGCGCCACGGGATGAGCACCGTGGCCGGTGTCGCGGCCTTCTTCATGATGGCGCCGAGGAACTGGCGCTGCCGCTCAGCCCGGCCGAGGTCGCCCTTGGGGTCGGAGTAGCGCGCCCGCACGTAGCCCAGGGCGTTCCTGCCGTCGAGGGTCTGGCAGCCCTTTGTGAGGTCGATGTGCGCCTTGGCGTCCTTGAGGTCGCGCTTCACGCACACGTCGACCCCGCCCAGGCTGTCGACGACGCCCGCGAACCCGCCGAACCCGATCTCGACGTAGCCGTCGATCGGCAGGCCGGTCGCCTGCTCCAGGGTCTGGGCGAGCAGCTTGGGGCCGCCGATGGCGAAGGCGGCGTTGACCTTGTTCTTCCCGTGCCCGGGGATGGACAGGTAGCTGTCACGGGGGATCGAGATCAGCACCGGTTTCCCCGACCCGCCCGGCGTGTGCACGAGGATGATCGAGTCGGTGCGCCGCCCGCTGGCGTTGCCCCCGACCCCCAGGGCCTTGCGCTGGGCGGCGTTCAGCCCGGCCCGGCTGTCGCTGCCGACCAGCAGGTAGGTGTGCCCGTCGGCGCCCGCGGGCCGCTCGCCGGTCGGGGTGGTGTTCTCGCGGGTGACCTGCGACCAGGCGTGCACGGGGGTGACCACGATGAAGGCGGCCCAGGCGAGCAGGGCCACGAGCACCACCTTCCACGGCCGCCGGCCGCGACCGGGCCGTGGCTCACGTGGGGGCTTCGCCGGGCTCGGCGCGCGCGGCGGGGCCACGCCACCGGGGGCGAGCGGCCGCCCGAGCGCGTCGTACCCGTGCGGGTCGCCGACGGGCGGGGCGGGGGCCGCTGACCGAGGCGCGGATGCCGGTCGGGCGGCGGCCGGTGCGCGGTCGGTCCGGCGGCGTGCCGTTCGGCGGGTGTCGACGACGTAGACGTCGTCGGCGGGCGGCGCGGGCCGGCTCCCTTGCGGGATCGGCCGAGCGTGGTCGTCGGTCATGGGGGTTGCGGAGCTCTCTGCGGGGACGGGGGCCGACCCAGTGTGCCAACGAAGTCTGGGATGTTCCGCCATGCCGATCAGGCGGTTCTCCGGCGCGCCTGAGTCACACCGGCCCCACGGGCCCCGATACTCACAGGCCATGGGACCTCAGAGCGGCTCGGCGGTGCTCGAGCGCCGTGAGACCGGGGCTCCGATCCGGGTCGACACGCGTGCCCCCGGTCAGGCGCGTCGCGGTCGCCGCCGGTCGCTCACCCTCCTGGCCCTCACCGCGGTCCTGCCCGGCTCGGCTCAGCTCGCGTCCGGGAACCATCGGCTCGGCCGGTTCGCGCTGCGCGTCTGGCTGGGGATGTGGGGTGCCGTCGCGCTGGTCGCGCTGCTCGCCCTGGTCAGCCGCAGTGCGGCCCTGACCGTGCTCACCCACCGCTGGACGCTGCTCGTCATCCAGGTCGTGCTGCTCGGCTGGGCGGTGCTCTGGGCGGTGCTGTTCGTCGACGCCTGGCGGCTCGGCCAGCCCGCCCGGCTGCCCCGCCGCGACCGCCGCGGGCTGCTGGTGCTGCTGCTCGCCCTGCTGCTCGTGCTGCCCGGCGGGGCGGCCTACGCCGGCTCCAACGTGGGCGCCGCCCGTAGCGCGATGACCTCGGTGTTCGCCAGCGGCCAGGCGGCCGGCGCGGTCGACGGGCGCTACAACATCCTGCTGCTCGGCGGTGACAGCGGCGCCGGCCGGGTCGGGCTGCGGCCGGACAGCATCCAGCTGGCCAGCGTCGACGCCGAGAGCGGCCGCGCGGTGCTCTTCGGCTTCTCCCGCGAGACCGAGAACATCCGGTTCCGGCCCGGGTCGGTGATGGCCGGGCTGATGCCGCAGGGCTGGACCTGCGGTGACCAGTGCCTGCTCAATGCGCTCTACACGTGGGGCACCGACCACCGCAAGGAGTTCCCCGCAGGGACCAAGGACCCCGGGCTGCTGGCCACCACCGAGGCCGTGGAGGCGCTCACCGGCCTGGACATCCAGTACTTCGTGCTCGTCGACCTCAAGGGCTTCCGCAGCCTGGTCGACGCGGTCGGTGGGCTCGACATCGCAGTTCAGCGCCGCACCCCGATCGGCTCGCAGCACGAGATCAAGGGCTGGATCGAGGCCGGCAACCGCCACCTCGACGGCTACCACGCGCTCTGGTACGCCCGCAGCCGCGCCAACTCCACGAACTACGAACGGATGGCGCGCCAGCGCTGCGTCATCACCTCGATGGTCAACCAGCTCGACCCGCAGACCGTCGTGCTGCACTTCGCCGACATCGCCAAGGCCACCAAGGGCGTGTTCCGCACCGACATCCCGCAGGAGGCGCTGGCCAGCCTCGCGACGCTCGCGGTGAAGACCAAGGAGCAGAAGATCACGGCGGTGAACTTCGTGCCGCCGCTCATCCAGCCCTACGACTACGACCCGCAGGTCGTGCTCGACACCGTCTCGCGGACGATTGCGGCCGCCGACAAGGCCGACCAGCAAGCCGCCGAGCGGGCGTCCGCGCCCGCCGCCGGCGCCTCGGCCGCGCCGCGCTCGGCCGCGCCGACAACGCCGAAGAAGCAGGCGGTGATGGATCGCCCGGCCACCGACCCGGACGCCAACACCAGCGACCTGGCGAGCATCTGCTCGGCCGGCTGAGCCCCGCCGACCGGCTCCGGGGCGCACCGCGCGATTCTCCGGATCCGACCGCGCTTTGGAATACTGCCGATCGTGCGAGACCAGCCGACGCCCCCTGCCCGACCCAGGCTCAGCGTGGTGGTCCCCATCTACGACGTCGAGGACTACCTGCTGTCGTGCCTGGAGTCCATCGCGGCCCAGACGTTCACCGAGCTCGACGTCGTGCTGGTCGACGACGGCTCCCCCGACCGGTCGGGGGACATCGCTGACGACTTCGCCGCCGGGCGGGAGAACTGGCGGGTGCTGCACGTCGACAACGGCGGCCTGGGGCGGGCGCGCAACATCGGCCTCGACGCGGCGGATGCCGAGTACATCACCTTCGTGGACTCCGACGACGTGGTCCCGCGCGACGCCTACGAGCTGATGATGCACGCCATCGAGGGCAGCGGCAGCGACATCGTGAGCGGCGGGGTGCTGCGCTATGACGGGGCCCACACCCGCCCCTCGGGCCTGCACCGCCGGGCCGTGCCGGAGACGCGCATGGCGACGCACGTGCGGGCCATGCCTTCTCTGCTGTACGACACCACCGCCTGGAACAAGATCTTCCGGCGCCAGTTCCTGCTCGAGCACGGGCTGCGCTTCCCCGAGGGCGTCTACTACGAGGACATCCCGCTGACGGTTCCGGCGCACTTCCTGGCCCGCTCGGTCGACCTCATCGAGGAGCCGGTGTACCTCTGGCGCGAGCGACAGACCGCCGAGCAGTCGATCACCCAGCGCCGCGCCGAGAGCCGCAACCTGGTCGACCGGATGGCCGCGGTGTCCTCGGTCAACGAGTTCCTCGAGCGCACCGGTGAGGTCGAGGGCAAGCGGCTGCACGACCGCAAGGTGCTCACCCTCGACATGCCGCTGTTCCTCGACGTCCTCCACGAGGGAGACGAGGAGTTCGCCGACACCCTGGTGCGCCTGTTCGGCGAGTACCTCTCCGACGTCGACCCCGCGGACATCGCGCCCCTGCCCGCCCAGCGACGGCTGTCCTACCACCTCATCTCGGCGGGGCGCACCGCCGAGCTGGTTCAGGCCCACCGGCTGCAGCTGCGCGACCCCAAGCCCCGGGTCGTGCGCCGGGGAGTCCGCCTCTTCGTGCAGCTGCCGTTCTTCGGTGACCCGGCCGTGGGGGTGCCCGACTCGGTCTACGACGTGACCCGCTCGCAGAGCCTCGTCACCGGCATCCGTGACGTGCGGTGGAGCGGCTCCACGCTCGAGGTCGACGGACACGGCTACATCGACGGCGTCCCCGACATGGGCCCGGGCACGACCCTGCACCGCCTGCAGCTGCGCCTTGTCGGCGCCAAGGCCGAGCGCCGCACGGTGCGGGCACGCCGGGTGCGCCGCACCGACATCACCGGGAGGGCCAAGAAGCGGGCGGTCAACTACGACGGCTGTGGCTTCCTCGCGCGGATCCCGGCGACCGAGGTGGCCCTGCCCGAGGGCGAGGACGCCGCCGAGTACGAGCTGGTGGCCCAGGTGGCCGCGCCGGCTGCGCGGCGCGGGTCGCCGGTGGGCAGGCCGGAGTACTCGCGGGCGCTGCACCCGCCGCGGGGCTGGGCGCCTGACGGCGTACTCGTCGTGCCGGGCTACCGCGGCAAGAAGATGCGCATCGCTGCGCGCCGCACGCTGGCGGTCGTCGACGACCTGACCGTGCAGGACGAGCAGGTGGTGCTCACCCTGTCGCCGCCGCCGGGCCAGGTGCTCGGTGACGCCTACGTGCACCTGCGGCGGCTCGACGCGTCACGCGGCGTCACGGTGCGGCTGGAGCACGACGGTGCCCGGGGAGTGGCCCGGGTCCCCGCCGACAGCCTCGAGGTCAGCTCGCGCTCCCTCGCCGAGCGCCAGTGGCGGCTGTGGGTCGCGGCCGCCCACGACGGCGACCCCACCGAGCCCGTCGAGGTCTCCGAGCTGGTCGACGGCCTGGTGACCGGAGCCTCGGTCGCCGAAAAGGAGGCACCGCGCACGCTGCAGGTCGACGGTCGGCACGTGGGACCGCTCGACGTCGCCCCCTACCCGGGCGCCGGACGGGGCCGCCTACACGGTCGACTGGTGCAGCTGCGTGAGCGCGGCGTCACCGGGGCGATGCTGGTCGACGGCCCTTCCCGCCCCGAGCTCACGCACTTCGAGTTCACCCGGTCTGGCCTGGACCTGCACGGCGACACCGGCGGCATCGAGCTCGACCGCCTCCTACTGATCTCCCGGACTGATCGGTTCGAGGTGCCCGTCGTCGTGTCGGGCGACTCCTGGCGCGCCTCCGTGCCCGCCACCGGGGTGCCCGGCCGGCCGTCGCTTCGCTGGCTGCGCCCCGGCCGGTGGACCGTGGTGGCAGCGACCCCGGGGCAGATCGACTCCGATCTCGGCATCCACGTCGCCGCGCGGGCTGAGGCACACCTCGCTGAACAGGGTGGCGACCCCGTCGTCGTCACCCTGCGCACCTCGCCCTCGCACGAGCTCCAGCTGCTCGCCGACGGCGGCGGCCCCTGGCGCAACCGTGGAGCCTTCAACGAGAAGGTGGCCCGCAAGGTGCACTACCGGCTGGCCCGACGCCAGCCCCTGGCCGACGCGGTCTTCTTCGAGGCCTGGAAGGGCCGGCAGTACTCCGACAGTCCGCGCGCCGTCTTCGAGGAGCTCGTGCGGCGCGGCGACGACCGGCGCCTCATCTGGGCGGTCGAGCACCACGGGGTCGAGGTGCCTGACAACGTCGAGACGGTCGTCGTCGGCAGCCGCAACTACTACCGCGCCCTGGGCCGGGCCCGCTGGGTGGTGAGCAACGACTCGATGCCGGCGCACTATGCCAAGCGCGACGGCTCCACGTACGGCCAGACGTGGCACGGCACCCCGCTGAAGCGGATCGGCTTCGACATCGAGAACCTCCAGATGGCGAACAAGAACTACCTCGTGCAGTTCGCCAAGGAGGTCGCGAAGTGGGACGCCCTGGTGTCGCCCAACGCCTACTCGACCGAGATCTTCCGCCGGGCGTTCCGCTACGACGGCCCGGTGCTCGAGACCGGCTACCCCCGCAACGACGTCTTCCACCGCCCTGACGAGCGGGCCGCGCGCACCGCGGCCGTCGTCGAGCGGCTCGGCATCGAGCCCGGCAAGCAGGTGATCCTCTACGCCCCCACCTGGCGCGACAACGACTACGACAAGTCGGGCCGCTACCAGTTCGCGATGAAGCTCGACCTCGAGCGGATGTACCGCGAGTTCAAGGACGACGCGGTGCTGCTCATCCGCGGGCACCAGCTGGTCGCCGACAGCGTCGACACCTCGATGTTCGGCGGGTTCGCCCGGAACGTGTCGCACTACCCCGACATCAGCGACCTGTACCTCGTCGCCGACGTGCTGGTCACTGACTACTCCTCGGTCATGTTCGACTTCGTCAACACCGGTCGCCCGATGCTCTTCTTCGCGCACGACCTGCAGGCCTACCGCGACGACCTGCGCGGCTTCTACGTCGACTTCGCCGCCGAGGCGCCCGGGCCGCTGCTCACCCACACGACCGAGGTCATCGACGCGCTGCGCAACCTGCCGGCGGTGGCTGCGCAGCACGCCACCCGGTATGCCGCGTTCCGCGAGAAGTACGCCTCGCTCGAGGACGGGCAGGCTGCCGCCCGCTTCGTCGACCAGCTCCTGACGGACGGCTCGTGATGCTCAGCAAGTCCTACTCACTCCTCAACTTCCTGAACCGGTCGCACTCGCCCGCGTTCCGCCACGGGGTGGGCGGCGCGGCGTACGCCGGTACGCTGGCCGTGACCGGTCGGCCGTCGATCGCGCACCTGGTGCGCACCCAGTTCGTGCACGACGAGACCAAGTACGCGTTCCGCCTCGCCGGATGGGTGCTGCGGCGCGGCTGGCCCGGTGTCGAGACCGTCACCGACGACTTCTTCGACTTCACCCTCGGAGCGAGCCCGGCCGACCTCGAGGCCCTCGAGGGCTTCATCGCCGCCCGGCGGAACCACCTGCCCGAGCACCTCTGGCGTGCCGACGACCTTTTCGTGCGGGCCGCCCGCATCCACGCCCAGCTCGACGCCGGAGCGCGCGACATCGAGGTGCTGCGGGCCGACTTCCGCGAGCACGCCGACGCGCTGCTGCCGCTGATCAGCACGGCCCAGGGGCAGCCGTCCGGCCTGTCGGCCGGCCGCGAGGGCGACTTCTCGGTCGACGACGCGCGCACCGCCCTGGCCGACCTGGCCGCAGCACTTCCCGTCCAGCAGTGGCACTGGTACGTCATCTCGGGCACCTTCCTCGGCATCGTGCGCGAGGGCGGCTTCCTCGCCCACGACTACGACGTCGACGTCGGTGTCACGTTCGACCCCGAGCACCCGGAGGTGCTCGACCGGCTCGTCGAGGCCCTCGAGCGCTCCCCCCAGTACGTCGTCAAGAAGCTCGACCACTACGAGTCCGTCGTCGAGACCGCGCCGGCGCGGTACGCGGTCGAGCGCGCCCCGGCGCTGGTCAAGCTGATCCACGAGAACGGCATCAACGTCGACGTCTTCGTGCACCACCTCGAGGGCGACCGGCTGTGGCACGGCTCGTCGATCCATCGCTGGGAGAACACCCCCTTCGAGCTGGCCGACTACACCTTGGCGGGGGTGCCGGTGCTCGGCCCGGCCGACGCCGACCGCTACCTGACCGAGAACTACGGCGACTGGCGCACACCGGTCACCGAGTTCAACTGCACGACCGGCACGCCCAACCTGGTCATCAGCCGCACCTTCCGCTCCGTGGCACTGTTCCTCACCCGGTTGGCCCACTTCGCGCACGGCGACCCGGACGAGTACGCCGAGCTGCGGGCCACCCTGATCGCGGACGGGATGCTGCGCGACGAGGACGGCGTGCTCCGCCTCGAGCGCGACATCTGATGCCTTGTCACAGGGCGTCCCGGACAGGTGCCGTATCCTCGCCACGCCCCCCCGACGAGTGCGCGTCACCATCCTCCTTCGCTGAAACGAGGTTCCCGCGTTGATCAGCCGGATGGCAGCGGTGACCCGCCGCCGCGGAATCATGTGGACCCTGGTGCAGCGCGACCTGCGGGTCCGGTACTCGCGCAGCCTGCTCGGCTACGTCTGGACCGTCCTGGACCCGCTGCTCATGGCGTCGGTCTACTTCCTGGTCTTCACCTTCATCTTCAAGGCCGGCGGTCGCGTCGCCGAGAGGCCGTACTTCCTGTACCTGCTGTCGGGCCTGCTGGCCTGGCAGTGGTTCACCGGCTCGGTCAACGACACGGCCAAGAGCCTGATCCAGGAGGCCAAGCTGGTCCGCTCGACAAACCTGCCCCGCGAGATCTGGGTCATCCGGTGCGTCGTCGCCAAGGGCGTCGAGTTCGTGCTCTCGCTGCCCGTACTCGTCGGGTTCGTCTTGTACTACCTTGTGCGCGGGCGGGTGGAGCTCGACTGGGAGCTGGTGTTCTTCCCGCTCGGGATGCTGCTTCAGTTCGTGTTGCTCGTCGGGCTGGGCCTGCTGCTCGCCCCAGTGTCAGTGCTCGCCACCGACATGCAGCGCGTCGTGCGCATCGTGCTGCGGTTCATGTTTTACCTGACCCCGGTGCTGTACGGCACGCACGCCGTGCCCGGCTTCCTGCGGGTGGTGCTCGCGTTCAACCCGCTCAACGGCATCCTGGCGCTTTATCGCGGAGGCCTTTTCGCTCGGCAGATCTCCTGGTTCGACGTCGGCATCAGCGCCATCATCTCGGTGGTGCTGCTGGTCGCCGGGTTCTGGACCTTCTCGCGGCTCGAGCGCACCGTCCTCAAGGAGATCTGACCCGATGAGCGTGGTGATCAGAGCCGACAATGTGGGCATCGAGTTCTTCGCGGGACGACGCCGCAAGATGCAGGTACGTGAGCTGCTCTTCCATGGCCAGGCGACAACCACGAAGCAGACGTTCTGGGCGCTGCGAGGCGTCAGCTTCGACATCCGTAAGGGCGAGGCCGTCGGTCTGGTCGGAGGCAACGGCAGCGGCAAGAGCACCCTGCTGAAGATGATCGCCGGCGTGCTGCTGCCCGACGAGGGCCGGGTCGAGGTCACGGGGGGTGTCGCCCCGCTCATCGAGCTGACCGGTGGCTTTCGCGGCGAGCTCACCTGCCGCGACAACCTGCACATCCAGGCGGCCCTGCACGGCCTGTCCAAGGACCAGATCGAGGAACGTTTCGAGGGGATGGTCGACTTCGCCGGTCCCCAGGTGCGCGAGGCGCTCGACCGGCCGTATCGGCACCTGTCCTCCGGGATGCAGGTGCGGCTCGGCTTCGCCGTGATCTCATCGCTCGACGAGCCCATCTTCCTCGTCGACGAAGTGCTCGCCGTGGGGGACAAGGCCTTCCGGGAGAAGTGCTACCAGCGCATGGAGGCGCTGCTGGCCGAGGGCCGCACCCTGTTCCTCGTATCGCACTCGGAAACGGACCTCAAACGCTTCGGCACCCGTGGTCTCTACCTGCGCCGGGGCGAGCTGGCCATGGACGGGCCGATGGAGGACGTCCTGGCGCGCTACAACGAGGACCTCGACACCCGGCCCTGACGGCGCGGGTGTCAGGAGCGGCCGGCCACCGCGACTATCCTTGGCCCTTCGACACCATCCGACCCTGGAGACCCCTGCGATGACCGCTGCCACCGACCGGGCAGTCCCGGCCAGCGAGGCGCCGGTCGAGCCGACGAGCCGACGCGACCTGCTCGCCGGGGCACCGATCACCCGTCGTGACGTCGCCGTGGCCGCGGTGCTCGGCCTCGTCACGGTCGTGGTCGGCATCATCTGGCGATCGCCGATCGTGCCCACCGACCCCTGGCACTACGTGCGCTCGGCGCTCGAGTTCCCCAGTGCCGACTGGGTGCCGCTTGGTTTCACCCGCTACGGCATCATCCTGGCCAACCTCCCCCCGGCCTTCGTCTTCAAGAACTCCGAGGCCACCTACTACTTCTGGCCCCTGTTGTCGGCCGGGGTGCTGGCGGCCATGCTCTACCTCGTCGGCCGTCGCCTCTGGAGCCCCATCGCAGGCTTGGTCGCCGTCGTGGTGACGTTCACCAACGCGATCGTCTTCTTCAACCTCTCGCGCGGCTACCCCGACATCATGTCGATGGCGCTGGTGTTCAGCGCCCTGTTCTGCGCGCTGATGGCGCGCGACCGCAACCTGTCCGGGCGGGCCGGCATGGCGTGGGTCCTGGCCACGGGGTTCCTGCTCGGGTGGGGCTTCGAGGTGCGCGAGACGGCGCTGCTGGCCTGGCCCATCGTGCTGGTGGTGCTGTGGCGCCGCGGCACCGTGCTGCGCACCGCCGCGCTGCTGATGCTGCCGCTGCTGGGGTGGGCAGCCCTCGACGTCGGCATCAGCGGCCTGGTCTACGGCGACCCGCTGCTCAAGGCCCACACCCTGATCGGCACCAACCCCCAGCAGGTCGGCAACGTGCCACCGCCGTCGCCGATCAAGGTCGACCTCGCCGACCGCACCCGGATGGGCTTCTTCCTCTCGATCCCCAAGGCGGCACTGGCCCGCTCCGACGGCCTCTGGCTGGTCGTGAGCGGAGCGCTGGCCGTGCTCGCCGTCCTGGTGCCCAACCGCGGGCTGCGGCTGGCCTCGCTCGGCTTCATCTCCGTCTACGGCCTGAACCTGCTCGCCGGGGGCGTGCTCTTCCCGCAGCACCCGTTCGGCACCCTGGTCAACCCGCGCTACTGGATCCAGTACTTCCCGTTCATCGCCCTGGTCATCGGTGGGCTGGTCTCCGTGGTCGCCGGCTGGATCCTGGGCCGGGCCGGCTCGTCCTCGCGCACGGCCCGCCGGGCGGTGGTCGCGGGGGTGGCCGTCGTCGCCTGCCTGACACCGGTGTGGCTGGCCGTGCGCTACGTGCCCGCCGTGCCGGCCTTCGCGGTCAACGGTGGTGACGCCCTGGAGGAGCTGCGGGCCCACCTCGACGGCAAGGGCTTCGCGGTCGACGAGGTCTGGACCGACTGGTCGACCAAGCGGATGCTCCCGGCCTACCAGCGTCCTCCGCTCGGTGGCGCGAAGGTGTGGACGGGAAAGCCCAGGAGCCTCACCGGCAGCGGGGCGCCCGGCCCGGGGGATGCCGTGCTGCTCTACAGCGCCCGGAGCTCGGTGTGCCTCTACTGCCGGTCGGCCCTGAAGCCTTGGCGGGCCAAGAACAAGACGATCCCGCCGACGTGGGACCTCGTCTTCGAGGACGACGCCCGCACCGTGCAGCTCTACGTGGTTCGCTGAGGTGGCGTCCCGCCCTAACGCCGTAGGCAGGTGAGGTCGTTGACCTCCCCCGCCCGGTGGAAGCCGTTGGCCTTCAACAGGCTGATCGCCCGGCCCCGGGTGCTTCCGACGCAGGCGGTGTCGACGCTGAGCGCGTCGAGCTCACTGGTCAGGGGGTCGCCCTCGGGCGTCCGCTCGTCGGCGAACAGCTGGAGCTCCCTCCTGGCCCCGGCGTAGGCTCCCCGCACCCCCGAGTAGTACGGGAGGTAGGCGCTGCGCGCGGACACCGGCTGCACGTCCACGGTGAGGGCGACGAGCACCCGGGACGTGTCCCACGGCGCGACCACCGTGTCGCCCGGGCGGCTGATCGACTCGACGAAGCGGGCCTCGCGCAGGGCATCCCGAGGGACCTTCCAGGTGAGCGGGGTCGCGATGTACGCACCATTGCCCGGAGCCCCGACCCACTGCCCGTTCGCCAGTGGAGTGAGGCCGACCAACGCCGCGGTGGCCGCGGCAGCCGCGGCGACGACCACGCGAGGTCGCTCGGCGAGCCGTCCGGTCACGGCGCCGACGAAGCCGGCCAGGAGGAGCGGTACCGGAACGATCCACCAGAAGCGCCAGAGCACGGAGTCGAGGCCGATCGTCGCGAGGAGGCTGCGCACGCCCGGCAGCAGGCACACCCCGGTCGCGAGGAAGGACCCGGTGGTGGCCACCCGCAGCACGAGGTCGCGGATGCCCAGCGCCCCGAGCCCGATGGCCAGGCAGGTGACCGCCAGGATGCCGTATGAGCCCGGAACGGTGGTGAGCGGATCGGGGCCGCCCGTGCCGCCCTGCGAGACGACGAAGCCCTCGGCCAGCCGCTGCGCCGTGGTGGACGACTCCGGGGCGGCCAGCACGGTCAGGACCCCCACGACGAGCGGGTAGGCCACCCAGGCGGCCAGACGCAACGCCCCCCTCGGGCGGTGCAGGGCGACGGCGGCCACCGCGATCCCGCCGACGAGCAGCGGGAGGAGGAACACCGACGTGTTGGAGACGCCGACGGCGGCGACGAGCGCGGCACCGAAGAGCAGGTGGGAGCGGGCCGACCCCGAGCGCACGAGGCGGGCGCCGGTGAGGAGCACGAGGGGGAGCACCAGCGACACGAGCATCGCCTTGCCCTGCCACATCCGGACGCCGAAGAAGCTGCCGAAGCTGTAGCTCGAGCCGCCGGTCGTCCAGAGGTAGGTGACGGCCGCCAGGAGCGCGGCGGGGGCGGTGGGGACCCGCGCCTCCTCGACGAGTCGGGTGAGCACGAGGACGGCGAGGGCGGTGACAAGGGGAGTGGCGACCACGTAGGCCGCGGTGCCCGCCTCGATGCCGCCCACCCGGGCGACAGCACCGATGAGGCCCTCGACGGAGTGGGTGGGTGGTGAGTGGGCCGACAGCGCGGGCAGGCGGTCGGGGCTGATCATCGTCTCGCGCAGCGGGAACCGGCCGCGTTCGGCCACCCAGGTCGAGAAGTTGACGAAGTAGGCGTCGTCGCCATCGGGCCGCACGACGATGCTCGCCAGCACTGCGCTCACGACGGCCGCACCCCAGCCGACGGGCCACAGCCAGGGTCCGGGCACGTGCTCGTCGGCGGCCGTGGAGGTGTCAGCGGGCTGGGGTTTGCGTGCCACGGTGACGAGGGCCGCGATGGCGGCGAGCACTCCGATGACGAGTGCGGCCGACCGCTGCCCGACGAGCGCCAGGCCCGTCGCCACGACCGTCACGCCGAGCACCGCCAGCGAGGGCGTGCTGCCCGGCAGTGCCGCGACGAGCGGGGGCGCCGTCGGGTCGAGCCGTCGGCCCAGCACCAACGACCCCACCCCGAGGACGAGAGCGACGACGAGACTGGGCGTGGCGGGGAACCCGGCGAACAGCGCGACCTGGTAGACGATCGTCCACACGGCGAAGAGCACCAGGGCACAGGTCACCGTCGAGCGCCCCGCAGCCCGCAGGAGGGATGCTGCGGTCATCAGGTGGTCTCGTCGCGATCGGTCGGCCGGCGCGCCTCCGACAGGGCGATCCGGCGGGCCAACCGGGTGTAGTTGGTCTCGAGGTCCCGGTAGCGCAGGTAGGTCGTGACCGTGAAGCTGAGGAAGGCCACGACGAGCGCGTACAGCACCAGGTCGGTGCCGCGGCCCACGCCGACGATCCGGGCGATCCGGCTCCACAGGTCGGGAAAGAGGATCGACACGGCCGCGAACGCCGCGAAGACGACCAGCCCGATCCGGCGGATCGCCTGGGCACGGGCCCCGCGCGAGCGGAACAGCCGGGCCACGACCAGGACGACCACCATGATGAGCAGGACCTGGATGATGAGGACGGTGTTCACCGGAACATCAGCTCCACGAGGATGTTGACCGAGTTCCAGAGGGACTGGCCCTTGGACTTGGAGTAGTCGGTGTAGAGGATGTGCACCGGGCTCTCGCCGTAGCGCACCTTCATCTCGCCGATCTGCGCGACCAGCTCGGAGGCGTGCGCCATCCGGTTCTGGGTGATGTCGAGCCGCTCGACCACCTCGCGGCTCATCACCCGCAGGCCGTTGTGGGCGTCGGTCAGCTTGGTGCCGGTCGTGATGTTGGTGTAGCCGACGGCGAGGCGCAGCACCACCTTCTTCATCGCGCTCGGCGTCGTGCGGTCGTCGAGGAACCGCGAGCCGAACACCACCTGGAGGTCCTCGGCACGGGCCTTGGCGAGCATGTCGACCACGTCGGACACCTGGTGCTGGCCGTCGGCGTCGAAGGTGACGACCCATTGCATCGAGTGCACCGACCGGGCGTACTCGAAGCCGGTCTGCAGTGCCGCGCCCTGGCCCAGGTTGACCGGGTGGCGCACGACGACGGCGCCGGCGGCCGCTGCGGCATCCGCGCCGTCGTCGGCGGATCCGTCGTCGACCACGACGATGTTGGGAAAGGTGCGTTGCGCGTCTCGGACGACGTCGGCGATCACGGACCCCTCGTTGTAGAGGGGGACCACGAGCCAGACGTCGTCGTTGGTGGAGGGGGCGCTGGTGCTCATCGCAACCAGCGTACGGGTGAGCGGGCCCGCGCCCCGAACGCCGCACGGGAGGAGGTCACCACCCGGCCTCACGCGCCGCGCGGGCCCAGTAGCGCAGCCCGTCGTACTTGACGCGCGCCACCGCACCGCGGCGCCGGTGCCCGGTCGCGGCGTGCTCGGTGTGGCGGAGCACCGCGCTCGGCACGTAGCGCACCTCCAGACCCAGGCGCGAGCACTCGCGCGCGAACCACAGCTCCTCGCCGAAGAGGGCGAAGGGGTAGTCGCACGACCCGCCGGCGGCGAAGAACCGGGGGGTGAGCACGACGACCGAGCCGTGGCCCGCGAAGACGGCGGTGCCCGGCTCGATACCGGTGAGGGTGCGCGAGCTGTGCCCCTCCTTGCGGAGCAGCAGCAGGTCGGCCACCCGGGGGGACCGGTGCACCGCGGCGAGGGCGTGCAGCCAGCGGGCCGTCGGCGGCGCGAGGAGGTTGGGGTTCTGGTCGACGCCGAGGCTCCCGATGACGGCGGGCGCCAGCCACCCGGCATCAGGGAACGCGCGCACCTGCGCGAGCAGCTCGGCGACCAGCCCCGGGTCGGCGACCAGGTCGCAGTTGCACAGCACCACCGGCGCGGAGGTGTCGATGTGCGGGAGCGCTCGCTGCAGCGCCGGTAGGTAGCCGGGGTTGTCCTCGAACGGGAGCACCCGCACCCGGGGGTCTTCGCCGAAGGCCCGCTCGGCGGCATCGGTGTCGCCGGGCTTGTTGGCGCACAGCACGAGGTCCACCCCATCGCGGGGGCCGAGCGAGCCGACCAGGCGGACGGCGTCGTCGACGCCGCCGTACGACACGATGACGAAGGTGATCAGCGGCGGCGTCATCGCACGTCCCTGGTCTGGCCGTCGACCGGGCCGACCGGCGACTCGTGGTCACGGCGGAAGAGCACGGGGTACACCCGCTTGAGCAGCCTGGGCGGGATGAGGCGGAAGGCGCCCCGCGCCACCATGTTGCGCACCAGCAGCACGGTGCCGATCGTGCCCGTGGCGCGCAGCCGGCGCTGGATGTCCCACTCGTAGGGCAGCATCCGCCAGCCGCCGCGGCGCGCGATCATGGCGTCGCCGGCGTTGAACAGCACGAGCGGTTCGTCGAGGTTCTCGGCGCGCGCACCGGCGGCCAGCAGGCGCGCGAACAGGTCGTAGTCCTGCATGTAGCGCAGGTCGGCGTAGCCGCCGGCATCGAGGGCGAGCTGGCGCCGGAAGACCGCCGTCGGGTTGTTGATCGGGTTGTTCAGCCGCATCCGGGCGGCGATCTGGTCGTGGGTACGGGGGCTGCGGCGCACCCCGATCACGTGGTCGGGGCTGCCCTCGAACTCGAGCATGGCCGACCCCACGAGGTCGAGGCCGTGCCGCTCGACGGCGTCCATCTCGCGCTCGAGGCGGTGGGGGAGCGAGACGTCGTCGGAGTCGTGCCGTGCCACGAAGTCACCCGTCGCGAGCTCCAGGCCGCGGGCCGAGGCCAGCCCGCTGCCGACGTTGTGGGGCAGCCGCTCGACGCGCAGGACCGGGTGGGCGGCGGCCGCGCTGGTCAGGGCGGCATCCAGGACCTCGGGGACCGGGCCGTCGACGACCACGAGGAACTCCTCCGGCGGCCGGGTCTGGCCGGTGATGCAGGCGACCGAACGCTCCAGCTCCTCGACCGTGGTGCCGCGGTAGGCAGTCATCAGCACGGTGAGAGTGGGCGGCACGCGACGATTCTAGGTGGTCGCCGCCGTGGCACCGCGCCCTCGGACCGTCGCCCAGAGCGCCGCGACGTCGCGCCGGTTGAGCAGCAGCCACCCCACGCCGAACAGCGCGGCCGCAACGAGCTGCGCCAGCGCCCCGGCAGGCCCGTCCACCTGCCGGGACAGCTCGGCCAGCCCGAGCACGACGGCCGTGCCGCCGACCAGCTTGGCGGCCAGGCCCAGCCAGTGCTGCCGCTCCACCCACCAGACGGTGGCGAGCAGCCCGAGCGAGGCCAGCCCCGAGCCGATCAGGTAGCCCACGGCCACCCCGACCGTGCCGTAGCGCGGCGCGAGGAAGGGCCAGGCCGCCAGGCTCACGACGAGCCCGGCGACGTTGACCACGGCGACCTCGCGCGGCCCGCGCACGCGGGTGGACTGCAGCGTCGTGGACGCGCCCAGGGCGATGGAGGTGAGCATCACGGCGACGAGCATCACCGGCAGGATCTCGGCGGCGGCCTCGTAGGCCGGGCCCCACACGACAGCGATGGCGAGCGGGCTCACGATGACGAGCACGCCGAACAGCCCGACGAAGATCGCGGTCAGCCGGCGGGCGATGGCGTCGCTCTGGGCGTGCACCGAGGCGCGGTCGCCGCGGCCCGCAGCCGCGACCAGCGGTGGCACGAACACCGTGCTCAGGGCGACCGACAGCATGGATGCCGGTGTCGCCAGGGTCAGCGCGGCGCCGAAGTCGCCGGCCTGCGCCGGGCCGGCGTAGTGGTGGGCGACGAGCTGTGAGAGCTGGAGCAGCCCACCGCTGGCGAGCCCGCTCACCGCACCGAACAGCACGAAGTGGTCGATCTGCCGGCGCAGGGCGGGGTCGACCCGGCCGGCCACCCGCGCCGGCCACGAGACCACGGCGAACAGCGCGTAGCCCAGGGCCAGCGGGAGCAGGGCGAGGGGGGTGAGGTCGAGAGCGAGCACCACGGTGACGGTGACCAGGGCGACCGCCCCGGCGATGGTGTCCCAGACGGCGACGTGCCGGAACCTCAGCGCGCCGTACTGGATGCCGCGCAGGGTGATGTACATCGAGTACGAGAACGCCAGCAGCACGGTGCCGATCGTGTGCGCCGCGCTGAACCCGAGCACCACGGAGCCGACGAGCGCCAGCACCGTGGGGAGCACCAGGGCGATGCGGGCACTGCGCACCGCGAGGTGCCGCGCCACGACGGCGGCCGCCTCGTCCTCCCCGAGCGCCGCGTGGGCCGCGACGAACCGGGTGCCGGCCACCGAGGCCGGGGCGGCCCAGACCTGGCTGGTGAACACCGACAGCGACAGCGAGGTGGTGGTCTGGCCGAGCAGCACCCGCGAGCCGAGGTGGCCGACGAGCACGCCGTAGAGCAGGCGAGCCAGGCCCTGCACCGCCGTGGCGTAGGTGCTCAGGGCGGCCCGGGAGCGCAGGCTGGCGTCGGCGGGTGTGGCCGAGGCGATGGGCGCCGGCGCTGCCTCGAGGCCGGAGTCCGGCCCGTCGAGGGCGGACGGCTCCTGCGACATCAGAGCAGCATAGCGAGCGTCGTGCATCACGGTTTCGTGGTACGGGAGATGCACAAGTGCCCGAGGTGAAACTGTTGATGACGCAACCGCAGCCACCTGCCGGGTTCCCCTGAACCGCTCCGCCGCGGCCGGCTCGACGGGTGGGTTATTGACCCCCTCTACGTCGAGCCATGAGAAACGTCCGCATCATCGCCGTGTCCACCCTGCTCGCCACCAGCGCGATCGTCGGCCCGTCGTCTCGGTGGGGCCGCGTCGCGTGAGCGTGAGCGTGCGTAGCAGGACCGGTGGACGGTAGGGGTCGTGGACCACGGTGCCCCTCAGCGGCCGCACCGGCCCTGCTCCGCAGCATCTACGCCTACCACGTCACTCTGACCCGAGCCAGTGACGACGAGGGCGGATGCCGGTCAGGCATCCGCCCTCGTCGTTCCTCCCGCTGACGAAAGGGGCCTCGAGGTCAGGCCAGGTCGACGGTGAAGGGGGCGCCGGTGGCCTCGCGCACCTGCTCCAGCGTGACGTCGGGCGCGAGCTCGCGCAGCACCAGGCCGTCGTCGGTGACGTCGATGACGGCGAGGTCGGTGATGATCCGCTGCACGACGGCCTTGCCGGTGAGCGGCAGCGAGCACTCCTGCACGATCTTGTGCGAGCCGTCCTTGGCGACGTGCTCCATCAGCACGACGACCTTCTTCGCGCCGTGCACGAGGTCCATCGCCCCGCCCATCCCCTTGACCATCTTGCCCGGGATCATCCAGTTGGCGATGTCGCCACCCGCGGACACCTGCATGGCGCCCAGGATGGCGGCGTCGACCTTGCCGCCGCGGATCATGCCGAACGAGGTGGCCGAGTCGAAGTAGGAGGCGCCGCGGCGCACCGTGACGGTCTCCTTGCCCGCGTTGATCAGGTCGGGGTCGACCGCGTCGTCGGTGGGGTAGGCGCCCACGCCGAGGATGCCGTTCTCGCTCTGCAGCACGATCTCGACGTCGTCGGGCACGTAGTTGGGCACCAGGGTGGGCAGGCCGATGCCGAGGTTGACGTAGGCGCCGTCCTCGAGCTCGGCGGCGGCCCGGGCGGCCATCTGATCACGGGTCAGGGGCATGGCTCAGGACTCCTTACTCGGGGTCACGGTGCGCTTCTCGATGCGCTTGTCGGCGGCCTGCTCGGGGGTCAGCGGCAGCACCCGCTGCACGTAGATGCCGGGCAGGTGCACGGTGTCGGGGTCGAGCTCGCCGGGCTCGACGAGCTCCTCGACCTCGGCGATGGTCACCCGGCCGGCCATCGCGGCGAGCGGGTTGAAGTTGCGGCTGCTCTTGTTGAACACCAGGTTGCCGTGGCGGTCGCCCTTCCAGGCGCGCACCAGCCCGTAGTCGGCGACGATCGCGTGCTCGAGCACGTACTCGCGCTCCTCGCCGTCGTGCTCGAAGACGCGAACCTCCTTGGGCGGTGAGGCCAGCGCGACGCTGCCGTCGGTGGCATAGCGCCAGGGCAGCCCGCCGTCGGCGACCTGGCTGCCGACCCCGGTGGGGGTGAAGAACGCCGGGATGCCGGACCCACCAGCGCGCAGCCGCTCGGCCAGCGTGCCCTGGGGGGTCAGCTCGACCTCGAGCTCGCCCTCGAGGTACTGGCGGGCGAACTCCTTGTTCTCGCCGACGTACGAGGCGATGACCCGGCGGATCTGGCCCGAGGCCAGGAGCACACCGAGGCCCCAGCCGTCGACGCCGCAGTTGTTCGAGACGACCTCGAGGTCACGCACGCCTCTGTCGTGCAGCTCGGCGATGAGCACCGAGGGGATGCCGCAGAGCCCGAACCCGCCGACGGCGATGGTGGCCCCGTCGGTGATCCCGGCGACGGCGTCGGCAGGGGTGGAGACGACTTTGTCCATGCCGGGCACTCTAGTGAGGCGGGCGGCTCCCCCGCCGCCCGGGGGAGGGGTGGGTCACCGAGGATCTGTGGCAATGCTCACCATCGGCCGAAGATCCTGCGGCGCGGACGAGGTCAGTGATAAGTACATCCGTGTAATTAGGCCGATCGCATTGCGGGGCGCGCGGGACTAGTGGGACAAATAGGGAGCCAAGGTGTCTGGAGTGACGGATGTGCCCGCTGGGGCCGCCGTGACTTCCGGCATCTGGTGCGTCCTCGTAACTCCCGCGAGGACGCCCCCTGCCCGAGGAGCCCCCAGCCGTGTCCACGCCCCAGCTCGCGCCTCGCCCTGAGCGCCACCTGCCCCTTCGCACCCTCGGTGCGGTCTCGGCATCCGTGATCGCCTTTCCGCTGTTCTCGTCGCCGGCCCAGGCCGCGACCATCCCCTTCCCGAAGCCCTCGAGGCCCCTGCCGGCCGCCCTCGACGTCGCGGCGTTCTACCAGAAGGGCACCCGCTGCCTCACCGTGAACCAGCCCGGTCCGGTCGCCTTCGCCAAGCTGCTCAACGCGACCTACGGCACCCACGTCTACGGCATCCTGCGCAGGTGCGCCGCCGAGCACGGCGAGGGCCGGGCGCTGGACTGGATGATCGACTCCACCAAGCCCGCCAACATGGCACTGGCCAACGCGCTGACCCGGTGGCTCGCGGCCCCGGACGCCCGCGGTCGCCCGGGCGCGATGGCGCGTCGCTTCGGCATCAACTACATCATCTTCAACCGCCAGCAGTGGAAGGCCTGGGCACCCGAGCGCGGCTGGACCGTCTACACGGGCAGCTCACCGCACACCGACCACATCCACTTCTCGTTCAACTGGGACGGCGCGTACAAGCGGACCTCCTGGTGGAGCGGCGTCGCGGTGACCAAACCCCTCACCGGTCCGACGGCCACCCCCACGACGCCGGCGCCCCCGCCGGCCTCCGTGACGGCGAGCGGCTACCCCCTGCTGGCGCAGGGCGCCACCGGCGCCAACGTGACGCTGGCCCAGAAGGTGATCGGCGTGACCGCCGACGGCAGGTTCGGGCCGATCACCGCGGCGGCCCTGGGTACGTGGCAGTCCAGGCACCGGGTGCCCGCCACCAAGAAGCTGGACAACCCCACCTGGGCGACGATGATCTACCTCAAGCTCGTCCCGGCCCGGGCCAGCGCGCTCTCGCCGTACACCAACGTCGTGCTCCGGCGGGGGTCGACGGGGACAGCGGTCAAGGCCCTGCAGAAGGCCCTCGGTGGGCTCGTCGTCGACGGCTCCTTCGGCCCGGCCACCGAGGCCCGGGTCAAGGCCTACCAGAAGACCAAGAGCCTGCTGGTCAACGGCATCGTCGACCGCAAGGTCTGGTTCGCCCTGATGGGTGCGGTCGTCACCGCGGCCCCGGTTGCCGGGTCGACCGCCACCAGCAGCCCGCTGGCGAAGTACGCCGGCCTCACCCTGAAGCTGTGGTCGCGGGGCGAGGCCGTCAAGGCGCTGCAGAAGGCGCTCGGCGGGCTCGTCCTCGATGGCTCCTACGGGCACCTCACTGAGGCTCGGGTCAAGGCGTTCCAGAAGTCGAAGGGGCTGACCGTCACCGGGGTGACCGACGCCAAGGTCTGGAAGGCGTTGATGGCCTAGTCGGCGTCACGCCGGGTCGGTCACTCCCTCGGACCGCAGGCGCGCTGCCAGTACCACCGGGTCGGGCGCGCCCCGAGTGAGCACGAGCGAGCCGTCGGCCGCCCACACCGCCAGGGCGAGCCGGATGAACGCCGCGGTGTCGGTCGTGTCCGTGTGCACCCGCCGCGCCGCCTCGGCGGCCGGCGGGTCGGCCACGAGGTCCGCGTAGGTGAGCAGCGCCCCGGCGGCCCGCAGGGCGGGGTCGCCGCCGTCGGGCTCCTCCCAACCGTCGAACACGTCGCCGTGCGTGGCGAGCTCCCGCGCCTCGTCGACCACGCCGGGCGGCACCGGCCCGGCCGCCGAGCGAGCCAGGGCGGCGAGGGTGACCAGCACCGCCTCGGGCGCGGCCGCGGCGACGTCGACGGCATCCGTCACCACGACGTCGGCATCAGCGGCAGTGGCGGCCGACGACGCGCCGCCGTGACCGGCATCCGGGGACGTGCGGTGCTCGGGCACCTCGACGCAGGCGCCCACCGACCACGCCGCGAACGCCCAGTAGAGGGTGCGCCAGTGCGGGGGCAGGTCGAGCAGCACCACCGAGCCGGGGCCCACGTCGAGGTCGTCGCGCAACAGGTTGGCGGCCTTGGCGACCCAGTTGGCGAGCACCCGCGCCGAGAGCTCGATGCGCTCGCCGCGAGTGGGGGAGTCGGTGTCGTCGTAGACGGTGATGCGCGGCCGGCCCGGGTCGGCGGACACCAGCCGGCGGAGCAGGACGGCCGGGGACTCGGGTGGGGTGCTCACCGTGGCGACCCTAGTGCGAGGCGGGCGGGGGAGTGGCCCCGCGGCCACTAGGCTCGCTGCCATGAGCGCCCGCACGGTCATCACCTTCGGCACCTTCGACGTGTTCCACGTCGGCCACATCCGGGTGCTGCAGCGCGCCGCCGCGCTGGGCGACAAGCTCGTCGTCGGTGTCTCGGCCGACGCGCTCAACATCGCCAAGAAGGGCCGGGCGCCGGTCTACAGCCAGGACGAGCGGATGGAGATCGTCGCCAGCCTGCGGGTGGTCGACGAGGTCTTCGTCGAGGAGTCCCTCGAGCTCAAGCGCGACTACATCCTCGAGCACGGGGCCGACGTGCTGGTCATGGGCGACGACTGGGCCGGCAAGTTCGACTGGGTGAGCGACGTCTGCGAGGTGGTCTACCTGCCGCGCACGCCGTCGGTGTCGACCACCGGCATCATCGAGCACATCGCCAGCATGGGGTCGTGAGGGCCCGCCTCCTCCCCGCGCTCGCCGTCGGCGCGGCCCTCTGGGTCGTCGCGGTGAGCGCCGTCGCTGCGGCTCTCTCCGCGCTCGGGTGGTGGTCGCCCTGGGTCGCGTGGCCGGTGGGTGTGGTTCTCGCAGTGGGGTGTTGGTGGTGCGTGCGCCTGCTGCCACCGGTGCGGATGTCGGTCGCGGCGTCGGCGGCGCTGGTGGCCGTGGTGGTGGGGTTCACCGCCTGGGCCGGCGCGACGCACTCCGAGCAGGTGCTGCCTCGGCGCGACGCCGCGAGCAACCTGCAAGCCGCCGTGAGCCTGGCGACGTCTCACTCGCGGGTGGTGGCGGTCGACGCCGGCTCGGTCGGTGGGGCCGGGGTGCTCGACCTCCCGGGCGTGACGCTGGCGAGCCCGGCGTTCTTCGAGGTCGGCTCGAGCACGTCTCCCGCTGTGCAGCCGCAGTTCGTCGTGGGGCCGGCCGTGGTCTATGCGTTCGGTTGGTGGTCCGGGGGCGCCGGGGTGGCCATGCTGCTGCCGGCCCTGGCCATGGGGCTGGCGCTGCTGGCGCTGGGCCTGCTGGTCGCCCGGGTGGCCGGCGGGTGGGTCGGGGTCGCGACGGCGGCGGTCACCGGCATCCTCTTCCCGGTGGTGCACACGGCACGTGCGACCTACTCCGAGCCGCTCGCGATGCTCACCCTGACGGCCGGGCTGCTGGCGGTCACGCTGGCCGTCGTGGCCGGGCGGGATGCCGCAGGCCCCGGGCGTGGGGAATCGGGCTCGGGGGCGGCCGGGTTCATGGGGGACGCGTCGTCGCAGGGAATGGTGGTCGGCGGGGCGCCGCTGCGCTCGCTGGTGCGGCGTGACGCCTCGGCGCGAGCCGGCCTGCTGGCGGGGGTGCTCGTCGGCGGCACCGGGCTGGTGAGGGTCGACGCCCTGCGCGAGGTCGTGCTGCTGCTGCCGGTGCTCGCACTGGGCGCGGCGTTCCGCGCCCGCTGGCCGCGGCCGGTGTTGCTCGGGCTGGCCGGGTCGCTGCTGGTGGCGGCCGTGGCGGCCGTCGGGCTGTCCTGGCAGTACCTGGCGTCGATCGCCGGGAGCCTGCTGCCCCTTCTCGCGTTGGGGGTGCTCATCGGTGGGGGATCGTGGGTGGCCCTCGTGTTGTGGCGGCGGGGGTGGCGGCTGCCGGCAGTCGTGCTGCGGTGGCTGCCCGACGTGGCGGCGGGCGCCGTCGTGGCGGCCGGGCTCTACCTCGCGAGCAGGCCGCTGTGGCAGACGGTGCGCCAGAACCCGGACGACCCGGGGTCGCGCTACGTCGCGGGCATGCAGGCGCGGCAGGGGCTGCCCGTCGACGGCGGGCGCACCTACGCCGAGCAGAGCGTGGCCTGGCTGTCCTGGTACGTCGGGCCCGTGGCGCTGGCGGTGGCACTGGCGGTGCTGGCCGTCCTCGTGCGGCGGGCGGTGCTGTCGGCGGGGTCACGACGGGTCGACGCGTGGCTGCCCGCGCTCTTCGTGGCGGCCGGGTCGACGCTGCTCACCCTCGCGCGCCCGGGCATCACGCCCGACCACCCGTGGGCCGACCGCCGGCTGCTCATCGCGCTGCCCATGGTCGTCGGCCTGGTCTTCACCGGTGTCGCCTGGGCGATGCACCGGGCGGCCGCCTCGGGTCGCCGCTGGGTCGGGGTGGCGCTCGCCGTCGCCGTCGGGGCGCTGGTCGTCGTGCCGGCCGCAACCGCCACGTGGCCGCACCGGGCCGGTGGGGTCGAACGCGGTTCGCTGGCCGCTGCCGACGCCGTGTGCGGGTCGCTCTCGCCCGGTGACGTCGTGCTGGCCGTCGACTCCCGGGCGGCCAACGAGTGGCCGCAGGTGGTGCGTGGCATGTGCGGGGTGCCGGCGCTGTCGACCACGTCCGGGCTGCGGCGCGACCCAGAGCAGCTGGCCAGCACGGTGGCGACGGTGTCGCGCGAAGTCGGTTCGCGCGGAGGCCGGCTGGTGCTGCTGGCTGCTGACTCCGCGGATGCTCTGACCCGGCTCGGGGCCGATCCAAAGACTGTGGTCGACGCCACGGTTCGCGAGGACGAGCACGTGCTCGAGCAGAAGCCGTCGCACACGGATCCCCTGCCGGTGAGCGTCTGGATCGCCCCGGCCCCCATCGGGTCCTGATCGTCCCCACATCGACCAATAGGTCACATGGGGGACGGCATCCGGTGGGGCGGGTGTCCCCGATTCGACCAATAGGTCACTCTCGGTACGCCTGGCTGGGTCGCGTGGTCCCTGACCGCTGCACGGTGGGATGCCGTGTGCGGCCGTTGACCGTCCGCACCTCGCGCGCTGCGCGCACTCGGCGCACCCGCCAAACCCGTCCATCGGCTCGCCCACCGCATCCCACCGCTCCGCTCCTGCCGTCGTGGCTGGGCTCGCCAACGGCATCCCACCTGCTCCGCTCCCGCTGCTTCGACGGCCACGGCATCTCCGCGGGACTGCTCCTCCGCGGTGGCCGGAGCAACGACCCGAGCCGACGGCCTCCGGCTGCCCGCTGCCGGCGTCTGACTCGGGCCCCCCGAGCTGGCGTCGGCTACCGCCGGGCACGTGCACCGATCAGTCCACCTACGAGGTGGTAGCTCAGGTCGGGTCGTTGCGATGGCTGGGACAAGATCGACCAATAGGTCGAAGTTGCCCCGCGGGTCAGCGGGCGAAGACGGAGGCGACGCGGCGCTGCACCACGGCATACGTGGAGCGGTCGACGGCGACCACGAGCCCGGGTCGCAGCGAGCGCGGGCCGTAGGGGGTGCCGTCCGGGTGGCCGACCGACCCACCGGCCTCGGTGACGAGCAGGCTGCCGGGCGCGTGGTCCCACGGGTTGGAGCGGCTGTAGACGATGTAGTCGGCGGCCCCCTCGACGAGCTTGGGGTAGTCGACGCCGCAGCACACCCAGGACAGCCGCATGGCCGGCAGGTCGCCGAGCCGCTGGTCGCGCATCGCCCACATCGACGTGACGCCCTGCGGGTCGCGGTCGTCGGGCACCGGGGTGGTGTGCACCCGCACCCCGTCGCGCCAGGTGCCGCCGCCGAGCTCGGCCACCCAGGCCACCTCGTGCTCGGGCTGCCAGATCCAGCCGCGCACCGTCTCGCCACCGACGGTCTCGGCCACCATGACCGCGTGGTCGGCCGAGCCGTGCACGAAGTTCTTGGTGCCGTCGACCGGGTCGACGGTGAACGCGTGGTCGGCCGCGAGGTAGCGGTCCATCACCGAGTGGTCGGCCGCGAACGCCTCCTCGCCGAGCACCACGGCATCCGGGTAGGCGGCGACGAGCCGCGCGGTGATGAGCTCCTCGGCCTCGCGGTCGGCGACCGTGACGAGGTCCCCGGGGTTCTTCTCCATGACCTCGCCCGCTGCGAGCGAGCGGAAGCGAGGCGTGATGACCTCTGCGGCGACCTCGCGCAGCAGGTCGAGGACGGCGTCTGTCGACAGGCCCGGCATGGGGCAACCGTGTCACAGCCGGGGGGAGGCGCCAAATGGGTGGACCCGCCCCGGCGTCGAAGGCTGCTGACCAGCCCGGTTGTCGGCGCACCCCGTGGGTACTGTCCGGGCATGCGGCTGCGACGGGTGAACCCCAGGATGAAGGGTTGGACCCGGAAGCGGGCGGGCAAGCACTTCACCTACCTCGACTCAGACGGGGTGCGGCTCCCGGCGCAGGAGGTCGAACGGATCCGCTCGCTCGCCATCCCGCCGGCGTGGGAGAACGTGTGGATCTGCCCGTACGCCAACGGCCACATCCAGGCCGTCGGCACCGATGCGGCCGGCCGTCGGCAGTACCTCTACCACCCGGTCTGGCGGCAGAAGCGCGACGAGCTGAAGTTCGACCGCGTCAAGGCCGCCGGCACCCGGCTCGCGGTGGCGCGCGAGCGGCTCATCACCGACCTGCAGGACGAGGGGATGCCGCTGTCGCGGGCCGCCGCCACGGCCACCCGGCTGCTCGACCTCGGCTACTTCCGGATCGGCAGCGACGCCTACGCCGACGCCAACGGCTCCTTCGGTCTCACCACCCTCGAGCGCCGGCACGTGCGGCGGCGTGGCGACGACCTGGTGTTCAGCTTCGTCGGCAAGTCGGGCGTCGAGCACTCGATCACCATCAGCGACCCGCAGGTCATCGCCTCGCTCAACCTGATGCGAAAGCGCCGCGGCGGCTCGGCAAGGCTGCTCGCCTACAAGGGAGAGGCGAAGTGGGCCGACCTCGACGCCTCGGCCGTCAACGCCTACATCTCGCAGATGGTGCACGAGGACCTCACCGCCAAGGACTTCCGCACCTGGCACGCCACGGTGCTCGCGGCCGTGGCGCTGGCCGAGAGCCCCGAGAAGGGCGACACCGCGGCGTCCCGCAAGCGGGCGGTCAAGGCGGCCGTCGAGGAGGTCTCCGCCTACCTCGGCAACACCCCCACCATCGCCAAGGCCTCGTACATCGACCCGCGGGTCATCGAGCAGTACGAGGACGGCGTCACCATCGCGGGCACCCTGCGGCAGCAGTACGCCGACCAGGAGAAGCGCCAGGCCGCCATCGAGAAGGCCGTCGCGCGGCTCATCGACAACGCCGACTGAGGCCGTCCGGCCGAGCACGGCGGCGGGCGGGTGCAGCCCACGCCGGTAGGCTTCCCGGCGATGACTGAGCACCAGCCCGACCACGACCACCTCCACGCAGCCCCGACCGAGAAGATCTCGGTGCGCGCCGGCGAGCAGGCCGGTCGCAGCGACGACCCGGCCGCCACCACCCGGCTGCAGAGCGTGGTCCCGGATGCCGTCGCGCCGGTCCCCGCCGCGGGCGCGCCCGGCGCTCCGGTCGCCGCCGAGGCCGATGCCGTGGCCGCCACGAGCAGGCCCGACGCCCTGACCGGTCACCCGTCGTACCCGATCGAGGACGACGCCGCCGGCCCCGGCACGGCACCGTACGTGACCATCGTGCTGCCCTGCTACAACGAGGGCGCGCACGTGCTGCAGGAGCTCGACCGCATCACCGCCACGATGCAGGCGAGCGAGCTCACCTACGAGGTGCTCTGCATCGACGACGCGAGCACCGACGACACCCTCGAGGTGCTCCGCCGGGCGCAGGGCACCTACCCCCACCTGCGCATCCTGCCCTTCCGCCGCAACGGCGGCTCGGGCACGGCCCGCCGGATCGGCACCCAGCAGGCCCGCGGCGAGATCGTCGTGTGGACCGACGCCGACATGACCTACGAGAACGAGCGCATCCCAGAGCTGGTGCGTGTGCTGCGCGACGACGCCACCTACGACCAGGTCGTCGGCGCCCGCACCACCGAGGAGGGCACCCACAAGTGGGCGCGCGTCCCGGCGAAGTGGTTCATCCGCAAGGTCGCCGAGTGGCTGACCAAGACCAGGATCCCCGACCTCAACTCCGGCCTGCGGGCGTTCCGCCGCGACGTGTCGCTGCCCTACCTGCGCCTGCTGCCGGCGGGGTTCTCGTGCGTCACCACCATCACCATCGCGTTCCTCAGCAACCAGCACGACATCAAGTACGTCGAGACCAGCTACGCCAAGCGGGCGGGGGTCAGCAAGTTCCACTTCGTCAACGACGCCTACCGCTACATCCTCCAGGTGCTGCGGATGGTCATGTACTTCGACCCGCTCAAGGTGCTGATGCCGCCGGCGCTGTGGATGATCGTCATCGGCCTGGTCAAGGCGGTCGTCGACATGTTCCGCCACCCGTTCTACTTCCCGGCGAGCACGGTGCTGCTCATCGTCAGCGGCATCATGATCGCCAGCCTGGCGCTGCTCTCCGACCTCGTGGTGAGGTCGAGAGACGGTGTCTGACAGCGCCTCGCTCAAGGTCGCGCTGGTCGGGCCCACCCACCCCTACAAGGGCGGCGTCGCCGCGCACACCACGGCGCTGGCGCACGAGCTGACCGATGCCGGGCACGACGTCACGCTCGTGTCGTGGAGCCACCTCTACCCCTCGGCGCTCTACCCCGGGGAGCAGTCTGTGCCCGGCGGGTCGGCCGACGTCGAGCCCTTCCCCCGCAGCCTGCGGGTGCTGTCGTGGGCGCGCCCCGACACCTGGGTGCGGGCCGGTCGACGGCTGCGCGAGGTCGACGTCATCATCGTCGTGCACGTCATCCCGGCCGTCGCTCCCGCGCACCTCGCGCTGCTGCGGGCGGCCGGGGTGGGGCGCACCACCCCGAGCGGCCACGGCCCGCGCACCGTGCTCATCGCGCACAACGTGCTCCCGCACGAGGGCCACCCCGGCGACCGGCAGCTCATGGAGGCCCTCCTGCGCCGTGTCGACGCCGTCGTCGTGCACTCCGACGAGCAGGCCCGGCTCGCGGCCGAGCTGGGCGCCTCGCACGTGCGCGAGCTCGCTCTTCCGCCGCACCTGCCCGGCGGCCCCGCGGTGCCGCGCCCGGAGCACGCCGGCCCACCCCGCCTGCTGGCGCTGGGCATCGTGCGTGACTACAAGGGGGTCGACCTGCTCGTCGACGCCCTGCGCGACGTGCCCGACCTGCGGCTCACCGTCGCCGGCGAGCTGTGGGGGGATGCCGGGCGCAAGGTCCGCGACCTCGCCGCCGACCCGCGCATCGCGGGTCGCGTCGAGGTGCATCCGGGTTACGTTCCGGCAGAACGCATCCCGGAGCTGATGGCGCACCACGACGTCGTCGCCCTGACCTACCGCACCGCCACGGCGTCTCAGAACGCCCTGCTGGCGCTCAGCCACGGCGTGCCGGTGCTGGCCAGTGCCGTCGGCACCTTCCCCGACCAGGTGCGCGACGGCATCGACGGCCTCCTCGTGCCGCCATCGGACCGTGCGGCGCTCGTCGCCGCGCTGCGCAGCCTCGCCGAGCCCGGCGTGGTCGAGCGGTTGCGGGCCGAGGTGCGCCCGCCCGACCTGTCCGGCCCCTGGGCCAACTACGTGGGCGGCATCGAGGCGCTCGCCGCAGCTCCGGTCGAGGTCGAGCCGACCCGGCCGGTCGTGCCGCTCGGCCCGGTGGCCCGCGCCCGGGCGACCGTGGCCGGCATCCGGGCCCGGCGTGGTCCGGTCGTCGACCTCGTCCCGTCCGACATCCCCGAGCGGGTGCGCGCCACCGACCTGCTCGCGGTCGACGACGACGCCCGGGATGCCGTGGGCATCGCACGCGCGCTCGGCCTGCCCCGCCCGGGCGAGCCGGTCGCCGCCTGGTCGGCGCTGGGGGCGCTCGCCGCCATCGTGCGCATCCGTGACGACGGGCACCGCTCGTCGGTCGTGGTAGACGAGAGCGGCAGCGGCAGCCCGATGGGGCGCTGGTCGCGCGCAGTGGGCTTCGCCCCGGTCGAGCTCGAGCTCACCGGCCAGCGGGCCGCGGTCGAGGTGCTCGACGTCGACACGGCCAGCCTCGACGTCATCACCCGGCTGCACCCCGGCGGGTGCACGGCATCCGACGTCGACCACGCCCTCGGCCAGGCGTCCTGGGCGCTGCGCTCGGGTGGGCTGCTGGTGCTCACCGTGCCGATCGGCGACGACGACCCCGACTTCGCCGTGCGCCCGGCCGGCGTGCGCGGCATCCTCGCCCGGGCCGACGACCTCGGGCTCAAGCTCGTGGGCGACGTCGACGGCGACGTGCTCGACAAGATGCGTGACGCCCGCACCGAGGCGGCCGGGGACGACGCACCGGCGTATGCCGTGCTGCGGCTGACCTTCCGGCGCCGGTGATCGCGCGGTGAACAGGGCCAAGGCGCTCAACGCGCTGCGCATCGGCCTGCTCGTGGTGATCGTCGCGGCCTGTGTGATCGCGCTCTGGGCCAACTGGCAGGAGGTGTCCGGGCAGCTGCGCAAGCTCAGCGTGCCGGTGGTGCTGGGCGCGTTCGTGCTGGTCACGCTCGCGCCGGTGCTCACCCTGATGGGCTGGCGGGTGCTGCTCGAGGACCTCGGCACCCACCTGGCGCTGCCCCCGGCATCCAGCGTGTTCCTCGTCGGCCAGCTCGGCAAGTACCTGCCCGGCTCGGTGTGGACCGTGGTCGCGCAGGCCGAGATGGGGGCCCGGCTCCTCGTGCCGCGGCGGCGGATGGCCGTGGTCGGCATCCTGTCGATCGGGCTCGCGGTGCTCACCGGCTGCCTGCTCGGCATCCCGGCGGTTCAGCCGCTCGTCGCGTCGCGCGGCGACGCGTTCTCGTGGTGGTGGGTGGTGCTCGCCGTGGCACTTGGCTGCGTGCTGCTCTGGCCACGGCTGCTCAACGCGATCATCGCCCGCGGGCTGCGGCTGCTGCGTCGCGAGCCACTGGAGCACGACCTGTCGGGGCGGGCCGTGGCGCTGACCTCGGCGTGGTTCGTCGCCGCGTGGGTCTCCACCGGGATGGGCACCTTCGTGCTCGCCCGCAGCGTGGCCCCGGAGGCGCCGCCCGGGCCGCTGCTGGTGACCTGCATCGGCGGCTTCGCGCTCGCGTCGGCCGCCGGCATGTTCAGCATCCTCGTGCCGGCCGGCGTCGGGGTGCGCGACGGCGTGCTGGCGCTCCTGCTCGTCACCCTGATGCCGTTGCCCGCCGCCACCGCCGTGGTCGTCGTCGCCCGCTTCCTGGCGGTGCTGGCCGACCTGCTGCTCGCCGGGGGCGCGTGGGCGTGGGGACGTCGCCACGACCTCCTAGGATCGACGGCGTGACCGACTCCCTGGGGCCCGGCGACCGTGAGGAGCAGCTCGCCTACTCCGAGATCATGGCCAAGATGCTCGACGAGGAGGGCCGCCGCCAGAAGGCCGCGAAGATCGTGGCGGTCGTGCGGCACGCGCTCGGGGTCGGGTCGCTCGACGGCCTGCGGGCTGTCGACGTCGGCTGCTCGGCGGGCTTCATCGCCGACGAGCTCGCGCTGGCCGGGGCGAGCACCAGCGGGGTCGACATCGACGAGCCGGGGCTCGAGAAGGCCCGGGCCCGCTTCGGCGAGCGGGTCGACTTCCGGCTGGCCCGCGGCGAGGACCTGCCCTTCGACGACGACTCGATGGACGTCGCCGTGCTCAACCACATCTACGAGCACGTCGTCGACCCCGAGGCGGTCGTCGCTGACATCCACCGGGTGTTGCGTCCCGGTGGCCTGCTCTATCTCGGCATCGGGCACCGCTGGCAGGTCGTCGAGCCGCACCACCGGCTGCCCTTCCTGTCGTGGCTGCCGCGCGGCGCGGCCGACCGGTACATGCGCCTGACCGGCAAGGGAGACCACTACTACGAGCGCTATTACACGCCGGCCGGCCTGCGCCGGTTGTTCGCGGCCTACGACGTGTGGGACTACACCCTGCCGGTGCTCACCGACCCGGTGGCCTTCGCCGCCGGTGACAACGTGCCGGCCTGGGCCACGAAGGTGCCGCCGGCGGCGTTCCGTGCGGCGCTGCCGCTGGTGCCCACCTACGTGTGGGCGGCGTTCAAGGGGCCTGCCACCCCGGCCGGGCCGCCGCTGCGCGTCCCGCCGCGCCACCTGGGCTGATGGGCGCCGCCGCCCACGAGCGGGTCCTGCGCACCTCGCACGAGGTGCCGCTCGGTGCGGTGGTCGGCACCTTCCGGCGCGGCGGGGGCGACCCCACCAGCCGGCGCGACGACCGCGGCTGGTGGTTCGGCTGGCGCACCCCCGAGGGCCCGGTCACCGTGCGCCTGGCCGCCACGCCGAGCGCGGGTGAGGTCACGGCATCCGCGTGGGGGAGCGGTGCGCTGTGGGTGCTCGAGCGGGTGCCCGCCCTGCTCGGCGAGCGTGACGACACCAGTGGCTTCGTGGCCCACCACCCCTTGGTCGCGCAGGAGTGGCGCCGGTTTCCCGGCTGGCGGGTGCCGCGCTCCGGGCTGGTCGTTCAGGCCCTGGTGCCCTCGATCATCGAGCAGAAGGTCACCGGCAAGGAGGCCTTCGCGGGCTACCGCCGCCTGGTGCGGCGCTTCGGCGAGCCCGCGCCCGGCCCGGGGGAGGAGCGCGGGCTCGTCGTGCCGCCCACCCCGCAGGGCTGGGCCGCCATCCCCTCGTGGGAGTGGCTGGCTGCCGGCGTCGACCCGGGCCGGTCGCGCACCGTGGTGAACGCGGTCGGCCGCGCCGGGCGCCTCGAGGAGTGCACCGACCTGCCGGTCGAGCAGGCCCGGGCCCGGCTCACCGCCCTGCCGGGCGTGGGCCGGTGGACCTGGGCCGAGGTGGCCCAGCGCGCCCTGGGACTGCCCGACGAGGTGAGCTTCGGCGACTACCACGTCGCCAAGGACATCGGCTGGGCCCTGACCGGCAGCCCCGTCGACGACGACGGCCTGGCCGAGCTGTTGGCGCCCTACGCCGGGCACCGCTACCGGGTGCAGCGGCTCCTCGAGCTCGGTGGGCACCACCGGCCCCGGCGCGGTGCGCGGATGTCGACGCCCACCCACCTGCCGGTGCGCGGCAGGTAGCCGGCCGGCAGGGCGCCATCGGGTGTTCGGACTTGCCCACCGTCCGTTCGGCCAGTAATTGATGGCACACTCATCTGCATGACGTTCGACACGCTCCGCGTCGGCCTGCGCTGGACCTTCTGGGCCCTGTTCTGGCTGATGACGGCGCTGCTCGGCGCGCTGCTCTTCCTCGGCACCGTGCCCGTTCCCGCCGCCGCGCGGTGGGTGGGCTTCGCCGCGGTGCTGGGCATCATCGGCGAAGACGTCCGACGCAAGCTGGTCCCGGCACCCGAGCAGCCCCGCCGCTGACGGCTCGGCGCTCACCACAGATCCTTCCGGCGACGGGGGGTCGTCCGTTCCCTGCCAACGGGCGGCCCCTCAGCCGAAGGACAGGGTGACCGCCGTGCCGGTGCGCCCAACCTGCCCCACGTCCAACCCCTCCGCGGCCGCGGCCACCTCCGCGCGCACCACCAGCCGGCCGAGGTCGTAGCCGTCGGGGGCGGCGAGCGTCACCTCGGCGGAGCCGTTCGCCTCGTCGACGCCGACGTCGGCCGACCCGTCGGGCACGTCGAGCAGGGCGAGCGCCACGACCCGGCCGACCCGCGGCCCCAGTGCCTCGCCCGGTTGCACCGGCCGGATGCCGACCTCCTGAGACAGCGCGCTCCCCGGGCGCACGCCCAGCGCGGCCCGAAGTGCCTCGACGTGACCGAGGGCGAACCAGTCGCCGGGACCCACCCGCACGAGGGCGCGAGCGCCGGGGGCGTCGGGCGAGAACCACGCCGCATCGAGCCCGCGCACGAGCGCCGCGGGGATGCCGTCGGCCTTGCCCTTGACGAGGTCGGCTGCCGCGGCCACCTCGTCGGCCACGGCCCGCATCGTCACGGCCAGCGGACGGCCGTCGTGGTCGGTGGCGCCGCGCAGGTCCTCGAGCACGGCCAGGCCCGCGCTGCCCAGGGCGAGGTCGGTGAGGCCGTCGCGCCAGGGACGCCCCGCGGTGTCGCTGAGCACCACGGCCAGCGGTGTGGCAGAAGGCAGCCCGACCCGGTCGAGCAGCGCGGTGCGCAGTCGAGCCGCTTCGGCATCGGGGTCGTCGGGCAGCAGGAGCACCCGGGCCGACGGGCCGGTGTTGGAGGCGTCGACCCCGGCAGCGGCCATCACCGGCCCGGCCACCGACTCGACGACGCGCGTCACACCCTCGGCGGAGCGGCGCTCGGCGACGACGCGCACGGTGCCAGCCGTGACGGCATCCTCGCGGGTGCCGTCCCACGTCAGCCCCAGCGCCTTGGAGACGACCTTGCTCGACACCACGAGGCAGTCGCCGGCCTCAAGGGTGAGACCGGATGCCGTGAGCGCGCCGACCAGGAGGTCGGCCAGCCGGGCGCCGGGCAGCACCTCGCCCACACCGAGCACCGGCACGACCTGCACCCCGGCACCCGAGGAGGGTGACGGCGTCCCGGGGTCGGTCACGCAGGCACCGCGGCGGCCATCCGCAGCGCGTGCTCCGCGATGCGCGCTGTGGCGGGCACGTCGCTCATCAGCAGTGGCCCGTCGAAGACCTCGACGCGGGCGCGACGCAAGGTGGTGCCCTTGTCGGCCGGGTCGACCAGCCAGCCGTCGAGGAAGTCCTCGTAGAGCCCGCCGACGGCCTGTGCCGTGGTGTCGACGCCGATGGCCTCGAGGCACGCGTCGGCGTGACCGCGCACCGGGCGACCGGAGATGAGTGGGGACACGCCGACCACCGGGGCTGTGGTGCCCCGCAACGCGTCTCGCACCCCGGGGACGCCGAGGACGATGCCGATCGACACCACCGGGTTGCTCGGTGGCAGCAGCACGACATCGGCCTTGCGAATGGCGTCGAGCACGCCCGGCGCGGCGGTGGCGCGGTCGAGCCCGGCGACGACGAAGCGGCGGGCCGGCACGGATGCCTGGTGGCGGACCCACCACTCCTGGAAGTGGATCGCGCGCTCGCCGCCCTCACCGTCGTCGACGACGACGTGTGTCTCGACCGGCACGTCGGTCATCGGCACCAGGTCGATCCGCTTCTCCGGCAGGCCCCAGCGTGCCGCGAGCCGGGCGGTGACCTCGCTGAGCGAGGCCCCCTGCCCGAGCCACTGCGACCGCACGACGTGGGTGCCGATGTCGAGGTCGCCGAGCGCGAACCACTGTGGGAGTGCGCCGTACGCCGCGAGCTCGCCCTGCACGCGGTGGGTCTCGTCGGCGCGACCCCAGCCCTGCCCCTCGTGCACTCCGTCGCCCAGGGTGTAGAGCAGGGTGTCGAGGTCGGGGCAGACCCGAAGGCCGAACAGCGTGATGTCGTCGCCGGTGTTCGCGATGACGGTGACCGTCGAGTCGGCGAGCCCGGGAGTGGTGTCGAGGTGGTGGCGCAGGCCGCGGACGAAGCGAGCTCCGCCGACGCCGCCGGCCAGGGCGGTGATGTGCATGTGCGAGAGTCTGTCAGTCGGGTTCGGCGCGCGGCGAGTCCGCCCGAAACGCCGGGGGACCGGGCAAAAACACCAGCAAATACACCATTCGGCTTGACGTGGAGTGCATGACACGCGTGTAATTCCATCCATGTACTCCGAGAATCTCCACCGGAGCACACGGGTCGAAGGGTCGAGGAGGGAAGCATGCACGAGCTCTATGTGATCGACGGGATGCTCGACGAGGGTGAGCCTGAGGACGGTGCTCTCTCCTGGCAGGAGCGGTCGCTGTGCGCGCAGACCGACCCGGAGGCCTTCTTCCCCGAGAAGGGCGGCTCCACCCGCGAGGCCAAGAAGGTCTGTGTGGGGTGCGACGTCCGCTCCGAGTGCCTCGAGTACGCCCTCGCCAACGACGAGCGGTTCGGCATCTGGGGTGGCCTGTCCGAGCGCGAGCGGCGCAAGCTGAAGAAGCGCGCGGTCTGACCCGGGGCCCCGCCCCGGCCCGCCGCCCCACGGATGACTCTGGCTCCCGCCCGTCCAACGTCCACCCCGTCCGCCGCGGACGGGGTGGAGCCGAGCGTGACCGCGGTCATCGTCACCCGCCGCGACGCCCGCGGCCTGGCCGCCCTGCTCGACGCCGTGCTCGGGCAGAGCCTGCCCCCCGATGCCGTGCTCGTGCTCGACCGCAGCGACGGCGCCGCCATCCCGGCGGCCGACAGCGGTGACGACGACCCCCCCGACCACCCCTTGACGGCCGACCAGGTCCCGCTCGACCACGTCACGCTCGACCACAGTGCCGTCACCGTCATCGGCGTGGTCGACACCGCTCGGCGCACCCACATGGTGCCCGTCACCGTGCTGCCCGTCGACCCGCGCACGCCGGCCCGCACCGCCGCCCACCGCGCCCTGCTCGACCCCGAGGTCGACACGCCCCCGACCACCCTGGCCTGGCTGCTCCCGGTGGGCACCACCCCAGAGCCCGGCACCCTGGTGGCCCTGGTCGACACCTGGCGGCGCTCACCGTCGGCAGGCGTGGTCGGCCCCAAGCACCTCGACGCCACCGACCCGCACCTGCTGCGGGCGCTGGCCATCCGCACCACCCGTGGCGGCCGGCTGCTGTCCCGGCCCCGGCCGGGTGAGCCCGACCAGGGCCAGTACGACCGGTCCACCGACGCGCTCGGCGTGCCGTTCGCCGGCTCCCTTGTCGAGCGCGACCTGCTCGGCACGCTGCGTGGCTGGGAGAGCTCGTTCGGCGACGTCGGCGCCGACCTCGACCTCGGGTGGCGCGCCCACAACGCCGGCCGCCGCGTGGTGGTCGTCCCCACGGCCCGGATGCACACCGAGCCGGGGGTGGCCCCCGCCGGTGCGAGCACGGCGGCTCGCCGCCGCTCCGGCCGCCGGGTGGCCCTGGCGCGCTCGCCGTGGTGGGCCTCGCCCTTCCTCGCGGCCTGGATCGCCGTCACCTCCGTGGTCGCGGCCCTGGGCCTGCTGCTGCTCAAGCGTCCGCGGGCCGCGGGGGCCGAGCTGTCGTCACTGGCGTCCCTCGACCCCTTCCGCGGCACCGCCGCCAGGTGGCGCACGCGGCACCGCCGCGAGGTCAGCCGCCGTGACCTGCGCGCCCTGTTCGAGCCCCGTCGGGCCGTGCTGACGGGGTGGGGCGACGCCGTGCACGACGCCCTCGTGTCGCCCCGGCCACCCATCGGCGACGAGGCCAACGAGCTCAACCCGCGCTCGTGGATGCTCGCGGTGCTGCGCCACCCCGGGGTGCTCGCCACCGCCGGGGCGCTGGTCGTCTCGGCGGTCGCCGGCCGCTCCCTCGGGTTCGGAGTGGTCACCGGCGCCGGGTCGGGCCTGGCGGGCGGCGAGCTGATGGGCAACCGGGCCGACGCCACGGTGCTCTGGCACGCCTGGACCGACGGGTGGACCGGCCCCGGCCTGGGCGGCCCCGACCCGGCCGGCCCCTGGGCGCCGCTGCTCGCGGTGCCCACCTGGCTGGTCGACCACGTCCCGCTCCTACCCGCCCCCGGGTCCGCCGCCGGTCTGGTGGTGGCGATCCTCGTCATCGTCGGGATGCCGCTCGCGGCCGTCAGTGCCTACCTCGCCCTGCGCCCCGTGGTCGCCACCCGTTGGGTGCGCGGGCTGGCATCGTTCGGGTGGGCCACCACCGGGGTGGCCGCCACCTCCGTGGCCCAGGGCCGGCTCGGGGCCATCGTGGCCCTGGTGCTGCTGCCGCCGATCGCCTGTGGCCTGTGGCTGCTGGCGGTGCGCCGCTCCACGGCCACCAGCGCGTTCGCCACGGCGCTCGCCGCACTGGTGCTCGGCGCGTTCGCCCCTGTGCTGCTCGCCCTGGTGACCGTGCTGGCCCTCGTCCTGGCCATGGTCCGCTCCCGGGTGCGTCGGCACGCCCTGGTCGTCGCGGTGGTGCCCGCCGCGGTGCTGGCGCCCTGGTTCCTGGGCCAGACCGAGGCGTCCTGGCCGGTGCTCGTCGCCGGCGTCGGCCTCGCCCAGTGGGGTGGCCCGACCCCCGAGCCCTGGCAGCTGGCCCTGCTCAACCCGGGCGGCGCGGGAGCGCCCCTGGTGTGGACCGCCGCCCCGCTCGTCGCGGTCGCCGTGCTCGCGCTCCTGCGCGGTCGCGGCTGGGGCAGCGCCACGACGATGCTGGCCCTGCTGGCACCGGTGCTGCTCGCGCTCGCCCTGGTCGCCCCCGGCATCCGGCTGGGCACGGTCCCCGCGGGGGTCGCCGGCGCGGGGGAGCCGATCACGCTGTGGTCGGGCACCCTGCTCCTGCCGCTGGCCCTGGTGGTGGTGCTGGCGCTCGCCCGCGGTCTCGACGGCGTGCGGCTGAGACGGCCGGCGTCGCACCCACGGCTGCCCGCCCTGGCCCGCCGCACCGGTGCCGTGGTCGGCGCCGCGGCCGTCGCCGTCTCCGCCGGCGGGGTCGCCTGGGCGACGCTGGGCACCGAGCTCGCACCCTGGCAGGACCCGAGGCCGGCCGTGTCGGTCGACCAGGCCGAGGGCGCCTTCGCCACCCGGGCACTGTTCGTCGTGCCCGGCACCCGCGGCGCCGGCTACCGCTTCGTCGGGCGCGAGGCCTCCGACGTGTCGCGGCCGCTACCGAGCGTCGACCGGGCCGACGGCTCCCTCGCCGACCGGGTCAGCGCGGCGCTCGGCGACGCCTCCACCGGCCCCTCGCTCTTCGCCGACACCGCCACCGACCTGCTCGCCGTGCGTGCCGGCCTGGTGCCGGAGGTGGCTCGACGGCTCGACGCCACCGACGGGCTGCAGCCCATCGCGCCCCGCGCCGGCTGGGACATGTGGCGGGTGAGCCCCACCGGCACCGGCGTCGACCTCGTCGCACCACCGCGACTGCGGCTGGTGACGCCCGACGGCACCCGGCTGGTCAGCACCACCGGCCAGAGCGCCGCCACCCGCACCACCGTCGAGGTGCCGCCGGACAGCCGGCTCGTCGTGGCCGAGCCGCTCGGCTGGGCGCAGCACGCCGTGGTCTCCGTCGACGGGGTGACCGTGCAGCCCGTCCCCGGTGCGCCCACGCCCACTTACCTGCTCCCGGTCGGCACCGGCCGGCTCACCGTCGACGTCACCGACCCCTCCCGCTGGGGGCACGTCGGCCAGGTGTTGGCCGTGCTGGCGCTGGCCTTCCTCGCCGTGCCCTTCGGCCGGCGCGAGTCCCGGGTGGGGCACGCATGAGCAGGCTCAGCGGTGCGACGGCCCCGCTCCGGCGCGGCGCCCGGCGGGCCAACCTCGGCGGCATCGCCCGGGTGGCCGTCGTGGCGGGGGTCGGCGTCGGCTTGGTGCACCTCGCCACCAGCCGTCCCTTCGAGGTCGACCTCGTCGCGGCGAGCGGGCAGCAGCAGGCCCCGCTGGTCGGCACCTCCCTCGCCACCCGGGTCGAGCTCGCCTGCCCCGGGCCCGAGCTGGTCGGCATCCCCGGCACGCCGGACGTGCGGGTCGCCTCGTCCATCACGGCCGCGGCCGGGCCGGCCGAGCTCCTTCCGGTGCCGGCGCGGGGGGCGGGGCGACTGGTCGCCGCCTCCGGGGAGACCACGGTGCTCTCCCTCACCGAGCGCCCCGCCAGCGGCTTCGGCAGGGTGCCGTCCCGTGCGGCCAGCCCGGCCGGCGACGTCGAGCCGACCCTGCTGACCGGCAACGGGTCGATGGCGCCTGCCGCGGCGGGAACGCAGGAGTGGCGCACCGACACCCCAGGGCTGCGCGGGCTGGTGACCACACCGTGCGCCGCCGGCGGCTCCGACCTCTGGCTGCTCGCCGGCGGCGCCGGACCCGGCCGCCAGGAGCGCCTCATCCTCACCAACCCGGGCGCGAACCCGGTCAGCACCGACGTGGCGGTGCTCGGCACCGCCGGTCAGCTCGGGGACCCCGTCGTCGAGACGGTCCCCTCGGGCGGACGGGTCAGCGTGCTGCTCGACGCCCGCTACGGCAAGGAGGAGCAGCCCGTCGTGCACGTGCGCTCCGACGGCGGCGGCGTGCAGGCCACGCTCACCGACACCTGGGTCGACGGCAGCACGGCGCTGGGGGCCGACACGACTGTCCCGGCGGCGCCCCCGTCCGGCGTGCAGGTCGTGCCCGGCGTCGTCGTCGACCCCACCGGAACCACCTCGGTGCGGGTCGCCGTGCCCGGCGACCAGGATGCCGTCGTGCGGGTCAGCGTGCTCGACCGCGCCGGCCTGGTGCCGTGGACCGGCGAGAGCGTGCTCAGCGTCACCGGCGGAGCGGTCGGCGAGCTGGCGCTCAAGGGACTGCCGGCCGGCACCTACGCCCTCGCACTGCGGGCCGACGTCCCGATCGTCGCGTCGGCGTTCACCCGGGTCGGAACCGGCGCGGCACCCGGCGAGATCGCCTGGTCCCCGGCGGTCACCGGGGTCGACTCCGTGGGCGGTGCGGCCTTCGTGCCCGTCGCGGGCCTCGACCGCAGCCTGCAGCTCGTCAGCACCGGTGGCAACAGCACCGCGGAGGTGGTCACGGTCATCGACGGCACCGCGCGCACCCGCCGGCTCGACCTGCTGGCCGACCGGGTCGCGAGCGTGCCGCTCGACGACGCGGCATCCGTGTGGGTGCGCCGCATCACCGGCAGCGGCGAGCTGCGCGGCACCATGGTCTCCTCGAGCGGCACGGGCGCGGCCCGGATGCTGTCGTCGATGCCGCTGGGCGAGAGCGCGGTCACCTCCGAGGTCAGCCGGGCCTTCCCGCTGCCCTGACGCCAGGCTTCCTCGGGGCGCTGCGCCTCAGGCGTCGGGGTCCAGGCCCGGGTCGAGCTCCTGCGGGGGCACGCCGAGCAGCGCCGCCACCTGCTCCGTGACCACCTCGCGCACGATGTCGGCGAGGTCGAGCTCGTCCTGTGCCCGCGCCTCCACCGGGCGGCGGTAGACGACGACCCGGTGCGGACGGGTGCTCGTGCCCCGCAGCAGCCGGCCCAGCGCGGCGGTCTGCTCCTCCCAGGGGGCGGGGTCCTGCCCGGGCACGTCCTCGACCGCGAACTCGAGCCCGGCGTAGCGGGTGCCGAGGTGCGGGCGCAGCCGGTCGGCGGCATCGAGCACGAGGGTGTCGAACCGCGCCCGGCGGGTCTGCATCGCCGGCACCGGCGGCCACGCCAGGGGGCCACGGACCCCCCGGCCGTGGCGCTCACGGCGGCGCGCACCTGTCACGAGCCGCATGCTACGGCGTGCCTCCCCGGGGCGTCGGCAGCGCCACCTAGAGTTCCTGGAGTGAACCTGTCCCGTCGGTGCTCGAAGACGGCGTGCCGTGGCCCCGCGGTCGCCACGCTGACCTACGTCTACTCCGACCGGGCCGCCGTGCTGGGGCCGCTGGCCACCTATGCCGAGCCGCACACCTACGACCTCTGCGCCGAGCACGCCAACCGGATGACCGCGCCCCGGGGCTGGGAGGTCGTGCGGCTCGCGACCGACTACCCCGAGCCCCAGCCGAGCACCGACGACCTCCTCGCCCTGGCCGATGCCGTGCGCGAGGCCGGCCGGCCGCGCACTCCCGCTCCCGAGCCCGTCGAGGCGTGGCCGCCGGTGGTGCCCGGCGAGGTGCGCCGCGGCCACCTGCGCGTGCTGCGGGGCAGCGCCGAGGGCTGAGCCGGCGGCTCGCGAGAGCGGGCGCCGGGTGGCATCCGGGGTGACCAGCCCCACTCGTGCGGCAACCGGGTCGGGCCCGTGGTGCGCCCCCGTAGGCTGTGCTGACGTGAGCACCCGACCCTCCCTGTCCGACGTCGTCAAGGCCTATGACGTGAGGGGGATCGTCCCCGACCAGCTCGACGACCGCGTGACGCGGACCCTGGGCGCCGCGTTCGCGGACGTGGTGGTTCGGCCCGACGGCGCGTCGGCCTGCGTCATCGCCCACGACATGCGCGACTCCAGCCCCGAGCTGTCCGCGGCGTTCGCCGACGGCGTGCGCAGCCGAGGCGTCGACGTCATCGCCACCGGGCTCGCGAGCACCGACGGCCTCTACTACGCCAGCGGAGCCCTCGACCTGCCCGGTGCCATGTTCACCGCGAGCCACAACCCGGCCGCCTACAACGGCATCAAGCTGTGCCGCGCGGGTGCCCGCCCGGTCGGCCAGGACACCGGGCTGTCCGACGTGCGCGTCCTCGCCGAGCGCATCCTCGCCGGCGAGGTCACCGACCCCGGCGGCCCGAGCGGCTCCCTCGAGGAGCGCGACCTCCTCGCCGACTACGCCGCGTTCCTGCGCGGACTGGTCGACCTGAGCGGCATCCGCCCGCTGCGGGTGGTCGTCGACGCCGGCAACGGCATGGGCGGCTTCACCGTCCCGGCCGTGCTCGAGACGGGGGCGGGGCTGCCTGCGTTGCCGCTCACCGTCATCCCGCTGTACTTCGAGCTCGACGGCAACTTCCCCAACCACGAGGCGAACCCGCTCGACCCGGCCAACCTGGTCGACCTGCAGGCCGCCGTGGTCGAGCACGCGGCCGACATCGGGCTGGCCTTCGACGGCGACGCCGACCGCTGCTTCGTCATCGACGAGCACGGTGACCCGGTGAGCCCCAGCGCGATCACCGCGCTGATCGCCCGTCGCGAGGTGGCGCGCGCCGTGGCCGCGGGCGCGGATGCCGCGGACGTCGCGGTCGTCTACAACGTGATCTGCTCCGCGCAGGTGCCCGAGGTCATCGCCGCCACCGGTGCCCGTGGGGTGCGCACCCGAGTCGGCCACTCGTTCATCAAGGGCGAGATGGCCCGTCACGACGCGGTGTTCGGCGGAGAGCACAGCGCGCACTACTACTTCCGCGACTTCTGGTTCGCCGACACCGGCATGCTCGCCGCGATGCACACGCTCGCGGCGCTCGGCGAGCAGGATGCCCCGCTGAGCGAGGTGATGGCCGACCTGGCCCGGTATGCCGCGTCGGGCGAGATCAACTCCACCGTCACCGACGCCGCGGCCGCCACCGAGCTGGTGCGCGCCTGGGCGCAGCCGCAGGGCATCGACACCGACGAGCTCGACGGCCTCACCCTGGTGCACGCCGGCGGTGACGGCGACCCGATGTGGTGGCTCAACCTGCGCGCGTCCAACACCGAGCCGCTGCTGCGGCTCAACGTCGAAGCCGCGGACCCCGACACCATGGCGCGGGTGCGCGACGAGGTGCTGGCGATCGTCCGCGCCTGATCGCCAGCGGAGTCAGGGTCACTCCGCGGGCTTAGGAGCTTCTCGCCGAGTCAGGGCTTGATACGCCCCTGACTGGGCGAAGTGCTCCTGACTCCGCGAGAAGCCGGAGGTCAGGCCGGGCCGGTCGTGCGCTGCGCCGCATCGAGCGCTGTGGCCTGGGCCTTGCGCAGCGCGGCGCTCTCGAGCCGCAGTGCCTCGCTGGCCGCGACGTTCTCGCCCTTGGCGTCGAGCACCGCGGCGAGCACCTGGTAGCTGAACGCCACCGACAGCGGCCGGTCGATGGCGGTGAGCTCCTCGATGCAGACCCGCACCTCGCGCTCGGCCTCGTCGAGGCGACCCAGCGCCAGCAGCGCCCGGCTCCGGGTGCGCCGAGCCCGGGCGGTGAGGAACGCGTCGCGCGATGCCAGCGCCCGCTCGTGGGCCGTGGTCGCCTCCTCCAGCGCCTCTGCCGCCCGCCCTGCAGCGAGGCTGACCTCGGCCCGGGCATCCAGCGCGTAGGAGTACAGGTGGACGTCGCCGATCTGCCCGAACAGGTGCAGCGCCTCGTCGATCAGCAGGCCGGCAGGCCCCAGCTCGCCCTGCCGCCGCCGGGCCCGGGACAGCTCCAGCGTGGCCAGGGCGTTGGCGACGGTCACCGGGGTGTCAGCCAGCAGCTCACGCGCCCGGGTGAACTCGCGTGCCGCGTCGGGCAGCTCGTCGTAGTCGTTGTGCAGCGTGCCCCGGGCGATCGCGGCCCATGCCGCCAGGACGAGGTCAGACGCGTGGGTCAGCGACTCCTCGGCGGTGGCGACCGCGGCCTCTGCCTCGGCGCGCAGCCCCAGCGAGGTGGTCGCCTGGGCCACCACCAGGGCGGCGGCGGCCGCGGCGCGGTGCTCACCGAGCAGCACCAGCTGGGGGCGGGCCTGGTCGGCCAGCCCCCGCGCGACCCGTGAGGCCGAGCGCTGGTCCTGCAGCAGCCACGCGCGGCACAGCATCAGGGAGGCCGCGCCGAGCCGGCTGTCGTCGTCGGCCCCCGTGAGGGCACCGGTGACCACCTCTTCGGCCGCGAGCCACAGCTCGAGGTCGGCCCACGCGTCGTGCCCGAGTGCGCAGTCGCAGACCAGCCGCCACGCCAGGTCCGGGCGCACCGGCGCCAGCCGCGTCGCGCAGGCGAGGAGCAACGGGGTGTCGGTGCGCAGCACCCGGGCGCCGCGGGCGCGCCGCCGCGGCCGCCCGGCATCCGGGCCGGCACCCACGCCGACCGGTCGCGGGGGCACGGGGATGAAGCGGTTCGGCAGCTCGGTCAGGGCCGACCCGTCGCGAGCGAGGCCCCAGGTGGCCACCGCGACCAGCTCGGTCTCGCCGCGAACTGCCCCGGACCCGGTGGCGTCCCTCGACCGACCGGCCCGGCCGCGCACGAAGGCCCGCACCAGGTCGTGCAGCCGGTACTGCGCCTCGTGGTCCTCGCGCACCACCGGGTCGACCAGGCTCGCCTCGAGCAGCACGTCGAGCGCGGCGTCGCCCGCGCGGCGGTCGTCGAGCACCGCACCGGCCACCCACCCGCTGAACGTGTCGACCGGCAGGTGCGCCACGGCCTCGACCACCTGCAGCGCCGGCTTCGGGAGCCCGTCGAGCACCCGGTCGATCCCGGCCCGCAGCACCCCCAGGTCGTCGGGCACCTCACCCACGAACCCCAGCCGGTCGAGCCGGTCGGCGAGCTCGTCGAGGGAGAGGTCGGGGCGCTGCGCCGCGCGGCCGCCGACGATCCGCACGGCGAGCGGCATCCCCGCGGCCAGCCGGGCCACCTCGCGGGCGCCCTCCGGCTCGGCGGCGACCCGCTCGGTGCCGACGATGCGCGTCAGCAGGGCCATCGTGTCGTCCGGCTCCAGCGAGCGCAGCGGCACCCGGTGCGTCGCGCCCAGACCCGGAAGTGAGGAGCGGGAGGTCGTGATCGCCATCGACCCGGCGGTCACCGGGAGCAGGTCGACGACGTCCTCCGTCTCGTCACCCTCGGTCGCGAGGTTGTCGACCACCACGAGCACCCGCCGTCCGTCGAGCAGTGAGCGGAAGAGACCGACGCGCGACTCACGTTCTGCCGGAACGGATTCCGGGTGTACTCCGAGCAGCCTCAAGAAGGCCGCCAGCGCGGTGCCCACCCGTGCGCCCCGGGGGTCGTTGGCGGCGTCGTGGTAGAGCGCACCGTCGGGGAACCTCGGGCGCAACGCGTGCCCGGCTTCCAGCGCCAGGGCCGACTTGCCGACGCCCGCCAGGCCGGTCACCGCCACGACGACCGCGCGGTCGACGGACTCGTCGGCCGCCGCTTCCAGGGCGGCGAGCTCCGCGCCGCGGCCGACCAGCGCGGCGGGTCGGCGCGGCAGGGTGCGCGGCACCGGCAGCCCGGATGCCGGGGAGCCGCCCCCCGCGCTCGGCCCGCCACCCGCACCGACCGGGTCCGGCGTGCGCCGCGGCTGGTCCTCCTCCGCCGGTCGGGTCGGTCCGGCACCGGTGAGCACGAGCTGCTGGGCACGGCGCAGCGGCTCGGAGGGCTGCACCCCCAGCTCGTCGTCCAGGCGCTCGCGCGTGGCTCGGTAGACCTCCAGTGCACGCGACTGCTGCCCGGCGGCGGCCAGCGCGAGCATGAGCTGCGCGACGAACCCCTCGTGGAAGGGGTGCTGGGCCGTGAGGGCGTCCAGCTCGGCCACCAGTCCCTCCGTGCGCCCGCAGCGAAGCGCCGCCTCGTGTCGCTCCTCGAGCACCGACACGCGGGCCTGGGCCAGCCGGCTGCGCTCGACGTCGACGGCGGTCGAGCCGGGCGCGCCCTGCAGCGGGCTGTCGGGGAACAGGGCCAGGGCGCGGTCGTAGTGCGCCAGGGCACCGGCCGGGTCGGTGGCGCGGGCCGTCCTCGCCAGGCCCACCTCGGCATCCCAGTCGTGCACGTCGACCGCCACCGAGCCGTCGAGCCGGTAGTCGCGGCCGTCGGTCACGATCACCGGCCCACCCTCTCGGGCCTTGCGCCGGATGCCGCTCACCAGCGACTGCACCCGGTTGCGCGCCGACGCGGGCGGGTCGCCGGCCCACAGCCACTCACCGAGGGAGTCGACCCCCACCCGGTCGCGCAGGGCCGCGAGCGACAGCAAGCCGCTCTCGAGCTCGGTGAGCTGCACGGGCCGCCCCAGGGCCTCGAGCCGGATCCGGCCGAGCACGACCAGGCGTGGAGGCGGGCTCCCCCCGATCCGTGACGACACCTCTCGGACCCTAGGTCGTGCCCCCGGGACCGGCAACAGGTGCGCCTGCGGTGGACACGCGCCGACCGTCAGCCGGGCACGCTGCACTCCCGAGGATGGCGTCCCGGGCGTGTGGGAGGATCGGCGACGACCTCGAACCCCGCCCCCAGGAAGGCACCCGTATGAGCGAGCAGGCCGTTCCCGCCTCGCCGATCGAGCCGTGGCTGCGCGAGATCCTGCGCTGCCCCGCCTGCCGCAGCGAGCTGCTCGACGTCACCGGTGACAGCGGGCCGGAGCTGGTGTGCACCTCCGCCGCCTGCGGCCTCGCCTACCGCATCGACGACGGCGTGCCGGTCCTCCTCGTCGACGAGGCGCGCCGACCCGCCTGAGCGGGGGCGCGGGAGGTCACGACCGATGCCGTGGGTCGACGAGAGCCGCCTGGACGACCCGGACGCCCTGCGCGTCCTCGACACCCGCGACTCACTGCGCTCGCTGGCCTCGGCGGGCGCGCAGGTGCGCCGCGCGCTGGTGTCGGCCGACGAGGCCGGCATCTCCCGCGCCGCCGGGGGAGAGCGCCCTCGCTCGGTGCTCGTCGCGGCACTGGGCGGCTCCGCGCTCGTCTGTGACGTGCTCGACCTGCTCGCCGAGCCCGGCTCACCCGTTCCGGTGACCACCCGCGGCGGCCCGCCGCTGCCCGGCTGGGTCGGCCCGCTCGACCTGGTCATCGCCGTCTCCCAGTCCGGCCGCGCCACCGGCCCGCTCGCCCTGGCCGCCGAGGCCGCCCGCCGCGGCGCCTCGCTGCTCACCGTCGGCGCCGCCGGGTCGCCGCTGGCCGACGTCAGCGCACGGGCGCGCGGCGTGCACGTCGAGGTGGCCCTGCCGACCCCGTCGTCGCGCACGGCCCTGTGGTCGCTGCTCACCCCGGTGCTGCTGGCGGCCGACGCGATGGGGCTGGTGCAGTGCCCCGCAGGTGTGCTCGAGCGCGTGGCCGACGTGCTCGACGGGGTCGCCGAGGAGTGCCGGCCCAGCTCCGAGGCGTTCGTCAACCCGGCCAAGATCCTCGCCCTCGGCCTGGGCGAGACGGTGCCGATCGTGCTCGGCGACGGCCCGCTCACCGGCGTGGCCGCCACCCGAGCCGCCTCGATGCTCGCCCGCACCGCCCGGGTGCCCGCCACCTACGGCGCCCTGCCCGATGCCGCGTCCCAGGTCGTCGCCTGCCTCGACGGCCCGTTCGGCTCCGGGCTGACGTCCACGGCGCCGGGCGGCGACATCTTCGCCGACCCGTTCCTCGACGCCCCGCCCGCCCCGCGGCTCGGTCTGCTCACCCTGCGCGACCCTGACCTCGACCCCCAGCAGGTCGCGCTCACCGATGCCGTGGTCGAGTCGGCCCGCGAGTCCGGCGTCACGGTGTGGGAGCAGGTAGCGCACTCCGGAGAGCCGATCGAGCGGCTCGCGTCGCTGGTGGCGCTCACCGACTACGCGGCCACCTACCTCGCGCTCGGGCTGGGGCTCGACCCGTCGGTGTCGCGGCACGTCACCGAGCTGCGCGACCGCACCTCCTAGCCGGCGGGCGAGGCCAGGGCCAGCTGCTGGGCTCCCGGGAGGATGAGCAGGTCGCGGCCCGTCAAGAGCAGCTTGCTGCGCCGCAGCCCGCTGCCGATCACCACCTCCCCGGCATCGACCACGGCGTCGTCGACCAGCACCGGCCACCCGGCCGGCAGCCCGACCGGCGTGATGCCGCCGAACTCCATGCCCGTCAGCCCGACGGCGTCGTCCATGGGCGCGAACGAGATCTTCCTCGACCCGAGGTGCCGGCGCACGATCCCGTTGACGTCGGCCCGGTGGGTGGCCAGCACCATGACCGCGGCATAGGTCGTCACCTCGCCGCGCCGGCCGGCGACCACGACGCAGTTCGCGCTCGCCCCCAACGCCACGTCGTATGCCGTGCAGAACGCGGCCGTGTCGGCGTGGGTCGGGTCGATGGGTGCGACCAGGGCTGCGGGCACCGAGTCCACCGTCGCGGCAACGGGGGCGGCGAGCAGCTCGGGGTGGGCAGCGGCGGGTGACCAGTCGAGGGTTCCACGAGCAGACGGCATACGCCGGACGCTAGCCGACCATCCATATGCCGCGGCCCTAGGATCGCCCCCATGTCGAGCGAAGGTGGGACCACGGCCGTCATCGCGGCACTGCTCGCGAACCTCGGGATCGCGGTGACGAAGTTCCTCGCCTTCTTCCTCACCGGGTTCTCGTCGATGCTCGCCGAGGCGATCCACTCGGTCGCCGACTCGGGCAACCAGATCCTGCTGCTCATCGGCGGCAAGCGCTCGCAGCGCGAGGCGACCCCACATCATCCGTTCGGCTTCGGTCGCGAGCGCTACGTCTACTCGTTCATCGTCTCGATCGTGCTGTTCACCCTCGGTGGGTGCTTCGCGCTCTACGAGTCCTGGCACAAGTGGCAGGAGACCCGCGGCGAGGCCGACTTCGACCCCTTCGAGTCGCGCTGGTGGTGGGTGCCGGTGGTCGTGCTCGTCGTGGCGATCGGCATGGAGGGGTTCAGCTTCCGCACGGCAGTGCGCGAGTCGAACAAGTCGCGCGGCTCGCGGACCTGGGTGCGCTTCGTGCGCAGCTCCAAGGCGCCCGAGCTGCCCGTCATCCTGCTCGAGGACTTCGGCGCCCTGATCGGGCTCACCCTGGCGCTGCTCGGTGTCGGCTTGATGCTGCTCACCGGAAACCCGATCTTCGACGTGCTGGGCTCGGGCAGCATCGGGGTGCTGCTCGTCGTCATCGCCGCGTTCCTCGCCGTGGAGATGAAGTCCCTGCTCGTGGGGGAGAGCGCCACCCCCGAGCACCAGCGGGCGATCCTCGAGGCGCTCACCGCGCCGGATGCCGTGCAGCGCGTCATCCACTCCAAGACGATGCACCTGGGGCCGGAGGAGCTGCTGGTGGCCGCCAAGCTGGCCGTGGCGGCGACCGAGCGGGCCGACGAGGTGGCCGCGGCCATCGACGAGGCGGAGCGCCGGGCCCGCGATGCCGTACCCGAGCTGACCCTGGTGATGTACCTCGAGCCGGACGTCGACCGCGGGGACGCGTACGTGCCGGCCGAGCGCCCGGCACCGCCGGCCCAGGCCGGCGGCCACTGAGCCACCCGCTGGCGGCCGGGCCGAGCCGCCGCACCCCCTGCGAGTGCGACGGCTCGGTGGCCTGGATGGCGAAGGCCCGGTCGGGTACTTCGACCGCCGTCTGCGCAGCGGCGTCCCCTCCGACGCCGTCGTCGACGGCAGCCCCGAGCGGTCGACTCTCGCCGACCTCCGAAACATTCACCGAGGCGGCACGGCACCAGCCGCTCGCCTCACGCCGACTTCTCCAGCGTCGGGCGCCGGGACCCGTCCGGGTGCCCGTCGCACGAGGTCATGCCACCACATGGCAACGTTCGGCGGGGGGTTCGTGACCTGCAGATTCATGGGATGGGTGGCCCGCTGCGGTAGAGTAGGCAGCCGCCGGCGCGGGTGATAACCCTCCACGAACGTGCGGCCCTGAAGGGCGACGCCGGGTCAACCAGATCGTCAGAACTCCCAAGGAGCTTCCGCATGCCCGTTGACCACAAGGTCCGTGACCTCGCCCTGGCCGAGGCCGGCCGCCACCAGATCCGTCTCGCCGAGCACGAGATGCCGGGGCTGATGTCCCTGCGCGCCGAGTTCGGTGACACCAAGCCGCTCACCGGCGCCCGCATCGCCGGCTCGCTGCACATGACCGTGCAGACCGCGGTGCTCATCGAGACGCTCACCGCGCTCGGTGCCGAGGTCCGCTGGGCCTCCTGCAACATCTACTCCACCCAGGACGAGGCCGCCGCGGCGATCGTCGTGGGCCCGCAGGGCACCCCCGAGGACCCCCAGGGCGTGCCGGTCTTCGCCTGGAAGGGCGAGACCCTCGAGGAGTACTGGGACTGCACCGAGCAGATCCTCACCTGGCCGGGTGGTGCGCTGGCCAACATGATCCTCGACGACGGTGGCGACGCCACGATGCTCGTGCACAAGGGCAAGGAGTGGGAGGCCGCCGGTCAGGTGCCCCCCACCACCGAGGACGACACCGAGGAGTTCGGCGTCTTCAAGGCCCTCGTGCGCCGCACCCTCGCCCAGGACCCGCAGAAGTGGACCAAGGTCGCCGCCGAGATCAAGGGCGTCACCGAGGAGACCACCACCGGCGTGCACCGCCTCTACCAGCTGGCCGAGGCCGGCGAGCTGCTCTTCCCGGCGATCAACGTCAACGACTCGGTCACCAAGAGCAAGTTCGACAACAAGTACGGCTGCCGCCACTCGCTCATCGACGGCCTCAACCGCGCCACCGACGTGCTCATCGGCGGCAAGGTCGCCGTCGTGGCCGGCTACGGCGACGTGGGCAAGGGCTGCGCCGAGTCGCTGCGCGGCCAGGGCGCTCGCGTCATCGTCACCGAGATCGACCCGATCTGTGCGCTGCAGGCCGCGATGGACGGCTACCAGGTCGCCAAGCTCGAGTCGGTCGTCGACAAGGCCGACATCATCGTCACCTCGACGGGCTGCTTCAACGTGGTCACCGCCGAGCACATGCGGCAGATGAAGAACAAGGCGATCCTCGCCAACATCGGCCACTTCGACAACGAGATCGACATGGCCGGCCTGGCGAAGGTGCCCGGCATCAGCAAGCAGGAGATCAAGCCGCAGGTGCACGAGTGGACCTTCGACGACGGCGACTCGATCATCGTGCTGTCCGAGGGCCGCCTGATGAACCTCGGCAACGCGACCGGCCACCCGTCGTTCGTCATGTCCAACTCGTTCTCGAACCAGACGATCGCCCAGATCGAGCTGTTCAACAAGACCGACGAGTACGTCGACGAGGAGGGCAAGCCGAAGGTCGAGACGCTGCCCAAGCACCTCGACGAGAAGGTCGCCCAGCTGCACCTCGACGCGCTCGGGGTCGAGCTCACCGAGCTCACCAAGGAGCAGGCCGAGTACCTCGGCGTCGACGTCGCCGGGCCGTACAAGCCCGAGCACTACCGCTACTGAGGTAGCCGACGCGGGCCCTGCCCGCTGCACGACGAGAGCCGGTGTGCCGTGGCGAGCCCACGGCACACCGGCTCTCGTCGTCGGAGGTGGCTGGATGGGACGGTCGGCCGATATGGTCGCCCTCATCGCGGTCGTCATCATCGGTGCGGTCACTCTCCTCGGCACGAGCCTCAGCGACATCTTCGACAACGTCACCAGCTCCATCTGACGTATCGCGACCACCCGGCGTTGGTCGGTGTCCCACACCGGCACCGGCCGGCGTCATCGGTGTTCGGCGCGCTGGTGCAGGGCGACCGGATGGGGCTTCGCGTCGCTGCGGTGCTGAGGGAGCAGGCCAAGGAGATGCGCCTCGTCCGGCGCCAGCGGGCGGAGGAGGAAGGCCCAGAAGGTGACGGTGAAGATCCTCTTCCCCCTGCCGCTGTGCATCCTCCCGGCCTGTTCATCATCATCATCGGCCCGGGCGCCATCCGCCCGGTGGAGACCTTCTCCAAGCTCTGAGCCCGTTCGGTGAGCTCACTCGGTTTGCGCTCGGTCGGCCCGAGCGAGCGGGCGCTCAGCGCTCGATGTCGCTGACCAGCCCGAGCCGGACCGCCGCGATGACCGCACTGGCCCGGTTGTGGGCGCCGAGCTTCTCGTAGATCTTGCCGATGTGGGTCTTGACGGTCGACGGGCTCATGAACAGCTGGCGCCCCACCTGGGCCACCGAGGACCCCTCGACGAGCAGCCGGAGCACCTCGGCCTCGCGGGCGGTGAGGTTGGTCTGCGGGCTGTCGGCCTGGCGGCGCATCGCCTCGGCGAGGCCGCTGGCCGAGAACTCACCCGGCATCTCGGCGGCGCGCCGCACCGCGGAGATGACCTGCTCCGACGGGGCGCTCTTGCGCACCAGGGCGGAGGCACCGGCATCGAGCGCCTCGAGCAGGGTCGTGTCGTCGTTGAGCATCGTCAGCACGACCAGGCCGATGTCCTTGGACCGTCTCGCGGGCGGTGCGCACGAGCGACAGGCCGCTGCCGTCCGGCATCGTGACGTCGACGACGGCCACGAGGTTGCCCTCGGGCGGCGTGGTCAGCAGGCGGTCGACCAGGGCCAGTCCTTCAGTGAGCGACCCGGCCTGCCCGACCACGGTGATCTCGTCCTGCGCCTCGAGCATCCCCGCCACGGCCTCGCGGACCACGGCGTGGTCGTCCACGAGGGCCACACTGATGGCCACGAGACCTCCTCACATCACGTCATCGAGCGGAAAGCCCCCACGGAAGCGGGCTCCTGCACGCTCAGGTTAACGGTGGTGCGCCCGTTCGGCTCCGTGCTCACGTGAAGTGTCGCGTCCAGGCCGCCGAGGGCCGGGTCCTTGAAGGACCGCCGCGCCGCCCGCGGGTCGCCGTCGTGGGAGACCTCCAGGTGGGCCGGGCCGGCCACCGAGGTGGTCAGGGTCACCCAGGCGTTGCGGGCGCCGCACGCCTGGGCGTCGGCCAGGATGTCCATGACGAGCCGGTGGATCAGGATCTCGACCCGGGGGTCGAGGCGGCGCTGGCCCTCGCTGACGGTGACCGTGGTGCGCACCCCCGTGACGCTGCCGAAGCTCTGCACGGCGGCGCCGAGCACGGCGCCCAGGCCGGTGCCGGGGCGCTCGGCCACCCGCAGATCGGTGATGTGCATCCGCAGGTCGACCATCGCGCTGCTGAGCTGCTCACGCAGGGCGTCGAGGCCGTCACGCATGGGGCTGCCGGGAGGCCCGGCCCGGGAGCGCAGCGCGTCGACCTGGTAGCCGAGCGCCGCCAGCTCCTGGGCGATGCCGTCGTGGATGTCGCGCGCGATGCGGTTGCGCTCCTCGATGCTGGCGAACTGCCGCAGGGTGCCGAAGAGCAGGCCCGCCTGCAGAGCCGGCGCGATGCGGCGGGTGACGTCGCGGGCGATGCGCCGCTCGTTGTCGGTGAACGGCCGGCCGACGGGCCGCTCGGCGATGACGACGGTGGTCGAGCCGTTGCCCAGGGCGAAGGGGACGACGAGGGCGTTGCGCCGGCCGAGCTCGTCGACGAACGTGACCTCGGTCGGGACCCAGCTGGCGGGGTTGGTGCGCAGGAGCTCGGCGAGGTGCTCTGCGATGTGCCACGGCGCCCGGGTCGAGCCGCGCAGCGCGACCGGCACGAGGTGCTCGGCGTCGTGGGTCACCAGCACGGCGCTGCGGGTCGACGGCACCTCCGCCGACAGCAGGTCGAGAGCCAGCGTCGCGCTGGCCGGCGCGTCCAGGCCGGTCGACATCTGCCCGGACAGGTCCTGCAGGCGCTGGATCAGCTCGATCGCCTCACGGGCGGCGGGGTCGTCGTCGGGACTGTCGTGCTCGGCGGTGGTGAGCCGCTGGTTCCAGGCGCCGAGGATGCCCAGGGTGATGGCGGCGCCCATCCAGGCAGCCACGGGCAACGTGCTGGACGGCGGGTCGGTGAAGTGCCAGACCGCCACCAGGAAGGACGACATGGCCACCACGCAGGTGAGCAGGAATCCGCGCCGGCCGTACGTCGACCCGGCGTGGTAGGCCGGGATGAGGATGAGCAGGGCCGCGCCGTCGCCCGCGACGGCGTAGGCGGCGCCGGCCGCTGCCGCCGAGACCGACAGCAGCGTGAGCACCATCGTGTTGACGACACCCTGCCGCGCCACGGGCAGGCCCTCGAACCCGACGACCACCAGGTCGAGGACGACCACGAGCAACAACCAGGGGAGCACCTGGGTGACCGAGTGCTTCTGGACCGCCAGGAGACCGCTGAGCACCACGAAGGCGAGCCGGATCTTGCCGGACGAGTCGAGGACCGGAATCCCGAAGGTGCGGGTCACCCCCTGAGCGTAGTTCTCCCCACTGTCGCCCATCTCGCGTACAGGGTCTTCCCAGAGTGCTGTGCGAGGATGAAGGCCTTGTGTGGCACTGCCATGAGGGAAGGAACGGGCCGACGTGAAAGGTCGCGTACTGGTCGTCGATGACGACCTGGCGCTGGCGGAGATGCTCGGCATCGTCCTGCGCAACGAGGGGCTAGAGGTCGACCACGTCCCCGACGGTCCGTCCGCCATCGGTGCGTTCCGCGACTACCGCCCCGACCTGGTGCTGCTCGACGTGATGCTGCCCGGCATCGACGGTCTCGAGGTCTGCCGCCAGATCCGCGCCGAGTCCGGTGTCCCCATCGTCATGCTCACCGCGAAGACCGACACCGTCGACGTCGTCGTGGGCCTGGAGTCCGGCGCCGACGACTACGTCGTCAAGCCCTTCAAGCCCCAGGAGCTCATCGCCCGGGTGCGTGCCCGGCTGCGGCGCGACAACGAGCCCGAGCCCGAGCGCCTCACCATCGGCGACCTCGTGATCGACGTCGCAGGCCACTCGGTCACCCGCGACGGCTCGGCGCTCAGCCTCACCCCGCTGGAGTTCGACCTCCTCGTGGCGCTGGCCCGCAAGCCGTGGCAGGTCTTCACCCGTGAGGTCCTGCTCGAGCAGGTGTGGGGATACCGCCACGCCGGTGACACCCGGCTGGTCAACGTGCACGTGCAGCGGCTGCGCTCGAAGATCGAGCACGACCCGGAGCACCCCGAGATCGTGGTGACCGTGCGCGGCGTCGGGTACAAGGCAGGCCGGGCCTGAGCGTGTCCGGCTCCGCCGATCTCGGAGTGCGCACCGCGTTGGCGTCGGGCCGGGTCCGAAGCCGGCGCAGCCTCGCCGACCTCTCGCGCTCCGTGCGGGATGCCGTGGGGTACCTCGGGCGACGGTGGCGCCAGTCCCTGCAGCTGCGGGTCGTCACCACGACGATGCTGCTGGGCCTGTTCGTCGTGTCGATCCTGGGCGGCGTGCTGCACGAGCAGATCGCCAACGGGCTCGAGAGCGACCGGGTCACCGCAGCCACGAACGAGTCGCTCAGCCTGGCGACCCAGGCCCAGAACAGCTGGGAGAGCTCGACGTCGAACTCCGTCGACGAGCTCGACCAGGCCGCGGACGACATCATGACCCGGATCCTGGCCGAGCCGGGACCCGAGCCCAGCCGCTACGTCATCATGAACCGCTCGGCCGGCAACGACAGCGACGTGGTGCTGGCCAAGCTCACCAGTGGCGTCCTCGACCTCGACTCGGTGAGCCCGGAGCTCCAGGCGGCCGTCGCGGCATCCCCGGGGCAGCAGCGGATCCAGATGTCCGAGGTCGAGCTCGGCGGCAAGACCCTGCCGGCCGTGATCGTCGGCAGCGTCGTCGAGGTTCCCACCGCCGGTGCCTACGACCTCTACTTCATCTACCCGATGGAGCAGGAGGTGGCCACGATGGGGCTGATCGGCAACTCCTTCGTCGTGGCCGGCATCATCCTCACCCTGCTCGTCGGCGCGGTCGCCTGGGTGGTCACCCGCCAGGTCGTGGCTCCGGTGCGCCGGGCCGGCGAGGTCGCCCAGCGGTTGTCGGCCGGCAAGCTCAACGAGCGGATGGCGACCCGCGGCGAGGACGACCTCGCGCTGCTCGCCACCTCGTTCAACGGCATGGCCGACAGCCTCCAGTCGCAGATCCGCCAGCTCGAGGGGCTCTCGGCGGTGCAGCAGCGCTTCGTGTCCGACGTGTCGCACGAGCTGCGCACCCCGCTCACCACCATCCGGATGGCGGTCGACCTCATCCACGAGTCGCGCGAGGACTTCGAGCCCACGGTGGGGCGGTCGGCCGAGCTGCTGGCCGGTGAGCTCGACCGGTTCGAGGACCTGCTCGCCGACCTGCTCGAGATCAGCCGGTTCGACGCCGGCGCCGCGGCGCTCGACGTCGAGCCGGTCGATCTGCGCGGCACGATCGCCAAGGTCGTCGAGGCGGCCCGGCCGCTGGCCGAGCGCCGCGGCAGCGTCGTCACGGTGCACGCACCGGCCGAGCCGGCCGAGGCGGAGGTCGACGAGCGACGGGTCGAGCGGATCATGCGCAACCTGGTCGTCAACGCCATCGAGCACGGCGAGGGGCGCCCGGTCGACCTGCACGTCGCCGTCGGGCAGGACGCCGTCGCGGTGGTCGTCGAGGACCATGGCGTCGGCCTGCGCCCGGGGGAGGCCGCCAACGTGTTCACCCGGTTCTGGCGCGCCGACCCGGCCCGGGCCCGCACCACCGGCGGCACCGGCCTGGGCCTGTCGATCTCGCTCGAGGACGCCCGGCTGCACAACGGCTGGCTGCAGGCGTGGGGCGAGCGGGGCGTCGGCTCGCGGTTCCGGCTCACCCTGCCGCAGCGCAGCGGCGACACCCTGCACGGGTCGCCGCTGCCGCTCAGCCCGACGGAGGACCCGTGACCGGCCGGCGGGCACGGGCGGCCCTCGGGCTGGTCGTGGCCCTCCTCCTCGCCGGGTGTGGCGGCCTCTCGCACAGTGGGCCGGTGCAGCCCGGTCTCGACGTCGGCAGCGGCAACCCCCCGGTGCTCGGGGTCAACCCGCCCGGGCCGGCCTCGGGAGCGACCCAGGACAGCATCGTGCGGGGCTTCGTACGGGCCGGTGCCGCCAGCGATGCCGCCTACGACAACGCCCGTGCCTTCCTCACCACGCAGATGAGTGAGCGGTGGAAGCCCGACCGCACCCTGGTGCTGCTCGCCGACGACGTCGCGCCGAAGGCGACGCTGCTCGACCCCGCGACCGTCCGCATCACGGCGCGGGCCGCCGGCACGGTCAACCCCCAGGGCCGCTACACCGCGGCCCGTCCGGGCGCCGAGGTGAGCGCCACCTTCGGCCTGTCCACCGTGGGCGGCGAGTGGCGGATCAGCGAACTGCCCGAGGAGTTCGGCCGGTGGATCGCCAGCTCCCAGGTCTCCCGGCTCGTGCAGCCCTACGACATGCACTACGTCTCCACCAGCCAGCGCTCGCTGGTGCCCGACACCCTGTGGTTCCCCGTCGACAAGCTCGCGACCCGGTTGGCCCGGGCCCAGCTGCTGCCGGTTCCAGCCCACCTCGAGGACACCGCTGTCACCGCCGTGCCGGCGGGCACCAGGCTGCTCGGGGATGCCGTGTCGATCGACAAAGGGGTGGCCACGGTCAACCTCATCTCGGAGGAGAAGCTCAGCGCGGGCGAGAACACCCGCCAGAACCTGTGGGCCCAGTTCGTCAGCACGCTGACCCAGGACACCGGCGTGAGCCGGGTCGAGCTGTCGGTCAACGGCGTGCCCGTCAACATCGGCGGTCTCGACGGCCCGGTCGGCACGCTCGCCGAGGTGGGCTTCACCACGCCTGCCCCGCTCGCACCGGTCCTGCCGGTGGTGCGGCGCGGTGACGACGTCGTGGGCTTCGACCCGAGCACGCTCGGTGACCAGGAGCCCCGCCAGCCGGCGGTCTCCAGCATCTACCCGCAGGTGCTGCACACCTTCAAGCGGTTGGCCCTGGCCGCCGACGGCAGCGAGCTCGCTGGGGTCGACCCTGGCGCTGGCGGCATCTCGCGCTGGCGCGGCACCAACCGCTACGAGGTGCCGCTCGACGCCACCGCCGTCGGCAACCCCTCCTACGACCGGCGCGGCTACCTCTGGATGGGCGGGGTCGGGGCCAAGGGGGCCAAGGCGCCCCGGCTCTGGGTGGTCGACGTGGCGGCGAACCCGGCCGATCCCCGGGCGGCGGCCACGCCCGTCCAGGCGACCTGGCTCGACGGTCGGCGCGTGGTCGAGTCCCGGCTCGCCCCCGACGGCGACCGGGTGGCAGTGCTGTCCACCAAGCTCGACGGCTCGGACGCGCGCCTCGACCTGGCCGGGGTGGTGCGCACCGGCGGGGGTCTCCCGCAGCGGCTGGCGGCCCCCCTGAGGATCGGCACCTCCTTGACCCGCGCGACCAGCCTCGCGTGGCTCGACGACCGCACCCTCGCCGCGCTCGGCGTGCTCGACGGCAAGGTGGCGCGCCCGGTGGTCGTCTCCGTCGGCGGTGAGGTGCGGGGGCTCACCCCCGTGCCGAATGCGGTGAGCATCGCCTCCACCGGCGGGGAACGGGACCTGTGGGTCGTCTCCGCCGACGGCCGACTGCACAGTCGGGCCGGCTCGCAGTGGGTCGACAGCGGCCCGGCGACCGACCTCGCCACCGCCGCCGGCTGAGCCGCATGTCGTCCACAGGTGGCCCGCGAGGCGGCCGTCATCCACAGCCCACGGTCGATGCGGGCTTCCCCGCCGCGGGGCGGGCACCGTTGGGGTCATGGCGACGACGTGGTGGAGCACTTGGCCGGGGGTGCGGCAGGCCTTGTCTGCGGCGCTCGAGCTGGTGCTGCCGTCGAGCTGCGCGGCGTGCCACACGGTGTCGGCGGGCGCTCTGTGTGACCCGTGCCGGGCGAGCGTGCGCTCGGCGTCGCGGGACGTGGGGCCGGCGGGTCCGCGCCCACCCCCACCGGGGATGCCGCCGTGCTGGGCCGGGGCCCGCTTCGAGGGTGCGCTGCGGCTGGCGGTCACGGCCTACAAGGACGAGGGGCGCCGCGACCTGCGTGACGACCTCGCCCGGCTGCTCGCGACGGCCCTGACCGCGGCGGCGGCCGACCCGGCGCTGCGGCGGCGGCTGGCCTTGAGCGAGGAGGTGCTCGTCGTGCCGGTGCCGACGGGCGGCGCCTCGCGGCGGCGGCGCGGTGACGACCCGGTCGCGGCCCTGGCCCATGCCGCCACCGCCGCCGCCGGTGTGGCGCCACATGCGCCGGGTCTGGTCGTGGTTCCGGCGCTCGTGCACACCCGGCGGGTGGCCGACCAGGCGCACCTCGACCGGCGCTCGCGGGCTCGTAACCTGGCCGGCTCGATGACGGTGGGACCGGCCTGGCGCGGCGTGGTCCACGGGGCCACGTGCGTCGTCGTCGACGACGTCGTCACGACCGGTGCAACCCTCGCCGAGGCGGCCCGGGCGCTGGGCGATGCCGGGGCGGGACACGTCGTCGCGGCGACCTGTGCGACAACACCTAGACGTGCACCGGACCCGCCCTTGTGGCCCCCAAGGCCGCAGACTAGCGTCATTGCATGAGCCCCGATCCTCCGGAGGTGGTGCCCCTGACTCCAGTTCGGCACTGAGCAGCGAGACCCCCACCAATGAGGAGGACCACGTGGACATCGTCGTCACCGGACGGCACCTGACCGTCTCCGACCGCTTCCGGGCACACATCGAGGACAAGCTCGAGAAGATCACCCAGCTCGAGCCCCGCACCCGTCGGGTCGAGGTCCTGGTGAGCCATGAGCCGAACCGCCGTCAGGCGGAGGCCTGTGACCGGGTCGAGATCACCTGCTACGCCAAGGGGCCCGTGGTGCGGGCCGAGGCGTGCGTCGAGGACAAGTACGCCGCCCTCGACCTGGCGATCGACAAGCTGATGGAGCGGCTCAGGCGTCAGAAGGACCGGCGACAGGTGCACCGTGGGCGTCGCACCCCGGAGTCCGTCGCGAGCGCGACGGCGCGCATCGTCACGCCGGCCGAGGGCGGCTCGGTCGATGCGGCCGACGACGGCGACCCGTTCGGCGACTCCCCGGTCGAGGTCCGCGAGAAGGTCCACCGCTCCACCCCGATGACGCTTTCCGATGCCCTGAGCCAGATGGAGCTGGTCGGCCACGACTTCTACCTCTTCCACGACATCGACACCGACCGCGCCAGCGTGGTCTACCGCCGCCGCGGCTGGAGCTACGGCGTCCTGCACCTCGACCTCGACGGCTCGCTGCCCGACGAGGCGGAGCAGGTCGCCTCGGCCGAGGTCGAGGCAGCAGCATCCTGAGCGGCATTTCGGCATTCCTCTGGGCAGCGCCGACCGGAACTGCAACGATGAGCCCGTGCCCGCCGACGACGTGATCTCGAGCGCCACCGTGGGCGCCGTGCCGCCGCCGGTGCGCGTGATGATCGCCGACGACCACGACCTCTATCGGCGCGGCATGCGCGTGGTCGTCGAGCTCGACGGTGCCGCAGTGGTGGTCGGCGAGGCGAACAACGGCATCGACGCCGTCGAGGTGTGCGCACAGGTGCTGCCCGACGTGGTGCTGATGGACGTGCGGATGCCGGGCATGGGCGGCATCGAGGCGTGCCGGCGGATCCGCGAAGCGGTGCCCGGTGCCCGGATCCTCATGCTGACCATGTCCGACGACGAGTCCGACCTGTTCGAGGCGATCAAGGCCGGGGCGAGCGGCTACCTCCTCAAGGACCTTCCCGGTGAGGAGGTGGCCGCCGCCGTGCGCCGGGTCTACGACGGGCAGGCGATCATCCCGCCCGGGATGGCGGCCACCCTGCTGGCCGAGTTCACCCGGCTCAGCCAGGATCCTGAGCCGGTCACCGGCACCGCGCCGCTGCTGACCGACCGCGAGGTCGAGGTGCTGCGCCTGGTGGCCCGCGGCCTGGCCAACCGCGAGATCGCCGAACGGCTCGGCATCTCCGAGAACACCGTGAAGAACCACGTCCGCAACATCCTCGAGAAGCTGCACCTGCACTCGCGGGTCGAGGCGGCCGTCTACGCGCACCGGCAGCACCTGCTCCCGACGGATGAGTGACCCACCGGTCGCCGTACACCTCTCGACCCGCGCCGCGCGGCGTATCGCGCTGGCCGCACAGGGGTTCGCCCGACCCCGGCCGGCGGCCCCGGGGACGCGCGACGTGCAGCGGGTGGTCGACACCGTCGGCGTGGTGCAGATCGACAGCGTCAACGTGGTCGTGCGCAGCCAGTACCTGCCGTTCTTCTCACGGCTGGGGCCCTACGACCGCCGGCTCGTCGACCGGGCTCGCGACGTGGCGCCCCGCCGGGTGGTGGAGTACTGGGCTCACGAGGCATCGCTCGTGCCGCCCTCGACCTGGCCCCTGTTCGACTTCCGGATGCGCCGCGCCCGAGAGGACGCCTGGGGTGGGATGCAGCGGGTGGCCCGTGAATACCCGGACCTCGTCGCCGCCGTGCTCGCCGAGGTGGTCAGGCGCGGGCCGCTCACCAGCCGCCAGGCGGAGGTCGCGCTGGCCCACGACCTGCCCCGCCAGCGCGACGAGTGGGGCTGGAACTGGTCGCTGGTCAAGAACGCCCTGGAGCACCTGTTCTGGGCCGGCGAGGTGTCCAGCGCCGGGCGAACCGCGCAGTTCGAGCGCCGCTATGCCCTACCCGCACGCGTGCTGCCGCCGGCCCTGCGCGAGCAGGCCCTCGACCCCGACGCGAGGCCGATAGAGCCGGAGGCCTTCCGCCGGCTCGTCGAGATCTCGGCCCGGGCCCTGGGCGTGGGGTCGGAGCAGTGCCTGCGCGACTACTTCCGGCTGTCCCCGGAGCAGGCCAGGCCGGCCGTCGCGTCGCTGGTGGCCGACGGGACGCTGGTGCCGGCCACGATCGAGGGGTGGCACCGGGCCGCCTACCTGCACCGCGACGCGCGACGCCCGAGACGGGTGCACGCCCGGGCGCTGCTCTCGCCGTTCGACTCCCTGATCTGGCAGCGCGACCGCACGCGGGCCATCTTCGGGTTCGACTACCGGCTCGAGATCTACGTGCCCGAGCCGCAGCGCGTGCACGGCTACTACGTGCTGCCCTTCCTGCTGGGGGAGGACCTCGTCGCACGGGTCGACCTCAAGGCCGACCGCGCCGCGGGGGTGCTCCTGGTCCGCCGCTGCACCTGGGAGCCGGGCCACGGCGGGCCGGACGCAGCCGGTGCGCAGGACCGGAACGAGCTCGGGGCCGAGCTGGCACTGCTGGCCGCATGGCTCGACCTACCGGCCGTCGAGTGGCGTCCCCAGATCGACCGATAGGTCAGACGAGGGACGGCGGGGTCACTCGCGCAGCAGCTCCCAGTGCAGGGCGTCGACGGCCCGCCCGTCCGGCAGCACGTCGGCGGCGGTCTCGCGACCCCAGATGGTGAACCCCAGGCGGTCGAGCACCCGGTTGCTGGCCGCGTTGTCCTCGGCGGTCTGCGCCACCAGCCGCCGAATCCCCAGCCCACCGGCCGAGCGGGGAGCGAACGCGTGGGCCACCAGGGCCCGGGCCCCAGTGGTCGCGACGCCTCGGCCGCGCGAGCTCGGCACCACTTGGTAGCCGAGCTCGGCGGTGTCGTCGTCGAGGGTGCCCTCGGTGACGAACACGAGAACCTCGCCCAGCGCAGCATCCGTCGTGGCGTCGGCCGCGCACCAGCTCAGCGTGCGCCCGAGCGACATGTTCTCGCGGCGGATCAGCAGCCACTCCGGGAAGGTGTCGGCGTCGAGCACGCCGCGGGCCGGCATGTAGTGCTCGGGCTGGTCGCGCGGCTCGAGCGCCTCGATGTCGTCGTCGCGCCAGGGCCGCAGCCGGATGCCGTCGCCGGCCGGCGCCTCCAGCACCGGCACGTCCTCCCACGGCGTGCGGGGCTCCATCACGTCATCGGCCCCCAGGCTGGCGCGCCAGACGTCCAGCGGCGGGGCGTCGGCGTCGTCCGGGTCCGGGTGCGACTGGGGGACCGTCCCGTGCTGGGCGAAGCCGCACGACCACGCCACCCGCCACGAGGCGAAGTTGCCCCGGATGGCCAGCCAGTGCACCCGCACGCCACCCTGCGCGAACCACCACCGGCAGACCAGCCGCAGCGCGCCCGCCATCAGGCCCTGGCCGCGCGCGTCGGGATGCAGGCCGAACCCGGTCTCCGCGGCGCCACCACCCCGGGGGCGCAGGTCGACCGTGCCGAGGTAGCGGGCCGACGGGTCCGCGGCATCCGTGACCGCCCAGTGCCGCAGCCCGCCGGGAGTGCCCCACTCGCGCTCGATCTTCGCGAGGAAGTCGCGGGCGTCGTCGAGGTCGTAGGGGCGAGGCACGGTGGTCCAGCGCATCGTCTCGGCGTCGGTCGACTGCTCCACGATCCGCTCGGCGTCGTCGGGGCGGTGGGCGCGCAGCCGCACCACCCCGTCGGTGAGCTCGGGCACGCAGCCCGGGAACGGCATACCGGTCATTCCTCCACCCAACCACCTGCGCAGGGCCGGGGGAACTCGAGCCGCCGTGCGCCGCGTTGCCCCTGCGGGTGCCGCTTGCCGGGTCGGTCCGGCGCTCCGGGCTCGACTACCCTAGGCAGGTCCGGTCGAGCGACCGTCATGTTGTCACGCCAGAGGAGTCCCACTCGTGAAGATCGTCGAGAAGTTGTTGCGCGCCGGTGAGGGGCGCATCCTCAAGAAGCTCGACAACATCGCGGCACAGGTCAACGCCATCGAGGAGGACTTCGAGAAGCTCACCGATGCCGAGCTGCGCGCCGAGACCGACGTCTTCAAGAAGCGGCTGGCCGACGGCGAGACGCTCGACGACATCCTGCCCGAGGCGTTCGCCGCCGTCCGCGAGGCGAGCAAGCGCACCCTGGGCAAGCGGCACTTCGACGTGCAGATCATGGGTGGGGCGGCCCTGCACCTGGGCAACGTGGCCGAGATGAAGACCGGTGAGGGCAAGACCCTGGTCGCGACCCTGCCCAGCTACCTCAACGCGCTCACCGGCAAGGGCGTGCACGTCGTCACCGTCAACGACTACCTCGCCGAGTACCAGTCCGAGCTGATGGGCCGTGTGCACCGCTTCCTCGGCCTCGAGACCGGCTGCATCCTGGCGTCGATGACCCCCGAGCAGCGCCGCGCCGAGTACGCCAAGGACATCACCTACGGCACCAACAACGAGTTCGGCTTCGACTACCTGCGCGACAACATGGCGTGGTCGACCGAGGAGCTCGTGCAGCGCGAGTACAACTTCGCGATCGTCGACGAGGTCGACTCCATCCTGATCGACGAGGCCCGCACGCCGCTGATCATCTCCGGCCCGGCCGACCAGCCGACGAAGTGGTACACCGAGTTCGCCCGGATCGTCGCCCGCCTCGAGCGCGGCGAGCTCGAGAGCGGCCGCGGCGACTACGAGGTCGACGAGAAGAAGCGCACCGTCGGCGTGCTCGAGCGGGGCATCGAGAAGGTCGAGGACCACCTCGGCATCGACAACCTCTACGAGTCGGCCAACACCCCGCTCATCGGCTACCTCAACAACGCCATCAAGGCCAAGGAGCTGTTCCAGCGCGACAAGGACTACGTCGTCATGGGTGGCGAGGTGCTCATCGTCGACGAGCACACCGGGCGCATGCTCGCCGGCCGCCGCTACAACGAGGGCATGCACCAGGCCATCGAGGCCAAGGAGGGGGTGCAGATCCAGAACGAGAACCAGACTCTCGCCACGATCACCCTGCAGAACTTCTTCCGCATGTACGACAAGCTCTCCGGCATGACCGGCACGGCCATGACCGAGGCCTCCGAGCTCAACTCGATCTACAAGCTCGGCGTGGTGCCGATCCCGACCAACCGCGACATGATCCGCATCGACCAGGCCGACCTCGTCTACCGCACCGAGGAGTCGAAGTACAAGGCCGTCGTCGCCGACATCGTCGAGCGTCACCGCAGGGGCCAGCCGGTGCTGGTCGGCACGATCTCGGTCGAGAAGTCGGAGTACCTGTCCGACCAGCTGCGCCGCAACGGGGTGGACCACGAGGTGCTCAACGCGAAGCACCACGAGCGCGAGGCGACGATCGTCGCGGATGCCGGGCGCAAGGCCGCGGTCACCGTCGCCACCAACATGGCCGGCCGAGGCACCGACATCATGCTCGGCGGCAACCCCGAGTTCCGGGCCGTCGCGGCCCTCAAGGAGCGCGGGCTCGACCCCCACGAGACGCCGGAGGAGTACGAGGCCGCGTGGGACGAGGCGCTCGCCGCTGCCGAGGCACGCGTGGCCGCCGAGCACGACGAGGTCACCGCGCTGGGTGGCCTGTACGTGCTGGGCACCGAGCGGCACGAGTCCCGCCGCATCGACAACCAGCTGCGCGGCCGGTCCGGCCGCCAGGGTGACCCGGGCGAGTCGCGGTTCTACCTCTCGCTCGAGGACCACCTGATGCGGCTGTTCAACGCCGGCCTGGTCGACCGGGTGATGACCACGGCCAAGCTCGAGGACGACCAGCCGATCGAGAGCAAGCTCGTGTCGCGCTCGATCCAGTCGGCGCAGGCACAGGTCGAGGCGCAGAACTTCGAGATCCGCAAGAACGTGCTGAAGTACGACGACGTGCTCAACCGGCAGCGCACCGTCATCTACCAGGAGCGCCGCCGGGTGCTCGAGGGCGAGGACCTGCACGAGCAGCTGCGCTTCTTCGTCAACGACGTCATCGAGGGCTACGTCGACGCCGAGACCGCCGACGGCTTCCCCGAGGACTGGAACCTCGAGCGGCTGTGGACCGCACTGCGGGCGCTGTACCCCGTCTCGCTCGACCCCGACCAGGTCGTCGAGGCCGCCGGGGGTCGCAACAACCTGACCAACGACAAGCTCAAGGAAGAGCTCCTGTCAGACGCCCACCACGCCTACGACCAGCGCGAGGAGGCACTGGGCTCCGAGGTCATGCGCGAGGTGGAGCGCCGGGTCATGCTCTCGGTGCTCGACCGCAAGTGGCGCGAGCACCTGTACGAGATGGACTACCTGCAGGAGGGCATCGGCCTGCGGGCGATGGCCCAGCGCGACCCGCTCGTGGAGTACCAGCGTGAGGGCTTCGCGCTGTGGAACACGATGAACGAGGCGGTGCGCGAGGAGTCGGTCGGCCTGCTGTTCCACGTCGACGTCTCGGTCGACCAGCCGGTCGAGGAGGCCCCGGTCATCGAGCCGGTGCACGTCTCGCAGATGCTCGGCGCGATGTCCGGTGCCGGGGCCGCGACGGCGGACACCCGGGACGGCGTGCAGGACACCGCGGTGCAGGACGCGCCCGAGGCCGAGCCCGCCACCGTGGGTGCCGGGACCTCGTTCGGCGGCGGCCGCGACGGGGCCCGCAAGGTCGCCGTGTCCGGCGTCGGGGTCGGCCGGCCGCGCACCGACCACTTGCACTACACCGCCCCGAGCGAGACCGGCGGTGTCGACGAGCGCGACGAGAGCGGCCCGGCATCCGGCAGCGACCTGAGCGCCGACCAGATGGCCGGTACCCCGAAGAACGCCCCCTGCCCGTGCGGGTCGGGCAAGAAGTTCAAGATGTGCCACGGGCGCCGCTGACCGAGGACGCGATCGAAAGGTCCCCGCTGCGGAGGTCGTCCGCAGCGGGGACTCTTTCGTGACGCCGCGCGGGTCCAGCGTCCTGACCACTTCGGGCGGGGGCCCGGACCGGGGGAGGGACGTCGGGATGGGGCGAGGAGTGGTCGGTTCGCTGGTGGCGGGGTGGCCGGGGTGGTGACGGTGCTGGCCAGGACTGGGTGCGGGTCGTCGCAGGCGCCGGCCGCGGAGGCGTCGTCGGGGTCGCCCTCGGCGTCGGCGTCGGCCTACGTGTCGCCCTCGGGCACCTGCACGACGTACACCGCCAACGGGCACGAGTTCACCAAGATCGCGGCGCTCGACCTGACCACCGTGAAGTCGGCCGAGGCGACGACAGCGTGGTGCATGGTCGAGGCGGACAAGGACGAGACCGTCTGCCACTCGGTGATCGCGGCGCAGGACCTCGTGAGCAGCCTGATCGTGAGCTCCGGCGACGACGAAGGGGCCAAGGACGCCGTCGCCGTGCTGACGCGGCCGGCCGCCGAACGGATCACCACCCAGGTCAGCTGACTCCACGACGGGCGGCTCACCCCTGCCGGGTGAGCGCGGTCGCGTTTGCCCGCGGGCCCCTGACGCTCCGGAGCCGCGACCGGTACGGTGCCGGACAGGAGCCTCCGAGAGACAAGGACGCGGGTGTCCAAGGAGCTGACCACGTCAGGACGTCCGGTCGCGGTGCCCCAGCTGGGGCCCGAGGCGCGGATGGTGCTGGACGTCGCCCTCGGCGTGGCGGGGGCGGCCGTCGGCACCGCTGTGGTGGCGGTACGCACCGTGCACCGGGTGACCGCACCACTGACCCGGATGCTGTGGCGCCCGCCGCTCGTGCCGACCCGGTACCACCCGGCCACCGTCGTCGGTGGCCTGGCGCGCAACGGAAGCGTCGACCGCGAGGAGCTGACCAAGCAGCTCGAGGCACTGCTGGACGTCTGGGCGCCGGCCATCGTCTCGATGATCGTGGAGCGGCTCGACCTCACCCGGCTCGTCGAGGAGAACGTCGACCTCGACGAGCTGGTGGCCACCGTCGACCTCGATGCCGCGGTGGCGCGGGTCGACATCGGTGCCGTCATCGACCGGGTCGACCTCGATGCGATCGTGGCGACGGTCGACCTGGATGCCGCGGTGGCACTGGTCGACTTGGATGCCGCGGTGGCGCGGGTCGACATCGGTGCCGTCATCGACCGGGTCGACCTCGATGCGATCGTGGCGACGGTCGACCTGGATGCCGCGGTGGCGCGGGTCGACATCGGTGCCGTCATCGACCGGGTCGACCTCGATGCGATCGTGGCGACGGTCGACCTGGATGCCGCGGTGGCGCGGGTCGACATCGGTGCCGTCATCGACCGGGTCGACCTCGATGCGATCGTGGCGACGGTCGACCTGGATGGCGCCGTGGCACGCGTCGACCTGGATGCGATCATCGACCGGATCGACGTGATCGGCATCGTCGAGGAGGTGCTCGACGTCATCGACCTGCCCTCCATCATCCGTGACTCGACCGGGTCGATGGCCTCGGAGACGGTGCGGGGCGCGCGGATGACGAGCATCACCGCTGACGACGCGATCCAGAAGGCCATCGACCGGGCTCTGTTCCGTCGGCGCCAGAAGCACGCCCCGGAGGCGACCCGATGACCGGGCCCGAGATCTCCGCGATCCCGAAGGAGGCCCGGGCGTACCAGGGCCAGTCGGCGGGCGTCGTGAGCCGAGTGGTCGCCAACACCATCGATGCGGCCGTCATCGGCGCGATCGTGGGCGCCATCTACCTCGGCTTCGTCTCGGTGAAGTTCCTGCTCGACCCGCTGAGCTTCACCTGGCCGGACGGGCACCTGCTCGCGAGCCTCACCGCGACCCTGGGGATGGCGGTCTTCTACCTGTTCATGTGCTGGTGGCTGCTCGGACGCAGCTACGGCGACCACGTGATGGGCCTGCGCGTCGTCGGCCGGCGGGGTCGCCGCCTCGGACCACTGCGCTCCCTGATGCGGGCCGGCTTCTGCGTCTTCTTCCCGATCGGGCTGTTCTGGTGCGTCATCAGCCCGGAGCGGCGTTCGGTGCAGGACGTCGTGCTCTGGACCCGAGTCGTCTACGACTGGATGCCGCGGCCGGGCGCCAGCCAGCGCAAGACCTTGCTGGGGGACGCGCAGATGGCCATGGAGCCAACCGAGTCCGGACCGTCGCCGTCGGTGGGCTACCCGGCCGAGGCGGGCGGGTCGACCACGGCGGGCAAGTCGCCCGGCGTCGTTCCTGCAGCAGAATCGGAGCCCCCGGCTCGCCGTCATCGGTGGTCCCGGGATGCCGACACGCCCGACGACTGAGGCCACGACATGAGCACCGGCTCCGCCACCAACGTGCGGACCGCTGGGGCGACCGTGCTGACCACCCTGGCCGCGGCGCAGTTCCTGATGACCTGGACAGCTCGGTCATGAACGTCTCGATCGCCACAGTGGCGCAGGACGTCGGCACGGACGTCACCGGCATCCGGACGGCGATCACGCTCTACACGCTGGTCATGGCCTCACTGATGATCACCGGCGGTAAGATCGGCGCCATCCTCGGGCGCAAGCGGGCCTTCGCCATCGGCTGGGTGATCTACGGGCCGGCTCGCTGACCACAGCCCTCGCGCAGAGCCTGCCGGTGCTGATCTTCGGCCGGTCGCTGCTCGAGGGGATGGGTGCGGCGCTGATCATGCCCGCGATCGTGGCCCTGGTGGCGACGAACTTCGCTGCCCCGGAACGCCCCCAGGCCTACGGCCTGGCCGGAGCTGTGCTCATCTCGGCCCTCACGTCGTCGTTCGTCAGCGGCATCGCCGCGAACGAGGCCATGTCGCCGTCGGTGACCTCCCAGGCCCAGGTGGCTCGCCAGCGGCATCCCGTTCGTGTCGGACGCCCATCTCGAGAGCGCCCTCGCTGAGACCGACCTGGACCCTGCCGCCCAGGCGGCGATCGTCGACGAGAACGCGCAGTCGCGGCTGGCCGGGCTGCCCAGCGCCCTGGCGGTGCTGGCCCTGCTCGCGCTGGTCACCTTCTTCACCTCCGGTGGTCTACCCACCCGGCAGCCAGGCAGCCCCGAGCCGGACCAGCCGGAACAGGTCGCCGCGCCGGCCGCCGAACTCGGGCTCAGCCCACCTGCAGCGCAGTGACTCGCCACTTGCCGTCCTGGCCCACGAGGCGCACCGCGACGGCGCGCACCCGAGGGCCGTCGCTCACCACGACCGCGGCCTCCGCCACCCCGTCAGCTGGCTCGCAGACCCGCACCCGGACCACCCGCAGGCGGGGACGGGTTCGGGGTGCGTTGCCTTGGGCGACCCGACGCGCGACCAGGGCGCTGCGCCGGGCCACCACGGCGTAGACCTCGGGGGTGGTCCAGCGCAGCACCTGTGGCGCCGACCGCACCCCGGTCATCACCTCGAGCAACGCGAGCGCGATGCGACCGGCCCACACGGTGGGGTCGGGCAGGTCGTCACGCAGCGTGCGCTGTGGGCCGAAGAACTGCTCGTCGGACGCCGCGGCGAAGTCGACGCCCAAGGTGTCCTGGATGTAGGGGACGCGCCCCTCGCGCTCCGCGGTCGCCAGCCTGGAGCGGCGAACGGCTTCCTCGAGCGACAGCGGCGGCGGCAGCGGCCGACTCGGCGGCGCCACGTGCAGCAGGCCGGCGCTCACGACGTCACCGGGTGAGGTGCCCGCAGCAGCTGGCCCGGTCGCAGCAGGTCCGGATCGTCGCCGACGGCGTCACGGTTGGCCTCGAACCAGGCCGGCCAGGCTCGGGCGATCTCGGCATCCGAGGCGTCGGGGCCGAGGTGACGCGCAGCGATGGCCCAGAGGGAGTCTCCCCGCCGCACGACCACCTCGAGGGGTGCGTCGCGCGCCGTGCCCGCCCGGGGCGCCGGGCTGAGTAACCGCACGTCCGGCTGGGCACGGACGACCGGCGCGCTGGGCACCCATCCGGCGCCCGGTGTGGCCGCGGAGGTGGCCGGGGGAGCAAATGCCGGGTCGGGCAGCGGGGCGAACGACGGGTCGGGCGGGGGAGCGGGTGCGAGCACCGTTGCGGCCGGCATCGCCGCAGCCACTCCGGGCGTCGCGCCTGCGGTGATCACCGCGCCGAGAGCGACCCCCAGCGCGCGCTGGACCAGTCGCGGGGTCACCGCGTCACGGGCCCGTCGGGCCGCGACCCCGACCGCTCCGGGCGCCTGCGCGAGCAGCTCGAGCAACACCCCCAGCGCCAGCAGCCCCAGCACGGCCAGCGCGGCGCAGGCCAGGACCGCGGTGAGCGCCTCGGCGGGCTGCACCGGCACCCCGCGGCCCGCGGCGCGCCACACACCGGCAGCGACACCGCACAGCGCCGGTGTCGGCGCGACCATCACGAGGAACACTGCCGCCCCGCGGACCGCACATGCGCTGTTCATCACGTTGACCCCCACTTGATGCTGTTTGCTGCTGTTTGCGTGAGTATGACCGTAATTCATCCGACTGACACCCGCAAGCCGGTCGGACCTAGGCTGTGGACATGAGGTGGGAGGGTCTCTTCGCGGACCTCGAGGGGCAGCTGGGCGCCGAGCAACGGCGCGAGCGCGACGACGAGGTGGCCGAGCGGACCCGGCGCGAACGAGCCCTGGTCACGCTGGGGTCCCGGTTGGCGGCCGGCGTCGGCGCGCGCCTGGTCATCGGCCTGGTTGGCGGTCAGCAGGTGGAGGGGGTCCTGGGCGACCACGGTGACGACTGGGTCCTCGTGCGGGTCGACGCCGACGCCCACGAGGTGCTCGTGCCGGTGGCCGGCGTGCTCACGCTGCGCTCGCTGGGGGTGCAGTCCGCCTCCGGGCGGGCCGCGCGCCGCTTCGGCCTGGGCTACGCGCTGCGGGCCCTGTCGCGCGACCGGGCCACGGTGGCCATCTCCCTGGTGGGGGCCGGCCCGCGCCTGATCGGGACGATCGACGCGGTGGGAGCCGACCACCTCGACCTCGCAGAGCACCTCGAGGGGATGCCGCGGCGCCGCGAGAACGTTCGTGCGGTGACCACCGTGCCGTTCGCCGCCGTGGTGGCCGTGGAGTCGCGGCGTTGATCGGTGATGTCGCCGAGCCGCCGGTGCGCGCCGGGCAGGTCAGTCGTGCGTGCCGGGCCTGTCGTCGTCCCCGGTGACGAGGTCGGAGCGGGTGGTGACCAGCTCCCGGGTCTCGGAGTACATCCGCTGGATGTAGGCCTCGAGCTCGACGGTCTCGACGCGCCACTGGCCGCGTCCGCCCACCTTGATCGCCGGCAGGTCACCCGATCGCACCAGGGCGTAGGCCTGGGCTGCGGAGATGTCGAGGATCTCGGAGACCTCGGTGAGCGGGATGAAGCGGCGGGCCACGTCGTCAGTGTGCCATCCACAGCCGGTGTCACCGCCGAGGTTGTCCACAGGTGCGTTCGCTCCGGAGGCGGAACCCGTCTTCCTGCACCAGAATCGGGCGGCATGACCGACCTCCCCACGCCCACGGCCTCCCGGGTGCGTGCCCCCTCATGGCGTGACTCCCGGCTGCTCGTCGGGGTGCTCCTCGTGCTCGTCTCGACCGTCGCGGGGTCCGTCGTGGTCGCGCGCGCCGACGACCGGGTGCCGGTCTACGCCGCCAAGGGCGACCTGGCGCCCGGCCAGCGGCTCACCGACGCCGACGTGGTGCGCGTCGACGTGCTGCTCGGCGACGGCTCGGCGCGCTACCTGCCGGCCGACCGGGCCATCCCGGGCGACACCTGGTCGCTGCGCTCGCTGCGTCCCGGTGAGCTGATCCCGGCGTCGGGCGTCGGCTCCGCGGCCGACGTCGGCGTGCAGCAGGTGGCGCTGCTGGTCGACGCCACCTCCGCCGCGGCCATCGCCTCCGGCTCGGTGGTCGACGTCTACGTCAACCGGCCGAAGGAGGGCTCCACCGTCGGCCTGCCCACCTACGCCGGGCCCGAGCGCGTGCTCGAGGCGGTCTCCGTCGTCCGGGTGGCCGGCGAGGACACCGTGTTGGGCGCATCCGCCGAGACCCGGGCGGTCCATGTCATGGTGCCGCGCGAGGCCGTGCCCGAGGTGGTCGCCGACGTCGATCTCGGCGCCCGCATCACCCTGGTGCCCGTGCCCGGCGGGGTGTCGGCGGCCGCGTCGTGACCAGTGTCCTCACCGCCGTCACGCACCGCCTCGAGGCGGCGTTCGTCCGGGTGCTCGAGGCGGCGCCCGACCTCACCCTGGTCCGCCGCTGCGCCGACGTCGCCGAGCTGCTCTCGGCCGGCGCCGCCGGGGCAGCCCGGGTGGCCGTGGTCTCCCCGGACCTGCGCGGGCTCGACCGCGACGCGCTGCGGCACCTGGCCGGCCATGGCGTGCGGGTCGCCGCCCTGGTCGCCGGCGATGACGAGGAGGGTGAGCGGCGGCTGCGTCAGCTCGGGGTCGCCACGATCCTGCGCCCCGACGACGACGCAGCAAGCGTGGCCCGAGCACTGGTCACCCTCGCGGGCGCCAGCACCGGCACTCCGGTGGGTGACGTTCCGGTCGTCCCGCCGCCCACCGCCGTCGCGCCGGGCGAGCACGCCACTCGACGCGATGACGCTCTCGCGCCCGACGACCCGCCGGTGCCCACCCCCGTCACCGCCGTGTGGGGCCCGACCGGCGCACCCGGTCGCACCACGGTGGCCGTCACGCTGGCCGCCCAGCTCGCCGCGGCCGGGGTGCGCACCCTGCTGGTCGACCTCGACACCTGGGGTGCCAGCGTGGCGCAGGTGCTCGGCCTGGTCGACGAGGCACCGGGCGTGGCCGCCGCGGCCCGGGCCTCGGAGCAGGGCACCCTCGACGTGCCGGGGCTCGCCCGGCTGGCTCCCGAGGTCGTCCCCGGCCTGCGCGTCCTCACGGGCCTGCCCCGGGCCGACCGGTGGCCCGAGCTGCGCACCGCCGCGGTCGAGGACCTCCTGCGGCTGGCGCGCAAGGTGGCCGACCACGTCGTCGTCGACACGGGGTTCGCCGTCGAGGACGACGAGGAGCTCAGTTACGACACCGCGGCCCCCCGACGCAACGCCGCCACCCTGACCGCCCTCGAGGTGGCCGATCACCTCGTGGTCGTCGGTGCCGCCGACCCGGTCGGGCTGCAGCGCCTGGTCCGTGCGGTGCAGGACGTCGCGGTGATCCCGTCGCCGCGTCCCACGGTGGTGGTCACCAAGGTGCGCTCCTCGGTCGCGGGCCGTCGACCCGAGCGCGCGATCAGCGACGTGCTGCGCCGGTTCGCCGGCATGGATGCCGTCCGCTTCCTCCCGTGGTCGCCGGACGAGTGCGACGCGGCACTGCTGGCGGGGCGGTCGCTCGTCGAGCTCGCGCCGCGGGCGGACCTCACCGTGGGCGTGGGCGAGCTGGCTGCGGCCCTCGACCCACGCGTGGCGGGGGCGTCGGCGGGCAGCCGGCGCACGGCATCCCGGTTTGGCCGACGTGCTCGGGGGGACGACGCGGTCCGCCCTCGTCACAGGCTCACTCTGACCCGCCCCACCGTCTGACACGATAGGCCCGTGGCAGACCGGCTGAGCTCCCTCGACACCTCGTTCCTGAACCTCGAGGAGGCGGCGACGCCGATGCACGTGGGGTCGGTGATGGTCTTCGACGCCCCCACCGGGGGGTTCGACTACGAGAGCCTGGTGACCCTCATCAGCCAGCGCATCGCGCACGTCCCGCGCTATCGCCAGCGGATCAAGACGGTGCCCGGCGGCCTCGCGAACCCGGTCTGGGTCGACGACACGCACTTCGACATGAGCTACCACGTGCGCCGCAGCGCCCTGCCACGCCCGGGCTCCGACGAGCAGCTCGAGGAGCTGGTGGCGCGCATCCAGCCGCGACCGCTCGACCGCAGCCGCCCGATGTGGGAGGTCTACCTCGTCGAGGGGCTGGCCGAGAACCGGTTCGCCATCATCACCAAGACCCACCACAGCCTGGTCGACGGCATCAGCGCGGTCGACATCGGCAACGTGCTGGTCGACGGCAACCCCACCGCGAGCGAGGGCGTGCTCACGACGTGGCGGGCCCGGCCCGAGCCCAGCGGCGCAGAGCTGGTCGTCGCAGCGCTCACCGAGGCGGCCCACACCCCGAGCCAGGTGGTCGAGACCATCCAGCACGGGGTCAGCGACGTGACCCGGGCCGTTGGCAAGGTGGCCGGCGTGGCCGGCGACGTCCTGTCGACGCTGGCCCGGGTCTCGGCCCGGCCCGCTCCCGAGTCGCCGCTCAACGCCAAGGTCGGCCGGGCCCGCCGCTACATCATGATCGGCACCGACCTCGAGGACTACCGCCAGGTGCGCACCCGCCTGGGCCGTGGCTCGTTCGCCGACGAGGTCAGTGTCAACGACGTGATCCTCGCCACGGTCGCCGGCGCCTTCCGCTCGTGGCTGCTCACCCGTGGCGAGGCCGTCTACCCCGGCACGACGATCAGGGCCATGGTGCCGGTGTCCGTGCACGACGGCGACGACCCCCCGACCGGCGCCCAGGTCACCGCCTGCTTCGTCGACCTGCCCGTCGGGGAGCCCGGCCCCTCGATGCGGTTGCACCAGATCGCCTTCTCGATGCGCCAGCAGATGGAGGGTGGCTCGCGTCGGGCGGTCTCGGCCGAGACCCTGTCCGGCCTGGGCGGCTTCGCCCCGCCGACCATGCACGCGCTCGGTGCGCGGCTGGGCGGGGTGGTCTCCAGACGCCTCTACAACGTGGTCATCACCAACGTGCCCGGCCCGCAGACCCCGCTCTACGCGGCCGGCGCCCGGATGGTCTCGACCTATCCGGTCACCCCGCTCGGCCGGGGGCAGGCCCTGTCGATCGGGCTGACGTCCTACGACGGCGGCGTCTACTACGGCCTGTACGCCGACCGCGACGCCATGCCGGATGCCGACGTGCTCGGCCGCGGGGTCGTCGACGCCCTCCACGAGCTGCTCGAGGCCCCGCGCGTCGGCGCCCGCTGACCAGCGCCGCCCACCCCGACCGACAGGAGCCGTTGTGCCGCTCACCCGGGTCTACCTCCCGCTGACCCCCGCCGACCTCACCGGTTTGGCCGAGGGCAAGCCGCTCGGCCCCGCCCCACGGCCCGCCCACGCGGTCACGCCGGCCCTGGGCAAGCCGGGACTCGTCACCGACGAGGAGGAGCTCGAGCACGCGGCCTGGGTCGCGGCCACCGAGGAGGCGCTCACGGGAGCTGATGCCGCGCGGCGTCGTCGCGTCGTGGCCGCCGCCGACGTCGACGCGGCCGTCGTCGGGCACCCGACCGCCTCCGACGTGCCGTCCCGCGTCGAGCTCTCGGCCCCCGTCGAGCGCCGTCGCATCGTGTCGTTCCACGTCGACGAGGAGCCCGGCTCCAGCGAGCCGACCGACCTGCTCTGGTACGACGTCACCGAGCTCGCCGCCGTGCGAGCGTTGGTCGACCAGCCCTGACCCAGCGCCCCGGGGCCACCGCCATCCAGCGCTTCCCGGCGCCCGGCATCCGCGGCTTGCGTCGCACGAAGCCGGGGCGCGAGAGTGGGGGTGATCCAGACGTCGCGACCCGAAGCGAGGAGCCCCACCACATGGACGCTGTGACCCAGGTCCCCACCCCCACCAACGAGACCGTGCTCGACTACGCCCCGGGCAGTCCGGAGCGTGCCTCCCTCGAGGTCGCCCTCGTCGAGCTGGCCGCGACGCGCCACGAGCTGCCGCACACCATCGGCGGCGCTCGGGTCGTGGGCAAGGGCGAGAAGATCGAGGTCCGGCAGCCACACGCGCACCGCAAGGTGCTCGGGGTCACCCGGGGAGCCACGAAGGCCGATGCCGGTGCCGCGGTCGACGCGGCCATGGCCGCCGCTCCGGCCTGGCGCGACCTCGCCTTCGACGACCGCGCAGCCATCCTGCTCAAGGCCGCGGACCTGCTCGCCGGCCCGTGGCGCGCCCGGATCAACGCCGCGACGATGCTCGGCCAGAGCAAGACGGCCTACCAGGCCGAGATCGACGCCGCCTGCGAGCTCATCGACTTCTGGCGCTTCAACGTGCACTTCGCCCGGCAGATCCTGCAGGAGCAGCCGATCGCCAACTCGCGAGGCCTGTGGAACCGCAGCGACTACCGCTCCCTCGAGGGCTTCGTCTACGCCGTGACCCCGTTCAACTTCACGGCCATCGCCGGCAACCTGCCGACCGCGCCGGCGCTGATGGGCAACACCGTGGTCTGGAAGCCCTCGCACTCCCAGCAGCTGGCCGCCCAGCTGACCATGGAGCTGCTGGAGGAGGCCGGGATGCCGCCCGGCGTCATCAACCTGGTGACCGGCCACGGCCGCGAGGTCTCGGACGTGGCGCTCAGCCACCCCGAGTTCGCCGGCCTGCACTTCACCGGGTCCACGGCGGTCTTCCAGGGTCTGTGGCGCCGGATCGGCGAGAGCCTCACGAGCTACCGGCACTATCCGCGCATCGTCGGCGAGACCGGCGGCAAGGACTTCATCCTGGCCCACCCGAGCGCCGATCCTGACGTGCTGCGCACGGCCATGATCCGGGGGGCGTTCGAGTACCAGGGCCAGAAGTGCTCGGCGGCCTCGCGGGCCTATGTGCCGCGCTCGCTGTGGAAGGCCATCAAGGGCGACCTGGCCGAGATCACCAACGGGCTGCCGATGGGTGACGTCACCGACCTGTCCAACTTCATGGGCGCCGTCATCGACGAGCGCGCCTTCGCCAAGCACAAGGCGGCCCTCGACCGTGCCCACGCCACCAGCCACCTCGACGTGGTCGCCGGGGGCACCTACGACGACTCGGTCGGCTACTTCGTGCGGCCCACGGTCGTCGAGAGCAGCGACCCCACCGACGAGATGTTCAGCACCGAGTACTTCGGGCCGATCCTCGCCGTGCACGTCTATCCCGACCGCCAGTTCTCCAAGGTGCTCGACCAGATGGAGTCCTTCGCGCCCTACGCGCTCACCGGCGCGGTCATCGCGCAGGACCGGGCTGCCATCGCGGACGCGACGCACCGGCTGCGCTTCGCCGCCGGCAACTTCTACGTCAACGACAAGCCGACGGGCGCCGTCGTCGGCCAGCAGCCGTTCGGTGGTGGCCGCGCCTCGGGCACCAACGACAAGGCCGGCTCGGCGGCGAACCTGATGCGGTGGACCTCGGTGCGCTCGATCAAGGAGAACTTCGTCCCCCCGAAGGCCCACGGCTACCCCCACATGGGCTGAGAATCAGGCGAGCCACTCCCGCAGCAGCCGGATCTCGATGCCGATGGCGGCGTTGATCGGCTCGGCGGCGGCCCGCTCGAGCTTGCCGCCGATCAGCGGCACGTTGGCCTTCAGGTCGGCCTCGAACAGCCACAGGGTTGCGTCACCGTGCGGCTCGAGCCGCACGGTGCCCTTGACCGTGAGCGGCGCGCCCTTGATGTGGATGTCGACCATCGACGCCCGCGAGCCGTCCGGCCCCAGGGCGCTCCAGTCGAGCACCTCGATGATGGTGAGGTGGTCACCGACGAACGACCTGGCCATGTCGGGCAGTCCGTCGGAGGGCAGTTGGCGCTCGGTGTGCACGCGGTGCCCGTCGGCGCCACCGCCGACCTTCACGGTGTAGACGCCGTTGTTGGTGGTGGCGGCGCACTTGGCCTCCTGGAAGGCCGGGTCGATGAGCAGGGCGTGGACCTCGTCCACACTCCCGTTCAGCTTCTCACGCGTCGTCAGTCGCACCTGGCGTCCTCTCGCTCGTCGGGTGCGGGAATCCTCTCACCCACCGCGCAGCCGGTGCGACAGGTCGGACAGCCCGGTGGTGGAGTCGCGCAGCACGCCGAGCACCCAGTCGCGGCGCCGCACGTGCTGGGCCAGCACCAGGTCGAGCTCGGCCTGCAGCGCGACCTTCGCGTCGACGCGCGCCCGGTCGGCCTCCGCATCGGCCGGGCCGGTGACCCCCCAGCCGAGCTCGACGCGTCCCTCGCGCACCTCGAGCCCCACCGAGCGAGCGCGTTCCTCGATCGCCCGCCCGCGCGCCACGAGGTCGGCGAGGTCGGTCGCCTGGTCCTGCAGCACCCGGCCGACCCGGTCGAGCTGGCCGGCGGTGAAGTCCGTGGCCGCGGCCAGGTCGGCCGCGCGGCGCCGGGTCGCCGCCGAGGTGCGGCCCGCCCACCCCTCACGCAAGGCGTCGGATGCCGTGCGCACGCCGGTCGCGCGGTCGGCGAGCCGCTGCGACACCGAGCGCACGGTGCCCGCGCACGCCGACAGGGATGCCGGGTCGCCCGGCACCACGCTCACGACCGGTCCTCCAGGTCGACCGGCACCGAGGTGACGGCCGCGGCATCCGGGGCGTCGCCGGTATCGACCGGCCCCTCGGCATGCCGGGCCAACACGGGGGAGAGGTCGGCCGCCTGCTCGTCGAGCGCCCGCAGGGTGTCGGCCACCTGGTCGAGCCAGTCGTCGAGCACGCGCTGCGGGCGGGGCTCGCCGGTGACGACGAGGCACGCCAGCACGTCGTCCTCGGCCGCGCTGACTGTGGCGCGCAGCGCGGCGACACGGTCGAGGGCGACGCGGGCGAGCTGCGGGTCGGGTCGCAGGGGCACCCCGCCACTGTAGGCAGTCCCGGCACCTGCCCCGCCGAGTTACCCACAGGCCCCGCGCCCCGCATCGGCTGTCCCCAGATCATCCAACAGGTCACGGGAGGGACGCGCGGTCCTGCGCTGCGGTGGTCGGTTTGGTCGGCGTAGGGTCACCGGGTGGCCAGCGACGACCGCTCCGACGTGCGGGTGGACGATGCCCACCGTGCCCTCCAGGCGCCCCCCGAGGCTCCTGCCGACGACGACCTCGCTGTGCGCGCCGTCGCGCTGGCCGCCGAGCTGGTGGCCATCGACTCGGTGAACCCGGGGCTGGTCGCGGGGGCGGCCGGTGAGGCCGCGATCGTCGAGCACCTGCGCAACCGGCTGCAGCGCAGCGGGTTCACCACCCACGTCATCCAGGCCGAGGGCCACGACGACCGCCCGAGCCTGCTCGCGGTCGGCCCCGACGGGGCGCCCGGCCCGACCGTCGTCCTCAACGGCCACCTCGACACCGTCGGCGTCGACGGCATGTCCCACCCGTTCACCCCGGCCGTCGACGGCGACCGGATGTCCGGCCGTGGCACCAGCGACATGAAGAGCGGCGTTGCGGCGATGGTCGTGGCCGCCGAGGAGCTCGCCGTGCGCCGCCCACCCGGACGCGTGGTCCTTGCCCTCGTCGCCGACGAGGAGGACGCCAGTACCGGCGCCGAGGCCGTGCTCGCCGCCCTGCCGGGGATCGGCATCCACCCCGACGTCGTCGTGGTGGGAGAGCCGACCTCGCTGGCCATCACCGAGAGCCTGCGCGGCTACGCCCTCGTGGAGGTGACCTTCCGGGGCCGGGCCGCGCACTCCTCGCAGCCCGACGAAGGCGTCAACGCCGTGGTCCACCTCGGTCGGCTCCTTCAGGCCGTCGAGCAGCGGCACGCCGCCCTCGCCGGTGCCGGGGCCTCGCTCATGGTCACGGTCGCCTCGGGCGGCGACTCACCCTTCGTGCTGGCCCGATCGGCCCGCGCCCTGGTCGAACGACGCACGGTGCCCGGCGAGCGCGCCGAGGTCGCCCTCGCCGAGGTCGAGCAGCTGCTCGACGACCTCCGCGCCGCCGACTCCCAGGTCGACGCCACGGCCCGGTTGCTCATCGCCCGCGAGGCGTGGCGCCTCGACGACGACGGCCCGGCTGCGTCGCTCTCGGCCGCTCTTGAGTCGGCGCTCGCCGAGAGAGCCGCCGAAAGCACTGTGCCTCAACGCTTCTCGCATCCGGCCTGGATGGAGGCGCCGCTGTGGCAGGCGGCCGGCATCCCGGCCCTGGTCTGCGGCCCCGACGGTGGTGGCATGCATGCCGCTGACGAGTGGGTCGACCTCGACCAGGTGCGCCGGTATGCCGTCGCCCTCACCGACGCCGTCGCGGGCTGGGCGGCCGAGCATGCCGACTGACCCGCGACGGCTGCGGGGTGAGGCTCCGTTGCTCGACGCCTGGCTGCGCTTCCACGAGGAGGCGCCGACACCGTTCACCATCCCGGGGCACAAGCAGCGGCGCGACCTGGTGGGCGACGTCGTCGCGGGCGACGTGCCGCTGTACGCCGGCCTCGACACCATGAAGCTGGCCCGGGGCGTCGTGGCCGAGGCCGAGGCCCGCGCCGCCCTCCTGTGGGGGGCCGACCTGTGCCGCTTCTCGGTCGGCGGTTCCACGCACGGCAACCAGGCGCTGGCACTGGCCGTGGCCCGGCCCGGCGACCGGGTCGTCGTTTCCCGCACCCTGCATCGCTCGATGCTGCTCGGCCTGGTGCTCGCTGGGCTCGAACCGGTCTGGCTGCGGCCGGAGGTCGACACCACCCACGGGCTCCCCACCGGTGTCACGGCCCCGGCCCTCGAGGCGGCCCTCACGGCCGCTCCCGACGCCAAGGCCGTCTTCGTCGGCGACCCCTCCTACGTCGGCACGGTCGGCGACGTGCGCGGCCTGGCCACGGTGGCGCACCGGCACGGCATCCCGCTCGTCGTCGACGCCGCGTGGGGCGCGCACCTCGGGTTCCACCCCGCGCTGCCGCCGCACGCGCTCGCCGCCGGCGCGGACGCGCTGGTCACCAGCGCCCACAAGGCACTGCCGGCCTGGTCGCAGGGCGCCCTGGTGCTCGCTCGCAGCCGCCGGCTCGGCCGCGCCCGGTTCGACGCCGCCGTCGAGGCGGCCGCCACGACCAGCCCCTCGGGCGCCATCCTCGCCAGCATCGATGCCGCCCGCGCCCTCCTCGAACGCGACGGCGAGGCGCTGCTCGGCCCGGTCATCGAGGCCGTGGCGATGGTCCGCGAGCGGCTCGCCCGGGTGCCCGGCCTCGTCGTGCTCGACGGCCCAGGGGTCGACCCCACCCGGCTCACCCTCGTGCTCCCCGGCACCGGCGCCGACGGCAACGCGGTGGAGGCCGACCTGCTGGCCCGCGGGATGCCGGTCGAGATGGCCGACCGCGACACGGTCGTGGCGATGGTGACCCTGGCCGACACCCGTGAGGGCCTGGTCGACCTCGCCGTGGCCCTGGTGGAGTCGGTCGACCGCCACCGTGGCACTCCCCGCCCCGTGGTCACCTCCGGGGTGTGGGCCGTCGACCCCGTCACCGTCACCAGCCCGCGCGAGGCGTTCTTCGCCCCACGCGAGAGCGTGGAGGTCGAGCGGGCGATAGGCCGGGTCAGCGCCGAGCTCGTCGCCCCCTACCCACCCGGCATCCCGGTGCTGGCCCCCGGCGAGGAGGTCACCGTGGACGCCGTCGACGCCCTGCGGGCGGCCCGGGCAGCCGGCAGCCGGATCGCCTACGCCGCCGACCCGACCGTGCACACCCTCGACGTCATCGCCGAGTAGGGGTCAGCCGCCGGCGCGGCAGCCGCCATCGAGCACGAGATCCTGCCCAAGATGATCGTCGCCGGGTTCTCCACGGTCACCATCACCTCGGCAGCGCGCGCTGTCCCGTGGGCGAGACAGTGTGGACGGGTACGGGCCGGAGCAGCTCCCGGGAGTGGATAGGCTCGGTCGCGGACACGAGGGCGTGTCCCGCCGTCCCGGCGAGTAGCGACGAAGGAGTGCCACCGCACCATGTCGACCCCGCTGGCCCGCACCCGCAAGGACGTCCTCGCGCCGATCGCAGCAGCGTTCGAGCAGGCGGCGCCGGATGGCGGAGGAGCCGACTTCGTCGCCCGCTACTTCCGGCACGTGCCGCTCGACGAGCTCACCTCGCGGACCCCCGACGTCTATGCCGGCGCGGCCGCCAGCCACCTCCAGCTCGCCCGCCACCGGCTGCCCGGGGTGGCCAACGTGCGGGTCTACAACCCCAGCACCGAGGTCGACGGCTGGAGCAACGCGCGCACCGTCATCCAGATCGTCACCGACGACATGCCCTTCCTCGTCGACTCCGTCACCGGCGCGCTGGTCAACGCCGGCATCGACATCCACCTGATCGTGCACCCCCAGCTGGTCGTCAGCCGCGACGCCGTCGGCGAGCTCGAGCGGGTCGTCCCGCGCGACGTCAGCGGCAAGAAGAAGGCGAAGGTCGCCGTCGGCGAGCTGCCGGAGTCGTGGATGCTGCTCTCGATCGACCGCGAGAGCGACGAGGAGCGACGGGCGCTGCTCGAGCGCACCGTGCGCACCGTGCTCGAGGACGTCCGCCAGACCGTCGAGGACTGGCCGAAGATGCGCAGCAAGTGCCTCGTGCTCGCCGCCGAGCTCGAGGGCACGCCCCCGCCCGACGTCGACGCCGACGAGACCGCGCTCGCCATCCGCTTCCTGCGCTGGATGGCCGAGGACCACTTCACCTTCCTGGGCTACCGCGACTACACGCTGCACCGCACCGGCGAGGGCGAGGTCATCGCCCCCGTGACCGGGTCGGGGCTGGGGCTGCTGCGCTCCGACCCGCCATTGGGCCAGGACCCGGTGGTGCTCACGCCGCAGGCCTCGGCCAAGGCCCACGAGCCCAACATCCTGGTGCTCACCAAGGCCAACACCCGCTCGACGGTGCACCGCATCGCGCACCTCGACTACGTCGGCGTGAAGAAGTACGACGAGCAGGGCGAGGTGGTCGGCGAGCGCCGGTTCCTCGGCCTGTACGCCTCCACCGCCTACACCGAGTCGGTGATGCGGGTGCCGCTCGTCGCCGAGAAGGTCGACGCCGTGCTCGAGCGCTCCGGCGTGATGCCCGACAGCCACACCGGCAAGGACCTGCTCGGGGTGCTCGAGGGCTACCCCCGCGACGAGCTGATCCAGGCCAGCGTCGAGCAGCTCTACGAGACCGCGATGGCGGTCACCCAGCTGCAGGAGCGGCGCCGCACCAAGCTCTTCATCCGCGAGGACGACTTCGGCCGGTTCGTCTCGTGCCTGGTGTACATCCCGCGTGACCGCTACAACACCAGCGTGCGCCTGCGCATGGCCGACATCCTCAAGGAGACCTTCCAGGGCGAGTCGGTCGAGTTCTCCGCCCGGGTCAGCGAGTCCGCGCTGTCCAGGCTGCAGTTCGTGGTGCGGGTGCCCAAGGGCAAGCGGGTGCCCACCCTCGACCGCGCCGAGCTGGACGCTCTCGAGCACCGGCTGGTCGAGGTCAGCCGCACCTGGAGCGACCGGCTCGGTGACGCCCTGCGCGCCGCCCGCGGCGAGGAGGAGGGCGACCGCCTCATGGACCGGTTCGGGCGCTCGTTCCCGACCGCCTACGAGGAGACCTTCTCGGTCAACCAGGGGGTGGCCGACCTCAGTCACCTCGACCGGCTCAGCGCCGGCACCCGCACCAGCGTCGCGCTCTACCGCCCGGCGGGCGCGCCCGGCGCCGTGCGCCGCTTCAAGCTGTTCCGGGTCGACCCGCTCAGCCTCACCGACATCCTGCCGATCTTCACCGACATGGGGGTCGAGGTCGTCGACGAGCAGCCCTTCGAGGTGGCGCGCGCCGACGGCACCACCCTGCACGTCTACGACTTCGGGCTTCGCGTGTCCGACGCCCAGATCTGGGACGAGTGTCCGCACGAGCAGCTGCGCGACCTCTTCGAGGGCGCCGTCGCCGCCGTCTGGGACGGCCGCGCCGAGAGCGACGGCTTCAACCGGCTGGTGCTCGCCGCCCAGCTCACCTGGCGGCAGGTCGTCGTGCTGCGGGCGGTCGCGAAGTACCTGCGCCAGACCCGGGCCACCTACTCGCAGAACTACCTCAAGGACGCCCTCGTCTCGCACCCGTCGATCGCTCGCGACCTGGTTGCCTTGTGGGAGAACCGTTTCGACCCGCAGCGGTTCGCCGGTGAGGTGAGCGGCGAGCGCACCGCCGCCGAGGAGGAGATCGCCGGCCGGGTGATCGACGCCCTCGACGACGTCTCCTCGCTCGACCACGACCGGATCATCCGCGCCTTTCTCGGCGTCATCCGTGCGGGGCTGCGCACGAACTTCTACCAGCCGGCCGCCGACGGCGGGCACAAGCCCTACGTCTCGCTCAAGCTCAATCCCAAGGCCGTGCCCGACCTGCCGGCCCCCCGGCCACAGTTCGAGATCTGGGTCTACAGCCCGCGGGTCGAGGGCGTGCACCTGCGCTTCGGCCCGGTGGCGCGCGGCGGGCTGCGCTGGAGCGACCGGCGCGAGGACTTCCGCACCGAGGTGCTCGGCCTGGTCAAGGCTCAGATGGTCAAGAACGCCGTGATCGTGCCGACCGGCTCCAAGGGCGGCTTCTACCCCAAGCAGCTGCCCGACCCTGCGGTCGACCGCGAGGCCTGGCTGGAGGAGGGCAAGGCGGCCTACCGGATGTTCATCTCCGCCCTGCTCGACATCACCGACAACCGGGTCGCCGGTGCCGCGGTGCCGCCGGAGCACGTGGTGCGGCACGACGCAGACGATGTCTACCTCGTCGTCGCGGCCGACAAGGGGACGGCGACCTTCTCCGACATCGCCAACGGCGTCGCGCAGTCCTACGGCTTCTGGCTCGACGACGCGTTCGCCTCGGGCGGCTCCGCGGGCTACGACCACAAGGCGATGGGCATCACCGCACGTGGCGCGTGGGAGTCGGTCAAGCGGCACTTCCGCGAGATGGGCGTCGACACCCAGACCCAGGACTTCACGGTCGTCGGCGTCGGCGACATGAGCGGCGACGTCTTCGGGAACGGCATGCTGCTCTCCGAGCACATCCGCCTGGTGGCGGCTTTCGACCACCGGCACGTGTTCATCGACCCCACGCCGGATGCCGAGGCCTCCTTCGCCGAGCGGCGTCGTCTCTTCGACCTGCCGCGCTCCTCGTGGGGCGACTACGACACCTCGCTGATCTCGGCCGGTGGCGGCGTCTTCCCGCGCACCCTGAAGTCGATCCCGGTGACGCCCGAGATGGCCGAGGCGCTCGGCCTCAAGGGGGTCGAGAAGATGACGCCGGCCGAGCTGATCCACGCGATCCTGCTCGCCCCGGTCGACCTGCTCTGGAACGGCGGCATCGGCACCTACGTGAAGGCCTCCACCGAGGACCACCTCTCGATCGGCGACCGCGCGAACGACGGCATCCGGGTCGACGGCAAGCAGCTGCGCGTCAAGGTGGTGGGTGAGGGGGGCAACCTCGGTCTGTCCCAGCTCGGTCGCATCGAGGCGGCCTTCCGCGGGGTGCGGGTCAACACCGACGCCATCGACAACTCCGCCGGCGTCGACACCTCCGACCACGAGGTCAACATCAAGATCCTGCTCGGCGAGGTGGTGCGCCGGGGCGAGCTCGACACCGAGCAGCGCAACGAGCTGCTCGCGTCGATGACCGACGACGTCGCCGAGCACGTGCTGCGCGACAACTACGAGCAGAACGTGCTGCTCGGCAACGCCCGCGCACAGGAGGCCTCGATGGCCAGCGTGCACGAGCGGCTCATCCACTGGCTCGAGGACCGCGGCGACCTCGACCGGGCCCTGGAGTTCCTCCCCACCGACGCCGAGATCGAGAAGCGGGTGCACGACGGCCTGGGGCTGAAGTCGCCGGAGTTCTCGGTGCTGGTGGCGTACGCCAAGCTCGCGCTCAAGCAGGACATCCTGGCCAGCTCGATCCCCGACGACCCCTACTTCGAGCGCACCCTGGCCGACTACTTCCCGCCGCAGATCCGCGAGCAGTACGCCGCGGAGCTGCCGGGCCACCCGCTGCACCGCGAGATCGTGACCAACGCGGTGGTCAACTCCATGGTCAACCGGGGCGGCATCACCTTCGCCTTCCGGGCGCAGGAGGAGGCCGGCGCCACTCCCGAGCAGGTCACCCGGGCCTTCGTCGTCTGCCGTGAGGTCTTCGGGCTGACCGACTACGTGCGAGAGGTGGAGGCGCTCGACAACGTCGTGCCAACCGCCGCCCAGACGGCGCTCTACCTCGAGTTCCGCCGGCTGCTCGACCGGTCGGTGCGCTGGTTCCTCACCGCGCGGCCGTCGACCCTCGACATCGGCGGCGAGATCGAGCGGTTCTCCGACATCCTGCGCGACCTGCGCCAGCAGGTGCCCACCCTGCTGCGCGGCGAGGAGAAGCGCCGGCTGGAGCGCAAGGCCGCCGAGCTCGCGAAGTCGGGGGTGCCGGAGGACCTCGCGCTGCGCGCGGCATCCCTGCTCGACTGGTACTCGCTGCTCGACATCGTCGACATCGCCACGGACACCGGCCGCGACCCGATCGACGTCGCCCCGCTGTACTACCTGGTCTCCGAGCGGTTCGGCATCGACGCGATGCTGGGCAAGGTCACCAAGCTGCCCCGCGACGACCGCTGGGACGCCCTGGCCCGTGGCGCCCTGCGCGACGACCTCTACGCGGTGCTGGAGTCGCTGACCCGCTCGGTCATCGAGGTGGGCAACGCCGACGCGGAGCCCGCGGCGCAGTGGGAGGCGTGGGAGAAGGCCAACAAGGAGACCGTGCAGCGCAGCAAGACCTCGCTGTCGGCGATCCGGCGCCTCGACCACCCGAACATCGCGGCCCTGTCGGTCGCGCTGCGCACGCTGCGCTCGGTCATCCGGGTCGGCGCCAGCAGCTGACCGCTGCGACTTCGTGCGGATTCCCCACCGCTGCGAGTGACCCACCCTCAGCTCACCCCGACTGATTGCGGTTCTCCCACCTCGGCGCAGTGGGGGAATCCGCAATAGGTCAGGGGGCGGTGGGCGCCAGGGGTGGGCGGGCGGCATCCGGCTCGGGGCCGTGACCTAGGGTGGCGCGCGTGAGCACCCTCGCCGAGATGCTGCGCGACACCACCACCCTCGAGCCGGCCGAGTCGGAGTGGCTGCACCTGCTCGCGGGTGACTGGCAGCTGATCGCCGACCTGTCCTTCGCCGACCTCGTGCTGTGGGTGCGCGGCGGCATGGACGGCTGGCGCGCGGTGGCCCACGTGCGCCCGAACACCGGCCCGATGGTCTTCTACGACGACATCGTCGGCAGCACCTCGACCCGGTCGCGCGCCTCGATGCTCGACGAGGCCGCCCGGTCGCGACGCCTCGTGGCGAAGCCGGCGCCCACCATCCGCGAGGACATGTCCATCCGGGAGGATGCCGTGCCGGTCGTGCGCGGTGGCCGCGCCATCGCGGTCGTCACCCGGCACGCGAACCTCACTGGCGGGCGCACCCCGAGCCGGCTGGAGCTGACCTACCGCGACCTGGCGGACTCCATCATGCGCATGGTCGCGGCCGGCGAGTTCCCCTCGACGTCGTCACCCACCGGGATGCGGCGCGGGGCCCCCCGCGTCGGCGACGGCGTGATCCACCTCGACGCCGACGGGCTGGTCAAGTACGCCAGCCCGAATGCCGTGTCGGCCGTGCACCGGATGGGTCACGTCGGCGACGTGATCGGCGAGGTGCTCGCCCAGGTGGTGACCGACCTGGTCTCCCGCAGCGGCGCGAACGTCGACGAGTCGCTGGCCGTCGTGGCGACCGGGCGGGCGGCCTGGCGCTCGGAGGTCGAGACGGCGAGCGCCACGATCACCATGCGCGCCATCCCGCTCACGCTCGGCGGGGTGCGCACCGGTGCCATGGTGCTGCTGCGCGACGTCTCCGAGCTGCGCCGGCGCGAGCAGGAGCTGCTCACCAAGGACGCCACGATCCGGGAGATCCACCACAGGGTGAAGAACAACCTGCAGACCGTCGCCGCGCTGCTGCGCCTGCAGGCCCGCCGGGTGACCGACGACGCGGCGCGGGCCTCGCTCGAGGAGGCTGTGCGGCGGGTCGGCACCATCGCGCTGGTGCACGAGACGCTCAGCCAGGGCTTCGACGAGACCGTGAACTTCGACGAGATCGCCCTGCGGGGGCTACGTGCGGTGGTCGAGGTGGCGACCCGGGAGCACCACGTCGAGCCCACCTTCACCGGCAGCTTCGGCCGGATGCGCGCCGAGGACGCCACCGCGTTGGCGATGATCATCTCCGAGCTGGTGCAGAACGCCGTCGAGCACGGGCTGGAAGACCGCGACGGCAAGGTCGAGGTGGCCGTCACCCGGCAGACCCTCGACGACGGCGAGGAGCAGCTGACCGTGGTGATCACCGACGACGGGGTGGGGCTGCCGGCGGGGTTCCGGCCGTCGCTGGCCGGGCTGGGCACCCGGATCGTGACGTCGCTGGCGGCCGACCTCAAGGGCCGCATCCGGTGGGAGAACAACGTGCCGAGCGGCACCCGGGTGGAGTTCGTCTGCCGCTTGCGGCCGTTGCGCTAGGGCCGAGGCGTCAGTGAGGGAGGCTTGCGGTCAGCCGGCGCGGCGGGCTCCGAGGTGATGGCGGCGCTGCGTCGCCTCGGTCAGCCGGCGCGGCGGGCTCCGAGGTGATGGCGGCGCTGCGTCGCCTCGGTCACCCAGCGCGGCGGGCTCGGGCGTTACGACGCTTGAGCGCGCGGCGCTCGTCCTCGGACATGCCACCCCAGACGCCGGCATCCTGACCCGACTCGATGGCCCACTTCAGGCAGGTGTCGACCACCTCGCACCGACGGCAGACGGCCTTGGCCTCCTCGATCTGAGCGATCGCCGGGCCGGTGTTCCCGATGGGGAAGAACAGCTCGGGGTCCTCGTCGAGGCAGGCAGCGCGGTCGCGCCAGTCCATGAAGGGTGCTCCTTGTCGCGGGGGTATGCGGGGGGTCGAGCGCCTGCGGGGGGTGGTGCGGACGCTCGCTGGATGCGTCGTCGCAGCCGGAACGGACGTCCACAGCACAGACGTCCGTGCCGCCACACTACCGGGACGGTCCCAATCCGTGAAGGATTCGGGGTGTGACAGTTCCGACAGGCGGACGGTGTGGTGAGTGGTACGTGGACTCAACGGGCGCGGGGGTGGTGGGTGTTCCCCACCCCCGCTGACTAGGGTGGATACCGTGCCAGACACCTCGCCACGTGGCCCGCGCCGCCTCGCCGCGCTGCTCAGTGGCCTGCAGGCGCTCACGCTCGCCGGGTTCGCGGTCTACTACGTCGTCGAGCTCGCCCTGGGGGAGGGGAGCGACGCCGTTCGGGTGCTGATGTCGGCGCTGTTGATCCTGGTCGGGGCCGTGGGGCTCGGCATCCTGGCGCGGGCGTGGCTCGGTGGCGCGTCATGGCCGCGCACCCCGACCATCGTCTGGAACGCCATCCTCCTGCCGGTCGGCATCAGCCTGGTCCAGGGCACCCGGGTGGCGGTCGGCTGGGCCGTGCTGGTGGTGGCCGTCGTGGGCATCGGTGCGGCCTGGGTGGCCCGGGACCCCGAGACCGAGGTGCTCCCGGGGCGCGACCTTCCCGACTGAGGGCTCGGCCAGCAGGACCTGGACCTCGGTGACGTCGCCGTGGGCGACGAACACGCCACGACCGGGCAGCCGGGGGATGCCGTCGGGCATCGTCGCGGACAGCAGGGAGCGGTCGCCGGCGGCCGGGTTCAGCACGAGGCCGCACCCGTCGCGCGCCACCTCGACGTCGATGCCGCTGAACCTCGTGGCGAGCGCCACCGGGCTGGTCGAGACGACGAACAAGCCGTCGTCGCGGTCGACGAGTCCGGCGATCTCACGCAGCACCGGCAGCGCGTCGCTGTCGCCGAGCCGGTCGGCGTCGTCGATGCACAGCGCCAGGTCAGGGTGCTGCCGCCGGAGCCGAACCAGAGAGTGCGTGTCGTCCGGACCGATGACGACGGCGCCTACTGGCCACGGCATCCGGCCGGTGGCTGCAGTAGTGACGACCACGACGAGACGCCCTGTCTCGCAAAGGGATTGCACGATGACCCGGAGTGCGTTGGTGCGGCCGGACCGTGGCGTGCCGACGACGAGGAGCCGACGGCCGGCGGTCTCGGGGCGCCACGAGAAAGAGGTCGAGTGCTCACCGCCGACGCCGAGGAGCAGCTCGCGAGCAGAGTCGTGGGCGACGCCCACCTGGCCAGTGACGGGTGGCACGTCCGCACGGCGAACGACGGTCGGCAGGCTGACCCACCGCCAGGCCGCGCCGTGAGCCGGGCGTCGTGCTGCACCCTGCGCGACGGTCGTCGTCTCGGAAGCAGAAACCTTCGCGAACTGCACCTCGCGCTTGTCGTGCACCCGCACGGCGCGGCCGGGTGGCGGGTCACGCGGTGCGTCCGTGGTGCGCAGGCCGGCGAGCGCAGCGTCGAGGGGGTCGACGCGGCCCAGCAGGAAGGTGCGCCCCGCCACCTCACCCCAGCGCGGGTGCAGCAGGCTGCGGCCTCCGGTGACGGCGCCGACCACCCCCACCGACCGACCGTCGCGCAGCAGGCGCAGGAGCGTGCCGGTGAGCGGGTCGGACCCGTGGGCCGGGTGTGCCTCGACGAGCTGCTCCCAGCCGTCGACGAGGAGCAGGATCGTCGGCGACTGCACCGGTGCCCCCGGTGCGTCCGGTGGCTCCGGTGCCCGCGGTGGCCCCGATGCTTCGGGCCGCAGACCCACCGCTGCCGCGAGGCGGCGGTCGACCTCCGTGCGCAGGTGCTGCACGAGGGAGGTGCAGCCGCGCACGTCGTCGACCCGTGCGCTGGTGCCCAGGTGCGGCAGGGCGCGGAGGTCGGCCAGCGACCCGTGACCGTCGATGACATGCACGTGCAGCGCCTCGGGGCCGGACCGGCGAGCCGCCGCGAGGGCCAGCGCCCTCAGCGCAGTGGTGCGCCCGCTGCCCGCCCCGCCGGCGAGCAGCCAGGAGCCGTCCGTGGCGTTCCACTGCAGCGGGGTGACCCGTTGCAGGTCCGGCTCGTCGACGAGACCGACGACGTCCGAGCCCTGGCGCGATGTGACACCGTCGCCGACGGTCACCACGCTCGGCAGCGGAGCCATCCACGGTGACCTGGGCAGGTCGCCACCGCGCAGCCGGTGTGCGTCTCGCACCGTGGCCACCAGGGCGGGCGGTGCAGGGGTGTCCGCCTCGTCGTCCGGCGCCGTCGGCCGGCCTCGCACCCCACGGTCGACGACCGACCTCACGGTGAGCCCGGCGCCGCGCCGGCGCGGACCCGCGGGGCTGCGACGGTCGCCGACTGGAAGGTGACGAGGGACCCGTCCGCCCCGCGGGCCAGGGCGCGACCCGGCGTGCTCGGCGCGATGCCGGCGGCCGCGGCGTCGTCGAGGACGTCGACCGAGTCCGCGCGGTCGCGCATCCGGAACGCGATCCGAAGTGAGACGTTCGCCTGGACCTCCGCGTTGAGTGCGCCGGACGGTCGCTGCGTCGCCAGCACGAGGTGGACCCCGAGGGACCGGCCCAGGGCCGCCAGCCGCACCAGGCCGGTCACGAACTCGGGCAGCTCCTCGACGAGAGCCCGCAGCTCGTCGACCACCACGACCAGCCGAGGGACCGGCTCGGAGCCCGCGACGCGCAGCCGCTGGTAGGCCGTGAGGTCGTTGGCGCCGACGCTCGCCAGGATCCGCTCGCGCCGACGCAGCTCGGCACGCAGGGACGCCAGAGCGCGCGAGACCAGGTGGTCGTCGAGGTCGGTGACGAGCCCGACGACGTGGGGGAGGCCGGCGCACGGGCCGAAGGCCGCCCCACCCTTGAAGTCGACCAGGACGAAGGTGAGCTCCTCGGGGGGCGCCGACACGGCCAGCGAGGTGACCAGCGTGCGGAGGAACTCGCTCTTGCCCGAACCGGTCGTGCCACCCACCAGCACGTGCGGCCCGTCGCGGCACAGGTCGACGACGAAGGGACCCTGCGGTGTCGACCCGACCACGGCGGCAAGCGTGGACGTGGCCGAGGTCGACGCCTGCGCGGCCTCCCGGGCGCGCCACCGTTCGGCCACGCCGTGGGCGGTCAGCTCGCCGCCCACGGCGTCGGCAAGGGTGAGCCGTGTCGGCATCCCGGCTGTTGCCCGTGGGTCGGCGCAGCGCACCGGGGCCAGGGCACGGGAGAGCCGGTCGACCCACCACGGGGCGACGAGGTCGGGCACGAAGGGCACCGACCCGTCCGGGCCGTCGAGCACGTGACCGGCCTCGACCCGGTGAACCACAGCGCGGCAGCCCGCTGCGAGCTCCGTGCGGGTCCAGGCCGCTACGAGGACGACCGCGCCGTCGGCGAGTGCCGCCTTCACGAGGCCGGCCGAGCGCGGCCCGGATCGCGGAACCACCAGCACGTGCCGACAGCCTGAGCGGCCCTGGTGGCCACCCCCGCCCGGGGCCGAGGGGGAGGGGCGGATGTCCGGCCCCACGCCGTTGGCGTGCGGCAACCGGGCGACCCAGGACCACTGCGGGTCTGACGACGCGACCGACACGGACAGCTCGTGCGGCGCGTTGGCGGTGCAGAGCTGTCCGACGAGGTTGGCGAGGTGGCCGTCGGTGAAGGCGCTCGACCCGACGACGCCCAGACAGGCAAGGTCGCCGAGGTCGACCACGAGGGGCGCGTGCGCCACGGACGGACGGGTCTGCGTCGTGCCCTCGGCCCACACGACCCGGGTCGGCACATCGCCCAGTCCGAGGCGCACCCGGGTGCACCCGGAACCGGACCAGAGGCCGCCGAGCCGCCGTTCGGCGTTCGCCAGGACGGCGGCGGGATCGGGGTGCGCCCGGTCGAGCCGTTCCCGCTCGCTGCGCAGCGCGGCTGTCAGCCGGGCGCGCGACTCCTCGAGCGCGAGCGCATGCGCCGCGAGCTCGCGACGTCGTGCCCGGCCGGACCCCCAGCGGTCGCCGAGTGCACCCGCCAGCAGTGAGATCGGCCCGAGCGCCGCGAACAGCAGCAGCTGCGGGCCGAGGAAGAACGCCAGGGCGATGCGCGACGGGCACCGGCGCCACGGCGGCCAGCCACGGCACCCGCGCCCGTGGCCGCTCCGGCGGTACCGCAGGGCCGGTGACCCGAACCTCCGTCTCTGCCGGCGCCGCACCGGGCACCGGACTGACCTGGACCGTGCCGTCGCCGGGGTGCCGGGTCTGCGGACCCGGCCCGCCGGCCCGCCGAAGCCTCAGGGTCGTCGACCCGATGACCACGGTCGACGTGGCGTCGACGGAGGTGACGGTGTCGACGGGCACGCCGTCGACCACGACCCCGTTGGTCGATGCGCGGTCCTCGACGGTGACCCCGCTCGAACCAACCGCTACGTACAGGTGGGCCCGGCTCAGGGACTCGTCGTCGACGACCAGGCCGGCCGCTGGTGCCCGTCCGACCTGGACGCCGGGAGGGGTGAGCGGGTGGCGGCGCCCGGCATCCGGGCCGCCGACCACCACCAGGTCGAGCACGGAGCGTGGTTCGGACACCACGGTCGTGACCTGGGACCCCCCGGCCTGTGTGGCAGCGACCGAGACGGACGCACCGTGCAGGAGCGGCGGCATCCCGACCACCGCGTCGGGCGGGAGCGACCGCCCGCCCGAGCCCAGGCCCGGCACGGGCTCGCCGAGGTGCTCGGCCAGGGCGGTGCACAGCTCGGCGGCCGTGCACCGCCCGGACCACTCCACCACGACGTCGACCGGGTGGGGTCGGCGTCGTGGCACGTGCACCGTAAGGGTCATCTCCATGGCGCCACCGTAGGAAGACCGACCGACGGTGCCGGGGAGTTATCCACAGGCCCGGCGCCAGCGGATGCGCGCAACGGCGACCTCGGGTTTGCTATGCCGAGACATCGGTGGTCGGCGGAGGGGTCGGCCACGGGAGGGGGAGACGTGGATGCCGTCCAGACGCTCGAGGGCGAGGTCCGTGAGCTGATCCGCCGCTCGGGGCTGGATCCGGCGCGCGACGAGGGCGAGGTGCGCCGTCTGGTGCGTGAGGCCGTGGCCGACTACGACGAGCGGTCGATGCTCGGTGGGATGCCGGTGATCGCCGACGTCGAGGCCGCGTCGCGCACGGTGTGGGACACCGTGGCCGGCTACGGCCCGCTGCAGCAGTACTTCGACGACCCCTCGGTCGAGGAGATCTGGATCAACGAGCCCTCGCGGGTCTTCGTCGCCCGCGACGGTGTCGCCGAGCTGACGACGACGTTGCTGTCGCACGACCAGGTCAGGGACCTCGTCGAACGGATGCTGAAGTCGTCGGGGCGGCGCGTCGACCTCAGCTCGCCGTTCGTCGACGCCGTGCTTCCTGACGGCAGCCGGCTGCACGTGGTCATCCCCGACATCACCCGCGAGCACTGGTTCGTCAATGTGCGCAAGTTCGTGGTCAAGGCTGACTCGATGGACGACCTGGTGCGGCTGGGCACGCTCACCCGGCAGGCGGCCCGCTTCCTCGAGGCGTCCGTCGCCTCCGGGCTCAACGTCCTGGTCGCCGGCGGCACCCAGGCGGGAAAGACGACCCTGCTCAACTGCCTCGCCTCCGCGGTGCCGGCGCGCGAACGCATCGTCACCTGCGAGGAGGTCTTCGAGCTGCGCATCCCGCACCGCGACGTCGCGGCCATGCAGTGCCGCCAGCCCTCCCTCGAGGGCACCGGCGAGATCCCCCTGCGTCGGCTGGTGAAGGAGGCGCTGCGGATGCGGCCCTCGCGGATCGTCGTCGGCGAGGTGCGCCAGGCCGAGAGCCTCGACCTGCTCATCGCGCTGAACTCGGGTTTGCCGGGCATGTGCACCATCCACGCCAACAGTGCCCGCGAGGCCGTCACGAAGATGTGCACGCTCCCCCTGCTCGCCGGCGAGAATGTGTCCGGGCGCTTCGTCGTCCCGACCGTCGCCGCCTCGATCGACATCGTCGTCCACGCCGCGCTCGAGCGCGACGGGCGGCGCACGGTCCGTGAGGTCGCCGCTGTCCCCGGGCGCGTGGAGGGCGACGTCGTCGAGATCGCCGACCTGTTCGTCCGGCGTGGTGGCGCCTTGGTGCGGGCCGACGGGTTCCCCCCGCACGTCGACCGCTTCGAGCGGGCCGGCTACGACCTGTCCGCACTGCTCGCCCAGGGTGCCGCAGCGTGACCGGCCTGCTCCTCGGGCTGCTCCTGGGCATCGGCCTGTTCCTCGTCTGGTGGAGCTGCTGGGTGCCCTCGGAGCGACCGCCGCCGCGCGCCCACAGGCCGGGTCCCATCGACCGGCTGGGCGACGAGATCGTGCAGGCGGGGTTCGCGGGGCTGTCCGTGCGGACCCTGCTCACCGCGAGCGTCGTGGCGTCGCTCCTGGTGCTCGCGCTGGTGCAGGCCACCGTCGGCGTGCTGCCGATCGCCGCCTGCTTCGCCGCGATGGCCGCCTACCTCCCGCTGGCGGTCGTCCGGGCCCGCGCCCGGCGCCGCCGCGCCCGGCTGCGCGACCTGTGGCCGGATGCCGTCGACAACATCACCTCGGGGGTGCGCGCGGGGATGGCGCTGCCCGAGGCGCTCTCGCAGCTCGGCACCAGGGGGCCGGAGGAGCTGCGCGAGCCGTTCCGGGCGTTCGCCGACGACTACCGGCTGAGCGGACGCTTCCACGACTCGCTCGACCGCCTCAAGGAGCGGCTGAGCGACCCGGTGGGCGACCGCCTCGTCGAGAGCCTGCGGATCGCCCGAGAGGTGGGCGGCACCGACCTGGGCCACCTCCTGCGCACCCTGTCGGGCTTCCTGCGCGAGGACGCCCGCACGCGCGCCGAGCTCGAGACCCGGCAGTCGTGGACGGTCAACGCGGCCAGGCTCGCCGTGGCCGCGCCCTGGGCCGTGCTCGCCATGCTGTCGACGAACCCCGAGTCGGTGGCGGCCTACTCCAGCGCCGCCGGTGCGGGGGTGCTGCTCGTCGGTGGTGTCCTCACCGCGCTGGCCTACTGGGCGATGGTGCGCATCGGCCGGCTTCCCGAGGACGAGCGGGTGCTGCGGTGAGCGGCCTGGCCCGCAGCGGCGCGCTGCTCGGCTTCGTGATGGGGCTGGGCCTCGCGCTGGTCTGGCTGGGCCTGCCCCGCCACCGACGGGCCGGGCTCGCCGGACGCGTCCTGCCCTACCTGCGCGACACCCCGAGACCGTCGCGCCTGCTCGACGACGGTCGCCCTGCGGGTGGGGCACTCGGCGTCGTGGCGGGCCCCGTCATCCGCGACCTCGGCGCCGTCGTCGAGCGCGTCATGGGCGGGGCCGACTCGGTGCGCCGCCGCCAGCTGCGGGCCGGGCTGGCGGCCGACGTCGACCGGTTCCGGGCCGAGCAGGTGCTCTGGGGTGCTCTCGGGAGCGGTGGTCGGCGCCGCTGCCGGAGTCCTGGCGCTGGTGCTGCGCGACGCCGGCGTGGTCACCGTCGTGATGCTCACCGCGATCGGGCTGGGCGTGGGTGTCACCGGCGCCGACTACCTGCTGTCCCGCCGCGCGGCCCGCCGCGAGGCGCGGATGCTCACCGAGTTCCCCACCGTCGCCGAGCTGCTCGCCCTGGCCGTCGGCGCCGGTGAGGGAGCGGTCGGGGCCCTGGACCGGGTCTGCCGGCTCTCGCACGGCGAGCTCGCCGGTGAGCTGCGGCGGTGCCTGGCCGACGCCCGCGCCGGGGCCAACCTGCCGACTGCGCTCCAGGGGCTGGCCGACCGCACCGGCCTGGCCAGCCTGCGCCGCTTCGTCGACGGGGTCGTCATCGCCGTGCAGCGCGGCACCCCCCTCGCCGACGTCCTGCGGGCCCAGGCCCAGGACGTCCGCGAGGAGGGGCGCCGAGCGCTCATGGAGGCCGGCGGCCGCAAGGAGATCGCCATGATGGTCCCGGTCGTCTTCCTGATCCTCCCGGTGACGGTGCTGTTCGCCGTCTTCCCCGGGTTCACCTTCTTCCGCTTCACCCTCTGACCAGGAAGGACCGACCGATGTCGATCATCCGCACCCTGCCCCTGCGCGCCCACCTGCTGGCCGACCGCCAGATCAGCCGGGCCGCCCGACGCGCCGAGCGCGGTGACGTGCCCGGCTGGGTGCTCATCACCCTGATGACCGCCGGGCTGGTCACCGCCCTGTGGATCGTCGCGAAGGGCCAGCTCGTCGCCATGTTCCAGAGCGCCCTGTCCTCGGTGAAGGGCTGAGCCCGCCCGATGCGGTGGGCGCACGACGAGCGGGGCGCGGCCGTCGCCGACTTCACGATGGTGTCCGTGCTGGTGGTCGGGTTGTTCCTCGCGGTGTTCCAGCTCGGGCTGGCCCTGCACACCCGCAACACGCTCATCTCCTGCGCCTCCGAGGGTGCCCGGTTGGGAGCCCGAGCGGATGCCGTTCCCGGACAGGGCGTGTCACGCACCCAGGCGTCTGATCAGTGAGTCGCTCTCTTCGCGCTACGCCCGCCACGTCAGCAGCCGCCAGACGGTCGTCGAGGGAGTTCGCGTCGTCGAGGTGCGAGTCGTCGCTCCGGTCCCGGTGCTCGGGCTGCTCGGCCCCGACGACCGGCTCGACGTCGTCGGGCGCGCCTTCCTGGAGGCGCAGTGACGCGGCCCCGGCGCACGGCGCTCGACGAGCGTGGCAGCGCCGTCGTCGAGTTCGTCGTGCTCGGCGTGCTGCTGCTCATCCCGCTCGTCTACCTCGTCATGATGCTGGCGCGGGTACAGGCCGGGTCGTATGCCGTGAGCCAGGCGGCGCGCGAGGCGGGTCGGGCCTTCGTCACGGCCGATGCCGAGGGGGCAGCGACGGGCCGGGCGCAGGCGGCCGCTCGGGTCGCCTTCGCCGACCACGCGTTCGAGGACTCCGGCCGTGTGACGATCACCTGCGACGGCACCCCGTGCCTCCGCCCGGACGGCCAGGTCGTCACCTCCGCGACTGTCCGCGTGCCGCTGCCCCTGGTGCCGTCGTTCGTCCGCCACGTCATCCCGCTGTCGGTGCCGGTCAGCGCCACCCACCTGTCCACGGTCGACCGGTTCCGGGGGCTCCCGTGACACACCGCAGCGGCGTGACCGACCGAGGCCGGCGCGACGAGCGCGGGTCCATCAGCCTGTTCATCCTCGGGCTCTCGCTCATCGCGATGCTCCTGGTCGCCGGGGCGGTGGCCGTCACCTCCGCGCACCTGTCGCGCATGCGGTTGCTCGACGTCGCCGACGGTGCCGCCCTCAGCGCGGCCAACGCCCTCGATGACGCGGCCTACGCACGTGGAGTGGGGGAGTCGGTGCCGCTGAGCAACGCCTCGGTGCAGGAGCGGGCGGCCGCCTACCTCGGTGCGCGCCCCCGCCCCGGCAGCATCTCGCAATGGCGGCTCGCGCCGGGCACCGGCACCCCCGACGGTCGAACCGCCGTGGTGGTCGTCGTCGGCGAGGCGCAGCTGCCGATGGTCGGCACGGCGTTGCGCGAGCTCGGGCTCAGCGTGACGATCCGGGTCGAGTCCCGGGCCCGGTCCGACCTCGCCGGCTGACCGGACCGGCAGGACCGCAGGACCGGCAGGACCGGCAGGAACACCTGCTCAGCGGCTCGCGACCTCGGGAGCCTCGGCGTGGGCGAGTACCAGTGCCACGACGAGCCGGTCGGCCGCGTCGTTGGCGCGGGCCAGCATCCGGGTGGTGGCCGGCGTGGCCAGGCCGTGCCGGCACGCGAGCTCGCCGAGCACGTCCAGCAGCAGGCTGCAGCAGCGCTGGAACGCCGCCACGCTCTCGCCGAGGTTCCCGCCACGCCGTCGCGCGAGCCGGCCGTGCAGCGACGCCGCCTGCAGGGCCGGGGCCAGGGCGGCCTCCCGCTCCCGGCGCGTGGTGCCGTCGACGTAGCCCAGCACCCCGTCGACCAGGGTGCGGCCACCCAGCGCCAGCACCACGCGGGTCTGCTCGTCGGCCCCGTCCAGCCAGGACACGTCCGGGCAGGCGGTGGAGATGCTGGCCCGCAGGATGTCGACGACCTTGTCCGTCGAGCCACCCAGCGCCGCGATCGACGGCTCGGTGCTCGCGGCATCCGGCAGCAGGTGCTCGAGCGTCGAGCGGGCGTAGCGGCGGTGGCCACCCGGGGTGGTGAACGTGACGATCTTGCCGGCCACGCTCCAGCGCCGCAGCGTCGCGGGCGACACGCCGAGCATGGCGCTCGCCTCGTGCACCCCGAGCCAGACCTCACGGTCCTCGGCGTACGGGTGCGGGCCGGTCACCATCAGCTTCCTCCTGCCGGGAGGTGCGCGTTCGTCCTGGGCAGCACGTTGTCCTTGTGGCACTCCTCGCAGTAGGCCTGCTGGTGGCAGACCGCGCAGGCCTGCGTGCCGCCGGCGGCGGTGACCGACTTCGCGTGGTTGTAGAGCATCTCGTCGTGGCTCACGTTGATCGCGCCGCTCGTGTGGCAGTTCTCGCAGTAGCTGGTCTGGTGGCAGACGCCGCAGGTGGCCGGGTTGGCCGAGGTGGTGCCGGCGACGACCCGGTGGTCGAACACCCACAGCGGGTCCTGGTGGTCGGTCGGCCGGGCGCCGAGTGGCACGTTGGCGACCGTCGTGGAGCCCTGCGGTGCGGTGTGGCAGGTCTCGCAGGTCGACGGGATGGTCTCCTTGGTCAGCTGGCCCTTGACGACCTTGTAGTGCGCGCCGTCGTGGCACCGGAAGCAGCCGTTGGAGCTCTGGTGGCCCAGGTTGGTCGCATAGGTGCCGCTGCGCACGTTCATCCGCGAGGTGACCGTCTGGTCGAAGATCGCGGTGATGCTGCCGGTCGCGGCCGCGATGTCCTTGGCCTGGTCCTTCGCCACGAGCGGGTACTTCGTCTCGTAGAACGAGGAGAGCTTGCTGATGGCCGCCCGGCCCTGCTCGTCGGTGTCGTAGCGGCGGGTGAGCAGGTCGACGGCGTTGCGCTTGACGTAGGGCAGGCTCGGGCTGATCTTGCCCTCGGACATGGCCAGGTCGACGGCCCGGTCAGCCGTCGGCGAGTCGTGCCCGACCCGGTTGTGGCAGTCGAGGCAGTCCATGGTGCGCGTCTTCTGGGTGGCCGTCAGCCGGGCGAGGTCGGCGCCGGCGTTGACGGACTCGCGCACCTGTCCCTCGGAGATGTACTGCTCGATCTCACCGGTCTTCTGGTCCGTGAACTGGACGCTGTCGATGACCCGCTGCTGCTCGTCCGCAGTGGTGTACGTGACGTCCTGCAGCACGTGCCAGTGCGAGGACAGCGGGTCCGGGCCGTCGGCGTTGGCGGGACGGATCAGCACCGCGAGGTCGTTGCGGGTGTTCGACTCGTCGCGTTCGAAGGAGGCCCGCACGTGCAGCCGGCTCGGCTGACCGGGCACGGCGAGCACCGACTTGGTGTGGCACTTCTCGCAGGTGTGCGACGTCGGCGGCAGCTTGTCGTGCTCGATCGGCGGGATCGGCGTGGGGTACGTGCTCGTCACGAGTGCGTAGAGCTCCCTCGTGCCCGCCAGCTTGGCCTTGACGAAGCCGACCACGCCGGGGTCGACGTGGCACTCGCCGCAGGCGACGTCCCGGTGGGAGCTGATCGCGAAGGCCTTCTTCTGGGGGTTCATCGTGTGGCAGGTGGTGCAGAAGGCCGCGCTCTCGGAGTACTCCACGAGATGCACGCCCCCGATCGTGCCGAGGACGCCGAGGAGCAGCACGCCTCCGACGAGCCCCATGATGCCGGCCGGGCTGCTGGGGAGCGCCTTGAACAGCCGCGCCTTCCAGCGGGCCCAGAACCCCCCCGTGGGCTCCGCCACGGACGCGGTGCCGCCGTCCTCCTCGGGAACGGCGGTGCCGGCCTCGGGGGCGGTGTCGTGGGCGGGGGCGTCGCCGAGGATGCCGGGGTCGCCGCCGAGGATGCCGGGGTCGTCGCCGAGGATGCCGGGGTCGTCGCCGGAGGTGCTCATGGCTTCATCGCGCGATCGACCGACGTGGCGATGCTGTCGGTGGACACCCCGCCCTGGCGGATCTCGCGCAGGACCTGGTTGCGGTCGAGGAAGAAGTGCGCCGGGATGGCGGAGACGCGGTAGGCGTCCGCGATCGCGGACTGGTCGTCGGCACCGACCGGGAACGTGATGCCGACCCGGGACGCGTAGCTGCGCACGGCATCCTGACCCTCGTTGATGTTGACCCCGAGCACCACGAGACCGTCCTTGCCGTACTTCTCGGAGGCGGCCTGTACGTCGGCGATCTCGGCCTGGCAGGCGGCGCACCAGCTGGCGCCGAAGACGAGCCACACCGGCTTGCCGCGGTACTGGTCCAGCGTGACCGTTGTGCCGTCGACGGTGGTCAGCGTGAAGTTCTGCGCGGCCGCGCCGACCTTCGGCGGCGGTACCGTCGACTGGCCGGGCAAGGAGACGACCGTGGTGCCGGAGGCGTTCGCGGCATCCGCTTTCCGGCCGTTGATGAGCCAGGCGCCGCCCGCGACCAGTGCGGCTGTCACGAGGAGCACGGCCACCGTGCCGAACCGGCTCGAACGGATCCGCTCGCGCAGGTCACGCGGCCCGGCCGCCCCCTCGTCGGCCGACCCGCTGCCCGCCACCCGGGACCCGACCCGGGGCTCGGCGAGCACGTCCACGCCCTCGACGTGCGCCACCGGCACCGGCGCCGCCCGGGCCGTGCGCACCGGTGATGCCAGGGCAGGCTCGGCAAGGAGGTCGTCGTCGAACAGGTCGTCGTCGTCCATGGGTGGTGCGCTTCCCTTCAGGCGTGGGTCTGCCCTGCTGTGCCGGTCACCGGGTCGATCAGGTGTAGCTGTGCAGCCCGCCGAAGAAGGCGTTGCCGACGAAGGTCAGCACGACGCTGGCGAAGCCGATGACGAGCAGCCAGGCGGCGCGGCGGCCGGTCCAGCCGCGGGCGACGCGAGCGTGCAGGTAGCCGCCGTAGATCAGCCAGGTGACGAGCGAGGCGGTCTCCTTGGGGTCCCAGCTCCAGTAGCTGCCCCAGGCGATCTCGGCCCAGACGGCGCCGAGCACGAGCACCATGGTGTCGAGCGGGAAGCCGATGACGACCGCGCGGTAGCCGAGCCGGTCGAGCACCTCCTCCTTGGGCACCAGGTGCTTCCAGCGCTGCGGGGTCCACAGCGTCAGGGCGGCGGCGGCGAAGGAGATCGCGAAGGCGCCGTAGGCGAAGATCGCCACGATGATGTGGATGGTGAGCAGCAGGCTGTTCTGCAGCGCCGGCACCAGCGGGTCGACCTGGGTGTTCTGGGCGCCGGCGTAGAGGAGGGCGATCGCCGTCATCGGCAGGATGAACAGGGCCAGCGTGCGTGCGTGGTAGCGCCACTCGAAGTAGCAGTAGGACGCGAGCATGCCCCAGGCGAGCGAGGTGGCGAACTCGTACTGGGTCACGAACGGGCCGTGGCCGGTGGCCACCATCCGCAGGCCGAGGGCCACGGTGAGGAAGCCGAGGGCGAGCCAGGTCAGGCGCGTGCCGTACCGGGCCAGCGTCGCCGCCGAGACGGCGGTGTCACGGGCCACGGTGTCCTGCGACCCCAGCCCACCGGGCAGGTCGTCGAGGTCGTCGAGCAGGTCGTCACCGGATGCCGTGACGAGCACCTTGCGCTGGGTGGCGCCGGCTGCCGCGCGGTGGCCCGCGCTCATGGCCCACGCGTAGGCGATGATCGCGAGGACGGTGGAGATGAGTGCCGCGACGAACGCGAACTGGGAGTAGGTGAGCATGCCTGTCACTCCTGGGAGGTCTGGCCGACGGGTGCGTCAGGCCGGGTGATGGTGGACACGAGGTCCTGGAAGACCGGCTCGAAGCCGGGATCCCGCTTGAGGGGGGCACCGAGCCGCACCCGAGAGGTGCCGTCGGCGTTGTCGCGGACCCGCACCCACAGGCGGCGGTGCGGCATGAAGAACACGAGGTAGCAGCCCAGGATCAGCAACGCCGCACCCAGGCCCACGACCCAGGAGCCGCTGTCCTGCTTGACGGTCAGCCCGGTGTACTGGCGGTTGCGCTGGTAGGTGTAGGTGAGCCCGTCGACGACGGAGGACTGGCCCTGGCTGATGACCGGTGCGCCGAGCGGGTCGTTGACGCCGGCCTTGTGCACCTCGAGCTGGGCGGAGCCGGCGGGCAGGTCCTTGAGCACCTGGCCGGAGGCGGCCTCGACGACGTAGACGGTGATGCCGCGGGCGGGGATGGTCAGCTGACCGATGCTCTGCTGGCCGTCGTCGGACTGCCACTGCAGGGGGACCAGCCCGGAGAAGACCGTGGTGTCGCCGTCCTTGACCGTGACGTCGGCTCCGTTGCCGAACGACGACTGGTGGAACCAGGTGCCGTCGTAGATCAGCGGCGAGTTCACCCGGGTGTCGTGGCGCGCGACCTGCTGGCCGTCCTTGGTGAGGACCAGGTCGGAGACGTAGTCCTTGGGGGCGCCGTTGTCGTAGTAGGAGTCGGTGAACGACTTGGCCTCCACCGTCAGGCCGGTGCCGTGGCCGACGCTGACCGGCACGCCGACCGGGGCGATGAAGCTCTTGTCGCGGAAGCCCGTGCTGGCGCTGACGACGAAGCCGAGCATGACGAGGATGAGGCTGAGGTGGGCGATGACGGTGCCGAACGGGCCCCAGCGGAAGCGGTCGGCATACAGCGCCGTGCCCGTGTCGGCCTTGGCGTCGACGATCCGGAAGTGCTTGGTACGCAGTGCTGCCCGCACCTGCTCGGTCGCGGTTGTGCTGTCCACGGGCAGGTCGATCGTCGCCCGCAGCGGTGCGTGGTCGTAGAAGACGTCGCTCATCGTGGTGCGCGGCTTGGTGGCCACCCGCCACAGCCGGGGGGCCCGGTTGACGGAGCAGGCCAGGATGCTCACGCTGAGCAGCGCGAACAGGCCCATGAAGTACCAGGTCGAGAAGACGTGGAACAGGCCGAGCTTGTCGAGGATGGTGGTCCAGCCGCCGTAGCGCTGGGTCGGGGTTCCGGCCAGCCACTGCTGGTACGCGGCGGCGTCGGCCCGCACCTCGGGCTCGACCTGCATGAGCAGGGTGCCCAGGAGGGTGAGCACGCCGAGGGTGAGGATGATCCACAGCCCGGTGCGCATCGAGATGAGGAAGAGCCAGATCTTGCGCAGCGGGTGGGCGTGGTGGTGGCCGTGGCCGTCCTGCTCACTCCCGTCGAGGACGTCGACGCCGTGCTCGTGGTCGACGTGTCCGGGCACGTGCGAGGTGATGTCCTCGCGGCCCCTCACGGTGGTCGTCATCGCGATGCCTCTTTCAGACGGGGATGGTCGGGAAGAACTGGGAGAGCCGCATGAGCAGGTTCGTGATCATCAGGAAGCCGACGACGACGAGCATCGAGCCGGTGGCCAGGGAGACGACCGCGTCGTGCCGGGCGAACCAGGTGAGGCGGTGGCGCAGGCTGTCCGCGCCGAGGGCCACGAGGATGAAGGGGATGCCGAGACCAAGCGCGTAGGCGAGGAGCAGGACGGTGCCCTGGCCGAGGTCGGACCGCAGCGAGGCCAGGCCGATGATGCCGCTGAGGATCGGGCCGATGCAGGGGGTCCAGCCGGCCGCGAACACCACTCCGAAGAGCGCCGAGCGGCCCATCCGGGGCGCCTGCTCGATCACGGTGCCGTCCGGGCGGCGCTGCACGAGCCGGCCCATGTTGGCGCCGGCGCCCGCCTGCCGGCCCAGGACCGGGAGTGAGATCAGGCCGGCCACGTGCAGGCCCATGACGACGAGGATGGCGCCGCCGACCTGGCGAAGCAGGCTGACGTGGTCGCGCAGGGCGTAGCCGACCAGGCCGATGGAGGCCCACAGCGCCACGAACACGACCGTGAAGCCGATGACGAAGGCCAGGGCCTGCCGGAAGGCGACGCTGCGGGTGGGCTGTGCGGTGTCCCCGGTGCCGCCGACGATGAAGCCGACGTAGACCGGCACCAGCGGCAGGCAGCACGGTGAGGCGAACGACACCAGGCCGGCCGCGAAGGCCACTGCCAGGGTGATGTTGCCGTTCATGTCAGCCGCGCTTCCGGTCGTCGTGGATGGGGGTCGAGGTCACTTGGTGGGCGAGGCCGAGGGCTTCGTCACGGAGCCGACCTGCGACTGCACGGTCTTGGCCAGCTCGCTGTTCGGGTCGATCGCGACGACCTTGGCCCACTCGGTCTTCATCTCGTCGTTGCGGCCGGTCGTCATGTAGAGGAAGCCCAGGTCGTAGTGCATCTCGGCGTTGTTGGGGTGGGCCTTGATGCCGGCCTTCCAGGCGGCCTCCGCCGCTTTCGTGTCGCCACCGTTGTAGGAGGCGGCGCCCAGGCTGATCTGGCCCTGCTCGTTGTTCGGGTCGACCGCCAGCACCTTCTGCGCCGCCGCCTTCGCGTTGGTCCAGTCGTTGGCGCTGAAGTACAGGTCGGTGATCTTCTGCAGCGAGGCGGTGTCCTTGGGGTTGGCCGTGACCTTCGCGGTCAGCGTGGCCAGCTGGGCCTGGTCGAGCGTGGGGGCGGCGCTGGGCGTGGCAGCCGAGCTCGCGCTCGCGGCCGAGCCGACGTCCGGCACGCTCGGGCGCCCCATCCAGTAGACGCCGAAGACCACACCGACCGTGGCGAGCACGGCGATGATGCCGATGAGCAGGCGGTTGGTCGAGCTGCCGGTCGGCGCGGCGGCCGGGGCGGGAACCCCGGCGGCGGCAGGTGCAGACGTGCGGGCCGGCGGGACGAGCTCGGACTCCGGGCCGGTGAGGAGGGAGAAGATGCGGTCCGCCTCCTGCTGGCGACGGTCCGCCCAGCCGCGGATGTCGATGGGGGCCTGGTCCAGGAAGTCGCCGATCCGGTCGTACGTGGTCTCGACCTCCTGGTCGTCCGCGGCGGCGTCGAGACCGAACCGGGCGAGCAGTCCCACCCTGCTCACGACCGGGTCAGACGTGGTTCCCGTGGTGGTCGCTTCCCGTACTGGGGACATGGGGTTCGCTCCTCGATCATCGGCATTGGTCGGTGTTCCTTGGTGCCGATTTCAGTATCGTTTTGAGCGATTTGCGGAACTATCCGCCGACAGGCACATTCCCGATAGAGGCCGGCGCGGCCGGGGTGTACCTGGCCTCCTGGTGGTCCTTGCCGTGGCAGGTGAGCGTGCACGTCGCGGTCGTCGCGGTCTTGGTGAACGTGGGCACGCCGCCCATCGACTTGCTCGGCAGGACGTCGGGGCCGAAGACCACCAGTCCCTCGCCGGTCAGCTTCTGGGTGGTCGGCTGCGTGGTCGTCCCGTGGCTGTCGAAGTGGCACTCCGCGCAGCGCGCGTTGCCCTGGCCGGCCCCGGGGGTGTCGATGTCGAGCCCACCGCTGCCCTTGTCGCTGATCCCCGACATGTGCAGGCCGTGGAGCACGAAGTTGGTGCCCTCCGCCGCCGCCGGACGCTGCCGGTTCATGAAGGGGGTCTCCATGTGGCAGGTCAGGCACAGGGCGGAGCCCTGGTTGTCGTAGAAGGCGCCGGCTGCGGACAGCACGCGGTTCTCGTACGGGCGGGTGAGGATTGCCGCGGTTGGTGGACGCGTGCACGGTGCTGGTCGCGTCCGGGGCGTTCAGGGCCGGGTTGCTGGACGTGCCGGTCGTGTTGCTCGAGTGGCAGCTGACGCAGCGCACGGTGTCGCCGGTGCTGAAGTTCCACAGCTTGTACGGGGACGTCCCGGCGAGGCTGTCCGCGAGCTTCTGCGTCTGGTTGCGGCCGGGAGCCTCGATCGGGTGGAAGGAGGCGTTGGCCGGGTTGAGCGCCACGCCGAGGTCGGTGACGTTCTGCGACGGCTTGCCGGGCACGTCGGCCGGCAGGGTGGTGAAGCCGGAGTGGCACTTGAAGCAGAGCTGGTACTCGGCCGTGACCGGTGCGACGGTGCCGTCCAGCCAGGTGTAGGCCGGAGCGGTGCCGGCGGCCCCGTTGGCGACCGCGACGCCGGAGACGTTGGCCAGGGTGCCCGGGGCGGTCCAGCCGGTGGCGGTCATGGTCGGGGGTGCGTCGGTCGACCCGTGCGGGTTGTGGCAGTCGGTGCACTGGCTGTGCCGGCTGAGCCGGGCCTCGAACTCGTTGACGGAGTCGAGCGTGTGGTCGGTGGCGTCCGCGGTGTCGTGCGACCAGTACGAGCGCGTGGTGGGGTCGTTCGCGGGCTGGCCGAGGGTGTACTGCGCCTTGACGTCAGCGGCACCGCCGACACCGCCGTCGGCGTGGCAGGTGTAGCACTGCGCGGTGGTCGACGGCGCCTTCACCAGCGCGCCGGACTTCGCCGTGTGCGCCAGGTGGCACTTGCTGCACTGCCCGCTCGTCGTCGAGGAGTAGGGGTCGTGGATCGTCGCGGGCCCGTTCGGCCCGACCGGTCCGACCGTCACGACGTAGGACGGGCTGACGGTCGCGGCGTCGGCCAGCATGGCCTGCGCCGTGGGGTCGGGGACGAATGCCGCGGCCATCGTGCCGACGAGGTCGGCGGCCGGTGCCGCGACCGCTGGTGCGGTGCTCGTGACGACGGTGGTGGTGGCGGCGGGCTGTGACACCAGGCGGTAGGCGGGCTGCGTGCTGGAAGTGCTGGCCGTGGCGCTGGCCGGCGTGCTCCCGCTCGGGGAGCCCTGCTGCTGCCCCGGGCTCTGGAGCACCGGCGGTGGGTCGGCGACGGTCACGCTCACCGGGTCGGCTCCGGCGATCGCGACGCCGCCATCGGTGACCCGCAGCTCGTAGGTCGCCCCGTACGGCGCGTCGATCGAGAAGGTGACGGTGAACTCCTGCTCGGTCACGGTGCCGGCCTGCACGGTGTACCGGGGCGCGGCCTCGGCCCCGCTGAGCCGGTGTCCCTCGGCCTGGGCCGCCCCGTCGGGAGCTGCGAGCCGGGCCTCGTCGGGGGTGGTGGTGGTGCTCTCGGGAGCTGTCTGGGTGCCGCCGTTGGCCTTCACCCACTCCTCCGCAGCGTGCAGGGGCGCGCCCGGGACGGCGTCATCGGGGACGACGAGGAAGTCGCTGGCGCCGGCGAGCCGGTACTCCAGCCGGGGCGCCACGGCTACGTCACCGGGGCCGCCGTTGGCGAGCTGCACCGTGATCCGGAAGGTCTGGAAGGGCAGCAGGTCGGCGAGGGGCTGACCGGCCGGTAGGTAGGTCGGTGCGGATCCCGGCGCGCCGAGCGTGGCGAGGGCGGCCGGCCCGCCGAACAGCCCGGGGGACATGGCCACCGGTGCGGACGACGACGTCGGGAGCGGGGCGGGTGCCGAGGGGGAGGGCGCCGGGACCGGGCTCGCGGCCGAGGACGTGGGAGCCGGGGTGGGGCTCGCGGCCGAGGATGTGGGAGCCGGGGTGGGGCTCGGCGCCGGGGTCGGGGTCGGCGGGGGAGCCGGGGTGTCGGTGCTCATCGGGGTCGGGGTCGCGCTGCTCGACGGTGTGCTCACGTCGGTGGCGGCGACCCGCTGGACCGCGGCTTGCTGGAGAGCGGCTTGCTGGACCGCGGCCTGCTGGCCGGCTGCTCGTTGCGTCGCTGGGGCGCTCGTGGCGTGGGGGGTGGCCGCAGGGACGGCGGGGGTCGGTGCGGGGACGGCCGCCTGGAGGCCGAAGGACTGGCCCACGGCGATGGCGGCAGCGGTGAGGAGGACGGCAGCGGCGGCGAGAACGTGGACCGGTCGGCCGGCGAACCACGAGGCACGTGGTGTGCTGCGGCGCTCCTGCGTCATCGTCGGTGCTCCACTCGCTCGTCGTTGCTCGTCGTCCGGAGCCGCAGGCGGCCTGGGTGAGAGGCCGCCTGCAACCCACAGACGGGTCTGGCTCGGTTGACTACACCGGGGTCAGACGTTGTGGCACATCACGCAGGTACCGCGGTCGTCCACACGGAGCAGACGGCTGTCGGAGCTGGGAGTGGTGCCGTTGGGCCAGGCCACGCTCGAGTTCGGCATCTTCGCGTTCGTACCGTGTGCCACGTGGCACTGGATGCAGTTCCGGTTCGCCGCGGCGTCGCCGCCGACGTTGTCACCGGTGTGCCGGTACGTGAAGACTGCGTCACCCGAGTTGGTCTTGTAGCTGTTCGACGGCGCCAGGTACCGCGTGTGGCACGTGGTGCACCATGCGGCGACGTTCGCCTGGAACGAGCTGACGTCCGGGGCGGTGCTGCTGAGCGCCTTGGCCAGGGGGGTCGGGTTGGTGATGGAGGTTGCCCCGAGGATGGTCCTCGTTGCGGTGTCGGCCACGGCGTTGGGGTCACCGGCGATCCAGTAGTTGGTCGTCGTGTAGACCTTGTTGGCCGTGTCCTTGATGACGATGCCGGGCGTGGTCTGACCCGCCAGCACCGTCGTGTAGCCCGAGTCGGACGGCACAGGCCGCAGGATGCGGTACTGGCCGTTGCCGTGCGGGTCGTGGCAGGCCGTGCACTCGAGCTTGGTGTTCGTGGTGGTGCTCATGTCCTTGCCGGCGTTCGCCGTCGAGGTGAGGGGCCCGTTGCCCCACATGATGCCCACGCCACCGAGGTGGTTGGAGGTGGTGTCCTCGGGGGTCGTCAACGGGGGGACCAACTGGGCACGCGAGCTGTACTCGTTTCGCGTGGTGTTGAAGTAGATCTCCTTGGTTGCTGATCCCGTACCGAGTGCTGCCTTCTGGAAGCCGCCGCCACGCAGGGCGCCGGCCACCGTGGTGCCACGGTTGACGGTCAGGGTGGTCTTGCCGTCGGGGTACGTCGTGTGTGATGCGGCGTCGTAACCCAACCCACTCTGCACGTCCGTCGTTGCACCGGTTCCACCGTCACCGTGACACGAGTAGCACAGGCTTTCCTCGCTCGTGGCGTTGAGGAGGTAAGCCGCCCGAGCCGTGTGGGCCCGGTGGCACGAGGCGCAACGCCCCTGGCCGGCATCGGTGATCTTGACGCCGGTCGTCGGCGTGTTCGTGGCGGTGGACACGTGGGGGCCGTTGTCGGCATATGCCGGCATCGCCCCGAGGAAGAACGCGGCTCCGGCAGCAGCGACCAGCGCTACCAGCCTCGGCCGTACCTTCTTGTGCGTTCTCATTGTCGCGTTCCAATCTGAGCTGTGAAGTTGTGTACTCCTGTTGTTGTGCGGTGAATTTCCTTGCGGTGAACCGGAACGCCGGCCCGGCGACCAGGTCGCCGCACCTCCGTCAGGCCACTTCTGTGGGACCGGGACCCGGTCATCAGTACCCCCACACCTCGATGCGGTTGTTCTCCCGGTCGGCGACGTAGACGCGACCACGGGTGTCCGTGGCGACGCCGTTGGGGAAGGTGAACTTGCCGTCGTCGTGCCCCTCGTCGCCGAAGGACGCCACGTACTCGGGGTGGTCGGTCGGCGAGGCGCCGAGCGTGAACAGCCGCACCATGTGGTCGGTCGTGTCGGCGACGAACATCCGGTTCTGGTCGTCGACCGCCAGGCCACGGGGCAGGCCCAGGTCGCCGTCGCCGACGCCGCGGGCGACGAGGGTCGAGACCTTGCCCGCCCGGTCGATGGCCACGACGCGACCGTTGTTGCTGTCGCTGACGTAGATGCCGCCGTTCGGCCCGACGACGATGGCGTTGGGATAGTTGAGCTCGCCCTTGCCCAGCACGCTGCGCAGCGTGCCGTCGTGGGCGAACACCAGGATCCGGTGGTCGACCGGCTTGGCGCTGAGCACGTCGGCGACGTAGACGGTGCCGTCCGGGCCGACCGCGAGCCCGAGCGGCGAGATGCGCTCCACGCCCTTGCCCTTCGGTGCGAACGTCGAGAGGTACTTGCCGGTGCCGTCGTAGACGTAGACCTTGCCGGCGGCCCGGTCGCCGACGTAGACGTCACCGTTGGTGGGGTCGACCGCGACGTACACGGGCACGTGCAGCGTCGCCGGCTTGGCGGGGGGCAGCAGCTCGCCGACCTTGACGCCGTCGCGGTCGAAAACGAACGTCGTCGGGGTGGCTCCGGACTGGGTGGCGTAGAGCCGCTCCCCGTCCGGCGAGACGGCGACGCCGAGCGGCCGGACGACGTCGTAGACCGACGTCTTGTAGGTGGGGACGTGCGCGTCGCTGAGCCCGGGCAGCTCGGTGAGCGGCTTGCGGTTCAGGAGGTACCAGGTGAAGACACCCACGAGGAGGACGAGCAGCGCGACGACGACCGCGAGGATGATCCGCCGCCGCTTGCGGTGGTCGCCGCCGTCGACGGGCGCGACGGGCTCGGGCGGTGCCGGGGGTGCCGACATGTCGTCGAGCAGGTCGAGCAGGTCGGTGCTGGACTGGTTCTCACTCATCGCACGTCACCCCTCACTTCTTCTTCGCCGTGGCGTGTGGCGCGGCCGGCTTGACGCCGATGGCGGCCAGCGCAGAGATGGCGGCCATGTTCTTGGGGTCCTTCGCCAGCACCTTCTGGTACCAGGTGCCGGCCGCCTTGGTGTCGTTGGCGGTCTCCGCGATGAGGCCGAGCCCGAGCATCGCGTCGGCAGCAGCAGGCCCCGAGGTGAGCGCGGTGAGCTGGGTCTTCGCCTCGCCGACCTTGCCGCCGCAGAAGCCGGCCATCGCGGAGGCGTAGGTCGCGAGCGCGGGCTGCTTCATCGCGGCATACGCCGCCTGCATCTGCTGGTAGGGCTCGCACCAGCCGGTCGGTACGAAGCGCAGGGCGTTGCGGAAGGTCGCGATGGCCTCGACCTCGGCGCCCTTCTGCAGCTGGGCCAGGCCCACCTGGTACATCGCGTCGGAGTCGGTCGGCTCGATCTTGAGCGCGTGGCCGAGGTGGCTCAGCGCGACGTCCGGCTTGTGCTGCTTCACCGCGATGGTGCCCAGGTAGTAGTACGCCGCACCGAGCTGGGCATCCGCCCCAGCGAACTCGCCCTTTCGCATCGCCTTGGTGATCTGGGTGAGGGGAGCGACGGCCTTGTCGAGCTGTCCCTGGGTCATCAGCACGAAGCCCTTGCCGAGCAGTGCGTCCTTGCTCCCGGGGGCGACCTTGAGCACCTGGTCGAACTGCTTGACCGCGTCGCCGTAGCGCGCGGCCTGCCCGTAGATCTCGCCCAGCTGCAACCGGGCCTGCAGGTCGTTCGGGTTCTTGCGCACCGCTGCCTCGGTGAGCGCGACCTGCCGTTCGACGATGGAGGGCGCGGCCGCCACGTGCTGGTCGTTGTAGTACAGCAGCCCGAAGGCCACCAGCCCGACGGCCAGGACCGCGGCTCCGATGCGCAACAACAGGGCCACCGTGCGGTCGGACGGATCCGCTGTATCGAGCCGATAGGGGCTCATGGTGTGTGCCACAGGTACCTCACCCGTTCCTTTGGCGGTGTCACGGCATCCCTGCCGTGGAGGACGAACCTCCTCCACGTCCATCGTGGGTGGGCGGGCCACCGAGGCCTATCCGCCGCAGGGTAGATATCGGGTAGAGCCGTGACCCGGTCCCCTCGTGCGGGCACACCCGCCGTCCGGGTGGCGCCGACAGCGGCACCACTACACTCTGTCGTGGACACCGCGCCGGAAGGCGCCGGCAAAGGAGCGGACAGATCAGCGCGAGTGACGTGACGGGCTCGGAAGGCGCCGAGAGCGCGCACTCCCGGTCTGCGGCCGCCATGGCCGAGCGGCCCGACCCGCAGCGCCCCGTCGATCCCGCGCCCAGCGCAAGGCTGGTCAACCGACGGCTCCGGGCCATCGGCATCCTCCTGCCCGTCGGGTTCGCGATCGCGCTCGAGGTGGTCCGGTGGCAGCTCGAGCAGAGCGGCGTGTGGTCGCCCGGCGTCTTCGAGGTCTGGCACTTCGCCGGGCTGGCCGTGGTCGTGGTCGGCATCGTCCTGTTCGCGGCCTTCATGTTCCGGCTCATCGACCAGACCGAGCGCCAGGTGCTCCGCCAGAACCGCGACCTCACGGCTGCGAACGCCGTCGCCGGCGCGATCCAGGGCCAGTCGACCGTCCCGGCCATCGTCGACAGCGCGCTCAGGGCGCTGCTGCCCACCTCCGGGGCCCGTCAGGCTCGCATCCAGGTGCTCGAGTCGTCCGGGCTGCCGCGCGCCGACACCCAGTCCCGCACGCTGGCCCTGTCCGGCTCCCGGGTCGACACGGGGAGCCCGAGCCTCGAGGTGCCCTTGGCGCAAGGGTCCGCGGTGGTCGGGCGGCTGGGGTTGTGGTACCCCGTCGACGCCGACCCCACCGACCGCATCGGCGGTGCCGCGCTGTCCAGCCTCACCACCCAGATCGCGTGCGCCATCCAGCTGGCCGGCGCCGTGGGCGACCTCGAACGCCGCAAGATGGAGGGCCACGCCTTCTACGACGTCCTCCTGCGGGTCTCGAACCAGGAGCCCACCACGCCGGTGCTCGAGGCGGTCGTGCGCCATGCCGCCGCACTCCTGCGAGCGGATGCCGCCGTCGTCACCGTGTCCCCGGAGACGACCCGCACCATCCGCTTCGAGTCGGGGGACCAGGCGCCGGCCCAGCGCGCGGACGGGGCGACCGTCGTGTCGTTCGGGCTGCCGACCCCGCTTGCGCCGGGCGACGGCGAGGGCACATTCACCATCGCAGCGGTCGACGAGCGCGAGTGGGCACACACCGCGAGCCGCGAGGTCACCGGCGGCGCCGGGCACCTCGGTGAGCTGTGGGTGGCCCGCGCGGGTGGGGCCGCGTTCACCGACCGCGACCGTGGCTTCCTCGGCACCCTGGCCAGCCTGGTCGGGATCGCGCTCTCGGGGGCCCAGATGCGCGAGGGCGCGCGGCAGCGGGCCGTGCTCAGCGAGCGCACCCGCATCGCGCGCGAGATGCACGACAGCCTGGCGCAGGTGCTCGGGGCCGTGCACCTGCGGCTGCGCGCCCTGGAGACCGGCGTCGGCACCCTGGCCGACGACGCGGTCGTGGCCGAGGTCGAGGCTCTCGCCGACATCTGCGTCGAGGCCTACCGCGACGTGCGCGAGACGATCCTGGGCCTGCGCGACGCCAACCGCCATGCCGACCGCAGCCTCGAGGACAACCTGCGGGCCTACCTCGAGGCCTACTCGACCCAGAACGGCATCAGCGCCCGGCTCGACAACGAGGTCGGCCACGACGTGGCGCTCTCGCCGCGCGCCGAGGTGCACGTCATCCGCATCGTCCAGGAGGCACTGACCAACGTGCGCAAGCACGCCTCGGCGCACTCGGTGGTGGTCAGCATCCGGGGCGACGACACGTCGACGTGTTTCGTCGTGGCTGACGACGGCGTGGGCTTCGACCCCGAGGTGACGGCCGGCTCGCAGGACGGCTACGGCCTGTTCACCATGCGCGACCGGGCGGCCCTGCTCGGTGGCACCGTTCAGGTCGAGTCGGCACCCGGGAGCGGCACCACGGTCATGGCCAGCGTCCCCGAACGGCCGCACCCCTCCTTCAGCACGAGGTCCACCGGATGAGCGAGCCGATCCGCATCCTGCTCGTCGACGACCAACCGCTCTTCCGCGGCGCGATCGCCGCGCTGCTCGCCAGCCAGCCCGACATGGAGGTCGTCGGCGAGGCGGAGAACGGCCTGGTGGGGGTCGAGATGGCCGGTGAGCTGCACCCCGACCTCGTGATCCTCGACGTCGACATGCCGGTGATGAACGGCGTCGAGGCCGTGCGGCTCATCCGCGAGCAGGTGATGGACGTCAAGGTCATCATGCTGACCGTCTCGGACGTCGAGGACCACGTCATGGACGCCCTGCGCAACGGCGCGCACGGCTACCTGCTCAAGGACCTGCGCCCCGAGCAGCTGCACGACATGATCCGCTCGGTCATGCGCAACGAGACCCCCATCTCGCCGGCGGTCGCGGGCCGGCTGCTCCGCGAGATCCGCGACGGCGGTGCGCAGAAGGTCACCTCGCCGTCCCCGGAGCAGGCCCGGTCGGTGGTGACACCGCGCGAGCTGGAGATCCTCCGGTTGGTGGCCGTGGGCCTGAGCAACAAGGAGATCGCCAAGCGGCTCGTCATCACCGAGGGCACGGTGAAGAACCACGTGCACAACGCCCTCGAGAAGCTGCACCTGGACAACCGGATCCAGGCCGCTGCCTACGTCATCCGCCAGGGCCTCGGGTCGCCGGGGGCCGACGACCCCCGCTGACCCCGCCACGCAGCAGGCACAGGCGCACCAGTACCGTTTGTGTGCCCTTCGCCGGATGCCGCGCGCGCGGCCGCGGTCCTACCGTGGTCTCGTCGGCTTCGGGCTGAGGAGGCAAGTCATGGCGCGGCAGGGGACGGTCCTCGTGATCTTCAGCCACGACCTGCTGGGGCAGGGGCTGGCGGCCCGGCTCGAGGGTCTGGGTGTCGAGGCCTCCGCCGTGCGGTCCTCCGACGCGGGTGCGGCGAGGCAGGCGCTGAGCACGCACCCGGACGTCGTGGTGGTCGAGACCACCGACCAGAAGTGCCTGGCCGGCATCCGGCGGTTGAGCCCCCTGTCGCGGGTCGTGGACATCAGCGACTCGGTCGGCCCGGGCTACCCCGAGCACGCCCTGCGCTTCGACGTCATCCTCGACGCCCTTGCGGACCTTCCGGGCTGAGTCCCTCCTCTCCACTGCCCCGGTCGCACCACTACTCTTCCTCCCGGAGGTGGTGCGGGTGCGCGACGGCGAGGACCTGGCGGCTTCCCGGAGCCAGTCGGCCCGGGACGTGCCCCCGCGACGTTCCGCGTCGGCGCGGGACGAGCGGGTCGAGGCGCTCCTCGGCATCGGGGACGTCGCGGGCACGGCCCTGCTCGAGGTGGAGGAAGCGGCCCGCTCGGCCCGCCTGGAGCTTGAGGCCGCCATCCGCAGCGTGCAGGCCCTCACCGAGCAGCAGGACGCCTCGCGCCGCGCCCTCGACGCGCTCGACGCGGCCGGGACGGGAGCGGTCTACCACCTGCGTGCGGTCGACCACCTCACCGAGCAGGCCAGCCGCATCGTTGCGGCGTCGCTGCTCGACGGCCACGAGCTGGTCGGGGAGGACACCCTCGAGCGGCTCGATGCCTGGGCCGACCTCAGCCGGGCGCAGGCGCAGCGGCTGGAGCAGCGCCGCGATGACGCGTGGGGGCTCGCCGAGCTGCTCGACGCCCTGTCGGACCTGGGCCGGCGCGAGGCGGTCCGGCTCCAGCAGGTGCTGCAGCGCGGGTCCTCGGTGCTGGCCTCGCGGACCGGCATGCTCGAGCAGCAGAGCCGCAGCGCGCGGGCCATCACCGATGACCTCGCCAGCGACCAGCGCGTCGGCGACTAGCTCGTCAGTGCCCCGTGGCACGCGCCGAACGGTAGCCCTCCGGCGCACGTACAGGGTTCTCCCGGAACGCGTCTGGCGTCGCGCACGGCATACCAGTCGCGCAGGCCGGTGGCGTCGCGGCCCTGCCGCAACAGGCTGGCCCCCCGGGCTCGCCGTCAGGCGTGGTGGTGAAGCGGTCCTTCGTGGGCCGGCTCGGGTCGGACCGCCGGGCGCTCCAACTCTCGCCCCGCACCAGCGCCGGGTCGTCACCTCGACCGGGTGAGGTCGCAACCGGTGCCGCCACCGAGGTATCTGGCGGGGGTCACACCGCTTCCTCACACCATGGACTCCCGGCTGCTCGCCTTCCTCGGCGTGACCTGCGTGGTCATGGCGGTGCCGGGCCCGTCGGTGCTCTACGCCGTGACCCAGCGGCTGCGGTCGGGCCCGGCCGCCGCCGCCTGCGCGGTGCTGGGGCTGGAGTCCGGCCTCGCCCTCCACGTCGCCGCGGCATGCCTGGGGGTCTCGGGCCTGGTCGCGGCCTCCGACACGCTGCTGCGCGTGCTCCAGGTGGGCGGCGCCGCCTACCTGGCGTGGCTCGGCATCCGCCTGCTGGCCCAACGCGGCGACCCTTCGCACTCGACCGCAGCCCCCGGCCCGGCCCGCGGGCTGGCCGGCGTCTACCTCGGGGGCCTGCTCGTCGACCTGCTCAACCCCAAGACGGTGCTGTTCTTCGTCGCCGTCCTACCCCAGTTCGTCGATGCCCGCGCCGGGTCGGTCCCGGGGCAGTCGGCGCTGCTCGGCGGCTGCGCGGTCGCCCTCGCGGTGCTTGTCGACGGCGGGTACGCCGTGCTGGCCGGTCGGGCGGCGCGCCGCGGCATCCCCTCGTCGGTGCAGCGCTGGGGGAGGCGGGCCTCGGGTGGCGCCTTCTGCGCCCTCGCGGCGCTGGCCCTGCTCGGCTGAGAGTGGGCGCGCCCGCGCCTGCCGTAGGCTTGACTCTCGTGGCTGTCGACTTCTCCCAGGAGATCAAGGACCTCCGCACGACCATGGCGTCCGTGCGTGAGGTGACCGACCTGACCAGGCTCGAGGCGACCATCGCCGACTTCGAGAAGCAGGCATCCGACCCGAACCTGTGGGACGACCAGGAGAAGGCGCAGGTCGTCACCTCCGGGCTGTCCCGCGCCAAGGCCGAGCACGACCGGGTCACCGGCATGGACACCCGCATCGACGACCTCGAGGCGCTGGTCGAGATGGGCCAGGAGGAGAACGACGCCGAGACCCTGCTCGAGGCCGAGCGCGAGCTGGTCGTCGTGCGCAAGGCCGTCGGTGAGCTCGAGGTGCGCACCCTGCTCGCGGGGGAGTACGACGAGCGGGCCGCAGTGGTCACCATCCGGGCCGGCGCCGGTGGGGTGGATGCCGCGGACTTCGCCGAGATGCTGATGCGCATGTACCTGCGCTGGGCCGAGCGCCACCACTACCCGGTCAAGGTGCTCGACACCTCCTACGCGGAGGAGGCCGGGCTGAAGTCGGCCACCTTCGAGGTCGACGTGCCCTACGCCTACGGCAACCTCAGCGTCGAGGGGGGCACCCACCGCCTGGTGCGGATCAGCCCGTTCGACAACCAGGGCCGCCGGCAGACCAGCTTCGCCGCGGTCGAGGTCGTGCCCCTCATCGAGCAGACCGACACCATCGAGATCCCCGAGAACGACCTCAAGATCGACGTGTTCCGCTCCAGCGGTCCCGGCGGACAGTCGGTCAACACCACCGACTCGGCGGTGCGGATGACCCACCTGCCCACCGGCACCGTGGTGTCGATGCAGAACGAGAAGAGCCAGATCCAGAACCGCGCCGCCGCCCTGCGGGTCATGCAGTCGCGGCTGCTGCTGCTCAAGAAGGCCGAGGAGGCCGCCGAGCGCAAGGAGCTCGCCGGCGACGTCAAGGCCAGCTGGGGCGAGCAGATGCGCTCCTACGTGCTGCACCCCTACCAGATGGTCAAGGACCTGCGCACCGGCTTCGAGGTGGGCAACACCTCGGGGGTCTTCGACGGCGACATCGACGGGTTCATCGAGGCCGGCATCCGGTGGCAGATCGGCCAGGACAAGGCGGCCGCCGCCGCGAAGGCCTGAGCCGTGGCCGAGCAGCCCCCGTCGAACACCACGACCCCGGATGCCGGGGCGTGGGCCGCGTGGGCGGCCAGCCTCGCCGACGCGCTCACCGGCCTGGCGGACCAGGCGTCGCTGACCGTCACCGGCCCGGCCGCCAGTGGCCGCCCGGTCCGGCTGCGCAAGGCGCGGCTGGGCGGCTTCATCCCGGCCCGGCACGAGGTCGTCACCCCCTGGGTGCGCCTGGTGCGGGTCGAGGACTTCCTGCGTGGCCACTGCGTCGGCGCCGAGCTGATCGGCGCCCACTTCCCGCTGGCCCCCGACGAGGATGCCGCGCTGGTCGCGCTGGGGTGGCACCACCCGACGACCCTGGACGGCGAGGACTACGTGCGGTTCTGGCCCGACGACGTGCCGCAGGGCCCCTTCCTGCCGCGCGCCGAGGCCGAGCGCGCGGCGGCGATGGTCGCCGCGACCTTCCGCGACGTGCTGGCCGTCGGCGCCGAGGGCCTCCCGACGCTCGCCTGACCCACCGTTGGGTGCTGAGACGGCGGCCAGGGCAGCCACCTGAGCACCCAACTGCACGAGCCGTCGAGTCGGGTGCTGAGGTGGTCGCCCGGGCAGCCACCGGAGCACCCAACCCCGGGGTGGGGTGGGCCCACGGCAGCCGTCGTGAAGTGTGGCGCGGTCACATTGCCGCAGGTCAGCGCCCCGCCGAGGCTGGGCGCCATGGACCAGACCCGCCCGGCGCAGCGTCGCGCCCGCTCCCTCGCCAGCGCCGCCGTCGCGGCCCTCGTCCTCGCCGCCGGTGCAGCCCTCGGTGCCGCCCCGGCCGGGGCCGACAAGCCCGCCGCCGGCCACTGCGCCCGCATCGACAAGGTCGTCGTCAAGGGCGCCGAGCGCACCGAGACCGCCTGCCTGGACGACCTCACCACCACCGGCACGGTGCAGAGCGGGCACACCAACCCGGCCGACTGGGCGGGTCTGCATGCCGCCGGCACGGTCACGCCGAGTGGTGTACCCGGCATCCAGGTCGACGGCTACTTCCCGGACACCTCGAGCACCAACACCAACCACGGCTGGAACCACGACAGCCAGTTCGTGATCCGCATCCCGGACGCCTGGAACGGCAAGGTCGTCATCACGGGGGCGCCGGGGGTGCGCGGGCAGTACGCCAACGACCTCGTCATCGGCGACTGGGTACTCGCGCAGGGCTACGCCTTCGCGAGCACCGACAAGGGCAACATGGGGGCGAGCTTCTGGGACGACGGCTCGACACCCGGCGGCTCGATCCGCGAGTGGCACCAGCGGGTGACCGAGCTCGCCGTCGCCACCCGCGACACCGTGACCAAGGTGCGGGCCGACCGCCCCGACCGGATGTACATGGCCGGTATCTCCAACGGCGGCTACCTCACCCGCTGGCAGCTGGAGAACCGCCCCGACCTCTACGACGGCGGGCTCGACTGGGAGGGAACGCTGTTCCGCGCCGACGGCCCGAACCTGTTCACCTACCTGCCCACCGCGCTGAAGAACTACCCGGCGTACGCCGCGACCGGTGACCAGGCGGCGCACGACGCGATGATCGGCGCCGGGTTCGCGCAGGGGTCCGAGTTCCTGTGGCCGTTCCACTACTCGGTCTACTGGGACGTGACCCAGCGCTGGTACCGCGAGGAGGTCGACCCCGCTTGGGACGGTGACCTCAAGGCCGGCGTCCCCTTCTGCGCCGCTGGCACGCCCCACTGCGACGCCGACTACGACTACGCCTCACGTCCGGAGGCGGTCACGGACGCCGTGCGGTCCATCGAGCTCACCGGCAGGATCGGCAAGCCGCTCGTCACGATCCACGGCACCCTCGACACGCTGCTGCCGATCGCCACCGACTCCGACGTCTACGACCGGCTCATCGACGCCCAGGGCGCGGGGGAGCGGCACCGCTACTACCGGATCGCCGACGGCACCCACACCGACGGGCTCTACGGGGCCTTCCCAGACCGGCTGCGCCCCCTGCTGCCGTGCGCCCGCACGGCGTTCGGCGTGCTCACCGACTGGGTCGAGCAGGGCATCCAGCCGCCGGCGGATCGCACCTACCCTCGCCCGGCGGGGGACCTGCTGAACACCTGCGCCCTCTGACGACGTCGTGGGTCCGGATTTCGGACGGCGGTCCGGATGCCGGACGGCGCCAGAGTTGACCCGCCGAGATTGGGCAACTGACCGGCATCCGCAGGTTCCCGACCTATCCTCGAAACGAGCCGCCCCTTCGGGGCCCGGTGTGCCCTCCTCCCCGACCTCCCGTGAGGCCATCTCCCCGCATGATCCGTTTCGAGAACGTCACCAAGATCTACCCACGGTCCTCACGTCCGGCGCTGGACGACGTGACCGTCGACATCGACCGCGGCGAGTTCGTCTTCGTCGTGGGTCCCTCGGGCTCCGGAAAGTCGACGATGCTGCGCCTCGCCCTGCGCGAGGAGGCCGCCACCGAGGGGACCGTCCTGGTCGCCGGCCACGACCTCGGCACGATGCCTGCCCGCCAGGTGCCGCGGCTGCGCCGCGAGATGGGGGCCGTCTTCCAGGACTTCCGGCTGCTGCCGAACAAGACGGTGCACGAGAACGTCGCCTACGCGCTGCAGGTCATCGGCAAGCCCGGGCACGTCATCCGCCAGCTGGTGCCCGAGACGCTCGAGACCGTGGGCCTGGCGGGCAAGGAGAAGCGCTTCCCGCACCAGCTGTCGGGCGGTGAGCAGCAGCGCGTGGCCATCGCCCGCGCCGTGGTCAACCGGCCGCAGATCCTGCTCTGTGACGAGCCGACCGGAAACCTCGACCAGGCGATCAGCCTCGACATCGTGCGGCTGCTCGACCGGATCAACCGCACCGGCACCACGATCGTCATGGCCACGCACGACCACGACATCGTCAACGACCTGCGGCGGCGCGTCATCCAGCTCGACGACGGGCGGGTCGTGCGCGACGAGCAGGACGCCACCTACGACCCGGCCGTGGAGGTCTGACCCGTGCAGGCACGATTCCTGTTCTCCGAGGTCGGCTCCGGGCTGCGCCGCAACGTGTCGATGGCCATCTCGGTGGTCCTGGTCACCATGGTCTCGATGTTCCTGCTCGGGCTGGGCCTGCTCGCCCAGCGCCAGGCCGACACCATGAAGGGCTACTGGTACGACCGCATCCAGGTGTCGATCTACCTCTGCACCGCCGACTCGCGCCAGCCGAACTGCGAGAACACCGCCGTCACCGACGCGCAGAAGGCCGCCATCCAGAGCCAGCTCAAGGCCCTGCCGGAGGTCAAGCAGGTCTTCTTCGAGTCCGAGAAGGAGGCCTACGACCGGTTCAAGCAGCAGTTCCGCAACAGCCCGATCGCCGGCAACGTGCAGGTGGGCGACATCCCGCAGAGCCTGCGCGTGCAGCTGAACGACCCCACGAAGTACCAGGTGGTGACCCAGCAGTTCGAGGGCGCCCCGGGGGTGGCGACCGTGCAGGACCAGGAGAAGGTGCTCAGCAAGTTCTTCACCATCATCCGGTGGATCACCATCTTCGCCGTGGCCCTGGCCGCCTTGATGGCGGCCTGCGCGGCGCTGCTGATGGCTACCACGATCCGGCAGGCGGCCTTCATCCGGCGCCGCGAGATCGGCATCATGCGCCTGGTCGGCGCCTCGAACTGGACCATCCGGATGCCGTTCCTCACCGAGATGGTGATCGTCTCGGGAGTGGGGGTGCTGCTCGCCGTGGGGCTCCTGGTCGCCCTGACCAACTACGTCTTCGAGGAGGGAGTCATCCAGATCGCCCTGAGCCAGGCGTTCATCGGGGTCTCCGACGTGTGGATCCTCGCCCCGTGGATGCTGCTCGGTGTCACGGCCATCGCCGTGCTCACCAGCGTGGTGACCCTGCGCCGGTACCTCCGTGTCTGAGGGCCCGGCTGGGAGTTCGCTGAGGACGGTCCGCGATATTTCTTCGCCGGGTTGTTCGCTACGCCGTGTGAAACGTGTTACCAATGGTGATCATGGGACTACCTGCCCGGGCTGAAGCGCGCCCCGTGCGCCGCTGGATCGCGATCCTGGCGGCCCTGGTGTGCGCGCTCGCGATGGCGTCGACGTCCGCCGACGCGGTGCCGAGCGGCTCCGACCCCGGCAAGGACAAGCGCAAGGTCGACGCCCAGGTCGAGGCGCTCAAGAACCAGCTCGACGAGACCAGCGCCGACCTGGCGGCCGCCTACACGGCGCTGCGGGGCACCCAGGACAAGCTGCCCGCCGCGCGCACCGTGCTGGAGAAGGCCCAGAACGCCGCCGCGACCGCTGACCGGGCCAACGCCGTCGCCGCCCAGGAGCTCGAGGCCGCGCAGGCCAGCGAGAAGAAGGCCCAGGACAAGCTGACGTCGACGACGAAGAAGGTGAAGAGCAGCCGCACCCGGGTGGCCCAGTTCGCCGCCCAGATCTACCAGGAGCAGGGCTTCGGGCAGCTCGACATGGCCCTGTCGAGCAGCGACCCGCAGCAGTTCGCCGACCGGATCGCCCTGGTCGACACGGTGATGGACGTGCAGAGCGAGACGATGGACCGGCTCGCGACGGAGCGGGCCAGCCTCACGGCGCTGGAGGACCATCTCTCCGCACTGCGGGCCGACTCCGCGCAGAAGAAGAAGCAGGCCCAGGCCGCCTTCGTGCGGGCGCAGAGCGCGCGGGACGCCGCGGCCAAGGCCAAGCAGGACCTCGACGCGCTCGCTGCCCAGCAGGCCTCGCAGGCCACGACCGTCGCCGGCAAGCTGGCGACCGAGCAGCAGCGACTCGCCTCGATGGAGGCCGAGCAGGCCCGCCTGCACAAGATCCTCGTGCAGCGAGCCGCCGAGCAGCGCCGCCGCGCCGCGGCCGCCCGCCGCGCCGCGGCCGCCCGCAGTGCCGCGGCCGCCCGCAGTGCCGCGGCCAAGAAGCACCGCAGCACCGGCGGCAGCAAGGGGAGCGGTGGTGGCGGGGTCGTCACCCGCAGCAACGGGTTCCTGAGCTTCCCCGTCAACGCGCCGACCACCTCCGAGTTCGGGATGCGCTTCCACCCGATCTACCACCGGTGGAAGCTGCACACCGGTCGCGACTTCGGCGCCCCCTGTGGCACACCGGTGCACGCGGCGGCGCCCGGCGACATCATCAGCGCCGGCTGGGGCGGTGGCTACGGCAACCGCATCGTCATCGACCACGGCCTGGTGCGCGGCGTCGGGCTGGCCAGCACCTACAACCACCTGACGAGCTTCGTGCGCAGAGGCGGGCACGTCTCCCGCGGACAGCTGATCGGCTACAGCGGCACCACCGGCACCTCCACCGGCTGCCACCTGCACTTCGAGGTGCTGGAGAACGGCAACTTCGTCAACCCGCGCAAGTGGATGTGAGCCGCGCGCGCGGCAACTCGGTAGGGATGGGTGCCCCGGCCGGGTAACCTCGGCTCGTGCCCAAGGAGACCGGACGAAAGCTCGTCGCGAGCAACCGCAAGGCCCGCCACGACTACCTCATCGAGGACACCTACGAGGCGGGCCTGGTGCTGGTGGGCACCGAGGTCAAGGCGCTGCGGATGGGTCGGGCCTCGCTGGTCGACGGCTGGGCGGGCTTCGACCGTGACGACGAGCTGTGGCTCGAGGGGGTACACATCCCCGAGTACAGCAACGGCACGTGGAACAACCACACGCCGCGGCGGCGCCGCAAGCTGCTGCTGCACCGGCGCGAGCTCGAGAAGATCCTGCACGCCACCCGCGAGACCGGGCACACCATCGTGCCGCTGTCGCTCTACTTCAAGGACGGCCGCGCGAAGGTCGAGCTCGCCGTGGCCAAGGGCAAGAAGAACTACGACAAGCGCCAGGCCCTGCGCGAGCGCCAGGACAACCGCGAGGCCGACCGCGCCATCGCCGCCCGCCGGCGCGGCGAGGACTGAGTGACCGGCACCCCGGGCGCACGGGCCGCCGACCGGCGCGCGTGGCTGCGGCTGCTCTGGTGCCTCGGCATCGCGCTCGTGGTGCTGCTGCTGGTTCCGCTCGCCCTGGCCGCCCCCACCCGAGCGCAGCCAGTTGCTGCTGTGGCGGCGTGGTCGGCAGGGGCCGCGCCCGCGGCCGGGGTTCCGGCGCAGGAGCAGGCCGACAAGCTGCTCACCGAGTTCGAGGTCGACACCGACGGCTCGGTCGTCGTCACCGAGACCATCCGCTGGCGCTTCCCGGAGGGGGAGGAGCGACACGGCATCGTGCGCAACGTCAAGGTGCGCGCGGGCTACCAGGACAGCGACACGCAGTACCGGTTCTACGAGCTGACCGGGGTCTCGGTCACCTCGCCGTCGGGGGCACCGACCGACATCTCGATCTCCGACTTCGGGGCCTACCGGCAGATCCGCGTCGGCAGTCCCTCGCAGACCGTCACCGGCACCGCCGACTACGTGGTGCGCTACCGGCTGGCCCACGTGGTCAACGACATCGGCGACGGCACCGCCGAGTTCTTCTACAACGTGGTCGACCCCTCCAACGGCTTCCCGCAGCAGCAGGTGTCGGCCACCGTGACCGGCCCGGTCGCCGCCACCCGGGCCGCCTGCTTCTACGGCGACCTCGGCGCCACCACGCCGTGCCAGGCGGTCACCGGCATGACCAGCACCTTCGCCGTCCCCGACCTGGCGGCCGAGCAGGGCGCGAGCGTGCTCACCTCCTACCCGCGCAATGCCTTCGGCGACCTCACTCCCGACGTGCGCGAGGGGTCCGCGGATGCCGGGTCCGGGGCCGTCGTGAGCCCCGGTCTGGCGCGGGCGCTGGCCTGGCTCACGATCGGTCTCGCGCTGCTGCTGCCACTGCTGGCCGGAGCCCTGATGGGGCTGCTCGTGTGGAGCCGGGGCCGTGACGAGCAGTACGCCGGACTCACCCCGGGCCTCACCCCCGGCGTCGACCAGCAGGTGCCGGTGGTGGTCGGTGGGCCGAGACCGACCGTGGCCGTGCAGTTCACCCCGCCACCCGGCGTCCAGCCCGGCATGGTCGGCACGATCCTCGACGAGGAGGTCAACCTCGTCGACATCACCTCCACGCTCGTCGACCTCGCCGTGCGCGGACACCTGCAGATCTCGCGCGACGACCAGGGCGTCTTCCGCGCCGACGACTGGGTGCTCACCCGCACCTCGCCCCCGGCCACCGCGGGCGCCCTCGCGCCCTACGAGCAGCTGCTCCTCGACTCGATCTTCTTGGGCGGCAACCGCATTGCCCTGTCCCAGCTGAAGAACCGCTTCAAGCCGACCTTGGATGCCGTCGAGCGGCTGATGTACGACGAGGTCGTGCAGCGTGGGTGGTTCCGGCGCAGCCCCGAGCGGCAGCGCACCGGCTGGGTCGGCTTCGGCACCTTCGTGATCGCCGGGTCGGTGGTCTTCGCCTTCTTCGGGGCCGGGCCGCTGTCGGCGCTCTATCAGGACTCCGGTTTGGCCTTCAACCCGGCCTGGCTGCTCGTCGTCGGCGGCGTGGTGGCCGGCCTCCTGATCCGCGTGCTCGGCGCACGGATGGCGGCGCGCACCGCCCAGGGGTCGGCGGTCCTCGCCCAGGCGCGCGGCTTCGAGCGCTACATCGCGACCGCGGAGGCCAACCAGATCCGGTGGGAGGAGGCGCAGGACGTCTTCAGCCGCTTCCTGCCCTACGCCATCGTCTTCGGCCTGGCCGACCGCTGGGCCCGGGTCTTCGAGGACGTCGCCGCAGCGGCGAGCGCTGCCGGCCACTCCCTCGCCAGCCCCACGTGGTACGTCGGCAGCTGGTCCACCGGCGGCTTCTCCGACGTCGCGTCGAGCATGGACTCCTTCTCCACCGTCGCGGCCGGCACCTTCGTGTCCACGCCGGGCTCCTCGGGCTCGAGCGGTTTCAGCGGGGGAGGCGGCTTCTCCGGCGGCGGTGGCGGCGGGTCCTCGGGCGGCAGCTGGTAGCCGCACGCGGCAGGGGGTGGCCCCTCACATGGTTCGAGGTGATGTCCTGGCCCGTGGAGCCAGGACATCACCTCGAACGGTGGTCCTCCGGACCCGAACGCGGTCAGTTCTTGAAGGCGTCCTTGACCTTCTCGCCGGCCTGCTTGATGTCGGCCTGCGACTGGTCGACCTTGCCCTCGGCTTCGAGCCGCTCGTTGTCGGTGGCCTTGCCGGCGGCCTCCTTGCCCTGACCGGCCAGCTTGTCCTTCATGTTGTCCATCTTGTCGCCTGCGCCCATGTCGCTCTCCGTCCACTCGTGAAATCGGAGCACCTTGCCGCTTCTTGACCGATGCCGGAACGACCACCGTACGAGGGCAGCTCCCCGCGCGGGGCTTTCGCCTCCGACCATCTGTGACGGCAACGCATTGGCTCTTCAGCGCCGCCGGACGCGCAGCATCCTGAGCCTCTGGCAGCGCTGGGGCCCCGGTCAGGCGGGGGACACCACGAGGATGAGGTCGCCACCCTCGACCTGCTGGTGGTGCCCGCTGATCGCCAGCCGCTCGACGGTGCCGCCGACCGGGCTGGTGATGTTCGCCTCCATCTTCATGGCCTCGATGGTCGCGACGACCCCGCCGGCCTCGACGGTGTCACCCTCGGCCACGGCCGGGGTGACGACGCCCGAGAAGGGTGCCGGCACGTGGCCCGGCTGGCCCGGGTCGGCCTTCTCGACCGACTTGACGTCGGCGGTGACCGAGCGGTCGCGCACCTGGATGGGCCGGAACTGGCCGTTCAGGGTGCACATGACGGTGCGCATGCCGTGCCGGTCGGCATCACCGATGCTGCTGATGCCGAGCAGCAGGCGCTTGCCGGCCTCGATCTCGGCTTCGTACTCGCTGCCCTGCTCCAGCCCGTGCAGGAACTCGATGGTGCCGAGCACCGACAGGTTGCCGAAGCGGTCGCGGCTGTCCTGGAACTCCTTGGTGGGGCCGGGGAAGAGCAGCTCGTTCAGGGTGCGCCGCGGGTCGGCCGACAGCGCCGCCTCCTGCTCGGCCGTCAGCTCGGTGGTGCGGGGCTTGGCGTGGCGCCCCTGCAGGGCCTTGGTGCGGAAGGGCTCCGGCCAGCCGCCGGGCGGGTCGCCGAGCTCGCCCTCGAGGAAGCCGATCACGGAGTCGGGGATGTCGTACTTCGTGGGGTTCTGCTCGAAGTCGTCGGGGTCGGCGCCGGCGCCGACCAGGGCCAGCGCGAGGTCGCCGACGACCTTCGACGACGGGGTGACCTTGACCAGGTTGCCGAGGATGCGGTTTGCGGCGGCGTACATGTCCTCGATGTCCTCGAACCGGTCGCCGAGGCCGAGGGCGATGGCCTGCTGGCGCAGGTTGGACAGCTGGCCGCCGGGGATCTCGTGGAAGTAGACCCGACCGGTGGGGGAGGCCAGCCCCGACTCGAACGGCTTGTAGAGGGTGCGCACGGCCTCCCAGTAGGGCTCGAGCGAGAAGACCTTGTCGATGTCGAGGCCGGTGGGGCGCTCGGTGCCGTCGGTGGCGGCGACCAGGGCCGACAGGCTGGGCTGGCTGGTCGTGCCCGACATCGAGGAGCAGGCCGCGTCGACGGCATCCACGCCCGCGTCGATGGCGGCGAGGAGGGTGCCGATCTGGCCGCCCGCGGTGTCGTGGGTGTGCAGGTGCACGGGCAGGTCGAAGCTCTCGCGCAGGGCCGTCACCAGCCGGGTCGCGGCCGGGGCCCGCAGCAGGCCGGCCATGTCCTTGATGGCGAGCACGTGGGCGCCGGTGTCGACGATCTGCTCGGCGAGGCGCAGGTAGTAGTCGAGCGTGTAGAGCTTCTCGCGCGGGTCGAGCAGGTTTCCGGTGTAGCACAGGGCCACCTCGGCGACCGCGGTGCCGGTGTCGAGCACCGCCTCGACCGCCGGCCGCATCTGCGCGACGTCGTTGAGCGAGTCGAAGATGCGGAAGATGTCGAGCCCGGTGCGGGCGGCCTCGTGCACGAAGGCGTCGGTGACCTTGGTGGGGTAGGGCGTGTAGCCGACGGTGTTGCGGCCGCGCAGCAGCATCTGCAGCGGGATGTTCGGCATGGCCTCGCGCAGCAGGGCCAGGCGCTCCCACGGGTCCTCGGACAGGAAGCGCAGCGCGACGTCGTAGGTGGCACCGCCCCACGCCTCCATCGAGAGCAGCTCGGGGGTGAGTCGCGAGACGTGGCCCGCCACGTGCAGCAGGTCGCGGGTGCGCATCCGGGTGGCGAGCAGGCTCTGGTGGGCGTCGCGGAAGGTGGTGTCGGTGACCGGCACGTCGGTGCGCGCCCGCAGCTGGCGAGCGAACTCGGCCGGCCCGACCCGCATCAGCAGGTCGCGGTTGCCCGGGGGGAGCGGGGCGTCGCGGTCGATGACCGGCAGCTTGGCGCGGGGCTTGAGGAAGGTCGTCGCGGGCCCGTGCGGCTGGTTGACGGTGATGTCGGCGAGGTAGGTGAGCAGCTTGGTGCCACGGTCGCCGCCCATCCGGGCCTCGAGCAGCTCGGGCCGCTCGTCGATGAAGCTGGTGGTCGCCTCGCCCCGCTGGAACACCGGGTCGGCGAGCACCCCCTCGAGGAACGGGATGTTCGTCGAGACGCCGCGGATCCTGAACTCCGCCAAGGCCCGGCGAGCCCGGCGCACGGCCATCGGGAAGTCGCGACCGCGGCAGGTGAGCTTGACCAGCATCGAGTCGAAGTGGGGGCTGACCTGGGCGCCGACGAACACCGTGCCGCCGTCGAGGCGCACGCCACCCCCGCCGGCCGAGCGGTAGACGGTGATCTGCCCGGCATCCGGGCGGAAGCCGTTGGCGGGGTCCTCGGTGGTGATCCGGCACTGCAGCGCGGCCCCGCGCACGTAGATGTCCTCCTGCCGCATGTTCAGGTCGTCGAACGTCTCACCCGAGGCGATCCGCATCTGGGCGACCACGAGGTCGACGTCGGTGACCTCCTCGGTGACGGTGTGCTCGACCTGGATCCGCGGGTTCATCTCGATGAAGACGTAGCGGCCGTCCTCGCCCAGCAGGAACTCGACGGTGCCGGCGTTGAGGTAGCCGATCGACTCGGCGAAGCGCACGGCATCGGCGCACATCTGCGCGCGGGTGTCGGGGTGGAGGTTCGGCGCCGGTGCGATCTCGACGACCTTCTGGTGGCGGCGCTGCACCGAGCAGTCGCGTTCGTAGAGGTGCAGCACGGTGCCGGTCGAGTCGGCGAGCACCTGCACCTCGATGTGCCGGGGGTTGACCACGGCCTGCTCGAGGTACAGCGTCGGGTCGCCGAACGCGGCATCCGCCTCGCGCTGGGCCGCCTCGAGCGACTCGCGCAGCGTCGAGGGGTCGTCGACCCGCCGCATGCCGCGCCCGCCGCCGCCGGAGACGGCCTTGACGAACACGGGGAAGCCGATGCCCTCGGCGGCCGCGGCCAGCTCGTCGAGGTCGGTCGTGGGCGGGGCGCTGTCCAGCGTGGGCAGCCCGGCCTCGCGGGCCGCGGTGATGGCCCGCGACTTGTTGCCGGCGAGGTGCAGTGCGGATGCCGGCGGGCCGATGAAGGTGATGCCGTTGGCCTCGCACGCCTCGGCGAGCAGGGGGTTCTCGGAGAGGAACCCGTATCCGGGGTAGATGGCGTCGGCACCGCACTCGACGGCCACCCGCACGATGTTCTCGTGGTCGAGGTAGGCACGGACCGGGTGCCCCTCCTCGCCGATCTGGTAGGACTCGTCGGCCTTGAGGCGGTGCTCCGAGCGGCGGTCCTCGTGGGGGAAGACGGCCACCGTACGGGCGCCGAGCTCGGTGGCCGCGCGGAAGGCCCGGACGGCGATCTCACCACGGTTGGCGACGAGGATCTTGGCGAACACGAGGGACCTCCCGGTCGGGGTGGGCACGTTCCCCGGCGCGGGGGCCGGTTGCGAGCAGCCTAGTGACGTGGGCCACTCGGCCGCGGAGTGTGTCCTCCCTGCGGACGGGTTCAGGCTGCGGAATCCGAAGGCGGTGGCCGCCACGCCCGGCGTGGGATTAATGGCCCTAACCCATACCAATTACGCGCCGTTGCCCCTAGCATCGCCCCCATCGCACCACCTTGACGCCGGCCGAGCCCCAGGTCGGCCGGACCCATGGGAGCACAACCGTGGCAGTGCAACTGAACGACGACGAGAAGCGCCTCGCCGAGCTCGGCTACAAGCAGGAGCTCAACCGGACATGGTCGGGTTTCTCCAACTTCGCCATCTCCTTCTCGATCATCTCCATCCTGGCCGGCTGCTTCACCACCTTCGGCCAGGCCTGGAACAACGGTGGCCCCATCGCCATCTCACTCGGCTGGCCGCTGATCTCGATCTTCATCCTGATCATCGGGTTCTGCATGAGCGAGCTGGTCTCGGCCTACCCGACCTCGGGCGGCATCTACTGGTGGGCGAGCAAGCTGGGCGGCGCCAAGGCCGGCTACTACACCGGCTGGCTGAACCTGATCGGCCTGCTCGCGGTCGACGCCTCGGTGGCCTACGGCACCGCGACCTTCATCGACCTGTCGTTCAGCACCTTCAGCGAGTCCTGGGCCGCCGGCTACAGCCTCCAGCGCGTCTTCTGGATGTTCCTCGTCATCCTGGTCCTCACCGCCTCCGTGAACATCTTCGGCGGCGCCATCCTGGACAAGCTCAACAACGTCTCGGTGTGGTGGCACGTGGTGGGTGCGGCGATCATCATCCTCATCCTGGTCTTCCTGCCCGACAAGCACATGAGCATCTCCGACGTGTTCACGATGCGGGTCAACAACAGCGGCGGGCTGGCCGGTGGAGAGACGAGCGGACTGGGCTACTGGATGTACGTCCTCCCGCTCGGCTTCCTGCTGACGCAGTACACGATCACCGGCTTCGACGCCTCGGCCCACCTGTCCGAGGAGACCCACGACGCCGCCGAAGGTGCGGCCAAGGGCATCTGGCGCTCGATCTTCTACTCGGCCATCGGTGGCTGGATCCTCCTGCTCGCGTTCCTCTTCGCGGTCCAGGACCCGGAGGCGGTGACCGCCGGCGGTGGTGGCGTCGCCGTCATCTTCAACCAGGCGCTGAGCTCGAACTGGGCCTTCCTGGTGCTGATCATCGCGAGCGTCGGGCAGTTCTTCTGCACCACGGCCTGCATGACCTCGACCAGCCGGATGCTGTTCGCCTTCTCCCGTGACGGCGCCGTGCCGGGTGCCGCCACGTGGGCGAAGCTGAACTCCCGCAAGGTGCCGGTGAACGCCGTGCTCATCTCGACGGTCGTTGCCGCGATCATCACGCTCCCCGCGCTGGTGGAGGTCAACATCGGCACCGCGGAGGCCCCGATCATCGTGCCGACAGCGTTCTACGCCGTGGTCTCGGTGGCGGTCATCGGCCTGTACCTGGCGTTCCTGATCCCGATCTTCCTGCGCTGGCGTGCCGGTGACGCGTTCCAGCAGGGCTCATGGAACCTCGGCAACAAGTGGAAGTGGATGGCGCCGATCGCCTGCGCCGAGATCGTCATCGTGAGCATCTACTTCATCCTGCCGTTCACCCCCGCTGGTACGCCCGGCAACGCCGACTTCGCCTGGAAGTTCGTCAACTACGCGCCGATCCTCACCGGCGGCACGTTGCTGCTGCTCTGGATCGGCTGGCACGTGTCGGCCAAGAAGTGGTTCACGGGACCGAAGATGACGATCGACCTGCCGGAGGGCGTCACCGCGGCCGACGAGATCGCGCTGGAGCACCACGGCAAGACTGCTCACCGCGGAGAGGTGCACGACCAGAAGACCGACGACCCGGTCTCCTGACGATCGTGACGGGACGCGAGCTCGAGCAGCTGCTCGACGGCATCCCCGTCCTCACCGGGCAGGGGCGTCACGTGACGCCCCTGCCCGGTGGCCTGACGAACACCAACTACCGGGTGCGCACCGACGCCGGGCTCGATGTCGTGGTGCGGGTGTCGGCCCCCGAGACCGGCCTGCTCGGGGTCGACCGGCATGCCGAGCACGTCAACACCCTGGCCGCAGCCGCCGCCGGGGTGGGGGCATCCGTCCTGGACTACCTCGAGGGGCGCGGGGTGATGGTCGTCGGGTTCCTGCCCGGCCGCACCTGGACCGACACCGACGTCGCCGCCAACCTGCCCCGGCTGGCCGGCGCCCTGCTGCGGCTGCACTCGGGCCCCGCCTTCGTGGGACGGTTCGACATGTTCGCGCTGCGCCGCGGCTACCTCGACATCGTGCGCGAGCACGGCTTCCGGATGCCGGCCGGCTACGTCGCGCTCGAGCCGTTCGCCGACCGCCTGGAGAAGGTTCTGGCACTCTCCCCGGAGCCGCTGGTGCCCTGTCACAACGACCTGCTGGCGGCCAACGTGCTCGACGATGGCGGCGACCTGCGGATCATCGACTACGAGTACTCCGGCATGAACGAGCCGTCCTTCGAGCTCGGCAACGCGATGGCCGAGGCCCGGCTCGGCGAGGAGGCGCTCGCCGCTGTGTGCACCGCCTACTACGGGCAGTACGACGACGCACTCGTCGCCCGGGCCGAGCTGTGGGGGTGGATGGCGCGCTACGGCTGGACCCTGTGGGGGATGATCCAGGACGGCACCAGCCCGCTCGAGTTCGACTTCTGGGAGTGGTCGATCGCCAAGCTGGAGCCGGCCGAGCAGCTCGCCAGGAGCCCCCGGTTCGAGGCGCTGCTCGCCCGCGCGGGCGCCCGATGAACATGTCGGCAGTGGAACCGCTGCCCACGCGGGCCCGGGTGGTCGTCGTCGGCGGCGGCATCGTCGGGGCGTCGACCGCGTATCACCTGGCCCACCTCGGTGAGACCGACGTGCTGCTGCTCGAGCAGGGAACCCTGTCCTGCGGCACCACCTGGCACGCGGCCGGGCTGGTCGGGTTGCTACGGGCCAGCGAGAGCGGCACCCGGCTCGTGCAGCACTCCGCCGAGCTCTACCAGCGGCTCGAGGCCGAGACCGGCCTGGGCACCGGCTACCGGCAGTGCGGCGGGCTGATCGTCGCCCGCACCGACGACCGGATGACGGCGCTGCGGCGCACCGCGGCCACTGCCGCCGCCTACGACCTGGAGTGCGAGCTGCTCACCCCGGAGCAGGCGGGGGAGCGGTACCCGCTCCTGCGCACCGAGGACCTCGCGGGCGCGATCTGGCTGCCCGGTGACGGCACGGCCAACCCCACCGACGTCACCCAGTCGCTGGCCAAGGGCGCCCGCCAGCTCGGGGTGACCGTGCGAGAACGCGTGCGCGTCACCGGGTTCGACGTCGTGGCCGACCCCGCTGCGCCCGGTGGGCGGCGGGTCCGTGGGGTGCGCACCGACTCCGGCGACGTCGAGTGCGAGGTGGTCGTCAACTGCGCCGGCCAGTGGGCCAAGGCCGTCGGCGCGATGGCCGGGGTCGGGGTGCCGTTGCACTCCGCCGAGCACTTCTACGTCGTCACCGAGCAGATCGAGGGCGTGCACCGCGACCTGCCGATCCTGCGCGACCCGGACGGCTGGACGTACGTCAAGGAGGAGGTCGGCGGGCTGGTCGTCGGCGGGTTCGAGCCGGAGGCGAAGCCGTGGGTCGCCCCCGAGGACATCCCGTACCCCTTCGAGTTCCAGCTGCTCGACGAGGACTGGGAGCACTTCTCGGTGCTCATGGAGAGCGCCGTGCACCGCCTGCCGGTGCTCGAGCGCACCGGCATCCGCAAGTTCTACAACGGGCCTGAGAGCTTCACGCCCGACAACCAGTTCATCCTCGGGGAGTCGCCCGACGTGGCCGGCTTCTTCGTCGGCGCCGGGTTCAACTCCGTCGGCATCGCGTCGGCCGGCGGTGCCGGACAGGCGCTGGCGCGGTGGGTCGTCACCGGCGCCCCCGAGGAAGACCTCGCCCTGGTCGACATCCGACGCTTCGCGCCCTTCCATGTGAGCACCCCGTGGCTGCGCGCCCGGGTCTCGGAGGTGCTCGGGCTGCACTACGCGGTGCCGTGGCCGAACCGCGAGCTCGACTCCGCCAGGCCGTTCCGCTGCTCGCCGGTGCACGACCGGCTGGCTGCCGCGGGCGCGTGGTTCGGGTCCAAGATGGGCTGGGAGCGACCCAACTACGTTGCCCCACAAGCTGTCCCACTGGTCGACCGTGCGGCCACCTACGGCTGGGGTCGCCAGCCCTGGCACGACTGGGTCGACGAGGAACAGCGCGCCACCCGTGGGGCCGTCGCCCTGTTCGACCAGACCTCGTTCGGCAAGCTGCGCGTACGCGGCCCCGACGCACTCGCCCTGCTGCACCTGGTGTGCACCGCCGACGTCGACCAGCCCGTGGGGGCGGCGGTCTACACCGGCATTCTCAACGCCCGCGGTGGCTACGAGGCCGACGTCACCGCGACCCGGGTCGCCGCCGACGAATGGCTGTTGGTGACGAGCGCGGCCTCCCCGGTGCGTGACGCCGACTGGCTGCGACGCCACACGGCACCCGGCTGGCGGGTGGTGGTCGAGGACGTCACCACGGCGTATGCCGTGTTCGGCGTGATGGGACCGCGCTCGCGCCACCTGTTGTCGGCGCTCACCAGCGCCGACCTGGGGCCGGACGCCTTCCCGTTCGCCACGAGCCAGGTGGTCGACCTCGGCCCGGCGCGCGTGCGCGCCACCCGGATGACCTACGTCGGTGAGCTGGGCTGGGAGCTCACCGTGCCCACGGAGCTGGCCACCGGGGTGTGGGACCGGCTCGTCGACGCCGGGGCCGACCTCGGGCTGCGGCCGGCCGGCTACTACGCCATCAACGCGCTGCGCCTCGACAAGGGCTACCGCGCGTTCGGCCCGGAGCTCGGCCCGGACCGCAGCCCGGTCGAGGCCGGGCTGACCTTCACCTGCGACCTGTCCGGTGACCGCCCGTTCGTCGGCCGTGACGTGGTCGAGCGGCAGCGCGCCGACGGCCCGACACGACGGCTGGCGTCGTTCGTGGTCGACGACCCCACGGCGGTGCTCTGGGGCGGTGAGCTGCTGCTGCGCGACGGGCGCCCGGCGGGGCAGGTCACCAGCGCCGCCAGCAGCGCCACGCTGGGCGCCGCCGTCGGACTGGCCTGGGTCTGGGAGCCCGGTGGTGGGCCGGTGCCGCGGGAGATGCTGACCGCCACCGAAGGATTTGAGGTCGACGTGGCGGGACGGCGCCATTCCGTGCGGATCTCGGCGCGCGCGCCGCACGATCCCGCAAACACCACGATCCGCTGTTGACTCATGCGCAACAGGACTAGTCTTCCTACCATGGCAGCAGGGGCCCCACGCCACCGCGCTCCCAGGACACCGATGGGAAGCACCGGAAACGTGCTGCAGGCGCTCGGCGTCGCAGGCGGCGGGCTTCTGGCTGTCTTCCTGATGACCCAGCTCGCGGGCGGCCCGGCCGCACCCCAGCGGTTCGTGGCCGCCTCGCCCTCCATCTCGCCGGTGGCGACACCGGCCGGTGCAGTCGCCGCCCGTGGCGCCGCAGTGGTCGTCCGCCAACCCACCGTGGTGGTGATCGCCTCGCCGGAGATCTGGTCCGTCGGGGGGAGCCCGCGCCCTCGCCCGATCGGGCCGACCCTCCCCGCTCCGCCGAGCCTGACGCCGGCACCGCCGGCCCCGGCGTCGAACCCCACGCCGACCCCCACTCCCACCCCGACCCCCACCCCGACCCACAAGCCGCGGGTCCAGCCGCCGCCCGTCGTGCACACGCCAGCGCCGGCACCCACCCCGACGCCCACGCCTACGCCGACGCCGACGCCGACCGACACGCCGACGCCCACCCCCACCCCGACCGACACGCCGACGACGCCCCCGGGCCCGCTCCCCCTTCAGCCGGGCCCGGTCGACGCATCACCTCCCGCAGCCACCGTCGGCTAGCTCACCGTGCCCCTCCCGCAACCCGTTTGGGGCCGGCGTGTCCGGGCGGCATACTGAAGGGGCGGTCCGGCGTTGTACTGATGCGTGGTCGCACAACTGAACAGCGTGGGAGTGGGCCCCCTCAGGGGGGTGATCGGTTTCGACATTGGTCGGTTGGCCATGGGGAAGCGGGTCGAGGACGCACGGTTATCTCGTAAACGATCCGTGCAAACCAATAGGTGCCAATTCCAAGCGCACCGACTTCGCCCTCGCCGCCTGAGCGAGCTCCGAAGTCCGTTGGCCTGAGTTCGATCCTGACTCAGTAACCAGCGTCATCTAGGGATCTTGCTGCGTCGTCATGTCGGGGGACGGCGCGGGACTCTTACTCGACTGGGCCTGTCAGCGGACGTGTGCGTGCGAGCGCTGGGGCCGAGAAAATCCATAGCGCACTGCACCCGGAGAAGCCCTGGTGTTCCGTCAGTGGACGCGGGTTCGATTCCCGCCACCTCCACCACTGCGGTTCGCTCCCACGCTGTTCAGTGCTCAATACACCGCCTGATCTGCGCAAACGTGCAGATCAGGCGTTGTCTGTGGTGGGGACACAACTGGTCATGCCTAGACTTGACACGGCAGGAAGGCTGTCACACAGCTGTCACAAGTCGTCCCAGATGGTGGTTGAGTTCGTGTAGCCCAGGCCCGACCACTTCCTGAGCGAGCCGACTCGTGGAGGACGCATGGCTGCACCGGCGAATCTGCCGAGGGGGGTCACCCGGTATCGAGGTCGTTACCGGGTCAGGGTCGACTACGAGGGACGTACGCATTTCCTTCGACCTCTTGTGAAGGGAAAAGCCCGGACGTAACATCGGCTCGGCCGCGGCATCGTCGCTCCGGTCAGCCGGTCAACAGCTGGCCGGTGTCGCACAGACGTGGAGGCCCACCTGTGATGCGAACTCTGAAGGACCAGCAGAAACGACGGGGGATGGCGGCGCTCGCTGCTATCGCGTTCGCGGCGGGGCTCGCCATTATGGCCCAGCCGGCCGCGCTCGCCGCGACCGGGACGCCGGGCGCATCGAACGAGACGCGTCCCTTCGAGCCCGGCGAGGAGGGGATGGTCGGGTCTGAAGCCCATTCCCGGTCCAACTCGCCTTCGCGGGTGCCGTCGAGCCACGTGCCGCGCCCCGCGACGCTCCCTGTCGCTTCCAACCCCGCCGCCAAGGCCTTCGAGGGCCTGAACCTGGCAGACCAACGCACGGCGAACAACGGGAACCAGTTCTCCCTTGAGCCACCCGATCAGGCACTGTGTGTCGGCACGACGCAGGTCATCGAGGGCGTCAACACCGTCTTCTCGATCCACGACAAGACGAGTGGGGCACGGACCGCGCCGATGTCCTACGACGTGTTCTTCAACCAAGTCGCAGAGATCGACCGGACTCCCGGGGCAACGAACCCCTTCGGTCCGTTCATCTCCGACCCCAAGTGCTACTGGGACCCCCAGCTGAGCCGGTTCTACATGACCGTGCTGGAGCTCGGCACGGACTCGGCGACGGGTGACTTCACCGGAGAAAGCTACGTCGACATCGCGGTGAGCAGGACGGCTACGCCCTCGCCCAACTCCAGCGATTGGTACCTCTATCAGGTCGATGTCGCGAACGCTGGCGGCAGGGACACCACCACCGGGTCAACCGGCGGAAACCTGGCCGCACACCCCGGCTGTCCTTGTCTCGGAGACCAGCCGCTGATCGGGGCCGACCGCAACGGCTTCTTCATCAGCACCAACGAGTTCTCGATCGATGGACCGGAGTTCAACGGCGCGCAGATCTACGCCTTCGACAAGGCCGCGCTCGCCGCCGGCACGCTCAAGGTGCAAAGGATCGAAAGTCCTGCCACTCCGCTAGCGGAAGGCATCGCCTACAGCATCCAGCCGGCCACCTCACCGGCCGCCTCCGAGTGGGCGACCGACGCCAACGGCACCGAGTACGCCCTGTCGGCCTTGGACTTCACGGCCAAGCTCGACAACCGGATCGCATCCTGGGCGTTCACGAACACCGCCTCACTCGCGACTGCCCACCCGGATGTTCGCGTGTCAAGCACAGTGCTCACCAGCGAGGTGTACGGGCAGCCACCAGCAGTCCAGCAGAAGCCCGGGCCCTACCCGCTCGGGCAGAGCCTCAAGAACAAGCTCAACCTGCTCAACTCCAACGACGACCGGATGCAGCAGGTCGTCTACAGCGGTGGGCGGACCTGGAGCGGCCTGAACACGGTCGTCAAAACAGACAACGGGCCCACCACCACCGGCATCGCCTACTTCGTGGTCCGTCCGTCGCCGACCTCAGCGACGATCACCCGCCAGGGTTACGTCGCCGTGAACCGCAACTCGGTGATGTTTCCCTCGATCGGGGTCACCCCCCAGGCGAGCCGGGCCGCGATGGTGTTCACTCTCGCGGGACCGGGCCAATACCCGTCCACCGCTTACGTGTCGCTCACCTCGACGGGCACCGTGACCGGTCCGGTCACGCTGTACGGTGCAGGCGCCGCGCCGGCCGACGGCTTCACGGGCTACCCACAGTTCGGTGGCAACGGGGTCGAACGGTGGGGTGACTACTCCGCCGCGGTCGCGGGCCCTGACGGCAAGATCTGGATGGCCGCGGAATACATCCCCGGCACCTTCGGCTACCCGCCCTTCCTCGCCAACTGGGGGACAGCAATCGGCAGCCTCTGAGACCGCCTGAATGCCGGCACCCACGGCGGCGACCGCACCCCGGGAGGGAGTACGGTCGCCGCCGTCCACTCGCGCGGCCGTGACTCGAGTCGACCCGAGGCGGTGAGCCAAGGGGGGCCGGTCGCAAACCGGTTTCACGCCGCGCCACCGGGACTCGCCTGGACCGCTGCCGACCAGAGCTTCCCGCGTGGTCACCAGCGGACGCGCTGGGTGGAACGAGGATGTGCACCACCCGACCGCGACGAACGAACGCACATCTGAGCCGACCGGGCCCCTGAACAGACCGTCTCCTTCACCGCCAGACGGCGCCATTACCAGACGTGGCGCCCGCCGCCGACCCAGTGACAATGCGGCGGGTCATGTGGTCTCAATTTCGTCGGGTACGAATCTGATAATGCTGCCCAGGATCCGGTACTCACATAAGGAGTCTGAGCACCCTCGAACTCGTTCCCAACCGCGCCACTGGTGGAGGCGTTCCCAAGGGCCATGTTCGGGCCGCCCACAGTCTCTTCGCCAGAAGCCAACCCTTGGTTCCGGCGGCTCGTGTGTCGAGGTGGTGGTTGACGCGCTCGCAGTGTGCGGGCGACATTGGTGCGGTGAACCGGGCACTGCCGGCGCTGGCCGTGGCAGCGTTGCTGGTGATGCTCCTCGAGGTGGCTCCCGGCGTGTGGGTGCTGCCGGTCGCCGTCGTTGGGGCGGGCTTCGTGGCGTGGTCGGTTGCGGGTTATCGGTGGGCGCTGACCCGTGGACGCCGGGCTGGGGTGACGTACGTGTCGGTCGCCTTGGCGCTGGGGTTCGTGGTCTTCAATGCGGCAGGTGCCGGAGTTGGTAGCACGCTGTTGCTGGTCGTGGTGGTCGTGCAGGCGGTCATGTTGCTACCCCTGCCCTGGGCGGCTGTCGTCACGGTGCTCGTGCCGTTGGTGCATGTCGGGATGCCGATGCCGGACGCATTTCGCCAGGTGGTGAGCACCGGGCTTGCCTGTTCCTTCGCGTTTGTCCTGGCCGCGTTGCACCTGCGTGAGCAGAACGCCCGTTCGGAGCTGGCCGAGGCGAACGCCCGGTTGCGCGCGCTCAGCGCTCAGGTGGAGGAGCTGGCGACCATCAAGGAGAGGGCCCGGGTGGCCCGGGACATCCATGACGGGTTGGGGCACCACCTCACGGTGGTCGGTATGCAGATCCAGGCGGCGCGGGCGGTGCTGACCAGCGATCCGGGGGCCGCCGACCAGTTGTTGAGCCAGGCCGAGGAGCAGGCCCGTCAGGCGTTGAGGTCGGTCCGTGACTCGGTGGTGGCCCTGCGCGACGCGCGGGCGGTCGACGAGCCGCTTTCCGAGCAGCTGAGGACGCTCGCTTCGGGCAGCACGGCGCCGGCGTTGTCGGTCAGCGTCCAAGTCCGAGGACCCGAGCGCCCGCTGGACCCTGCGGTGAGGGTCGCGCTCTACCGCGCTGCTCAGGAGGGCTTGACAAACATCCACAAGCACGCGAACGCACATACCGCGTTGCTGCGGCTGGAGTACCTGACGGACGCGGTGAGCCTGGAGGTCCGCGACGACGGGTGCGGCATCCGGGCTGAGGGCGGTGGGTTCGGGCTGGTCGGCATGGGTGAGCGAGTCGGTCGTCTCGGCGGCTCACTTCGTGTGGAGTCGACACCTGGGGCGGGTGTGGCGGTGCGCGTGGAGCTACCCGGATGAGCGCCGACCGGCCCGTACGGGTGCTCGTGGTCGACGACCAGACACTGTTTCGCGAGGCGCTGACCACGCTTCTCCGCACCCGCAGCGAGGTCGACGTGGTGGGCGAGGCACCAGATGGTGCCCAAGCGCTGGAGCTAGTGCCCGTGCTACGTCCGGACGTGGTGCTCATGGACCTGCGCATGCCCGTACTGGACGGGGTGGCCACGACGCAGCGGTTGCGTGTGGAGCATCCCGAGGTCCGCGTATTGGTCCTGACCACCTTCGACGGTGATGACGAGGTCTTCCCGGCCCTACGCGCGGGCGCCGTGGGGTACCTGCTCAAGGACGCCACCGCGCCGCGCCTGCTCGAGGCGGTGCTGGCGGCAGCGCGCGGCGAGTCCGTCCTTCAGCCCTCGGTGGCCGCGAAGGTGTTGGCCAGGATCAGCGAGCTGCCGGAGCTGTCGAGTGAGCCGCCCCGGCAGCCGCTGGTCGACCCGCTGACCGACCGTGAGCTGGAGGTGCTGCGGGCCCTGGCTGACGGGCTCAGCAACAGAGAGGCCGCCGACCGCCTCTACTTGTCCGAGGGCACGGTCAAGAACCACGTCACCCACGTCCTGGCCAAGCTCGGTGTCCGTGACCGCACCCAGGCCGCGCTGCGGGGCCGCGACCTCGGCCTGCTGTGAGGGTCATGTCCCACAGGTGACCTGGTCCATGACCTCTGGCACCTCCGCGCGGGTAGCGACGGGATCCACCATCGTCGCCATGACCACCTTCGAGAACCTGGATGCGGACCTGACGCCTCGGGCGGCTGTTCGCCGGCTCCTGCGTACGCGGCTCGCCCGCTTCATCACCGCCTACCTCGAGATGACCCTGGCCATGCTCGTCGGGATGGGCTTGTTCGGTGCCGTCTGGGACGGTCTCTGGCCGGGCACGACCGAACGGCCCGACGCCATGGCGGTGACCATGGCGGCCGACATGACGTTGGGCATGGCGGCCTGGATGTGGGTGCGCGGCCATGCGGGGCGCCACATCCTTCAGATGTGCGCCGTGATGGTCCTGCCGTTCCTTGTCCTGCTGTGGCCCTACCAGCTGGGCATCCTGTCCGGCGACGCGCTGCTCACCGGGGGCCACCTGGGCATGTTCGCCCTCATGGCCGCCTACCTGGGACGGCGACCGCACACTCCCACCACGACCGCCTCGGTACGACCAACCGCCAGCACTGCCTCCTCGCGCCCCTCACGCGTCGCGTGCCTGCTACTGGTCGGTGGCGCCGGCACGGCCATCGTCGCGGGCCTGCTGCACCCACGCGACCAGCTCCCGAACTCACACGTCGCCGCCTTCACCGAGTACGCGCACAGCACCGACTGGCTCTGGGTGCACGACCTTCAGTTCCTCTCAGCAGCACTGGTCGTCGCAGGCCTGCTCGTCCTTGGACGCGCACTGCAGCGCGTGGGCGCCGCACCCGCCCTGCTGCGCCTGGGAGAAGCGGCGGCTGCCGCCACCGCTGCTCTGATCGCCGTAAACATGGCCGTGGACGGTGTCGCCCTCAAACACGCTGTCGACGCCTGGGTGAACGCTCCCCCGCAGGACCGCGCCTCCCGCTTTGCGGCCGCCGAGACGGTGCGCTGGCTGGAGTGGGGCGTGAACTCGTACTTCACCATCCTGCTGGGCCTGACCCTGCTGCTGTTCGCCGGCGCCATCCTGGAGTACGGGCAGCTCGGCGCCCGAGGGCGACTGGCTGGGGTCACCGGCACCCTGGCCGGCGCCCTGCTGGTCCTGAACGGGTTGAGCGTCGGAGCACACGGCTTCGAGCCGACCTCGCTGCCCATGGTCGCAACCGGCCTCTACCTCACCATGGCGCTCGGCATTGCGGGCCTGGACCAACCCGCGTGAACCACTGAACCATCACCTGAACCGGGGCAACGACAGACGACGCAGGGGGCGGTCACCCCTGCATCGTCTGCCCGCCCGGGCTTCGCAGCTTGACGAGACCGTAAGTAGCTGACCCATGGGCGCAAGGGCTGCACCCCGCGTCTCTGCGGCACCCCTCTGATGTCAAGAGGCCGGTTCGAGGGCTCTCGGCTTCGTGGTCTTCCGTGTGGTCGTTGCCGCGGGTAGCGTCGTTGGTGCGGGTCCGGGAAGTGGCTGATCCGAAGTGCCGGTGTGCGGGTGCAAGCCGGCCGCGCTGGATTGAAGTGCCGCCCCGCTGTGCCCTCCCGGGCCCGCGTCCACGCCAGGGGAGGCGTCGGCGCGCAGCCGACGGTACAGGGCATCGGAGATCCTCCGTTTCAGGCAGCGCATCGCTTCGCGGCGGGACTTCCCGGCGGCGAGCTTGCGTCGGTAGTACGCCCGCCCGGGGGTGTCGAGGCGGATCTGGGTGGTGGCGGCGATGTGGATCATGTGGTTCATCCGCCGGTTCCCCGCGCGGGATAGGCGGTGGCGGACGACCTCCCCGGATGAGGCTTCGATGGGGGCGGTGCCGGTCCACGAGGCGTAGCGGTTGCGGTCGGCGAACCGGGCGACGTCGCCGGTGTCGGCCAAGGTGCGAGCGGCCACGACAGGTCCGACGCCGGGCAGCTCCATCAGGGTCGACCCGGAGGCCACGACCATCTCCTTCAGCTCTTTGGTCAGGGCCTTGGTCTTCTTCTCGATGCTGACCAGGTCGGCGATCTGTTCGGCGGCGAGGCGGCGGCGGATCTTCCCGGCTGCATCCCGGGGCCGCACCGAGGCCAGGATGGTCTTGGCCTGACCGGTGGTGATGTTCTTCTTGCCCTGTCCCGGAACGAGTTCCGAGAGCAGGCGGTGGACCCGGTTCACGGTTTGGATCCGGGACCGGCTCAGCTCGGCACGGCGGTCGACCAGCAGCCGCAGCGCCTCGAGCTGCGCGTCGTAGGCCAGCACCCGAAGACCCGGGGTGCGCACCGCGACCACCGCAACCGCGCGCGTGTCATGGGCGTCGGTCTTGCGGTTGTGCCCGGTGTCGAACAACCGCGCCCTCGCCGATAGCTTCGCTGGCACGTCCACGACCTGCTCACCGTCGGCCAGCAGCCGTTGTGCCAACGGCCGGCCTGCGCCGTTGCTGCCTTCCACCGCCCACACCCGATCCGGGTAGGACGCGACGTGTTTGCGCATCGCCGCATACCCGGCCTTGTCCGTGCTGAACCGGCCCGTGGCCAAGACCTGCTCGCGGTCGTCGATGACCTCGATGGTCGCCGACAGCTTGTGGGGATCGACCCCGATGAACAACTCTCGCCATGACCTTCGCCCTCCCGGGACAGGATCCCTCGTGGCACCACCGGGCAGTGGATCACGTCAATGGAGGCTCTTCACCGGGCACGGCCAACGTGCCACCCTCGGTGGCATGAGCAACCAAGTCGATCCGGCGCCCACTGGCCGAGCGTCCGCTCCCGAGGACTGGCAGTCGCTGAAGGGACGCCTTCCCGAGCCGCGTCTCGAAGAGGAACGGGTCGACCTCCTGTGGCAGGAGCTGGTCGCCGTGTTCGCGTGGTACGACAAGGCGGCCACCCGGAACCGACTCGGCTACCAGATCCTCAAGCTCACGGCCCTGACAGCCGGCGCCGTGGTCACCGTGCTCGCCGCCATCTCCGCTCCTGCACCGCTCACGGCGTCGCTGGCGGGCATCATCGTGGTGCTGGAAGGCGCTCAGCAGATGTTCCAGTTCCACCCCAACTGGATCTCCTACCGCGGGACCGCCGAGACTCTGCGACACCAGGCCTTCCTGTACGTCGCGGAAGTCAGCCCGTTCGACGATCCCAAGACCCGTCGCGAGAGGTTGGCCGGGTCCCTCCGGGACGCCACGATCAACGAGAGCGCCATGTGGACCGACACCATGCGGACCGGTTCCCGGTTGGATGGTGAACGGCCGTAGTCAGGATCGGCTGCGTCGTTCGCCGCGTTCGCCGCGTTCGGCCCGGCCGAAGCGAGGTCGTCATTAGGACGTCGGCATCGGGTCGTCTCGACGAGGCTCATGGTGCGGTCGACGCAACCCCCCTGACGGGGAACGTGCGTCTCATCGGCACCCCTAGTCCGAAAATGAGGGTGCCCACGTGCGGTTCGCGTAGTTGGCCGGCGGCGGGTGGTGGTCAGGCGGCGGGTTCGAGGGTGACTCGGTAGCCGAGGTGTTGGGGTTCGCGGACGTGGTTGCGCATCTTGCGGTTGAGGTTGACGCGGGAGTCGTAGTAGTCCGGCCGAGGTCGTGGAAGCGGGCGTTCTCCTCGTTGAGTAGGTGCCAGATGATGACCAGGATGGACCGGCCGACGGCGACGACCGCTCGCTTCTTTCCGCGCCTTCGGGCGATGCGTCGGTAGCGCTCGCCGAGGAAGGAGTCGGTGCGGGCGGCGGAGACGGCAGCCTCGCCCAGGACTCGGGCTAGGTAGCGGTTGCCGTTTCCGGTGTCGCCGTTGCCCTTCTTGCACCCGGCGGACTCCTTGATCCCTGGCGCGAACCTGGCCCACGAGCACAGGTGCGCGGGGGTCGGGAAGCGAGTCATGTCCAGTCCGATCTCGGCGATGATCGCCTGCGCGGCCGTGACGCCGATCGCGGGGATCTGATCGAGGCTGGCGACCGCTTCAGCGAAAGGGGCGATGTGGGCTGGTGCGCTCCTCCACGTCGGCGATGTCGGCGCCCAGCTGGTCGATGCGGGCGAGCATCTTCGTCAGCAGGAACGCGTGGTGGTCGTTGAACCGGCCGACGAACGCCTCCCGCAGCTGGGTGGTCTTCTTGCGCATCCGACCGCGGGCCAGGTCGGCCAGAGTCTCGGGGTCGCGTTCGCCGGCGATCAGCGCTGTCATCATCGCCCGGCCGGAGACCCCGAAGATGTCCGAAGCCACGACCGAGACCTTGATCTGGGCGTCTTCGAACAGCTTCTCGACGCGCTGCTTCTCCGCGGTCCGTGCACCGATCAGGTCGACGCGGTACCGGGTCAGATCCCGCAGCACCCGGATCGGCTCCGGTGGCACGATGCTTGGCCGCAGCATCTGCCGCTCGGCCACCTTGCACAACCAGACCGCATCGAGTCGATCCGTCTTGGGACGACCGGGCAGGTGCGGCTGAAAAGGAAAACCCCACCGGTGCAGGGCCGGCGGGGTTCCTCTGAAGATCAGCCTACGGACTCAGTCCGCTCAAGTTCAGTGGACCTTGGTACTACTCCCTACCCTCCCTTTAGGCACGTGCCGCCGCCGACAACGGTGCCCCCTTCCACTCCGGCCGCCCGACGGCAAGCAGGGTGCGAGCCAGGCCGCCATCAAGCGCCCCGCCTCAGGGCCGTTCACGATGAATTCACGCCCCTCGCTTAGCTTGAGTTCATGAGCTCGTCGACGCCATCGCAGACGATGGCGCGCTCGTTGTGGACGGAGACCGGTGACTCACACAGTCCGAGGCATTACAGGACTGACAGTCTCCACCCGGCCTCCCCATCGGGCCGAGGGAGCGGTCACCGGCGAGATGGACCGGGTCTCCGTGGGGATACGGGCTGCTCCGGGGGTTCTGCGTGTCTCAATCGACGGCGAGGCCGACCTGTGCACACTCGACCAGCTGACACGTCGCCTGCGAGACCTTGACCTCGACGAGGGTGTGCAGGTGCAGCTGGAGCTGACGCAGCTGCGCTTTGCCGACGTAGCGACCGTACGCCTACTCGGATGCTTCGCCCGACAGGCACAGCACACAGGGCACCACGTGACGACCGATGGCGCCGGCAACACCTTCCGCAAAGTGGCCGCACTTCTCGGCGTCCTGGACGACCTGGGTCTGGCCTGACCGGCCCGTCCACCTCACGGCTGTACCGCAACGGCGGAAGTCTGGCCTCGGATCGAGAGTTCACTCGGCGCAGGCCAGACAAGGACATCCACAACGCCCGCGCGTCGGAAGTGCCTCGACTGCACGAGGGCTACCGATAGAAGCAGTCCCCGAGTACCGGATCCCTGGAAGGTGCGTCTCAGCGGCGAGCTGCAGCGCCTTGCTGCTGCGGAGGCAGTGGCGGGTGAGTAAGTCCTTCATCGATCCGGAGAGAGCACGCGAGCGTCGGTCAGCAGGGGCAGGCTAGGGAGGTGACTGACATTGAGTTCTGGCCTGAGTACGACCGGGGACCGCTGTGGGCAGACAGGCGAGAAGTCCCGTCAGAGTCTCTTGGTCTGCCCGCCTCCTTAGCTGAACGTGTTCAGGTCTGGAACGCTCAATATGAGGAGTGGAAGATCCCCGCGGAGGGACCCGGAGACCCGGCATGGGTGGCACAGGGTCGGAAGCTCCTTCATGAGGTGCGCGAGGCCTTGGGCCCTGAGTACGAAGGGCGCGAGCGAGGATTGGTGGGACGAGTGACTGAGCCGCGAGCAGGATCCGCAGAACAGCACCGCCATGCGCGTCACATGGCCAGCCGGCTACGGCATTGAGGCGGACCGCGGGCTGCCCGGAGGTACCGTCACTGCGATCCATCGAGCTGTTGCAGGACGAGGGCGGCGTGAGAGCGGACCAGTGCCAGGTCGGCCGGTTGTGGAATGGTCCGCTGGGCGTCTTCGACCACGAGTTGAACGTGCGTCGCGATGAGCGCCCGGTCGCCAGGGTCGTGACAGAACATGCCGGTGGTTGCCAGCACCCGTAGCAGGGCCCGGTCCACCCGGGGTTCGGCGCACCCGTAGCGGCGGATCTGGCCGGTGGCCAGGTCGAGGTAGTAGGACAGGTCCCGGCCGGGTACGACGACCCGGGTCGTGCCGGCGTCGTCGTGGAGGCGCTGGCTGCCCAGCGGGCGGCGCACCAGCCTTGCGAGGAGAACGCCCAGGTGCTCCAGCGCCTGGATCGCCGTGTACGGGTCGTTGATGGCCGGAGACAGTGCCTTGACGGCGATGTCGGCGAGCTGCCGCATCCCAAAGGCCACATCCTGTTCGGCGGTGCGCTCGTAGCCCACACGGACCGCCACGCGTAGCGCCTCGCGGAACGACGCCGGGTCCGGCGCACTCGTATGCGGGGAGGGTGCCCACACCCACAACAAGGGCGCACCTTCCACGACGAACTCGCCCACCATGGTCGACACCACCGCCACCAGGTCGTGCTCGCGCGCCAGCGGCAGGAGCAGTTCGGGACGCATGGTCTGGACCCAACCGGACTGGTACGCCGGCACCGCGACCGCCCACGCAGGCGGAGACGGTGCCGGATCGGCGCTCACTCCCTGCGTGGGCAGGTCGTGCTCGATCACCCGCAGCGTGCTGCGTTCCACGCCCCTCATGACCTCGTCGATCTGGATCGAGTGCGCCAGGTGGTGCACGAAGAACACCAGCATGAGCAGACTGACGAACAGCAGCCCCAGGGCGAAGCTGACCGCGAGCCGCGGGTAGTCCTCCACCCGTTGTCCCGCCGAGACCCCGACCGTGAACAGGCCTGCCGTGCTGTAGGTGAACGTGGCGACAAAGACGCTGAGCACCACCTGGTTGATCCGGTCTCGCAGGAAGTTGCGCAGCAGCCGGGGAGAGAACTGCGTCGACGCCAGCTGCAGCGCCACAACGGTCAGGCCCAGCACCAGAGCGATCACGGTCGCCAAGGTGCTCGAGATCGCGATGAGCAGCGTCCGCGCGTCGTCCGGGGTTCCCTGGAAGACGAACCAGCGAGTCGAGGACACCTCGATCTGCGAGAGCACCAGGCCGATGCCGAGCGCCATGACCACCGCGATCGTGGGCAGCACCCACAGCGCACCGCGGATGTACTCCCACAACGCCCCGCGCCGCATGCACACCACACTGACCGCGGCAGCCGAGCCCGTCAACGCCCTGACCGAGACCGCAGGGTGCGACGCATCCAAAGCGATGGGCCACCTGCGTCTATTCGCCGCGAGCGGGGTAGTCGATGGACTGAACGCAGATGTACTTCCCCTGGAGGCGGGCCTCATAGGGTTTAGAAGGATTGCATCACCGATGTGCGCCATCCAGACGCATTGACGAACGACGGGAGTACGCGATGCCACCCATGAGCGCAAATCAGGCCACTCAGTTCATGACCGAACTCCTCGCCGTGTGGACCGAGACAGACCCGGCAATCCGCCTCGCGGCGATCGAGGCCCACTACCAGGACGACATCGTCTTCTACGACCCCGACGGCGTCTTCACCGGCCATGCCGAGCTGGAGTCCTTCAGTGACTCACTCCAACAGCGCTTCCCAGGTCAACACTTCGAGATGGTGGGCGAGCCTTCCGCTGTTGGCAATGCCCTACGAACCTATTGGCGCTTCGGCCCCGTCAGCGGCATGGACCTCGCCCTCATCGCCGACGACAAAGTCGGCACGCTGTACGCGTTTGTGGAGCGGCCCTGAGCACCCCTCGCAAAGGCCCGCGTCCCAGCCGCTTGCGAGCCCCCATGGCATGCGTCGGTTACGTCACGGCACCTGCTTGGTTGTCTCGCACGCAGGCGGTCATGCGGGTCCGGAGCGGAGGAAAGGACGACCACGACCTCAGGGATCCAGGAGGCTGCGTACCAAGGTGTCCGCCAGCCAATCCCGGTAGGCCGTTGGTGACCAGCCTCGTTCGGTGACCAGGCTGTCGTAGTTGGCCCGCGCACACACCGTCACCAGGATGTCGGCTGCACGCTCGGGCGACAGGTCGGCGCGCAGCGCTCCCCTCTCGGCCAGTTGGTAGCTCAGCTGCCGCATGCCCGCCAGTCGGCGTGCCGCATAGCCGTCTCGCAGGTCGGCGAGCTCGGGGGTGCTCGGCGCCGCCTCGTCGAGGACGCGCAGGATCCCCGCGGCTCTGCCGTACACGCCGGGTTGGGTGGCCGCGTACAGCTGCAGCTTGCGGACCGGGTCCTCCTCCTCGATCACCCGACGGATGCCGGGCCGTGCCTCGACCGCCAGCGCGGCATTCTCGCTCCCACCGGCCAGCGCGGCATCGACGACGGTGGCGAGGAGTCCCGCCTTCCCGGGCGCGGCACGGTAGACCGTCTCGACAGCGACTCCCGCCTGCTTGGCGATGCTCGGGATGGTGGCGCCGGCATAGCCGCGCTCGAGGAACGCGCGGTGAGCGGCCTCCTGGATCCGCTCCCGCGTGCGCGCCGCGCGCTCCGTGCGGAGCGTGGCGTCATAGCGCCGTCGAGCCCTTGCCTTCTCCACCATTGAGGAGAATGATACTGGCATCAATATCAGGCGTCCACGACGCCACGCCGTCAGGAGCACGCCATGTCGGACACGAAAGACAACAGCATCAACGGGACGGTGGAGATCGCCAGGAGCCCGCACGCGGTATTCGAGTACATCGCCGACCCGGCACGCATCCCCGAGTGGCAGCGCGACGTCCGGAGCGCCGCATTCGACGAGCCGGCAGCGGTCGGAGTCGGAACGCGAGGCCGCGAGGTCCGGCACGTCATGGGATCTGACCGCTCGTTCACCTGGGAGATCACCGAGTACAGCCCGGACCATCGCTACGGCGTCCGAGGACTGGGCGGCCCGGTGCGTGCCCACGTCACGATGGACGTGAGCCCCAACACCCACGGGGCAGGCACCCAGCTGAGATACGGCATCGCCTTCGAAGGGCACGGCGTGGGCAGGCTGATTGCCCCGCTCGCCCGGAAGAGCGCCCGCAAGGACCTTTCCGCCACGCTGGAGAGCCTCAAACGGCAGCTGGAGGAAACTCCGCTCTGAACCCCGCACTCGGTGGGGCAGTGTCAAGGGCTCAGGCCGCCCAGCCATATGAGAGCAGGAGTGGACAAAGCTGCACGATGGTGGACCTGGACCTACGCGACCCGGCGGCAGCGCATTTCAATGTCATGGGCATCTCGGCACGGGCTGGCTGTAGGTGGTGTTGGACCTGTTGGAGACGTAGTAGTCGCTCACCCATCGGCCGTCGACGAGCTGGTTCCACACTCTGGTCGTGCCGACGAGCGAGCCGGGCTTCTGGCAGGCCACGTAGGCGAGCGCTCCACCTTGCAGGGGCTGGTTGAGGTTGGTGTAGCTGGTGCCTGGACCCGACCGGGTGTTGACCGGCGTGGAGACGCTCACCTGCCCCGGGTAGGAGCAGCGCGGCAGGGCGGTGCTGAATCCCGTGGTGGACGGGGTGGAGACATAGCGGTCGGACACGAATCCGCCGCTGCTGATCCGGTCCCACACCGGTGTGGTCCCGACCAGCTGACCACGTGCCTGGCAGATCACGGCAACCGCGCTGCTCGGCTGGAGCTGGCCGATGATCGAGGAGCTCGCCGTCGGTGCGCTGCGCACGTTGAGCGCGGTTGTGCCGGTGACGCGATAGGTCTTGGCGACCGTTGCGATCGGTCCCTTGATGATGTCGCTGTCGATGTTGAGCGACACCCCGCCCCAGGTCTCGACGTGGTCGCCGCGGTACTGCTTGGCGCGCTGCCACTCCGCCCACACGGTGTTGCCCGCCGTGGGCCAACCGGTCAGGGTGGCGACGTCGTCCCACCGGGCCATCCACACGGCATCCGGGCGTGCCAACGAGGTGGAGGAGTAGCTGCCCGCCAGGTCACGCAGACCGGAGTCCTGGTGGACGTAGACGCCGGCGAGGTAACCGTTGCGGTGCAGGACACGGGTCCACTCCGAGACGTACGTGCGCACCGCAGCGACGCACGAGGAGTTGGTGCGGTCGTAGTGCTCCACGTCGGCATACAGGGCGCTACCCGCAAGCAGCCCCAAGCCCCGCGCGGCGGCCACGGCGTCGGTCCCGTCGGCACCCCCACGCGCGGCCGCACCGGTGGCCGTGAACCGGTAGGGCTTGCTCCCGAAGACGCAGAACGGCTGGTCGCCGAAGTAGGTCGGAACCAGCGACCAGTCCGCAGCAGCGGCGCTGCGGACCCACGTGGGGGTCAGGTTGGGCTGCGCACACCCACGGTTCCGTCCACCGAAGTAGATGTTGACGCCGGTGTACGGAGAGGTCCCCCGCCACGCCGTCAGGGCCGCGAGCGGGGGTGCCGTACACGTGTCCATGAAGCGCCCCTGGACGCGCGTCGCTGACGACGCCGCCGGGTAGCTGGCAGGCGTTGACGGGTCCGCCCTCGCCACGTCGGAGTCGACCACCCCCACCACAAGTACTCCCACGAAAGCTGCCAGAACAGTTGCGGCGCGTCGAGTGTGTGACATGACCTGCTCCCCTGCCGGAGCCAGTCGGCGCGAGGCCCCAACAGATCCATCATCCGCCTTCACACGCGTGCGGGGAAGACAGTGACCGTCCGCTTCGGCGGACGACCTTTGGCGCCATGCTGGTCATCAAGATCAGTCATCAGTTCACCAGGTGGAACCCACAGTTCATTGAGCGCTTGAATGAAACCTCCCTGCGCTCACTCGGTACTCGGCCCTTGCCAGCCACCCCCGCGTCTCTTCGGCCGCGAGCAGGCATCCCATTCGGCGGCATCACTCCTTCGCGCTCGTTCCGGCTCGGACGACCGACGCGCGCTGAGGGCCTCGAGGTGGTCAGTCCGGAAGGCGTCGCATCTCGACGACGGACAGCCCCAAGTCGGCGAATTGCGCGAGCAGGGTGGCGACGTCGGCCTCGTCCCGCACCGGGCCGAAGAGCACGGTTCCACCGGTCGGGTACGGGGTGGAAGAAAGATCGGGCAGAGCGGCCACGACGTCCGGGGAGAGCGTGCCTTGGATGATGAACTCGTACCGCATGGACTTCCTCTCGGCACTCGTCGTGGATCCAGCTTCTGCTCTGTGCTGACCCTCGCACCGCCATGTTCTGTGCCGCCTCACGCGTGCCGGGTGAGCGCGGCTCGAGCGGCCGCCTGTCGATGCTGGCGCGGGTGGCGCTCCCGCCTTTGGCACTCGCGCTCGCAGCTTCGACGCACGTCAACGCCGCAGGTGCCTGCAGGCCGCCTGGGTTGGCGGCGTCTACGCTGTTGTCGTGCCCATCACCGATGTCCAGTCCGAACAGCTGCGCCTGCTGCAGGCGCACGGGCTGCTGACCGCTGCGCGGATGTTGCACATCCTGGACTACGACGCCCAGTCCCTACGGTGGGTAGCCGACAACTGGCAGGTGTCGAGCACCTCGCAAGCCAACGCGGAGGTCCGGCAGGTGGCGGGCGAGGCGCACGCCTTGGCGGTCGGCAGCCGCCTCCCCGACCCCGGCGTCTGAGAGGTGGACGGAAAGCACCGCCGACCTGGATCCGGCCCAGCGGAACCCTTGTGCGTTCGCTAGCAGAGAGGATCATCAACAGGCACGCTGTCGGCAGCCGAGGCACGTGGGCGATGACGCGGTAAAGGCACCTGCATCGAAATTGCATCCCTCGCCGTCACAAGGCCGTTTCGGGCTTGGCGTGCGGCTCGGTGCACTCGAATGAGGCGACCGCCTGGCCGGCAGCGCTATGCCGTCCCTGACCACGCACCAGGCGGGCCGAACGCGGACCCGGTCGGGCCGCCTCCTTTGAGGCGCCCGGCGCGCTCACTGCTTTGCTTGCTCCGGCAGGCCACGGGTGACGTCGGCTTACGTGGCCACCGCTACTGGCGGGATTTACGGTTTGGCTTCGACGGCATCCCGAATACCACGAGTCGATCCTGGAGCCATGCCCAGGCTCGTGCAGGTTCGCGGCGGTACAACGCTGCCGCCTCGTCATCGGAAGGTCGGATCAGGATCAACAGCGTGCCCAGAGCAAGGCCGCCGATCATTACCTCGGCGAAAATCCACACCACCGCAAGATCCACTTGTTGCCCCTGAGAACTGGTTCGTCTCCACTAATCCCGGTGCGGCCACCTTTGAACGGCAGCCGAGCGCCGGCGGCGCAGCTGGCGCCGATAGTGTTCGAGGCCCTCGGCGGAGCGTCGAACCGTCTTGACATACCCCCTGGCTTATTCGCCACACTCCCACGGCTGATTCTGTGCGGCGGATTCCGATGGGCGGGATGGTCGCCCAGCAGTGGGGGGCAGTCCGCCGCTCGGAGTCGCGCTCAGGGCCGCACTTCCTCCCACGGGACGCGGCCGAGATGGAGGCTCCGCGCCGTCAGGTCGGGGCGATCATCGTTCTTCAGCGGTGTCCCCCGGGGAGGAGCCTCATACCCGGGGGACACCTGGCCCACGCCGCCTGGACACGGGCCACCCGAACGATCCCCTCTGCGGCACCGCCGGGCCATGTTGACGCTAGCCTTTCCCGCGACTGGAGAGGGACGCGGGCGACGGGGCAACGCGGCACCCCGCGCCCTGACCCGATGCCGTCCCAACAGCCCACCGCTCGGGCGTAGGGCGCCACCATCCCCGGCTCGATCCGGTCATGGGCGGCGAGGACCTGCACCAGAGTCTCCTGCACGAGGTCCTCTGCTGCGGGGTGCTGGCCCACCCGGGGCAGCCACGATCCGGCGGAGCATGGGGATGAGATCGGCGATGCCGTCCGCATCCTCGCGCCCAGCGTCTCATCGGCTGCGGCCCGCTCGGTCCCACCGTGGACCCTAGACCGCGCCGACCGAGGGATCGTCCTTCCTGCGCTGCGGGTTCTCTGTTGCTCTTGGTGGGTTCGCGTCGTCGGCGGCAAACGGATCCTCGAGCACCTCGCTCGCCTTGATCGGGTCGACGTACCCGGGGGGAGGGGCGGGTCCCGCAGGAGCGGACCATGGGGTAGTGAGCCGGGTTCCCCAGTTGAGTCAGGCATGGTGGCCACCGGTCGTCATCGGCCGGCGAACCGGCGCGGTCACCCGGCGCGTAGGAGCAGCCGGTCGCCGACGCCGCGGTGGGCGCGCCGTGCGGACCATCCAGGCCTCCAGTCGCTGCAGGGCCCAGACCAGGCCGAGTAGGACAAGGGGAGTCAGTAGGGCAAGAAGCATCATGAGCGAGGCACCGCCCGGAGGTCAGGCGGCCCTTGCCGCTCGGGGAGGCCGCCACCGACGAGCGCGCCAAGGGCGAGGCTCGGGTCAATTCTGGTCGCGCCCACGTCCACGGCCAGACCCATGAGGTCCAGTCGGAATGGACGCACGACCGGAGCGATGCCACCACGCTCCCGCACCAGGTCTGCCGCAGCCGTGGCCCTACGGCTGTCCACACCCACGAGGCTGCCGTCGACGTCCCTCAGCTCCCCGGTGAACACCCCGGTCACGAAGACCCCCCGCGGCGCGATGACGAGCCGGTGCAACCGCAGTGACCCCTCCATGCGGCCGGTGCGGCCGGTCGGCGATGGGAACGTTCCGGCGATCGGCACGGGGGTATCGCACGGGTCGTCCGACGTGGCCCGCAGTCGTGGACGGAAGGCGATGACAGTCATACGAGCCTCCGGGGCAGGGGTCGGGTGATGCGGGGTGTGGTGGCACCCGGGTGCAGGCCGGGTGCCACCACGGCAACGAGGTCCTTGGAGGGGTCAGACCCCGAGGCCGTTGAGGATCCCGAGGATCTGGTTGAGCAGGGCAGAGATCTGGCCGAGGGCGGCACCACCGTCGAGCAGCCCAGCGACGGCACAGAGCAGGTTGCCAAGGAGGTTGCCGGCGCCAGACGTGGCCACGATGTCGAGGACGACCTGCTTCAGGTGCACCTCGAGCCCGAGGAGGTTGAGGTCCAGCGGCCCCAGCACCAGATTCAGGATGTCGCAGGACGCGGCACTGACGCCCGGAGCGGGCGCACCGCTGGTGACGTCCTTGACCTGCAGATCCATCGTCTTCGTGTGCGGAACGGACCCGCGTGCGCCCTCCAGGGTGGTGGTGACGGCAGAGCGCATCATCAGCTTGCCGCCGTCGTTCCAGAACTTCTGCGGCACGATCGCGATGCGAGCCTTTCCGGCCCGACCCTGCTTGTCGGTCCAGGTCCCCGTGTAGTTCCAGGCCTGGCCGTGCGATGTCATGGACTTGGTGGCGGCCACCGACTTTTGGGCGGGTGCGGCCGTCGCGCCCGCGATCAAGCCCGGGCCGAACCCGAGGGCGCCCACGAGAACGAGGGCGGCGGCTCCCGTGCGGAAGTGCGTGGTCTTCATCATCATTGTCTCCTTCATGGGACCCGAGGGTCCTCGGACCTGTCCTGAACACGTGCGGGCAGTCGATCTGGCCGCCCTCACACCCTTGGAGACCCCGCAGGCGTCTCGGCATGACATGGGTGGCATCCGATGCACACCGTTGCTGCTGCGTGGCGAACCGGCCCGCTGAGGTGTCTTTCCGAGGTCAGCCGCGTCACGTGACGTCGGTCAAAGCGTCTGATTCGGACATGAAGGAAAACCGTCGCCCCGTCGGGTCCGAGCAGGGCACCGCGCGGGCTGTCGAACGGGCCGACCTGACAAAGCCGGTGCCCGAGGCCCTCGCCGAGGCGATGCGGGCGCTGACGCGCCGCGCCGGCGACGACCCACGGCTCGCTCCGCTGGAGGTGCTCGTACACACGGCGGTGGCTCAGGTTCCTGGTGCGGCCTCTGCCAGCATCACGGTGCGACGCGGAGACCGCTTTCGGACGGCGGCGTCCACCTCGGACACGGCCGCCCGCGCCGACCTCCTGCAGTACGACCTCGGGTCTGGTCCCGCCATGGAGGTAATCGGCTTGGCAGACCACCTCTACTCCTCGAACGATGTGACCGTCGACCCTCGGTGGCCGCTGTGGGGATTGCGGGCACACGAGGAGGCCGGGGTCACGAGCGCGCTTGCAGTCCGCCTGAAGGTCTCGGACGACCCGGAAGCCGTCGCCGGGCTCAACGTCTACTCGCAGATCCGGGACGCCTTCGACGACAGCTCGGTGAGCACCGCGCTCGTGCTCGCGACCCACGGCTCGATGTTCGTCATCGCCGTGCTCGCGAGCGGCCGCGCCAAGAGCCTGATGCGCGTCCTGGAGAGCAACCGGGAGGTCGGCGTGGCCATGGGCATCCTGATGCAGCGCCACCGCCTGACCCGCGAGCAGGCGCTCGACTTGCTGCGCACCGCGAGCCAGGACGCCAACCGCAAGCTCGCCGATATCGCCACCGAGGTGGCTGACACCGGCATCCTCCCCAACCGCCGCCCGCCGCGTACGTCAACCTCGACAGCCAACTGCCCGGCGGGTGAGGGGCGGTCGTCGATGGCAAGGCGGCCGTGAACCGCCCACCGCGCCGTCTGGTCGACACCCCGACCTGCGACGCCGAGGAGGATGCGCTTGCCCCACTGGCCGCATTTGCCCGTTCCCTCGCCGACCTGGTTCTGGGAGAAGCCTTATCGCCCGTCCAGCCGCTAGAGGAATCGGCAATCCGCCGGGAGACGCCGCGACATCTGGGGTAGAGGAGGCGCTACCCGCCGCACGTGAGGCCGTAGGCGCGGTCGCTCAAGGTTGAGAGCCGCCGGATCGGGCGGTAGATGGTCAAGGCAGCGGCATCGTTCGTCCCTTGCCATACGCGCCAAGGAGTAGGCATGAGTACACGAGTCCAGAAGACGATCACGGTGAATGTCCCGCTCAGCACGGCATACAACCAGTGGACTCAGTTCGAGGACTTCCCCCAGTTCATGGATGGCGTCAAAAGCGTGAGCCAGCAGACCGACAACCGCCTGGCCTGGGTTGCCGAGATCGCTGGTGTCCGGCGTCAGTGGGAGGCCCGGGTCCTCGAGCAGGTACCTGCCCAGAAGATCGCATGGGCAGCAACCGAGGGCGCAACGAACGCAGGCACGGTGTCGTGCGAGGCCGTGGACGGCAATCAGATCTCCGTCAGCCTGACTCTGGACGACGAGCCCGAGGGCTTGGTCGGGAAGCTCGGCGACGCCCTCAAGATCGTCGAACGTCAGGTCCAGGGTGACCTCGAGCGCTTCAAGGCCTTCATCGAGGCCGAGAGGCGCGCCTCGGGTGCATGGCGTGGCTCAGTCAACGCCGTCGGCGCGGGAGCGGCTGCCACCGCCACAGGGACCGCCGCTGTCGCAGCAGCCAGAGACGGGCTCCCACCGGAGTACCCCCTCGCCGCACATTGAGGGCTTCGACAGCGACCAGCCGCGCTCACTGACCGATCGGGAGGTCCGCGAGCTTGCAGGGGCCTCGGCCGACCAGCCTGGCGAATACCGCAGCAACCGTGAGCTGGGACAGGCACAGCGTTCGCACGACGAGCGCCCGGCGCCCCGCCCCGCGGGGCGCGCACCCGAGAAGGGCCGCACACATGTCATGAAGAACGTTCTGCCAGAACTATCGTCGAACTGACGGGGAACCGCCCCGAGCAAGGAGGACAAGTCACGTGGTCATTCTGGGAATCATCCTCGCCCTGATCGGGTGGATCGCCAGCATCTCGATCCTGCTCTGGGTCGGCGTCATCCTCGTCATCGTCGGGCTGGTGCTCAACTTCGTTCCGATCGGTGGATCGACGCGGCGCTGGTACTAACTGTCCGACAACGTTCGCGGGTCCGGTCTGGCATTCCAGACCGGACCCGCGGTACGTGGCGTTGCCACGGCGGAGCCGACCACGCGGTGGGTGGTGCGCCGTTCGCGCACCCGTGCGCTCGCCGACACGTGACAGGACCCCGGTCGCCATGGCAATCGACCGGGCCGGACCCGAGCGCGCCGCCGCGATCAGGACGCTCTCGGCTGCGCTGGCCCAGTTGGGCGACGACGCCTCACGTGCAGCGCAGACCTCGCACGACGTGCGGCTGCAGGTCGTGGCCTGTCAGGCGCAGCACCTGGCAGGTGACGTCTGGGGCCTGCTGCCCCGATCCGCCGGCTGGAGCGCGTCGTCGAAAGGTCCGCGTGACCTGGTCGGGGTTGTACGGGAAAGCCGCGACTCGGGACAGCGCGGAGACCGGGTCGACGGCGACGATGGCGCCGGGAACCGTGCGCCGTGTGTCCGGGAAGCTGCTCACCTTCAGGATGCTGCGCCGAGCGCGTGACAGGGCCGTCACCCCCCGTCACGCCGCCCGAGCGGGTAGCGCCGCACCCGAGCCCCGTGGGACGGTCGTGGCCTCGAAACCCCCACGTGAGCATGTGCCAACGGCTCTTCTGGGTGATGCACCGCGCAACGCGAGCCCCATCTTGGGTCGCGGAGGGTTTCGACGCCGGGGAGTAAGGGCTCCGGGATGAACGTTGCACGACTGCAGCTTCTGGACGGGTTTGCTCTGGAAAGAGGAGGTGCGCGCCTCGTCGTCCCCGTCGGTATCCAGCACTTGATCGCGTTCGTCGCGCTGACCGGCCCCACGCACCGATGCCTCGTCGCCGGCACCCTGTGGCGAGACGTGCCCGAAGCTCAGGCGTTGGCGAGCCTCCGGACAGGAATCTGGCGAACCAACCGTCTCGTGCCCGACCTGGTCCGGGTGGACGGCGACCAGCTGTGTCCGGCCACGTCGACGATGGTCGACAGTCGGCAGCAGGAGTCCTTCGCCACCCAGTTGCTCGGACACCCCAGCGGTGACGAGCCCTGGATCGCTGAGGCGATCGAGACACCTGTGGCATGGAGAGCTGCTCCGAGGCTGGTACGAGGACTGGGTGGTGTTCGAGCGGGAACGTCTCGCTCAACTGCGTCTGCACGCCCTGGAACGGATGGGGAGCCCGGCGGCCGGATGGTGGTCCGGGTCACGCGGACGCTCGACGTTCGCATCGGCGCAGAGGCGACGTCGTACGCCCGTTCACGGGCCGAGGTGCTGGACGAGGTCGTTGACTGGCTCGATGCCCTCCTAGCGCCACTGTGACGCCCGGAGTCTCTTTGCGCCCCAGCCCGATTGCCACGCCAGTTGGGGCCGTGGATGGCTCCGGCCCGTTCCTCGAGCAGTTGACAGGCCCGAAACAACGGGTCGACGCTGGAACGGCACGACGACGGTTGTGACCCTGTCCGGTGGGCCCGCACGTGGGAGGGAGATCTGGATGCGACTCGACGGTGTTGAGGTGAAGGTCAACGTAGAACCTGACCAGACACAGACCGCAGTACAGGTCCTCCACCTTCCGGACGTGGCTCCCTGGCGGATCTTCTTCATCGAGGACGTCATCCCGGGACTCGTCTCCAGCACACCCTTGCTCGACCAGCACCTGATCATCCGCGCCCGCCGGAAGGCCCAGGGCGCGGACGATGTGACCGTGAAGTTCAGGCCCGCTCGCCGTTCCCAGCTCGGATCGCGTTGGTTGGGCATGAAGGTGACGAAGGATGGCGACCTCAGATCCGAGCTCAAGGTCGAGGAGGACTGGGCAGCTGGGCGACGAAGCCTGGGGATCTCGCTCACGGCGGAGCGGCCTGATGGCCTGGTCGCGGCGGCCGCTGACGAGGGCAGCGTGTCCACACTGTTGACGCAGGACCAGCGTCGGCTCATCGAGCAGTGCGCCGAAGCCCGCGTGAACCTCGAGGTACTCAGCCCGCTGCCTCCGGTCTCTGCGATGCGCTGGCCCGCGTTCACCGTGCCCGGGCCAGACGGCGAGGACCTGAAGGTGCGAGCGGAACGCTGGACGATCGAGTCCCTGGACTTCCTCGAGCTGTCCATCGCGGTCGACGTCGACAGGGCGCAGGCGTCCCAGAAGGCCTTGGAGGGCTTTGTTGCGGGTAAGGGCCTGCGGGCAGCCACCGCCGAAGCCAAGACCAGCCAGGTGATGCAGCTGCTGGTGGGTATTGCCGCAACGCCAGCGTCCTGAGGTCAACCGATCACCCGACGCACCGGGCATCGACAGCGACCTACGGCTTGCCGTGCCTCTAGCTCTGGAGGAAGCGCGACGCTCGCCGGTTGACCACCATTCACCCCATAGGTCCGTCGAGCCATATCGCACTGACGCGATCCGCAGTAGCCTCGGATACACCGACGGATGTCGAGGAGGCCAGAATGGCTGCCCCTACGAACCTTGTCCGCCCACACTGCACTCTCCGAGTGCAGACGGTGCCGGTCCTGTCCCCGGACCTGACACCTGGTCGGGCTAGTGCCATACGCCTGATCCGTGCCAAGTGGGTCAACGGAACGGTGCTTCATTACCATTTCCTTGACGGCCCCTCCGCACAGCAGCAGGCGGTCCGAGACGCGTTCGCCGAATGGAAGCAGCTCGGCATCGGCCTTGATTTCGTGGAGGTCAATGACGCCAGCGAGGCGGAGGTACGTGTTGCCTTCGCGGACGATGGTTCCTGGTCTTACGTCGGCAGAGACGTGCTGGGCATCAACACCACTCAGCCCACGATGAACTTCGGGTGGGACCTGACCGATGACTACGGTCACACGACAGCGTTGCACGAGATCGGACACACGATCGGCCTTCCCCACGAGCACCAGAATCCTTTTGCGGGACTCGTGTGGGACGAACAGGCCGTCTACACCTACTTCGCGGGGGCACCGAACAACTGGCCCCACGACCAGACGTTCGAAAACGTCTTACGCAAACTGGATGCTAGCGAGGTCGAGGGGTCCCGCTGGGACGCCAACTCGGTGATGGAGTACTGGTTCCCGGCCGGTCTGATCAAGAAGCCCGCCAAGTACGCCGCTGGCCTCAACCCCGCTGGCGGGCTGTCGGCCGCCGACAAGAAGTGGGTGAAGACGTGGTACCCCGCCCTGAAGGTCAGCACCCCGACCTTGACGCCCTTCGTCTCTGCTCCGCTATCGCTCAAACCTGGACAGCAGGTCGACTACGCAATCGAACCAGACGCCACGCGCACTTACGTCCTCAGCACCTTTGGTAAGGCAGACACCGTCATGGTGCTGTTCGAACAGATCAACGAAGAACTGCGTTACGTGACTGGTGACGACGACAGCGGGACCGATCGGAACGCCCAGTTCACGGCCAAGATGTTCCAGGGCCGCAAGTACGTTGTCCGCTTGCGCTTGTACTGGGCCGGAGGCTCCGGAGACACCGCAATCATGTACTGGTGATTGGCAGCGGGGACGAAATCGTGAGCCGAGCCGGGTTCACATCCACTTGCTCACGGAGCCCGTGACCCTCGTAGAGATCACGACCCTTCACCAAACCCGGGGCGGTTCACTTGGCCGGAAACGCCGTCTTGAGCCCAGCGCAGTGGCTCGATTCGGACATCCCGATGAGCGCAAGATCTGGGCTCGCGTCTCTGCGCCCATTGTGGGCGCGCCAACATGTGTGGCTGTAGTACTAGGTTCGTTGCCAGTCTGGGCGGCGGAAGCTCACCCGGTGGTCCGGTGCCTGCGACGGTAGGTTGCGGGCCACCATGTCGCTGAGGTTCTGGGTTTGGTCGATGATCTCGAGCCCTAGCCGGGAGAACGTGTCGGCGTTGTAGGTGCGGGGGGCCAGGAGGGGGTTGGTCAGTGCTTGGGAGAAGGCGTCGATCCCGACGAGGCGACCCATGAGGGATGGCAGCACGGAGTTGGGGCGGAGATCCTCGGCGAAGAGTCCGACGTAGAACTCGATGCGGTTCACGTCGCCGTAGACATCGCGCAGGGCTTTCTGGACGTGGGCGTCGCCGGTGATCTGGTCGAAGTCGGTGACGCGGGGGAAGCCGCAGTGGGCGCGGTAGTCGTTGTACCCAGCCAGCTGCACTCGGCGCCCCTGCTCGATGGTGTGGTGTTCGATGTCGAGAAGGGCGGAGTCGGTGTTGAAGAGTGCGATTCTTCCGGCGGGCTGCCGAGAGGCCTCGTCGAAATGCGGGCCAAGGCCCCGCTCAGCGATGCGGTCTCCGGGCCACATGGTCTCGGCGATCGAGGTATCGCGCTCATTTACACGGAGTACCGAGGGCACAAGGCTGTGCCAGCGGTAGAGGAGGTTGAACTCGACCGCCATCCAGTTGGTGCGGTACCACGGCTCGCGTTTCCCGAACTTGGCCGGGTCCAAGCGGAACTGGAAGTGGTAAGGGGCCAGGTGGTTGATGTACTCCTCGATGACGATCTTGAGCAGGAGCACGATCACGATGTTGCGGGTCGTCTCGAACAGGCGGGTGTCGCCCCACGCTGGGTACCGTCGTTGCAGAAGGTCGGCTACGCGGTTGTGCTCGCGGAGGAAGAGCACGTTCATGAGTACGAAGCCGAGCTGGGTATTGCCGGTGTCGCTGCCGACGGCGAAAAGTCGGTCCCGCTGCTCCGGTGTGAGGGTCTCAAAGCGGACCACGCGAAGCCCCTGGAACTCGGGTTTGATGCGGCCGTTGCGGCACAAGTGCGGGGGGTACTCCTCGCCGTTGATGTGCTGACTTTTCAGGCGTCCGCCTCGGAAGGCCCGCAGGAGCCGGGTTTCGGCGGCGTTGAGCCCATAGATCTGCATCAGGTCGATCTCATGGTTGGACTCGTTGCGTCGCGGGTCACGGGGGTTGCTGCGGTCGCTGCGCAGGAACCCGTCGGTGAACCACTGGGCGAAGTACGGCAGCAGGAGTGTCGACTTCGGGCATTCGCGGGTCACTGCGTTCTCGCGGCGGAACAGTTCGGTCACCTGCTCGATCGGCGGCGCCAATGGCATCGGATCGTGCGGGGGGAGGTGTCGGGCGTCGTAGCGCCGGTCGGTCAGCGAGGACCAGGACGTGTAGGCGCCCATCGTGCTCAACGGTTGAGGCCGCGTAGGGATCTTCAAGATGGCTCGGTTGACCAGCGTCCTGTTGAGCACCCGCTCGACGGGGGCAATCTGTTGGGCCAGCTGCCACACCGGCGCCGCGTGGGTCGTGAGCTGAAACTCGACCTGGTTGGCAAGTCCATCCCTGGCCTGGCTCCTCATGTGACCATGCCTGCCGGGACGTAGTCGGCCGCGTCGCCGGTCTTCACGGGGGCGCTGCCCTCTGCAGGGTGAACGGTGGCAGCACCCGGGTCGTGCGCGGGGGAACCAAAGCCGATCACGAACCGCTCCGGGAACGGTCCCCCCTGGAAGTCGAGATCCCCCTCAGGGGACGGCAGCAGGCGCACCCCAGGACGCAGCAGCACCCGCCTTACAACCTCGGGGATCACTTCGGCACCGACATACTGGCCGAGGCACGTATGGTGCCCGAACCCGAAGTGCAGCTCCCGGACCCCGGACCGGTCGACTCGGAACTCATGCGGATCCGCCACCAGAGCCTCGTCCGACATCGCAGAGGCGGTCAGGGCGAACAAGATCGTCCCCTTCTTGATCCTTGCTTCGCGTGTAGTGCCGGCTGCCACGACACTGTCGCGTTCGGTGAACCGGAACAGCAGCGGGTTGATCGGATCCAGGCGGAGGGCTTCCCAGACGTAGGCGTCGAATCGGGTGGTGTCGGGGTCAGCTGCGGCGGCGATCGCCGCCTCACGGACGGTGTCGCGGACGAGGAGCTGCCGCAGCACCTGGACGATGGCCTGCGACGTGGTCTCCACCGAACCGATGAGCAGCCCGGCCACGTTCGCCAGGATGCGCTGGTCGTCGAACCCCAACTCGCGTGGGAAGTACGCCCGTAGCAGCCGGCTGAAGACGTCTTGCGGTTCCCCGCGGTCACTGTGCAGAACTCGCCACAACACCGCACCCACGCTGTTCACGATGTGCGTCTGCAGCCCCGGCGGAACGGGGGCCCCGGTCCGGTTCAGCAGCCCCGCGAGGTGGACCTTTATGCCCAAGACGAGACCCGTGACCGCATCCACGACCTCCACCCCAGTCGGTTCTGCCACCAGGGCCTCGCGCTTCTGGCTCAGAAGCTGGACCAGATACGAGCGCATCTCCTGACCGGCCTCGACCGCTGCCTGATGGATCGCCGGATCATTGCTCAGATTCTTGAACATGTCGGTCTGCGTGGCCTTGGACCAGCGGTACATCGCATCCAGGTCAGGTCCCGGGAACCCGAAGTAGGCTCCGCACATCCGGACCGGCACGTAGCGTCCGAGCTCACTGACGGTCTCGATGCGCCCCTGCGGTTGCGCCGCGTCGAGCGCTTCATCGGCGACCTCGCCCGCCATGGCCCGAACCCGCGGGAGATCTTCGGGCCGGAGGACCGCCTGCATGATTCCCTTTTCGCGCCAGTTGACCGGCGAACCATCCCGGGCGAGCATGAACGGGCCACCGACGACCGGGTCCATCTTGGCCGCGTTGAGCCGCACCGAGAACTCCTGCTCTCGGGACAGCACCTCGATGACGTCATCGGAGCGGGCGAAGAGAGTGAACGCCGGGGTGGCCAGGATCGGTCGATCCGCGCGGAGCTCGGCGAAGAACCCCCGCGGTTCTGTGCGAATCCACCGCGATACCAGCGCCACCTGCTGCTGAGGCTGCCCCTCCAGCTGGTCATACTGCCCGAGATACGACATTGCGAGCTCCCCTCCGAGCTGGCAACCGGGCGTCGGCTGTGCTTACCAAAGACGCGACGCCTGGCGTGGTGCGATCAAAGAAATTGTGGCAGGTCCGCGGCGGCCTGCCAATGACCCTGACGGGCCCTTCACGAACCACTTCTCGAGGGATTAGTGGTCCAGCCCTACGACCGACCTCGACACCGCGGAGCGAAATCCCGAACGGTACGCCAGTCGCTCAGCAGCTTCTTGCCCAGGTGTTCCTCAGTTGTTGCTCGGGGGGTTGCGGTCCATGAACCGCGCCATGTCGCGGCGCGCCCGTCGCCGGATCAGCTGACGACCCGCCGGATTCCAACCCACCGCAAGGCCAGTCGCCCCTAGTGCCTGACGGGCCCAATCGAAGAAGGAGAACCCGTCGACATGCCGGGCGATCCGCCCGTCGCGGAACTCGAAGCTCGCCTGGACATCGTTGATCACTGGTCGCCCCGTGGCGGCGAACTCATATCGCGCCCGCCATCGCGCCGTGCCGGACACCTCGTCCGCATCGTGCTCGAGCAACTCGATCTTGAGGTCTTTGGCGCGCGAGGTCAGCATCCGCCACATGGCACCGGCTTGCTCACCGGTCAGCGTGCCGAACACGGGATCGGAAAACGTCGCATCGCTCAGATAACACTCGGCCATCGCGCCGCCATCGCACCGGTCGAAGGCATCGTAGAAATGCTCAATCAGGTCGCGGTTCTCCGCCGCAGAGCCCGGCATCTGACCAGATTACGTCATGCAGGGCGACACCACACAGCCCCGATCTGCATGCCCTGCCGTCTCCATGCCGCCTCCGTGAAGACCTGTCCAGCTTCAAGGTGCGGCTGAGCGTGATGAGTTCGGTGAGTGCGGCGGGGACACCGGCGCTGACCGACGCGATGACCGCGTCCATGAGTTCGCCTCCACGGGTGCGGTCGGGTTCGCGGTAGGCGCCCCGCCCGGTGCTGATCGGCGGTCTTGAGCGCTCCGGGGGCAGTGCCCTCTGCCGATGGCCGGGCCGGACACGGCTGCTTCCGCGTAGTAGCCCGGCATTGCGGCGAGGACAGACTCGAAGTACCGGCCGTCTGAGTCGTTGTCGTCCTCAGGAACCACCGCTCGCCACAGAGCGAGCAGCAGGTCGGGCGCGGTGGCGGAAGCCCGTCTTCATCGATGTCGACCGAGGTGTGCTCGCGTAGCTTTTCGACCAACGTGTCGGCCGGTGTACCGAAGATGTCGATGCCCGAAACGAGACGAGGTCGCTGCCTTGGGGTCGGCCGAACTCGATGGCCTCCACGACATCTGCAGCATCGAAGTAGACGAAGATCGACAGACCGGACGGGCGTTGGACCACCAGGCATGCGGTCACTTGTTCGAGCGACGGAAGGGCATCGGTTCGCCATAAACATGGCACTGATCGCGCGCCTCATCGCCGGCCGCCCCAATCCGGATGCCCCCCGCGTCGACCGGGGGCTGCAGGTCGAAGTTCATCGCCCGAGTGCACCATCCGCGCCGCGAAATCGGCGCGTCACAGCGCCGGTTCAGCGCGCGGGTAAGACGATGACCGTCCCGCATTCGGCGCACCTGAGGGCCGTTGTGCTGTGGTTGAACAGTCCGGTGGTCACGGAACTCCTGTCAGATCGCCGGCAAGGCCTTTACTGCGCTTGAACTTCACTCCAGGTGACCGTCCAACGATGACGCCGGAGGTGAGAGATCAGCGTGACGGCACCGAGGGCAGGCGATCGGCTCAGTCATGAATCGCATCTTCCGCACGTCGCCCCCGGGATGAGTGGGTATCAGCGAGGACCTCGAGAGGTGCATCTCTTGGCCGCCAGGCGGGCCACTGACGGCCCGGGGGGTCTCAGACCAAGGGGTCACTAGCGCGCAGCGGGTCCGCGCCCGCGGAGGTTGTTCGCTGACGGTCATGTCCGCCGTGCCAGTCGACCATCAAGGCCGTGGCGTCGTCCTTGAGGTCGTCCCCGGTCGCACGCAGGACGCTGTCGGCCAAGTGGCGCACGGCCTCCCGCGGGTGGAGCTCGCGCGTCTCGATCATGGCGTTTGACAGGTCGATGCCGGCTGCGTTGCGTTCCAGCATGCCGTCGGTGACGAGGAGGACTCGATCGCCGGGCTCGAGCCGAATCACGGTGCTGCGGTAGTCCGTCTCGCCGAACAGCCCGAAGGGCAGGTCGGCAGGGAGGTGCACCGTGGTCACGTGTCCACTGCGCATCAGATAGGGAGCCACGTGTCCCGCGTTGACGAGTTCGAGGCTTCCCGAGGTTAGATCCAACCGCCCGATGAGGCCGGTGACGAAGTCTTCCTTTGAGCCCGACAGGGCATGAGCGACCAGCGCTGCATTCGCGGCGGACGCCTGTGCGAGCAACGTTGCGCCTTCCCTGCGTGCGCCTCGCAGGCCGCCGACGCAAAGGCTGGCCGTTAACGCAGCACCCACGCCATGTCCCATGGCGTCGGTCATCGACAGGTGCAGCAGGTCGCGGGCCAGGCTGTAGTCGAAGGTGTCTCCCGCGATCTCGGCTGCGGGCTCAAGCCACGCCGAAAGGGTGAACGCGCCCGCTTCGCAGGTGCGCGGTCCGGGAAGCAGCCGCTGTTGGATCTCCGCGGACAGACTCGAGCGTCGGCTGCGCTGGCCCCATTCGTACAAGTCAGTGTGGCGTCGGCTGGCGATCACCACGAACGCCAGCAGGTGCGCCAATCGCGCGATCTCGATGAGCGCACCGGGGGCCGGTTCCTGCGGTACGCGTAACTCGAGTAGCCCGATGACCTCCCCACGCTCTGTCATAGGTGCCAGGATCGTCCACTGACCGCGATCAGGTGCCCCTGCTCGGCGCTCGCCGGGTGGGACAACCTGCACTGTCTGGGTGCGGACCGCCTGCTCCGAGGGTCCACCGTCGAACGGGAGAACGGTCGCGAACTCTTCCGCGTCGCGTCGCTCGCCGACCTTGACACTGCTCTCATCCCTGCGGGTACCCACCTCACCCAGAGGCGCGTGCGCGAGACGGACCAACGCCCGACCGGACAGGTCTGCGATGAGAAACGACACCTCCGTGGCGCCCAGCGCCACGCCGAGTTCGCGGGTCACCGCCTCCACGGCATCCACTGGCGAGGCGGCCTCCGCGGCGTCAAGAATCCGGGCCAAACTTCCGGACGACTCCGCACGGGTCATCTGCGGAGCATAGGGCCGGCCGCCTCCACGATCCCTGACCCGGCGGCCACCAGAACAGTGGCAGCCACCATCTGGCAAGCCACCCGCGCACAACGACGGCCCGCCCGTCCGGTCGTCGTCTAGGCCTCATCTCGCGGCAATGCGCCGCGCGAAGGCCCATTGGTGGATGGCGCGACCGGCCTTGCGGTTGGCAAATGGCCGGCGTCCCAGACTCTGTCTGACCGAGCCGCCCGTGACGCATATGCCCACCGGGGGTCACCCTGCATGGGGCTGTGGATTCGACTCCGACCCATGGCGTAAGGGGTTGCGTCTCAGCGTAACCGCGAGGCGCTCGCCTCGCCGACGGCTCTCTCACCACCTGGACTTTCGCTTCAACCGTCAAAGCGCAGCCGCGGCCGGGTTGGCGCGGCCGACGCTCTACCTGCACTTCGACACCAAGCTCGTTCTGCTCCTTGCGTGCATCGACGCCGCGCTGTCCCACGTTCCGGTACGCCAGCGAGACGACTACCTGGCGACGGGCAGCGGATCCGTCCGCCACCGGACCGCGGTGGCGGCATGCTGGCTGCGCGCCGCCTACGAACGCTCCGTCTCGATCCAGCGCGTCCTCGACGACGCCGCGGTCACCACCCCCGAAGCCGCAGTCGCCCTGGCGAGCATGGAAGGCCGACGCCACGACGAGTTCGCCCATGCCTGCACCCTGGTGCTCGGCAGCCAGGCCTCATCCATGGACTCGATCGGGGACGAGGCCTGGGCTCTGGGCTCACGCACGATGTGGTTCAAGCTCGCCGATCGCGGATGGTCACCGCAGCGGTGGGGGGCCTGGTTCGCCCGTGTGCTGCTCGACGCCATCGACGCCCATCGACGCGATCCACGCCCATCGACGCGGTCGACCCCACACAATCCTTGACTGAGCACGCGGCCGAGCGATTGGTTGCCGGCCAGGACTCGCGACGAAGCTACCCCGGGGGACCAGTGAGGCGCCCGACCGGATGGTGCGGCTCGGCAACCACCCAGAGGTGCATCTCTACCTGGGCTGCGCGCACTTCGTGCACCAGCAGGCGGGGCGGATCGAGGACGAGGAGAACCCCGGCCTGGCACGGTCGTCACGGGCCACCGGGTCAAGGTGACCCTCGACCGGGCCGAGCGCGAGGGTCAGACCACGCCCGCCCTCGCGACCACCGCCCGGCCGGCCTCGAGCCGGGCCACGGGCACCCGGAACGGCGAGCACGACACGTAGTCCAGGCCGCGCTCCTCGAAGTAGTGCACCGACTCGGGGTCGCCCCCGTGCTCGCCGCACACCCCGACCTTGAGCCCGGGCTTGGTCTTGCGGCCCTCGTCGGTGCCGATGCGCACCAGCCGGCCGACGCCCTGCCGGTCGATGGTCTCGAACGGCGACACCCCGAGGATGCCGGCCTCCATGTAGCGCGAGAAGAAGCTGGACTCCACGTCGTCGCGCGAGAAGCCCCAGGTGGTCTGGGTCAGGTCGTTGGTGCCGAACGAGAAGAAGTCGGCGGCCTCGGCGATCTTGCCGGCGGTGAGGGCGGCGCGGGGCAGCTCGATCATCGTGCCGACGAGGTGGTCGAGGTGTACCGAGTGCTCCTTGCGGGCCCGATGCGCGGCGTCGTCGATCTCGGCGCGGATGTTGCGCAGCTCCTCGACCGCCCCGACGAGCGGCACCATGATCTCGGGCTGGGCGTGACCGCCGCGCTCGTTGACGATGGCGGCCGCCTCGAGGATCGCCTGCGACTGCATCTCGAACAGGCCGGGGATGGCGATGCCGAGGCGCACGCCACGCAGGCCGAGCATCGGGTTCTCCTCGTGCAGCCGGTGCACGGCGAGCAGCAGGAGCGAGTCGGTGTCGTGCTCCTGGCCCATCGCCTCGGCCACGGCCACCTTCACCGACAGCTCGGTGAAGTCGGGCAGGAACTCGTGCAGCGGCGGGTCGAGCAGGCGCACGGTGACGGGCAGGCCGTCCATGGCCTCGAAGATCTCGATGAAGTCGGCGCGCTGCAGGGGCAGCAGCTCGTCGAAGACGACCTGGCGGTCCTCGGCGCCCTCGGCGAGGATCAGCCGCTCGACCAGCTCGCGACGTGGCCCGAGGAACATGTGCTCGGTGCGGCACAGGCCGATGCCCTCGGCCCCGAAGCGGCGGGCGCGGGCGGCATCCGGAGCGTTGTCGGCGTTGGCCCGCACCTTCATCCGGCGGTGCTTGTCGGCGGCGGTCATCAGCCGGTCGACGGCGGCGACCACCGGGCCGCCCTCGTCGACGGACATGGTGCCCTCGAAGTAGCGGACGACGGGGGAGGGGCGCACGGCCACCTCGCCGAGGAAGACCTCACCGGTCGAGCCGTCGATGGACAGGGTGTCGCCCTCGCGCACGACGGTGCCGTCGGGGGTGGAGAACTGCTTGGCCTTGGTGTCGACCTCGAGGGTCTCGGCCCCGCACACGCAGGTGCGGCCCATGCCACGGGCCACCACGGCGGCGTGCGAGGTCTTGCCACCACGGCTGGTGAGGATGCCGGCCGCCGCGACCATGCCGTGCAGGTCGTCGGGGTTGGTCTCGCGGCGCACGAGGATGACGGGGGTGCCCGCCTCGGCGATCCGCACTGCGGCATCCGAGTCGAACACGGCGACGCCGACGGCGGCACCGGGCGAGGCGCTCATCCCCTTGGCGAGCAGGGAGCGGGTACCCGAGGGATCGAAGTGGGGGAACATCAGCTGGGCGAGCTGGTCACCGGTGACCCGCATCAGGGCCTCATCCTCGGAGATGACACCCTCGTCGACGAGGTCGACGGCGATGCGGAAGGCGGCCTGGGCGGTGCGCTTGCCCACCCGGGTCTGCAGCATCCACAGGTGGCCCTGCTCGATGGTGAACTCGATGTCGCACATGTCGCGGTAGTGGCTCTCGAGCCGGGCCATGATGCCGAGCAGCTCGTCGTAGCTCTTCTTGTCGATGGCCTCGAGGTCGGCCAGCGTCAGCGTGTTGCGGATGCCGGCGACGACGTCCTCGCCCTGGGCGTCCTGCAGGTAGTCGCCGTAGACGCCGACGGCGCCGGTCGACGGGTCACGGGTGAAGGCGACGCCCGAGCCGGAGGACGCGCCGCGGTTGCCGAAGGCCATCGCCTGCACGTTGACCGCGGTGCCGAGGTCGGTGGGGATCTGCTCGCGGCGGCGGTACAGGATCGCGCGGTCGGAGTTCCAGGAGTTGAAGACGGCCAGCACCGCACCGCGCAGCTGCTCGCGCGGGTCCTGCGGGAACGGAGACCCGGTCTCCTCCTCGACCACGGCCTTGAAGGTGGTGACCAGCGCTCGCAGGTCGTCGGCGTCGAGGTCGACGTCGGCAGTGACGCCCTTGGCGGCCTTGGCGGCGTCGATGGCGTCCTCGAAGCGGTCGCCGTCGAGGTCCAGCACGGTCTTGCCGTACATCTGCACCAGCCGGCGGTAGGAGTCCCAGGCGAAGCGGGGGTTGCCGGTCTGCGCGGCCAGGCCCTCGACCGAGGTGTCACCGAGGCCGATGTTCAGCACCGTCTCCATCATCCCGGGCATCGAGAACTTCGCGCCGGAGCGCACCGACACCAGGAGCGGGTCGGCGCCGTCGCCCAGCGTGCGGCCCATCCGGGCCTCGAGCAGCTCGAGGTGCTGGTCGACCTCCGCGAACAGCTCGGGCGGCGCGGTGCCACTGGCCAGGTAGGCGCGGCAGGCGTCCGTCGTGATGGTGAAGCCCGGCGGCACCGGGATGCCCAGGCGGGTCATCTCCGCGAGGTTGGCGCCTTTGCCGCCCAGCAGGTCCTTCTGGTCCATGCTGCCGGTCTCGAAGTCGTGGACGAGCTGGGCCATCAGCGGCCGCCTCCTCAAGTCGAAAACTACGTAATGTAGTAATCAACGACCTTAGACCCCGGGGGGTGTGTGATCCACTGCGGTTCGGCCCTGCGGAGCGTGGCGTTCGACACTCACGCCAGGTCGAGGCGGTAGCGGTCGCCCTGCCGGGTGAAGCCGACCCGGTTGTAGTAGGGCGACACCATGCCGGGCGGGCTGAGCACCTGGGCGAAGCCTCGGCCTCGGAACAGGCCCGAGCGGCGGAACACGAACTCGCCCGGGCTGAAGTCGCGGAAGCGCGGGGTCACGTAGTCGAGCTCGACCTGGGCCACGCCGTCGCCCTCGTCGCGCACCACGATGACGCCCGCCGTCTCGTCGCCGTGCTGCACCAGGTACGACGATCGGCCGGCGGGGCTGCCGTGCCCGAAGTCGGCGATGAACGCGTCGATGTCGGTGCGGTGCAGGGCCAGGAAGTGCGTCAGGTAGGCGTCGTCCTGGCGCACGGGTAGCACGACGTACGCCTGCTCGTCGTCGCGCTCGCGCAGCATCCGCAGGATGAAGAAGAGGTTGATCGCGGCGAGCACGATGTTCATGGCCACCATCGGCCACACCCCGATCAGGGCGTTGAAGACGATGAGGATGACGCAGGCCACGGTGTTGAGCACCCGGAGCCGGAGGATGCGGGCCTGGAGGAGCGAGTAGGCGAGCAGAGCACTGCCGAACCAGCCGAGGGCGTCGACCCAGCCCACGGCTCAGCCCAGCGCGAAGCGCACGGTCACTGTCGCCGTCACGGCCGACTCGCCGGCCTCGACCGGCATCCCGCCGCCGACGTCCATGGCGGCCTTCGCGGCGAAGCGGGGCACCGGCATCCCCCGGTCGGGATCCTCGGTCACGCGCAGCACCGGGCCGAGCGGGCGCCCGGCCAGTGCCGCGTACTGCTCGGCCTTGGCGCGGGCGTCGGCGAAGGCAGCGGTGCGGGCCCGCTCGAGCAGCGGTGCGGGGTCGGCCACCTCGAGGGTGACGCCGTCGAGCCCGAAGGCGTCGCCCGCGGCCCCGGCCAGGGCGTTGATCAGGTCACCCACCCGCTCGCGGTCGCGCACGAGCAGCCGCAGGCTCTGGTACGCCGTGTAGCCCACGACCCCGGAGCCGTCGCGGTCCCAGCGGGTCGAGACCCCCATGCCGGTGGTGCGCCGGTCGGCGGCGGCCACCCCGTGGTCGGCCACCGCCTGCAGCGCGGTGGTGATCCGTGAGGTCGCGGCGCCCAGTGCGCCGGCGACGTCGGCCGCCTCGCACTGCACCCGCGCGTCGAGCACGACGACGTCGGGCACCGCACTGGCGGTGCCCGACCCGAGAACCTCCACGTGGTCGGACATGCGGGTCACTGTAGGGCCGCCCGCGTTCCGCCGGGCAGCGGTTTCGGCCTACCTGCCGGTAGCGGGTTCAATCGTCGGTATGCCGTCCGCGCCGTCGATCGCCAACTCCGTCACCGTCCGCCTGGTCCTGCCGGCCCGAGCGACCGCGGTCAGTGAGATGACGGGGGTGATCGAGGCGGCCGGGGGCGTGGTCACCGGGCTCGACGTCACGGCATCCGGGGCCTCGCAGATCCGCATCGACCTCACCATGCTCACCCACGACCCCGAGCACGCCGACACGATCGTCGAGCGGATGCGCGAGGTCGAGGGCGTCGAGATCGGCCGGGTGAGCGACCGCACGTTCCTGCTGCACCTCGGCGGCAAGCTGTCGGTGGAGTCGAAGGTGCCGATCCGCTCGCGCGACGACCTGTCGATGATCTACACGCCGGGGGTCGCCCGGGTCTGCCTGGCCATCGCCGAGAACCCCGCGGACGCGCGGCGGCTGACCATCAAGCGCAACACCGTGGCCGTGGTGACCGACGGCACCGCGGTGCTCGGCCTCGGCGACATCGGGCCGCTGGCGGCGCTGCCGGTCATGGAGGGCAAGGCGGCGCTGTTCAAGCGGTTCGCCGACATCGACGCCTTCCCGATCTGCCTCGACACCACCGACACCGAGGAGATCATCCGCACGGTCAAGGCGATCTCGCCGGTGTTCGCGGGCATCAACCTCGAGGACATCTCGGCTCCGCGCTGCTTCGAGATCGAGGCCCGGCTGCGCGAGGAGCTCGACATCCCGGTCTTCCACGACGACCAGCACGGCACGGCCATCGTGGCGCTCGCCGCCCTGCGCAACGCCCTGCGCGTCGTCGGCAAGCGGCTCGAGGACGTGCGGCTCGTGATGAGCGGCGCCGGCGCGGCCGGCACCGCCATCCTCAAGCTGTTCCTCGAGGCCGGGGCGCAGCACGTCGTGGTCGCCGACGTCGACGGGGTCGTGCACCGCGGGCGGGCCGACGTGCTGTCCGGGGACCACCCGAACCACGCCTGGATCGCGCAGCACACCAACCCCGACGGGGTGACCGGCACGCTCTCGGATGCGATGCGGGGCGCCGACGTGTTCCTCGGCGTCTCGGCGCCCAACATCCTGACCGAGGCCGACATCGAGTCGATGGCGCCCGACAGCGTGGTGTTCGCCATGGCCAACCCGGTGCCCGAGATCGACCCGGACATCGCGGCCCGGCACGCCGCCGTGGTGGCCACCGGCCGGTCGGACTTCGCGAACCAGATCAACAACGTGCTGGTCTTCCCCGGTGTGTTCCGTGGGCTGATCGACTCCGGTGTCTCGCACGTCAGCACCGATGTGCTCCTCGCCGCCGCCGAGGCCCTGGCCGACGTGGTGCACGAGGACGAGCGCAACGCCACCTACATCATCCCCAGCGTGTTCCACCCCGACGTCAGCCACGTCGTCGCCGAGGCGGTTCGGGCCGCGGTGGCCGCGCGCGAGCCGGTGTGAGCCGGGTGGGCGACGTCGCGCCCGCCGCGTCGTCGTCCGCGGGCCGCGCCGGCCGGCCGGTCGTCATCGGGCTGCTGGTGCTCGCCGTGGCCGTGCAGCTCGTGGTGCTCTACGCGCCGAGCACCGGTGGGCCGGCGCTGTTCCCGCAGGCCGACAAGGTGGTGCACCTGCTGGTGTTCCTCGTGCCGGTGGCCCTGGCGCTGGTCGCCGGGCTCCGCCGGTGGGTCGTGGTGGCCGTCTTCGCCACCCAGGCCGTGCTCAGCGAGGTCGTGCAGGCGGTCTTCCTGCCGCACCGCTCCGGCGACCCGCTCGACGCCGTCGCGGACCTGACCGGTGTCGCCCTCGGCGTGCTGGTCGGCACCATGGTGCTCCGGTGGTGGTCCGACCCTTACCGCGAACGTGGGTGAAACCCCTCGGCTGGGCGACGATCTTCACCCACGTTCTGAGTGCCCCCTGCCAAATGTGGGTGAAACTTGTTGGCTGGGCGACGGTCATTCACCCACGTTCGCTGGTGAGGGGGGCGCTGGGGGTGGTCGGGGAGATGGCGCGCCGCTGGTAGACTGGGTGGTCCACCGAGGTGCTCGGGCGCATGGCAGCGTCCGCCGGATTCGCAGAGTGCGACGCCGCCCCCATCCCACCCGGTGCGCCGGTGACACCCAGGTCGAACCGGCCCCACGGACCCATGGTCATCGCGACCACCACGTCCGAGGCTCGTCTTGCTCCGCCGCTTTCGCCATCGGCTCGAAGACGTGTCTGCTTACGTCCGAACCGATGACGAAACACAGGTGAACACACCCATGCCCAAGAAGGCATCCGGGCCCAAGAAGGCCCGTTGGAGCGCTGCCCAGAAGAACGAGGCCCGCAAGGCCCCCAAGAAGGCCCACCACCGCGGCCAGCCCGACGGCCCGAAGAGCGCCCCCAAGCGCTCGGCCCGGCCCGACTCGACGAACGGGCACACCAAGCGACCGCGCGCCGAGCGCTCGCCGCGCTGGGACCGTGAGGACCCGCGCCGCAGCAGCGACTCGCGCGGTGACTCCCGGGGGTCGAGGTATTCCTCCGCCCCCACGGATCGGGGTAACACCTCGAACCGCAGCACCTCCACCTACTCGAACCGGGATGACCGGAACGACCGACCGAAGCGCTGGGTCTCGGACTCGCGCGAGGAGCGACACGTGCACCGTCCCCATGACGAGCGACCCCGTCTCGAGCGCGGTGAGCGCCCGGTGCGCGACCGCACCCCGAGGGTCGCCGACCCCGCCCGCCGCGACCGCCACGAGGGCCGCCGCGCCGACCCGACCAGCGACCGCGGTGGCTACCAGACCCGTGACGACCGCTCGTCGGGTGGTTACCAGGGTCGCAACGACCGTGGCACCACCGGTGGCTACCAGGGTCAGCAGCGTGACGACCGCTCGTCGGGTGGTTACCAGGGTCGCAACGACCGTGGCACCTCCGGTGGCTACCAGGGTCAGCAGCGTGACGACCGCTCGTCGGGTGGTTACCAGGGTCGCAACGACCGTGGCACCTCCGGTGGCTACCAGGGCCAGCAGCGTGACGACCGCCCGTCGGGTGGTTACCAGGGTCGCAACGACCGTGGCACCTCCGGTGGCTACCAGGGCCAGCAGCGCGACGACCGGTCCTCCGGTGGTACCAGGGCCGCAACGACCGTGGCACCAGTGGTGGCTACCAGGGCCGCAACGACCGTGGCGCCAGCGGCGGTTACCGGGGTCGCGACGACCGGGGCGGCTACCAGGGCCACCACGGCGCCCAGTCCGACGCCGACCGCCCGCTGAGCTTCGAGGAGGCCGAGGCACAGCGCGCCGAGGCCGACGAGTGGACCCACTACTCCTCGCACAAGGGTGAGGCCAAGGAGGTGACCGAGGACAACGGCTTCGCCGCCCTCGGTGTGCCCGAGCGCCTCGTCGAGCGGCTGGCCCGGGACGGCATCACCGAGCCGTTCCCGATCCAGGCGGCAACCATCCCGGACGCCCTCGCGGGTCGTGACGTGCTCGGCCGCGGCCGCACCGGCTCCGGCAAGACACTGGCCTTCGGCCTGGCGATGATCACCCGGCTCGCCGACGGCACCCGCCCGGAGAGCAAGCGCCCCCGCTCGCTGATCCTGGTGCCGACCCGCGAGCTCGCCATGCAGGTGAGCGACGCGCTCGAGCCGTTCGTCCACGTCACCGGCCTGCGCCACAAGCTGGTCGCCGGCGGCCTGTCGTACGAGCCGCAGATCAAGGCGCTCAACAAGGGCATCGACATCCTCGTCGCCACCCCGGGCCGGCTCGCCGACCTGATGGACCGCGGCGCGGTCGAGCTCGGCGGCGTGCAGATCGCCGTGCTCGACGAGGCCGACCACATGGCCGACATGGGCTTCCTGCCCGAGGTCACCGCGATCCTCGACGAGATCCCGGCGGGCGGCCAGCGGCTGCTCTTCTCGGCCACCCTCGACAAGGGCATCGACACCCTCGTCGACCGCTACCTGGTCGACCCGGTGACCCACTCGACCGACGAGGCCCAGGCCTCGGTCACCACGATGAGCCACCACGTGCTGCTCATCGACCCGCAGGACAAGAAGGCGCTCACCGCCGAGCTCGCCGGCCGCGGCGGGCGGGTCATCGTCTTCGCCCGCACCCAGCTGGGCACGGACCGCATCGCCGGTGAGCTGCGCGAGCGCGGCGTCTTCGCGGCATCCCTGCACGGCGGCCTCTCGCAGGCCGTGCGCAACCGGGTGCTCGGCGCCTTCCGCGACGGCTCGATGAACGTGCTGGTGGCCACCGACGTCGCCGCGCGCGGCATCCACGTCGACGACGTCGGGATGGTCGTGCAGGTCGACCCGCCGACCGACCACAAGGACTACCTCCACCGGGCCGGTCGCACGGCCCGCGCCGGTGAGAAGGGCGCGGTCGTGATGATCGCCCTGCCGCACCAGAAGCGGATGGTCACCCGCATCGTCGAGGGGGCCGGCGCCGATGCGCTGACCGCCAAGGTCAGCCCCGGTGACTCCGTCGTGCAGGCCCTCGGTGGTCGCACGCCCAGTGGCGTGCCCGTGCCGGATGCCGTGTGGCGCCCGGTGCTCGAGGGCGGCAAGAACGGTGGTCGCCGTGGCGGCAGCCGCCCGGGCGGCCGGCCCGCGAGCCGCGGCCACGGCTCGTTCGGTGGCGGACGTCCCCGTCAGGGCTCCGGGCGCTCCGGTGGGTACCGGGGCAGAATGGACGGGTGAGCCAGACCCACACGACCGGGCAGCTCCTCGTCGCGACCCCGCTGATCGAGGAGGGCGTCTTCCGGCGCAGTGTGGTGCTGGTGCTGCACCACGACGACGACGGCGCGCAGGGGCTGGTGCTGAACCGCCCCATCGACGCCGACGTCGACGCGGTGCTGCCCGGCTGGGAGGAGCACGCGACCCGGCCCGCCAAGGTCTTCCAGGGCGGGCCGGTGCAGCTCGACTCTGCGCTCGGCCTGGTGGCCGTGCCCGGCGACTCGCCGGAGCCGACCGGGGTGCGCCGCCTGTTCGGGGCGGTGGCGCTGGTCGACCTCGACACCCCGCCCACCCTGGTGGTGCCGGAGGTCGCGGGGCTGCGCATCTTCGCCGGCTACGCCGGGTGGTCGCCGGGCCAGCTCGAGGGCGAGATCACGACCGGGTCGTGGTTCGTCGTGCCCAGCGAGAGCGGCGACGTGTTCACCGGCGAGCCCGACGAGCTGTGGCGCCGGGTGCTGCGCCGCCAGCCCGAGCCGCTGCGCTGGGTCGCCTGGTTCCCGAGCGACCCCTCCCTCAACTGATCCCCCCGAAAGCCCCGCGGCCTAGACTCGGGGGATGAGCGAGACGATGCCGCCGCTGGACGACCCGAACGCCCCTGCGCCCCAGCGCCAGACCCAGACGGCCGTGCTCGAGCGCACCGAGACCGTGCCCGAGGTGGCCGAGCCGGGCGACCACGAGCGCTTCTCGCACTACGTGCGCAAGGAGAAGATCCTCGAGAGCGCGCTGTCCGGTGAGCCGGTCACGGCGCTGTGCGGCAAGGTCTGGGTGCCCGGTCGCGACCCGGAGAAGTTCCCGGTGTGCCCGACCTGCCGGGAGATCTACGAGGGACTGCGCGCGCCCCAGGACGGCGGAGAGTAGCCGGCGTTCCGGCCACCCGTTGACCGCCTGCTCCTGAGCCCGGCCGGGGGTGTGAGGATCGGGTCATGACGACGCAGACCCTGCTCGACCGGCTGGCTCACCTCTCGACCACCAGCCTGGTCGACGCCTCGCCCGTGCTGCGCATCCTGCCCTCCCGCATGCGGCCGGTCGTGACCGGCCGGCCGTTCGTGGGTCGCGTGGTCACCGCGAGGGCCAACCGCGACCTGATGTCCGTCATCCACGCCCTGCGCGAGTCCGCGCCGGGTGACGTGCTCGTCGTCGACGCGGGTGGTGACGACCGCGCCGTCGCCGGCGAGCTGTTCGGCACCGAGGCGCAGCGCCGGGGCCTGGCCGGGCTCGTCATCCTCGGTCGTTCGCGCGACACGACCACGCTGGCCCGGCTGTCGCTGCCGGTCTGGTCGACCGGGTTCGCCCCCAACGCGTATGCCGCGACGGCGCTGCCCGAGACAGGCGTCGTCCTGTCGCTCGACGGGGTGCGCGTGGAGCCGGGAGAGCTGCTGGTGGGTGACGACGACGGGCTCGTGGTGGGGACGGATGCCGAGCTCGCGGCGGCGGTCGACGGTGCCGAGGCGATCGAGGCCCGCGAGAAGGGCCTGCAGGCGCGGATGCTCGACGGCGCATCGCTGTTCGACGTCATGAACTACGACGAGCACCTTGCCGCCCTGCGCGACGGTCGCCCCGGCGGCCTGGCCTTCGGCTGACGAGCAGACACAGGAGGTTCGACGTGACCCGTTTCGCCCGCCGCGCCGAGCGCGTGCGGCCCTCGGCGATCCGCGAGTTCCTCGCCCTGGCCGGCGACCCGCGGATCACCTCGTTCGCGGGTGGCTACCCCGACCCCACGCTGTTCCCGATGGCCGAGCTGCACGCGATCTACGACGAGCTGCTCGGTGCGGACAACGCGTCGGCACTGCAGTACACGGCATCCGAGGGGTTGCCCGAGCTGCGGGCGCTGGTCGCCGCGCGGCTCAGCGCCGACGGGATGCCGTGCACCGCCGACGACGTGCTCATCACCCAGGGCGGCCAGCAGGGCCTGGACCTCACGGCCAAGCTGTTCATCGACCGCGGCGACGTGATCGTCACGGAGCGGCCGACCTTCCTCGGGGCGCTGATCGCGTTCAACCCGTGCGAGCCCGACTACCGCTCGGTGGGCATGGACGAGGAGGGGATGGACACCGACGCCCTCGAGCAGGTGCTGCGCAGCACCGAGCGGGTGAAGCTGGTCTACACCGTGCCCGACTACCAGAACCCGACGGGTCGCACGATGAGCCTGGCCCGTCGTCGCCGCCTCGTCGAGCTGGCGCAGGAGTACGACGTCGTCGTGCTCGAGGACACGCCCTACCGCGAGCTGCGTTACGAGGGTGAGCGGCTGCCGACGATCGCGAGCCTCGACCCCAACGGACGGGTCGTGCACCTGGGCAGCTTCTCGAAGATCCTCGCCCCGGGGCTGCGGCTCGGCTGGGCCCTGGCGACACCCGAGGTGCGCGAGAAGCTCGCCCTGCTCAAGCTCGCCGCAGACACCCAGAACGGCACGCTCAACATGCGGGCGGCCGCCGCCTACCTACGGCGGTTCGACATCGAGGCGCACATCGCCGAGATGCTCCCGACCTACCGTCACCAGCGCGACCTGATGCTGGCCAGCCTGGAGGAGCACTTCCCAGCCGGCACCACCTGGACCCGGGCGCAGGGTGGCCTGTTCACCTGGGTGACCTTCCCGGAGGGCCTCGACGTAGCGGCCTTCCAGCGCGACGTGCTGATCCCGCGGGCCGGGGTCATCGTCGTTCCGGGCACGCCGTTCTTCGCCGACCGGCCCGAGGCCAACCACGCCCGGATGAGCTTCTCCGGGGTGCCGGACGAGCGCCTCGTCGCGGGGGTGCGGGCGATGGGTGGGCTGCTGGCGGAGGCCCTGTCCTGAGGCGGAGCTGCTTGACGCGACCTTTGCCCCGGCCAGACCCGCACCTTGCCGCTCGCAGCCTAGATTTCGCTCACCGCGCCCGACCGGCGCGGACCTCCTGCCGAAAGGTCGCCATGCCCACTCGCTCGATGACCGCGCTGGCCGCGCTCGCCCTCGGCGTCGCCGCCCTCGCCATCCCCGCCACGTCCGCCTCCGCCCGGCCGATGGCCGGGGAGTCCTCGGTTGCGGCCGAGTGCATCTCGCGGGCGCCCGATGCCCGCGCCGCCCGGGGCGCCAAGGACGCCAACGAGCTGACCGAGAGCCAGGTGCGCGCCAACGAGGCCGCCCTCGCCAAGGCGCTCGCCGCCAAGGGCCTGTCGAAGAACGCCAAGGGCCAGGCAGCCCCCTCGACGGGCGCCACCGCCACCGCTGCCTTCGCCACCGCGACCATCGACGTCTACGTGCACGTCATCACCGACGGCACCAACGGCAAGATCAGCTCGACCCGGATCGCCCAGCAGATCACCGTGCTCAACAACGCCTACGCGTCGTCGGGCTTCGCCTTCCGGCTGGCCGGCACCGACACCACGGTCAACTCCAGCTGGTACACCAACCTCAAGAGCGGGTCGCGCGCCGAGAAGACCATGAAGGCGACCCTGCGCAAGGGCACCATGGGTGACCTGAACATCTACACCGCCAAGCTCGGCGGCAGCCTGCTCGGCTGGGCGACCTTCCCGAAGTCGACCTACGACTCCTACGACGGCGTGGTCGTGCTCGACCAGTCGCTGCCCGGCGGCACTGCGGCGCCCTACAACCTGGGCGACACCGCGACCCACGAGGTCGGCCACTGGATGAACCTCTACCACACCTTCCAGGGCGGCTGCACGGGCTCGGGAGACGCCGTCGGCGACACCCCGGCCGAGGCGTCGGCGGCGTTCGGCTGCCCGACCGGCCGCGACACCTGCACGGCCACCGGCCTCGACCCGATCAAGAACTTCATGGACTACACCGACGACTCCTGCATGAACACCTTCAGCCGCGGGCAGGCCACCCGGATGCAGAACGCGTACGTCGCCTATCGCAACGTGTGAGATTGCCTGTGCCGCAACGAAAGTGACTCTCACATAGCACACCCGGGGCCCTCGCAAGAACATGCGGGGGCCCCGGTGTGTCACCTCGCCGGGGCGGTTATCGTGGCCGTCGCCCATGAGTACCTCAGCCGCCGGACACCTGCCACCCGCCTTCCCCGAGCGGGCGGCGTGGGGTACCGCCGCGAAGCTGCGCGCCTGGCAGGAGGAGGCCCTCGAGGCCTACCTGCGCAGCGCCGAGCGCGACTTCCTCGCCGTCGCCACGCCCGGCGCCGGCAAGACCACCTACGCCCTGCGCATCGCGACCGAGCTGCTCGACCGCGGCGTCATCCGGGCCGTCACCGTGGTCGCCCCCACCGAGCACCTCAAGCACCAGTGGTCCGACGCGGCCGGCCGGGTCGGCATCCACCTCAACCCGGCGTTCTCGAACTCCACCGGCCTGCAGTCGCACGAGTACGACGGAGTCGCGCTCACCTACGCGCAGGTCGCCTCCAAGCCGCAGCTGCACCGCCGCCGCACCCAGGAGACCCCGACGCTGGTCATCCTCGACGAGATCCACCACGGCGGCGACGCGCGGTCGTGGGGCGACGGCATCCGCGAGGCCTTCGAGCCGGCCGCCCGGCGGCTGTCACTCACCGGCACGCCGTTCCGCTCTGACACCAACCCGATCCCGTTCGTGCGCTACGAGATGGGCGAGGACGGCATCCTGCGCTCGGCGTCCGACTACTCGTACGGGTATGCCGCCGCGCTGCGGGACGGCGTGGTGCGGCCGGTGCTCTTCCTCGCCTACGGCGGCGCGATGCGCTGGCGCACCAAGGCGGGGGACGAGGTCGCCGCCCGGCTGGGCGAGCCCCTCACCAAGGACCTGACGGCGCAGGCCTGGCGCACCGCGCTCGACCCGAAGGGGGAGTGGGTGCCCTCGGTGCTCGCCGCCGCCGACACAAGGCTCAGCGAGGTGCGCCGCCACGTGCCGGATGCCGGCGCCATGGTGATCGCCTCGAACCAGACCTCGGCGCGCGCGTACGCCCGCATCCTGCGCACCATCACCGGCGAGGACCCCACCGTGGTCCTGTCCGACGACGCCGGGGCGAGCGCCGGCATCGAGTCGTTCGCCACCGGCACCTCGCGCTGGCTGGTCGCGGTGCGGATGGTGTCCGAGGGGGTCGACGTGCCCCGGCTGTGCGTCGGGGTGTACGCCACCTCGACCTCGACCCCGCTCTTCTTCGCGCAGGCGGTCGGCCGCTTCGTGCGGGCCCGCCGGCGCGGCGAGACCGCGTCGGTCTTCCTGCCCTCGGTGCCGGTCATCCTCACCCACGCCGCCACGATGGAGGAGGAGCGCGACCACGCGCTGAACCGGCCGTCGAGCGACGAGGCCGAGGCCTCGCTCTGGGCGGAGGAGGAGGGACTGCGCGCGGCGGCGAACCGCACCGAGCAGGCCGTCGGCCCCGAGGACGCCGCGTTCGAGGCGCTCGAGAGCGACGCCCACTTCGACCACGTGCTCTTCGACGCCCAGCAGTTCGGCCTGCACGCGGCCGTGGGCTCGCAGGAGGAGCAGGACTACCTCGGCCTCCCCGGCCTGCTCGAGCCCGATCAGGTGGCCACCCTGCTGAACGAGCGGCAGGCGAAGCAGACGAAGGCGGCGGGTGCGCGCGGTGGCGCGGCGACGGCATCCGGGCCCGCACCGGTGTCGGCCCACCGGGCGCTGGCCGCGCAGCGCAAGGAGCTCAACAAGCTGGTGGCGGCCTACTCGTCCAAGACCGGCAGCCCGCACGCCAACATCCACCTCGAGCTGCGGCGCGCCTGCGGCGGGCCCGAGCTGGCCGCGGCGACGAGCGAGCAGGTGCTCGAGCGGGTGGAGCGGATCCGGCGCTGGTTCGTCGGCCGTCGCTGACCCTCGCGCACGCGTCACCCGACGTTCACGGACCGGTCCGTCACTCGCAGCGCGCCGGGCCGGATGCCGGGCTAGGGTCGCCGATCGTGACCCACACCGACACGCACCCCTTCTCCGCCGCCACCCGCCGACAGCTGCTCACCATGGCCGCGGTCGGCGGCGCCGGGCTCTTCGCCGCCACCGACGCGCAGGCCGCCAGCGCCCCCAACCGCCCGCACGGGCCCACCGACCAGCCGGGCCACTTCCGGCTCACCGTGCTCGGCACCACCGACCTGCACGGCAACGTCTACAACTGGAACTACTTCAGCAACGCCGCCTACAGCGACACCAAGGGCAACCAGATCGGCATCGCCAAGGCCGCGACGCTCATCAAGGCCGTGCGCGCCGAGCGCGGCGCCGACCACTGCCTCACCCTCGACGCGGGCGACACCATCCAGGGCACGCCGCTGGCCTACTACTTCGCGAAGATCGACCCGATCACCGCGGGCGCGAAGCACCCGATGGCCACCGCGATGAACGCCGTGGGCTACGACGCCGCGGCGCTGGGAAACCACGAGTACAACTACGGGCTCGACACGCTGCGCGCCTTCCAGCGCCAGTGCGACTTCCCGCTGCTGTCGGCGAACTCGGTCGACTGGGACACCGGCGCGCCGATCTTCCCGCCGTACGTGCTCAAGCGGGTCAAGGTGCCGGGCGAGAAGCCGGTGACGGTCGGCATCCTCGGCCTGGTCACCCCCGGCGTGGCGATCTGGGACGCCACCAACGTCGAGGGCAAGGTGCGCTTCCCCGGCATCGTCGAGCAGGCCAAGGTCATGGTGCCGCGGATGAAGGCCGCCGGTGCCGACGTCGTCATCGTCTCGTGCCACTCCGGCATGGCCACCTCGTCGAGCTACGGCGACGCGCTGCCCTACCCCGAGAACGCCAGCGAGCTGCTCGCGCAGGAGGTGCCCGGCATCGACGCCATCCTCGTGGGGCACGCGCACCTCGAGATCGCCGAGCGCAAGGTCACGAACACCGCCACGGGTCGCTCGGTGCTGCTCAGCGAGCCGCTCTACTGGGGCATGCGGGTGAGCGTCATGGACCTCGACCTCGTCAAGGTGCGCGGCCGCTGGACCGTGGCGACCTCGCAGGCCACCCTGCTCAACGCCAACACGGCGCCCGAGGACGCGCGGATCGCCGCCCTGGTGCGGCCGGCCCACGAGAAGGTGCTCACCTACGTCAACAGCGTCATCGGCACCTGCACGCAGGCGATGTCGGCGTCGACCTCTCGCTACCAGGACACCGCGGCGATGGACTTCATCAACCTGGTGCAGGCGCAGACCGTCAAGGCCGCCCTGGTGGGCACCCCGTCGGCAGGCCTGCCGGTGCTGTCCATCGCGGCGCCGTTCAACAAGGACGCCGCCATCCCTGCGGGGGAGGTCACCGTGCGCGACGTCGCGGGGCTCTACATCTTCGACAACACGCTCCTGGGCGTCACGCTCACCGGTGCGCAGGTCAAGGACTACCTCGAGACGTCGGCGGCGTACTTCCGCACGGTCAGCGGCACCGGGCCGTTCCCGGCATCCGCCGTCACCAACGCCCCGACGCCCACTGCACCGGGCGGCACCCCCGACTACAACTACGACATCATGGGAGGCCTCGACGCGCGGCTCACCTACGAGATCAACATCGCGAACGACCCGGGGTCGCGCGTCGAGAAGCTGTCGTACGCCGGGGCGCCGATCGACCCGACCGCCACCTTCGTCGTGGCGATCAACAACTACCGGCAGGGCGGCGGCGGCAACTTCCCGCACGTCAAGGCCGCGCCGGTCGTCTACAACCGCACGGTCGAGATCCGCCAGCTGATGATCGACTGGGTGACGGCCAACAAGGTCATCGACCCGCCGTCGTTCGCCACGGTCGACTGGAAGCTCACCAGCGGCGGGACGGCGATCACGATCACCCCCTGACCCACCACTCGACCCTGGGGCAACTTCGACCAATAGGTCAAAGTTGCCCCAGTTGGGTGTGGGCAAAGATCGACCTATTGGTCGAAGTTGCGACGGTCGGGACGTTCTTTTAGGGTGCGCGGTCGGATCAGTCGCGGTAGTCGCCGTCCGCGCCGCGGGCGGCGGCGACCTCGACGAGCGGGCCGGTGCGGTGGTCGAGGTGGGTCACCAGGCAGATGGCGGTGTTGGCGCGCAGCACGTGGGTGTCGTCGATGATCTGGTCGATGACCCGCCCGAGGTCGGCGTTGTCGCGGGCCACGATGCGCACCACGAGGTCGCCGACGCCGGTGATCGAGTGGATCTCGAGCACCTCGGGGATGGCCGACAGGTGGGCGACGACGGGCGCGTGCCCCTGCCGCTGGCGGATCTCGAGGGTGCAGAAGGCGGTGACCGGGTAGCCGAGCGCGCCGGCATCCACGGTGGGGGCGAACGACTTGACCACCCCCCGCTCCTGGAGCCGGTCGAGGCGAGCCTGCACCGTGCCGCGGGCCACCCCCAGCGCCCGCGAGGCGCCGAGCACCCCCACGTGCGGGTCGTCGGTGAAGAGCTTGATGAGCCGTGCGTCGAGGGTGTCCACCCCGGTCTGGCGAGCCATGGTCACATTGTCCGGGCCGCACCCCCACCAAGGCAACACCATGCGCAGCCTGACCACCTGACCCGGCTCCCGTTGCACACCGTGCCCGGATCGCGCACAGTGACCGGATGACTGACACGACAACGACGCCGGCCAGCCACCTCGACCTCACCGAGCAGGAGCGCCAGGCGGGGCTCGACCTCCAGCAGCTCAAGCAGCTCGTCGGTCTCGTCGAGTACGACGAGAAGCAGGACCCGTTCCCGGTCACCGGCTGGGACGCCCTCGTGTTCGTCGTGGGCAACGCCACCCAGGCCGCGCACTACTACCAGAGTGCCTGGGGCATGGAGCTCGTCGCCTACGCCGGCCCCGAGAACGGCACCCGCGACCACAAGGCGTTCGTGCTGAAGTCGGGCTCGATCCGGTTCGTGCTCAAGGGCGCGGTCAGCCCCGACAGCCCGCTCATCGCCCACCACGCCAAGCACGGCGACGGCGTCGTCGACATCTCGCTCGAGGTGCCCGACGTCGACCGCTGCATCGAGCAGGCCCGCCGCGCCGGCGCCACCGTGCTCCAGGAGCCCGAGACCGTCACCGACGAGCACGGCTCGGTGCGCGTCGCCGCCATCGCCACCTACGGCGAGACCCGGCACACCCTCGTGCAGCGCGTCATCGACGGCGTCACGTATGCCGGGCCCTACCTGCCGGGCTACGTCCCGGCCGCCTCGAGCTTCGTCAAGCGCGATGGTGCCCCCAAGCGGCTCTTCCAGGCGCTCGACCACGTGGTCGGCAACGTCGAGCTCGGCAAGATGGACGAGTGGGTCGGCTACTACAACAAGGTCATGGGCTTCGTGAACATGGCCGAGTTCATCGGTGACGACATCGCCACCGACTACTCGGCGCTGATGAGCAAGGTGGTCGCCAGCGGCAACCACCGGGTCAAGTTCCCGCTCAACGAGCCGGCCGTCGCCGCCCGCAAGAGCCAGATCGACGAGTACCTCGAGTTCTACGCCGGCCCGGGTGCCCAGCACCTCGCCCTCGCGACGAACGACATCCTGCGCACCGTCGACGAGCTGCGCAAGGAGGGTGTGGAGTTCCTCGACACCCCTGACGCCTACTACGACGACCCCGAGCTGCGGGCCCGGATCGGCGAGGTGCGGGTGCCGGTCGAGGAGCTCAAGGCGCGCAAGATCCTCGTCGACCGCGACGAGGACGGCTACCTGCTGCAGATCTTCACCAAGCCGCTCGGCGACCGGCCGACCGTCTTCTTCGAGATCATCGAGCGGCACGGCTCGCTCGGCTTCGGCAAGGGGAACTTCAAGGCCCTGTTCGAGTCCATCGAGCGCGAGCAGGACCTGCGCGGCAACCTCTGACCGATGATGGGTGCGTGACGCGCGTCCTGCTCCTGCCGAGCCCGCTGCTGCCACGGCTGAGCGCAGTGCCGTTCCTCGACGCGCTCGGTGCCCGGCTCTGGGCGGCCGAGCGCGTCGACGGCTCCGTGGGCGTCGCCGCACTTCCACGACCTGCGGCCGACGCGCAGGCCGTGCTGGACACGTTCCGGATGGTGGTCGCGACGGAGCGCCCGGACCTCGTGCTGACCCACAGCAACGGTGGGCGCTACGCCGCGCTGGCGGCGCCCGGCATCCCGGTCGTGCACATCGACGCCGCGCTGCCGCCGGCGTCGGCAGAGGCCGTGCCGATGGCACCCCCCGCGATGCTCGAGCACCTCACGGAGCTGGCCGACGACGACGGGCTGCTCCCGCTGTGGAGCCGGTGGTGGCCGGACGAGGACTTCGCGGAAGTGCTGCCGAGTGCCGCGGCCCGGGCCGAACTGCGCAAGAGCGAGCGGCGGATGCCGTTGTCGTACTTCCGCTCCCGGCTGGGCGCCCCGGCCGGCTGGGTGGAGCAGCCGCAGGCCTACCTCGCGTTCGGTGACACCTACGCCGAGGAGCTCGCGTTCGCGCGCGACCACGGGTGGCCGACCGCCGTGCTCGACGGCGCGCTGCACCTGCACCACATGGTCGACCCGGATGCCGTGGCCGCCGCGGTGCTCGACCTGGCGGCAGCGCTCGGCAACGGCCGGCTCAGGCCAGCTCGGGGCGCGACGACCAGGGAGTGACCGGGCGTGGCACCGCGACGCCGTCGAGCTCGAGGTCGGTGCGCTCGGCCCAGAAGCAGAACATCCCCTTGACCGCCTCCACCTCGTGCAGCGGGTGCGGGTAGGTCCAGGCGATGTCGTGCCGCTGGTCCTCGCCGATGCCGGGCACGGCATCCGGCCGTAAGGAGACGTACGCGGCGTGCCCCTTGTAGGCGCAGGTCGAGGTGGTGGGGCTGCCCTCGAACAGGTCGGTGACCACGTCGTCGTGCGGCACGTACCAGCGCACGCCGAGGGGGGTCTCGTGCAGCGCGACGGCCCGCGTGGTGTCGGCGAGCACGACCCCGTCGAGGCGCACGACGACGTGCCGGTCGCTGGGCAGCAGGTCGATGCGCTTGAACGGGTCGTGGGGGTGCCCGACGACCGGGTGGGCCTCCTCGACCCAGCCGAACGGCGCCCACTCCACGACGACCCGGCCACCGAGGTCGGGGTCGTCCGGTGCGAACCCTGCGCCCGGGACGGTGTGCTCACCGACGACCAGGTCGAAGCTCTGTCCGGCGGTGTGGTGCCACTCGAAGTGCACCGGGCCGAGCACCTGGGGGAGATCGTCCGGCGGCTCGGCCGCCGGGCGCGGGACGAGCGACGCGAACAGGTCGGCACGCGGCACGGCATACAGGGGCACCACCCGGCGCGGCTCCCAGACCAGCACGGCATCCGTGGTGTCGAGCACGGGCACCCCGCCGAGCGAGGCGCGCACCCGCCGGGTCACCGGCTCGTACCGCAGCTCGCCGAGGAGGCTCATCAGGTGCTGACCCAGGTGCATCGCCATCTCCCGATGCTGCGCCCGATGGGCACGGGCGTCAACGCCGAGCGCGCGCGACGAGGCGCGCAGCCCGCCGTGAGACCCTGTCGACATGAGCGAGCTCCCCGCAGGACCCGGTTGGTACGAGGACGAGCACGACCCGTTGTTGCTGCGCTACTTCGACGGTGTCGTGTGGACCTCGCACACCACGACGCGACGCTCACCGACCGCTGACGCCTCGACGATCGGGCGGGCCACCCCGGGCGTCATCCCCGGCCGTGCCGGCAACCCCGGCGCCTGGGCCCAGCCCACCCAGCCCACCCAGCAGGGGCAGCAGGGCCCGGGGCAGTGGCAGGGGGGCGGCATGCCGCCCGCGGGCTACAACCCCTACCAGCAGGGCTGGGCCGCACCCCGTGGCGACGTGCTGCCCGACGGCGCCGTGCTCGCCGAGTGGTGGCGACGGCTCTTCGGCCGGCTCATCGACGGCGTCATCGTGGGTGTCGTCACGCTGGTCATCGCGATCCCGTTCGTGCTGCAGGCGATGTCGACGCTGTCGGACTTCTTCGACGCGACCGTCCGGGCGGCCGAGAACGGCGGCACCGCGCCCAGCCAGACCGCCTTCGCATCGGACTTCGCGCGGGTCATCGTGCCCATCACGCTGATCGGCATCGTCGTCTCGCTCGTCTACGAGACGGTGTTCCTCACCATGAAGAACGCCACCCCCGGGAAGATGATCGTGGGCACCCTCGTCCGCCGCGTCGAGGGCCAGGGGCGGCTCAGTGTGGTCACGGCCCTCAAGCGCCAGGCCATCACGGTGGGCACGTCGCTGCTCGGTCTGGTGCCCTTCGTGTCGGTCTTCGCCTCGCTCCTCAGCCTGCTCGACCCCGCGTGGCTGCTCTGGGACCCCAAGCGCCAGGCCCTGCACGACAAGGTGGCCGACACCGTCGTCATCCTGAAGAACCCCCGGCGCTGACCGGCGCCGACCCGGGCCTCAGCGGGCCGGGAGCACCGTTCCGACGCACTCACCCAGCCCGATGACGGCGCCGTCCGGCCCGGGCGCGGTGGCCCGCAGGGTGACCGTGTCGCCGTCCTCGAGGAAGGTGCGCTCGGTGCCGTCGTCGAGGGCGACCGGCTCGGTGCCGCTCCAGGAGAGCTCGAGGAAGCACCCGCGGGTGCCCTTCTCGGGGCCCGAGATCGTGCCCGACCCGAACAGGTCGCCGTCGCGCAGGGTGGCCCCGTTCACCGTCATGTGCGCCACCATCTGCGCGGGCGACCAGTACATGTCGCGGAACTCCGGCCGCGAGACGACCGTGCCGTTCCAGTCGACCTCGAGGTGCACGTCGAGGCCGTATGCCGTACCCGCACCGTCGTCGGTCGGCTCGCCGCGCAGGTAGGGCAGCGGCTCGGGGTCCTGCCCGGGCAGTGGCACCCGCGCGGCGCGCAGCGCCTCCGTCGTCACCACCCACGGTGAGATGGAGGTGGCGAACGACTTGCCGAGGAAGGGGCCCAGCGGCACGTACTCCCAGGCCTGCAGGTCGCGGGCCGACCAGTCGTTGAGGAGGACGACGCCGAAGAGGTGCTCGTCGGCATCCGCCAGGGACACCGGCTCGCCCAGGCGGGTCGAGCCGCCGACGACGAAGCCCAGCTCGGCCTCGATGTCGAGGCGCACCGACGGCCCGAACACCGGCTGCGGCTCGGTCGGGGGCTTGCGCTGACCGCTGGGCCGGACGATGTCGGTGCCCGACACGACGATGGTGCCGGAGCGGCCGTGGTAGCCGATCGGCAGGTGCTTCCAGTTGGGGGTGAGCGGCTCGGAGTCGGGGCGGAAGATGCGGCCGACGTTCGTGGCGTGGTGCTCGCTGGCGTAGAAGTCGACGTAGTCGGCGACCTCGACCGGCAGGTGCATGGTGACCTCGTCGACCGGCACCAGGTGGGCCTCGACGACCTCGCGGTGCGCCTCGACGGTCAGCTGCTCGGTGAGCCAGGCGCGAGCGGCGGCCCACGCCTGGGGCCCCTCGGCGAGGAACGGGTTGAGCGACGCGGTCAGCCAGACCGCACCCGACTCCATCCCGGCCTGCTCTGCGCAGGCGCCCGCGTCGAGCACGTGGTCGCCGACCCGCACGCCCACGCGTGGTGCGGTGCCAGGGGTCGAGAACACGCCGTAGGGGAGGTTGGCGATGCCGTAGGGGTGGTCGGCAGGCAGGTCGAGCCAGGTCATGGCGGGTCCTTCGGTCGGTCGGTCGGTTCGTGCGCCGGCGGGGTGCCGGCGCGGTGGGTCAGGGTCGGGGGAGCACGCCGAGGTCGGCGAGCTCGCCGACCGGGTCGGTGACGGTGCAGCAGCCGTAGGCGGTGAACGCCTCGCGCACGCCTGCGGCGGTGGCGTCGGGCCAGGCGGTGACGAGGTCGGCGAGTGCGGTGGCGTCGCGCACGGCAAGGAGGCCGGCCAGCTCTGCCGCGCCCGCCCCGGCGAGGGCGGCCGCGGTGGCGACCATCACGTCGAGCACGCCGTGGTTCTCCTCGGGGATGCCGTCGACGGCGTACTGGCCGCGCACGGCGTGGTGCAGGCCGCCGGTCAGCTTGAACGGCACCCCGAGCCGCGCGCAGAGCCCGATGAAGCCGGCCAGCTCGGCCTCCTCGGGCCAGGGCCAGGTGGGCGTGGGGCCGGTGCGGAACTTGGCGACCACCCGGCGGCCCTCGCCGCCGGCGGTGTGCACGTCGGCGACGGCCACGGCGGAGTCCTCGCCGCGCGGCACCTCGAGGGCCAGGGGCAGGTCGCTGAGCCCGAGGTGTGCGCCAGCCCTCGTGCCAGGCGAGCTCGGCGCCCACGACCCGCACCCGGCTTTCGCCGCCGAGCGCATCCAGGGCGTCGGTCGTCACAGTGTGGTCGGCGCCGGGGCGGGCGATGAGCACGACGTCGAGGGGGTGGTCGGCACGGGGGGCGGCGCCGGCATCCTGCTCGTCGAGCACGCGCACGAGGTCGGCGACCGCGGCCGCGGGCACCAGCAGCGGGCCGACGCAGGCGGCGTACCAGGCACTGCGGTGCACCGCGTGCCCGCTCACGGCCTGCGCCAGCGGGGCGTTGCCGGGTGGGAACACCGCCGCGTCGTCGACCAGGTTGCGCCACAGAACTGGGATGCCGGAGGGGGCGGTGGAGGCGTCCGTCGTCGTCACCGGGGGCATGCCCGCACGCTACCGGCTGGCGGGCGCCCCCGAACGGCTCGGGCAGCCGCGCACCGGTCGCACACGTGCGGGGTTGTCGCCGTCGCCTCCGGCATCCGTCAGCAACAAGCAGGCAGGTGTCGGATGCAGGAGGCTGACGCTGGGCAGTCTGTCGGGTCGCACCCACCGGCGGCTGGTCAGGTCTGGCACTTCTGCCGTCGCGCAGGCGCAGGGATGCCACCGACCCGCGTCCCGGCATACCCTGCTCGGACACGCACGCGGGGGCAGCCCCGACCCGACCACGACGAGGTGGACAGCAGCAGTGGCGCACTACCAGGCGATGGGCAGCATCCCCCCGAAGCGGCACACCCAGCACCGGAGGCCGGCCCGGCGCGGCAAGGTCGGTGAGCTCTACTACGAGGAGCTCATGGGCGAGGAGGGCTTCAGCAGCGACTCGAGCCTGCTCTACCACCGCAACATCCCCTCGACGGTGGCCGAGTACCGCGAGTGGACCGTCGGGGACCTCGCCACCACCGCCAACCACCCGCTGCTGCCGCGCCACCTGAAGCCGCACGACCTGTTCCCGCCCAAGGCGGTCAACGACACCGACGTGGTCACCGGGCGGCGCCTGCTGCTCGGCAACGGCGACGTGCGCCTGTCGTATGCCGTGGCCGGCGCCCCGAGCCCGTGGTACCGCAACGGCATCGGCGACGAGTGCGTCTACGTCGAGCGTGGGCGGGCCAGGGTCGAGACCGTGTTCGGCGCCTTCGAGGTCGGCGAGGGCGACTACGTCATCATCCCGAGGGCCACCACCCACCGCTGGCTGCCGAAGCGCTCGACCAAGGACCCGCTGCGCACGATCTGCATCGAGGCCAGCAGCCACATCTCGCCGCCGAAGCGGTACCTCAGCAAGTACGGCCAGCTGCTCGAGCACAGCCCCTACTGCGAGCGCGACCTGCGCGTTCCCCAGGGCCCGCTGCTCGCCGAGGACGTGGGGGAGAAGCCCGACGCCGAGACCGAGGTCTTCATCAAGCACCGCGGCGGTGGCCCGGCGAGCAGCGGCGGCATCGTCGGCACGGTGCACGTGCTGCCCTTCCACCCGCTCGACGTCGTCGGCTGGGACGGCTGCCTCTACCCCTACGTGTTCAACGTGGCCGACTACGAGCCGATCACCGGCCGCATCCACCAGCCGCCGCCGGCCCACCAGGTCTTCGAGGGCTGGAACTTCGTGGTCTGCAACTTCGTGCCGCGCAAGGTCGACTACCACCCGCTCTCCATCCCGGTGCCCTATTACCACTCCAACGTCGACAGCGACGAGGTCATGTTCTACGTCGACGGCGACTACGAGGCCCGCAAGGGCAGCGGCATCGGGAAGGGCTCGGTCTCGCTGCACCCGGGCGGCCACGCCCACGGCCCGCAGCCCGGAGCCGCGGAGGCCTCGATCGGCAAGCACTACTTCGACGAGCTCGCCGTCATGGTCGACACCTTCCGCCCGCTCGAGCTCGGTGAGGCCGGCCGCGCCTGCGACGACGGTGCGTACGCCGGCAGCTGGAACCGCTCCCGCGGCTGAGCGTGGACCAGTATCCGCCGCAGCCGGGCGAGAGCGAGGGTGAGGGTGCGGCGAAGGTCGTCACGCTGTGCGGCTCGACGAGGTTCGAGGCGCAGTTCGCGGAGGTCAACCAGCGGCTCACGATGGAGGGCTGCGTCGTGATGAGCCTCGGGATGTTCAGGCTGCCCGACCTCCCGGGCTACGACTGGGCCACCGACAGCTCGGACATCAAGGGTCGGCTGGGCCGCGTGCACCTCCAGAAGATCCGGATGGCCGACGAGGTGTACGTCGTGGACCCGGGCGGCTACCTCGGGGAGTCGACCCGACGAGAGATCGCCTACGCGGAGTCGCTCGGCACACCGGTGAGGTACCTGAGTCGCGAGCGCCCGGCTCACACGGGAGACGGCCACCCGGAGTGATGCCGCGGTCCGGCGGGGTGCCCTGACCCGCCTATCCTTGCTCCGTGTCGCTCGCGCCCGTGCAGGAGGAGGTCACCGCCACCGGCGGTGACGTCGCGCCCGACACCCCGTGGATCACCATCGTCTGGAACGACCCGGTCAACCTGATGTCGTACGTGACGTGGGTGCTGCAGAACCACTTCGGCTACTCACGGGAGAAGTCCGAGAAGCTGATGATGGACGTGCACACCCAGGGCCGGGCGGTCGTGGCCAACGGCACCCGCGAGGCGATGGAGGCCGACACCGAGGCCCTGCACGGCTACGGGCTGTGGGCCACCTTCCAGAAGGACGCCTGATGGCGCGCGGCTTCCGGCGCAAGGGATCGGGTCAGCGCGCCCGGTATGCCGCCCAGCTCGACCCGCTGGAGCGCGCCACCGTCGCCGGGTTGATGGACCAGGTGCACGACCTGCTCGACCCACCGGCCCCGGCGCCCGAGGGAGACGACTTCGCGTCGATCGTCGCGGGCCTGGGGATGGGCGTGACGGTCGCGGCCGAGGACCAGGCCGACCTCGACCCCGACGAGGCGCGGCGCGACCCGGCCCTGGACCGCCTGCTGCCGACCGCCAACCGGCAGGACGACGAGGTGGCGGCCGAGTTCCGCCGGCTGACCGAGACCGGGCTGCGCCAGCGCAAGGCCGCGGCGCTGCAGACGGCTGCCGACCTGCTGCGCGGCGACGACAAGCTGCGGCTGGATGCCGGCCAGGCGCGCGCCGTGCTCACCGCACTCACCGACGTACGGCTCGTGCTCGGCGAGCGGATGGGGCTGCGCACCGACGAGGACGTCGAGGTGCTCGAGGCCGCTGCCCAGGACCTCGACCCGGACGACCCCCTCGGCTACGCGCTGGCTGTCTACGACTTCCTCACCTGGCTGCAGGAGACCCTCGCGTCGGCGATGCTGGACGGGTGAGCGTGGGTGGCACCTGGGGTGGACCGTGGGGTCCGGCCTCCCGGGTGGCGACCGGGCCGCTGCTCCTGCTGGGCGTCATCCTCGTGGGGTGCTCCTCTGGCCGGACGGCGACGCGGTCAACCGGGCGGTGGTGCGGGTCTCCGTGTTCTTCCTCGACCGCGGGATGCCGCCGGCGGTCACCCCGAGCACCGCGCCGCGGCGGGCGACCCGGGCCGCCATGGCGTTGACCCCCACCGGCTCCTGGTGCAGGTGGACGATCCGGTCGCCGCGCCCGGCGGTCGCGAAGGCGGGCACCAGCCCGTTGCACCAGAGGATGCCGGCCGCGTTCGTCGCGCGCCAGGCGCGCAGCTCCGAGACGTACTGCCGGCGCCCGGAGGACAGGTCGGTGGCGGGGAAGTCGGCGGCCCGGGCCGCCTCGGCGACCCCATCTCGCCCCCCGCGCGGCGCGACCACCTGCACGTCGTGCCCAGGGTGCGCAGCGCCTCGGCCACCGCCAGCAGCATCACCTCGCCGCCGCCGATCTCGCCGTTGTTCGCGGCGAGGACGAAGCCGCTCACGACCCGGCCCCCACGGCAAGGTAGACCTCGGCGACCTCGTCGTCGGTGGACACCACGACGTCCATGGCGTGGCGGCCCGACAGCGCCTGCTCCACGGTCCACACGAGCAGCGGCTTGCCGCCGACGACCCGCAGGTTCTTGCGGGGCACGCCCTTGGACCCAACGCCGGCGGGGACGACGCAGAGGATCCTCACCCGGCCATCATCCCTTGCACGACGGCCGCGACCGCCCGCGAGGGCTCGACCTCGGGCCGCTGCGGCGGGGCCGTCGGCGGCCCGCCCCACGGCGCGAGGGCGTAGCGCTCCCAGAACTCGCGCAGCCAGGTCGGCGGGTCGGCCAGGGTCACCCACGCGGGCAGCCCGGCGGCCGCGGCCTCGAGTACGCCGGTGGAGAAGACGCTGACCACCGGGGCGCCGAGCTCGCGCAGCGGGATGCCGGAACGGTCGATGGTGACGCCCTCCGCCTCCCAGCGCGCGTGCGTCGCCACCGAGCGGCGGTCGCGCTCGGAGGGGTGCGGGCGGTAGGTGGCGCCCTCGGCCCGGCAGAACGTCTCGGCCGCCGCGGCGAGCACGTCGCGGGGCAGCTGGATGCCGTGCAGCTGGCCGAGGAACACCGGCGGGGCCTGCGGGTCGAGGGTGGCCGGCGGTGGCTCGGACGCGTCCCAGAGCAGCTGGGCACCGACCACCACCGACCCGACGTCGTCACGGCCGGAGCGCCAGAAGGCGGCGTCGGCCTCGCTCCAGGCGAGCAGGATGGTGCCGGCCCCCAGCGGCGGGGCGTGGGGGGTGAGCAGGCCGTGCTGCACGGTGAGGAAGCGGCCCGGCTCGGTGGCGGCGTGCGCGAGCGCGCCCAAGGGCAGGAAGTGACCGGTCGAGAGCACCAGCGCACCGGGGCCGGTGTGCTGGGCGACGAGCTCGGGTGCGTAGCCGGTGGTCTCGGTCCAGGGGCCCGGCGGGAGCAGGTCGGTGACCCCGCTGGGGGCCACGACGGCGACGTCGGCGGGGTCGAGGTGGCGCACGGGGTCGAGCAGGGCCTGCACCGACGAGGGGGAGCGCGACTCGAGGCAGACCAGCACCCGCGGGGCCGGTCCGCCGCGGGCCAGCACGGCGGAGCCGGCGTGCCCGTCGGGCCGGGCGATGTCGCGCAGCACGCCGAACATCTGCTGGGCCCGGCGGCCTGAGGGCTGCTGCCGGTGCTGCCAGCGGTGCCAGGCTGCCAGGTCTCGGGGGTGGGTCAGGCCCTCCACAGTGCCTCCAGGTCGCGGGCGCGGTGCACGAACGTGTGCTCGGCGAGGGTACGGGCCCGACCGGCGGTGCGCAGGCCGTCGGCCCAGGCGCGGTCGGCCGCGGCCCGGCGGGCGGGCTCGACGGCTTCCTCGGCCGAGCCGAAGACGGCCAGCTCGACCCCGGGCTCATAGTGCCGCGACACGTCGGCCCGGTCGACGAGCTGCACGGCGCCGACACCGCAGGCCTCGAAGGTGCGCATCGTGAAGCCGTCCTGGTCGCCGTGCACGTTGAGGGTCGCCCGCGCGCCGGCCATCACCGCGTACGCGTCCGGGCGGTCGAGGTCGCTGTCGTGTGGCACTGCCGGCTGGTGCAGCTGCCAGGTGGGCAGCCGGTCGACCGGGTGCCCGGACCAGTCCCGGCCATGCGCCTGCACCGGCACGTCGCGCTGCGCGAGGGCGGTGAGCAGTGCCTCGCGACCCGGGTACCGGGCGCCGACGAAGACCACCTCGTTGCTGGGCGCTGGTTGGAAGGACACCTCCGGGTCGTAGGCGAGGGGCACGTGCACGGCGTGCAGGCCCTGCGCGGCGAGGGTCTCCACGTCGTGGGTGAGTAACTCGCCACCGGGCCGGCCGCGGCGAGCAGTCCGGTGTGCCCCGTGCGGCGCAGCTCGTCGTAGAGCCACGGCGCGCGACACCGCCCGTCGAGCGCCTCGCACAACGGGGCGTCGAAGGTGTCGCCCTTCACGACGAGCACGACGTCGGGCTCGGCCCCGCGCACCGCCTCGACCGCGCGGGCCGTGTCCTCCGCCCGGCGCCGGGCCGCGGACCCGCCGAGCCGCTCCACGAGGTCGTGGCCGACCTTGGCGCGGGCCCGCTCCACCCACCCGGGGTGGGCGTCGTACCGAGTCGTCACGCATACCCGAGATCGAGGAGGAGGACATGTCGACCTGCACCTGCATCAGCACCGCCTTGAGCACGTAGGCGAGGAGCACCCCAGCGCCGAAGATCGCCGCAGCGGTCGGCAGGGGGGTGTCGCCGACCACGGTGCGCAGGGTGGCGGGCAGATCGGCGGCGCTCTCGGCAGAGGTCACCTGCAGTGCGGAGTACGCGAAGGCCAGCGCCGCGACCTCGAGCAGGGCGAGCAACAGGGTGCCGAGCACGATGAAGGTCAGCTGCACACGCAGCCGCCGGGGTGAACAGGACCCCCGCCCCCCGCGGAAGCCCCAGGAACTTCCGGAGCGCTGCCGTGACTCCTGCGACCACCTGATCCATTTGGCGGCCAGTCTGTCACGAGCGCCACAGTGCCCTTCGCCGCAACGTTGAAGCGAGGTCGGATGCCGCACCTAGGCTGAGTGCATGACGGACTCACCCATCGGGGTCTTCGACTCCGGCTACGGCGGGCTCACCGTCATGCGGGCGATCCTCGACCAGCTGCCGCACGAGTCGGTGGCCTACTTCGGCGACACCGCACGCGCCCCGTACGGCCCGCGGCCGATCGCGCAGACCCGCGAGCTGGCGCTCGAGTGCCTCGACCGGCTGGTCGACCACGGGGTGAAGATCCTCGTCATCGCCTGCAACACGGCATCCGCCGCGGTGCTGCACGACGCGCGCGAGCGCTACGACGTGCCGGTGGTCGAGGTCATCCGGCCGGCCGTGCGCCGCGCGGCCGCAGCCACCCGCACCGGCCGGGTGGGCGTCATCTCGACCACCGGCACCCACCAGTCCGGTGCCTACCTCGACGCGTTTGCCGCCGCACCGCACCTCGACGTCGTCAGCAAGCCCTGCCCGAGGTTCGTCGAGTTCGTCGAGCGCGGCGTCACCGGTGGGCCCGAGCTCGTCGGGGTCGCCCACGACTACCTCGACCCACTGCGCGAGCGCGGGGTCGACACCCTGGTGCTGGGTTGCACCCACTACCCGCTGCTCACGGCGGTCATCTCCTACGTCATGGGCGACGGCGTCACGCTCGTGTCCTCCGCCGAGGAGACCGCCAAGGACGTCTACCGGGTGCTGGCCGACGCCGAGATGCTGCGTCCCGACGACCTGCCCCCGCCCGACCACGGCTTCACCACCACCGGCGACCCCGACGAGTTCCGCCGGCTGGCCAGCCGCTTCCTCGGCGTGGGCTCGCGGCTCGGGCCGGTGTTCACCGCGCCGCCGCACGTGCTGACGGCGGGCCGGGCATGAGGGTCACGGTCGTCGGGTGCTCCGGGTCGTTCGCCGGCCCGGACTCTGCGGCGTCCTCCTACCTCGTGCAGCACACCGTGGAGGGGCGCACCTGGAACCTCCTGCTCGACCTCGGCAGCGGCGCGCTCGGTGCGCTGCAGCGCCACCTGCCGCCCGACGACCTCGACGCCGTCGTGCTCAGCCACCTGCACCCCGACCACTGCGTCGACCTGTGCGGCCTCTACGTCACCCGGCGCTATCGGCCCGCGGGCCCGCTGCCCGGCCGGCTGCCGGTGCGCGGCCCGACCGGCACGGCGGAGCGCGTCGCGATGATGTACCACGGCCTGGAGCCGGGCGCCATGGACGCGCACCTCGACTTCGGCCTCGTCTCGGATGCCGTGCCGTTCACGGTGGGCCCGTTCACCGTCACCCCGTATGCCGTGAACCACCCGGTCGAGGCCTACGGCTACCGGGTCGAGGCCGGCGGGGCCGTGTTGGCCTTCACCGGCGACACCGACGACTGCGACAACCTCACCCCGCTGCTGCACGGCGCCGACCTCGCGCTCACCGACTCGGCGTTCGTCGACGGGCGCGACGAGGTGGCCGGCATCCACCTGTCGGGGTCGCGGGCGGCGGCGGCCGCGGTGCGCGCCGGAGGCGTGGGCCGCCTGGTGCTCACCCACATCCCGGCCTGGAACGACCCGCAGGTGTGCCGGGCGCAGGCAGCCGCCGTGTGGCCCGGAGAGGTCGAGCTCGCCCGGTCCGGCGCGGTCTACGACCTCTGAGCCGGCGGCGCGCGTCGAGGGACGGGCGCGCGCCCGGCTAGCCTTGCCGGCATGCCTGAACCCACTCCCCGCCACGACGGCCGCGCCCCCGACCAGCTGCGCGAGGTGCGCATCACCCGCAACTGGCTCGACCACGCCGAGGGCAGCGTCCTCGTCGAGTTCGGTCGTACCCGGGTGCTGTGCGCCGCCTCCTTCACCGCCGGCGTGCCGCGCTGGCTCAAGGGCCGCGGGTCGGGCTGGGTCACGGCCGAGTACGAGATGCTGCCGCGCTCGACCAACACCCGCAGCGACCGCGAGTCACGCCGCGGCAAGGTCGGCGGTCGCACCCACGAGATCAGCCGGCTCGTCGGGCGCAGCCTGCGGGCCGTCATCGACACCACGGCCCTGGGCGAGAACACCATCGTGCTCGACTGCGACGTGCTGCAGGCCGACGGCGGCACCCGCACCGCAGCCATCACGGGTGCCTGGGTGGCGCTCGCGGATGCCGTGGCCGACGCCCGCGCCAAGGGCCTCGTGGCCGCCGGTGCCCAGCCGCTCACCGGTTCGATCGCCGCGGTGAGCGTCGGGCTGGTCGACGGCCGCCCGGTGCTCGACCTCGACTACCCCGAGGACTCGACCGCACAGACCGACATGAACGTCGTGATGACCGGTGACGGCCGGTTCGTCGAGGTGCAGGGCACCGCCGAGGGTGCCGGCGCCGCGTTCGACCGCGCCGTGCTCGGCGACCTGCTCGACCTCGCGACCACCGGCTGCGCCGAGCTCAGCCGCCGGCAGCAGGAGGCGCTCGCCGCGCCGGCACGGGAGCGGCTGGCGTGACCCGGCGGCTCGTGCTGGCGACCCGCAACGAGCACAAGGTGCGCGAGCTGCGGCAGATCCTCGCCGGCCTCGTCGACGAGCTGGGCCTGGAGGTCGTGGGCGCCGATGACGTCGAGGGCGCGCCCGACGTCGCCGAGACCGAGGTGACCTTCCTCGGCAACGCGCGCCTCAAGGCGGTCGCGCTGGCGCGGGCCACCGGCCTGCCGGCGGTGGCCGACGACTCAGGGCTGGCGGTCGACGTGCTCGGCGGCTCGCCGGGCGTGTTCTCGGCCCGCTGGTCGGGGTCCATGGCTGCGCCGGATGCCGGGCGCGCCGAGCGCGACCGCGCCAACCTCGCGCTTCTCCTGGAGCAGCTGGGCGACGTGCCCGACGAGCACCGGGCGGCGGCCTTCGTCTGTGCTGCCGTCGTCGCCCTGCCCGACGGCCGGGTCGAGGGCGTCGAGGGCCGGGTCACGGGTCGGCTGGTGCGGGCCCCTCGTGGCACCAACGGCTTCGGCTACGACCCGGTGTTCGTGCCCGACGGCGACAGCCGCACCCTTGCCGAGTACACCGACGTGGAGAAGAACGCGATCTCGCACCGGGGCAACGCGTTCCGCGCCCTCGAGCCCGTGTTGCGCGAGTTGCTGCACTGAGGGTCGGCGGCACCCCCTACCCTTGCCCTGCGCGCAAGTGGCGGAACTGGCAGACGCGCCAGGTTTAGGTCCTGGTGCCCTCGGGCGTGCGGGTTCGAGTCCCGCCTTGCGCACCAGTGCTCAGCCGGGCGGTCGCCTGCCCGGTGGCCGGGCCCGCGCGAGCAGCCGCAGGGCGGTCGTGGAGCCGGTGGCGGCGACCAGGGCGTGGGCCCGCGAGGTGGCGCACATGAATCGGTCCACCAGGCGCAGCCACAGGTCGTCGCTGTAGACGAAGCGAAGACGAGGGCGGGGTCGGTGTCGAGCACGGGCAGCTGGCGCTCGAGCCGGTCGGCGCGCATCAGGTCGTCGCCGGAGATGTGGGCGTAGTACGGCGTCTCGACGTGGGCCCGGGTGGCGTTCAGCGTGGCGGTGAGCCCGCGGTTCTCCTCGTTGAGCTGGAGCACGGTGTCGAGGGGCGTGGCGGCCGCCCACTCGCGCAGCCGCGCCGCGCTCCCGTCGGGCGACGCGTCGTCGCACGGGATGACGCGCTGCGGCGGGATGGTCTGCGCCGAGAGGGAGCCCAGCAGCTCGTCGACGAAGCGCTCGTGCCGGTAGGTCACGACGATGACGGTGACCCCGCCCGGCGCGCCACCGCCGGTGTGGTGTTCGTCGGTCACGCCGCCGACGGCAGCCGACGCCCGACCGGGGTAGGTTGTGCGTCAGCATCGACGACACGACCCAGGAGGCCTCACGTGGGTGACCGGCTCAGCCCCGGCGACACCGCTCCCGACTTCACGCTGCCCGACGACACCGGCTCGTCGGTGACGCTCGGCGATCTGCGCGGCGGCAAGGTGATCGTCTACTTCTACCCGGCGGCCATGACCCCGGGGTGCACGACGCAGGCCTGCGACTTCAGCGACTCGCTGGAGTCGCTCAAGGCCGACGGCTACACCGTGCTCGGCATCTCGCCCGACGCCCCCGCGAAGCTCGCGAAGTTCCGCGACAAGGAGGGGCTCACCGTCACGCTCCTGTCCGATGCCGACCGCGCGGTGATGAACTCGTACGGCGCCTTCGGGGAGAAGAAGATGTACGGCAAGACCGTGCAGGGCGTCATCCGCAGCACCGTCGTCGTCGACGAGGCCGGCCAGGTCTCGCACGCCTTCTACAACGTCAAGGCCACCGGCCACGTGGCCAAGCTCCGCCGCGACCTCGGACTCGAGTGAGGACCTCATGAGCACCACCCAGCCCGCCTCCGACGGTGCCGCCAACGCCGCGAGCACCGCCGTCACCACCGCCACCGACGCCGCCACCGCCCCCGCAGCGCCGGCGCCCGTCTCCATCCCCACCCTCGAGGCCGAGATCTCGGCCCGTCGCGAGCGCCTGGCGCAGACCATCGACGAGCTGACCTACCGGGTCCACCCCAAGACGATCATCAACCGGCAGGCCGAGGCCGCGAAGGCACGCTTCGCCGACGTCGCCACCACTCCGGAGGGCGACCTGCGCGTCGAGCGGATCGCCGCGGTCGTCGCCGTGGTCGCGGTCGTCGGCGGCTGGCTCATCTACCGCCGGCTGCGCAGCTCCTGACCTGATCAGCCCCTGCTGGGAGGCCGGGGTGCCGTTGCCTCGACGACCCGACCGAGGCGCTGGTACGACGACCAGTCCCGCAGACCCCAGGCGACCACACCCACCGCGGCCGTCCACACCCGCTCCTTCGCGGATGCCGGGAGGGCCTCGGCCGCAGTGTGGTCGCGCCGTGCACTCGCTCGAAGAGGGCCCGGGAGGCGCCGGCCGTGTGGGCGCGCGGGACGCGGTTCGCGGCGGTCCCAGGCCACCCGGGTGACCGCGTTGAGCGCCGACCAGTCGACCCTGCGCTGGGCGGGCGGCCGGGTGTACCACTGCTCGAGCCGGCGCCGGCCGGTCGCCGCGCCGTAGGTGCGCCCGTAGGGCGTGTCGGTGACGATGTCGCGCATGGCGCACGAGACGCCGAGCCTGCCAGGCCGCGAGCAGCTCGGGGGAGTCGTCGAGCAGCCCGTCGAGCACCACCAACACCTCCCAGGGGCCGGGTGGTCCTGGCGCGCCAGCGCGTCGAGCAGGGCCGGAAGGCGGTGCGCCCCGCGGTGGCTCGGCACGATGACCGAGGCGTCGAGCGGGTTCGCGGTCACCGCTGGATCAACCGGAGGGCGGCGGGCCCGGCTGGCCGGGCCAACGAGCGAGGCCCCCCGGTGTCGGGGGGCCTCGTGTGGTGCGCCATCAGGGACTCGAACCCCGAACCCGCTGATTAAGAGTCAGCTGCTCTGCCAATTGAGCTAATGGCGCGCGACGGAGACATTAGCAGCCGCCCGGCATCCCGGCGAAATCGGTCCGGCCGTACCGCCCGGTCATCGGTGGGTGCCCTCGGGGTCCACGGTGGGAGCGTCATCGGCACGGTCCGTGGCATCCGCCTCGGCGTCGGCCTCCGGGCCGCCGATGCTGCGCCAGGCCGCGCCCAGCGCAAGGGCGGCCAGGAGCACGACGCCCCCGATGATGAGCCATCCGGGGATGCCGCCGCCGGACTCCTGCGAGGTGGGTGCGGCGGTGACGGTGGGCTGCGGCGACGCGACGACGGAGTTGGTCGGTTCAGGAGTGGGGGTCGCCGAGGCGCTGGGCGACGGTGAGGGGGATGCCGGGCCGGCCGTGGTCGTGAACGTCACCGTGCCGGAGACCGGGTGGCCGTCGGTGCTGACCACGCGGTAGGTCACGACGTGCTGCCCGGGGGCGAGATCGTCGGTCAGCGGCTGGGTGACCGTGACGCCCTCGGTCGTCGCGTCCCCGTCGGTCTCGGCGCCCGACGGGCCGGCCACCTCGACGGTCACGAAGTCGGGGTTGACGTCCTCGCTGAACGTCAGGGTCACCACCCGAGCGGTCTCCACCGAGCTGCCGTCCTTGGGGGTGGTCCCGACGAGCTTGGCGTGCTGTGGGAGCAGCGCCGGCGTCGCGGCGAACGCAGGGGCGACCGACACCACCACGAAGGCGGCGACGATGACCAGGGTGACGATGGTCGCGAAGCGGCGCGAGAGCATGCGCACCATGATCGCAAACCCGGGCGGGTCGTGTGACCCGATCGGGATCTCCGCTCATCCCGGGCGCTCGTGCCGGCGCCGGGTCGGTTCCGCCTCAGCCGGCGGCGGTGATGGTGAACCCGTCGGCGAGGGTGCCTCCGGAGGTGCGCACGAACGTGTACCGCAGGCTGTCCGCGGTGAGCACGACCTTGGCGAAACCCGAACGTGATCCCGCCCGCGGTGTTGGTCCCGGAGGCGGCCGCGTAGAGGGCGGTCTTGGGGGTGATGGTCCGTGGCGCGTAACCGCCGTTGCCGACCACAGCGAACACCGTGCCGGCGCCGCGCGTCATGGTGCCGTCGCCGTCGACGACCCGCGGGGCGGCGACCGTGCCGGCCAGCTGGTGGGTGCGGGTGTAGTCGTGGTCGTGCCCGGCCAGGACGAGGTCCACGTGCTCGGCGATGGGCGCGTCGCTCAGCTCCGGTGACGACGCGCACCCGTGCACTCCGAGCGAGAAGCACGGCTCGTGCATCCCATTCTCCCGTCGCCGGCGGTGGGCTGGGTGCCCTTTGTGGCACTGGGCACAGCCCCGGTCGTCAGCGGCGGGGGTGGCCCCGCCGCGGCGGTTCAGCTGATCGTGAGGCGCCGGGTGCTGCTGTACCCGGTGGCCTGGGTGGTGGTCCCCACGCGTTGGACGCGCACCTCCCAGGTGCCTCGGGAGTACAGGCGCGCACTGGCCTTCGCGTAGCCACTGGAGCCGACGGCTCCGGAGCCGAACGTGGTCCAGGTGGTGGCGCCGAGCTTGCGGGCCTGGAACTTGACCAGGGCGCCCGTCTGGTACGGCTTGGCGTACACGGCGGCGGCGACGGTCGCCCCGGAGCGGGCGCTGGTGGGCAGGGACGACCAGGTCACCGTGGGGACGGAGGTGACCGCGCGTTCAGCGGTGGTCAGGGTGGTGGCGGGCACGGCGCCCTTGACGACCCCACGCAGCCGTCCGCTGGCGGTGTTGGCGAACTTCACGGTCGCCACCCCGGTCGTGGCCGTGGTGGCGGTGCCGATGGTCGTCCAGGTGGTCGCTCCGGCCGGCTTGCGCTGCAGGGTCACGGTGACGCCCGAGCCGGCCGAGGTCGTCAGGCCCTTCTTCTTCTCGTCCTTGACCGTGACGGTCGCCGTCTGGGTGCTGTTGTAGGCAGCGGACGAGGGGGCGGTCAGGGTTGCGGTGCGGTTGGCGTAGATCGTGACCGGGACGGTGCGGTCGGGGCCGACTGCACCGTCGCCGGGAAGGATCTGCTCGCGCACGGTGGCGGCACCGGCGTAGACGGGGGTGAAGGTCGCGGTGCCGGTGACGGTCGCCGCCGTCGGGTTCTGGCACAGGTTGGGGCTCTGGTACTGCTCGGGGGCGGTGGCCAGCGTGAGCATGCAGAGGGCCAGGGTCGTCCCGGCGGGCCTGGTGGCGTTCAGGTGCAGCTGCGCCGGCTTGCCGACGACCAGGGTCGGGACGCTGAGCGTGTCGTGGTAGTCCACGACCTCGAAGGACGTCGTCGCGGTGCCGAGGCTGTCCCCGGCGGCGTCGAAGACCTCCGCGGTGACGGGGACCGGCCCCAGCGGCATCCCGGTGGTCGGAATGCTGATCGAGCGCATGGAGGGGGGTGCGTCGGGGGTGGGGATGCTCCACGCGGCGGTGTCGGTCAGCAGGCTGACCTTCCCGGCGACGGTGAGCTTGACCGTGGCCAGCGGTGAGGCGGCGGTGGCTCGCGGGTTGCCGACGTTCAGCGTGGTGTCGAAGGTGGAGCCGGTGCTGACCTTGGCGGTGCCGGGCCGTTGCAGGGAGACCAGCGGGCTGTGCCGCACCAACAGGCCGCCGGCGTCGGCGTAGCTGTAGTGCCCGGCAGGGTCGTGTGCCTGGGCGACAAGGCGGTAGCTCCCTTCCGGGACCGCGCTGGTGTCGAGGTGGGCCTGCCCGGTGGAGCGGCCGTAGGCGTCGGGGTCCGGGTCCCAGGTGGCGGTGGTCGTGGCCACGGCGGGGACCCCGAGCGAGGACGACGCGGCGTCCGACCCGGGAAGGGGCAGCACGGAGACGACCACCTGTTCGTCGAGGCGGTGTCCAGGGGCGCCACGGAAGGCGACCTGCGCGCCCGTGTCGGCGACGGAGGCGGCCCAGCCAGGGTGGGCGGCGCTGGCGTCTGCGGTCACGCCGACGACCTCGGTCGACGGGACGACGGGCTGGTGGTCCACCGAGCCGCCGTACGTCGTGATCGACTGCCCGTTGACGACGGCGGTGACGTCCAGGGGCCTCCATCCCTGGGGCCAGGGGGTGGCCTGGTCGGCCGGGTCGATGCGCCAGCTGACGGTGCACTCGACCGGGCAGCTGCCGCCCGGGACCGTTGTCGTGGCTGCGGGGGAAGACCAGGTCCACGACGGCAGCACGGGGGTCAGCTCGATGGCGGACGCGCCGCCGCCGGTGACCCGCACGACCAGGTCGAACGGTCCGTCGACGACCGGAACGGTGGCCCCGTCCACGATGGAGGTGACCGGCAGGATCTCCACCACCGGGTCGGCCACCGTGGACGCAGACGCGGTCGCGGTGCCCGCGCCGGTCAGCAGCAGGGCGCTGATCGCGAGCAGGGTGGCCGGGCGGCGGGAGAGCGGGCGCACGTGGGTTCTTTCTGGAGGCGGAGAGCCGAAGGCTAATGCAGCCGATGGCATCGCGCGCGCACGGGGCTGCGGATCCTCACGCGTGGGCAGTTGTGGTCACGACAGCGGCCCGGCGCTCCCTTTGAAGGGGGCACCGGGCCACTGGGGCCCCCGGGTGAACAGGGGCTTTGGGGTGAGTGACGGGACTTGAACCCGCGGCCACCTGGACCACAACCAGGTGCTCTACCAGCTGAGCTACACCCACCACGACGGGCGCCCGGCATCCGAGGATGCCGTTGCGCCCGTAGCGCGAACCATCGTACCGGTTACTCGGGGGTGCTCCCGACCACCCCTGGGGAGGAGTGGTCGACGAGGTGGCGCGCGGCGATGCTGCGGGCCTGCTCGGTCGACGGCCCGGGCGGCGCCACGAAGACGGCCTCGCGGTAGTAGCGCAGCTCGGCGATCGACTCGCGGATGTCGGCGAGTGCCCGGTGGCCGCCGCTCTTGGTGGGGGAGGCGAAGTAGGCCCGCGGGAACCAGCGCCGCGAGAGCTCCTTGATGGAGGAGACGTCGATGATGCGGTAGTGCAGGTAGGACTCGAGCTCGGCCATGTCGCGGGCGAGGAAGGCCCGGTCGGTGGCGACGGTGTTGCCACCCAGAGGGGCCTTGCGCGGCTCGGGCACCCACTCCTTGACGTAGTCGAGCACCATCGACTGGGCCGCCTCGAGCGTGGTGCCCTCGGCGAGCACGTCGAGCAGGCCCGAGCTGGTGTGCATCTCGCGCACGAAGTCGCCCATCTGGGCGAGGGCGGCATCCGGCGGGCGGATGACGACGTCGACCCCGGTGCCGAGCACGGTGAGCTCGTAGTCGGTGACCAGGGCCGCCACCTCGACGAGCGCGTCGCTCTCGAGGGACAGCCCGGTCATCTCGCAGTCGATCCAGACGATGCGGTCGGTGTGCGCGCGGTCGGTCGGCGGGGTGGTCATGGTGGCCATGCTAGGGCGCGGTGGGCGGCGGGCCGTTGCCGGACGGTGCGCTGCACTAGGGTCGCGTGCCATGAGTGGGGACCTCGCGCAGCGGCCGCCGGCGCTGGCCACCCGCCGCGACCCCACCACCCGGCCTGCCCTGCGGGGGTGGCTGCTCACCGGGGTCGCCTCTGTGGGTTTCCTCCTGTCGGCGCTGGTGGTGTCCAGCTACCTGGGGGCGGCCTTCGGCGTGCAGACCGCGGTGCTCGCGCTGGCGGTCGCGCTGGTGCCGCTCGGAATCGTCATCCCCACCTTCTTGTGGCTCGACCGCTTCGAGTCCGAGCCGACCCGCTACCTGGTCGTGGCCTTCCTGTGGGGCGCCCTGGTCGCAGCCGTGGTCGCGGCGGTCTTCAACACCGGTGCCATCGCCGTGCTCGAGGCGGCCGCCGACCGGCAGGGCGCCCTGCAGACGACGGCGGTGCTGGTCGCGCCGTTCGTCGAGGAGGCCGCCAAGGGCGCCCTCGTGCTGATCGTGTGGTGGGTGCTGCGGGGCGAGTTCGACGGCGTCACCGACGGCATGGTCTACGCCGGCATCTGCGCGGCGGGCTTCGCCTTCACCGAGAACATCAACTACCTCGCCCAGGCGTATGCCGACGGCGGTGGTGAGGCGCTCACCGGCACCTTCGTGGCTCGCTGCCTGCTCTCGCCCTTCGCGCACCCGATGTTCACGGTGCTCTTCGGGGTGGGGGTCGGGGTGGCCGCCACCAGCCGCACCTGGCTCCCGCGCATCCTCGGGCCGCTGCTGGGCTACCTCCTCGCGGTGCTCAGCCACGCGCTGTGGAACCTGGCGGCGGTCTCGGGTGGTCGCGGGATGGTTGTGGTCTACCTGCTCGTCGAGGTGCCGATCTTCCTGGCCTTCCTCGGCTTCGTGGGGTGGACCCGCCGGCGCGAGGGGCGCCTCATCGGCCAGTTCCTGCGCCCCTACGCGGATGCCGGGTGGCTCTCGGCCGCCGAGGTGGCGATGCTCTCGTCGATGCCCCAACGCCGCGAGGCGCGGGCCTGGGCGCGGGCCAACACCGGCCGGGCGGGGCTCGCCGCGATGCGCTCCTTCCAGGACGCCGCGAGCGAGCTGGCGCTGCTGCGGCGGCGGATGTACCACTCGGCCGCCGACGAGCACGCGCTCGCGCAGGAGCGCGAGCTGCTCGAGGCGCTGACCCTGCGCCGCGCCCAGTTCGTCGGGATGCCGGGTGGCTAGTCTCGGCCGGGTGCCCGACGCTCCCGCTGCTCCCGACGGTTCCGACGCTCCCGATGCCCTGGCCGTCTCGCGCCGGATCGGCGCCGAGCTGGTCGCCCTGCGCCGCCGGCTGCACGGCATCCCCGAGCTGGGGCTGCACCTGCCGGACACCCAGGCGGTGGTGCTCGAGGCGCTCGCCGGTCTCGACCTCGAGGTGACCCTCGGGACCTCGCTCAGCTCGGTGGTGGCGGTGCTGCGGGGCCGGGCGCCGGTATCGGGAGAGCGGCCGGTGGTGCTGCTGCGCGGCGACATGGACGCGCTGCCGGTCACCGAGCAGGTCGACGTCGACTACGTGTCGCAGCGGCCCGGGCTGATGCACGCGTGCGGACACGACCTGCACGTGGCCGCCCTGGTGGGGGCGGCGCGCATCCTGCACGAGCTGCGCGACGCGCTGGACGGCGACGTCGTGCTGATGTTCCAGCCCGCGGAGGAGGGGCCTGGCGGCGCCGAGCCGATGATTCGCGAGGGGCTGCTCGAGGCTGCCGGGCGGCGGGTCGACGCCGCGTATGCCGTGCACGTCTACTCCGCCGACCACCCGTTCGGCACGTGGTTCGGGCGCCCCGGCACGCTGATGGCGGCCGCGGACGAGGTCGTGGTCACGGTGCACGGACTCGGTGGCCACGGGTCGGCCCCCGACCGCACCCGCGACCCGGTGCCGGTGGCATGCGAGATCGTGCTGGCGTTCCAGACCGCGGTCACCCGGCAGTTCAGCATCTGGGACCCGGTGGTGCTCACCGTGGGCCGGATCGCCTCCGGCACCGTCAACAACGTCATTCCCGACGATGCCCTCATCGAGGCGTCACTGCGCACCTTCTCGCCCGAGCACCGCGCCAAGGCGCACGATGTCGTCACCCGGGTGGCCGAGGGCGTGGCGTCGGCGCACGGGCTCACCGCCACGGTCGAGATCGGCAACGGCTACCCGGTGACGGTGAACGACGCCGACGAGCACGCGTTCGCGCAGGGGGTGGTGGTCGACCTGTTCGGGGCCGACCGGTGGGCCGACATGGCCGACCCGGAGGCGGGGTCCGAGGACATGTCCTTCGTGCTCGAGCGGGTGCCCGGTGCCTACCTCAACGTCTCCGCCTGCGCCCACGCCGACCACCACGACGCCGAGGACAACCACTCGCCGCGGGCGGCCTTCGACGACGCGGTCGTGCCCGACATCGCGGCCGCGCTGGCGGAGCTGGCGCTGCGCCGCACCCGCCAGCTCGCGGCCACCGACTGAGCTCTGCGCGCGGGCCGCGCAGACGCGCTCAGGCGCTGGTGCGCAGGGACTCGAGCAGGCCAGGCTCGCGGCCCCTGGCCACCGCCTGACCACGGGAGGCGACACCGAGTTTCCGTAGATCGCCGTGATGATGCCGCCGAGGGGCGGCACGCGGAGATCGCGCGTCTGCTGTTCGCCATGGCGGAGGCGCGCAAGACGCCGAGTGTTGAGAGGCACACGGAGGCGTGGGCAGCAGCGCCGCGGCCTCCTTCGGGGAACCCCATAGACGCGCAAGCTCCTGAACCGGCGGGAGACCCCGTGCGGCTTTGGGGCGCTCGCCCGTCGCCTCATCTGAGGCCTTGGCGGGCAACGGTGTCGTGGTCATCGCGACAGCGTTGGTGCTCCTGACTGGGGTTCGGACCGGGTTGGATCGACGTTCGTGGCTAGCGCCCTGCCGCGGACCGCAGGAGCTCCTCGGGCCTTCGTGGCCGCGCCCGCATGTCCACGAAGGCGCCTCGGGCCGGTGGGGTCGGCGGCACGGTCTGTGTGACGCTCACCGACTTCGTCGGTCGAGGGGACGGACTCGGCATCGACGTCGCCGGGGGTCCCTGGGTCTCGGAGGGCTCCTGCGACGGTGGGGTGGGCCCCGGGACCTCGCCGCTCGACGAGCCGGTGGGAACAGGCACCGAGGTGGACGGCAGGGTCCAGGTCAGTGGAGGAAGGGTGCCCCCGCTACCTCCGGAGCCGGCCAGCAGCACCGCGGCGAAGGCGGCAGCCACGACCACCGACGCCCTTCCGGGTGCTAGGGCAGGGGTGTGAGCGATCGTGTCAACGCCTCCCGGTCCCGTGCTTGGCTGCGTGGAAGTCTGGGCGCCCCGTCGGTAGTGGCGTCACCCTGCGCGGGATGAAGCGGACCCCTCGTTGGCCTAGCGGCTCACACCACCATCACCGCATCCCCCTGACGATGAGCACCGGCAACCAGATCAGCAGGGGCAACGCAATCGCCGGTGACCCTCCAGCACACCGCCCACAGGAGGTGGTTCCCGCCGAAGGTGCCGATCCCGCCTGGCCCGGCGGGCATCCTCGTTCGTTGGCCGCGCCTCGCGGCTCGCTTCAGGGTGGTCCGTACGAAGATGTCATCGTGAGTGACGTCGAAGTTCTCGGTCGGGTCGGTCCCGAGGGGCCTGCACTTTTCGTCCTGTACACCGGCGGGACGTTCGGGATGGGTCCGAACGCTGCTGGATCGCTCGTGCCGCTGGACCTGCGCGAGATCCGTGACCATCTGCCGTTCCTGCGTCGGCTGCCTCTGGCACTGACCGTGGCCACCTTCGCCGACCCCATCGACTCCTCCGGGATGCGCCCATCGGACTGGGTGGACATTGCCGATGCGATCGTGGCCCATGCGCCGGGGCATGCCGGCGTGGTGGTGCTGCACGGCACCGACACGATGGCATACACGGCATCCGCCCTCAGCTTCCTCCTCGAAGGAATCGACATCCCGATCGTGCTCACGGGGGCGCAGCGGCCGGTCACGGAACTTCGATCCGATGGCCGCGAGAACCTGGTGACGGCGCTCGCCATCGCCGCCGGGCACCTCCGCGGCGCGCCGCTGGTTCCAGAGGTGACGGTCTTCTTCGCCGACCTCCTCATCCGGGGTAACCGGGCCGTCAAGGTGCACGCCGACAGCTACCACGGGTTCGGATCCCCAAACCTTGCTCCCTTAGCGGTCGCCGGTGTGTCAATTCAGTTCGCGCCTGGTCTCATCCGGCCGCCGGGTGCTGGACCGATCCGCCGCAGCGGCGGCCTGAGCTCAGCGGTGACAGGGATGCGGCTGCATCCCGGGGTCGACCAGTACGAATTCGAGACGGCGCTCGCACGTCCGGGCTTGCTTGGGTTCGTTCTCGAGGCGTATGGCGCCGGAAACGGCCCGACCGAGCCGTGGTTCTTGGACACGGTGCGCTCCGCCACGGAACGGGGCGTCGCCGTCGTCGTCACTACTCAATGCCTAGCGGGCAGCGTGGCTGGTGGCCGCTACGCGACCGGATCGGTTCTCGCCGACGCAGGCGCAGTCCCCGGAGGCGACATGACCTTCGAGGCCGCACTCACCAAGCTCATGGCCCTCACGGATCGTCACGGTCCCGACAACGTGCGCCGGCTCATGCAGCAGGACTTGGCAGGGGAGCTGACCACCTGAGCCGGCCCTCTGCGCTTGAACTCGGATGCCTGACGGCTTGAGCCGCATTCGTCTTCTCGGCCGTCGGCCCCCTGGCGCTCGGGGCCGTCTGCTGGGCTGCTCACCGCGACCGTCCCGGTGCCTGTGGGTGGTCTGCCCGGCCTGGAATGGTGTGCCCCCTGGTGGGTTCGAGTCACGGGAGGTGTTCGACGACCTCAGGGGTGAAGTCCTCGGCGCGCACGGCGGGGGCGAGCGCCTGTAGGAGGGCGGTCCATTCGGTGCCCTGGGCCGGCGGAGAGGCGCCCACCTGGGTTCGAGGACTCGATGCCACCGGGCTTGCGCTCTGGCGGGCCGCTGGGGTCCGGTGGGGCGCTGGTCGGTAGCGGGGACAACGTTCGCGGCCCGCCAGACAGCCAGGTCGCCGAGCAGTGTGGCGCACCAGACACTCCCAGGACGCGTAATTGAACGTTCTACTACTATGACGTGTAGTAAACTATGACTTGTCAGAACCACACAAGGGAGGGTCCGCCTCGGGCCTTCGGAAGGAAAACGAAGCACCATGCGCAGCTCATTCGACAAGCTCATCTCCTGGACCGGCATCATCGTCGCCGGAGTCCTCCTCGTCGCTGGTGGGCTGCTGGTGTTCGCCTCCTCGTTCGCCACCTCCAACGTGCACGACCAGCTCAAGTCGCAGCAGATCACCATGCCCGCCGGTGCGGCCCTGACCACCCCGCTGATGAAGACCCAGCTCGGCCAGTACGCCGGCCAGGAGATGACCACCGGCGCCCAGGCGAAGGCCTTCGCGGACTACTACGTCCAGGCGCACATGAACGCCCAGGCCCAGGGCAAGACCTACTCGCAGATCTCCGGTCAGTACATGGCCGCTGTCAAGGCCGACCCGACCGCCCAGGCCACCAAGGACCTCGGCGACCTGCGTCAGAGCCTCTTCATGGGCACCACCCTTCGCGGCATGCTCCTCAACGCCTACGCCTTCGCCACCCTGGGCACCATCGCGATGTGGGCCGCGATCGCCGCCTTCATCGGCTCCGGCGTGATGTTCGTGCTCGGTGCCCTCGGCATCCGCCACGCCCACAAGGTCGAGGCCAACGCCATCGCCGCCCCCGCCGTCGAGCGCATCCCCGTCAGCGTCTGACCCCGACAACAGCACCCGGGACGCGGGCTCCCACCAGAACATGAGGCCCCGGTCGGCACCAGCCGACCGGGGCCTCGTTCTCTTCCATGTCGGCGTCAACCTGCGTCGACACTCGAGCACCGAGCTCGGCCTGCGGGCGAACCCCCGCCCCACCCGTGTCCACCACACATCGCGACTCCCCGAAGGTATGAGAAAGACATGTCCACACGTCCGGAACCCAAGTGCCCGATCCGCATCGGAGAGTTCTGCACCCTGTGCTTCCCCGGGGCACAGGGTCCACGTGACTGCGGCCTTGTCTACCTCGTCCAGTCCGACCCCGAGCTGCGTGAACAGCTGGCCGTCAAGCGCACCGAACACCGCAAGACCCTTGCCGCAGCCTGAACCCAGGTGTAGCCAGCGACGGTATTCCCGATGAGGCAAGCCCGGGAACTCATCGCGCCAGGGCCACCACTATGCCGAGCACGGCCGCCAGCGCGGCGACGCGGGGCGTACTTACTGCATGTGTCCGCCTCCGATAGGGCGGTGAACGGACCGGTCACGTCCACTCCCGCGAAGTGCTTCGTGTCCGGGTAGAACCCTCACCTCGCCGGTTGTGTGGGAAGCCCCGAGCCGGGAGCGGTGCCGGGTTACTGCTGGTCGGTGAACTGCTCGACGTGGCGCCGCTCCCCGGTGATGACGAGAAGATCGCCGGCCCTCACCACGCTGGTGGGTCTGGGTGTCGAGACCTCGTGTTGCAGTGTTGTGATGCCGACGATCGTCACGCCGAAGCGCTCTTGGACTGCTGCCTCGCTGAGGGTCAGCCCGATGATGCTGGCTGGGGCGATGGTCCTTGCGATTGCGTATCCGTCATCGAACTCGATGTAGTCCTTCATCCTGCCGCGCACGAGGTGGGCCACCCGTTGGCCCATCTCGTGCTCGGGGCGCACGACGTGTGTGACGCCGACCTGCGTCAGGATCTCGGACTGGGCGGTGGTGATCGCCTTGGCCCAGATGTCCTCGACACCGAGCTTGCGCAGCACGAAAGCGGTGAGCAGGCTGGCCTCGAGGTTGTTCCCGATGCCGATGACCGCCTTGGAGAACTCACCGATGCCGAGCTGCTCCATCGCCTGTGCGTCGGTGGAGTCCGCCTGGACGATGTGGCTCCAGCGACCTGCGAGGTCCTGGACGCGCCTGGGGTTGTTGTCGATCGCGAGGACGTGTACGCCTTCGCGCTCCAGCTCGTCAGCGAGCGACTTGGCGAACCTGCCGAGTCCGATGACGACTACTCCCGCGGTGTCCGCGATGTTCCTAGCCAATGAGGGGTGCTCCTTCCGGGAAGCGGTAACGGCGGTTGCGCTCGCGCAGCGCCAGCGCGGACACCAGGGCGACCGGCCCGAGTCGGCCGACGAACATCAGCAGCACGAGCACGATCTGTGCAGGGTCGTCGAGCCGGGGGGTGACGCCGGTGGACAGACCGACCGTGGCGAAGGCGGAGATGGTCTCGAACAGGACGTCCCTGAGTGGGAGGTTGGTGAGCGCGGAGAGCAGGATGGTGCCGGAACCGACTGCCGCGACCCCCAGAAGTGCCACGGTGGTGGCCTGCCGGACGATGCGGTGGTCAATGCGCCGGTCGAAGGCGATGATGTCGTCCTCCCCGCGAACCTCCGCGACGATCACGAGGAAAAGGACGATGACGGTGGTGACCTTCAATCCGCCGGCGGTGCCGGCCGACCCTCCACCGATGAACATCAGCGTCATCGTGCCCAGCAGCGTCTCGTCCGTGACGGTCCCGTAGTCCCACGCGTTGAACCCTGCGGTGCGGGGCTGGACCGCGCCGAAATACCCGTTCATGAACTTGTCCCCAGCGCTGAGAGAGCCGATCGTCTTGGTGTTGTTCCACTCGGTGAGCGTGAAGAACAAGGTCCCACCGACCAGTAGCACCGCCGTCACCAGGAGGGTCAGCCGGGTGTGAACGCTCCAGGTCCGGGGCCGGTGGTGACGCAGCACCTCGGCGATCACCGGGAAGCCCAGACCGCCGATGACCACCGCGACCGAGATCGGGACGAGCACGAAGCCATCGGTGAGGAAGCGCATGAGATTGTCACTGAACAGCGCGAATCCGGCGTTGTTGAATGCCGACACTGCGTGGAAGACGCCGTGCCAGGTCGCAGCAGCCCACGTGTCGTCGTACCTGAGGCGGAACCGCAGGGTGAGCAGCGTGGCGACGACGACCTCGACGACGACGGTGACCATGAGGACTCCGCGCAGCACCCGACGCAGGTCACCCAACCCGACCGTCCTGGTCTCCGTGACCGCGGTCAGGCGCGTGCGAAGGCCCAGCTGGCGCGAAAGGAAGAGCGCGATCAGCGAGGCAAGCGTCATGATCCCGAAGCCGCCCATCTGGATGAGCGCCAGGATGACACCCTGACCCGTTCCACTCCAGTAGGTGGCCGTGTCAACCGTGGTGAGGCCCGTGACGCAGACCGCACTGGTCGCCGTGAACAGTGCGGTGATGAACGGTGCATGCCCGTCTCCGGTCCGCGAAACCGGAAGCATCAAGAGCGCGGTGCCGACGAGCGCCGCGACGGCGAAAGCCGCGACCAGCACCTGCCCGGGGTGTCGCAAACCGGGAGGACGCCCTGGTGGTGTGCGCGTGGCGAACACCCGCCAAGGATGGCAGAGGTTCTCAGGCGGCGCGCTGTGACCCGGTGTCGACGCACCCGCACCCGGGCCTCGGAGGCGACCAGCACGGGCAGGCCGGGGGCGCCACACACGGCCCGCTGCCCGTGTCGGGCGAGACCCGTCTGCAGGAAGGCCTGCGGGGTCCGAACACGGTGCTCAGGACCAGCACCGTCACCGATCCGGGGGTGGACTGGGCCAGGGTGTACACGGGCGGCCCTCGTCCCGGGTCGTGAGGGAGACGAGGATGCTGGCCGCGGCAGCGGTCAGGGCTGGCCAGCTGCCGCCTTGCGGCGACTCACCAGCACGCGCAGTTCGGATGCGAGGAGCACCGGTAGGGCTGCCCCGATGCACACGAGCCACTGCCCGGTATCGAGGGGCACCGTCAGGAGGAACGCCTGCAGCGGCCCGAGAACGGTCGTGAGGACCAGCGTGATGATCGACAGGGCGGTCGACCGGATGAAGGTCTTGTCCGACAGGGCGTCGAGCGAGAACACGGTACGGCCCTCGTCCCTCGTGGACAGCGAGAACAGCAGGCTGGCGACGGAGAAGGTCACGACTCCCATGGTCAGGGCCACGTCTCGGTCGAAGGTGTGGTCGGACCACGTGATGACGCCGAGGGTTGCGCCGCCCATGATGAGGCCGACCACGACGAGCCAGATCATCTGCGGGCGCGGCAGGATCGGCTCCTCGGGGTCGCGGGGGCGGCGGTCCATCAAGCCCGCAGCAGGCTTCCCGTAGCCGAGGCCGACCGCCTGGAAGAGCATGGTCGTGAAGTTGATCCACAGGGTCTGCAGGGGGAGGAACGGGACGCCGCCGGCGATGTTGAAGATCGCCGCGCCGAGGAACGAGACGATGAAGCCGAACAGGCAGCCCATCTGGAAGCGGATGTACTTGACGAGGTTGTCGTAGAGACCGCGCCCCAGCTCGACCGCCTTGACGATCGTCGAGAAGTTGTCGTCGGTCAGCACCATCACGGCGGCGTCCTTGGCGACCTCGGTTCCGGTGATGCCCATCGCGATACCGATGTCGGCGCTCTTGAGGGCGGGCGCGTCGTTCACGCCGTCCCCGGTCATCGCGACGATGTGGCCCTGCCGCTTGAGCAGCTCGACCAGACGAACCTTGTCCTGTGGCGTGACGCGGGCGATGACCCCCACGTCGTCGATCCGCTTCAGCGCCGCGTCGTCGTCCATCGCCGCGAACTCCGCGCCGGTCATGACCGTGCCCGCGATGCCGATCTTTCGCGCGATCGCGCCCGCTGTGACGGCGTGGTCACCGGTGATCATCCGGACCCGGATCCCGGCGGCCTCGGCGGTGGCGATCGATGCCTTGGCGGAGGGCCGGGGTGGGTCGACGATCCCGACCAGGGACATCAGCTCGAGGCCGTCCGCCACGACGGCCAACAGGTCACCGTCGGCGTCGAAGGTCGTCGGGTCGAAGTCCTTGCGCGCGGTGGCGAGCACCCGCAGGCCCTCAGCGCCCAAGCGCGTGTTCTCGGCGAGATACAGGTCCCTGAACCGGCCGTCGGCCGGTACCGTTCCCTCGTCCGCGTCGTGGACCGTCGCCGCCCGGGCGAGGAGCTCGTCCGGCGCTCCCTTGACGAAGCACCTGACCACCTCGGCCCCGGACTCGTCGGACATCCGGTGGAAGGTGGCCATCAGCTTGTACGCGGCGTCGAAGGGCAGCTCAGCCAGGCGGGGGTAGGCGAGGCGGGTCGACACCGCGTCGACGCCGCCCTTGGCGGCCAGGGCGACGAGGGCGCCCTCGGTCGGGTCGCCGATCAGGTCTCCCTGGTCCATGACGGCGTCGGAGGCCAGCACCATCGGCAGCAGGAAGGGGTCCAGCGGGATCTCGCCCTGACCGCCGACGTGGGTGATCTGGCCCTGGCTGGAGTAGCCGGTGCCCTCGATGGAGTATCGGCGACCCACGACGACCAGCTCCACGGCAGTCATCTCGTTGAGCGTCAGCGTGCCGGTCTTGTCGGAGTTGATGGCCGAGGTGGAGCCGAGCGTCTCGGTCGACTGGAGGCGCTTCATGATCGCGCCGACCTTCGCCAGGGACTGCGTGCCCGAGGCAAGGATCGTGGTCACCACGGCCGGCATGTTCTCCGGCAGGGCACCGATGGCGAAGGCCACGGCCGCGTGGAAGATCGCCGTGAACGTCTCACCGCGGGCCAGGTTGATCACGACCGAGACCAGGAGTGCCAGACCGGCGATCAGGAAGATCTGCCGCGTGAGGGTGTCCAGCTGCCGGGTCAGCGGGGTCTTGGTCTCCTCCTCGGCCTGGAGCATGCCCGAGATGTGGCCCACCTCGGTGCTCATCCCGGTGGCAACGACGACGAACTCGCCCGAGCCGCGGGTCACGTTGGTGTTCATGTAGACCATGTCGCTGCGGTCGCCGAGCGGGGTGTCCCCCTCTGCCACCGCTGCGGTGCCCTTCGACACCGGCAGGCTCTCACCGGTGAGCGCGGACTCGGCCACCTCGAGCGTCGCCGCCCGCAGCAGCCGGCCGTCCGCCGGGACGATGTCGCCGGCCTCGATCGCGACGATGTCGCCGGGGACCAGCTGTTCGGCCGGCAGCTCCGCGAGCGCGCCGTCGCGCCTGACCCGCGCGGTGATGATCATCATCTTCTGCAACGCGGCCACCGCGGCGGCGGCCTTGCCCTCCTGGCGCAGACCCAGCACGGCGTTGAACACGGTCAGCAGCAGCAGGAGGATGCCGGTGCCGACCTCCTTGAGCGGGTACAGGCTCCCGATCCCGGCGACGAGGAGCACGAGCTGCATCGGGTCCGCGTACTGACGAAGGAACGCGTGCAGGCGCGACTCGGTCTCCGCCGCCGTGAACCGGTTGGGGCCGAAGCGCTTCACCCGAGCCTGGGACTCGGCCGTGGACAGTCCCTGCGTCGCCTGGACGTCCGAGCGACGCAGGACCTCGTCCGCGGAAAGGGTGTGCCAGTCAGCACTCTCGGGCGCGGTGGACGAGGAGGGTGCGGGTTGGGTTGGTTGAGTCACGGTGCCCCTCAGTGGAAAAGCGACGACGAAGCTGCTCAGCAGATCATTGCGCACGAGCTCGTGTCTCACCGGGTGCCGGTGCCGCTCATCTGGGGTGGGTCCGGTGGTTGGCACGCCTCGGCATCCGCGTGGTGGTGAAAAGTGAGTCCGCCCGCGTCGACGCGGCGGGTTCACCCACCGGGGGTGACGTGTGTCACTGCGCGGCGCCAGCAGACTGGCCGGAACTGCCTGAGCAACGGGAAGGGATGCCATGGCACGCACATCGGACAAGTCGGGGGCGGTCGGGATCGTCGTGATGGTGGTCGGGGTGATCTTCGCCGTTGCGGGGATCGTCACCTACTTCTTGGTCTCCAACGAGCTCGCGAGCGAGAACATCACTGTCTCCAAGGACGCCCAGTACTTCGCCGGGAAGGACGTCACTGGCCCGTTCACCGCCTACTCGGAGGCGGAGACGATCAGCAAGCACGCCCTCGAGGCGACCGGCGGCAAGACCTACGCCGAGCTCGCCAAGGACGACCCGCTGCGGGACGTCGCCATGCAGGCGTCCTTCCTTCGGGCCTCCCTGTTCACCTCGGTGGTCGCCTTCGGCGTCGCCGCGCTGGCCGCCGTGCTCGGCGTCGTGCTGGTGCTCATCGGCTGGGCCCTGCGATCGTTGGGACGTCGGGCCCTGGTGCCGGGGGCGGCAGCGGAGCCGGACCCGGCATCCGCACGGGCCTGATCCGGGCGTCATCCTCGTGACCGGCTCAGCGGGCGGTACGCTCCCGCCCGGCCGCTGGGCAGCCGTGCCGCCACTGGGGTTGCCCGGCGCACCTGAGCGGGGTTGGCTTGGAGCATGAGTGAGAGCGCCGTGGACCCGACCTACCCGACTACCGACCTTGACCTGGATCTGCGCTGGTGGGCGGCGGCGAACTACCTGACCATCGGCCAGATCTACCTCCGCGACAACGCCCTCGTACGTGACCCGCTGCTGCTCGACCACGTGAAGCCGCGGCTGCTCGGGCACTGGGGCACGAGCCCTGGCCTGTCGATGATCTACGCGCTGCTCAACCGGGTCATCCGTGAACGCGAGGGCGACTGGCTCTACGTGACCGGTCCCGGACACGGGGGCCCCGCGCTGGTCGCGGCTGCATGGCTCGAGGGCACCTACAGCGAGGTCTATCCGAACGTCACCGACGATGCCGACGGCATCCGCACACTGTTCCGCCAGTTCTCTTCTCCCGGCGGCGTGCCCAGCCACGTCAGCGTGCAGACCCCGGGGAGCGTCCACGAGGGCGGGGAGCTCGGCTACGCGCTCGCCCACGCAGCCGGCGCGGCGTTCGACCACCCGAACCTCGTGGTCGCCTGCGTGGTCGGCGACGGTGAGGCGGAGACCGGTCCGCTGGCCGCGTCCTGGCGGCTCCCCACGTTCCTCAACCCTCGCCGGGACGGAGCCGTGCTGCCGATCCTGCACCTCAACGGGTACAAGATCGCCGGCCCCACCGTCCTCGGCCGCACCAGCGACGAGGACGTCGAGGCCTACCTGCGAAGCCAGGGGTGGGACCCGGTCACCGTCGCGGGTGACGACCCACGGCAGGTGTTCCCTGCGCTGCTGGCCGCCCTGCGGTCGGCCGATGACTCGATCCGGGCGACCCAGGCGCGGGCGCGTGACGACGGGCCGAGCGCCCGTGTGCGGCACCGGTGGCCGGCCATCGTCCTGCGGACCCCGAAGGGCTGGACCGGCCCTGCCGTGGTCGACGGCATCCAGGTCGAGGGGACCAACCTGAGCCACCAGGTCCCGCTGTCGGGCCTGGCCGAGAATCCCGACCACCTGCGGATGCTCGAACAGTGGCTGCTGTCGTACGACCCGGCAACCCTGTTCGACGCGAACGGCCGCCTCGCCCCCGAGCTGGCGGCGCTGGCGCCGGAGGGGGACCGCCGGATGTCCGCGACGCCCTACGCGAACGGCGGGCGGCTGCGCGAGGACCTGCCGATGCCCGCCCTCGAAGCGTACGAGGTCCACGTCGACGCCCCCGGCGTCGCCATGGTCGAGAACACCCTGACCGCCGGGCAGCTGATGCGCGACCTCTACGCTGCGACGCTGCGCCCGGACGGCGGCGGCAGCTTCCGCCTCTTCTGCCCCGACGAGACTGCGAGCAACCGGCTTCAGGCGGTCTTCGAGGCGACCGAGCGGTGCTTCATGGGTCCGATTCTCGACACGGACACGGGCATCGGGCCGGACGGCCGCGTCATGGAAGTGCTCAGCGAGCACCTGTGCGAGGGCTGGTTGGAGGGCTACCTCCTCACCGGCCGGCACGGGGTCTTCGCCACCTACGAGGCCTTCGCCATGGTGTCGGCGTCCATGGCCATCCAGCACGTCAAGTGGCTCCAGCACGCGCAGACCCTGCCGTGGCGGGCCTCGGTGTCGTCGCTCAACGTCCTGCTCACCTCGACGTGCTGGCGCAACGACCACAACGGCTTCTCGCACCAGGGCCCCGGCCTCATCGACAGCCTCATCCCGCTGGCGCCGGACGTCGTGCGGGTCTGGCTCCCGCCGGACGCCAACACGACCTTGTCGATCACCGACCACTGCCTGCGCAGCGTGGACCACGTCAACCTCATCGTCGTCGACAAGCAGAAGCACCTGCAGTACCTGACCCTGGAGGAGGCACACCGCCACTGCGCCCGGGGCGCTGGGATCTGGGACTGGGCGAGCACGGCGAGCCCGCAGGAGACCCCGGACA
>CAWHYJ010000001.1:0-209202 GCA_963833495.1 uncultured Actinomycetota bacterium | reverse complement strand
GTGCCGGTGAAGTACATCGTCACGCCGGCCGCCTGAGCCGCCTCGACGACCTCGGCGTCGCGCATCGACCCGCCGGGGGCCACGACCGCGCGGACCCCGGCGTCGAGCAGCACCTGCAGGCCGTCGGCGAAGGGGAAGAACGCGTCGGATGCCGCGACGGCGCCGCGCGCCCGATCCTCACCCGCACGCGAGACCGCCAGGTGGCACGAGTCGACCCGGTTGACCTGACCCATGCCGATGCCGACCGAGGCCCCACCGCGCGCGAGCAGGATGGCGTTCGACTTCACCGCGCGGATCGCGCGCCAGGCGAACTGCAGGTCGGCGAGGGTGTCCTCGTCGGCCGGCTCGCCCGACACCAGGCGCCAGTGGGACGCGTCGTCACCGCCGGTGACGGTGCCGTCGTCGCCGGTCACCACGGCATCCACGGTGTCGCGCTGCTGCATGAGCAGGCCACCGCCGATTGATCGGATCTCGGCTCCCGAGCGCACCGGCGCCGCGCACTCCAGCAGCCGGATGTTCTTCTTCGCGGTGAGCACCTCCAGGGCGTCGGCGTCGAAGGCGGGCGCCACGACGACCTCGGTGAAGATGTCGGCGACGGTGCGCGCCATCTCGACTGTGACCGGGCGGTTCGTGGCGATGATGCCGCCGAACGCGGACACCGGGTCGCACTCGTGAGCCTTGCGGTGCGCCTCGGCGACGTCGACGCCGACGGCGATGCCACACGGGTTGGCGTGTTTGATGATGGCCACCGTGGGCTGGTCGCCGTGGTCGTACGCGGCTCGCACGGCAGCATCCGCGTCGACGTAGTTGTTGTAGGACATCTCCTTGCCGTGCAGCTGGGTGGCCTGGGCGAGCGCGGGCTGCGGCTGGAAACCGTTGGTGTACAGGGCAGCCCGTTGATGCGGGTTTTCGCCGTAGCGAAGCACCGTCGAGCGCTCCCAGGTGCCGCCGGCCCACGCCGGGAAGCCCGTGCCGTCGGAGCTGTCGGTGTAGGCGTTGCCCATCCACGACGCGACCGCCACGTCGTAGGTGGCCGTGTGGACGAACGCCTGCGCCGCCAGGCGCTTGCGCTGCTCGAGCGTGAAACCACCACTGCGCACGGCATCCAGCACGTCGCCGTAGGTGGCCGGGTCGGTGACGACCGCGACGCTCGGGTGGTTCTTGGCCGCGGCGCGCACCATCGACGGTCCGCCGATGTCGATCTGCTCGACGCACTCGTCGGGGCTGGCGCCTGAAGCCACGGTGGCCGCGAACGGGTAGAGGTTGACCACCACCAGCTCGAACGCCTCGACCCCGAGGTCGGCGAGCTGGGCGACGTGGTCGGGCTTGCGGGTGTCGGCGAGGATGCCGGCGTGCACCTTCGGGTGCAGCGTCTTGACCCGGCCCTCGAGGCACTCGGGGAAGCCGGTGAGGTCCTCGACCCTGGTGACCGGCAGGCCGAGCGACTCGATGAGCGCGGCCGAGCCACCCGTGGAGACCAGCGCGACGCCGGCGTCGTGCAGGCCGCGGACCAGGTCCTCGAGCCCGGTCTTGTCGTAGACGGAGACGAGCGCGCGGCGGACCGGGCGGACGTCCTGCGCGGGGCCGGGGGCGGAGACGGCGGCGGACATGGTGCTCCTTGCGGGGTCGGGTCGGTCAGCTCCCGGGGCACCCAGGCGGGCGATGCCCCGACGTGTGACTTCCCGGTGGTGACCCACCCTCGCCAGTCGTCGGGCGAAAGTCTAGCGAGCCGTGCGTCAGGTGGCGTAGGGCGAGGGCGGCAGCGGGTCGGGCCAGGTGCCGCCGAGCACCCGGTCGACGTGCAGCACGACGACCACCCGCTCGGGGTTCGGTCGGGGCTGGCGGTAGCGCACGGCATACCGCTGCTCGGCGTCGCGCACGGAGTCCGGGTCCTCGAGCACCGAGGTGGTGCCCTCGAGGCTGATCCAGCGCCGGCCCTCCACCTGGGTCAGTGCAGCCCGACGCCCCGCCCTGGCCTGCACGACCTTGGCACTGCTCCGCGCCGCGATCACCCGGGCGACCGACGCCGTCACCGTCCCAGGTGAACCCGACCGGCACGGCGTGCGGCGAGCCGTCTCGGCGCAGCGTCGAGAAGGTCGCCAGGTGCCGCTCGGCCAGGAAGGCGAGGGATGCCGAGGTCAGCTCGGCGGGGTCGGTGGCCACGCCGGAAGTCTGTCACCCGGCCCCGGGTCAGCCGGCGGCGGTCTCGAGGTGCAGCAGGAAGCCCTGGGCCGGGGCGAGCACCGGCAGGGCGAGCCCCACCGTGCCGAGGGTGGCGCCGCTCACGACGATGCCGTCCCCGACCGCCGCGTCCCACCACGCCGGCGGCGCCACCGAGGTGGTGGCCGGCAAGCCGGCCTCGGGCCGCACCCGCACCCGGTAGCGGCGCCCGGGGTCGAGCCCGGGCAGCGGCACCGTGCCGGGCGTGACCCCGCGGCCGGTGACGGTCGCGACGACGGTGAACACGGCATCCGCCCGGTCGGGCGACACGACACCGCTGACCACCAGGGCGTCGTCGGGGTGGTCGGAGCGCACCGCGTCGCCGCCGTGCAGCAGCGGGCCGCAGCTCGCGGTAGAGCCCCGACCACGCCCGCAGCGCGTCGAGCTCGTCGGGGCTGCACGTGGTGATGTCCCACTCGAGGCCGGCGTGGCCGCCGAGCGCGACGAGCATGCGCAGCGAGAGGTCGAGGTCGCGGTGGGTGGTGTGCGCCCGCGGCGGCCCGACGTGCGAGCCCATCCGCTCCGGGGGCACGAGCAGCCCGGTCCAGCGCTGGATGGCGACCCGCTCGAGGGCGTCGTTGCAGTCGGAGGTCCAGACCCGGTCGGTGCGGGCGAGCACGCCGAGGTCGACCCGGGCGCCCCCGCTCGAGCACGACTCGATCTCGAGGTCGCGGTGGCGGGCGCGCAGCTCGTCGAGCAGCCGGTAGGTGGCGAGCGTCTGCGCGTGCACGGCGGGCCGGTCGGTGCCGGAGGCGTCGGTGCGCACCGCCTCGTGCAGGTCGCGGTTGTGGTCCCACTTGACGAAGTCGACGGCGTACCGGCCGATCACCTCGCTCATCGCCTCGAGCACGTAGGAGAAGGCGTCGGGGTTGGCGAGGTCGAGCACGTGCTGGCTGGCGCGAGGGCAGCGGCGCCCCGGCCACCGGGCCGAGCACCCACTCCGGGTGGGCGCGCGCGACGTCGGAGTCGAGGTTGACCATCTCGGGCTCGAACCACAGCCCGAACTCCATCCCCAGGCCCTTGACGTGGTCGACCAGCGGGCCGAGGCCGTCGGGCCACACGTCGGCGGAGACCTGCCAGTCGCCCAGGCCGCGGTGGTCGTCGCGGCGGCCCCCGAACCAGCCGTCGTCGAGCACGAAGCGCTCGACCCCGATCGACGCGGCGGTGTCGGCCAGCCGCTTCAGGTGGTCGAGGTCGGTGTCGAAGTAGACGGCCTCCCAGGTGTTGAGCACGAGCGGCCGCGGGCTCGAGCGGTAGCCGGGCTGTGCCCGCTGGTGCCGCACCAGCGAGCGGGTCAGCCCGTCGAGCCCGTCGGTGGAGTGCACGAAGACGACGGGCGGCGCGGTGTAGGTCTCGCCGGGCGCCAGCCGCACCTCCCCCGGCGACAGCGCCTCACCGCCACCGAGCACCGCCGCGTGCGGGCCGGCACCCTCGGGCAGCCGCTCGACGAGGTGCTCGTGGTTGCCGCTCCAGGCGACGTGCGCGGCCCACACCTCGCCGGACCGGAAGCCGAAGCCGGCCGTGCCGACGACCATCAGCAGGGTCGCGTCGTGACCGGTGCGCCCCCGCCGGCCGGTGCGCAGCCAGGTGCCGTCGGCCAGCGGATGCCGCTGCGGCGACCGCTCGCGGCACCAGCGACCGGTGAGGTCGAGCACCTCGCCGGCGCGGGCGGGCAGCGGCAGCACAGCCCGCAGGGCCGCCACGTCGAGGGGCGCCGCGTCGTCGGAGGTGTTCGTGAGCGACGACTCGACGACGAGCACGCCGTGCTCGTCGAGCCGGTAGCGCAGGACCAGCTCCACCCCCACGTCGGATGCCGTGCGCGCGCACCTCCGCGACCCCGTCACCGCCGTGCACGGTCGCCACCCAGCGGGGGGCGGTGCGACCGCCGGCGCGGTGCGCGGCATACCCCGGCGTGCCGAGCCAGCCCTCTCCCGAGGTGGGCAGCACGGTCAGCGGCCACGGCGCGTCGAGGGCGTTGTGCGGCACGGCCGGCGTGGTGACGAGCGCGAGGTCGGCGACCGCGGCATCCGGCAGGTCGGGTCCCCAGTGCAGGACGGACGGCAGCCCGTCGCCCGCCTGGGCGAGGACGAGCGCCGTCCCGGCGCCGCGGAGCACGGTGGTGTCGGAGCGTCATCCCTTGGTCGACCCGAGGGTCAGCCCGGACACGAACTGCTTCTGCAGCACGAAGAACACGATCAGCACCGGCAGGGCCACGATGATCGACCCCGCGGCGACCAGGTTGGTGTCCTGGAAGAACTGCCCGCGCAGGTTGTTCAGCGCGCTGGTCACCGGGTACTTGTCGCCCTTGGACATCAGCACGGTGGCCCAGAAGAACTCGTTGTAGATCCAGGTCACCTGCAGGGTCGCCAGCGCCGCCAGGGCCGGCCTGACCAGGGGCATGGTCAGCTGCCAGTACTGCCGCCAGACGCTGGCGCCGTCCATCTCGGCCGACTCGTAGATCTCGTACGGCAGCGTCTTCATGTAGTTGCTCAGCACGAACGCGCAGAACCCCATCTGGAACGCCGTGTTGACGAGGATCAACGCCCAGAAGCTGTTGAGCATCGTGCCGCCCTCGCTCATGAAGGTCGGGAGCGGGATCTCCTTGAACATCCGGAAGACCGGGATGAGCAGGGCCTGCGGCGGCAGAAGGTTGGCGGCGAGGAAGACCCCGAGCAGGGTGAGGTTGAACTTGTAGGAGAACCGAGCGAGCACGAAGGCGATGAGCGAGGAGAAGAACAGGGTGATGATCACCGCCGGGACGGTGATGAGCAGGGAGTTCTTCATGTGCAGGCCGAACTGGCCCCGGCTCCAGGCGTTCTTGTAGTTGTCCAGGGTCCACCCGCCGAACGACAGGTACCCGTTGGTCTGGGTGTAGGAGTAGTTCCGGAACGAGTTGTAGAGGGCCCACAGCAGCGGGAAGAGCCACATCAGGGCCAGGACCAGCATGACGATCGTGGCGACCTTGCCGCGGCGCTTGTTGAGGACGCCCCCGCCCGGACCGCGCGCCGCTGCCTTCTTGGTGGGGACGGGGGCCGGAACGGTCGTGGTGGCGCTCATTGCCGGTCCTCCCGGAAGACGATCCGCAGGTAGATGATGATGAAGACCGAGGAGATCACCATCATGATCACCGAGAGGGCCGCGCCGAAGCCGTAGCGCGTCGCCTCGCCGATCACGTTCTGGGACACCAGGGCCGAGATCAGCTCGAGCCCGTTTCGTCCCTTGTTGATGACCCAGACGAGGTCGAACGCCCGCAGCGACTCGATGACCACGATGACCAGCACGATGAGGTTGATCGGGCGCATCACCGGGAAGATGACCTGGAAGAACGTCTTGACCTCGTTCGCGCCGTCGACGGCCGCCGCCTCACGCAGGGTCGAGTCGACCCCCTTCAGCCCGGCCAGGTAGATGAGCATGATGTAGCCGGTGTGCCTCCACGCCGTCGCCACCAGCACCGCCCACAGGTTCACGTCGGGGTCGCCGTACCAGTCGACGTTGCTTCCGAAGACCTGGTTGATCAGGCCCTGGTCGGTCGAGTAGAAGAGCTGCCAGATGAAGCCGACGAGTGCCAGCGACAGCACGACCGGGAGGTAGAACGCCGTCTGGTAGAACCGGCTGCCCCACATCTCGCGGTCGAGGATCACTGCGAGCAGCATCCCCAGCAGCGTGGGCAGGATGAAGAGGAAGACCAGCCAGATCAGGTTGTGCCTGATCGCCGGCCAGAACGCCGGGTAGATCGTCGCGATGTCGACGTAGTTCTTCGTGCCGATCCACTGGATACCGCTGAGCTTGAACCCGTTCCACTTGGTGAAGGACAGGTAGATCGACGCCAGGGCCGGCAGCCACACCAGCCACACGACCAGGATCGTCGGGACGGTGACCATCAGGATGATGACCAGCCGGTCACGAGGCGACTTGCGTCGCTCGTGACGGCGTGTTCCGCCCCGCTTCTTCTTGGCCTTGGCCGTGGGCGGTGTGGTGGCTACGGGTGGTGCGGTGCCTGTCGCCATGATGCCTCCGACGTCCGGGTCAGCCGAGGATGGATGTGGCCTGCTGCTGGATGGAGGCGGTGATGCGCGTCGATGTCGTTCGGGTTCTTCAGGAAGTCCTGCAACGACGCCGTGATCACCGTGTTGGCGAGGTCGGCGTTGGTGTCGCGGTCGAGGAACTGGGCGATGGACTTCGCCTTCGAGACCAGCTCGACGGACTTCTTCTGGAGGTCGCCGTACGTCGACGTGCTCGCACCGGAGTTGGCGGCGATGAACGGAGCGCTCGCCGCGTTGTTGCCGGCGTCGGCTGCCTCGGGCGTGCCCAGCCACTTGATGTAGGCCTTGGCCGACTCCTGGTCCTTCCCGCCCGCGGCGACGCAGAAGCCGTCGATCGGGGCGTCGAGGGCGTCGGAACCGATGGTCTGGTCCAGCGCCGGGAAGGTGAAGAAGTCCAGGTCGGCCTGAGTCTCCTTGGGGATGCCGTCCACGACGAAGGTGCCGAGCAGGTACATCCCGCTCTCGCCCTTGGCCATCGAGGTGGCGGCCTCCTGCCAGGTGCGGCCGAGCGAGTTCTCCTGCTGGTAGGGCAGCAGCTTGTCCTTCCAGGTGGTGAAGACGTTCTTGACCTCCGCGCTGTCCCACTTCTCCTTGCCCTGGCACAGGGCCATGTGGAAGTCGTAGCCGTTGAGGCGCATGTTGAGGATGTCGAAGGTGCCCATCGGCGCCCAGGCGTCCTTGGCGGCGAAGGCGATGGGGTTGAGCTTCTTGCCCTGCATGTCCTTCATCAGCGCCGTCATCTCGTCCATCGAGGTCGGCACGGCCCAGCCGTTCTTCTCGAAGACCGACTTGCGGTAGAAGACGGCCCACGGGTAGTAGCTGATCGGCACGAAGTACTGCTTGCCGTCGGGCGCGGTCGCCGACTTCTTGAAGGCGTCGCTCATGCCCTCGATGGGCCACACGCTGCTGACGTCGGAGATGAGCTGGTTCTCGGCGAACTGCGCCATGCGGTAGCCGGCGAACCAGGTGAAGACGTCGTCGGGCGTGCCCTGCAGGTAGGTGTTGATGCTCTCCTGGAAGGTGTTGTGGTCGACGGCGTTGACGGTGACCGCGGAACCGGTCTTCTTGGCGTAGGCGTCGGCCATGCCCTGGAGGCGCTCGTTGGCGGGACCGGAGCCCTTCGCCTCGTTGATGCCGAACGAGACGGGGCCGGCCTTGGCGCTGGCGCCGGCGCTGCCGGACGCGGCCGGCGTGGAGTCGTCGCCGCAGGCGGCGAGGAGCGTCGGAGCGCCGAGCAGGCGCGGCTGCGCCGACCGACCCGCGAAGGATGGACCGGCGGTCGACACCGCGGACCGAGTTGGGAACGACGTTCGCGAGGGACGGATCGCGGTGGGCCGGGCGCGCCATGGGGGTCTCCTTTGACATCCAACGGTTCTGACACATTCGATCAGAAACCAACACTGACGAGACCGAGTGTTGCCCTGCCCGTAACGGCTGTCAAGGGTCGACACGAGTCCGCTCGATCACGATTTGGTTCCGGAGATCCGTGCGCCACACACCCGTTAGCCGGCTCGGAGAACCTTGGACAACGGCTGGACCCTCGCTTGGACGTACACGGTTGACTGTGTTGCAAAGTGTTGACTTTTGTTCGACACCTCAACAGACTTGCCGACATGCGCGGATGGCCCGACGACCGGATCGCCTTCGGAGGGGACTACAACCCCGAGCAGTGGCCGCGTGCCGTCTGGGACGACGACATGCGGCTGATGCGCGAGTCGGGGGTCAGCTTCGTGACCCTCGGGGTGTTCTCCTGGTCGTGGCTGGAACCGTCCAAGGGCGAGTACACCTTCGAGTGGCTCGACGAGATCATGGACCTGCTGCACGCCAACGGCATCGCCGTCGACCTCGCCACCGCCACCGCCACCCCGCCGCCCTGGCTCACCTCGGCCTACCCGAGATCCTGCCGGTCGACCGCGACGGGCACACCCTGTGGCCGGGCAGCCGGCAGTCGTGGTGCCCGTCCTCCCCCCTCTACCGCGACTTCGCGCTCGCGCTCACCGACCGCCTCGCCACCCGCTACTCCGACCACCCGGCCCTGGCCATGTGGCACGTCTCCAACGAGTACGCCTGCCACAACCTGCCCTGCTACTGCGACACCTGCGCCATCGCCTTCCGCCACTGGCTGCAGCGCCGCTACGACACCCTCGACGCGCTCAACGACGCCTGGGGCACGGCGTTCTGGAGCCAGCGCTACACGTCCTACGACGACATCCTCCCGCCGCGGCGCACCACGACGTTCAACAACCCCACCCACGTGCTCGACTACCACCGGTTCGGCTCCGACACCCTGCTCGACTTCTACCGGGCCGAGCACGAGGTGATCCGGCGCCACTCCCCCGACCTGCCGATCACGACCAACTTCATGACGCTCGACCACTTCCGGCTGCTCGACTACCACGACTGGGCCCCGTTCCAGGACGTCGTGAGCACCGACCACTACGTCGTCGACGCCCTGCCCCACCCCCGCGCCGAGCTGTCCTTCGCCGGCGACCTCACCCGTGGCCTGGCCGGCGGGCGCCCGTGGCTGCTCATGGAGCACTCGACCAGCGCCGTGAACTGGCAGCCGGTCAACCCCGCCAAGGTGCCCGGTGGCACGATCCTCGACTCGCTCACCCACGTCGCCCGCGGCGCCGACACGCTCGGCTTCTTCCAGTGGCGCCAGTCGCGCTCGGGCTCGGAGAAGTTCCACTCGGCCCTGGTGCCGCACGCCGGCGAGGACAGCGACCGGTTCCGCGAGGTCTGCGAGCTGGGCGCCATCGCCGGACGGCTCGGCGAGCTGGTCGGCTCCCGGGTCGACGCCGAGGTGGCCGTGCTCTGGGACTACGAGTCGGCCTGGGCGGTCGCCGGGCCGTGCATGCCGTCGTCGGCGATCGACTACGCGACCGCCGCGCACACCGTGCACCGGCTGCTGCGTGACGCGCGGCATCACCTGCGACGTCGTGCACCCGGATGCCGACCTGTCCGCCTACCGCGTCGTCGTGGTCCCCACGCTCTACCTCGTCTCGGACGCCCAGGCGGATGCCGTGCGCGCGGCCGCCGAGGCCGGCGCCCACGTGCTGGTCACCTACTTCTCCGGCATCAGCGACCCCGACGACCACGTGCGGCTCGGTGGCTACCCGGGAGCGTTCCGCGAGCTGCTCGGCATCCGCGTCGAGGAGTTCTTCCCGCTGCGGGTGGCCGAGTCCGTCGCGCTGTCCGACGGCGGCTCCGGGAGCGAGTGGAGCGAGGACGCCCGGGTGGTCGACGCCGAGGTCGTGACGACCTACGCCGACGGGCCCGCTGTCCGGGCGGCCGGCCGTCACCCGGCGCGCCGTCGGTGACGGCGTCGCCTGGTACCTCGGCACCCTGCCCGACGACGCCTCGCTGGGCGCCCTGCTCGACCGGGTCGTGGCCGAGGCCGCGGTCGCGCCGGCCGCGGTGCCGCCCACCGGCGTCGAGGTCGTCCGCCGCCGCTCGGGCGAGCGCAGCTGGCTCTTCGTGCTCAACCACACCGACGAGCACCGCGAGGTCGACGGCCGCCGGCCACGACCTGGTCTCCGGGGTCCGGGTCGGCCCGACGCTGCGACTCGCCCCTCGCACGGCTGCCGTGGTGCGGGAGGAGTGAGCGTGCTCGCCAGCCAGCGCCGCGCGGCCATCCTCAGCAAGGTCGAGGAGACCGGGGCGGTGCGCGTCTCCGACCTGGTCGAGCAGCTCGGCGTGTCCGACATGACCGTGCGCCGCGACATCGAGCGGCTCGACGCCGACGGCCTGCTCGAGCGGGTGCACGGCGGCGCGCTGGCCCTGCTCCCCCGGGCCACCGACGAGCCCGGGTTCAGCGCGAAGTCCTCGCTGATGACCGCCGAGAAGCACGCCATCGCCCTCGCGGCGGCCGGGCTGGTCGAGCCTGGCGCCACCATCGGCATCTCGGCCGGCACCACGACGTTCGAGTTCGCCCGTGCCATCCGCAACGTGCCGCACCTCACCGTGGTCACCAACTCGGTCCCCGTCGCGCAGCTGCTCCACGAGTCCGGCGGCGGCAGCCACGTGGTCGTGCTGACCGGCGGGGTGCGCACGCCCGTCCGACGCGCTGGTCGGCCCGGTCGCCGTCTCCGCGCTGCAGGGGCTGCACGTCGACCGGCTCTTCCTCGGCGCCCACGGCATCGACCGCAACGCCGGCCTGACCACGCCCAACCTCGTCGAGGCCGAGACCAACCGCGCGCTGGTGCGCGCCAGCCGGTCGGTCTGCGTGCTCGCCGACCACACCAAGGTCGGCATCATCGGGCTCTCGACGTTCATGGCGCTGGGCGAGGTCGACACCCTCATCACCGACGCCGGGGTGCCCAGCCGGGCCCGCGCCGTGCTCGAGGAGCGCGTCGAGCACCTCGTGCTCGCCGAGGTGGCGCCCGCCCTGCCCGCAGCCGTTCGCGGGGTGCGCCGCCAGGGCGGTGGCGAGGCGGGGTGATGACCACGTCGGGCACGGTGCGGCGCACGTCGCGCGCGCTCGCCGACGGTCGGGAGATCATCTACTTCGACGACACCCCCGGCGCCCCGCCGCGCACGGTCGACGACACCCGCCGGCTGGGCGAACGGGCAGCGGCCGGGCACGTGCGCTACGACGCGCTGGTCGGGGACTGGGTCGCGGTGGCCGGACCACCGGATGAACCGCACCCTGCTCCCGCCGCGCGAGTCGTGCCCGCTGTGCCCGTCGGGCCGCGGGCCGCAGCCGACCGAGGTGCCCGACGCCGACTACGACGTGGTGGTCATCGAGAACCGCTTCCCCTCCTACGCCCCGGTGGCCGTCGACGACGCCCCCGGCACCGCGCCGTTCGAGCACCGCCCGGCCCTGGGCCGCACCGAGGTCGTCTGCTTCACCAGCGACCACGACGCCTCGCTTCGCCACCCTCGCGCCGAGCCGGGTGCGCACCGTGGTCGACGTCTGGGCCGACCGCACGGCCTGCCTCGGCGCGGCTTCCCGAGGTCGAGCAGGTCTTCTGCTTCGAGAACCGCGGGCCCGAGATCGGGGTGACCCTGCACCATCCGCACGGTCAGATCTACGCCTACCCCTACGTCCCGACCCGCACCCGCGAGATCCTCCGCGAGGCGCAGGCCCACCACGACCGCACCGGGCGCCTGCTGGGCCGCGACATCCTGGACGCCGAGCGGGCCGACGGGTCCCGGGTGGTGCGGTCACCGGCCGGCACTGGACGGCCTACGTGCCGTACGCCGCGCGCTGGCCGGTCGAGGTGCACCTCGCCCCGCACCGCGACGTGCCCGACCTCGTGGCCCTCGACGACGCCGAACGCGACGAGCTGGCCGTGGTCTACCTCGACCTGCTCGGCCGCCTCGACCGCTACCACGTCACGGCCGACGGCGGCCCGGTGCCCGCTGCCCTACATCGCCGCCTGGCACCAGGCCCCGGTGCGCACCGGGCGCGACGTCTCGCGCCTGCACCTGCAGGTGATGTCGGTGCTGCGCGCCCCGGGCACCCTGAAGTACCTCGCGGGCTCCGAGAGCGGCGTCGGCGGCTGGGTCAACGACGCGCGGCCCGAGGCGATCGCGGCCCGGCTGCGCGAGCTCGGCTGAGGGCGGCGGCTACTGCCAGGAGCGGTCGGCGGCCAGCCCGCGCACGACGTCGACGAGCATCTCGCGCTCGAGCACCTTGATCCGCTCGTGCAGCGTCTCGACCGTGTCGTCGGGCTCGACCCGCACGGCCCGCTGGTCGATGATCGGGCCGGTGTCGACCCCGGCGTCGACCCAGTGGCAGGTGCACCCGGTCACCTTGACGCCGTGCGCCATCGCGTCGCGCACCCCGTGCGCCCCGGGGAAGCTGGGCAGCAGTGCCGGGTGCGTGTTGACGACGCGGTGGGCGGCGAGCATGGCCGGCCCGAGCACCTTCATGAAGCCGGCCGAGACGACGAGGTCGGGGTGAGTGCTCGGCGACCAGTCGCTCGAGGTCGAGGTCCCAGTCGGCCCGCGTCACGTAGTCGGGCACCCGGGCCACGAACGTCGGGATGCCGGCGCGCGCGGCGCGCTCGGCGCCGCCGGTGCCGTCGCGGTCGGCCCCCACCGCGACCACCCGGAAGGGAGCGGCGTCGTGCGCCGAGGCGTCGATGAGGGCCTGGAGGTTGCTGCCCGAACCGGAGACGAGCACGACGAGCCCGAGAGGTGGGCGGTCCGACGACGCGGTCACCGGCGCAGTTTCCAGGCGTCGCGCAGCACGACGACCAACGCGCCGAGGCCCAGCTCGAGGAGCAGCGCGAGGAACAACCGACCGGTGGGCGCACCCACGGCCGCCAGCCGGAACTGCCCGGCCGACCCGCCGGCCACCAGGTTGAGCGCGGCGAGGGTGAGGGCGGTGACGGCACAGGCCGACAGCGCCACGGCGAGCTTCGTGCGCAGCCGCGACAGCCGCGCCACCGCACGCAGCGCCCGGCGGGCGACGAACGCCCCCACCGCGACGACGACGAGCACCGAGAGCGGGGTGAACCACGGGAAGCCGCCGGGCTGGGGCAGGGCGGCGAGCACCGGCACCATCGGCAGCAGTCCACCCCGGGAGCCCGACCAGCTGACGGAGCCGCCCTCGACGACGCGGAACCCGGGGCCGGCCATGAACGACACGGCCCACAGCGCCAGGTTCGGGCAGTGCGACGACCTGCGCCAGGGCGAGCACGACGGCGCCGAGGCCACCGGCCGCCACGGCCGTGGAGATGGTGCTCACCTGGTCCCAGGACAGGGCGACCGCCGCGAGCACCACGACCAGCCCGGCGCCGAACAGCACGGCGGCACCGGTCAGACCCGGACGCACCGCGCGCCGCACGCTGTCGGGCACCCGTGCGAAGCCCAGCCGCCGGCCGAGCACGTCGGGGTCGTCGGCGGCGACCGGCCGCAGGGCGAGCACGAGCGCGAGCAGCGGCACGACCACCACGGGCAGCACCAGCGAGAGCGGGGTGGCGCGGAACGGGCCGGCGGCGGTGAGCCCGACCGCGACACCGACGGCGACGGCATACCCGGCCCACCAGGCGCCGAGCGCGGCCGCGAGCGGTCGCGGCAGAGTGCCCCACCAGTGCTCACCGTCGGTGGACACGTCGACCATCGCCTCCCGCGCGCCGAGCCAGGCCACCCCCACGAGCGCGGCCGTGCCGAGCAGTGGCACGACCGACAGGGCCACCCCACCGGTGTCGAGGTGCGCACCGGAGACCAGCAGCCACAACGCGGCGCCGGTGCCTGCCGCCTGCCAGCCGGTGCCCGTCGCGAGCGGCTCGACCAGCCAGGCGAGCAGCACCGGCCCGAGCACGACCAGCACCGAGGTCAGCCCGGTCATCACCCCGACCCCGGCGGCACGCACCCAGCGCGACCCCGCCGGCGGCCCCCCGGCATCCCCCGGGTCGTCGTCGGACCCGGGCAGCACGGAACGGAGGCGCTCGCTGACACTCATCGCGACCCAGTCTGCGCGAGAACCGACCCCGCACGTCCGAGCAACGCCGGGCCGGCGCGCGACTTAGTTCAGTTGGTCAGGCCGCGCATGATCTCGCGCATCAGGTCGGCGGTCTCGGACGGCGTCTTGCCGACCTTGACCCCGGCGGCCTCGAGGGCCTCCTTCTTGGCCTGCGCGGTGCCCGACGAGCCCGACACGATGGCGCCGGCGTGGCCCATGGTCTTGCCCTCGGGCGCCGTGAACCCGGCGACGTAGCCGACGACCGGCTTGGTGACGTGGTCCTTGATGTAGGCCGCCGCCCGCTCCTCGGCGTCGCCGCCGATCTCGCCGATCATCACGATGGCGTCGGTGTCGGGGTCGTTCTGGAACGCCTCGAGGCAGTCGATGTGCGTGGTGCCGATGATCGGGTCGCCGCCGATGCCGACGCCGGTGGAGAACCCGTAGTCCCGCAGCTCGTACATCATCTGGTAGGTCAGCGTGCCCGACTTCGAGACCAGGCCGATGCGGCCGGAGCCGGAGATGTCGGCCGGGATGATGCCGGCGTTGGCGGCCCCGGGGCTGATCAGGCCGGGGCAGTTCGGGCCGATGATCCGGGTGGTGCCCTTCTCCTGCGCGTAGTTGTAGAACTCCGCGGTGTCCTTGACCGCGACGCCCTCGGTGATGACCACGGCGAGCGGGATGCCGGCGTCGATCGCCTCGGTGGCAGCGGCCTTGGTGAACGCGGCCGGCACGAAGATGACGCTGACGTCGGCGCCGGTCGCCTCCATCGCCTCGGCGACGGTGCCGAACACGGGGACGGTGGTGCCGCCCTCGAACTCGACGGTGGTGCCCGCCTTGCGCGGGTTGACCCCGCCGACGATCGCGGTGCCGGAGCGCAGCATCCGCTGGGTGTGCTTCATGCCCTCGGAGCCGGTCATGCCCTGGACGATGACCTTGGAGTCTGCGGTGAGGAAGATGGCCATGGGTGTCGTTGTCTCTCTTCGCGCTCGGGGGGTCAGTTGCCGGAGGCCAGCTCGGCGGCCTTGCGGGCGGCGCCGTCCATGGTGTCCTCGATGAGGACGCGGGGGTGGGCCCGCTCGGTGAGGATGCGCCGGCCCTCCTCGACGTTGTTGCCGTCGAGGCGCACCACCAGCGGGCGGTCCTCCTCCTCGCCGAGGGCGTCCAGCGCCCCGACGATGCCGTTGGCCACGGCGTCGCAGGACGTGATGCCGCCGAAGACGTTGACGAAGACGCTCTTGACCTGCGGGTCGGACAGGATGATGTGCAGCCCGTTGGCCATCACCTCGGCGCTCGCGCCGCCGCCGATGTCGAGGAAGTTGGCCGGCTTCTGCCCGCCGAACTCCTCACCGGCGTAGGCGACGACGTCGAGGGTGCTCATGACCAGGCCGGCGCCGTTGCCGATGATGCCGACCGAGCCGTCGAGCTTGACGTAGTTGAGGTCCTTCTCCTTGGCGGCCAGCTCGAGCGGGTCGGTCTCGGTGGTGTCCTCGAGGGCCTCGTGCTCGGGGTGGCGGAAGAAGGCGTTCTCGTCGAGGGTGACCTTGCCGTCGAGCGCGACGATGTCGCCCGCGGCCGTCTTGACCAGCGGGTTGACCTCGACCAGCGTCGCGTCCTCCTCGCGGTAGACGGTCCACAGGCTGGTGAGCACCGGCTCGATCTTCGCGGCGGTCTCGGCGTCGAAGCCGGCGGCCTGCACGATCTCGCGCGCCTTGGCGTCGTCGATGCCGACGTTCGGGTCGACGGCCACCCGGGCCAGCGCCTCGGGGCGCTCGACGGCGAGCTGCTCGATCTCCATCCCGCCCTCCTTGCTGCACATCGCCAGGTAGGTGCGGTTGGCGCGGTCGAGCAGGATGGAGAAGTAGTACTCCTCGTCGATCTGCGCGCCCTGGGCGATCATCACCTGGTGCACGGTGTGGCCCTTGATGTCCATGCCCAGGATGGCGCGGGCGTGCTGCTCCGCCTCGTCGGCGGTCTTCGCGACCTTGACGCCCCCGGCCTTGCCCCGCCCACCGGTCTTGACCTGCGCCTTGACGACGGTGACCCCGCCGCTGGCGGTGCCGATCCGCTCGGCGGCCGCACGGGCCTCCTCGGGGGTCGTGGCGACGGCCCCGGCGAGCACGGGGACCCCGTGCTTCTCGAACACGTCACGGGCCTGGTACTCGAAGAGATCCACGAGGCGATCCGTCCTCACTGTCGGTCGGCTGAGATGGGATGTGATCCGTTGGGGAGCCTAACGGGGCCGACGGGGTGAGGCGCGCCACGGGTCGCCTCGAGGCGGCCGGTGGGACTCTTCTCACGCCCGAGCGGTCGCACCGCGCGACGACCGGTGGTGGGATGGGCGGATGCCGACGACGACCACCCCTCGGATGCCGTTCGCCCGCCTCGCGCTCGCCGCCACAGCCTTGGCCCTGGTGCTGGGCGGCTGCGGCGAGTCCTCGACCGCGGGGGGTTCGAGCGCCTCGGGCACCCCGGCGCGGCCCACAGCGACGCCGAGCCCGGCGGCATCCGACGTGCGGTTGGCCCGGGTGGGCGGCGTGGCGGGGTTCCAGGACACGCTCGCCGTCGCACCCGACGGCGCGGTGACCGGCACGACGAAGAACGGTGCGGTCGCCTGCACCGTCCCGGCCGCGACGGTGCAGACCCTGGCGACCGCCCCGCCGCCGACGACCGGCCTGAACGCCGGCAACGACCGGATCGCCGCGAGCGTCGAGCGCGACGGCACGACGATCGACCTCGGCGAGGCCGCGGGCAGCGACCCGCTGTCGACGGCCGCCCGCGAGGTGCTCGACGACGTGCAGCTGCCCGAGACGCAGCGCACCGTCTGCCGCTGAGGCAGACGGTGCGCTGCGGACCTCAGTTGGCGCAGGTCTGGGTGCCCGCGGGCACCGCGATCCCGTTGAAGGCGTTCTGGACCGCGAGGCAGTTCAGGCTGTTCTTGCCGTAGAGCTCCTTGGCCGAGGCGATCGCGCCGTTGCGCGCCGCCGCGTAGCCGCTGCTCGAGGTCAGCTTGGTCGTCAGCGTGCGGTACCAGACCTTCTCGGCGACGGCGTGGCCGACACCGGTCATCGTGGCGCCATTGCACATGGTGCTGTTGTGGGCGGCGCCGCCGATGGTCTTGGCGCCCGTGCCCTCGGAGAGCAGGTAGAACCAGTGGTTCAGCGGGCCCGAGGAGTAGTGCACGTCGAGCCGGCCAACCGTGCGGCTCCAGCAGTTGGGGCTCCTGCCGTCGAAGCTCGGGTTGTCCATCCGGCGCAACGGCGTGCCGTTGCCGTTGATGTTGATCTTCTCGCCGACGAGGTAGTCACCCGGGTCGGCCGGGCTGTTCGCGAAGAACTCGACGGCGGTGCCGAAGATGTCGGACGTCGCCTCGTTGAGGCCGCCTGACTCGCCGCGGTAGTTGAGGTTCGCGGTGTTCTCGGTGACGCCGTGGCTCATCTCGTGGCCGGCGACGTCGAGCGAGGTCAGCGGGTGGGTGTTGCCGGCTCCGTCGCCGTAGGTCATCTGGGTGCCGTCCCAGAACGCGTTGACGTAGGCGTTGCCGTAGTGCACCCGGCTGCGCGCGCCCACGCCGGTGTTCCAGATGCCGGCCCGGTTGTGGGTGCCCGAGTAGTACTCGAAGGTCTTCTGGGCGCCGAACTGGGCGTCGACGGCCGCCGTCTGGCGTGCCGCACCGACCAGGCTGTAGACCCCGGTGCCCCAGGCGTTGTCGGCGTCGACAAAGGCCGACCCGGTGCCGGTGGTGGCACCCTTGAGGTCGGTGGTGGTGTCGCCGATGCCGTCAGCCAGCTGGAAGTTCGGGGCCGACCCGATGGTGGTGAGGGTGATGCTGCCGTTGTACGGGGTGTTGCCCGTGCCCTCCTCGATGGTCTCGGCGGAGTCGATGACCTTCCCGGTGCGGGCGTCGACCCAGGTCCTGAGCTTGCTGGGGGTCTGGCTGGCGCGGATGCCGGTCGTCGTCACCTGCCACGCGAGCCGGGGGGTGCCCGAGCTGGCGTAGACGACGAGCGCGGCGGCGCTGGAGTCGACCCGGTAGCCGGCGCCCTTCGCCGCGGTGGCGCTCGCGGCAGCCTTGCTCACGGTGGCCTTGGTGGAGGCGGGAGCCACGGCCTTGCCGCGGTTCCAGTGGCTGCTCTTCACCGCGCCGTTCGTGCCCTTGGCCACGACGAGGTCGCCGCCCACGACCGGCAGGCCGTCGACCGTGCGGTCGTAGCGCACGTGCCGGGTGCCGTCGCGGTCGGTGAGCACCGAGCGGACGATGAGCGACTGGTCGGCCGGCAGGCCGAGGTCGTCTCCGGTGGACACGGCGGCGGACTGCTCCGCAACCTTGAGCGCAGCGTTGCCCCCAGGGGCTGCGACGGCTCCGGACGCGCCGGTCACGGACGCGGCCACGGCGGCGACCGTGACGGCGAAGGCGGCTCCGGTGAGATGACGTGACGACATGGGACTCCTCGGATGAAGGACGCCGCGGTGGTCGCGGCAGGGTCAATGGTGCGGGAGGGAGCGTCACGGCGCGCGCCGAACGCCGGTATTGGTCGAGGCCGAGGCGGCGGATGCGGTCCCCACGCTCGGGTGGGGACGGCATCCGCCGCTGTGGTGGTGGTGGCCGGCTCAGCTCGTGGCGACGGAGGTGCCGTCGACGACGAAGGACGTCTGGAGGCTGGAGTCCTCGGTCATCGTGAACCGGATCGTCACCGTCCTGCCCTTGTCGGCCGTCAGGTTGAACGACTTCTGGGTGTAGGTCGCGTTGGTGCCGAGCCAGGCCTTCCACGAGCCGGCGCGCGCCGGGCGACCGGTGTTGTTGGTGATCGGGCCGGCGGTGCCGGTCCACCCGGTGTTGCCGGACTCGAAGCCGGGGTTGCCGAGCAGGTTGCTGCCGGTGGTCGGCGGCGGGGGCGTGGTGCCCCGCAGGTCTCGGTGCCGGCCGGGACGGCGATCGCCGCGAAAGCCCTCTCGGTGGCGAGGCACTGGGCGGACCCGGCGCCGTACAGCTCCTTGGCCGAGGCGATCGCGCCGTTGCGGGCGGCGGCGTAGGTGCTGCTCGACGTGAGCTTGGTCGACAGCGTGCGGTACCAGATCTTCTCGGCGGCGGCCCGCCCGGCGCCGGTCACCGTGGTGCCGTTGCAGGTGGGGCTGTTGTAGGCGACGCCGTTGACGGTCTTCGCGTCGGAGCCCTCCGAGGCGAGGAAGAACCAGTGGTTCAGCGGGCCCGAGGAGTAGTGCGGGTCGAGGTTCTTGGTGCCGGTGCGCCGGCAGGGGTGGCGCCGGGCAGGGCCGTCGCGGCGGGTGCGCCGGCGACGAATCTCCTTCAGGTCGGTGCCCGGGCCCGGGCCCGGGCACGAGGGAAACCTGTCGGCTGGGTGCCGCCGTGACAACGGTTTGTGGAAAGAATTGACCTGGGACCGCCCCTTCTTTACCGCACGGACACCGGGTCTTGACCGAGGTGGCGACAACCCAGACCGCATGGTGACCATCTGCTCGGAGTTCGGGGTGTAGCAGGGCGCCCGGCCCTACAGTGGCGAGGCCATGGAGACGCTTCCGCTGCCGCGCGCTGTTCCCCCGACCGAGCACCCTGCACCGACGCAGGTCTCGGTGGTCCGGCGTGCCGGCGGGCTGGCGTCGGCCGCCCTGCGGCTGCTCGACCCGGCGGTGCTGGCCGGCAACGCCGTCGAGTCGGTCTGGCTCGCCGCCCACGTCGCGACCTGGCCGGTCGGCCTGGTGGGCGGTCGCGGCGCGCGGGCCGAGCGCGCCTACCGCCTCGAGCACCTCCCGCCCGTGCAGCGCGGGCTGCTCGTCTCGAACGTCGAGGCCGCGGGCACCCCGATCCTGCTCGTGCACGGCATCGTCAGCAACCGCTCGATCTTCACCCTGCTGCGGCGCGGGCTGACCCGGCGCGGGTTCTCCAACGTCTTCGCGACCAACTACCTCACCGTCGCCAACGACGTGCGCGCCGCCGCGGCCGGACTGTCGGTGGAGGTGGAGCGGGTCGTCGAGGAGACCGGCTTCGAGCGGATCCACATCATCGGGCACAGCCTCGGCGGCCTGGTCGCCCGCTACTACGTCACCCGGCTCGGGGGCGACGCGCGGGTGCACACCCTCATCACGCTCGGCACCCCGCACGAGGGCAGTTGCGCCGCGTATGCCGTGCCGACCACGCTGATGCAGCAGATGCGGCCGGGCAGCCACCTGATGCGCGAGCTCGACCGCCCGGTTCGCGGCTGCCGCACCCGGTTCATCTCGTACTGGTCGGACAACGACTGGGCCATCCAGCCCCAGCGCAACGCGGCCCTGCGCCACCCCGACCTCGGGGCGCGCAACATCAAGCTGCACGGGGCCGGGCACCTGAGCCTGCCGATGCTGCGGGAGGTCGTGCACGGCATCTCGAACGCCCTGGCCCACCTCGACGAGCAGGGTGGCACGGTGACCTCCGGCGTCACGCCACTGACGCGCGACGAGTGAGGATGCCGTCGCCCCCGAGCGTCGCGCGATCCGGCTGTGAGGTGTGTCACGAGGTTCAACGCCCTCCGTGCGGGTATTCCCCTGGAGCGGGACAAATCTGCGACACGCTGTCCACAGGTTGTCGGGTCGGGATTGTGGTGTCACGGAATGGTCACGGTACGGTGGTACTAGCCCCGTCTACACCCCCCTGAGGTCATCCCCGCGTGAGTTCTTCGTCCTACCAAGGGCGGCACTACGGCGGACGTCACCGCGTCCAGACTCGTCGTGCCCGCCTGCCCAGAGCGTTCTCCACGAGCTTCGTGCTGCCCACCGCGGCGGCCGCGGCGCTCGTGGTGACCGCCACCGGAGCCAGCGTCGTGCACGCCACGCCGCAAGCGCCGCCGGCCCTCGAGCTCGACCGCACGCAGAGCGCCATGGCCCTCACCGAGCAGGTCTCCGACGAGGCGATGGTCACCGACCTGGCCAAGCGCCGACACGCCGCGTCGATCCAGACCGCCGCCCTGCAGGGCCGCAACGAGGAGGCCGCCCGCGCGGCGCGCAGCGCCCAGCGCAAGGCCGCCGCCAAGGCCAAGGCCGAGCGCGCGGCGAAGCGCTGGGTGCGCCCGATCAACACCTGGCACATCACCTCCGACTTCGGGGCCCGCTGGGGCGCGTCACACGACGGCATCGACCTCGGCGCCACCACCGGCACCCCCGTCTACGCGATGTCCAAGGGCGTCGTCATCGGGTCGTTCTACGACTCCAGCTTCGGCAACAAGCTCGAGATCAAGTACTGGGACGGCTCGATCTCCTGGTACGGCCACCTCAGCAAGCGGATCGCCCGGAAGGGCGACACCGTGCGGCCCGGCGAGCTCGTCGGGCTCGTCGGCAACACCGGCCACTCCTTCGGCTCGCACCTGCACTTCGAGATGCAGAAGACGACGGCCCAGGACATCCCGATCGACCCGATCGGCTGGCTCAAGCGCCACGGGCTCGGCTGACGCCCCAGACCCGTTCGGGTCAGAGCTTCTCGAGCGGTGCGAACCTCAGCACGAACCGCTTGACCCCCAGCTCGCCGCCGAAGTCGACCTCGGCCTGCGTCTTGTCGCCCTCACCGAGGGTGCGCACCACCGTGCCGAGGCCGTAGCTGTCGTGGGTGACCCGGTCGCCGGGCGAGAGCGGGATGACCGGCCGGTTGCCGGGCGACCGCACCCCCGGGCGGTTGGCCAGGGTGGCCACGGCCGGGCGCTGGTCGCGCCGACCGATGGCGGCGGCACCGGAGAGCTCGCGCTCCCACTGGACCAGGTCGGCCGGGATCTCGTCGAGGAACCGTGAGGGCGGGTTGTACTGCGGTGCGCCCCAAGCTGATCGGACGGCTGCCCGCGAGATGTGCAGCCGCTCGCGGGCACGGGTGATGCCCACGTAGGCGAGCCGGCGCTCCTCCTCGAGCTCCTTGGCGTCGCCCAGGCTGCGCAGGTGCGGGAAGGTGCCGTCCTCCATGCCGGTGAGGAACACGACGGGGAACTCCAGCCCCTTGGCGGTGTGCAGCGTCATCAGCGTGACGACACCGGCCTGCTCGGCCTCCTCGGTGTCGGGGATCTCGTCGGCGTCGGCGACCAGCGAGACCCGCTCGAGGAAGTCCTCGAGGCTGATGACCTCGCCGGTCTCGCGACGCTCCTCGTCGAACTCGCGGGCGACGGCGACCAGCTCGGCGAGGTTCTCGACGCGCGTCTCGTCCTGGGGGTCGTGGCTCGCGCGCAGCTCGGTGAGGTAACCGGAGCGGTCGAGCACGGCCTCGAGCAGGTCGGACACCCCGGCATCCTCGTCGTCGCGCACCTGGCCGAGGCCCTCGAGCAGGCTGGTGAAGCCCTTGATCGCCGCGACCGAGCGGGTGGCGATGCCGGGGGCGTCGTCGGGGCGGCCGAGCGCCGCGACGAAGGGGATGCGCTCGCGCTCGGCCAGCGCCGTGATGCACGCCTCGGCCCGGTCGCCGATGCCCCGCTTGGGCACGTTGACGATGCGCCGCAGGTTGACCGTGTCGCTGGGGTTGGACAGCACCCGCAGGTAGGCGAGGGCGTCCTTGACCTCGCGCCGCTCGTAGAACCGGGTGCCGCCGACCACCTTGTAGGGCAGGCCGACCCGCACGAACACCTCTTCCAGGGCCCGGGACTGGGCGTTGGTGCGGTAGAACACCGCGACGTCGCCCGGCCGCACCCCGTGCTCGTCGCCGAGCCGGTCGATCGAGCGGGCGACGAACGACGCCTCGTCGTGCTCGTTGTCACCGACGTAGCCGACGATGCGGGCGCCGTCGCCGGTCTCGCTCCACAGGTTCTTCTTGCGCCGGCCCTCGTTGCGGGCGATGACCGCGTTGGCGGCCCGCAGGATGGTCTGGGTCGAGCGGTAGTTCTGCTCGAGCAGGATGGTGCGCGCGTCGGGGTAGTCCTGCTCGAACTCCTCGATGTTGCGGATGGTGGCGCCGCGGAAGGCGTAGATGGACTGGTCGGCGTCGCCGACGACGACCAGCTCGCTCGGCTCGACCCCGTGCTCCGTGCGCGTCTCAGGCCGGCCCACCAGCTCGCGCACCAGCTGGTACTGGGCGTGGTTGGTGTCCTGGTACTCGTCGACCATGACGTGCCGGAAGCGGCGTCGGTAGTGCTCGGCGACGTCGGGGAAGGCCTGGAACATGTGGACCGTCGTCATGATCAGGTCGTCGAAGTCCATGGCGTTGGCCTGGCGCAGCCGCCGCTGGTAGGCCGTGTAGGCCTCGGCGAGCACCTGCTCCTGGTGCGGGCTCGCCTCACCGACCCGGCTCGCGTAGGTCTCCTCGTCGATGAGCTCGTTCTTGAGGTTGCTCACCTGGTGGCTGAACGAGCGCGGGTTGTAGCGCTTCGGGTCGAGGTCCATGTCGCGGATCACCATCGACATCAGCCGCTGGCTGTCGGCGGCGTCGTAGATCGAGAAGGTCGAGCGCAGCCCCACCTTGGGGGCCTCGCGGCGCAGGATGCGCACGCAGGCGCTGTGGAACGTCATCACCCACATCGCCTTGGCGCGCGGGCCGACCAGCGAGGTCACCCGCTCGCGCATCTCGGCGGCCGCCTTGTTGGTGAAGGTGATGGCGAGCACCTGGCCGGGCTGGACTCCCCGGGCTGCGAGCAGGTGGGCGATGCGGTGGGCGAGCACCCGGGTCTTGCCCGAGCCGGCACCGGCGACGATGAGCAGCGGGCCACCCTCGTGCAGCACAGCCTCGCGCTGCTGCGGGTTGAGCCCGACGAGCAGCTCCTCCGGGTCGGCGCCCGGACGGCCCGCGCCCGGACCGCCGTCGGGGCCGAGCCCGGCAGCGGCGGCCTCCGCCCAGGTCGGCACCCCTGCCGCGTTGACCAGCGCCGCGTGGGCACTGGCACGGGTGGCGGGGTCCACGTGCGGCTCGTGGCCCGGGTCGCCGAAGTCGAGGCCGTCGAAGAGGGTGCTCATGTCGGGGTCAACCCTACGTGGCACCGCCGACCCCGCCCGTCCGGCACGCCCCGTCACCACGAGGGGCGGCCGGGACCACCACCGAGGTCCCGGCCGCCGGGGCGGAGAGGCGGCGAGGTCGCGCCGCGCTCACCGCCGGGAGGTGCGTCAGCGGGAGGTCAGCACCACGGGTAGACGAAGATGCTGTTGTCGCCGGCGCGGTGGTCGGCGAGCAGGGTCGAGTAGCGGATGACGGTGTCGAGGGTGAAGCCGTCGGGCAGGCCGTTGCGCGGCGTCACGCCGACCGAGACGGCGGTGCCGACGGTGATGCCACCCTTCGCGACGGCGCTGTGCAGGCCGACCGCCTTCAGGGTGGCGATGCCGGCCTGCATGCACCCGGTGTCGGGGGTGGCGGCCTGGGCGGGAGCAGCGACGAGGACGCTCGCGCCGGCGGCGGCGACGAGGGCGGCTGCGGCGATTCGGGTGCGGGTGCTCATGGGGTTTCCTCCTGCGGTTCGTGGACCGGCTTCGTCGCCGATCCGCTGACTGAGACGTTAAAGGTTTGTTGAATGTTGTGTCGAGACACTGTCGAACCTTCGACACGTGTACTTCCGCCGTGGTGGGGCGCACGGATGCACCTGCGCCGAGAAACCTGGGGGGAACCGGAACCGAGGGCGCCGACGGCCAGGTCCCCGGGCCCGCGGACAACCTTCGACAGGCTCGGACCCGTTCGGCCGCGGGGCCCACGGCAGCCCGCATCACTGACACACTCAGCGCAGCGCAGCGGCTTTCTGGCCGCCAGCCCACGACGTCGACCCACGCGGTCGTCAATGGGGACGGACCGCGCGGCCACCGGTGTCTGGTTCCCGGTGGCCGCGCGCACGACCCGGCGCCGGCTCCACGGCATACGGTGTCGTCCATGGCCTCGCGCAAGGGTGAGTTCGGTGAGCCGGTCGTGCTCGACGTCGACGGCTTCGACGTGCGGGTCTCCAGCCCGCAGCGCGTCTACTTCGCAGCCCGGGGCGAGACCAAGCTCGACCTGGTCAACTACTACCTGTCGGTGGGCGACGGCATCGTCAACGCGCTGCGCGAGCGGCCGTGCATGCTGCACCGGTTCCCCGACGGCGTCTCGGGTCCCAAGGTGCACCAGAAGCGACTGCCGCGCGGTGCCCCTCCCTGGGTCGAGACGGTGCGGCTGCACTTCCCCCGCTACGGCCTGCACGCCGACGAGCTGTGCGTCACCCGGCTCGCCGACGTGGCGTGGGCGGTGCAGATGAGCACCGTGGAGTTCCACCCGTGGAACAGCCGACGGGCCCACACCGAGAAGCCCGACGAGTGGCGCATCGACCTCGACCCGATGCCGGACGCGCCGTTCTCGCGGGTGCGTGGGGCCGCGCACGTGGCCCACGAGGTGCTCGACGAGCTGGGCGCGGTGGGCTGGCCGAAGACGAGCGGCGGCCACGGGCTGCACGTCTACGTGCGCATCGCACCCGACCACGGGTTCGGCGACGTGCGCCGGGCGGCCCTGGCGTTCGCGCGCGAGGTGGAGCGCCGCATCCCCGACGACGTGACCACCACCTGGTGGCGCAAGGACCGTGACCCCGAGGCGGTGTTCGTCGACTACAACCAGAACGCCCGCGACCACACCATCGCGGCGGCGTACTCGGTGCGGGGCAACGACATCGGCACGGTCTCGACCCCCCTCCGGTGGGACGAGCTCGACGACGTCGAGCCCAACGACTTCACCATCGCGACGGTCCCGCAGCGGTATGCCGAGCTGGGTGACCTGCACGCGGGCATCGACGACGCGGTCTTCGACATCGCGCCGCTGCTGGAGTGGGCCGAGCGCGACGAGGTGGCCGGCGCGGAGCCGCCGCCCGAGCCCGAGGACGACACGGGGAAGCCCTGATGGACCTCGTCGTCGCACCGGGTCCCGGTGTGCCGCAGGGCCTCACGGTGCCGAGCGACGTTTTGGTCGAGCGGTTCTCGCGGTCGTCGGGGCCGGGCGGTCAGGGCGTCAACACCGCCGACAGTCGGGTCGAGATCGAGCTCGACGTGGTGGCGTTCGGCGGGTTCACCGACACCCAGCGCGCCCGGGTGCTGCGCGTGCTCGACCCGCGGCTGGTGGGCGGGCGGCTGCTCGTCGTGGCCGCCTCCGAGCACCGCCAGCAGCGCCGCAACCGGGTCGCGGCACGGGAGCGGATGGCCGAGCTGCTGCGCGACGCGATGGCTCCCCCACCGGCTCCACGCCGGGCCACCCGGCCCACCCGCGGCTCGAAGGAGCGGCGGCTGGCGGCCAAGAAGCGCCGTGGCGAGACGAAGGCGGGCCGCTCGCGGCCGGCATCCGACGCCTGAGACCAGCTCAGCCGGTGGCCTCGCCGACCAGGCGGACGACCTCGTCGGCGCACCCCCACGACAGCGTCACGCCCGCGCCGCCGTGGCCGTAGCAGGTGACCACCGGCCGACCACCCAGCTCGGATGCCGCGAGGCGCACCTCGGGCGCGACCGGCCGCAGCCCCACCTGCGCCCCGAGCACCTCGGCGCGGGCCAGCGCGGGCACGACGGCCCGGACCCGGCGCAGGATCGCGTCGTGGACGTGCCGGTCGGGCTCGGCGTGCCATGACCCGGCGACGTCGGTTCCGCCGCAGACCACCCAGTCGGGGTGCGGCAGCACGTAGACCATGCCGTCGGGGTGCTCGTCGTCGACGAGCCAGTGGGTCAGCCCGGGGTTGGCCAGCAGCGCCACCTGGCCGCGCGACGGCGTGCCGGCGTGGTCGTCGACCAGCGTGCCGGAGCGCAGCCCCGCGGCCACGACGACCACGTCACCGCGCACCTCGGCCAGGTCGCTCACCCAGCCCCGGACGAGCTCGACCCCGGCCTCGACGCAACGGCTTTCGAGCCACGGCAGGAACACCGGCATGGTCACCAGGGGCACGGTCGCCACCACTCCTCCCGGGGCCCCGCTCGGCAGCTCGTGCGGGCGAGCCTCCCGCCAGCCCGGGACGGCGGCGGTCCACCAGCGGTCGACGGGGCCGCGTTCGACGACCACCCCCTCGCGCAGGGCCACCCCCGCGTCGGGTTCGCGCGCCAGGTCGGTGAACTGCTCGAGGGCCACCCGGCCCCACGCGAGCACCCGCTCGCGCGGCTCGACGTGGTACGGGAACCACAGGCCGCCCGCCACGGCCGAGGTGGTGTTCGCCACCGGTTCGTCACGTACGCAGCGCACCGTGTGTCCGGCCCGCGCCAGCCCGAGCGCCGACGTCAGGCCGATGACGCCGCCACCGACAACCGTCACGAGTGCCACCACCGCATCCTCCCCTAGCGTGGCCCCCATGGAGCCCCTCGACCCGCACCCGGTGACCGGTGACCTCTTCCCCTCACCGGTGCCGGCGGGGAGCGGGTGGCCGGGCGACCCCGCCGACGCCTCGACGCCGGTGGCGGGGACCCCGGCGGCCGTGCGGCGGCTCGCGGCCTCGGCGACCGGCATCCTCGACCTGCAGGCGCGGATCTCGGTGTGCCGGGCTTGTCCTCGCCTCGTGCGGTGGCGGGAGGACGTCGCACGCTCGGGGCGACGTGCTTCGTTCGCCGACCAGCCGTACTGGGGCCGGCCGGGACCGTCGTTCGGCGACCCCGATGCCGAGGTGCTGCTCGTGGGGCTCGCACCCGCCGCCAACGGCACCAACCGCACCGGCCGGATGTTCACCGGCGACTCCTCCGGCGACGTGCTGTATGCCGCGCTGCACCGCACCGGGTTCGCCGCGCTGCCGACCTCGGTCGCCGCAGGGGACGGCCAGTCGCTCACCGGCATCCGGATCGTCGCCGCCGTGCGCTGCGCACCACCGGCGAACAAGCCCACCCCGGCGGAGCGGGCCACCTGCTCGGCCTGGCTCGAGCGCGACCTCGCCCTGTCGGCCCCCCGGCTGCGGGCGATCCTGTGCCTCGGCGCCATCGGCTGGGATGCCGCGCTCGCCGCCGCCCGTGGGCTCGGCTGGGACGTGCCGCGCCCCAAGCCGCGGTTCGGCCATGCCGCCGAGGTGACGCTGACGACCCCGGAGGGCCACGGCATCCGGCTGGTCGGGTGCTACCACGTGAGCCCGCACAACACCTTCACCGGGCGCCTCACCCCGGCGATGCTCGACGACGTGCTGCTCTCGCTGCGCGCGGGGTGACGCGGCGGGTATTCCGGTCGCCGCAGGCGGCTCGGATCGCTTAGCGTCGCGGGATGATCCGCCTCGACCGCCCTCACGTCCGCGTGCACCGCAGCTATCTCGAGGCGCACGACGAGTTCGGCGGCAGCCAGCGCGACGGCGACGGCGACTGGGTCGAGCCCGCCGACGGCGGCGGCTATGCAGGGATCACCTGGACCCGCGAGGAGCTCGAGACCGACGACGGGTTCGCGCGGTTCGTGCGGTGGCGCCTCGACCGGTGCCATGAGGACTCGCCCCGCCCGACCGGTCACGTGCCGGCGACGTTCTACTGGGTGGTCGACGACGCGGACCCCGCCACCTACCTCGGTTCGATCGCGGTGCGGCACGGGTTGACGCCGTTCCTGCTCGAGGTCGGCGGCCACATCGGCTACTCCGTGCGCCCCAGCGCGCGCCGGAGAGGTGTGGCAACTCAGGCGCTGCGCCTCGTGCTCCCCCACGCCGCGGCGCTCGGCATCGACCCGGCCCTGGTCACCTGCGACCTCGACAACGTCGCGTCGGCCCGCGTCATCGAGGCCAACGGTGGTGTGCTCGAGGACGTCCGCGGCGACAAGAAGCGCTACTGGGTGCCGACGGGCCGCTGAGCCCCACGTCGCCGTGGTGGCGTCCTAGGGTGGCGGGATGACCGAGTCGTCCGGCCCCGCACTGATCGTCACGGCCCACGGTGGCACCGACGTGCTCACCGTCGAGGACCGCCCCGCGCCCGAGCCGGGTGGCGGCGAGGTGCTCGTCGAGGTGGCCGCCGCGGGAGTGAACTTCATCGACGTCTACGAGCGCGAGGGCGTCTACCCGACCACGCCGCCCTTCGTCGGCGGCAACGAGGGTGCCGGCACGGTCGTCGCCGTGGGTGAGGGTGTCGACGGCTTCCACCCCGGTGACCGGGTCGCGTGGCCGCAGGTGCAGGGCAGCGCCGCCCGCTTCGCCGCGCTCCCGGCAACCGCGCTGGTGCTCGTTCCAGATGGCGTCGACCTCGAGACCGCGGCGGCCGTGATGCTCCAGGGCCTCACCGCGCAGTACCTCACCACCAGCACGTATGCCGTGCGCCCCGGTGACGTCGCGCTCGTCCACGCCGCGGCCGGTGGCGTCGGCCAGCTGCTCGTGCAGATGGTGCGGGCGCGCGGGGGCTCGGTCGTCGCGACGGCCGGCGGGCCGGAGAAGTGCGAGACGGTTCGGGCGCTCGGGGCCGAGCACGTCATCGACTACCGGGGGATCGACGACCTCGCCGCCGAGGTGCGCCGGCTCACCGGCGGGCGGGGTGTCGACGTGGCGTACGACGGGGTCGGCAAGGACACCTTCGACGCGTCACTGGCCTCGCTGCGGCCCCGCGGGATGCTGGTGCTGTTCGGCGCGTCCAGTGGGCAGGTGCCGCCGTTCGACATCCAGCGGCTCAACAAGGCGGGCTCGCTGTTCCTCACCCGGCCCTCCCTCGGCCACCACCTGGCCACCCGTGAGGAGCTCGAGTCGCGCGCCGGCGAGGTGCTCGGGGCGGTGGCCGACGGCAGCCTGCAGGTGGCCATCGGCGGGCGCTACCCGCTCGCCGACGCGGCGTCGGCCTACGACGACCTCGAGGGCCGGCGCACCCAGGGCAAGCTGCTCCTCATCCCCTGACCCCGGGGTCAGTGGCCGGGGTCAGCTGGCGGTGGTCCAGAGCACGGCGACGAGCACGTTGACCAGGGCGAGCACCCCGGCCGCCAGCACGAGCTGCGGGCGAGCCCCTTGGCCCTTGCGCTCCTTGGCCGCCGCGATCTCGGCGCAGGCCACGACCGCGATGGCGACGAGCAGCTTGACGCCGATCTTGATGTTGTTGGGCTCCTCGTCGTTGGCCTGCACCAGGCCGACGAGGATGATGCCGGTGAGCAGCTGCGCTCGCGCACCCCACACCAGGGCGGGGGTGACGGCCCCACGCGCGACGAAGAGAGCGCTGCCGATGATCGCGGCCATGCCGAGCAGGTGGAGGACGACGAAGACGTTGATCAGCAGTTCCATGGGCACACCCTAGGGCGCGGCGGTCTCAGAGGAGTCGGCGACCCATCGCCCAGGCGGTGAGCTCGTGCCGCGAGGACAGCTGCAGCTTGCGCAGCACCGAGGAGACGTGGGTCTCGACCGTCTTGACCGAGATGAACAGCTCCTTGGCGACCTCCTTGTACTGGTAGCCGCGCGCGATCAGCCGCATCACCTCGCGCTCGCGCGCCGACAGCCGGTCGAGCTCCTCGTCGACCTCCGCGATCTCACCCGCGGCGGCGCCGAAGGCGTCGAGCACGAACCCCGCGAGCCTCGGCGAGAACACGGCATCCCCGTCGGCGACCCGGCGGATGGCGGTGATCAGGTCGCGCGCGCCGATCGTCTTGGTGACGTAGCCGCGCGCCCCGGCGCGGATGACGGCGATGACGTCCTCGGCGGCATCCGAGACCGACAGGGCCAGGAAGCGCACGGGTGCTCCCGAGCGGGCCTGCACACCGAAGCAGCCGTGGATGACGTCGACCCCGCCGTTGCCGTTGCCGCCGGGCAGGTGCACGTCGAGGAGGACGACGTCGGGCTGCTCGGCCCGGATCACGGCGATCGCGGTGTCGACGTCGGGTGCCTCACCGACGAACTCGCACACCGGGATCCCGCTCGCAGCCATCGCGTCGGTCAGCTCGGCGCGCACGCCGGTGCGGAACATCCGGTGGTCGTCGACGAGCACCACCCGCACGGGTCCGGGCAGCGCACCTGCGGTCGGGGTCGGGTGGCTCATGACGTTCCTCCTTCGATGGGTGGCAGCGTCAGCTCCACCTCGGTTCCGTCGTCGCGGCGTCGCACGCGCGCCGTGCCCCCGTGCCGCTCCATCCGGCCCAGGATCGACTGGCGCACGCCGAGCCGGTCGTCGGGCACGGTGTCGAGGTCGAAGCCGTCGCCCCGGTCGCGCACGAACGCCTCGACCCCGGTGGGCCCGATCTCGACGTAGGCCGTGACCGGGGTGCCGCCGTGCCGCACGGCGTTGAGCAGGGCCTCGCGCATCGCCTGGGCCAGCGCCGCACCGTGCGGCTCGTAGGGCCGGTCCCCGGTCACCACGAGGTCGATCGCGACGCCGTGCAGGTCCTCGACGTCGTGGGCCACCTCGGTCACCGCCGCGGCGAGCGTCGACTGGGAACCCTGCGGCCCGGCGTACAGCCACGAGCGCAGCTCGCGCTCCTGCGCGCGGGCCAGCCGGGTGACGGCCGCACTGTCGTGCGACTGGCGCTGGATGAGGGCGAGGGTCTGCAGCACCGAGTCGTGCAGGTGGGCGGCGATGTCGGCCCGCTCGGTGGCGCGCGCGGCGGCCACCTGCTCGCGGCGCAGGTCGCCCCACAGCCGCAGCGCCCACGGCGCGGCGATGATCAGCGCCCCGACGAGCACGGCGATGGCGGCGAGCAGGGCGTCCCAGACGGCCGAGATCGACTCGCCGCGGGTGACGATGACGAGGATGCCGGCCACGGCCAGCCCCACGCCGAGCGCCACCCGCATCCAGCCGTAGCGGCCCTCGCCGGAGCCCAGCCACCGCGAGCGCTGGGTGTCGTCGAGGTTGGACCAGGCGACGATGGCGCCGACCGCGATCGTGAACAGGGGCACGAGGAGGGTGCCGATGACGCCTCCGCCGAGCACCGGGGTGAGCAGCACCGCGCCGCCGATGACGAGCAGTGCGCCCACGACGAGCACCAGCCCCCACTGCCGGCGCTCCGGCGGGGTGCCCTGGTCGGGCACCTGCGACGGGTCGATGTCGACGTCGCCCTCGGGGGTGAGGGCCCAGAGGAACACGTAGGCCGCGAGGCCGGCGCCGCCGGCGAGGGTCAGCAGGATGAAGGTGATGCGCACGCTGCGGCGCGAGACACCCAGGTGGCGGGCCACCGCGCCGCAGACCCCGGGGGTCCAGCCGCGGGAGCGAGACCGCACGAGCGGGGGCCGCGGCGCGCGGGCCGGCGGGTGGTCGTAGCCGTACGCCGACGGCATCCCCGCTGCGGCACCGGCGTCGGGACCACCGTCGGTCACCGGGCGCGGGTGCGCGGCTGCAGGCTCGTAGGGCGTGGGCACACCCCCATCCTGACCTACGTGCCGGGTGAGCAGGGTCGGTCCCGGGGTCGGCTCAGGGGGGCGTCAGGGTCGACCCTCATGGCGAGCACCCCGTCGCCGGGACCACGCTGGAGCCATGACCGAGAACCCCACCCACAGCGTGCCGCCACCGAGCACCTCCTTCCTCGACGACAGCTTCGCCCGGTTGCGCAGCAGCGGCTACTCCCGCGACACCGACGGCCGCTGGTTCGGCGGTGTCTGCACCGGCCTGGCCCAGCGCTTCGGTGTCGACCCGGTGCTCATCCGGGCGGCGGCGGTCGTGCTCGCCTTCCTCGGTGGCATCGGCCTCACCGCCTACGTCATCCTCTGGCTGCTCCTGCCCGACCGGCAGGGCGACATCCTCGCCGAGCGCGCGGTGCGCCAGGGCGATGCCGGCCCGATCGCGCTGCTCGTGCTCGCCGCCTTCCTGGTGATCGGTGGGGTGTTCTCGATCGGCAACGGCAACGGCTGGTTCGCACCGCTGTGGCTGATCCCGGTCGCCGCGGTCGCCTGGCTGGTGCTGGCCCGGCGCAACCGCGGCACGCCGCAGACCGGCTACGGCAGCGTGACCGCCCCGCCGCCCTACGGCACCCCCATACCCCCCGCGCCCCAGGGCGCCACCCCGCCCCCGTCAGGAGAGGCCATGTCCGCCACCCCCAGCTACGCCACGCCGCCGATGGCGAGCGCCCCGACCCAGGCCCCGCCACCGCCGTATGCCGGCGGCCAGCCGGGTGCCTACCGCGCCCCCCAGCCCGGCACCTACGGTGGCCCCCCGGCCAGCGGGCCCTCCGGCCCGTACGGCGGCCGGCCCACCCCGCCCGCCCCGCCGCGCCCGGTCGGCCCGGTCGGCCCGCCCCCGCCGCCGCGCCCCCGTCGCCGCCGCCCCAGCGCCTTCGTCGGGCTGGTGTCGCTCGGCATCGCCCTCGTCGGCATCGGCCTCGGCGCGGCGCTCGACGACCCCCTCGGCTTCCCGGGCAGCTCGGCCACCCTGGGGTTCATCATCGCCCTGACCGGCGTGTCGGTCGTCGTCCTCACCCTCGGGCTGCGGGGCCGGGCCTCCGGCTTCAGCGGGTTCCTCGTGGTGTGCCTCGCCCTGCTCCTCGTGGCCGCCTCGGCCGCCTCGCGGGTCGACGTGCAGGACGGCGTCGGCGACCGCACCTGGGCTCCGGTGACCGCTACCGGCACCACCGCCTACCAGCTCGGCGCCGGCGACGCCACCCTCGACCTGCGCAGGATCGACTCCGCCGCCGTGACGGTCACGCCCCAGCGGATCACCGTCGAGATGGGCGCCGGTGAGCTCACCATCCTGGTGCCGAACGGTCTGGACACGCGCGTCGACGCCAGCGTCGGCTTCGGCGACATCACCCACACCGGCGGCATCGGCGGCGCCACTGACACCAGCGGCAGCGACCGCAGCACCTCGACCCTCATCGGCGAGCAGCCCGTGCAGGTCGTCGTCGACGCCCAGCTCGGACTGGGCCAGATCACCATCCAGGAGCAGTGATGACCACCCCGACCACTCCCCCCACCCCCGAGACCCCCACCCCGCGGCACGACGACACCCTGGCCGACGACATGTTCACTGAGGAAGTGATCACCGACGACGGCGCCACCACGGTGCTGCCGACGCCGGGCGCGACCATGACCGAGACCGCACCGGCACCGGAGATCCCGGCACCGGCCACCCCGCCCGAGCCGGAGTGGCTCACCGGCCCGGCTCCTTTCGCCCTCGTGCTCGGCCTGCTCGGGCTGCTCGTGGCGGGCAGCGTGCTCGTCGGCGAGCTCACCGACATCACCCTGCCGTGGGGCGACCTCGGCCCGTGGAGCGTGGTCGCCGCCGGACTGGTGGTGCTGCTCGTCGGGGCGATCGGCCTGCGCAGCAGCCGAAGCCGCGACACCCGCGCCTGAGGTCGCCCGGTGTCGTCAGGCGAGCCCCACCGCGCGCAGCGCAGCACCGACACTCGCCACGACGGCCACCGACCCGAGGTCGTCCAGCAGCACCCACCGCGCGTCGGACGTCGACCCGCCCACGTCATGCACGACGGGGCGGGTCGGCCGTTCGCAGCGTGCCGTGTGCAGCAGACGCACCGCGTGGTAGTCCTCGAGCCCGCGGGGCGAGCGCCCCACCCAGTGCTGGGTCATCACGTCGACCAGCCGCACGTCGTCGACGACCTGCCCGGTCTCCTCGGCCACCTCCCGCACCACCCCATCGGTGGGCGACTCGCCGGGGTCGAGCCCACCACCGGGCAGGTTCCACCGGCCGGCCGCACCCGTGTAGCCGGCCAGCTGGGTCAGCAGCAGCCTTCCGTCGGCGACGACCACGGCGTAGGCCGCGACGCGCTGGTGCGGGTCGACCCCCAGCCGCTCGGCATCCGTGAGCCCCGGGCCCTCCGGGCCGTGCGGTGGGTCGACCGGTGCGGCCGGCTGCACGGCATACCGCAGGGTGAGGTCACCCAGCACGCCCTCGACCCCCACGACCGTGCCCGGCCAGCCGCGCACCGCCAGTCCCATCGCGGGGTCCTCGCCGTGCGCGAGCGCGAACCGGGTGACCACCCGGCCGTCCTGGCTGCCGACGACGGTGATCACGAGGCGCGCACCCCGGCCCGGTCGTACTCGGCCAGGGTCGCGGCCAGCACGCCGCCCCAGTCCTGCGCCGGAGGGGTGGCCAGCAGATGAGCGCGCATCCGGGCGCGCAGCGCGTCGTCACCGGCGAGCCGGGCGAGGGCGAGCCCGAGCGGGCCGTCGCCGTCGGCGAGCAGGCCGTCGACGCCGTCCTCGACGAAGTCGTCGACCCCGGTGCCGCGCGGCGCCACCACCGGCACCCCGGCGGCGCGCGCTTCGAGCGGGGCGATGCCGAACGCCTCCAGCCGCGCCGCGGTCAGGTACACGTCGGCCCCGTGGTGCAGCCGGCGCAGCTCCTCCTTCCCGACCCGCCCGGGCAGGTCGACCCAGTCGAGCCCGTGGGTGCGCAGCCGGCGCTCCATCAGCCGGCGCTGCGGCCCCTCACCGACGATGGTGGCGCGCAGCGGCACGGCCGGGTCGAGCACGGCGCGCGCCCGGTGCAGCACGTCCAGGGTGGCGAGGGGACGCTTGCGCGACACCAGCCGCATCGCCGACACGACGTGCACCGGATGCCGGGTGCCCGCCTCCGCGCGCTCGGTCACCGGGCGCCACCACGCGGCATCCACGCCGTTGGGCACCACCTCGACGCGCGCGCCGCGGGCGGCGGTGGACACCCGGGCTGCCGCCATCTCGGAGACCGCGTTCAGGGCCACGCCACGCCCAGCCCAGCGCGACAAGTGTCCGAGAGTTCGGAACACCGCGGAGGAGCGGCCGATCACGCAGTGGAAGGTGGCGGTGACGGGCAGCCCGGCACCCAGCGCCACGGGCACGAGGTCGGTGGCGAACGGGCTCACGACACCGAGGTGGGCATGGGCGACGTCGAACCCGCCTGCTTCGAGACGCCGCCGCACCTCGCGAGGAGCGAACGGGTTCACCGGGATTCCGCCCGGAAGAGGGATGGCGAGCCGGTGGACCGTGACGCCGTCGTCGCCCGTGGCGGTGTGGCCGCCGCGCTCGCCGCGCGGACCGGCCGTCGCCGTGAACACCTCGACCGAGTGGCCGGCGCGCACCAGCTGCCGCGAGAGGTCGCGCACCTGGCTCTCGATCCCACCCAGCCGAGGCGGGTAGCAGTCGGTGAGCATGGCGACCTTCACGAGGCCTCAGCCTGCCATGCGGGAGGATGGGCATCGATGTCCCCCACCATCGTGGCCTTCCACGCCCACCCCGACGACGAGGCCCTGCTCACCGCAGGCACGATGGCCCGTGCCGCGGCGGAGGGCCATCGCGTGGTGCTGGTGCTGGCGACCGACGGCGGGGCTGGCCTGGCGGCCGCCGAGCTGAGCGGCGACGGAGGCCTCGGCGAGCGTCGGCTGGAGGAGGCCCGGCGGTCGTCCGCGGCGCTCGGGGTGGCCCGGGTCGAGTGGCTCGGGTACGCCGACAGCGGCAGCGGGGCCGAGCCCGAGCCGGACGTCCCCGGGGTCACCAGGTTCTGCCGGGCCCCCGTCGAGGAGGCGGCCGAGCGGCTGGCCGCGGTGCTGCGCACCGAGCGTGCCGACCTGCTGCTCTCGTACGACGCCAACGGCGGCTACGGGCACCGCGACCACGTGCGCGTGCACGAGGTGGGCGCCCGTGCCGCCGAGATCGCACGGACCCCTCGGGTGCTCGAGGCCACCGTGCCCCGCGACACGATCGTGCGCGCTGTGCGCGCCGTCGGCCGGGTCTACCGCTTCCCGGTCGAGTTCGACCCGGCATCGTTCGAGCGCGCCTTCTCCGCCCGCGCCGACATCACCCACCGGGTGGACGTCCGCCGGTTCGCCGGTGCGAAGCGGGCATCGATGCGGGCGCACGCCTCGCAGGCGACCGGCGGCGGCGCGGCATCCGCCGGCGAGGGAGGCCAGACCGGCGACCGCACCCTGGCGGCCTTCCTGCGCATCCCCCGACCCGTCTACGATCTCGTGTTCGGGAGGGAGTGGTTCCGCGACCCCGCCCTCCCGCCGGGCCACCCCGTGCGCACCGATATCTTCGAGGGGGAGCGATGAGCTCGCGCACCAAGCAGATCCTGCAGACGGTCATCGGGCTGGGGTTGGCCGCGGCGATGCTCATCTGGGGCCTGCCCTACTTCGCCAAGACGTCGTGGACCGACATCTGGAGCGTCATCCGCACCATCCCGCTCAGCCACGCCCTGCTCTTCCAGGCGCTGATGCTCCTCGGGCTGTGGTGCTACACCTTCACCTTCACCGGTTCGCTGCACGGGCTGAGCCACATCAAGGCGCTCATCGTGAACCTGTGCGGGTCCTCGGTGTCCAACCTGCTGCCCGGCGGTGGCGCGGTGGGCCTTGCCGCGACGTATGCCATCTGCCGGTCCTGGGGCTTCTCGCGCCGGGCCACGTCGACGTCGGTCATCGTCACCGGCGTCTGGAACGTACTGGCCCGCATCGCCCTGCCGGTCGTCGCCATCGGTGCGCTGTGGTTCGGCGGGGTGACCCTTCCCCCCGCGCTGACCGACCTCGCGGTGGCCGGGATGTTCACCGGGCTCGCCGTCCTCGGCGCCCTGGTCGCGATCATGGTCAGCGAGCGGGCCGCCCAGGCCATCGGTCGCGCGCTGGACTGGGCGCTCGGGCCCATCCGCCGGCGCCGCCGGGCCAAGGCCGCAGCGAAAGCCTTGGCCACCGCCACGACCGACGCCGACGCAGGTGAGCCGCTCCCCGCCGACGAGGACCCCGCCGTACCGTCGATGAGCATCGAGGAGCTGGTCACCGACCTGCGGGCCCGGATCAACGAGGTCGTGGGCAGCGGCTGGCTGTCGATGACGTTGGGCATGGTCGGGTTCTTCGGCTTCTACTACGTGCTCTTCGTGCTCATCATGCGCGAGACGGGCGTGACCCTGCCGCTCAACCTGCTCTTCGCGGCGTTCGCCATCGGGCGGCTGCTCACCGCGGTCGGCATCACCCCGGGTGGCATCGGCATCACCGAGACGGCCACCTCGGCGGTGCTCGTCGGCTGGGGCGCCGACGCCGCCGGCGCGACCGCCGGCGTCGTGCTCTTCTCGATCTTCACGCACCTCATGGAGGTGCCGCTGGGTGCCCTCGGCTGGCTGATGTGGACGGCGAGCACCAAGGTCGAGCCGCACGACGACGGCGACGAGCCGGCCCTCGCCCAGACCGCCACCTGACGGGAGGGGACGGGGTCAGTCCTCGCGGAGGAAGACCATCGCCATCGGCGTCTGCTGGCTGCCCTGGCCGAGCGGGTTGTCGGCGAACATCTCCTCGAACCGCGTCCAGTCGCCGGGCACGTCGGAGCCGAGCACGTTGCGCCCGATGTCGTTGGCGTCCATGATCACCGTGCCGCCGAAGGTCGAGCGCCAGGGCTCGGGCACCCGCTGGCGGATGGCAGCGGACAGGCGCGCCGCGACGGCATCCGGGTCCTTGGGCGCCAGCTTGGCCGAGACGTTGCTCGGGTAGGCGCTGTACTCGGTAGGCCCGTCGATGGCGTTGATGTCGTTGCCGACGAGCTCGTAGAACATGCCCTTGCGGCCCAGCACCTTGCCGACCGCCCCGCCCGCCGAGGCGTAGAGGACCCGCGGCAGGCCGGCCTCCTGGATGGCCAGCTGCATCGTGAACGGGCTGCCCAGGCCGATGCCGGCCGGCGTGCGCGTGACGTAGCGCGACAGCACCCGGGCCGGGCGGCCGACCTTGATGTCCCAGACGAAGTAGGACCGGCCCTGGGTGATGGCGACGACCTTCTCGGACAGGAAGAACCACCAGGCGCCGCGGGTGGCGGCGTCGTGGTCGGGGCCGGCGGAGGGCAGACCGGCGAAGAACCGGTCGACGTACTCGAGCACCCTGGAGTCGAGGTCGTCGTCGCGGCTGAACAGCTCGGTGCGCACCGGGTAGCGCCGCACCGGCTCACCGAGCGAGGTGGTGAGGTCGAGCGACCGGCCCGCGTTGGGCTCGTAGTCGGTCTTGACGTGCGCCGGCACCTCGGCCAGCTGTGCGTCGGCATCCGCGTCGTGGTCGTCGATGAACTCGCGCATCCACAGCTCGAGGTTGATCAGCCGCCAGAAGGTCATCGTGTCGACGTCGTTGGCGCCCTTGATCCAGCCCTCGAACGCGGCGATGACCTCGCTCTGGTTGACGTAGGGCCGGTTCGCGAACGACTCGCTGAGGAAGATGTTGTAGAAGTGGTTCTTCAGCCGCATGAACCACTCGACCTGCGGGGTGGTGAACCCGATCTTGTTGCGGCGGCGGTTGATCGACTCGGGCAGCAGGCCGCGGGTGGCGTCGCGCAGCACCCGCTTGTTCCAGCCGTCCTTGATGATCGCCTCGTCGGAGAGGCTGAAGATGAACTTCAGCACCTCCTTGTCGAGGAATGGCACGCGCCCCTCGAGCGAGAACCGCATCGTGTTCTTGTCCTCGTAGCGCAGCAGGCTGGGCAGGCTGTTGTGGAAGAGGTCCTCGACGAGGCGCTTCTTGAGGTTGGCACCCTCGGAGACGTACCGCTCCCCGCTGTGCGCGGCGACGAACTCGCGGTTCATCAGCTGGGTGACCGGGATGGTCTTCTTGAGCTTCACCTTCGCCTTCAGCTTGAAGCGGCCCAGCCGGTAGAGCACGTCGAGGCTCTTCGCGAGCTCGCCGGCCGCGGCCGTCATCCCCTGGGCGCGCAGCTGGCGGAGGTAGACGAAGTAGTAGGGGATGTAGCCGGCCATCATCTCGTCGGCACCCTGGCCGTCGAGCAGCACCGTCACGTGCTTCGTGGCCTCGCGCATCACCTGGAACTGCGCGTACGGGCCGGAGGAGATGAGCGGCTCCTCCTGGGTGCGGATGAAGTCGAGCAGGTCGACCTTGAACTCGTCGGCCGTCGGCAGGATCTTGTGCGAGTCGACGTGGCCGGTGCAGATCTCGAGGACGTCGTCGACGTAGCGCTCCTCGTCGTTGATCGACCCCGGGAAGACCGCCGAGAAGGTGTTCTGCCGGGTGCCGACGGCGCGGGTCGACAGCTCGTCGCCCTCGTTGAGCAGCTGGTTGATGATGACCGCGACGGCGCTGGAGTCGAGGCCGCCCGACAGGCTCGTGCCGACCGGGACCTCGGACTGCAGCCGCAGCCGGACCGACTCGACCAGGCGGCGCTTGTACTCGGCGGCCGCGGCGTCGTCATAGGGCCGCTGCTCGTGCGGCGAGCTCGAGCAGCTCCTCCTTGAGGCGGGTGAACATGCGGCGGGAGATGCCGGTGCCGTCGGCCGTGAGCATCTCACCGGGCGCGAGCCGCTCGATGCCGTCGAAGAACGTCTCGGTGCCGTCCTCGTGGGCGCGGAAGCGCAGGTAGCGGTAGACCGAGCGCTCGTTGACCTTCTTCTCGTAGAGGCCGCTCGCCAGGATGGGCTTGATCTCGCTGGCGAACAGCAGCACCTCGCCCTCGCCGCTGGGGGCGGGCACCGTGGCGACGTACAGCGGCTTGATGCCGAAGTGGTCGCGGGCCAGGGTGAGCCGCTTGTCCTCGCGGTCCCAGATGGCCAGGCCGAACATGCCGTTGAACCGGTCGAACGCGTCGGGCCCCCACTGCGCGAACGCCTGCAGCACCACCTCGGTGTCGGAGTCGGTCGTGAACGTGCGGCCCAGCGCCACGAGCTCCTCGCGCAGGTCGAGGTAGTTGTAGACCTCGCCGTTGTAGGCGATCGAGTAGCGCCCGTCGGCGGTGTCCATCGGCTGCTGGCCGTGCGCGACGTCGATGATCGACAGCCGCCGGTGGGCCAGGCCGCACGGGCCGCTGGTGACGACCCCCTCACCGTCAGGGCCGCGGTGCTGCTGGCAGTCGTTCATCCGCTCCAGCAGGGCGTGGTCGGCGTGGAGTCCGTGGTAGCCGGCGATGCCGCACATGCGTTGGGTCAGGTCCTCGTGCTCGGGGGCGGGGCACGGCATCCGGGGTGGGTGCCGAGGCCCAAGCCTGCCACGGATGCCGGTGCAGACCGATTCGCGCTTGCGCGCCTTCGCTCAGGCGGGCAGGTGGGCGTTCAACCAGGCGACGACGTCGGCGGTGACCTCGTCGCGGTTGGTCTCGTTGAAGATCTCGTGGCGCGCCCCCGGGTAGAGCGTGCAGGTGACGTCGGCCACGCCCACCGATTGGTACTGCTCGGCGACCGCCCGCACGCCCTTGCCGCTGTCGCCGACCGGGTCGGCGTCGCCTGAGACCAGCAGGATCGGCAGGTCGCGGCGCACCCGGGCCACCTGCCGGCGGTCGTTGATGCCGGCGAGGCCGCCGAGCAGGTCGGCGAAGAAGCCAGAGGTGAAGGTGTTTCCGCAGAGCTCGTCGCCGACGTAGAGGTCGACCTCGGCGTCGTCGCGCGAGAGCCAGTCGAAGTCGGTGCGGTTGGGCTTGAAGGCCGCGTTGTACTGCCCGAAGGTCAGCTTGTCGAGGAGGGTGCTCACGTGGCGCGGGCCGCGCACCTTGGCCTCGGTCGCGGCGACGATGCCGCCGACCTTGCCGAGCAGGCCGGCGTCGCCAGCGGTGCCGGACAGCACCAGGCCGGCCAGCTGGCGGCTGTCCTCGATGACGTAGGTGCGGGAGAGGAACGACCCCATCGAGTGGCCGAGCAGGAAGACCGGCAGGTCGGGCTGCTCCTCGCGGGCGAGGTCGGTGACCCTGCGCAGGTCGGCGACGACGCTCTCCCACCCCTCCTGGTCGGCGAAGTAGCCGTGGTCCGCCTTGCTCGCCGTGCTGCCGTGGCCGCGGTGGTCGTTGGCGTAGACGGCGAAGCCGGCGGCCGTGAGCGCCTCGGCCAAGCGGGCGTAGCGGGCGGCGTGCTCGGCCATGCCGTGGGCGATCTGCACGACCGCCCTGGGCGACCCCTCGGGCAGCCACCGGTAGGTGTGCAGGGCGGTGCCGTCGCTCGCCGTCACGGTCGTGGTCGTGCTCTGCATGGTCGCCGTCCTTGGTTACCGATGAGTATGCCGAGCACAGCCTGCCACGCCGGCCGCACCTGGGACACCCGCGTCTCTCAGGCGCATCCCGTGGACACGGCGAGTGCCGCACACACCTCACGCTGGGCAGGTGGCGCACCGTCGTCGTGCACGGTGACACCAGCGCCCGCCGCAACGCTCGAACGACCGCGTCTCGCGAGAGCACCACGACCGGCCGGCGCGGCACCTCCGGCGCCTCGGCCCACCACACCTCCCCGCGCAGCGGCAGGGCGGTCATGACGACGCCTGCCGGCGCCACGCGTCGAGGTCACCCCAGGCGTCGGGTTCAGTGACCGGAGCGGCGGAGTAGGCCCGGTCGTAGGCAGCGTCGACCTCGGCACGGCGGTGGGAGTCGAGCAGCGCCTTCAGTGCCGCCTCGAGCAGGGATGCGTCGGTGGCCTCGCCGTGCGCCCGGCGCGCGCGGGCGCACGACGGTGACCGTCGATCCGCCGGGTCAGCGGCCGGCGCCGCGCTCGCGCAGCCAGGTGACCAGCTCCTCGGCCCCGGCGCGCTCGGCAGCGCCGAGCGGGGTCAGGCCGTCCCAGCCGCGCCAGGCGACGTCTGCGCCGGCGTCGACCAGCAGGGATGCCGTCCCGAGCCGGCCGCCGTGGCATGCACCCCAGAGCAGGGAGTCGAGCGACTCCACATCGCCCGAGGCGACCGCGGCGGCGACCCGGTCGGTCATTCCCAGTGCCGCGGCGTCGAACAGCGACACCGCGGCCCCGCGCTCCACGAGGAGGCGCGCGGCATCCCACTGGGCGAAGGCGGTGGCGTCGTTGAGCGGGGTGCCGCCACCGATCACGGCGCCGGGTGCGTCGATGTCGGCGCCGGCGTCGAGCAGCGCCGTCACGGCATCCGTGTCGTCGTTGCTCGCTGCCCAGTGCAGCGGCGTCTCGGTGTGCTCGCCGACGAAACGCGCGTTGACGTCGGCCCCGGCTGCCACCAGGGCGGCGATGGTGGCGGCGACATGCGGCAGGTGGCCCGGCCAGTCGGTGGCGACGTGCAGCAACGACCGGCCACCGTGCCCGGGCAGCGGCCCCGACACCAGGGCCGGGTGGGCGGCGAGCACGGCCGCCAGTGAGGGCTGGTCCCCGGAGCGCACCGCGGCGACCGCGGTCTCGACGGCGTCGTCTGGGAGGCGGGCTGCGTCGTCCACGCTTCCAGCCTCGCCTGCCGGGTCGTGTGGTGCACGTCGGAAATGCACTGGCGACGGTGTGACCGGGCGTCCTAGCGTGGGGCCGCAGACGACCGGACCAGGGGGACGACGGATGACGTGTGAGCTGGTGGCGCTGTGCGTCGACGCCAACGACCCGGCGGCCCTCGCCCGGTTCTGGGGCGGCGTGCTCGGCCGGGAGGTCGACGATGCCGGTTCGGGCGAGGTGGTGCTGCCGCCCGACGGGGAGCCAGGGTTCGCGGTGCGGTTCGCCCCGACGAGCGCGCCCAAGGTCGGGCCCAACCAGATGCACTTCGACCTGCACAGCGACACCCGCGAGGACCAGTCGGCGACCGTGGCACGGGCCCTCGAGCTCGGCGCGCACCACCTCGACGTCGGCCAGCTGCCGATGGAGGAGCACGTGGTGCTCGCCGACCCCGAGGGCAACGAGTTCTGCGTCATCGAGGCCGGCAACGGCTTCCTCACCGGCACCGCCCGCATCGGCTGCCTGTCGAGCGACGGCTCGCCGGAGGTCGGCCGCTTCTGGAGCGCCGCGCTGGGCTGGCCGCTCGTCTGGGACCAGGACGAGGAGACGGCCATCCAGTCGCCAGGCGGCGGCTCGAAGATCTCCTGGGGCGGCCCGCCGTACACGGAACGCACCGGGACGCAGCGGTGGCGGTGGCACCTCGCCCCGTCGCCGGATGCCGGCCAGCGGGCCGAGGTCGAGCGCCTCCTCGCGCTCGGCGCCACCCGCCCCGAGGGCGCCCGAGGCGAGGATGGCGCAGTGGTGCTCGCCGACCCCGGTGGCAACGAGTTCCGCGTGCTGCCGGCCGAGGCGACGAGCTGAGCACGGGCAGCCGGACGCGGGCGGTGAGCGCCCGGCATCCGCAGGCTCAGCCCTGTTCGACATCGCCCAACCGGCCTACCGTGAGGTCCGTGGTGCTCCTGGAACGTGCGGAACAGCTGCGCGCCTGCGCCGACTACCTGGCCGAGGCGGCGGCCGGTCACGGGCGTCTGGTCTACGTCGCCGGGGAGGCCGGCATCGGCAAGTCGACCTTCACCGCGCAAGTCATGGCTGACGCCGGCGCGACCGCAGCGGTCGCTGTGGGAGCCTGCGACGGGTCCGCGACGCCCGCCCCGCTGGGCCCGCTCGTCGAGATGCTCCCCCACCTGCCGGACGACGTCTGGCCGCTCGGGGCAAGCCGTCAGGACGTCTTCGCCCGGCTCCTCGCCACCCTCTCCGACCCGCCCGACGGCCGGCCCAGGCTGCTCGTCGTGGAGGACGCCCACTGGGCCGACGAGGCGACCCTCGACCTCCTCAGGTTCCTGGCGCGGCGCATCCACCGATGCCGTGCGCTGGTGCTCGTCACCTACCGTCCCGAGGATGCCGCGGCGGTGCGTGGGCTGCGAATCCTGCTGGGCGACACGGCATCCGCCACGGGGACGCGACGCATCGACCTCCCCCCACTGACCCCGGATGCCGTGCGCCGCCTGGTCGCGGAGCACGCGCGCGAGCATCCGGAGGCCGCGGGCGCCGACCCGGCGCAGCTGTTCGGCGTCACCGGAGGCAACGCGTTCTTCGTCACCGAGGCCCTCTCGGCGGGCACCGGTCGGGTGCCGCCCACGGTGCGCGACGCCGTGCTGGCGCGGGTGGCCCGCCTCGACGAGGAGTCGCAGCGAGCCTTGGAGGTCGTCGCTCTCGCGGGCGCCCGCGCCGAGACCGGCCTGCTCGTCGACCTGCTCGCCCACGGCCTCACCGCGATCGACGAGCCGCTCGACCGGGGTCTGCTGCGCCAGGTCGACGGTGACGTCGTCTTCCGGCACGAGCTCGCGCGGCTCGCCGTGGCCGACGAGGTGCCCGTGGGCCGCTCGGTGCACATCCATCGGCGCCTGCTGGCCGCCTTCATCGCGCGTGGGGCGGACCCGGCGCTGCTGGCGCACCACGCCGAGGCGGCCGGCGACGTGGATGCCGTGCTGGCGTTCGCGCCGGTGGCCGCGGCCCGCGCGGCCGAGCTGGGGGCGCACCAGGAGGCCGTGCGCCAGTACCGCCGGGCGCTGCGGCACGCCGACCGGCTGGCCGACTCCCAACGCGCCGAGCTGCTCTGGGCGCTGGGCTACGAGTCCTACCTGACGCTGCACATCGACGAGGCGATCACCGCGACCCGCGAGGCCCTCGACATCTGGGACGCCGCCGGCGAGGGCGTGCGGGTCGGCGACGCCTGGCGCTGCCTGTCGCGGCTGAGCTGGTTCGCCGGGCGGCGCGACGACGCGGAGCAGCAGGCCGAGGCGGCCATCGAGCTGCTGGAGGGCACCGAGACCGTCGAGCAGGCGCTGGCCTACAGCAACAGCGCCCAGCTGCGGATGCTCTCGAGCGACCTCGCCGGCACCCGGGAGTGGGGGCGGCGCACGCTCGACCTCGTCGACCGGCTGCCCGAGGGCGGCCGCCGTGAGGAGGTGCGGCTGCACGCCCTGAACAACCTCGGCACCATGGAGATCACGGCGGGCGACCTCGACGCAGGGCGCGCCCGGCTGGTCGAGAGCCTGGAGGGGGCTCGGGCCGCCGACCTGCACGAGCACGCGGCCCGGGCCTACTGCAACCTCGTGTCCGCCGCGGTGGTGCAACGGCGGCATGAGGAGGCGCAGCGTTACCTCGACGAGGGAATGGACTACTGCATCGACCGCGACCTCGACTCGTGGACCCTGTACCTCGAGGGGGGCCGGGCGCGCCTCCACCTGAACCGGGGCGAGGCGACGGCCGCCCGGCAGCTGGCCGAGTCGGTGCTGGAGCGCAGCAACATGTCGGCGATCGATGCCATCGAGCCCGTTCTCGTTCTTGCACACGTGCACTCGCGAGTGGGGGATCCACGGGCCGAGGGTGAGCTGAGGCGGGCGACAGAGCTCGCGGCCGGCATGCGGGAAGTGCAGCGGGTCGGTCCTGCGGTGTCTACCAGGTGCGAGGCCGCCTGGATCAGTGGCGACGTCGACACGTGCCAGACGGTCGCCCTCGAGGGCTGGCGCACCGCCGAGTCCGCCGACTGCCCGTGGAACCGTGGGGCGGTCGCGACGTGGCTCCCGGACGACGTCGTGGTGCCGGTCGAGCTGCTGGCGCCGCCATTCGCCGCCGAGCGGGCGGGGCGGTGGGCGGAGGCATCGGAGCTGTGGCGGCGGCTGGGGTGCCCTTTCGAGCAGGCGTTGGCGCTCGCCCGGAGCGGCACGCAGGAGGGGCTCACCGAGGCCGCCCGGCTGTTCGACCGGCTGGGCGCCGATGCGGCCGCGGGGAGGGCCCGCGCACTCCTGCGGGCGCAGGGCTGGGTGGCGCCTCGCGCGGCCCGGTCGGCACGGCATCCAACGGGGTTGACGGCGCGCGAGGTGGAGGTCCTCGGCCTGGTCAGCGAGGGGCTCACCGACGCGCAGGTGGCCGAGCGGCTCGTCATCTCGCGGCGCACGGCCGAGCACCACGTGTCGTCGATCCTGGCGAAGGTAGGTGCTTCGAGCCGGCGCGAGCTCGCCGATCTGGGTAGTGGCGCGGGTGGAGATGGGTAGCGGGTACCGATGAGCGAGTGGCGGCCGTGCGAATAGAACTGAGGGACACACAAACACCTCGGAAGGAACACCGCAATGCCGCTCTTCATGGACGTTCACTCACTCGGTGACGGAGTCACGATGCAGGACGTGGCCAAGGCCCACGAGGCCGACCTCGCCACCCAGGACGCGCACGGGGTCAGCTACCTGCGCTACTGGGTCGACGAGGGCCAGGGCCAGATCTTCTGCCTCGTCGAGGCTCCCGACGTCGAGGCCGCCAACACCGTGCACCGCGAGGCACACGGGCTGGTGGCGGACGCCGTCTACCGGGTCCAGGAAGGCGTCTGACGCCGCCCTGGGTTCGCCCGCGAGCCGGGGGTCGTTGCAGGGACGACCCCCGGCTCGCCGTGTGTCGTGGCGGTTGCGTCACCGGCCGATCCGGGTGAGTTCGCTGAAAGGCGCTTCGGATGCCGTAGGCGCCCGGTCGCGCTTTCGGCTCGCCGGCGCGTCTGACAAGGGTCGGAGAAATCGGTGCCATCACCCCGAGGTCTCGGAGCGTCGTCGGGCGCCCGTCTGGCAAGCGAACTTGGCTGTGCGGCATCCGAATTGATCTGTGGACAACTATGTTATCGTACGCTGTGTTCGAGTATGATGAGGTATGTCGACCAGCCAGCTCCGCGCCCGCATCGCGGTGGTCCGTGCCGAGGCGTCCGCGATCGGTGCGGAGCTGGCTGAGCGCGGCTCCGAGATGGAGCGCGACGAGCTGTTCGAGATCAGCGGTGAGCTGCAGGGGGCGTCCAACGCGGTGGAGGGGGCGCAGCTGGTCGCGATGGCCCACGCCGCCTCGCACGAGAGCCGCCTGACCGACCGCGGGCCCGTCGAGGTGCACCACGGCCTGGGGTTCGTCGACCCGATGGCCCCCTCCCTGGTGTCCCTCGAGGCCGGCCTCGGTGAGTGGGCCGCCGGCCGGCGGGTGTCGCTGGCCGCGAAGACCTCCGAGCGGTTCCCGAGGCTGCTCGGGAAGGTGGTGGCCGGTGAGCTGACCACCGCCACCATCGCCAAGGTCGTCTCCGTCTGCGAGGGCCTGGACCTGAAGGCGTGCGCCACGGTCGAGGCCGTGCTGCTCGACCGGCTGCCCGGCCTGGACCCGGCCCGGGTCACCAGTGTCATCCGCACGCTCGCCACCCGCGTCGCCGCCGACCAGATGCGCCAGGCCAGCAGGAAGAACCGCAAGGACCGGTACGTCGAGGTCAACGCCGGCCCGGACGGCACCACCATGTGGTGCGCCCAGCTGCCGACCGGGCCGTCCGCGGCGATGTGGGACGCCGTCAAGCGCCACGGCGACACCCTGGCCCAGGACAACCCCTCGCTCACCCTCGACCAGGCCCGCGCCGACGCCCTGGCCGACCTCGTCCTCAGCAACGTCACCGTCACCGCCAAGATCACCCTCGGCATCCCCGTCATCACCGGCACCGACGCCGTCCAGGCCAAGGACGCAGCCGCCGCCGCCGCCGCGGACGGCCGCACCACGGGCGTCGCCGGGGCCGGGCTCGGCAGCAACTTCTCCGTCCTCGCAGCGCTCAACGGGTGCGAGGTCCCGGGCATCGGGTTCATCGACGCCGACACCGTCGAAACCCTGCTCGCGGTCGTCCCCACCGACATCGGCCGCGCCCTGCTCGACGCCCGCACCGGCGCCCTCACGGAGTCGGTCACCACCGCCTACCGCCCACCCCGCGCGATGAAGGACTTCGTCGCCACCCGCGACGGCACCTGCCGGATGTGGGGCTGCACCCGCCCCGCCATGGCCTGCGACACCGACCACGCCCAACCCTGGCCCACCGGACCCACCACCCCCACCAACCTCGGCGGGCTCTGCCGCCGACACCACCGCCTCAAACAACGCCGCCGCTGGACCTACCAGCTCGACCCCGACGGCACCGCCACCTGGACCTCACCCAACGGCAAACGACGCATGACCTACCCCCAACACACCCACTGGCCACCGATCGAACCCGCCCCACCCCAACCGGTCCCCGCCATCGCGCCTCGCCGAGACCCCTTCCCAGCAGAGCCACCCTTCTAGCGGCAGATGAGTGCACCTGCGGACAGGCAGTGGCTCGCTGAAGGCGGCTTGGCCACGCTCATCAGGGTTTCCCCGTCTGCCGACTGCCTGTTCGTGGGTACGCTCCGCCGAGCTCGTCGGAGCCAGGCGTCGAGGAAGTGCTGGGCCACACCAGAAAGGGCGCGGCGTTCACTCCCACTCGATGGTGCCCGGCGGCTTGCTCGTGATGTCGAGCACCACCCGGTTGACCTCGCGCACCTCGTTGGTGATGCGGGTCGAGATCTTGGCCAGCACGTCGTAGGGAACCCGGGTCCAGTCGGCGGTCATCGCGTCCTCCGACGACACCGGCCGCAGCACCACCGGGTGGCCGTAGGTGCGGCCGTCGCCCTGCACCCCGACCGAGCGCACGTCGCCGAGCAGCACCACCGGGCACTGCCAGATGTCGCGGTCCAGCCCAGCAGCCGTCAGCTCCTCGCGCGCGATCGCATCGGCAGCCCGCAGCACGTCGAGCCGCTCGGCCGTCACCTCACCGACGATCCGGATGCCGAGCCCGGGGCCGGGGAACGGCTGGCGCCACACGATCCCCTCCGGCACGCCGAGCTCGAGACCGACCTGGCGCACCTCGTCCTTGAACAGCAGCCGCAGCGGCTCGACCAGCTTGAACTGCAGGTCGTCGGGCAGCCCGCCCACGTTGTGGTGCGACTTGATGTTCGCGGTGCCGGTGCCGCCGCCCGACTCGACCACGTCGGGGTACAAGGTGCCCTGCACCAGGAACTCGACCGGGTGGTCCGAGTCCCCCGAGTGCGACCCCACGACGTCGCGCGCCGCCTGCTCGAACACCCGGATGAACTCGCGGCCGATGATCTTGCGCTTCTCCTCGGGGTCCGAGACCCCGGCCAGCGCAGACAGGAACCGCTCGCGGGCGTCGACGACGAGCAGGTCGACCCCGGTGGCCGTCACGAAGTCCTTCTCGACCTGCTCCGCCTCCCCCGAGCGCAGCAGCCCGTGGTCGACGAACACACAGGTCAGCTGGTCGCCGACGGCCTTCTGCACCAACGCCGCCGCCACCGACGAGTCGACGCCTCCGGACAGCCCGCAGATGACGCGCGCCTCACCCACCTGCGCCCGCACCGACGCGACCAGGTCGTCGACGACGTTCGCGGCGGTCCACTCCCCCGACAGCCCCGCCCCGCGGAGCAGGAAGTTCTCGAGCACCTGCTGGCCGAACGTCGAGTGCAGCACCTCCGGGTGCCACTGCACCCCGTACAACTTCCGCTCGTCGTCCTCGAACCCGGCCACCGGCGCCCCCGACGTCGTGGCCGTGACCGTCATCCCGGCCGGCGCCTGCGACACCGAGTCGCCGTGGCTCATCCACACCGACTGGTCGGTCGGCTGCCCGTTGAACAGCGTCGACGACGTGTCGAGGATCGACGCCGGCGTCGCCCCGAACTCCGACAGACCCGTCTTCTCCACGGTGCCGCCGAGCGCCCGCGCCATCGCCTGGAAGCCGTAGCACATGCCGAACACCGGCACCCCGGCCTCGAGCAGCGCGGGGTCGAGCGAGGGGGCACCTTCCTCGTAGACCGACGACGGACCTCCGGACAGGATCACCGCGGCGGGGTCCTTGGCGAGCATCTCGGCCACCGGCATCGAGTGCGGCACGACCTCGCTGAAGCACGAGGCCTCGCGCACCCGCCGCGCGATCAGCTGCGCGTACTGGGCGCCGAAGTCGACGACGAGCACGGGTCGGTCGGCGAGGTGCACCGGCTCGCCACCCTCGACGACCACGTGGTCAGGGTCGTCGTGATGGGGCATGGCGGGGTCCGTGCGGGGGGCGTCGCTCACGCGGCCAAGGCTACTGGCGCACCGCCGCGAGACCTGCCTCGACCTCACGGGCGACCCGGCGCTCGACCCAGAACGACAGGAAGGGCACGCAGCCGGCGAGCATGACGAGCACGATCTTCGGCAGCGTCCACCCGACCTTGAAGCCGAGCAGCGCGGTGGCCACGAGGTAGACCATGTAGATGAAGCCGTGCGGCTGCGGCCACCACGAGAGCGGGTTGTCCGCGCCCTTCAGCCCGAAGCCGTAGGACAGCACGATCTCGACCACGAGCAGCAACAGGCCGACGCCGACGATGAACGCCATCACCTTGAAGAAGGTGAGGCGGGGCCGCACGCCCTCGGCGTCCTCGATGCGCAGCCCAGCGTGTGCGGCCGACGAGGGGATGCCGGGAGTCGAGGCGGCGGGGGTGCTGGGCTCAGGCGTCGTCACGCCCACCATTGTCACCCGCGGCGACGGGCTCCCTGTCGACGGCCCCCGCCCCCTTCGGCTCCGCGGGCTCACCCGGCGACTCGGCCACCGACTCCGCCCGCGCCCGGCGGGTCTCGTCGCGCACCATCCGGGCCCACATCCACAGGGTGAACGCCGCGAAGATCCACCACTGCACGGCATACGCCGCGTTGCGCCACTGCACGCCCGTGTCGCCGACGGGGGTGGGCACCAGGGTCGGGCCGGATGCCGGTGCCGGGCTCTGCGACTCCAGGAACCCGAACGCGTTGTACAGCTCGCCGGGCCACTCGTTGACGAGCACCGACAGGTCGACCGAGCCGATCTGCCCCGGCGGCACGGGGTCGGGCGAGGGCGACTCCCCCGGCGCCAGCCCGCCACGGATCGTGAGGGTGCCCTCGGGCGGGGGGTCGGCCGACGCGGCACCCGGCACGAAGCCCCGCACCACGGGCAGGGTGGCGCCGCCGTTGTCGAGCACGAACGGCGTGAGCACCCACAGCCCGGGCCGCCCCTCGAGCCGGCGCCCGGGCACGAGCAGCTGGCCATCGGCCACGTAGTGGCCGGTGGCGATGAACGGCCGCGACGACAGGTCGCCACGGAACGGCGCGTGCGGCTGCAGCAGCGTCGTCAGCTCGGCCGGCTTCTGCGAGCGCGCCTGCTCGACCGCCTCCCGGTGGGCGGTGCTCTCAGCGACGCCGAGCTGCCAGCGGCCGAGCCAGACGAACGTGGCGCAGAGCACGAGCGCGAGCCCGAGCAGGCCGAGGAACCTCGGCGTCAGGGCGGTCCGCAGCACGCTTCGAGGTTACGTCACTCGGCAATGGCGGCCGGCCGCTGTCTGGTGCGCAGCGGTCCTCCCCACGACGCCACGCCCGCCGCTAGGGTCGGCGCAGGCCCCGGCCCGGCAGCGCCTGGGCGGTCCCGCGGAAGGAGCGGTCGCGATGGCAGGGTTCCTCGGACGACGACGCGAGCACGACGACAACGTGCCGCCGGGCCAGTACGTCACGCACGACTTCCCGGTGCTCACGGCCGGCCCCACCGAGGTGGTGCCCACCGACACGTGGCAGCTCACCATCACCGACGGCACGGCCACCGGCACGTTCGACTGGCGCGGGCTGCACGCGTTCGGCCTGCAGCCGCTGACCACCGACATCCACTGCGTCACCCACTGGTCGAAGCTGGGCACCTCGTGGCGCGGCGTGCCGGTGTCGACCCTCTTCGAGGCGGTCGGCGTCGACGACCTGCCCTACGCCCTGGTCACCAGCTACGGCGGCTACACCACCAACGTGCCGGTCGAGGACCTGATCGACCGCGACGCGATGGTCGCCGTCGAGTTCGAGGGCGAGCCGCTGCGCGCCGAGCACGGCGGGCCGGCCCGGCTGCTCGTGCCCCACCTCTACCTGTGGAAGAGCGCGAAGTGGGTCACCCGCATCGAGCTGCTCGAGCACGACCACCCGGGGTTCTGGGAGGTCGCCGGCTACCACAACTACGGCGACCCGTTCCGCGAGCAGCGCTACCACGGCGACTGACCGGTGACCGAGCTCCCCGGCACGCTCGCCACCCCGGCAACCTCGCCGCGCGTGGCCCCGCTGGCGCACCTCGCCTGGCGTGAGGCGTCGGTCGCCGCGGTCGTCGAGGAGAGCGCTGACGCCCACAGCCTCGTGCTCGACGTACCCGGCTGGCCGGGTCACGTCGCCGGGCAGCACGTCGACGTGCGGCTGACGGCGCCCGACGGATACCAGGCCACCCGCAGCTACTCGCTGTCGTCCGGCCCGGGCGAGCCACCCACCATCACCGTGCAGGAGGTGCCCGACGGCGAGGTCTCCACCTACCTGGTCCGCGACGTCGCGGTCGGCGACAGCTTCAGCCTGCGCGGGCCGATCGGCGGCTACTTCGTGTGGACCGGGCAGCGCCGACCGTTGCTCCTGGTCGGTGGTGGCTCGGGGCTCGCCCCGCTGAGGGCCATCTGGCGCGCCGCCGACCCCACCGCCACGACCGTCGTGCTCGCCTCGGTGACCACGCCCGCGCGGCTGCTGTATGCCGATGAGCTGGCCGAGCGGGTCCGCGCCGGCGCCGTCTCGGCGACCGTCCACCTCTCGCGCGCCGAGGCGCCCGCGGATGCCGTGCGCACCGCGACGCCGCTCGAGGCGGTGACGCTCCGGCCGGGGCGCGTCGACACGGCATCCGTGCTCGAGTCGGTCGACGCGTGCGGTGGCATCGACGCCGACCCTGCCGTCTTCGTCTGCGGCCCGACCTCGTTCGTGGAGGCGGTGGTGGGCCTGCTCGGCGACGCCGGCCTCGACCCCCGCACCGTGCGGGCCGAGCGGTTCGGCTGACACCGTCGTCAATCCACCTCCAGCACAACGGCATCCACTCCACCCCCACTCGCGAACGAGAGGCAGAGCCCGATGAGTGACCACGTCGACGGGAACGCCGTGATCGGCGCGCTCTCCCTCGCCCTCGGCACCGACCTCGCGCAGGGGTCGTTCGAGTGCGCCGGGTGCGGCGACACCCACGAGATCGCGCGCACCCACGTCTACCTCCGCTGCCCCGGCATGGTGCTGCGCTGCCCCGGCTGTGGAGCCGTGGAGGTGGTGATCGTCGAGATTCGCCACCGCCTCACCGCCACGCTCAGCGGCATAGCCTCCCTCCGCACCCGGCCGGCCGCCGCGCACGCATCCCCGTGACCGCACCCCACGGCCCCCAGGTGGTCACCGCGATCAGCATCGCGCTCGCCACGAGGCTGCCGATGCGCGACATCGAGCGGGTGCACGCGGAGGCCGGCGCCGGGCTCGTGGGCGACCGTTACCACGGCAGCCGGCACCGGCACGTCTCGGTGCAGTCGGCCACCGAGCTCGCCGAGAGTGCCGAGGCGCTCGGTGCGCCGGTGCCGCACGACCGCACCCGCCGCAACCTCACGCTGAGCCACGGCACCGTCGCGAAGCGGCCGGGCACGCGGGTCCGGGTCGGTGGGGCGCTGCTCGAGGTCGTCCGCCCGGCGCCGCCGTGCCGGATCATGGACGACGCCGTCGGGCCCGGCGCGGCGCGGGCGATGCACGACCGCGGGGGCTCGATCTTCCGCGTGCTCGAGTCCGGCGACATCGCGGTCGGCGACGTCTGGCACGAGCTGCCCCAAGAGCCCTCCTGACGGAAACTCGTTCGCTTGCAGGCACCTCCGGCGCTTAGCGTGGAGGACTGATGTCGCACGACTACTGGCCCTACGCGATCGACGCGGACGAGGCCCCACCGGTGGACGCCGACCGCCTCTTGATGTGGCTGGGTCGGCGCCAGTGGCGAACCATCGTGGGGGGCATCCTGTTCGGCGTCCCGTGGATGCTGTCCATCGCCCTGGTACCCGCGGCGATCGGCAAGGCCATCGACGGCCTCGTCGCCCACGACGCGCAGGCGCTGATCGTCTGGTCCGCCGCCATCATGGGGCTGGGCCTGCTCAGCGCCATCACGTCGAACGGCCGGCACTGGTTCGCGGTGCGCGGCTGGCTGATCTCCTCCTTCCGCACCGCGCTGCTCACCGAGCGCGCGGTCCGGCGGGCCGGCCCGGCCCTGACCCGCCGGATGCCGGCCGGTGAGGTCGTCACCAGCTTCGCCAGCGACTTCTGGCGGCTGGGCAACGCCTTCGACATCACCGCCCGGATGGCCGGGGCCATCGTCGCCTTCGTGGTGGTCTCGATCATCCTGCTGCGCGGCTCAGTGCTCCTCGGCGTCATCATGCTGCTCGGCGGCCCGCTGCTGCTCGCCTCGCTCACCCTCGTCATGCGGCCCCTGCAGAAGCGGCAGTCGGCCCAGCGGCAGGAGGCCGGCCTGCTCACCTCGCTCGGCGCGGACACCGTCGCCGGGCTGCGCGTGCTGCGCGGGATCGGCGGCGAGGACACCTTCCTGGCCCGCTACGCCGCCCAGTCCGGGCGGGTGCGCACCGCGGGGGTGCAGCTGTCCGGCATCCAGGCGACGCTCGACGCCGCCCAGGTGCTGCTGCCCGGCATCTTCGTCGTCATCGTCACCGGCGTGGGCGCACACCTTGCCGTCGCAGGCGAGATCACCCCCGGGCAGCTCGTGGCGTTCTACGGCTACACGGCCTTCCTCACCATGCCGCTGCGCACCGCCACCGAGTTCGTCGACAAGCTGACCCGGGCGCGGGTGGCTGCCCGCCGGATCGTCCTGATCCTGGGGGTCGAGCCCGACCATGCCACGACCGAGACCGGCGCGACCCTCAACGGCTACGTCGTCGACCAGGGCGCGCCGCTCGTCGACCCCGTCACCGGTGTCGTCATCCAGCCCGGCCGGGTGACCGCACTGGTCAGCGCCCGCCCCGAGGAGACCTCCGAGCTCGCCCACCGCCTGGGCCGCACCCGGCCCGGCCGGCACGGGGTGCGCTGGGGATCGGTGCCGCTCGACGACCTGCCGGTGGATGCCGTGCGCGCGCGAGTCGTGGTGTCCGAGGCCGACCCACACCTGTTCAGCGGGCCGGTGCGTGAGGCCCTGGGCGGCTCCAGCGACGAGGACCGCCACGCCGCCGTGTGGGTGACCAGCGCCTCCGACGCCCTCGACGCGCTCGAGCACGGCATGGACGGTGAGCTCGAGGAGCGCGGCCGGGCCCTCTCGGGTGGGCAGCGCCAGCGCGTGGCGCTGGCCCGGGCCCTGCTGCGCGACCCGGAGGTGCTCGTGCTCATCGAGCCGACCAGCGCCGTCGACGCGCACACCGAGGCTCGGATCGCCGAGCGGCTGGTGGCGCACCGGGCCGGTCGCACCACGGTGCTCGTCACCGCGAGCCCGCTGCTGCTCGACCGCGCCGACACCGTCGTGCTCGTCGATGGCGGGAGGGTGACCGCCACCGGGCGTCACCACGACCTGCTGCGGTCGCACCCCACATACCGCGACATCGTGCTGCGCGGTGGTGAGTGATGTCGCCGCTGCTCGGTCGCACCGACCACGCCGCCCGCACCCTGCCGATCGCCTCGAGCGCGACCGTGCGCGCCCACACCGCGGTCCTGCTGCGCGACCACCGCGGACCCCTGTCGAAGGTGCTCGGCTGGCACGTCGTCGCCGCACTCGTCGCCCTGGTCGGGCCGTGGGTCATCGGCCAGGTCGTGCAGGAGGTGACCACCGGCGAGCGCAGCCTGGGCCGCGTCGACCGGCTCATCGCCCTGCTCGTCGCGGCGATCCTGGTGCAGACCCTGCTGACCTGGGTGGCTCGGCGTGCCTCGTTCGTGCTGTCCGAGCGGATCTTCGCCCGGCTGCGCGAGGACTTCATCACCTCCTCGGTGCGCCTGCCCCTCTCCGTCGTCGAGCGGGCCGGCACCGGCGACCTCGTGGCGCGCACGACCAACGACGTGGAGTCGCTGGCGCACATCATCCGGTTCGGCATCCCGGCGATCGTCGTCGCGGTGACCACGGTGACCGCGACGGCGGTGGCGGCCTTCCTCATCTCGCCGCTCGCCGCGCTGTCGCTGCTCACCGCGGCGCTGGTGCACGTGCCGAGCTCGCGCTGGTACCTCAAGCGAGCCGGCGACGGCTACCTCTGGGAGCACGCCTCGTACGCCCGGCTCAACGGCGTCGCGTCCGAGACCATCGAGGGCGCACAGACGATGGACGCACTCGGCCTGCAGGAGGCACGCCGGCGGCGCTTCCAGGACGCGCTCGACGAGTGCGGCGAAGCCGAGCGCTACACGCTGGGCCTGCGGATGCGCTGGTTCCCATGGCTCGAGATCGGCTTCTTCCTGCCCATCGCCACGGCCGTGCTGTGGGGCGGCTGGCTCGCCTGGAACGGCCACATCACCATCGCGGCCGCCACCGCCGTCACGCTCTATGTGCAGCAGCTGCTCGACCCGCTCGGTGAGCTCATCTCGTGGCTCGACGAGATCCAGTTCGCCGCAACGTCGTTGGCCCGCATCCTCGGCGTCTCGGAGGTGCCGCCCGACCGGCTCGCCACCGGCGCGGAGCCCGACGGCGAGCAGGTCGCCGTCGACGACGTGCGCTACTCCTACCGCGCCGGCCGTGACGTGCTGCACGGTGTCTCGCTCGGGCTGGTGCCCGGTGAGCGGCTCGCCATCGTCGGTCCGTCCGGTGCGGGCAAGTCAACCCTGGGCCGGCTGATGGCCGGCATCGACGGCCCGCGCACCGGCCGGGTGACCGGTGGCGGTGTGCCGCTGGTCGACCTGGCGCTCCCCGTGCTGCGCGGTGAGGTGGCCCTGGTGACCCAGGAGCACCACGTCTTCGTCGGCACCCTCGCCGAGAACCTCCGGCTTCCCCGGCCCGAGGCGACCGATGCCGAGCTGCGCGAGGCACTGGCCGCCGTCGACGCCCTCGAGTGGGCGCAGGCACTGGCCGACGGCCTCGACACGACGGTCGGCTCCGGTGGCCACGCCCTCACCGAGGCACAGGCGCAGCAGCTGGCCCTGGCGCGACTCGTGCTCGCCGACCCGCACACCCTCGTGCTCGACGAGGCCACCTCGCTGCTCGACCCGCGGGCCGCCCGGCACCTGGAGCGGTCGCTGGCCGCCGTCGTCGACGGGCGCACAGTCGTCGCGATCGCGCACCGGCTGCACACGGCCCACGATGCCGACCGGGTGGCCGTCGTGGAGGACGGCGTGGTCAGCGAGCTCGGGTCGCACGACGAGCTGATCGCTCGCGACGGGTCCTATGCCGCACTCTGGCGGTCCTGGCGCGACGAGAACTGACGCCGACGGCCCGCGAGGCCGACCCGGTACGGTGCGTGCAGCAGTCAGTTCCGAGCCGAGGCTCGCGGCGGCAGGAGGCACGCATGGCAGCGGGCGACACGGCATCCGGCGACCTGCCCTCGAACATCGGAGCGGTCATCGACACGCTGCGGCTGGGCTGGGCGGTCGCGGAGGTGCGCGGCCGGCACTGGCCGCAGGGTCCGCGGCCGCAGGCCACGCCGCTCCCCCTGCGCCCCGACCTCGTCCTGCCGCTGCGCTCACAGCGGGTGGTCTCGGCGTCGAGGGAGGAGGCCGTCGCCTCGCTCGTCTCCCTCGTGCAGCGGCTGGGCCTCGACCGCGACGCCCCGTTCGAGAGCAGTCTGCGCGACGCCCTGGCGCCATGGACCGACGACACCTCCGGCAGCACCGCAGTTGGGGACGACGAGGCCTGGCGGCCGACCGGCACCTTCTTCCTCCAGTGGGACGCCTGGTTCCAGGACGAGCTGGGCCGGCGCGCGGAGTCGCTGGCCAACGGCTACCTGCTCGGTCGCGGTCTCGCGGAGTGCTTCTGGGGCCTGGGCCCCGATGAGCAGTGGCAGATCGAGGGCACGACGAGCGCGGTGTCGCTCCCCTTCCTGCTCGGTGCCGACCGGCGCCGCGAGCTGACCCGGATGCTGGGCCGGCTCGAGCCGGGTGTCGCCCACGAGATGACGCCGCCGGCGGTCGCCGGGACCCTCGAGGCCTGGGGTGTGGTCGCGGCCGACCCCCAGTGGGCCGCACACGCCTCGATGCGGACCAACCTCCACGAGCAGGCTCGCCGCTGGTACCAGCTGCTCGTGCTCGGCCAGGACCCCACCACCCTGATCCGCCCCTACGAGCGGCTGCGCAGCCCGACCAACATCCTGCGGGCCGCCAAGATCTTCTGGCCGCAGATCGCCCTCGCCCTGCTGTCGATCGCCCTCGTCACCGCCTTCTTCTCCGTGGTCGGGACGGCGGGCGACGTCGGCTCGGTGCCAGTCTGGTTCTCGTCGCTGCTGGCCACCGGCGGGTTCGGCGCCTTCGCGGCCGCCGGCCTCCTTGCCAAGGGCAAGAGCGCTGCGCAGCGGATGGTCACCCGGCTGCGTCAGGACGCCTACACCGACCTCGTGGCGGTCAGCGTCACCACCGTGCCGCCTCCACCGACGGCACCGGGCGGCAAGGCACAGCGGATGCGGTTCGCCCGGCGCCTCGTGGAGGCGGCCGTGCGCCGCCGCACGCTCACCCCACCCACCCCGCCACCGACCTGACGCCGACCAGCTGGCGCCGCCGGTTGGGTCAACGTCGGGTGATGGTGACCGATTCGGGCAGGGATGCGAAGCGCTTGGGCAGGTCGGACGGCACGAAGCCGGACCTGACAGCTCCTCGGGTGGGGGCCGGCCAGATGTCGGGGCCGCCGTTGACCTCGTCGTAGGCGTAGAACACTCCGACGGCGTCCATGACCAGGTGCGCGGGCCCGGCGTCGTTGTAGACGTCGGCCCGGTTGTGGACGTCGACCTGCAGGTAGGTCGCGTTGGAGCGCACGGCCCCCTTCTCGACGTTCAGGATGCTGGTCATCGGCCGGGCGCCGCCGTGCCCCCACGCCGAGACGTAGGTGCGGTTGGCCGGCTTGACCCCGGTGGTGGTCCCCACGACGTGGCTGACCCAGTTCGGGTCGATCGGTGCAGGAGTCACCGACGTGGTGTCGAGCACCCGCGTGGAGTGCGATCCGAAGGCCCCGGTCAGGCCCACCCCGGTGCGGGTGTCGAGGAAGCGGGTGGGGGTGTCCAGGCGCACGAATCGGAGCCCGGTCTGCTGCCCGGCCAGCATGACGCCCACGACGTCGACCACGAGGTGCACACTGCCCGAGCTGGTGTTCTCGAGGCGGAAGAACGTGCCGGCGGCGTCGTGGCCCGAGGTGACGACGGCCATGTTGGGTGCGATCACCCCCGGCTCGTAGTTGACGGTCGAGACCGTCGGTCTGGTGCCCTGGCCCGACCATGCCGTCACCACGCCGGGGCGGGTGGCCCCGACGGCGGTGACGTTGAGCACCCAGCTCTTCACGGCACCGTTGTCGTCGGTGGTGCCCCAGTCGACGCCGAGCTCGACGGCCTCCTTCCCGGCCAGTGCCCCACCCTGGCTGCGGCTGTCGAAGATGCGCTCGGCCGGCTGGAAGTCGTACAACATCGTGCCCATGCCGTTGGCCGCCAGCACGGACGGGTCGGCGGCGTACCAGCCGAGCACATCGACCAGGGCATGCGCCGGGCCGCCGTAGTTGTAGAGCCTGATGGCGCCGTCGGCGCCCACCGGCACCGTGGCCATGATCGCCCCGGTCCATCCCTTGGGGAAGTTGATCGTCGACGCGGTGGGGCGCTTGCGGTCGCTGGGATAGGCGGTGAAGTAGCCCGGTGACGTCGTGGCGACGGCGGTCAGGTTGACCACGACTGCCGACACTCCGGTCGTCGGGATGCCGGCGCGCCCGGCCAGCGCGACGGTGGTCGTCGACCCGCCGGCCAGCGGGGTGCGCGCGCCGTTCTTGCGGGTGTCCAGCAGCCGAACGGGGCCGCTCGGGTAGAACGTGCCCTCGGCGTTCTCGGTCGCCACCCCGGACAGGGCGACCGTGCCGATCGTGGTGCCCGCCTCGTCCTTCAGGAGCAGCGTGCCCGTGCGGGTGCCGGTGGAGTACGGCTTGAAACCCACGGTCAGGGAGCAGGTGGCACCAGGCTGCAGGGTCCGGCCGGCGCAGCCGTCCTCGCGGACGGGGAACTCGCCGAAGGCGGTCGGTGTCGTGTTGGGCGTCTGCGCCAAGGTGGTGCCGAACGAGATGGCGGTGTCACCAGTGACCCCGACCTGCAGCGTGCGAGGGACCGGGTGGTTCATGGCGGTGGTGCCGAAGTCGATCGAGGCCGGCAGGTCGAGCCCCGGGGCGCCCTGCGCCGCGGCCGGCGCCACGAGCGCCGTTGCTGTTGCGAGGACGGCCGACGCGAGCAGGGCGGACATGGTTCGGGCAGGGCGCACGAGGGGCTCCAGGAGGTGTGGTGGATGGCGCCGATCCCCCGGCGCGAACGCAGCATACGGCCAGGGCGAGGATGCTGCGCGGCGACGGCCGGGGCGGCGCGATTTCCGCACGAATGACCCGGCCCCTCTCGACGACAACGGCGGTCCACCCTGGAGAACGTGGCCCCGTCGGAGAACTGACGTCAGCGGTCGAGGAGCCTGATGGTCACCTCGGCGACGTCGTCGTCGGCGAGGCCCTCGGCCACCCGAACGGCCTTCTTCACGGGCAGCACGTAGGCGCCCTCCTCGGCGGAGGGGAACAGCGAGGTGCGCCACACCGTGCGCCCGACGGTCACCTCGACCCGCACCGAGCCGAACCCGCCGGCACCGTCGCCGACGACCTCGTCGACCTCGTCGCTGACCGCCTCGGGCACCGTGACGAACCGCCAGGTGCCCTCGCGCCACTGCCACACCGGGGCACGGAACGACCACTGCTGCACGGATTCCGGACCGCTCATCCGCCCATCGTGGCGCCAACCACCGACACCGGGTCGGCAGGTGCCGCGGCCCGCTGAGCCGACCGCGCCGAGCGGGCCAGCGCCTCGACCGGGACCAGCGGCTCCACGCGCACGGGGAACCCGGCCGGCACCGCGGGGTTGCGGGCCGGCACCGGCGCGAGCACGGCATACGGCTCGTCCTGTGCCGGGCGCTGGTCGGCGTCACCACGGTTGGGCCACAACGACATTGCTCGCTCGGCCTGCGCAGTGATCGTCAGCGAGGGGTTGACCCCGAGGTTGGCCGAGACGGCCGAGCCGTCGACCACCGAGATGCCGGGGTAGCCCCACACCCGGTGGTACCCGTCGACCACACCCCGCTCGGGCGACGAGCCGATCGTGGCCCCGCCCAGGAAGTGCGCGGTCATCGGCACGTCGAACACCTCGAACCACGAGCCACCGGCCGCGGTGTAGTCACCGGTGGCGTCGCCCAGACGCTTCGCCAGCGCCTGCATCGCCTCGTGGCCCTGCGGGATGTAGGTCGGGTTCGGGTGGCCGTGCCCCTGGCGCGAGGTGAGCCCGGGCCGACCGAACAAGCCGCGCTTGCCCGACACGTGGAGCGAGTTGTCGCGGCTCTGCATGACCAGGCCGATGATCATCCGCTCGCTCCAGTGCCGCGGGATCGGCATCAGGCGCAGCAGGCCCATCGGGTCGCTGCCGACCTTGCGCAGCAGCTCGACCCAGCGCGGCCGCCCCGTGCCGCCCGGCACCGCCACCGTCGCGAGCAGGCCCATGGCGTTCGAGCCCTTGCCGTAGCGGCAGTTCTCGACGTGCGTCGTCTCGTCGACGTGGAACGACGAGGTGATCGCCACGCCCTTGGTCAGGTCGAGGTCGCCCTCGGGCACGTGCTGCGCCATCGCGCCGAGCAGCGCCTCCGAGTTCGTGCGGGTGCGGTGGCCGAGGTAGTCCGACAGGCGCGGCAACTCGCCCTTCGCCTTCATGTCGTGCAGCAGCGTCTGGGTGCCCCAGGCCCCGGCGGCCAGCACGACCCGGTGGGCCGTCACGACCTGCGGGTCGCGCCCGGTCACCGGACCGGTGCGCTCGTGCAGCACTCGGTAGGCCGCGTGCTCACCCTCGGTTCCCGGCACGACCCCCAGCCGGGTCACGGTGCGCATCGGCTCGATGGTGACCCCGAGGTTCTCGGCGAGCGCGAGGTAGTTCTTGCGCAGCGTGTTCTTGGCGCCCACCCGGCATCCGACCATGCAGTTGCCGCACTCGGTGCAGCCGGTGCGCTTGGGGCCGGCGCCACCGAAGTACGGGTCGTCGACCGTCTCGCCGGGCTTGCCGAAGAAGACGCCGACCGGGGTCTTGCGGAACGACTCCCCGACGCCCAGGTCCTCCGCGGTGCGCTGCATGAGCTCCTCGACCATGCCGTGGCACGGGTTGGTGACCACGCCCAGCATCCGGCTGGCCGTCTCGTAGTGCGGTGCGAGCTCGCTCTCCCAGTCGGTGATGTCGGCCCACTGCTCGTCCCGGAAGAACGGCGTCGGCGGCACGTAGAGGGTGTTGGCGTAGTTGAGCGAGCCACCCCCGACCCCCGCGCCCGCGAGGACGACGACGTCGGGAAGCCGGTGGATGCGCTGGACGCCGTAGCAGCCGAGCTGGGGCGCCCAGAGGTAGTTGCGGGTGTCCCACGACGTCTTGGCGAAGTCGTCGTCCTCGAAGCGCCGACCCGCCTCCAGCACCAGCACCCGGTAGCCCTTCTCGGCCAGCCGCAGCGCGGTCACCGAGCCGCCGAAGCCCGACCCGACCACCACGACGTCGACGTCCACGTCGACCTCGGGCTCGCGGGTGGTGGACGTGTCGTTCGTGGTCACTTGAGTCGAACCGCCTTCATGACGCGAAGCGCCCCGGTGAGCACCCGGGCGTAGGTCTCGTCCGACATCCCGCCGAAGGGCGCGATGGGCACGAGGTGCTGGGAGGTGATGTTCTGGGTCTCGGTGTACTTCAGCAGGCCCTCGCGGCCGTGCCGCCTGCCCAGACCGGAGGACTTCATGCCGCCCATCGGTGCGGCGACGCTGCCCCAGGTCGCGGCGTAGCCCTCGTTGACGTTCACCGTTCCGGCGTGGATGCCGGCCGCGATCCGGCGCCCGCGGCGCACGTCGCGCGTCCAGACCGACGCGTTGAGGCCGTACTCGGTGTCGTTGGCCATCCGTACGGCCTCGTCGTCGGAGCCGACCCGGTAGAGCGACACCACCGGTCCGAAGGTCTCCTCGTCGCGGCAGGCCATCGCCGAGGTGACGCCCTCGAGCACGGTCGGCTCGACCACCAGCGGCCCGATGTCGGGGCGCTCGCGCCCACCGGTGAGCACGTGGGCGCCCTTGCCGACCGCGTCGTCGATGTGGCCGAGCACCTTCTCCTTCTGGGCTGCGCTGACGAGGCTGCCCATGTCGGCGCCCCAGTGCAAGCCGGTCGACAGGCGCATCTGCGACACCAGCTCGACGAACCGCGGCACGAACTCGTCGTAGACGTCGGCATGCACGACGAGCCGCTCGGCACTGATGCAGAGCTGCCCCGCCGAGGCGAAGCAGGCGCGCACCGCTCCCGCGGCGGCCCGGCGCAGGTCGGCGTCGGCGGCGACGTACATGGTGTTCTTGCCGCCGAGCTCGAGGCTGACCCCCACCAGCCGCTGGCCGGTTGACTGGGCGACCCGGCGGCCGGTGGCCGTCGACCCGGTGAAGCTGACGTAGTCGGCGCGGTCGACCACGGCCTGGCCCGTAGGCTCGCCGTGGCCGAGCACGACCTGCAGCAGGTCCTCGGGCAGCCCGGCGTCGGCGAAGATCTCCGCGGCCGCGAGCGCGGTGAGCGACCCCTGCACGTCGGGGCGCAGCACCACGGCGTTGCCGGCGAGGAACGCCGGGATGGCGTCCGTGACGGCCAGGCTCAGCGGGTAGTTCCACGGCGAGACGATGCCGACGACGCCCTTGGGACGGTGGTGCTCGACGGCGCGCGAGAGCACGGGCAGCACTCCGACGTGCTTGGTCTCGCGCAGCAGCGCCGGGCCGCGCCGGGCGTAGTGCCGCGCCACGATGGCGCAGTCGGCGACCTCCTCGTAGGCGTGCGAGCGGGCCTTGCCCGACTCGAGCTGCACGAGGTCGAGCAGCTCGCTCTGCCGGTCGAGCACGAGGTCGTGCACCCGCAGCAGCACGGCGGCGCGCTCCTCGACCGGCGTCGCGGCCCAGCGCTGCTGGGCTGCCCGGGCGGTGTCGACGGCCACCCCGACGTCGCGGGCCGTGGCCAGCGGGAGGTGCGCCAGCGGCGCCCCCGTCATCGGTGTGCTGGTGAGCTCCTCGCCGCCGTCTCCGGAGGCCACCACCCGCGCGATGAGCGCTCGGACGCGGGCCGGGTCGACGGCATACGTTGCGCTGGGGGTGGTCTCGGGGTCTGCGACGACTTCGGCCATTACCGAAGGGTAACCATCCAGCCCCGCTCGCGTGACCGTTCCGTGAGGTGCGGCACTCGGGCCGTCGGGACCGGACCCGGGTCAGCTGCGCTGGTAGGGCGCGACCACGACCTCGACCCGCTGGAACTCCTTGAGGTCGAGGTAGCCCGAGGTGGCCATCGCCCGGCGCAGGGCGCCGACCAGGTTGGTGGTGCCGTCGGCGACGCGGCTGGGGCCGAAGAGGATCTCCTCGAGCCCGGCGACGGCCCCGACCTCGACCCGCTCACCACGGGGAAGCTCGGGGTGGTGCGCCTCGGGGCCCCAGTGGAAACCGCGGCCGGGCGCGTCGGTGGCCCGGGCGAGCGCGGCGCCGAGCATCACGGCATCCGCGCCGCAGGCGACCGCCTTGACGATGTCGCCGCTGGTGCCCATGCCGCCGTCGGCGATGACGTGCACGTAGCGGCCACCGGACTCGTCGAGGTAGTCGCGGCGCGCGGCGGCGACGTCGGCGATCGCCGACGCCATCGGGGCGTGGATGCCGAGCGTGCGCCGGGTGGTGTGCGCCGCTCCCCCGCCGAAGCCGACGAGCACGCCGGCCGCACCGGTGCGCATCAGGTGCAGGGCCGCGGAGTAGGAGGCGGCCCCGCCGACGATGACCGGCACGTCGAGCTCGTAGATGAACCGCTTGAGGTTCAGCGGCTCGGCGCGGCCCGAGACGTGCTCGGCCGAGACCGTGGTGCCGCGGATGACGAACAGGTCGACCCCGGCATCCACCACGGTCTTCCACAGCTGCTGGGTGCGCTGCGGGGTGAGCGCCCCGGCGACCGTGACGCCCGCGGCGCGGATCTCGCGCAGCCGCTCGACGATGAGCTCGGGCTGGATCTCCTCGCGGTAGATCTCCTGCATGCGCGTGGTCGCCAGCACCGGGTCGAGGGTGGCGATCTCGGCGAGCAGCGGGGTGGGGTCCTCGTAGCGGGTCCAGAGCCCCTCGAGGTCGAGCACCGGCAGGCCGCCCAGCTTGCCCAGGGTGATGGCGGTCTGCGGCGACATCACCGAGTCCATCGGCGCCGCGATCACCGGGATGTCGAAGTGGTACGCGTCGATCTGCCAGCCGACAGAGACCTCCTCGGGGTCGCGCGTGCGGCGCGACGGCACGATGGCGATGTCGTCGAAGGAATAGGCCCGGCGGCCGCGCTTGCCGCGGCCGATCTCGATCTCGGTCACCGGGTCACCCTATCGACGGGGCTCCGGGGGTGGAGCGACGGGACGGCGAAGCGATCCTGACCTCGTGGTATTCCCGGTCCGCGGGGTGTCCGCTGCTAGCAGAAATCGATTCCGTCCGGGGGGTTAGGTGAGGCACACTTGACCGTCGGCACCGTTGCCGCCGCCGCCCGGCCCGCCGCCCCCACGAGGGGTCGACGACGCGGCCGCACGGTAGACCACATCGCCCCCACCCGACATGGAGCCAACGTGTCATCAGCACCAGCGCAGACCGCGCCCCCCGTCTACCCCGACAAGATCGACGGGGCGGTCCTGAAGATCGCCGGTGTCGTCGTGCTCGGCGCGATCATGTCGATCCTCGACATCACCGTCGTCAACGTCGCCCTGCCGACCTTCCAGACCGAGTTCGGTGAGCCGGGCGCCCCGCTGCTCTACTCCACCGTCACCTGGTCGGTCATCGCCTACACCCTGGCGCTGGCCATGGTCATCCCGCTCACCGGCTGGGCGGCCGACCGGTTCGGCACCAAGCGCCTCTACATGACCGCGCTGCTGCTGTTCACGCTCGGCTCGATGCTGTGCGCCACGGCGAGCTCGATCGGCATGCTGATCGGCTTCCGCTTCCTACAGGGCCTCGGCGGCGGCATGCTGATGCCGCTCGGCATGACGATCATGACCCGCGCGGCCGGCCCCGCCCGGATGGGCCGCCTGATGGCCATCCTCGGCGTGCCGATGTTGCTCGGCCCGATCTTCGGCCCCATCCTCGGCGGCTACCTGATCGACAACTACTCCTGGCACTGGATCTTCCTGATCAACGTGCCGATCGGCATCGCCGCGATCACCTACGCCTTCTTCGTGCTGGCCTCCGACCGCCCCACCCCGAGTGAGTCCTTCGACTGGGTCGGCGCGGCGCTGATGTCGCCCGGTCTGGCGATGTTCCTCTACGGCGTCTCCTCCATCCCCGGCGAGGGCACCTTCTTCTCGTTCAAGGTCATCTTCTGGGGCACCCTGGGGCTGGTCATGATCACGTCGTTCGTGCTCTGGAGCTTCCGCACCGAGCACCCGCTGCTCGACCTGCGGCTGTTCCGCAACCGCAACCTCACGGTGTCGGTGCTGACCATGTTCCTGTTCGCCGCGGCCTTCTTCGGCGGGCTGCTGCTCGTGCCCACCTACTTCCAGCAGGTGCGCGGCGAGACCCCGCTGCAGGCCGGCTGGTTGATGGCCGTGCAGGGCCTCGGCGCGATGATCACGATGCCGATCGCCGGCGCGCTCACCGACAAGCTGCCGGTCGGCCGCATCGTGCCTTTCGGGCTGGTGGCCATCATCGGCGGCATGTTCGCGCTGACCCAGCTCACCGCGACCACGCCCTACAGCTACATCCTCCCGGTCCTGTTCGTCATGGGTATGGGCATGGGCGCCACGATGATGCCGCTGATGACCTCGGCGCTGAAGACGCTGAAGTCGCACGACGTGGCCCGCGGCTCGACGCTGCTCAACATCAGCCAGCAGGTCGCCTCGTCGATCGGTGTCGCGATCATGTCGGTCGTGCTCACGAACGGGCTCAAGAACGACCCCCTGCTCGCGGCGTCGACCGCCTTCAACGAGGCGACGGCCGGCGTCAAGGACCCCGCGCAGCTCGGCGCCATCGCGGCGAAGTTCCCCGAGGTCGCCGCCCTGCTCGCCAAGGGCCAGGAGGCGCTGATGGCCGCCATCCACGAGGCGATGGCCGTTGCGTTCGCCAACACCTTCTGGGTGGCCGCGATCCTGTTGTCGCTCACCCTGATCCCGGCATACTTCCTGCCGCGCAAGCACGAGGAGTCGCACCTGCTCGACGACGCGTCCGCCGACGAGGTCGCCTCCACGGTGATCATGCACTGAGGGCTCAACGCCCAGACCGGATGCCGGTCCCGCACCTGCGGGGCCGGCATCCGTCATGCTGGGCGCGTGCACCCCGGACCCCACGACGCCATCACCGACGTCGACGGCGTGCGCGTCGGCCACACCACCCGTGACGAGCCGGGCTGGCTCACCGGGGTGACCGTGGTCGTGCCGCCACCCGGGACCGTCGGCGGCGTCGACGTGCGCGGTGGCGGCCCGGGCACCCGCGAGACCGACCTGCTCGACCCGCGCAACCTGGTCACCACCGTGGATGCCGTGGTGCTCGCCGGTGGGAGCGCGTTCGGCCTGTCGGCCGCCGACGGCGTGGCCGCCGCTGCGTACGAGGCCGGCGCCGGCTGGCCGGTCGGGCCGGAGCCGCACGAGCGGGTGCCGATCGTGCCGGCGGCGATCCTGTTCGACCTCGGCCGAGGGGGCTCCTGGCGGCACTCCCCCGGGCCGGCTGACGGGGTGGCGGCCTACCGCGCTGCGGTCGGCGGGCCGGTGGCCTCCGGCTCGGTCGGCGCCGGAACCGGGGCGCGGACCGGCGGCCTGCGCGGCGGGGTGGGCACGGCGTCCGCGGTGCTCGCGTCGGGGGCCACGGTCGGTGCGCTCGTCGTCGTCAACGCCGTGGGGGCGGCGTTCGGGCCCGACGGGCGGCTGTTCGCGGCGCACCTGGCGACCGAGGAGAGCCTGCCGACCCCGGATGCCGCGCGCGCGGCTGCCTACTGGGCCGCGGTGGCAGAGGAGTCCGAGCGGCTGCGAGCCGGCATCGCCACCACCCTGGCCGTCGTGGCGACCGACGTCACCGTGACCAAGGCGGGGTGCCAGAAGCTGGCAGGCGTGGCCCACGACGGCTTCGCCCGCGCCCTGTCACCAGTGCACACCGCCTACGACGGCGACACGACGTTCGCCCTGGCGACCAGCGCCCGGCCGGCCGTCACCGGCATCGACGAGGTCGAGCTGCAGACGGCCGCCGCCGACTGCGTGTCGCTCGCGATCGTGCGGGCCGTGCTGGCCGCGACCTCGGTCGACCGCACGGCCGACGGCGGCGCGGCCCTGCCGTCCTACCGCGACGCCATCACCCGCACATGAGCGCCGCGAGTGCGGAAGTGGTTGCCCTAGCGACCATTTCCGCACTCGAGCCGAGTCACCAGCGCACCGTGGCGAGGATGCCACCCGCCACTGCCGCACCCGGTGTCCACCGACGACGGGAGCACCGTGGCACCACTCGAGACCGGTGGCAGTGCCGACGCGTCCGGGATCGTCGTGTTGTCGAGCGATGCCATGCCGCAGTAGAGCCGCCAGAGCACGACCACGACTGCCGCGACGAGCACACCGCGCAGCACACCCCGTCGCGAGACCCCCCGCTGCAGGGGAACCCGCGACGGCGCGGCGCAGGACGACGCGCCGCGAACCGGGGCCGGGTCAGCCGGAGTAGTTCGGCGCCTCGACGATGCCGGTGATGTCGTGCGGGTGCGACTCGCGCAGCCCCGCGGTGGTGATGCGGATGAAGCGGCCCTTCGCCTTGAGCTCGGGCACGGTGCGCGCGCCGACGTAGAACATCGACTGGTGCAGGCCGCCCACGAGCTGGTGGGCCACGGCACCGACCGGGCCGCGGTAGGCGACCTGGCCCTCGATGCCCTCGGGCACGATCTTGTCATCGCTGGTGACCTCGGCCTGGAAGTAGCGGTCCTTGGAGTAGGACTTCTTGCCTCGAGAGCTCATCGCCCCGAGGGAGCCCATGCCGCGGTAGGCCTTGAACTGCTTGCCGTTGATGAAGACCAGCTCGCCGGGCGACTCCTCACAGCCGGCGAGCAGCGAGCCGACCATGACGGTGTCGGCACCGGCCACGAGCGCCTTGGCGATGTCACCGGAGTACTGCAGGCCACCGTCGCCGATGAGCGGCACACCGGCGGGAGCGCAGGCCAGCGAGGCCTGGTAGATGGCGGTCACCTGCGGCACGCCGACGCCGGCGACGACGCGGGTGGTGCAGATGGAGCCCGGCCCGACGCCGACCTTGACGGCGTCGACACCGGCGTCGATGAGCGCCTGCGCCCCGGCGCGGGTGGCGACGTTGCCGCCGATGACCTGGACGTGCTTCGTGGCGGGGTCCTTCTTGACCCGCTCGACCATCTCGAGCAGCAGGCGGGCGTGACCGTGGGCGGTGTCGACGACGAGCACGTCGACACCCGCGTCGATGAGGGTGGTGGCGCGCTGCCAGGCTTCGCCGAAGTAGCCGACCGCGGCGCCCACGAGGAGGCGGCCGTCGGCATCCTTGCTGGCGTCGGGGAACTGCTCGGACTTCACGAAGTCCTTGACGGTGATCAGCCCGCTGAGCCGGCCCTCGTCGTCGATGATCGGCAGCCGCTCGCGCTTGTGCTGGCGCAGCAGGAGGGTGGCCTCGTCGTTGCTGATGCCGACCCGACCGGTGATCAGCGGCATCGGGGTCATGACGTCGTTCACCAGGGTGTGGCCCCACTCGGCGACCGGGGTGAAGCGCAGGTCGCGGTTGGTGACGATGCCGAGCAGGTGGTTGCCGTCGTCGACGACGGGGAGGCCCGACACGCGGTAGCGGCCACAGATGTCGTCGAGGTCCTCGAGCGAGGCGTCGGGGCCGATGGTGACCGGGTTGGAGATCATGCCGGTCTGGGTGCGCTTGACGAGGTCGACCTGGTAGGCCTGGTCCTCGATCGACAGGTTGCGGTGCAGGATGCCGATGCCGCCGTGCCGGGCCATCGCGATCGCCATCCGGGCCTCGGTGACGGTGTCCATGGCGGCCGAGATGAGCGGCACCTTGATCGAGATCTCGCGGGTGAGCCGGGCCGTGGTGTCGACCTCGCTCGGGATGACGTCGGTCTCGCCGGGCTGCAGCAGCACGTCGTCGTAGGTGAGCCCCAGCTCGGCGAACGGCGAGGGCGGTGACGGTTCAGCGGTGGTCGCCGCCACGGCGGGCGTGGGCGCGCCGGCGACCCGGTCGTCGCGGGTGGTGCTGGGCTCGTCGAGTCCGAGGCTCATCGCCCGATTCTACGTGGTCGGGCGACCACCGCCGTCACTCCCCCGAGGCCGCGGCCGGGCGCGTGGCCGATCGACCCGAGGGTCTGGCGCAGGCGTCCCAGCCTTCGGATTCCGTAGGCACGGAAAGCCTCAGGTCAGCGCCCGTTTATGGGCTGTGCCGAGGCACTTGACCAAGCCTTTACCAAAGGATTGCCCACCCCCTACCAAGCCGAACTTACCGTGATGATCTGGCCGCTCAGGGAGCGGCAGTGCGATATGTGGAGGTACACATGGCCGAGATCACCCGGCTCCCGGGTCCCGTGGCCGACCTGTGGGACTGGCAGCTCGAAGGAGCCTGTCGTCGCGTGGGTCCGGAGGTGTTCTTCCACCCCGAGGGCGAACGCGGCAGCAAGCGCCGTACCCGCGCCAGTGCGGCCAAGGAAATCTGCCTGGCCTGCCCGGTTCTGCAGCAGTGCCGCAGCCATGCGCTGTCGGTGCGAGAGCCGTACGGCGTCTGGGGCGGGCTCACGGAGGACGAGCGCGAGACGGTCTACGCTCGCGCCCGGCACATCGCCTCCTGACGCGGTGACCGCCCTGGGCGGTCACCGACACCAGAGCCGGGGGCGAGAGGCAGTTCGGGTCGCGGGACGTCCCGACCGGTGGGTGACAGTGAGGTCATCCACCGGCCGGGACGTCCTGCGGTCCGGACGACCGGCGATGAGGCTCCGAGTAGCCTGACCCGGTGAGTGCGCCCCTCGACGTCCCGATCCGCGACGAGTCCATCCGCCTGGGCCAGCTGCTCAAGCTGGCCGGCGTTGTCGACGACGGGGCGATGGCCCGCGAGGTCATCGAGCGGGGCGTGGTGCTCGTCAACGGCGAGGTCGACACCCGGCGCGGCCGGCAGGTGCGCCCGGGCGACACGGTCACCTACGAGACCGAGACGATCACCGTCACGGCCGAGCCCTGACCCGAGACGACCGATCGCGAAGTCAGGGACACTTCGCCGAGTCAGGATGCTGTACGGCCCTGAGCCCGCGAAGTGCTCCTGACTTCGCGGGAAAAGCGACGGATGCCGCCCGCTCTGGTGAGCGGACGGCATCCGGACCCAGATCGTTGCTCCGGGCTCGGGTCGTTGCTCCCCACTCGCGCTGCTGCAGCGACGCACCACGGGAGTAGGAGCACACATCGGGAGCAAGGACCCGAGCCGGCGCCTGCTCGGCCGTGGCGCCCGGCGAAGCTGTTCGCGAAGTCAGGGGCACTTCGCCGAGTCAGGATGCTGTACGGCCCTGAGCCCGCGAAGTGCTCCTGACTCCGCGGAAATGCGACGGATGCCGCCCGCTCTCGGTGAGCGGACGGCATCCGGTGTGGTGCTGGGTGCGCCGGAATCCGGCGCGGGAGGAGCGAGCGGTCAGTGACCGTGCCCGTGGCCCTGGCCACCGGCGCCCGCGGGCTCCTCTTCCTTCTTCTCCACGACGAGGGTGTCGGTGGTGAGCACCATCGACGCGATCGACGCGGCGTTGCGCAGCGCGCTGCGGGTGACCTTGACCGGGTCGATGACGCCGGCCTTGACCAGGTCCTCGTACTCGCCGGTCGCGGCGTTGAGGCCCTGGCCGGGGTCGAGGTCCTGCACCCGGGCGACGGCGACGTAGCCCTGCAGGCCCGCGTTCTCGGCGATCCAGCGCAGCGGCTCGGCCGCGGCCTTGCGCACGATGGACGCGCCGACCTTCTCGTCGCCCTCGAGGTCGAGGGTGCCGATGACCTTGACGGCCTGGATGAGGGCGGAGCCGCCGCCGGCGACGATGCCCTCCTCGATGGCCGCACGGGTCGCCGAGATGGCGTCCTCGATGCGGTGCTTCTTCTCCTTGAGCTCGACCTCGGTGTGCGCGCCGACCTTGATGACGCAGACGCCACCGGCGAGCTTGGCGAGGCGCTCCTGGAGCTTCTCGCGGTCCCAGTCGGAGTCGGTGCGCTCGATCTCCTGCTTGATCTGGTTGACCCGAGCAGTGACCTCCTCGTGGTCGCCGGCGCCGTCGATGATCGTCGTGGAGTCCTTGGTCACGACGACGCGACGGGCCAGGCCCAGGGTGTCGAGGTCGACCTGGTCGAGCTTGAGCCCGACCTCCTCGGCCACGACCTGGCCACCGGTGAGGGTGGCGATGTCCTGCAGCATGGCCTTGCGGCGGTCACCGAAGCCGGGCGCCTTGACGGCGACGACGTTGAAGGTGCCGCGCATCTTGTTGACGACCAGCGTGGACAGGGCCTCGCCGTCGATGTCCTCGGCGATGACGAGCAGCGGCTTGCCGGCCTTGACGACCTTCTCCAGGATCGGCAGGACGTCGGCGATCGCCGAGATCTTGCCCTGGTTGATGAGCACGTAGGCGTCCTCGACGACGGCCTCCATACGCTCGGGGTCGGAGACGAAGTAGGGGCTGATGTAGCCCTTGTCGAACTGCATGCCCTCGGTGAACTCGAGCTCGGTGCTCGCGGTCGAGGACTCCTCGACGGTGATGACGCCGTCCTTGCCGACCTTGTCGAACGCGTCGGCGATGGTGGCACCGATCTCCGGGTCCTGGGCGGACAGCGAGGCGACCTGGGCGATCTCGTCCTTGGACTCGATCTCGCGGGCGTTCTTGAGCAGCTCCTCGGACACGGCCTCGACGGCCTTGTCCATGCCGCGCTTCAGGCCCGACGGCGAGGCGCCGGCGGCGACGTTGCGCAGGCCCTCGTGGACCATGGCCTGGGCGAGCACGGTCGCGGTGGTCGTGCCGTCACCGGCGACGTCGTTGGTCTTGGTGGCGACCTCCTTGGCGAGCTGGGCGCCGAGGTTCTCGTAGGAGTCCTCGAGCTCGATCTCGCGGGCGATGGTCACACCGTCGTTCGTGATCGTCGGCGCGCCCCACTTCTTGTCGATGACGACGTTGCGGCCCTTGGGGCCGAGCGTCACCTTGACGGCGTTCGCGAGCGCGTCGACGCCGCGCTCGAGCGACTTGCGGGCGGAGTCGTTGAACTCCAGTTCCTTGGCCATTGCTGTCCTTCGTGATCGGGATGCCGGGGGCGGGCTTGCGCTCCGCCGCGGCGGGTTGTCTGTAATGCACCGGTACCGGACGCGCCCCGGTCACACCCGGTGGCGGGTGCGCACCGGGGCGCGGTCACGGCATACGTGGTTCGTGCGTCAGCCGACGACGGCGAGCACGTCACGGGCGGACAGGATGAGGTACTCCTCGCCGCCGTGCTTGATCTCGGTGCCGCCGTACTTGCTGTAGATGACGCGGTCACCGACCTGGACGTCGAGCGGGACGCGGTTGCCCTTGTCGTCGATGCGACCCGGGCCGACTGCGAGGACCTCGCCCTCCTGGGGCTTCTCCTTCGCGGTGTCCGGGATGACAAGACCGGACGCGGTCGTCTGCTCGGCCTCGAGGCTCTTGATGACGATGCGGTCCTCGAGCGGCTTGATGGAAACCGACACGGTGTGCTCCTCCCCTGTGGGGTGAGTCGAAGTGGACGGGGACTGCGCTCCCGGGCCGCTCTCGCCGTCGCGGGGGTCGATCGAGACCCGGGGTGCGCTGGCACTCACCGTGGGCGAGTGCCAATGAGGCAAATCTAGGTCGCTCGTTAGCACTCGGTCAACTCGAGTGCCAGTTGTCGGACGTCCTGGGCCGGCTGCGCCTCCCGGGATGCGCGCGCCCCACGGGATGGCAGGATGCCCGCCGTGGATGTCGGCACCGTTCGAGCGCTGGGGTCGCCCGACGGTCGGGCGGTCCTGCGCAGCCTGCCCGCCTACGACGAGCGCGAGGTGATGCGCCTGCAGGACCGGCTGCGCCGCGAGGGCCACGACCCCGACTTCGTCGCCGCGCTGCTGACCCAGCAGAGGCTCCGCGCCCGGGCGGTGGCCAAGTTCGGCGAGTTCGCCGACGACATGCTCTACACCGCCGACGGGCTCGAGCAGGCCTCGCGCCTGGAGGTGGCGGCCACCCACGCCGGGCGCTTCTACAACGCCTCGCTGGCGACCGTGCACGACCTCGGCTGCGGCATCGGGTCGGATGCCGTGGCGATGTCGGCCCTCGGCGTCACCGTGCAGGGGGTCGACATCGACCCGGTCACCGCAGCGATCGCCGACATCAACCTGCGCCCGTGGCCGGACTCGCGCGCCCGGGTGGCGCTCGCCGAGGAGTTCGAGGCGCCGCGCGACCCGCTGCGCTCGCGGGTGGGCGTGTGGCTCGACCCCGCCCGCCGGGTGCCGGGCCTGACCGGCCGGCACGGGCGGATCAAGCGGGTGTTCCGGCTCGACGAGATCCAGCCGACGTGGGAGTTCGTGCTCCAGGTCGCCACGGCGGTGCCCGCCACCGGGGCCAAGCTGTCGCCCTCGATGCCGCACGACGCCATCCCGCTCGGCACCGAGGCCCAGTGGACCTCGTTCGCCGGCGAGGTGCTCGAGTGCGCCGTGTGGTGGGGTCCGCTGGCCCAGCGCCCGGGTCGCAGCGCGCGCATCCTGCGGCCCGACCGCTCGCCGGTCGAGGTCGACGAGACGATGGCCGAGCCGGAGATCCCCACGGTCGAGTCGCTGGGCGCGGTCGGGCCGTGGCTCTACGAGCCCGACCGGGCGGTCACCCAGGCCGGCCTGCTCGGCGCGGTCACCGCCGCCACCCTCGGCAGCGAGGTCGACACCGGGCTCGGCTACGTCGTCAGCGAGGCGCACGTCGACGTGCCGTTCGCCCGGCGCTACGCCGTGCGCGAGGTGATGCCCTTCGGCGTGAAGTCGCTGCGCGCCTGGCTGCGCCAGAACGGCATCACCGGGCTCACCATCAAGAAGCGCGGCGTGCGGCTCGACGACGACGAGCTGCGCCGCGAGCTGCGCATCGGCCGCAAGGCCGGCGACGGCGCGCAGGCCACCGTCATCCTCACCCGGGTGGCGGGCCAGCAGGTCGTCCTCGTCGTCGACCCCGCCTAGCTCCTAGAGCCAGGGGTCGGGCTGGGCGCCGCGGTGGCGGACCGCGGCTGCGCCGGCCGCCAGGGCCGCCTCGAGTGCCACCTCGCGCCCGTCCCCCACCGCCAGGGATGCCGCGAGCGCGCCGCAGAACGCGTCGCCCGCGCCGGTGGTGTCGACCACCTCGTGCGCCGCGACCACGTGGGCCGGGCGCGTCTCGCCGTCCCAGGCCGCCCCGTTGGCCCCGAAGGTGACGAGCAGGGATCGGGGCTCGGTGCCGGCCTCGGCGAGGGCCGCCATCTCGTGCTCGTTGGCGACCACCGGGTCGGCGAGGGCGACGACGTCGGCGGGCAGCGCGGCATACGGGGCGGTGTTGAGCACGACCCGCGCCCCACGCGAAGCCGCCCGGCGCACCGCGGTGCACACGACGGCGCGCGGCACCTCGAGCTGCACGACCAGCACGTCGCCGGGGCCGAGGGCGTCGACCGCCGCGACCTCGCGCTCGTCGAGCAGGTCGTTGGCTCCGGGTATGACGACGATCGAGTTCTCGCCGTCGTCGGACACCGCGATGAGGGCGTGCCCGCTCGGGGTGCCCTCGACGACGCGCACGCCGCTGACGTCGATGCCGAGCCGTTCGAGCCGGGCGCGGTAGGCGGTGCCGCCCGCGTCGTCGCCGACGCACCCGACCATGGCGACCGGCGCACCCGCGGATGCCGCCGCGACGGCCTGGTTGGCGCCCTTGCCTCCGGCGAGCTGCTCCAGGCCCTCGCCGAGCACGGTCTCACCCGGCCTGGGATGGCGCTCGACCCGGGTGACGAGGTCGACGTTGAGCGACCCGAGCACCAGTACTCGCCCGCTCACGACGCCTCCCCCCGCACCGTGCGCACCCAGAGGTCGGCGATCCGGGGCCCGTCGATGGTCAGCGCGACGTCCACCATGGTGGCCGCGAGGCCGTGCGGGTCATGGGCGAGGTGGCCGCTCCAGTCGCGGCGGTCGACGACGGTGCGGCCGCGGGTCCAGGTGCCGGCGAGCTCGACCCGCACCGGCAGCCGCTCGGTACGCACGGCACCCGGCTCGATGAGGATGCCGACCGCGCCCGCGTCGCCGATGGTCGCGCCGGAGTTGGCGAACCGGCGATGGTGGAAGGAGATCAGCCCCGCGGCGAGGTCGGCGACCGGGGTGCCGAGCTCACGCAGCCCCTCGACCTGCACGTCGGTGACGAGTGGGTCGTAGAAGACGTCGAGGCCGTACATCGTGATGGGGACGTCGTGCTCGGCACAGGCGTCGAGAACCATGGCGGCGGCCTCCGGGTCGTGGAAGATGTTGAACTCGGCGGCCGCGGTGGCGTTGCTGATCTCCACACCGCCGCCCATGAAGACGATCCGACCGATCCGCGCGAAGGCCTGGGGGTGCACCCGGGCGAGCAGTGCGAGGTTGGTCATCGGAGCCAGCGGCACCACGGTCACCGGCGCGCCAGCGGCGTGCTGTGCGTCGATGGTGTCGCGCAGCAGGTCGACCGCCGGGCGCGGGTCGGGCGCGAGGGTGGGCGCCGGCATCCCGAGGTCGGCCATGCCGTCGGCGCCGTGCACGTGCCGCGCGTCGACCGGCTCCTCGAGGATGGGGCGCGCGGCCCCCACCCCCACGGGAACGTCGCTGCGACCGGCCGTCTCGAGCACGACCAGGGTGTTGCGCACGACGTCGGCCAGCGGGGCGTTTCCGCCGACGCAGGTGACGCCCCGCAGGTCGAGCCGCGGGTGCAGCGCGGCGAGGAGGAGGGCGCAGGCGTCGTCGACCCCGGTGTCGACGTCGAGGACCACGGGCAGGCTCGGCACGGCGTGGGTCGGCATGGGGACGATTGTGTCGGATGCTGTGCGTGCGCGGGTTCGCGTCGCGGCGTCCACGCCCGGCGCGGTCCGCGGCATTCGGTGCTTCGCAGGGGGCTCACGTACCGTCGACGGGTGCTGTCCGCGACGTCTCGACCCCGCCCGACCCGCCGCCCGGCCGTCATCACCGCCGCCCCACTCGTGCTGGCCCTGGCGCTCGCCGGGTGCGCGGGCGACCCCGCCGGCCCGCGAACCTCCAGCGTGTCGGGCAGCTCGAGCGCGCCGGCCCCCGCCTCCTCGCCGGCGAGCGCGAGCGCGACGCCGACCCCGAGCGCGACGCCGACCCCGAGCGCGACGGCGGGCACGGCATCCCCCTCGCCCAGCCAGGACGCGGCGGCCGCCTGCGTCACGTCGACGGTCGAGTCCCTGACGCCGGCGCAGCGACTGGGCCAGCTGTTCATGGTCGGCTTCGACGCCAACGCCTCGCTCGGCTCGCTCGACCGCACGGTGCGGGGCTCGCACGTCGGCAACGTCATCTACCTCGGCGGGTGGGACGGCGCCGCCGAGGTCAACCGCACCTCCGAGCACCTCCAGGGCCTGGTGTCGCGCACGAGCACCGCTGACGTCGGGCTGCTCATCGCCGCCGACCAGGAGGGCGGCGAGGTGCACCAGCTGCGGGGGGCCGGGTTCACCCGACCGCCCTCGGCCAAGGAGCAGGCCACCATGTCGTCCGCCGCGCTCACCCGGGCCGCCACGGGATGGGCGCGCGAGCTCAAGGCCGCCGGAGTCAACGTCAACCTGGCCCCGGTCACCGACACGGTGCCCGCGGACATCGGCCGCGCCAACGAGCCGATCGGGCGCTACGGGCGGCAGTACGGGTCGGACCCCGAGACGGTGGAGCGCGCCTCGGCCGCGTTCCTCAAGGGAATGCTGGCCGGCGGCGTCGAGGGCACGGTCAAGCACTTCCCCGGCCTGGGCCGCATCCGCAGCAACACCGACTTCAGCAGCACCGGCATCACCGACGACGTGACCGACGCGAACGACCCCTACCTGCAGCCGTTCGCGGCCGGTGTCGAGGCGGGCGCCGGCCTGGTCATGGTCGGCTCGGCGCGCTACAGCAGGCTCGACCCCAAGGTGCCGGCGATGTTCTCGAAGCCCATCGTCACCGACCTGCTGCGCGGCCGGCTCGGGTACGACGGCGTGGTGATCACCGACGACGTCAACGCCCAGGCGGTGCGCGGCACCCCGGCCCCCCAGCGGGCGGTGCGGTTCATCGATGCCGGCGGCGACATCGTGCTCACCGGGCGCGCGTCGAGCGCGCCCGGGATGATCGCGGCGGTGAAGGCGAAGGCGGCCGACGACCCGGCCTTCGCCGCGAAGGTCGCGGCGTCGGTGCGGCGAGTGATCACGCTGAAGGAGCGGATGGGCCTGCTCCCCTGCTCCACGAAGCCCTGATCGGGGTCAGGCCTGGACCACGGTGACCGGCATCGAGGAGTCGGCGGGCAGCGCGAGGTCGGAGGGCGCGCGCCCCTTGAGCACCATCTGCGCCCCGAGCGCCGCCACCATCGCGCCGTTGTCGGTGCACAGCCCCGGCCGGGGCACCCGCAGCTGGATGCCGGCCGCGTCGCACCGCTCCTGCGCCATCGCCCGCAGCCGGGAGTTCGCGGCCACCCCGCCGCCGATCTGCAGGTGGCCGACGCCGTGCTCGCGGCAGGCCAGCACCGCCTTGCGGGTGAGCACGTCGGTGACGGCCTCCTGGAAGCTGGCCGCGACGTCGGCCACCGGCACCGGCTCCCCCGCGGCCTCGCGCGCCTGCACCCACCGCGACACGGCGGTCTTCAGCCCCGAGAACGAGAAGTCGAAGCGGTGCCGCTCCATGTCACGGCCGGTGGTGAGCCCGCGCGGGAAGTCGATGGTGATCGAGCCCTCGCGTGCGGCGCGGTCGATGTGCGGGCCGCCGGGGAAGGGCAGCCCGAGCACCCGGGCCACCTTGTCGAACGCCTCACCGGCCGCGTCGTCGATGGTCGAGCCGAGGCTGCGCACGTCGTGCGTCACGTCGGGCACGAGGAGGAGGGAGGAGTGGCCGCCGGACACGAGCATCGCGAGCACCGGCTCGGGCAGCGGGCCGTGCTCGACGATGTCGACGGCCACGTGGCTGGCGAGGTGGTTCACCCCGTAGAGCGGCACCCCGAGGGCGAGCGACAGCGCCTTCGCCGAGGCGACCCCCACCATCAGCGCCCCGGCGAGCCCCGGGCCCGACGTCACCGCAACGGCATCCAGGTCGCGCAACGTGACTCCCGCTGTGGCACACGCACGTTCGATGGTGGGGACCATGGCCTCGAGGTGGGCGCGGCTGGCAACCTCCGGCACGACCCCACCGAAGCGGGCGTGCTCGTCGACGCTGCTGGCGATGGCGTCGACGAGCAGCGTCTCGCCGCGGACGATGCCGACGCCGGTCTCGTCGCACGACGTCTCGATGCCCAGCACCAGGGGTGCGTCACTCATCGCCGGACTCCTCCTGCAGCAACAGCTTTCGCATGACCAGCGCGTCGACGTCACCAGGCTGGTAGTAACGCCGGCGGGTGCTCAGCAGGGCGAAGCCGGCGCGCTCGTAGAGGCGCAGTGCTGCGGCGTTGTCGGCGCGCACCTCGAGCATCATGGATGCCGCTCCGCGCGCCCGAGCGCGGCGCTCCAGCTCGTCGAGCAGCCGCCCCCCGACCCCGCGGCCCTGCGCCCGCGGTGCGACGGCGATGGTCATCACGTCGGCGACGTCGCCGCCGTGGTCGAGCCCGGCATACCCGAGGATGCCGTCGGCGTCGGTGAGCACGACGTAGTCGCGACGCGGTCGCCCGGCGAGCTCGGCCCACCAGGTGGGCTCGGCCCAGGCGTCGTGCGTGAAGAGGTCGCGCTCGAGTGCCGCCAGGGCCGGGATGTCGGTCCAGCGCGCCTCGCGCAGCGTCGGTGCGGTCACGGTCACGACCGACCTCGCTCGGCGGTGGTGAGCGCGTCGGGGCGGCGGAGGTAGAGCGGCTCGACCGGCATCGGCTCGCCTGCGGCGATGCGGCGCAAGGCAACCCGCCCCAGCCACCCCGGGTCGACGTCGAGCGGACCGCCGAGGCCGTTGGGGATGAGGTCGGGGAAGAGCACCGGGCCGCGACCCACGGTCGGCAGCGCGCGCACGTCGTCGGCGAGCTCCGCCGGGCGGTCGACAGCGGGCGCGGTGAGCGCCACGGCCCCCTCGGTGCCCCGGGCGTAGCGCGCCCAGTAGACCTCCTTGCGCCTGGCGTCAGTGGCGACGAGCACCTCGTTCACGTTGTCGTGCTCGGCCAGCGCCTGCTCCGCGAGCGCGTCGAGGCTGCACACCCCGTGCACCGGGATGCCGAGCGCGTGGCCCAGCGTGAGCGCGGTGACCAGGCCGACCCGCAGCCCGGTGAACGGCCCGGGACCGGTGCCGACGGCGATGTCGGTGAGGTCGGCGGGCGTGGCGCCGGCGGCCGCCAGGGTGTCGCGCACCAGTGGAGCGAGCTTCTCGGTGTGCGCACGAGCGTCGACCGCCACGCCGACGGCGGGGTCGGACCCGGGTGCGAGCACGGCCACGCCGATGGCCGAGGTCGAGGTGTCGATCGCGAGGGTCAGCACGGCACACCGCCCAGGACGAGCAGCCCGGCATCCGCGGACTCACCGCTCCAGCGACCGCCGACACCGGTGACCGTGGCGGTGCGCTCCTCGGTGGCGATGTCGACGTCGAGCACGACCTCGAGCCGGTCCTCGCTGAGGTCCTCGGCCAGGCCGTGCCCCCACTCGACCACGGTGACGCTGTCGTCGACCGAGGCGTCGAGGTCGAGGTCGTCGAGCTCGAGGGCCCCGCCGAGCCGGTAGGCGTCGACGTGCACGAGCGCCGGGCCGCCGACGACCGAGGGGTGCACCCGGGCGATGACAAAAGTCGGCGAGGTGACCGGCCCCCGCACGCCCAGACCCTCACCGATGCCCTGGGTCAGCGTCGTCTTGCCGGCGCCGAGGCCCCCGGTGAGCACGACGAGGTCACCGGCGCGCAGCACCGCCCCCAGCACCCGCCCCAGGGCGCGGGTGTCGTCGACCCCCGGCAGCGCGACGCGGCGGCTGTTCACGACGCAGCCTCCCGCCCGTTCCGTCCGGCGCGGGCGCGGGCCACGCGGCGCTTCTTCGAGATGTCCTGCACCGTGCGGCGCACCCGCGGCTTGCTGCTCACCGGCACGCCCTCGGCCACGGCGCGCTGAGCCCGCGCGATGAGCATGAGCAGCTGCTGGGTGACCAGCTGGGGGTGCTCGAGCATGAGGATGTGGCCGGCGTCCTCGACCACCACGTGCTCGGCGCCCGGGATGCGGCGCACGATCTCCTCGCTGTGCGAGGGCGGGGTGACCAGGTCACCAGCGCCGTTCATCACCAGGGTCTCGATGCCCACGAGCGGTGCGAGGTCGGCGCTGATGTCGAGCACGTCGAAGTCGGGCAGGAACGCCGCCATCACGTCGAAGGAGGTGGAGAAGATCATGTCGCCGACCATCTGCACCAGCTCGGGGCTCACCGGGGAGTCGAACGCCCACCGCTGCACCACGGCATCCTGGACGCCACGGCCCATCCTGCGCAGCGCGCCGATCGGACCGGCGTGCCGCGACATCCGGGTCAGCACGCCCGGGCCGAACGACCCCACCACCTTGCCCACCGTGGCACCCAGGCCGAACTCGGTCATCTCGTCGCCACCCGCGCTGGTGGCGATGAGCGCCACCGCCAGCACCCGGTCGCGCACCACGTCGGGGTGCTGCCCGGCATACGACATGACGGTCATGCCGCCCATCGAGTGCCCGACGAGCACGACCGGCCCGCTCGTGCAGGTGGCATCCATGACGGCGGCGAGATCGCGACCCAGCTGCCCCACCGTGCAGTTCTCGAGCGCCGGCTGGCCGGAGCGGCCGTGCCCGCGCTGGTCGTAGGTGACGACCCGGAACCCGGAGTGGATGAGGGCCCGGCGCTGGAGCACCCAGCACTGCAGGTTGAGGCTGAACCCGTGCACGAGCACCACGGTGGGCATCCGCCCGGCGAGGTGGCGCCGGCTGAGGCTGGAGAGGTCGGGGGCGTCGATCTCGACGTGCAGGGCGACACCGTCGTCGGCGGTGACCCACAGGGACTCGGTCGGGGTGTGCGCCCAGCCGTCAGGCGCATCGACGGACCGGTAGCCGGCCCGGGCCCGCATCACCCGGTCGCCGACGGCGCTGGCAGCGCTGCCGAACGGGCCCAGCGCCATCAGCCCCCACCCCCGAGCAGCACCCGTGGGAGGCGCGGCCCCATCCGGGTGACGATCTCGTAGTTGATGGTGCCCGCGGCCTGCGCCCAGTCCTGGGCCGAGGGCTCGCCGTCGGCCGCGCGCCCGAGCACCACGACCTCGTCACCGGCGCTGCCCTGGAACTGCGGGCCGAGGTCGACGACGACCTGGTCCATGCAGACTCGACCGGCCACCGGGAGCCGGCGCCCGCCGACCAGCACCGGGCCACGACCGCCCGCCGACCTCGGGATGCCGTCGGCGTAGCCCATCGGCACCAGGCCGAGCACGGTGTCGCGCTCGGTGACGTACTCGTGTCCGTAGCTGACGCCCTGGCCCGCCCGCGCACGCTTGACCAAGGTCAGCCGGGCCGTCACGCGCATCGCCTCGCGCAGGCCGAAGGAGGCCGGGTCACCGAGGTCGGGCACCGGCGAGAGCCCGTAGACCGCCAGCCCGGGCCGGACCATGTCGAAGTGGGCCGAAGGGTTCGTGAGCGTCGCCGCGGAGTTCGCGAGGTGGCGCAGCGCCGGGTGCACCCCGGCCCGCTCCAGCTCGTCGGCCGCCTCGCCGAAGCGCACCTGCTGGGCACGCACGGTCGGGTGCTGCGGCGCGTCGGCCCACGCGAAGTGCGACCAGACCCCGGTGACCTCGATCGCGCCCTCGGCCTGCGCCGCCGCGACCCGGGCGACCATCTCCGACCAGTCGGTGAGGATGCCACCGCGGCCCAGCCCGGTGTCGACCTTCACCTGCACGCGCGCGGGGCGACCGCGCTCGCGGGCGGCGGCCGTGACGGCATCGAGGGTCCAGTCGCTGCCGACGGTCACCTCGATGTCGGCGTCGATGGCACCGCCGACGTCGCCGCCCGGCGGGAAGAGCCAGGTGAGCAGCGGGGCCGTGACGCCGGCGCCGCGCAGCTCGATCGCCTCGGCGAGCTGGGCCACACCGAGCCAGGTGGCACCGCCGGCCAGGGCTGCGCGCGCGGAGGGCACCAGGCCGTGGCCGTAGGCGTCGCCCTTGACGACCGCCATCACCTGCGCCGAACCAGCCCGGCGCACCAGCTCGGCCACGTTGTCGCGGATCGCGTCGAGGTCGACGCTGACCCACGCCGAGGCGCCCGCGGGCGCGGGGGGCGGGGCGGAGGCGGGCGAGGTGGTCATGGGCCTGACGAGTCTAGGACGCCGGGAGGCGCCCACGACCCAGCAGGTGGGCGACCGCCGTGGGGATGCCGTGTGCCACCGCGAGTGCACGCACCGGGCCACCCGGGTTGGCCCGGTCAGCAGCGACGCCATGGACGAGGGCGCCGATGGCGCCGGCGACGTCGGCGGGCAGGCCGGCGGCCAGCAGGGTGCCGAGCAGCCCGGCGAGGACGTCGCCCGCCCCGGCGGTCGCCAGCCACGGCGGGGCGTCGGCCTGTGACCACGCGGTGGCGCCCTCGCCGGGCGGCACGACGAGGGTGGTGGCGCCCTTGAGCAGCACGGTCGCCCCGGCGAGCTCGGCGAGGGCGCGGGCGTGGGCCAGCGGTCGGGCCTCCACCTGCTCCCGGGTCACCTCGGCGTCGCCCAGCCGGGTGAGGAGGCGAGCGCACTCGCCGGCGTGCGGCGTGAGGAGGGTGACGGCATCCGACCGCTTCTCGAGCACCTCGGCGTCGAGCAGGTCGAGGCCGCCGGCGTCGACGACAACCGGCTCGGCACCGGCGAGCGCCTCGCGCGCCACATCGAGCTGGGCCTTGGCCCCCGCTGCTCGCGACACCACGTCGAGCCCCGGACCGACCAGCCATGCCTGCACCCGGCCGACACCGTGCACCGCCTCGGGAACTGCCGCCCGCACCAGGCCGGTCGGGGTGGACGTGCCGACGTAGCGCACCATCCCGGCACCGGCCTCGGCGGCGGCGGTCACGCTGAGCACGGCGGCGCCGGGATAGGACTCACCACCGGCCACGACCCCGAGCACGCCGCGGGAGTACTTGTCGTCGCTCGCAACGGGCACCGGCCAGAGCGCGGCGACGTCGTCGTGGTCGAGGCGGCGGACGACCGGGTCGTCGTCGATCTCCAGGCCGATGTCGACGACGGTCAGCAGCCCGCAGGCCTGTTCGGTCGGTGGCAGGAGGTGCACCGGCTTCGCGACCGAGAAGGTCACGGTCTCGTCGGCGAAGACGCCGTCGGGGTCGAGCTCGCCGCCCATCGGGTCCTGGCCCGAGGGCAGGTCGACGGCGATGACGTGCGCCGTCTCGGACAGCGCGGCCCACCAGCCGGCAGCCCACGAGGGCAGCCCTGCCCGGGCACCGATGCCGAGGATGCCGTCGAGCACGACGTCGGCCTCGCCCAAACCGGTCGGGTCGGTCGTGAGCACCACCCCGGCCGCCTCCGCAGTTGCGCGCGCCCCCTCGTGGACCGTGTCGTGGTGCACCGCAACGGCGTTCCAGCCGGCTTCGGCGAGGCGAGCAACGGCATAGAGCGCGTCGGCGCCGTTGTTGCCCGGCCCCACGAGGGCCGCGACCGACCGGCCGCCGCTCTCCTCGAGCCGGGCTGCCGCGACCCCCGCGAGCCCCTCGACGGCCCGGGCCATCAGCTCGCCGTCGTCGAGCGTCGCCATCAGCGCGCGCTCCGCCGCGTACACGGCATCCGTCGACCAGGCCTCGATCACAGCGGGGCTCCCTCGGCGACGACGACAGCGGACGCGATGCCGGCGTCGTGGGACAGGGACAGGTGCAGCGAGAGGATGCCGAGCGCGTCGACCCGAGCCCGCACCGTGCCGCGCACCTCGAGGTGCGGGCGGCCGTCGGCGCCCCGGTGCACCTCGGCGTCGTGCCAGTGCATGCCCGACGGGGCACCCAGCGCCTTGGCGACGGCCTCCTTCGCGGCGAACCGCGCCGCGAGCGAGTTCAGCGGCAGGTCGCGCTCACCCGTGGTGAAGAGGCGCTCACGCAGCGCCGGGGTGCGCTCGAGCGTCGCGCCGAAGCGCGCGACGTCGACGACGTCGATGCCGACCCCGACGATCATTCGACCGTGACCGACTTCGCCAGGTTACGAGGCTGGTCGACGTCGAGGCCCTTGGCCGTGGACAGGTGCAGCGCGAAGACCTGCAGCGGCACGACGGCCAGCAGCGGCGCCAGCATCGGCGAGCACTGCGGGATGCGGATGACCTCGCTGGCGTAGGGCTCGACGTCGTCGTCGCCATCGTGCGCGATGACGATGGTGCGCGCGCCGCGGGCGCGGATCTCCTGGATGTTGGAGACGACCTTCTTGTGCAGCTCGTGCGGGGTGTCGGGGCTCGGCACGATGACGAACACCGGCTGGCCGGCGTCGATGAGGGCGATCGGCCCGTGCTTCAGCTCGCCGGCCGCGAACCCCTCGGCGTGGATGTAGGCGAGCTCCTTGAGCTTGAGCGCACCCTCGAGCGCCACCGGGTAGCCGACGTTGCGGCCCAGGAAGAGCACCGCGCGCGTGTCGGCCATGAAGTGCGCCATCTCGACCACGCGGTCCATCCGGGTCAGCAGGTCCTCGATCTTCGCGGGGATCTCGTGCAGCTCGGCCATCACGGCCCGCGCGTCGGTCGCGTAGGTCTCGCCGCGCAGCTGGGCGAGGTAGAGACCCAGGATGTAGCAGGCGGTGATCTGGGCGAGGAACGCCTTGGTCGACGCCACGGCGATCTCGGGGCCGGCGTGCGTGTAGAGCACCGCATCGGACTCGCGCGGGATGGTCGAGCCGTGGGTGTTGCAGATCGACAACGTCATCGCGCCGAGCTCGGCCGCGTGCTTGACGGCCATCAGGGTGTCCATGGTCTCGCCGGACTGGCTCACCGACACGACGAGCGTGGTGCCGTCGACGATCGGGTCGCAGTAGCGGAACTCGTGGGCGAGGCTGACCTCGACCGGGATGCGGGTCCAGTGCTCGATGGCGTACTTGGCGACCATGCCGGCGTAGGCCGCGGTGCCGCAGGCGACGATCGTGATCCGCTCGACCGCGCGCAGCTGCTCCTCGCTGATGCGCACCTCGTCGAGCACGAGGCGGCCGGTGTCGTCGGTGCGGCCCAGCAGGGTGTCGGCCACGGCGTGCGGCTGGTCGTTGATCTCCTTCTCCATGAAGGTGGCGTAGCCGCCCTTCTCGGCCTCGGCGGCATCCCAGGTGACCTCGTAGGCCTTGCCGTCCGACGGCGTGCCGTCGAAGTCGATGACCGAGTAACCCTCGGGGGTGATCGTGACGATCTGGTCCTGGCCCAGCTCGAGGGCGTGCCGGGTGTGGCCGATGAACGCGGCGACGTCGCTTCCGAGGAAGTTCTCGCCGTCGCCCAGGCCCACGACGAGCGGGCTGTTGCGGCGCGCGCCCACGACCACGCCGGGGCTGTCGGCGTGCACCGCCAGCAGGGTGAACGCACCCTCGAGCCGCTGCACGACGGTGCGCATCGCGGTGGTGAGGTCACCCACCCGGTCGTACTCGCGGCCGACGAGCTTCGCGGCGACCTCGGTGTCGGTCTCGGAGCGGAACTCGACTCCCTCCTCGAGCAGCTCCTTCTTCAGCGCGTGGAAGTTCTCGATGATGCCGTTGTGGATCAGGGCCAGCCGGTCCTCGTCGCCGCCACGGTGGGGGTGGGCGTTGCCGTCGGTGGGCCCACCGTGGGTCGCCCACCGGGTGTGCCCGATGCCGGTGCGCGAGGCCGCGAGCGGCTGCGCCTCGAGCGCCGAGCGGAGGTTCTCGAGCTTGCCGGCGCGCTTCTCGGACGTGATGCCCTCAGCGGTGACCAGCGCGACGCCCGCCGAGTCGTAGCCGCGGTACTCGAGCCGGGACAGCCCCTCCATCACGACCTCCAGGGCCGTGTCATCCATCGTCGTACCGACGTAACCCACGATTCCGCACATGGAGCCAGCCTAGTTGGGATGCCGGACCCCCGTGGCCGTCCCACCGCCGGTGCGGCGATGGCGCAGGTCACCCAGGTCGCGGTGCCACGGCATACGCAACAATGGCGCGGGTGAGCGCCACGCAGGAGCGACGCACGCTGCCGACGCCCTACGTCGACCTCGACCGCCGGGCGTGGTCGCGCCTGCGCGAGAGCCACCCGATGAGCCTGGAGCAGAGCGACCTCGCGCGGCTGCGCGGCCTGGGCGACCGGCTCGACCTCAACGAGGTGGAGGAGGTCTACCTCCCTCTCTCGCGGCTGCTGCACTTCTACGTCGAGGCCACCCACGGGCTCCGGCTCGCGACGAGCGAGTTCCTCGGGGAGCGCCCGACCCGCGTGCCGTTCGTGGTGGGGGTGGCCGGCTCGGTGGCGGTCGGCAAGTCGACGACGTCGCGCATCCTCAAGGAGCTGATGAGCCGCTGGCCGCACACCCCCCGCGTCGAGCTCATCACGACCGACGGCTTCCTCCACCCGAACGCCGAGCTCGAGCGACGTGGACTCTTGCAGCGCAAGGGTTTTCCGGAGTCATATGACCGCCGTGCGCTGATGCGGTTCATCGCCGCGGTGAAGTCAGGGGTGCCGGTGGTCGAGGCGCCGCAGTACTCGCACCTCACCTACGACGTGCTGCCCGACACGATCCGGGTGCGCCGCCCCGACGTCCTCATCGTCGAGGGACTCAACGTGCTGCAGCCGCCCGCGGTGCGCCCGGACGGGTCGAGCACCGGGGCGATCTCGGACTACTTCGACTTCTCCGTCTACGTCGACGCGCCGGTCGAGGAGATCCGCACCTGGTACGTCGAGCGCTTCCTCCGGTTGCGGGAGACCGCATTCGCCCACCCGCAGTCGTACTTCCACCGCTACGCGCGGCTCGACGACGACGAGGCTCGAGCCACGGCATCCGCCATCTGGGAGCAGATCAACGAGCCCAACCTGGTCGAGAACGTGCTGCCGACGCGCGACCGCGCGACGCTGGTGCTCACCAAGGGCGCCGACCACGCCGTCACCGGCATCCGGCTGCGCAAGATCTGAGCCGCGGGGCCGCGTGCGGCGACCCGACGGTGGGGCCGGTCAGTACCAGTGCGGCGAGCGGGCGTTCCACTGGCTGAGGGCGTTGCACGGCGAGCCGTACGAGCGCTTGATGTAGTTCAGGCCCCACTTGATCTGGGTGACCGGGTTGGTGCGCCAGTCGCTGCCCACCGTCGCCATCTTGCGACCGGGCAGGGACTGGGGGATGCCGTAGGCGCCCGAGGAGGCGTTCGCGGCCCGGTAGTTCCAGCCGCTCTCGCCGATCCACAGGCGCTCGAGGCAGCCCCACTGCGACTGGCTGAAGCCGTAGTCGGGCATCAGCAGCCGCGCGGCCGCCTTGGGGTCGCGCTGGGCGTTGGCGATGACGCGCTTGCGCTTGGCGGCCGCGGCGGCGCGCTCGGCGGCGGCCTTGCGGGCCTTGGCCAGGGCGGCGGCCTTGACCTTCGCAGCCTGGGCGGCCCGAGCAGCGGTGACCTTCTCGCGCTGGGCGCTGCGGGCGGCGACCACGGAGCGCTGCGCGTTGGTGGCGCTGCGGTCGGCGGCGACGCGCACGGCGTCGGCCTGCTCGGTCTTGCTCTGCTCCGTGGAGGTGCTCGAGGTGACGCTGTCGACCGCGAAGGTCAGCGTGTCCGCGCTCGCGGTGCCTCCGGACACCGAGGCCGCCAGGGCTCCGGTCGACAGCACGGCTGCTGCCATTCCGGTGGCGAGCACCGGCCGGCCGAGGGCCGTACGTGTCGCGTGGGCAGCACCCGACCGCCGCGAAGGAGCGGCATGACGGGGGGCGTGGCGCGCGGAGTACCGAGGCATGGGCAGGGGGGACCTAACGGGGAGGAAGCAGGGGGTGGGGCGCAGGGGGAAGCCCACGGGGCGTTACCGAATCGAGACCTAACTTTAGGGGATCGCGCCAGCAGGGCGAAATCGACGCCCGGGTTACGGACGGGTGAACGGGCGTGGAGCGCCTAGACCTCGATGCCCTCGAGCAGGTCGGTGACCAGCGCCGCGATAGGGCTGCGCTCGCTGCGGGTGAGCGTGACGTGGGCGAACAACGGGTGGCCCTTGAGCGCTTCGACAACCGCCACGACGCCGTCGTGCCGGCCCACCCGCAGGTTGTCTCGCTGGGCGACGTCGTGGGTGAGCACGACCCGCGAGTTCTGGCCGATCCGCGACAGCACGGTGAGCAGCACGTTGCGCTCCAGGCTCTGCGCCTCGTCGACGATGACGAACGCGTCGTGCAGGGACCGGCCGCGGATGTGCGTCAGCGGCAGCACCTCGAGCATCCCCCGGTCGAGGATCTCCTCGACCACCTCACGAGAGACCAGCGCCGACAGCGTGTCGAACACCGCCTGGCCCCACGGGTTCATCTTCTCCGACGCGTCACCGGGCAGGTAGCCGAGCTCCTGGCCGCCCACCGCGTAGAGCGGGCGGAAGACGACGACCTTGCGCTGCTGGCGGCGCTCCATGACGGCCTCGATGCCGGCGCACAGGGCCAGCGCGGACTTACCGGTGCCGGCGCGCCCGCCGAGGCTGACGATGCCGATGTCCTGGTCCAGGAGCAGGTCGAGCGCGATGCGCTGCTCGGCGCTGCGCCCGTGCAGGCCGAAGGCGTCGCGGTCGCCACGCACCAGACGAAGCTGCTTGTCGGGGCCGACGCGGGCCAGCCCGGAGCCACGCGGCGAGCTGAGCACCAGCCCTGTGTGACAAGGGAACTCAGCGCCCTCGACGCTCTCGAGCCGGCCGTACTCGTAGAGGTGGTCCATCTCCTCGACCGTGACGGCGAGCTCGGCCATGCCGGTCCAGCCGGACTCGACGGCGAGCTCGGCGCGGTACTCCTCGGCCTCGAGGCCGCAGGCCGAGGCCTTGACCCGCATCGGCAGGTCCTTGCTCACGATCGTGACCATCCGGCCCTCGTTGGCCATGTTGCGCGCCACCGCCAGGATGCGGGTGTCGTTGTCGCCCAACCGGAAGCCGGCGGGGAGCGAGGACGGGTCGGTGTGGTTGAGCTCGACGCGCAGAGTGCCGCCCTCGTCGCCGATCGGCACCGGGGCGTCGAGCCGGCCGGCGGAGATGCGCAGGTCGTCGAGCATCCGCAGCGCCGTGCGGGCGAAGTAGCCCAGCTCGGGGTGGTGCCGCTTGGCCTCCAGCTCGGTGACCACCACGACCGGCAGCACGACCTCGTGCTCCTTGAAGCGGGTGATCGCCCGGGGGTCCGCGAGCAGGACCGAGGTGTCGAGCACGTAGGTGCGACGCGGCTCCTTCCCGGGGCGGGCGGGCGGTGCCGGTCGCGTGCTCGAGGCCATGGTCGCTCCTGGGGTGAGGAATGCGGTGGTCTCGACGCTACGTGCCACCTCGAACCGGCTCGCGCATGTCCGGCTCCGCGTGTCGGCTCGAAATACGCAACTGCTGGGGCTCGTGTGACTCGTGCGCCTGGTGAGTGAGATGTGACCGGCGGGGTGGGGGCATCCGGGGTCTCACCGGCACTCGGCGGATGCCGGGGGTGCTGGCTCAGGCGCCGAAGCGGCGGTTGCGCTCGCCGAAGGCGCGTAGCGCCCGGAGGAAGTCGACCTTGCGGAAGTCGGGCCAGTAGGCCTCGCAGAAGTAGAACTCGCTGTGGGCGCTCTGCCAGAGCAGGAAGCCCCCGAGCCGCTGCTCCCCCGAGGTGCGGATGACGAGGTCGGGGTCGGGCTGGCCCTTGGTGTAGAGGTGCTCGGCGATGTGCTCGACGTCGATCACCTCGGCGAGCTCCTCGAGGCTGGTGCCCTGACTGGCCTGCTCCTGCAGCAGCGAGCGCACCGCATCGGCGATCTCGCGGCGCCCGCCGTAGCCGACCGCCACGTTCACGAGCATCCCGTCGACGTCGCGGGTGGCGTCCTCCGCGGCCTTGAGCCGTGCCGCCGTGGGGGCGGGAAGGAGGTCGAGCGCCCCGACCGGGTGGATGCGCCAGCGATGGGTCGCCGCCAGGGTGTCGACAGCCTTCTCGATGATGCCGAGCAGGGGCCGCAGCTCCTTCTCGGGACGGTTGAGGTTGTCGGTGGAGAGCAGCCAGAGGGTGACCACCTCGACGCCCGCCTCGTCGCACCAGGACAGCAGGTTCGCGATGTTGTCGGCCCCGGCCTGGTGGCCCTCGCTCGCGCCGGCTCCGCGGGCCCTGGCCCAGCGGCGGTTGCCGTCGAGCATCACACCGACGTGGCGGGGCACCGACGACGGGTCGAGCTGCCGGGTGAGGCGGCGGGTGTAGGCGGCATACAGGACGTCGCTGAGCCCCATGTGCCTGGCCTCCCGCCTGCTGTCCCGGACCGCCGCGCCGCGAGGTCGCGGACGGCGCGCCCCACGCTACTCCCGCGCGCCGGTGGGCAGCAGCAGGCTCGACCGGACCCTCGTGGGGGATGGCGGCTTGCCGCGGCACGGGTCACACGGCGCCGACACCCTAACTTACGCTCGGGTAGGTTAGGGTTGGCCAATGACGCAGACCGAGCCGACGCCCGGCGCCGAGCACAGCCGGCGCGAGGCCCTCGAGCAGCGCGTCGAGACGGCGATCGACAACGTCAAGCCCAAGCTGCGTGGCTGGCTGCACGCCGGCATGACCCCCGTGGCCCTGGTCGCGGGCATCATCCTCATCGTGCTCGCCGGCACCACCACGGAGAAGGTCTCGGCTGCAGTGTTCGCCGGCACCGCCGTGCTGCTGTTCGGCACGTCGGCCGTCTACCACCGCGGCACCTGGTCACCGCGCGTCGGAGGGTTCCTGCGCAGGTTCGACCACTCCAACATCTTCCTGATCATCGCCGGCACCTACACACCGTTCGCGCTACTGCTGCCCCCGGCGCAGGCCAAGCGGATGCTCATCATCGTGTGGAGCGGCGCCTTCCTCGGCGTGCTCTTCCGGGTGTTCTGGGCCGGCGCCCCCCGCTGGCTCTACGTGCCCGCCTACCTGATGCTCGGCTGGGTGGCCGTGTTCTACTTCGGCCCGCTGCTGCAGCACGCCGGGCCGGCGGTGATGACCTGGGTCGTCATCGGCGGAGCGCTCTACAGCCTCGGGGCGATCGTCTACGGCACCAAGCGTCCGAACATCTCACCGCGCTGGTTCGGCTTCCACGAGGTCTTCCACGCGCTGACCATCCTGGCCTTCACGGCGCACTTCGTCGCCGCCTCGCTCGCGCTCACCGGCCCCGCGATCGTCTGACCGGCCGCGGCCCGCGGTCGGCGCCACCGAAGTCACTGACCGGTGGCCGGGCCCTTGCCGTCGGTGTCGTCGACGTCCCCGCGCGGCGTGCCGTCGTCGGGGCCGCTCGCCTCGTCGACCGGTGGGGATGCCGTGGCGTCGCCAGCCGTGCCAGCCGCACTGGACGCACCGGGCCCCGGACCGTCGCCCCGGGCGCCGAGCTCTCCGGGACCCACCTGAGGGTCGTCCTTGCCACGGTGGGCCGCCTGCTGGCGGTAGGACATCCGCCGCATCCGGGCGTTCATGTTGCGCATCAGGAACCACAGCGCGATGGCCAGGAGGAAGAAGGCGAGGAAGGCGAGGAAGCCCGGCCCGCCGTCGGCGGTGGGTGCCTCGTTCATGCCTCACGCTCCGTGCGGGTGTCGAGGGCGACCTGGAGGTCGCCGGAGGTCGCGAGGGCGTCGGCTTCCGCGACGTCGGTGGGGATGCCGGCGAAGAGGTCGTCCTCGCCCTCGGCGATCGGGATGAAGGACAGGGCCGCCTCGTAGTCCTCGGTCGGCCAGACCCGGGCCTGCACTTCCCGGGTGACCCGGAACCACGTGCCCTCAGGGTCGACCTGGGTGGCGTGGGCGAGCAACGCGGCATCCCGACGCTCGAACCAGGGTGCGCACTCGACCCGGGTGGTCACGGCGCGGTCGGGGCGCGACCAGTTCTCGAGCCACTCGGCATACGGGCTCTCCTCGCCCAGCGCCGTGAGCGCCTCGTGGAACGCCTCGATCCGCGCCCGGCTGAAGGTCTGGTTGTAGTAGACCTTCAGGGGCTGCCAGACCGGCCCGGCGTGCGGGAACGCCTCGGGGTCGCCGGCCGCGACCACGGCCGCCATCGACACGTCGTGGCACATGATGTGGTCCGGATGCGGGTAGCCGCCGTTCTCGTCGTAGGTCGTGACGACGTGCGGGCGGAAGCGGCGGATCTCGCGCACCAGGGCCTCGGAGGTGACCGACAGCGGCTCGAGGGCGAAGCAGCCCTCGGGCAGCGGGGGCAAGGGGTCACCCTCGGGCAGGCCGGAGTCGACGAAGCCGAGCCAGGTGTGCTGCACGCCGAGGATCGCCTGCGCCGCAGCCATCTCGTCGCGGCGCACCTGGGCCAGGTCACGCAGGATGTGCACGTCGTTCTTCAGCCTCGGGTTGAGCACGTCGCCGCGCTCGCCCCCGGTGCACGACACCACGAGCACCTCGTGGCCCTCGTCGACGTAGCGCGCCATCGTGGCGGCGCCCTTGCTGGACTCGTCGTCCGGGTGCGCGTGCACGCACATGAGCCGGAGCCGGTCGGACATGGAGACCCTTCCCTGCAGCGCTCTCGGGGCGTACCCGAGAATGGACGCCGTCCATCCTCTCATCCGGTGCCGTCCCCCAGACCACCGCACACCAGCCCAGACCGAGGACCCGTATGCCGTTGCCCCGCCCCGCTCCCGGCACCACCCGATGGTGGGTGGTCGGCATCGTCGGCTGCCTCGCCGCCGTCGGCGTCATCGTGTGGTGGGGCATCGCCAGCACGGCCGGCAGCGTGCGCCCGGAGGTCACCGCCTACCGGGTCGGGTCCGACACCTCGATCGTCGTGGAGTACGACCTGCACCGGCCGGCCGGCGTCGCCGTGCTCTGCCGGATCACGGCGCTGGACGGCGGGCGCAACCGGGTCGGCACCGTCGACGACAGGGTGCCCGCACAGGGCCCCGCCTCGGTGCACCGGGTGGTGTCGTTGCGCACCAGCGTGCGGGCGGTGACCGGGGTCGTCGACTCGTGCACCCGGGTGCTCGACACCCCCTGACGCCCGGCCCGGTGGGTCGCGCGCGCGGCTCGCCATGGTGGCGATCCGGGCCCGGCTTGGTAGGCTGGGCGCTTCATCACCTCGGGTCTGGGTCCGACACGCGTGCCGAACGGCATCCATCGGAACCCGGGCCCGTTGCCGTAGCACCGAGGTGCCACCCCGTGTGGGCAGGCGCCGCCCATGATCCAGGAGTGAGTGACGTGACCGAGACCGCCAACCAGGCGAGCTTCCTGACCCAGGGGGCGTTCGACCGCCTCCAGGCCGAGCTCGACGAGCTCTCCGGGCCGGGCCGCACCGAGATCGCCAAGAAGATCGAGGCAGCCCGTGAGGAGGGTGACCTCAAGGAGAACGGCGGCTACCACGCCGCCAAGGAGGAGCAGGGCAAGATGGAGGCCCGCATCCGCCAGCTCACCCAGCTGCTCGAGACCGCCGTCATCGGGGAGACCCCGGCCGACGACGGCATCGTCGAGCCCGGCATGGTCGTCACCGTCGACATGTTCGGCGACGAGGAGACCTTCCTGCTCGGCTCGCGTGAGATCACCGACGACTCGATGCACGTGTTCTCCGAGAAGTCCCCGATCGGTGCAGCCGTCAACGGCGCCAAGGTGGGCGACACCGTCACCTACGCGGCCCCCAACGGCAAGCAGATCGAGGTCAAGGTGCTCGCCACCAAGCCCTACGACGGCTGAGCGAGCCACACCACCCGCCCGTCAGGGGCGGATGCCGAAGGGCCGGGTCCACGCGGACCCGGCCCTTCGCCGTCCCCACATCGACCAATAGGTCACACCGGGGACGCCCTTCCGTTGGCTAGGTGTCCGCAGATCGACCAACAGGTCACAGGAGGGACTCGGCTGGGTCGCGCTTCCCGTCCGCTGCGCAGCGGGATGCCGTGTTCGGTCGCCCTCCTTGCTTCCGCTCCTGCTGGGTCTTGCTGCGGCTCGCCTTCCAGCGTTGGCTACGGCGCGGTAGGTGATGCGATCCCCTCATCTACCAGGCGGTAGCCCGCGTCGGGTTCCGGGTGCTGTTGGTCGACCGCGCCACTTCATCCGGTGGGGCGGCGTCCTCAGGTCGACCGCTAGGTCAGGGGATGGACGGGTGGTCTGTCCTTGGTGTGACCCATTGGTCGATCCGGGACGGTCAGGTGGGGCGTTCGCCGGTGATGACGGTGCGGGTGGCGCCGCCGACCCAGACGGTGCCGTCGATGACGTCGACGTGCACGCGGCCCTCGCGGCCGATCACGGTGCCCTGCGCGGCGACGTAGTGCTCGGGCAGGTGGCCCGCCGGCACCAGCCACTGGGCGAGGCCGGCGTTGAGGCTCCCCGTGACGGGGTCCTCCGCGAAGTCGCGTTCGTCGGAGTAGACCGCCCGCACCTCGGCAGCGACCCCGTCCTCCCGGGCACCGGGCGGGTAGACCGCGACGAAGCCGGCCTTGAGCCCGGCACACAGGCTCGGGTCCGGCACCGCGGCGAGCACGGCATCCGGTGACCGCACCAGCACCCCGATCCACCCGGGCCCGTTGTCGACCCACGCGGTCTCCAGCACGTCGGCCGGGTCGAGGCCCAGGGCCGTGACGACCCGTGCCGCCAGCGTCGCGGCCACCGGGCCGGTGCGGGTCAACGGTGGCGCGGCGAAGCGGAGCCGCTCGTCACGCCGCACCTCCACCAGCCCGGCGGCGCACTGCTGCACGACCACGCCCTCGGATGCCGGCCGGCCGCCGGCCTCGAGCCAGGCGTGCGCGCTGCCGAGGGTGGGGTGCCCGGCGAAGGGCAGCTCGCCACCGGTGGTGAAGATGCGCAGCCGGTAGTCGGCGCCGGGGTCGGTCGGCGCGCACAGGAAGGTCGTCTCGGACAGGTTGGTCCAGCGCGCGATGACCGCCATCTGCTCGTCGGTGAGGTCGTCGGCGTCGTGGAACACGGCCAACGCGTTGCCGCGGCAGGGGGACTCGGAGAACACGTCGACGAAGCGCACGGCAGGCATGCGCCCATGCAACCACGCAGGCCCTGCGGCCGATCGGCCGGCGACCTACGGCGTGGGTGGGTCGGTCGTGGCGGCGGCCACGGCGGCCGCCCGCGCGTCTCCGGTGAGGTCGGTACGCACGACCACCCCGAGCTTGCCCATCGTGGTGCGCATGCCCTCGCCGAGGCCGCTGGTCACGACGCGGTCGATGTCGTGCTCACGCACGAAGCGCACGATGCGGGCGTGGTGGGTGCCCTCCGGACCGATGCCGTGCAGGTCGCCCCAGCCGACGGGCACCTCGGTCCACGAGGTGACCTCGCCGTCGCGGACGTCGGCGACGGCCACCGTCTGGGCGCGGCCGAGGCCGCCGCCCACGGTGCCGTGCGGTGTGGTGGTGACGCCGATGATCATGGGGCGATCGTACGGCGGCACCGCCACACCCCCGACCTCGCGTGGGTCACCTCAGTCGGTGGTGCGGCGCACGTAGGCCCGGATGGCCAGCGGCGCCAGGATGGCGGACAGCCCGATGGTCCAGATGAGGGTCGCGGTGACGGGGTACTGCAGCGGCAGCGCGGCATCGGGTGGCACCGGGAAGCCCTCGTTGCCCCACAGCTCGCGCAGCGCCTGTACCAGGGCGCTGATCGGGTTCCACTCGGCGAGCCAGCGCAGCACCGGCGGCATGCCCTCGGGGCGCGCGAACGCGTTGCTGAGGAAGGTGATCGGGAAGATCGTCACGAACATGACGCCCTGGACGGCCTCGACCGAGCGCAGGGACGACCCGACGAGGATGCCGATCCAGATCATCATGAACCCGAACAGCACGAGCAGCCCGTAGCCGAGCAGGCCCTGGGCCGGGCCGTTGTTGATGCCCCACCCGATGAAGAGCCCGGTGACCGACATGACGACGATGCCGAGGCTGGAGTGGATGAGGCTGGAGACGCTGCGCGCCACCACGACCGCCCCCCGGCCGATCGGCAGCGAACGGAACCGGTCGACGATGCCCTTGCCGAGGTCGTTGTTGAGCCCGATGGCCACGACGAACGAGCTGAACGCCATGGTCTGCGCCATGATGCCGGGCAGCAGCCACTCCTTGTAGTCGACGCCCGGGATGTTGATCGACCCGCCGAAGACGAACGCGAAGAGCAGCACGAACATCACCGGCTGGATGGTGACGTCGGTGAGCATCTCGGGCTGGCGCTTGATGTGCGTGAGGTTGCGCCGGATCAGGGCGCCGATCTGCCGGGAGCCGGTCGCGCCGCGCTCGTCGGGATGGGTCGCCTGGAAGTGGCTCACCGTGGTGGAGGTCATCGGACCGCCTCCGTCTTCTGCTCGTCGTGGGACGACTCCTGCTCGGCCTCGACCTCGGCCTTGTGGCCTGTGAGGTTGAGGAAGACGTCGTCGAGGCTGGGCCGTTGCAGGCCGATGTCGTCGAGGTCGATACCTGCCTCGTCGAGCCGGGCGGCGATGCGGGTGAGTGCACCCACCCCCTCGGCGGGAGCGGTGATGCGCCGGGCGTCACGGTCGACGTGCAGCTCGCCGACCTCCGAGCGCACCAGCTCGGCGGCCCGGTCGACCTCACCGGGGCGGCTCACCGTGATGACCAGGCTGGCCGCACCGGACTGGTCCTTCAGCTCGAGCGGGGTGCCCTGGGCGATGATCCGGCCGTGGTCGACGACCACGATGTTGTCGGCGAGCTGGTCGGCCTCGTCGAGGTACTGGGTGGTGAGGAACAAGGTGGTGCCGTCGCGCACGAGGTCGCGCAGCACCCCCCAGAGCTCGACCCGGCTGCGCGGGTCGAGCCCGGTGGTCGGCTCGTCGAGGAAGAGCACCGGAGGTGTGGCGATCAGGCTCGCCGCGAGGTCGAGCCGGCGCCGCATGCCGCCGGAGTAGTCCTTGACCACCTTGTTGCCGGCCTCGGACAGCGAGAACCGCTCGAGCAGCTCCTCGATCGACTGCTTCACCAGGCGCCGGTCGAGGCCGTACAGGTCACCGATCAGCCGGAGGTTCTCGCGGCCGGTGAGCAGCTCGTCGACCGTGGCGGACTGGGCCGTCAGGCCCATCCGGTGGCGCACGGCATCCGGCTCGGCGACGACGTCGAACCCGGCGACCCGGGCGGTACCGCTGGTCGGGATGCTCAGCGTCGTCATCATGCGCACGGTGGTGGTCTTGCCCGCGCCGTTGGGCCCGAGCATCGAGAACACGGTGCCGGCGGGCACCGAGAAGCTGACGCCGTCGACCGCCGTGAAGTCGTCGAACCGCTTGACGAGGTCGACCGCCTCGATGGCCGGGGCGCTCATGACACCAGGCAGAACGGGTGCCCAGCCGGGTCGAGGTAGACGACGAACCCGCCATCGGTGGCGGGCTGGTGCTCGTGGCGGGTCGCTCCGGCCGCCAGCACCTGCGCCTCGCCCTCGGCGAGGTCGGCGACCCGAAGGTCGAGGTGGAACTGCTGCGGGTGGTCGCCGCCGGGCCAGGTCGGCGCGACGTAGTCGGTGATCTCCTGGAAGGCCAGCTGCGCCGGCCCCTCCGCGGCGCCCGGCGGGGAGATGCTCACCCAGTCGTCGTCATCGTCGTCGGCCTGCACGTCCCAGCCGAGGATGCCGGCGTAGAAGGCGGCGAGCGCGGCGGCATCGGGGCAGTCGATGGCGACGACGTCGAGCACGGGTCGGGTCGGTGGAGCGCTGTTCTCACTCATGACAGACAACCCTAGGTGTGACCTCCGACACAGGTCTTCTCCATTTCTGCCCAGGGCGGCTCAGGCGGCTCAGCCCGCCACGTGCCCCCGCAGCACCGCCCCGGCCCGAGCGCCCTCCTCGACCGTGTTGTTCACGTGGAAGGACACCCGCAGCCGACCCGCCCGCTCCGCCGCCACGATGCCGTGCGTGGCGAGCAGTGCCGGCACCTCGTCGTCCGCCGACAGCGCGCGCACCGCGCGGCCCACCGGCTCCAGCCCGGCCGACCCGGCGAAGGCGGCCTCCACCGCCAGCGCGTGGGTGTGCAGCGCGCCCACCCCGACCTCCTCCAGCAGGCCCAGCGAGGATGCCGTGCCCACCCAGGAGTGCCACCCCGGCGAGGCGTCGAACCGCCGCGCGTCGGAGGCCAGCCGCAGCGGGGAGCCGTAGATCGACGACCAGGGGTACTCGCCGGCGTACCACCCTGCCGCCGCGGGGACCAGGCGCTCCCACCGGTCCGGGCGCACGGTGAGGAACGCGGTCCCCCGCGGCGAGAGCAGCCACTTGTAGGCCGCGCACACCGTGTATGCGAACCGCCCCGCGTCCATGGGCAGCCACCCGGCGGCCTGGGTCACGTCGACCAGCACGTCGACCCCGTGCCGTGACGCAGCCGCCTCGACGGCGGCGAGGTCGGCGACCGTGCCGTCGGAGGACTGCACCGCCGACAGCGCGACCAGGCCGGTCGAGCCGTCGACGTGCTCGGCGACCTCCGCGAGCGGCACCTCACGCACCCGGATGCCGCGCGCCTCCTGCGCGAGGAACGGGAACGTCACGCTGGTGAACTCCCCCTCCGGCACGAGCACCGTCGACCCGTCCGGCACCACCGCCGCGACGATCGCGACCATCGGCGACACCTGGCTGCCGATGGCGACCGTCTCCGCCCCCACGCCCACCAGCCGGGCGTACGCCTCGCGGGCGGCGGCTACGTCGGCGTCGTAGCCCGGCGCGTGGGCGGTCCCACGGCGCCACTCGTCCTGCGCCGCGGCGAGGGCCGCGAGGGTCGCTCGCGGGGGGAGGCCCATCGTGGCGGAGTTGAGGTAGGTGCCGTCGGGCTCGAACTCGTCGGCCCACGGCCATTCCCCACTCATGCCCCACACCGTAGGCCCGTCACCCTCAGCCGTGAGTGCGGAAGTGGTTGCCAGGGCGACCGCTTCCGCACTCGCGGCCGGGTCAAGCACATTGCGCCCCCGCGAGGGGGGCGGCCAGGGCGGCTGCTGCGTCGGGGTAGCCGTCGGCCAGCAGCCCGACGGCGAAGAGCACGTACGCGGCATCCACCCGTCGGGCCGCGCGCTCGGGCACCCGCCACCCACCACCGTGGTCGCTGGTGACCCGCGCCAGCACCCGGTCGCCGACGGGTCCGGGCGCGTGCCGCAGCACTCCCCCGGAGCCGACGACGAGCGCCACCTCGGCGAGCGGGCGCGGTCGCTCCGACGGGTGCGGGGGCCGACCGTGCCGGCGCACCGCCACCACCGCGGCCGTCGACGCGATGGACTCCTCGGCGGCCCACTCGGCCTCCGTGGCGGCCAGGTGGGAAGTGTCGCGCGCGACCTGCGCGGCGTACCGCGCGGTGGCGTCGTCGAGCGGAAGTCGCTCGCGGGCCGCCACCTCGAGGACCCCTTCCGCCGTCCACCGCATGCCGAGGTCGGCCTCGACGGTGCGGGCGTGCCACAGGGTGCCGACGACCTCGCGGTGGATGGTCGCGTCCTCGCCCTGCGGGGTGATCACTGAGTAGACGTCGGTCGTGGCCCCCCCGACGTCGACCACGAGCACGTCGCCGCCCGCGACGTCGGCGAGCACCTCGACGCCGCGCAGCACGGCATCCGGCGTGGGGGCGCGCACCAGCTCGGTGAACCCGCGGCCGCGCGAGAGCCCCTTGCCGCCGATGACGTGGGTGAGGAAGGCCTCGCGGATGGCCGAGCGCGCCGCCTCGGGCGCCACGACGCCGATGCGAGGAAGCACGTTGGCGGTCACGACGAACCGGCGGCCCGTCGAGGCGAGGAGGCCGGCCACCTCGGTCGCGGCCTCGGCGTTGCCGGCGACCACCACCGGTGCCGACAATCGCGCTTTCGCGATGCGCTCGGCGTTGTGCAGCAGCACGTCGACGTTGCCCCCGTCGGTGCCGCCCACCAGCAGCACGAGGTCGGGGGATGCCGCCCGTAGCGCGGCGACGTCGGCGCCTGACATCGGGCCACACGCGACGTGCACGACCTTGGCGCCCGCCGACAGGCCGACGCGGTGGCCGGCCTCGGCGGTCACCTCGCGCTCGTAGCCGACCACGGCCAGCCGCAGGCCTCCCCCGGCGCTGGAGCAGACGAGCACCTCGTGCGGCTCCCCATGCCGCGCGAGCGACGCGCTTACGGCATCCACGCCGTCCATGACGTCGGTGGCGACCGTGGTGGGCGAGCTCGCGGTGCCGAGGACGCCACCGGTGGCGACGTCGACGAGCACCGCCTTGGTGAACGTCGAGCCGACGTCGACGCAGAGGACCGCGGGCACGGCGGTCAGGTGAGCCGGTCGAGCGCCTGGCCGAGGTCGGCGACGAGGTCCTCGGCGTCCTCGATGCCGACGGACAGGCGGATCAGGTCGCTGGGCACCTCGAGCACGGTGCCGGCGACGGAGGCGTGGGTCATGCGGCCCGGGTGCTCGATGAGCGACTCGACGCCGCCGAGCGACTCCCCGAGGGTCCACAGCTGCGTCTCGGCGCAGACCTTGGTGGCGACGTCCTCGCCGCCCTTGACCCGGAAGGCGACCATGCCGCCGAACCGCTTCATCTGGCGGGCGGCGACCTCGTGGTTGGGGTGGTCGGGCAGGCCAGGGTAGTGCACCGCGGTCACGCCCTCGTGGCCTCGGAGGAAGTCGACGACGGCCTCGGCGTTGTCGCAGTGCCGCTCCATGCGCACCGCGAGGGTCTTCAGGCCGCGCAGCACCAGCCAAGCGTCGAACGGGCCGGCGACGGCGCCCATCGCGTTCTGGTGAAAGGCGATTCGCTCACTGACCGAGGCGCCGTCGCCCGTGGTGGCGCCGGGGGCGACGACGACTGCACCGCCGACGACGTCGCTGTGGCCGCCGGCGTACTTCGTCGTCGAGTGCACGACGACGTCGGCGCCGAGCGCGATCGGCTGCTGCAGGTAGGGCGAGGCGAAGGTGTTGTCGACGACGAGCAGGGCGCCGGCCGCGTGGGTGACCTCGGCGATGGCCGCGATGTCGGCGATACCGAGCAGCGGGTTGGTGGGGGTCTCGACCCACACCATCCGCGTCTCGGGCCGGATGGCGGCGCGCACCGACTCGACGTCGGCGACCTTCGCGATCGAGTGCTCGACCCCCCACGGCTTCGCGACCTGGTTGAACAGGCGGTAGGTGCCGCCGTAGGCGTCGGACGGGACCACGACGTGGTCGCCGGGCGCGAGCAGCGCGCGCAGCACGGCATCCTCACCGGCCAGGCCGCTCGCGAAGGCGAACCCACGCTCACCGCCCTCCAGCGCCGCGATGCACTCCTCGAGCGCGGTGCGGGTCGGGTTGGCCGACCGGGAGTACTCGTAGCCGCCGCGCAGGCCGCCGATGCCGTCCTGCTTGTAGGTACTCACCTGGTAGATGGGCGTGATGACGGCGCCGGTCGTGGCTTCCGGCTCCTGCCCGGCATGGATGGCGCGCGAGGAGAAGCCGAGGTTCTCGAGAGTCATGGGCGACAGCGTATGCCGGGCGGGAGCGGGTGCCGGGCGCCGGTGGCACGCGGCCGGGATGACTCCGGAGGGTTCCGGCGTTGGGGTGGACATGCTCTTCGGATCCCGTGCCAAGACCACCATGCCCACCGCTGACGACGCCCTGCCGGGCCGCGACCGCCGGCTGTACGTGGTGCCGACCACCCACGAGGTGCTCGGCACCCCGCTCGAGGGGCCCTGGCCCGCCGGCACCGAGGTGATGTACGTCGCCATGGGCTGCTTCTGGGGTGTGGAGCGGATCTTCTGGAAGCTGCCCGGCGTGGTGACGACGGCCGCGGGCTACATGGGCGGCCTCACCCCCAACCCGACCTACGAGGAGACCTGCACCGGGCGCACCGGCCACGCCGAGACGGTGCTCGTGGCCTACGACCCCTCGGTCACCTCCCCCGAGCTGCTGCTCAAGGCGTTCTGGGAGAACCACGACCCGACGACCGCCAACCGGCAGGGCAACGACATCGGCACCGCCTACCGCTCGGCGATCTTCTGGACCACCGACGCGCAGGAGGCCGCGGCGCGCACTACCCGGGCGACCTTCCAGGACGTGCTCACCGGGGCCGGCCGCGGCGAGATCACCACGCAGCTCGCCTCGGCCACCGAGGCCGGTCCGTTCTACTACGCCGAGGACTACCACCAGCAGTACCTGCACAAGAACCCCGGCGGATACTGCAACCACGGCCCCAACGGGCTGACCTGCCCCGTCGGCGTCGCCAACCTGCCGGCGCAGACCGACGTGCTGCCTCCCGCCTGACGCGCACGCCCCTGATCAGATCGACGAGGGTGGACAACACGCCGCCCCGGCTTCGGCCGGGGCGGCGTGTTCTCTACTGTCGACCCACCCGCTGGGCCTCGCTCGGGATGCCGGCGCCAGGTCCCTTCCGGTTCACGGCCATGCGGCGCGCGAGGACGAACCGCTGCTGCACGGCATGCGACACGAACAGCAACAGACCCCTCGGTGACGAGCTTGGCGAACAGCAGGCCGGCACCCAGCACCACGACGAGGGTGTGCATCAGCGCCCGGTTGACGGCCAGGACCGCCGCGACGAGGGCGGCGTACCGCGGGGCCCAGCTGGGGCCGCCGCGGCGGAAGGTGAAGCGGCGGTTGGTGGCGTAGTTGACGCTCGCGCTGGTGGCCCGGGCGCCGACGACCGACATGGCGAGGCTGCCTGTGAGCGCGTACAGCACGAAGAGCACCGCGTAGTCGACGGCAGCCGCGACCGCCGAGGATGCCGCGAAGCGCACCCATCGGCGCGTAGACCCGTGCCGAGTCGCAGGGCTGGCTGACAGCGACGTTCGACTCGGCCTACCCCGCCGTTACCGTCGTGCAGGTGGCCTCGGGCGACACGGTCGTGGCGACCTGCACCGCTGACACGGTCACCGCTTGCAAGGCCCCCGCCGGCCGCGGCCACTGACGACCCTCGACAGCGGCAGGAACCGAGGTGTGGCGGTCGCATCCTGCGGGTAGCGGACCTGGCATGAGCACCAACGACACCAGCCCCGCCGCCAAGGACCCCTCCGACTGGGCCACCGGCGACGAGCCCGCCACCGCCGCGCAGATGTCCTACCTGACCACCCTCGCCCACGACAGCGGGCGTGACGTGCCCCGGGACGTCACCAAGGCACAGGCCTCTCAGCTCATCGACGAGCTGCGCCAGGCCTCCCCGCGGGTCGACGACGCCGGGCCGTCGCAGACCTGACCCGGGTCAGATCCGGGCGGCCACCTCGGTGCCCTGGCGAATGGCGTGCTTGGCATCGAGCTCGGCGGCGACGTCGGCACCGCCGATGACGTGCACGGTCAGGCCGCGCTCCTGCAGGGCGTCGGCCACGGTGCGCACCGACTCCTGGCCGGCGCAGACCACGACGCTGTCGACGGCATACGTGCGCTGCTCGGGAACCGGCTCGGCACCCTTCGCGGCGCCCTTCTCCGGGCGCGCGGCCACGGTGACGTGCAGGCCCTCGTCGTCGATCCGGTCGTAGGAGACCACGCCGGTCACCTGCTCGACACCCTTGGCCTTCAACGCTGCCCGGTGCACCCAGCCCGAGGTCTTGCCCAGGCCCTTGCCGACCGAGCTCGACTTGCGCTGCAGCAGCACCACCTGGCGCGGGCTCGGCTCGGGGTGCGGCTTGGTCAGTCCCCCACGGGTCTGGGCCGGGTCGCCGACCCCCCACTCGGCCTTCCACGCGTCGACGTCGAGGGCGGCGGAGTGCTCGGTGGTGAGGAACTCGCTCACGTCGACCCCGATGCCGCCGGCGCCGATGACGGCCACCCGTGCCCCCGCGGTGCGCTCGCCACGGACCAGCTCGGCGTAGCTCATCACCATCGGGTGCTCGATGCCGGGGATGGCCGGCATCCGCGGCACGACCCCGGTGGCGACCACGACCTCGGTGAAGCCCGCGTCGACGAGCTCGTCGGCGTCGACCTTGCGCCCGAGGTGCAGCTTGACCCCGGACAGGTCGAGCCGCCGGGTGAAGTACCGGATCGTCTCGGCGAACTCCTCCTTGCCGGGGATGCGCATGGCGATGTCGAACTGACCGCCCACGTGGTCGCGCGCCTCGAACAGCTCGACCTCGTGGCCGCGGTCGGCCAGGGTCGTGGCGGCGGCCAGCCCGGCCACCCCGGCCCCGACGACCGCCACGCGCTTCACGGTGCGGGTCGGCCCCAGCACCAGCTCGGTCTCGTGCGCGGCCCGCGGGTTGACCAGGCAGGTGGCGCGCTTGTTGACGAAGGTGTGGTCGAGGCAGGCCTGGTTGCAGGCGATGCAGGTGTTGATCTCGTCGGCGCGGGACTCGGCGGCCTTGCGCACCCACTCGGGGTCGGCGAGGAACGGCCGGGCCAGTGAGACGAGGTCGGCCCCCCCGGCGAGCACCGACTCGGCGACGTCGGGCATGTTGATCCGGTTGGTCGCGACCACGGGCAGCGACGCGTGCTCCTTGAGGCGCGCGGCATACGAGGTGAACGCGGCGCGGGGCACGGAGGTGACGATCGTGGGCACCCGCGCCTCGTGCCAGCCGATGCCGAGGTTGAGCACGCTCGCCCCAGCCGCCTCGACCTCGGTGGCGAGCGCGGCCACCTCGTCCCAGGTCTGGCCCTGGTCGACGAGGTCGAGCACCGAGATGCGGTAGATCAGGATGAAGTCGGGCCCGACCGCTTCGCGGACCGCGCGGACCGTCTCGACCGCGAACCGGCGGCGCTTGCTCGGGCTGCCGCCCCAGTCGTCGATGCGCTTGTTGGTGCGTGGCGCGAGGAACTGGTTGATCAGGTAGCCCTCGGACCCCATGACCTCGACGCCGTCGTAGCCGGCCTCGCGGGCCAGCCGGGCCGCCCGGGCGAAGGACGCGATCTGGCGGCGCACTCCTCGGTCGCTGAGCGCGCGGGGTGTGAACTTGCTGATCGGACTCTTCACCGCCGACGGGGCGACGCACCACGGGGTGAACGCGTAGCGGCCGGCGTGCAGGATCTGCAGCGCGATGCGGCCGCCCTCCGCGTGAACGGCATCCGTGACCTGGCGGTGCTGGCGCGCCTCGCGGCGGGTCGTGAGCTTCGACGCCATCGGGTAGAACGTGCCCTCGACGTTGGGCGCGAAGCCACCGGTGACGATCAGGCCGGCTCCACCGCGGGCCCGCTCGGCGAAGTAGGCGGCCAGCTTGGGGAAGTCACGAGCGTGGTCCTCGAGCCCGGTGTGCATCGAGCCCATGACCACCCGGTTGGGCAGCGTCACGTGGCCCAGGTCGAGCGGCGCCAGCAGGTGTGGGTAGTCGCTCATCGGCTCTCTTCGTCGTCGGTGTCAGGTCGCGTGCCACTGTGGTTCAGCAACCGGGTCGGATGCCGATTGCCGGCCCCCGCTCCCGGCTCACCGCCGGCGTCGCCACCAGCGGCGCTTCGGACGAGCCTCTCCCGATGTTACCGGCGGGTCAACATCCGACGGCTGTGAGGCTGCTCGCAGCGCCTGCCAGCGATCGACCATCACCTCGATGTCGACGGTGGGAGCGAGGAGCTGCGGCATCCCGCGGTCGGGGGGCCGCAGCCGCTCACGGCGGACCCGCGCGTTGAAGTCCTCCAGCACGTGGCGCACCGCGGCCTCGGTGCGCAGGTCGGCCAGCGCCTCGGGGTAGGAGGCCGCCTCCTTGCGCAGCTGCAGCGCGGGCGGGAGGGCACCGGTCAGATCGAGCTGCTCGCGCTCGACGTAGCGGCGCAGCCACCACATCGGGTCGTCGGTGTCGCCGAGGTCCTTCAGCGGCTTGCCGGCGCCGGGCAGGTTGTCGAACTCCCCGCGCTCCTGGGCCTCGCGAATCGCCTTCTCGACGGGGCTCTCCCACCGGGGTCGTTCGGGCTGCACCCCACCAGTCTCACCCGGTGGCGCTCACCGTGGCGACGAACGACCTCAGCAGTACTTCGGCTTGTTGCTCGACCAGGAGCAGCTGTGGACCGTCGTCCCGGACGCGTTCTTCAGGTAGGCCGTGTCGCCGGTGTTGTTCCAGACGTACCAGGTGCGGCCGTAGTAGCGGTCGGTCGACGAGGCAGTGCCCTTACCCGTGTGGATCTTGACCTTGGCGCCGGCCTTGAGGGTGAACGTGGGGAACTTGTACGTGTACCCGGTCTTGTCGCGCAGGGTCCATCCGGTGATGGACCGGTTCGTGGTCGAGACGTTCTTGAGGATCACGTACTCCGCGTTGAGGCTGCTGTTCGAGCCGGTGTCCGACCCCGGTGAGTCGGGGTACACGTAGTAGATCTTCACGCTCGAGGCCGCCGTGGCGTGTGGTGCGACCAGCAACGCGCCTCCGAGGACCAGCGGCAGGCAGAGGAGGGCACGGAACAGGTGACGCATAAGGGTTCTCCGGGAGGTGGATGTCTGCCCGACGGTCGGGTGACTCTCACGACCGTAGTGGGCGTCTCTGCACGCTTGCTGGGAATCGGGAACTGCGGCAATGGTGTTCGAGGTGATCCCCGTCACGACGAGTCAGGTGCTGGGCGTCGCGGCGCCGCCGGTCAGTCGGCGAGGAAGGCGAGCAGGTCGGCGCGGGTCAGCACGCCGACCGGCTTGCCGTCCTCGACGACCAGCACGGCGTCGGAGTGCTCGAGCTCCTGTCGGGCGGTGGCGATCGGCTCGCCGGAGCCGACCAGGGGCAGGCCCGGGCTCATGTGGGCCGACACCGAGTCGGCCAGGTGCGCCCGGCCGGTGAACAGCGCCTCGAGCAGGTCGCGCTCGGACACCGCACCGGCCACCTCGCCGGACATCACCGGCGGCTCGGCGTTGACCACCGGCATCTGCGAGACGTGGTACTCGCGCAGGATCTCGATGGCGTCGCGCAGGGTCTCGGTCGGGTGGGTGTGCACGAGCGCCGGCAGGTCGCCTGCCTTGGCGTGCAGCACGTCGCCGACGGTGCGACCGCCGTTGGTGCGCAGGAAGCCGTAGGACTGCATCCACTCGTCGTTGAAGATCTTGGAGAGGTAGCCGCGGCCGGAGTCCGGGAGGATGACGACCACCACGGCATCCGCGGGAAGGTCCTTCGCCACCCGGAGCGCCGCGACGACCGCCATGCCGCACGAGCCGCCGACGAGCAGCCCCTCCTCGCGGGCCAGCCTCCGGGTCATCTCGAAGGACTCGGCGTCAGTGACCGCCACCACCTGGTCGACCTGCGAGGGGTCGTAGGCCGAGGGCCAGAAGTCCTCGCCGACGCCCTCGACGAGGTAGGGGCGCCCGCTGCCGCCGGAGTAGACCGAGCCCTCCGGGTCGGCCGCGACGACCTGCACCCGGCCACCCTGGCGGTCGGCGGACACCTCGCGCAGGTAGCGCCCCGCCCCCGAGATCGTGCCCCCGGTGCCGGCGCCGGTGACGAAGTGGGTGATCTGGCCGTCGGTGTCGCGCCAGATCTCGGGACCGGTGGTCTCGTAGTGCGACAGCGGGCCGTTGGGGTTGGAGTACTGGTCGGGCTTCCAGGCGCCCGGGGTGTCGCGCACCAGCCGGTCGGAGGTGGAGTAGTAGGAGTTCGGGTGGTCCGGTGCCACGGCGGTCGGGCAGACCACGACCTCGGCGCCGTAGGCCTTGAGCACGTCGATCTTGTCGGAGGACACCTTGTCGGGGCAGACGAAGATGCACGAGTAGCCGCGGCGCTGGGCGACCAGGGCCAGGCCCACCCCGGTGTTGCCCGAGGTCGGCTCGACGATGACCCCGCCGGGCTTCAGCTCGCCCGACGCCTCGGCCGCCTCGACCATCTTCAGCGCGATGCGGTCCTTCACCGACCCGCCCGGGTTGAGGTACTCGACCTTGGCCAGCACCGTGGCCGCGATGCCCTCGGTCACGGCGTTCAGCTTGACGAGGGGAGTGTTCCCGACGAGGTCGACGATGTGCTCCGCGTACTTCATCCGGTCATCCTTTCACGGCCCGGATGCCGTCCCGCCCGTCCTGTTCCCGCCCGCCGGGAGCGCTCAGGACGGCCCGTTCTGGCCCGAACTCCGAGGCGAGGACGGGCCGGGATGGGCGACGATGGCCGGCATGGACGAGTACCTCCTGGTGAACCGGCTCAACTGGGACGAGCGCGCCACCGTGCACGCCGCCAGCGCCGAGTACGGGTTCGACCGCTTCGTCACCGACCCCGAGCACCTCAGCGACGTCGTGCGCTTCGACCGGCCGCTGCTCGGCGACGTCACGGGGCTGACCGGCATCCACCTGCAGTGCCACATCGGCACCGACACCCTGTCGTTGGCCCGGCTCGGGGCCCGGATGACGGGCCTGGACCTATCGCCGGTGTCGCTGAAGCAGGCGCGACGGCTCGCCGCCGATGCCGGTGCGGAGATCGACTACGTCGAGGCCGACACCTACTCGGCGCCCCAGGCGCTGCGCGAGCGCACGTTCGACCTCGTCTACACCGGCATCGGTGCCCTGTGCTGGCTGCCCGACATCGACCGCTGGGCCGGCGTCGTCGACGACCTGCTCGCGCCCGGGGGGCGGCTCTTCGTGCGCGAGGGGCACCCGATGATGTGGGCCGTCGACGAGACCCGCGCCGACGGGCTGACCCTGGGCTACGCCTACTTCGAGACGCCCGATCCGGTCGACTTCGAGGAGGAGGGCACCTACGTCGAGAGCGACCACCAGTTCGTCAACACCCGCCAGCTGTCCTGGAACCACGGCATCGGCGAGATCCTCACCGCCCTGCTCACCCGAGGCTTCGAGGTGACCGGCTTCGTGGAGCACCGCAGCGTGCCGTGGGACGCACTGCCCGGCCGGATGGTCCGCGACGGCGACCTCGACGAGTGGCGCCTGGTCGACGAGGCCGACCGGCTGCCGCTGTCCTACACCCTGCAGGCGCGCAAGCCGGGTCGCTAGGAGCGGTCGCGGGCCAGCCGCGCGAGGAAGCGCTCGTCGTCGACGACCATGCGCTCGACCGTGCCGCGGCCGACCACCGTGCGCCCGGCATCCACCGCCTCGACCGTGAACCCGATGCGGCGGCCCTCGACGCTTCGCACGAGGGCGACCACGGTGACCGTCTCCCCCACCGGACTGGGGGCCAGGTGCTCCAGGGCCACTGCGGTGCCGACGCTCGACGAGCCCGACGGAAGCCGGCCCTCGAGCGCGCGACACGTGGCCGCCTCGCACCAGGCCAGCAGCCGTGGGGTGCCGAGCACCGCCAGGCCGCCGGACCCGAGCGCGAGCGCCGTGTCGGCATCCGTCACGACGGTGGCGACGACGCCCCGGTCACCCACGCTGGTCTCCACGCCGACCACCGTATGCCGGGCCGGCCCGTGAGCGGTGAGAAGCGGGATGAGCCCGGCCACCCGTCGCGTTACGGTGGGGGACCGGGTGAGACCGGGTGAGAGCTGGCGAGACCGAGCGAAGGACGGACGCTGATGGGACGGGCACGGCGAGCCCGCAAGATCGCGGCCACCGCGGCGTACGGCGGCGGCGGCGTGGCGGCCTTCGGTGCTGCCCTCGGCGCTGCCGGATGGGGAGTCATCCAGGCCGAGGCTGCGCTGGCCCGACGGGTCATCGGCACCCCGTTCGACGACTCCCCCGACGACAACGGCACCTACGGCTCGGGCCGCGGCGAGCCCTACGACATCGTGGTGCTCGGCGACAGCTCGGCGGCGGGGATGGGCGCCGAGGCGGCCCACGAGACGGTCGGCGCCATCGTGGCCAGCGGCATCGCGGCGCTCACCGGGCGGCGGGTGCGGCTGACCAACCGGGCCGTGGTCGGCGCCGAGTCCAGCGACCTGGAGCGCCAGCTGGCCAACGCCCTCGAGGACGTGCTTCGCCCCGACGTCGTGCTGATCATGGTCGGCGCCAACGACGTGACCCACCGCATCGAGCGCAGCGCGTCGGTGCGCCAGCTCGAGCAGACCGTGCGGCGGATCCGCGCGCTCGGCTCCGAGGTGGTCGTCGGCACCTGCCCCGACCTCGGCACCATCCAGCCCATCCGCCAGCCGTTGCGCTCGCTGATGAAGCGCTGGTCGCGCGACCTGGCTGCGGCGCAGACGGTTGCCGTGGTCGAGGCCGGTGGTCGCACGGTGTCGCTGGGCGACCTGATCGGGCCCGAGTTCGCCGAGTCACCGCACGAGATGTTCAGCAAGGACCGCTTCCACCCGTCGGCAGCCGGCTACGCCCGGGCTGCCGCGGCGCTGCTGCCGAGCGTGTGCGCCGCGCTGGGCGTGTGGGGCGCCGACACCACGGACCGGGCCCCCGAGCCACGCCGCGGTGAGGGCGTGGGGCCGGTCGCGGTCGCGGCGGGCCATGCGGTCAAGGAGCCCGGCACCGAGGTGGCGCCGACCGAGATCGCCGGCCAGGCCCGCGGGCCACGTGGACGGTGGGCGGTCGCGCTGCGGCGGCGCCGCGACGACGTGCCGCCGGCAGAGGACATCCCGGTCGCGGCTACGGGCGAGGGCGAGGGTGAGGGCGCGCGGTCGAGCACGGATGACGCGGAGCCGGCGGCGCCGGCCTGACCCGCTCCCTGTCGGGCGGGACTGCTGGGGCTACACGGCGACGATGGCCTCGAGCTCGACCTCGACCTTCCAGCGGGGGTCGACCAGCCCCGCGACGACCACCATCGTGCTGGCAGGGCGGATCTCGCCGAAGATCTCGCCGTGCACCGACGACACGGCGTCGACCAGCTCGGCGTCGCCGTCGGTGATGTAGTGCCGCGTGCGGATGACGTCCTCCGGACTCCCGCCGAGCTCGCTCAGGGCGGCGAGCGCGATCTCCCAGCAGCGACGCGCCTGTGAGGCAGGGTCGACGCTGACGTGCCCGTCGGCGTTGATCGGGGCCGTGCCCGAGACCGCGATGTGCTGGCCGACTCGGACGGCGCGGGAGAACCCCACGCTGCCCTCGTACGGCGACCCTGACGATGCGAGCCTGCGCGTGGTGTCCATGGCCTCATCCTGTCGGATCACCGGCCACCGTGGCAGCCCCAGATGCGAGAGCGAGGCCACACCGCCGCCGGCGGCCGCCCGGCATACCCTTGGACCCTGCACTGAGCGAGCGCTTAGTGGTCGCCACGACGTCGTGCGCCCTGGCACGCCGTCCCACCCGAGGAGCCCCCGTGACCGAAGCCGTCATCGTCGCCACCGCCCGCACCCCCATCGGCCGCGCGTTCAAGGGGTCGCTGAAGGACCTGCGGCCGGACGACCTGTCGGAGCAGGTGGTGCGCGGCCTGCTCGAGAAGCTGCCGGCGCTCGACCCCGAGACCATCGACGACCTCTACTGGGGCTGCGCCGACCCCAGCGGCGCCCACGGCTCCAACCTGGCCCGGGTCGTCGCGGTGCTCGCCGGCATGGACCACCTGCCGGCCGCCACGGTGAACCGGTTCTGCGCCAGCTCGACCCAGACGATGCGGATGGCGTTCCACGCGATCAAGGCGGGCGAGGGCGACACCTTCCTCGTCGGCGGTGTCGAGTGCGTGTCGCAGTACACCAGCTTCGCCGGGGCCGGCGGCAGTGACGCCGAGGCGCAGAACCCCCGGTTCGCGGATGCCGCGGCACGTAGCGCCGAGATCGCTCGCACCAACATGGTCTGGACCGACCCGCGCGAGGACGGGCTGCTGCCCGACGTCTACCTCGCCATGGGGCAGACGGCCGAGAACGTGGCGACCTCGCGCGGTGTCTCGCGCCAGCGCCAGGACGAGTGGGGCGTGACGAGCCAGAACCGCGCCGAGAAGGCGATCGCCGACGGGTTCTTCGCCCGCGAGATCCTGCCGGTGACCCTGGCCGACGGGTCGGTCGTGTCGCGTGACGACGGGCCGCGGGCCGGGGTGACGCTGGAGGCGGTGCAGGGGCTCAATCCGGTGTTCCGCGAGAACGGCACCGTCACCGCCGGCAACTGCTGCCCGCTCAACGACGGCGCCTCGGGCGTGGTCGTCATGAGCGACGAGCGGGCGCAGCACCTGGGGCTGACGCCGCTGGCGCGGATCGTGTCGACCGGGGTGTCGGGCCTGTCCCCGGAGATCATGGGTCTGGGGCCGGTCGAGGCGTCGAAGCAGGCGCTGGCCCGGGCCGGCATGTCGATCGGCGACATCGACCTCTACGAGATCAACGAGGCGTTCGCGGCGCAGGTGCTGCCCAGCGCCGACGACCTCGGCATGGACCTCGACAAGCTCAACGTGCACGGCGGCGCCATCGCCCTGGGCCACCCGTTCGGCTCGACCGGCACCCGCATCATGACCACCCTGGTCAACGGGCTGCAGTCGCGCGACGGCCAGTTCGGCCTCGAGACGATGTGCGTCGGCGGCGGCCAGGGTATGGCGATCATCGTCGAGCGCCTCAGCTGACCCGCCCGCCTCCCGACTTGTTGCGGATTTCCCACGCCCAACGGCACTGAACGGCCGCGCGGTGGTGGGAAATTCGCAATAAGTCGGGGTTGGGGCGCTAGGTGACGACGACGCTGACCAGCATCACCAGCGCGAAGCCGAACACCGAGATCACCGTCTCCATCACCGACCAGGACTTGATCGTCTCGCCCACGGTCAGCCCGAAGTACTCCTTGACCAGCCAGAATCCGGCGTCGTTGACGTGCGAGAAGAACAGCGACCCGCAGCCGATGGCCAGCACGAGCAGCGCCAGGTGGTTCGCCGTCAGGGTCGGGGCGAGCGGGGCCACGATGCCGGCCGCCGTGATGGTGGCGACCGTGGCCGACCCGGTGCCGAGCCGGATCAGCACGGCGACCAGCCAGCCGAGCACCAGCACCGAGATGCTCACGCCCTCGGCCCAGTCCTTGATGACGTTGCCGACCCCGGCGTCGATCAGGGTCTGCTTGAAGCCACCGCCAGCTGCCACGATGAGGATGATGCTCGCGACGCCCGGCAGCGCCGACCCCACGGAGTCGCTCGCCTGGCCCTTGGTCATGCCCGAGCCGAACCCGAGCGCGAAGTAGCAGTAGATGACCGCGATGAGCAGCGCGACGATCGGGGTGCCGATGAAGTCCATGCTCTTGCGGACCCCGGCGTCCTCGTCGGTGACGACGATCTTGGTGATCGCATCGATGAGCATCAGCATGACCGGCAGGGTGATGCCGATGATCGCCGGTGCGAAGCCGACCCGCTTGCGACCGGGCGCGAGCGGCTCCTCGGCCCAGTCGAAGCCCCGCTCGCCCCGGCGACCTTCGCCCGGGTGACCGGTGTCGGTGAGGGCCGAGTCCGACACCCCGCCGGGCTGCGCCACCGGTCCGCCGTCGTCCAGGGTGTCGACGGCTACGCCGCCAGTGCTCGCACCGACCTCGTCGTTCCCGGCCACCGCGCGGGCGTCACGACTGGTGGCCGCGGCGGCCCCCTCGGCTCGCGAGCGGACCCCGAACATGGTGAGGTCGTCGGCGGACTTCGGAACCCACCGGTCGACGTATCGCGCCAGAAGCGGGCCCGCGACGATGACCGTCGGGATCGCGATGAGGATGCCGAAGATGAGGGTGCGGCCGAGGTCGGCGTTCAGCAGCCCGATGGCCGTCAGCGGCCCGGGGTGCGGCGGCACCAGCCCGTGCAGCACCGACAGGCCCGCGAGCGCCGGGATGCCGACCTTCATCAACGAGACTCCGGTGCGCTGGGCGACGAGCACGACCACCGGCACGAGGAGCACGACCCCGACCTCGAAGAACAGCGGCAGTCCGAGGATGGCCGCGATCGCCGCCATGACCCACGGAAGCCCTCCGGGGCCGACTCGGCTGACCATCGAGGCGACGATGCGGTTGGCCCCACCGGAGTCCTCGAGCAGCTTGCCGATCATCGCCCCGAGCGCGATCAGGATGCCGACGGCCCCGGCGGTCGCGCCGAACCCGGCGACGAAGCTCTTCACGGTGTCGCCCGGCGGCATCGTCGCCACCACCCCGAGCACGGCCGAGCCCAGCATCAGGGCGAGGAAGGGGTGGATCTTGCCCCAGGTGATGAGCACGACCACCGCGAGGATGCCGAGCACGCACGCCAGGACCAGCTGCGCGTTCCCGGCATACACCGGTGGTGCGTCGGCGAACGGTAGAGCGGCGAGGGGGGTGAGGGTGGCGAGGGACATCAGGCGTGCTCCTTCCGGTGGCCGAGCGCGGCGAGCGCCCGGTCGAGGACCTGGGCGGCGCTGCCCTCGTTGGTGATGACCACGCCCGGCTCGTCGTCCCCGAGCGGTTCGAGCGTGGCCAGCTGGCTGGGCAGCAGTGACGGCGGCATGTAGTGACCGGGGCGGTGCTCCATCCGGTCGAGGATGACCTCGGACTCGGCGGTGACGTGCAGGAACCGCACGTGCGGGCGGCCCTCGCGGAGCAGGTCACGGTAGACCCGGCGCAGGGCCGAGCAGGTGACCACGGCCGACTCGCCGCGGCTCTCCTTGGCCGAGATCCAGGCACCGATGGCCGCGAGCCAGGGCCAGCGGTCCTCGTCGGTCAGGGGTGTGCCGCTGCGCATCTTGGCGACGTTGGCCTCGGGGTGGAAGGCGTCGCCCTCGGCGAACTCCCACCCGAGCACCGTCGACAGCCCCTTGGCCACCGTCGACTTCCCGGACCCGGAGACACCCATGACGATGACCACGTCCGGGTCAGGGCCCCCGGGTCGAGCGTCGCTGTCGGCCATCCTCGAAACGTAGCCCTGTCGGCCCAGCCGTGGCGAGTTGAGCGCCGGCCCAGATCGCCCGGCTCGGCGCGGCGGTCAGCCCAGCTCCCGTCGGGCGATGGTGAGCAGCTCCGGGATGCCGTCGCCGCGCCCGGTGGCGTACGCGTCCCAGACCAGCACGCTGACCTGGTCGACGACGACCGCCGGCCCGAGGTCCGGCACCACGGAGCCGGGGGTGAGGTCGGCGAGGAGGCGGCGGAGCACCGGCATCCGGGCCTCGGCACGGTCGATCGGCAGCTCGGCCCAGCGGCGGCGGATCCGGTCGAGCTCGAGGCGCGCCTCGGGTGCGACGACGTCGGCGCCAGGGCGCTCGGCCTCCGGCGGCACAGACGACACCGCCGGGGCAGGTGAGCCTGCCCCGGCGGTGTCGGTGGTGCGGTCTACCGTCACGAACGCAGACGCGCGAAGAGACGGAGGAACTCGATGTAGAGCCAGACCAGCGTGACGATCAGGCCGTGTGCCAGGAGCCACGAGTACTTCTCCGGGGCACCGCTGGCAATGGCGCGGTCGATCGAGTCGAAGTCGAGCGCCAGGGTGAACGACGCCAGACCGACCGCGAACACGGAGATCGCGATGCCGAGACCGCCACTGCCGCCGATGCCGAAGCTGGTGTTGGTGACGACGGCGTAGATGAAGTTGACGATGGCGAAGATCGCGTAGCCGATGATCGCCAGCGTCATGATCCGGCGGAACTTGTCGTTGACCTTGATCAGGCCGAACTTGTAGGCCAGGAACATGCCGGCGAACGTCGCGAGCGTGGCGAGCACCGCCATGGGGACGAGGCCCTCGAACTGGGGCTGTGCGTTGAACCACTGGCTCACGGCGCCCATGAAGAGCCCCTCGACCACCGCGTAGAGCAGGATCAGCGGGACGCTGAGCGTCTTCCGGAAGGCGATGACCAGGCCGAGCACGAGCGTGCCGATCATGCCGCCCATCCACAGGGCGAACCCTGCGGAGGGGCTGTTCGAAGCGACGGTCCAGCCGGCGGCGGCGAACACGACGACGATCGCGAAGAGTGCGAGCGTCTTCATGATGATGTCGTCCATGGTGACCCGACGGGTGTCGGCGGGGCCGGCGGCCGGCTGGTTGTACAGGTCCTGCAGTTGCTGGGCGCTCATTCCCGCAGTGGCTGCCTGGCCGGCGGCGGCCTGCTGGGCGGCGCCGGGGCCGGGGCCGCCGAAGCTGGCGTAGCCGTCCTTGGCGTCCTTCTCGATGCGGTTGAAGGCCGGGTTGCTGGCCATCGTTCCTCCGTGATGGTCATGGCGGTGTCGTCACCGCACGTGTTACCAGCCTAGACGTGCGAGGCGTGGTCGTTGTTCCCGCACCGGCCATGGGTGGACGACTGACGCGACGAGGGCAGAGAACTCGCCGTCGGCGGTCGAGCCGCAGCGGCGTGTTGTCTGCTGTCGTCCGCTGCCGGCGTGGCCGGCATGGTGCCCCCGACGGGGGTCGAACCCGCACCTGTGGCGATTTTAAGTCGCCTGCCTCTGCCAGTTGGGCCACGGGGGCCCCGTCACTGTAGCCGGGTCACGGTCGCGGGCCGGGTGCTCAGCCGGCCGCCCCCGGCAGCCGGCGGGGCACCCGACTCCGCCGTCACGGGCTCGGGCTCGGGGTGGGGGTGGGGGTCGGACTCGAGGAGGCAGTGGCCGACGCGCTCGGGCCCGCGGACGTCGACGCGGACGGAGTGGCGCTCGGCTGGGCGGAGCCGGCAAGCGGCACCACCACCATGGGCGGGGTCCAGCCCTCCGGTGGCGCGGCCCAGGGGTCGGCCCCGGGCACGAGCCGCATCGGGAACACCGACAGGACGCGCTGGTCCGGCGGCCAGGCGACGAGATCCTGCCCGTCGGGCCCCGTCGGTACCGGCACGACGTCGGGCGACACCGCCAGCGGCTGCCCGAACTGGTCGAAGAGGCGCACGTCGCCGAGCCGATGGCCCGCGGCGTCATAGGCGTACACGTTGGTGACGGGTGACCCGTTCGCCGCGAGTCCCGGAGCCACCGGCTGCTCGAACGCGGCCGGGGCGGAGTAGCCGTCGGAGGCCGACGTGTAGAACGCCAGCATCGGCAGCAGCAGCACGACGGCCAGCGTGTTGGCAACGCCCAGCGCGGCCGAACCCCTCGTGCCCAGTGGCTCCCGGTGCCGCAGCACGAACCCAAGCCACACCGACAGCGCGGCACCGACGAGCGGGAGCAGCAGGACCCGCCCGGTGCCGAGCACCGACGCCAGCGCCCACCCGGCCACCGCGCCCCGGGCCAGCCACCAGGTCGGTCGCAGCTCGCGCAGCCACGGATGTCGGGCCACGAGCTCGTGCGCCTCGCGCTCCATCCGGTCGGTCCACGGCTCGCGCGGCACGGCATCCGGCACCATGACGTCCACCCGCGGAGGCAACCCGGCCGCGGACCGCAGCTCGGCGGCATACGCCTCGGGCTGGCCGAGCAGGTCGCCCAGTGGCCCGCCCGACTCGGCCGCGCGCTCGGCGAGGTCTGCCTCCATCCCGGCAGTGAGCTCCTCGACCTCGTCGGGCGGCAGGTCGGCGAGCCACGCCCGCACCGCTGCCACGTAGGCCTGCACGTCCTCGACCATCCCCGCCCCGATCATCGTCGTGTCGTTCATGAGCGCACTCCCGCCTCGTCGAGCAGACCGTCCATCGTCGCGGCGAACGCCGCCCACGTCTTGCCTTGCGTCTCGAGCACCGTGCGCCCCTGTGCGTTGATGCCGTAGTACTTGCGGTGCGGCCCCTCGTCGGAGGGAACGACGTACGACGTCAGCGCCCCCGCCGAGTAGAGCCGGCGCAGCGTGCCGTAGACCGAGGCGTCACCGACCTCCTCCAGGCCCGCGGCCCGAAGCCGGCGCACGACGTCGTAGCCGTAGCCGTCCTCCCGGGCCACGACCGCGAGCACCGCGAGGTCGAGCACTCCCTTGACCAGCTGTGTGCCGTCCACCGGCCCACCACCCTTCGCTGCACCCCTTTGGTGTGGTTCGCACACTACCGCGTAATCCGCATTACCGCGAGAACCAGAACACCGAAGGCGCGCCCAGCCGGGGCAACTTCGACCTATTGGTCGATGTTGCCCCGTACCGACTAAGACCCGGTGGGGCACCTTCGACCTATTGGTCGGTGTTGCCTCGCGCGCTCAGGTGAGGGAGAGGGCGATTCCGTCGAGGATGTCGTGCTCGGACGTCACGACGACGGCACCGGGCGAGCGCTGCACCGCCCGGGCGAGCACCTGCTCCCAGACGAGCGCCCCACCGGCGATGACGTCGACCCGCCCGGGGTGCAGGTAGGGCAGGGCGGCCCGCTCGGCGTGCCCCATCGCCAGCAGCGACTCGCAGGCCTCGCGCATCGTCGCGGCGGGGAGGCGCGCCAGGTGCACGGCCTCCGGGTCGTAGGTCGGCAGCCGCAGCGCGTGCGCGGTGATCGTCGTGATGGTGCCGGCAAGGCCGACGACCGCGCCGATGCCGGTGAGGTCGACGGTCTCCTCGACCTCGTCGAGCGCCGCCTCGACGTCGTGCCGTGCCACGGCCACCTCGTCGGGTGTCGGCGGGTCGGAGTGCAGGTGACGCTCGGTCATCCGCACGCTGCCCACGTCGACCGAGCGCGCCGCCTCGACGTCGGTCGTGCCTCGCACCAGCTCGGTCGAGCCGCCCCCGAGGTCGACGACGAGGTAGGGGCCGGGCACGCCGACCGCCTGCAGGTCGCCGGTCGCCCCGGTGAACGAGAACCGCGCCTCGGTGTCGCCGGCCACGACCTCGGGCGCGACGTCGAGGTCGCCGAACGCCTCGCGCACCCCGGCGACGAACTCGTCGGCGTTGCGCGCGTCGCGCGACGCCGAGGTCGCCACGAAGCGCACCCGCTCGACGGCCAGGGACCGGCACTGCTCGGCGTACTCGCGGGTCACGCGCAACGTGCGCTCCATCGCCTCCGGGGCGATGACGCCGGTGCGGTCGATGCCCTGCCCGAGCCGCACGATCTCCATCCGGCGAACGACGTCGGTGAGCCGGCCGTCGTCCCCGACGTCGGCGACGAGCAGGCGCAGCGAGTTGGTGCCGCAGTCGATCGCTGCGACACGGGGGCGGATGCCGGTGCTCACGGCGCGCTCCCGGCATCCGCCGTGTCGTGGTCGAGACCCGTCCCGCCCGGCGCGTCGGCCGAGCAGGGGTGCCGCTCCCACCACGGGTCGAGCACGGCGAGGGCCTCGTCGCCGAGCGGGTTGACCCCGGGGCCGGCCGCCAGCGAGTGGGCGACCAGCACGTGCAGGCACTTGACCCGGGCCGGCATGCCGCCGGCGGAGACGCCGGCGATCTCCGGCACCTCACCGAGCTGGCCGCGCCGCTCGAGGTAGTCGAGGTGCGCCGCGGTGTACTTCTCACGCAGGTCGGCATCCACCTCGAGCCGCTCGGTCATCTCGCGCATGACGCCCTGGCTCTCGAGGGTCGACAGCGCTCCGGTGAGCCGGGGACAGGTGGCGTAGAACGAGGTCGGGAACGGCGTGCCGTCGGGCAGCCGGGGCTCGGTGCGCACGACGTCGGGCTCACCACAGGGGCAGCGGTGGGCCACCTCGGCAACGCCGCGGGCCTGGCGACCCAGCTGCCGTGAGACGGCATCGAGGTCGGCCTGCGCGACGGGCGGCAGGTCGGCACCTGCCGTCACCGGCGCGCCCCCGGCACGTCGGCGGCGCGGGTCGACTGCCACACGGTGTCGTACCAGGGCAGCGCGACGTCGGGGGTGGCCACGGCCGGCACGGGGTCCTTGGTGCTGGCCGAGGGCTTCGCGTCGAGCACGGTGTACGACCGCTCCCCCGGCTTGACGAACTTCAGCCGCTGGCGGGCCTGCTGCTGGACGTAGGCCGGGTCGCGCCAGCGCTCCTGCTCGGCCTTGAGGGCTGCGACGTCCTGCTGCTGGCCGGCCACCTTGTCCTCGAGCGCCGAGATGTCGCCCTGCTGGCCGACGTAGGCCGCGACGGTCGAGCCGAGCAGCACCATCAGGAAGGCGACGATCGACAGCAACACCGCACCGCGGCGTGCGCGGCGGTCCTTGGCGGCCGTGGTGAGCCGCCCACGCCACCCCAGCCGGGCCACCACGGGGGTGGATGCCGCGGTCGGACCTCGGGTGGCCGCCCGCGGGCGCGCCCCGGCCGGACGTCGCGGAGGTCGCGACGCCGGACCGCGGGAGCGCCCGGTGGCCATCCTCGGGCTCAGCCCTGCTGGCGGCGGCTGAAGCGCGGGAAGGCGCCGGCGCCCGCGTACACCGCGGCGTCGTCGAGCTCCTCCTCGATGCGCAGCAGCTGGTTGTACTTGGCGACGCGCTCGGACCGGGCCGGAGCGCCGGTCTTGATCTGGCCGCAGTTGGTGGCGACGGCGAGGTCGGCGATCGTGGTGTCCTCGGTCTCGCCGGAGCGGTGGCTCATCATGCAGCGGTAGCCGTTGCGCTGCGCCATCTCGACGGCATCCAGGGTCTCGGTGAGCGAGCCGATCTGGTTCACCTTGACCAGCAGCGCGTTGGCGGTGCCGGTCTCGATGCCGCGCGCGAGCCGCTCGGGGTTGGTGACGAACAGGTCGTCGCCGACGATCTGCACGTCGTCGCCCATCCGGTCGGTCATCGCCTTCCAGCCGTCCCAGTCGCTCTCGTCGAGGGGGTCCTCGATGGAGACCAGCGGGTAGGACGCGACCAGGTCGGCGTAGTAGTCGATCATCTCGGCGGAGGTCTTGGTGCCGCCCTCGAAGGCGTAGCCGTCCGTCGTCGTGGAACTCGGAGGCGGCGACGTCGAGCGCGAGCGCGATCTGCTCACCGGGGGTGTAGCCGGCCTTCTCGATCGCCTCGAGGATGAGGTCGAGCGCGGCGCGGTTGCTCGGCAGGTTGGGGGCGAAGCCGCCCTCGTCTCCGAGGCCGGTGGCCAGGCCCTTCTCCTTGAGCACGCCCTTGAGCGCGTGGTAGACCTCGGCGCCCCAGCGCAGCGCCTCGCGGAAGGTGTCGGCGCCGATCGGCGCGATCATGAACTCCTGGATGTCGACGTTGGAGTCGGCGTGGCTGCCGCCGTTGAGGATGTTCATCATCGGCACCGGCAGCACGTGGGCGTTGGGGCCTCCGACGTAGCGGAACAGCGGCAGGTTGGCGGAGTCGGCGGCCGCGCGGGCCACGGCGAGCGAGACACCGAGGATGGCGTTGGCTCCGAGCTTCTCCTTGTTGGCGCTGCCGTCGATGGCGAGCATCTCCGAGTCGATCAGGCGCTGCTCGCTGGCGTCGATGCCTATGCCGACCAGCCTGGGGCCGATCTCCTCGATGACGGCGTCGACCGCCTTCTCTACCCCCTTGCCGAGGTAGCGGCCCTTGTCGCCGTCGCGGCGCTCGACGGCCTCGAAGGCGCCGGTGGACGCGCCGCTGGGCACGGCCGCCCTGGCGAGCGTGCCGTCGTCGAGGGCCACCTCGACCTCGACGGTGGGGTTGCCGCGCGAGTCGAGGATCTCGCGAGCGCCTACGGCTTCGATCAGTGCCACGCCGGACTCCTTGGTGCTACTGGGGGAGAAGGAAAGGGTTCGGGGCCGAGCCTAGCCCTGCGCGCCCGGCATCCCGCCGACCGACCCGCGCCGCGGGATGCCGGGCGCGCCGCCGGGGCGAGTCGAGTGCTCAGCTGGTCGCCGGGGCAGCCACCTGGGCACCCGACCCGGCGACCGTGCCGGCATCCACGGCGTGCTCGGCCACGACTCGGGCGACGAAGTCGCGGAAGTCGGTCGGTCGGCGGCCCAGCAGCCGCTCGGTCTGCGCCAGCTCCTCGGGCGAGGCGTGCACGGCGAAGCCGCGCAGCTTGCGCAACGACGAGCGCCAGTCATCGCGCCGGTGCCCGCTGAGGTGCTCGGTGAGGGCCGCCTCGAGCGCGGCGTCATCGTCGCCGGCATAGCGCACCGGCACGCCGAGCGCCTCCGACCAGACCCGGGCGCACTCGGGGCCGGTCAGCGACCGCGGGCCCACGAGGGCATAGCTGCCCGACGGCGTGCTGGGGTCGAGCAGGACGTTGGCGGCCGCCTCCCCGACGTCGCGCAGGTCGACCCGGTTCAGGCCCTTGGGGCTGCACGGGTGCACGAACTGCCCGCCGCGGATGACGTCGAGCAGCACCTCGTCGTTCTGCATGAAGTTGCTCGGCGAGATGATCACCGGGTCCGTCGCCGACGCCTCGACCATCCGCCCGATGGCGAGCTTGCCGCGGTAGCGCGGGAGCACCAGGCCGTAGAACCGGCGGAGCAGCCAGCCGAAGACGGGGTTCGAGCCCGTGACGTGGACCCCGGCGAAGACGAGCCGCGCGCCACCATCCTCACAGGCGGCGATCACGGTGCGGGTGAGCTCGACCTCGTCGGCCTCGTGGGGGGAGATGTGGAAGACCGTCGAGATGCCCTCCATCGCGGCGCGAACCGACGCGGGGTCGCGCAGGTCGCCGACGACGACCTCGACGCCCTCGAGGGTCGTGAGCCGGGCCGGGTCGCGGACGAGCACACGGGCGGTGACACCCCGGCGGCGCAGGGCGCCGAGCACCTCGCGGCCCATCAGGCCGGTGCCGCCGAGGACGAGGATCCGCGGCGACGCGCCGGCGCCGGTGGGAGCCTGCGCCGGCTCGGCCGTCGGGTCAGGGGCGGTCGTGGTGGAGGTGGTGACGCCGGTGAGCAGGTGGTGCTGGGACACGGTGGTTCTCCTTGGGTCGGGTCGGGTCGGGTCGGTGTGTGTCGACGTCGACAGTGACCGAGCCCGCTTGGCCCCGGCTTCGGCCCGCTGCCCCAAGCCGCACCCAAGCGCGGGCGCTCACGGTGGTACCCGACCGGCCACCGCGTGCCGGGACCGACCACGCCCGCCCCACCCCGAGGAGAACCCGATGACGACCCGACCCGCCCCCGCGCCCCACCGCCCGCAGCTCGACCTGCCCGGGCAGACCCACGTCGCCGACGGCCCGAACGACCAGACCGGCATGTACGTCATGCACTTCGCCTTCCGCCGTGACCTCGCGGCGTTCGCGTCGTCGGTGCGGGCGACGCCACTGGGCGACACCGAGACCTGGGTGGCGCTGGGCCGCCGCTGGGCGCGGTTCGCCGACACCCTGCACCACCACCACAGCGCCGAGGACACCCTCTACTGGCCCGTGCTGCTCACGGCGGTCGAGGCCCGCGGCACCGAGGCCGACCGCGCCGAGGTGCGCGCGATGAGCGACGAGCACGCCGACATCGATCCGCTCGTCGGGGCGTGCGCGCAGGGGTTCGCCGACGTCGTCGAGCACCCGTGCGAGGAGCACCGCAACGCCCTCGACATCCGGATCACCGGCCTGCGCGAGGTGCTCGACGAGCACCTGCGCCACGAGGAGACCGTCGTGCTGCCCCTGGTCCAGCGGGTGATGACGACGCAGGAGTACCTCGCCGTGGAGAAGGAGATCGGGAAGTCGTACCCGGTGCGCGACATCCCGTTCATCGTCGGCTGGGCGCTGCACGGGCTGCCAGTGGAGGCCCGCGACCAGATGTTCGCGTTGGCCGGTGCTCCCTACCGCGTCGTGTACGCGCTGGTGCGGCGCCGGTTCGCCCGTGCCGAGGCGCGCGCCTTCCGTTACTGCGACGGCACGGGCACGCGCTGACCCGGCGCTAGAACACCAGCCGCGCGCGCTCGCCCGCGAACCAGCGCAGGTAGGCCGTCATCCCCCACCGCGTCGCGAGCGCCTCCGCCCGCTCGGCGAAGGCGCTCGCCTCGGTGCGCTCGTCGAGCACGGCCAGGGCGATGGCCAGGTAGCCGTCGATCGGGCCGGAGACGATGGAGATGCCGGACACCGCCATCCGCCCGGACAGTGGGCGCAGGTGCTCGATGCTGCGCCGGGCGAGTGTCTCGTCGCCGATGAAGCCGGCGATGACGGCCCGCACGGACGCCTCGGAGGTCAGGTACCAGTTGTCGCTCAACGGCCGCAGTGGGGCTTTGCCGAGCTCGGTGCGCAGCTCGGCTCCGAGCCCGGCGAGCGCGAGCACGTGGAGCAGCGGGGTGCGGCCCAGGTCGTTCGGCGTGGCGTTGAAGAAGTCGAGCATCCCGCGGGCCAGGGGCTCGGCCGCCCCCGTCCGCCAGCTCGCCGTCGCGTAGACCACCCCGAACTCGTTCCACTCCATCGCAGGGGTGGCCATGCCCTCGCGCATGGTGCGCATGGCGTCGGCGTGCTCGTCGGCCGTGTCGTCGTCGTCGGCGAGGAGCGAGAGGTTGAACAGCACGAAGCGCAGGGCGTACTCGACGTAGGTCAGGCGCCGTCGGCGCGCGATGTCGACGGCCGCGGCCGACGCCGACAGCCAGGTGTCGAGGTCCCCCGCCTCGACACCGGTCCCCGCGAGGGCGGTGTGTGCCAGCGCCTCCGCGGCCTCGTTGCCCGACTCGCGGGCTGCGGCGAGCTCCTCCAGTGCCAGCTCGTGCCTCCGGTCGAGGTGGGCGCTGCGCCACAGGGCGATCCACCCGGTGCGCGCCGCCCAGCCGCGCAGGGCCGGGTCGCCGATCCGGCGGGCGACCGCGGTGCCCTCGTCGACGAGGGCCAGGATCTCCGGCTCGGAGCCGGCCCGGTAGTAGAGCTGCACGGCCAGCGCGAGCATCAGCACGCAGCGGACCGGCGAGTCGTGGGTGTCGAGGCCGCGCAACGCGGAGCGCAGGTCGTCGATGAGGTCCTCGTCGACCTCGTCGTACTCCTGGGGGGTCCACACCGAGTAGCGGGTCAGGGCCGCCGCGGCGTGCGCGACCCGGTCGGGGTCGTTCTCGGTGCTGGCCAGGGCCACCGCCTCGACGACCGCCTCGACGACCGGTCGCCACTTTGCGGCCCAGGCCGCGGCCTCGGCGAAGGACAGCAGCAGGTCGTAGCGCTCCTCCCTCGTGCCCGAGGGATCGAGGGCGTGCGCGTCGAGCGCGGCCCGGTAGAGATCGGCCGCCTCGACGTTCGCGAAGTCGCGTCGCGCCTCCGCCGCCGCGGCGGCCGCCGCCCGCCAGGCCTGCGGGGCGTGCACCGGGCCGGCGGCCAGCCAGTGGTGGGCGAGGTCGAAGGCGCGCTCGGCCGGGGCGAGGGAGCCGCGGGGCACCGATTCCAAGGCGTGGGCGATCCGGGCGTGCACGCGCGCGACCCGAGCCGGCGACGCGGTGGCGATCACGGCATCCCGGGTCAGCGCGTGCTCGAAGACCAGCCGGCCGTCACCGCGCTGGTGCACGATGCCGACGTCCTGCGCCGGCTCGAGCCGGTCGGTCACCTCGTCCGGACCCCACCCGCCGACGTGGGCGAGCAGCAGCGGCGAGTGCTCGCGGCCCAGGGCGGCCGAGACCAGGAGGACCTCGCGCGTGGGGTCGGGCAGGTCCGCCAGGCGCTGGGCGACGACGGTCTGAACCGACTCCGGGACCTCACCGCGCCAGCCTCCGGTCGTCGTCGCGAGGCGGGCCAGCTCGACGAGGAAGAAGGGGTTGCCCCCGGTGCGGGTGCGCCAGTCGTCGACGCGCGCCGGGTCGGCGTCGGTGCCGGTCACCGAGGAGACCAGGGCCTGCGCGTCGCCGGCGTCCAGGCCGCCGAGCTCGATGGTGCGGGCCCCGTGGCGGGCCAGGGCGACCCCGAGCTCGGCCAGCGCGCCGGTCGGGTGCGGCCGGGCCCGACGGGTGGTGAGGAGCGCGACCCGGTCGCCGGCGCCGAGGGTGGTCACGAGGTGGGTCAGGGCCCGCAGAGTGCGGGTGTCGGCCCAGTGCAGGTCCTCGACGACGAGCAGCACCGGTGCGTCCTGCGCTCGGCGGCGCACCGCTCTGGCCAGGGCGTCCTGGACGGCGAAGGCCCGCTCGGGCCCGAACTCGTCGGTGCGGTCCGCCCGCGCCAGCTCGGACGGGCGGTCGATGCCGAGCCCGTCGAGGAGCGCGTACCAGGGCCACAGGGGTGGGGCCCCGTCGTCCTGGGAGCACCGCCCGACGGCAGAGACGACGTCGCGGTCGGCGGCCGCGCCGAGCGCGGCGTCGACCAGCCTGGTCTTTCCGGTGCCGGGGTCGCCGACGACGAGCACGGCGCCGGGCGTACCCGACACGGCGATGCCGAGCACCTCGGTCACGGCCGACCGCTCGGCCTCACGACCGACCATCGCCCAGCTCGCCGGCGCCGCGCTCGTCGTGGGTGCGGTCGGTGCGGATGCCGTGAGCGTGCCGGCCGCGCCCCCCACGCCGGCCCCCGTGGCCGCCGAGCTCCTGGGCGGTGGGGAAACGGATGCCGGGCGTGCCTCCGGCCGCAGCCAGGCGCCCAGCACCGGCGACTGCCGCAGCACGGCCTCCTCGAGGGCACGCACCTCCGGCCCGGGGTCGAGGCCGAGCTCGTCGGCGAGCAGCTCGCGGTAGCCGCGCAGCACCTCCAGCGCCTCGACCTGCCGCCCCGTGCGCACCAGGGCGAGGGCCTGCAGGGACCGGGTCCGCTCGCGCAGCGGGTGCCGGCCGGCGGCCTGCTCGGTCGTGGCGAGCACCGCCGCGTGCTCGCCGAGGGCGAGCAGGCCCAGCGCGGTGTCCTCCTGGGCGGTGGCCCGCAGCTCGTCGAGCGCCGCCCGGTCGGCCAGCACGTCCGGGTGGTCGCCCAGGTCGGCGTACGCCGTGCCCGTCCAGGTGCGCAGCGCCTCCTCCAGCGACTCGACGTGGGACCCGACCTCGTCGCGGCTCGGCCAGGTGGCGTCCGGACCTGTGGTCGCCTGCGACCACAGGGGGGCCAGGGCCCGGTGCCGGGCGCGGACCTCACGGCTGAACGCGACGGCATCCACGTCGCCGGGATCCACGGCGAGGCGGTAACCGTCATCGGTCGTCACGAGCACGGTCGGCCGGGCCCGCGGGGCGAGGTCGGGTTCGAGCACGCGCCGCAGGCCGGAGAGGTAGGCGTGCAGCGTGCCGTGGGCGCCAGCCGGCGGGCCGTCACCCCACACCAGGTCGACGAGGCGGTCGGCCCTCACCGTGCTGCCGGGGGTGAGCGCGAGTGCGGCGAGGATGCTGCGCGGCTTGCGGGCGGGGAGGTCCACCGCGCCCTGCGGCCCCTCCACGCCCGTGCTCCCAAGGACCCGGACCCTCACGAGGGCAAACGATAGCCAGCAAGGGGGCAGGTCAGACAGTCATTCGGGGTGGTTGCCGGTGTCCCGTCACGGCGCTGGGGCGTGCCCCGCCTGGGCCGTCGGCAAGGGTCAGGTCAGGGCGGCGTACGCGACCGCGATGGCCGCGCCGACCACCGCGTTGTTGCGCACCAGCGCCAGGTTGGTCTCGAGCGACCGGCCGCCGGAGAGCTCGACGAGCCGGCCGAGCAGGTAGGGCGTGATGTCCTTGCCGGTGATGCCGTGCTCGGCGCAGTCGGCCAGGGCACGCGCGATGACGTCGTCGATGTCCGCACGGGCCATCTCGTGCTCGGCCGGCACGGGGTTGGCGATCGAGATTCCGCTGCCGAGCCCGAGGTCGAACTGGGCCCGCACCATGCGGGCGGCCTCCTCGGGCGTGTCGACCCGCATGGGCACGCGGATGCCGGAGGAGCGCGAGAAGAAGGACGGGAACTCGTCGGTGCCGTAGCCCACCACCGGGACCTCGAGGGTCTCGAGCACCTCGAGGGTGCGCCCGATGTCGAGGATCGACTTCACGCCGGCCGAGATCACGGCGACCTCGGTGCGCGAGAGCTCGGTGAGGTCGGCCGAGACGTCCATCGAGGTCTCGGCGCCCTGGTGCACCCCGCCCAGGCCACCGGTGACGAAGATCCGGATGCCGGCCAGCGCCGCGATCCGCATGGTGCTCGCGACCGTCGTGGCGCCGTGCACCCCGGTGGCGACCACGTGCGCGATGTCGCGCACGCTGACCTTGCGGATGTCCTGGTCGGCCCCGAACAGCTCGAGCTCGTCGTCGGACAGCCCCACGGTCGGCCGACCGTTGAGGATGGCGATGGTGGCGGGCACCGCTCCCCCGTCGCGCACGATCTGCTCGACCTCGCGCGCCATCGCGACGTTCTGCGGGTACGGCATCCCGTGGCTGATGATCGTCGACTCGAGCGCCACGACCGGGGTGCCGGTGGCCAGCGCCTCGGCGACCTCGGGGGCCACCTTGAGCATCGGGTGCGGCGCGGCGGTGCTGGTGGACGTCATCGGGTGAGCTCCTCGGTGGGTGGCTGGGTGGGGGTCAGGTGGGCCGCGACGAGCGCCGCGGTGAGGTCGGCGCGCACGGTGTCGGCCGAGGCACAGGTGAGTGCGGCGAGCGCCTGCCCGTAGCGGGCGGCCTCCACCACGTCGGCGCCGTCGAGCAGCGCGTGCACGTAGCCGGCGGTCATCGAGTCACCGGCACCGGTGACGTCGGCGACCTGAACGGGGGGTGCGCCGACGAGCACGGCGCGCGACCCGGCATCCACCGAACCGGACTGTGCTGGAACGGCATCCGCCGAACCAGGGGCAACAGAGAGCAGGCTGCCGCGCGTGCCGCGGCGCACCCAGACGTGCTCGACGCCGCGGCCGTGCAGCACGTCGGCCGCGGCACGCACGGCATCCACCGTGTCGGCGACGGGGTTTCCGACCAGGGCGGCCAGCTCGTCGACGTTCGGGGTGACCGTGTGGACGCGCACGGAGCCGTCGAACACGGGAGCGGCCGCGGTGGCCTTCGCCACGCTCACCGGCTCGAACACCGAGCGCACCCCGGCCTCCCCGGCGGCCGAGAGCAGCCAGCGGATGACGGTCGCGTCGAGGTTGGCGTCGACCACGAGCGCGTCGGCGCCGCCGAGCAGGCTGGGCACGACGGCGAGGTCGGCGACGCTCAGCTCGTCGGTGGCGCGCATGTCGGCGACGGCGATGTGCAGGTCGCCCGCGTCGTCGAGCACCGCGGCGTAGGTGCCGGTGGGGTGCGTCGAGACCACGACGTGGCGGCACTCGACGCCCGCGGCGGCAGTGCGCTGCAGCACGGTGTCGCCCGCCGGGTCGTCGCCCACCGCGGCCACGAGCACCGTGGGACTGCCGAGCCGGGCCAGGTTCTCGGCGATGTTGCGGCCCACGCCCCCGACGGTGGCCGACGCGGTGCCGGGGTTGCTGGTGCCGAGCACCGGGGCGCGTGCCGTACGCACCTTGGTGTCGAGCACCGCACCGCCGACGACGAGCACCGAGTCGGCCTCGGCGCGCAGCAGGTAGCCGCGACCGAGCACGACGCCCTTGCGGGTGAGGTGTGACAGGTGCACCGACACCGCCGCGCGGGTCGAGCCGATCCGCTCGGCGATCGCCGCGGCGTCGAGCAGCGGCTCGGCCCGCAGCAGGTCGACGATCTCGCGCTCGCGGGCGGTCAGGGACACGTTGCAGATGTTAAGTGCCTTTGCAGATACAAGGCAAGTGGTGCGCCGCCCCCTGACGAGGTCCCACGACGCGCTGACCGATCTCGCGCGGCATCAGCGTGTCGTGGGACCTCGTCGCCGTCGGAGGCAGTCGGTCAGGTGGGGCGGGGTGGCTCGGTCGAGGTGGCGAGCTCGGCCAGGGCGGCGCGCACCTCGGCCTCGGCTCCGGCGAGGGCGGCGCGGGCCTGCTCGAGGAGTGCGACGGCACCCGGCGTGGGGGTGAGGCCGCGACGCCGCACCCGGGCGAGCACCTTCTCCGCGGCGAGGTCGCCGGGCAGTGACGGGGGGATGCCGTGCAGCAGGTCGGCCGCGTAGCCTCCCCCGCCGTCGGCGTCGCCGGCCTTCTCGGACGCCTTGATCCGCTCCCACGCCTGCTCGACCTCGGCCGGCGTCGACGCCTCGCCGTCGGCGAAGACGTGCGGGTGGCGGCGCACCAGCTTGTCGACGAGCAGCCCGGCGACGGTGTCGATGTCGAAGGCCTCCTCCGCCGCCTCCTCGGCCACCCGGGCGTGGAAGACCACCTGGAGCAGCACGTCGCCCAGCTCCTCGGCCAGGTGCTGGCGGTCGCCGCCCTCGATGGCGTGCAGCACCTCGTGCGCCTCCTCCACGAGGTAGGGCGCCAGGCTCGCGTGGGTCTGCTCGGCGTCCCAGGGGCAGCCACCGGGCGAGCGCAGCCGGTCCATCGTGGCGACGACGTCGAGCAGTCGGCCGCCCTGCACGTCCCACGAGCCGACGACCACCTCGACGTCCGGGGGCACCTCGAGCCGCGACACCTCGGAGGCCAGCGCGTCGGACAGCCCCGGGTCGCCATCCGACGAGCCGAGCCACGCGACCGACTCGGTCGCCGCGAGGTCGACCAGGCGACGGGCCAGCGCCGGCGGGGTGGCGTCACCGACCTCCTCGACGGCGAAGCCCGACTCGTCGACCGCCTCCGCGACCGGCTCGTCGAGGCTACGGGCGAGGCGCACCGTGGCGCCGGCCACGGCGGCCCAGGCACCGTGCGAGAGCAGGCCGGGCGCGACGCGGGGCGACGTGACGACCAGCGCGAGCCGGCCTGACGTCACTGCGAGGGGGAAGGGGCGGGGGCGGTGGCGGCGGGTAGCGGCTTGACCCAGGCCGGCTGGGTGAGCTCGATCGCCGCGGTCTGCGGGTTGAACGTGCCGTAGCGCGGGTTGACGTCGATCGACAGGCCCTGCAGCTTCTGCGTCAGGGCCTGCGCGTCGGTTTCGGTGAGTTTGCCCTCGTTCTGCGCCAGGCCGATGGCCGAGGCGAACTTGAGGATCTCGAGGGTGGATTCGGAGGGGTTGCTGACGCCACGCTTCTGGGCGTCGGCCGTCGCCACCGAGTCGGACACCTTCACCCCGAGGTCGCTGAGGTAGCTCAGCACCACGGGGGCCTGCACCAGCGCGGTGAGGGTGCCGGTGGGGGTGAGCTTGTCCTGCAGCAGCGCGGGGTTCATCGAGTTGATCTCCGACATCGCCGACTGCACCGCCGTCTCGGAGATGACCTGTCCTTCGACGACGGCGGCCCGGTCGGGCCCGGCGGGGCCGCCACAGCCGGCCAGCGCGAGCGCGGCACCGACGGTGAGCGCCGCCATGGAGCGACGAACCGAGAGAGTCACGAGCAGTCCTTTCGAGGTCGGTCCCGCTAGGAGCGGGCGGTGGCCACCCGGGCGGCCTGCCCCACATTGTCCATGACGACCGAGCGGATGACGTCACCAGCCCAGGTGAGCACCTCGCGGTCGCGCAACGGGCGCCCGGCGACCGGAGCCGTCATCGGCTTGGGCACCAGGATGGTGCCGAGCGTGTGCTTGACGATCGAGCGGGGGTAGAGCCGCTGGAGGCGCAGCTCCTGGCTCTCGCGCAGCTCGAGCGGCCCGAACCGCACGTGGTTGCCCTGGAGGCTGATGTCGCCGATGCCGGCGGCCCGCGCCACCGTGCGCAGGCGGGCGACCTCGAGCAGGTTGCGCACCGGCTCGGGGGGCGCGCCGTAGCGGTCGACCAGCTCGGCCTCGATGTCGGCGAGCTGCGCCTCGTCGACCACGGCGGCGAGCTTCTTGTACATCTCGAGGCGCAGCCGCTCGTGCGGCACGTAGTCGTGCGGCAGGTGGGCGTCGACCGGCAGCTCGATCTTGATCTCGGTCGGGCTGTCGTCGCTGTCTCCGCGGAAGTCGGCGACAGCCTCACCGACGAGCCGCACGTAGAGGTCGAACCCGACGCCGGCGATGTGGCCGGACTGCTCGCCGCCGAGCAGGTTGCCGGCGCCACGGATCTCGAGGTCCTTCATCGCCACCTGCATGCCCGAGCCGAGGTCGGTGTTGCTGGCGATGGTCTGCAGCCGGTCGAGCGCCGTCTCGGTGAGCGGCACCTCGGGCGGGTAGAGGAAGTAGGAGTAGGCGCGCTCGCGCCCACGGCCGACCCGGCCGCGCAGCTGGTGCAGCTGCGAGAGCCCGAGCCGGTCGGCCCGCTCGACGATCAGGGTGTTGGCGTTGGAGATGTCGAGGCCGGTCTCGACGATCGTGGTGCACACCAGCACGTCGAACCGCTTCTCCCAGAAGTCGAGCACCACCTGCTCGAGCTTGTGCTCGCCCATCTTGCCGTGCGCCACCGCGATGCGGGCCTCGGGCACGAGCTCGCGGATGCGGGCCGCGGCCTTCTCGATGGTCGACACCTTGTTGTGCACGAAGAAGACCTGGCCCTCGCGCAGCAGCTCGCGCCGGATCGCCGCAGTGAGGGTCTTCTCGTCGTAGGCGCCGACGTAGGTGAGCACCGGGTGGCGCTCCTCGGGCGGGGTCTGCAGGGTCGACATCTCGCGGATGCCGGTCACGGCCATCTCGAGCGTGCGCGGGATCGGCGTGGCCGACATCGCGAGCACGTCGACCGAGGTGCGAAGGGCCTTGAGCTGCTCCTTGTGCTCGACCCCGAAGCGCTGCTCCTCGTCGATCACGACCAGTCCGAGGTCCTTGAAGCGCACCTCCTTGCCCAGGATGCGGTGGGTGCCGATCACCAGGTCGACGGTGCCGTCGGCCAGGCCGTCGAGCACCGCCTTGGCCTCGCGGTCGGTCTGGAAACGGGAGAGCGCGCGCACGACCACCGGGAACCCGGCATACCGCTCGGCGAAGGTGTTGGCGTGCTGCTGCACCAGCAGCGTGGTGGGGCACAGGATGGCGACCTGCTTGCCGTCCTGGATCGCCTTGAACGCCGCGCGCACCGCGATCTCGGTCTTGCCGTAGCCGACGTCGCCGCAGACCAGGCGGTCCATCGGCACCGGGCGCTCCATGTCGGCCTTGACCTCGTCGATGGTGCTCAGCTGGTCGGGGGTCTCGACGTGCGCGAACGCGTCTTCGAGCTCACGCTGCCACGGGGTGTCCGGCGGGAAGGCGTGCCCGGAGGTCGCCATCCGTGCGGAGTAGAGGCGGATCAGCTCGGCGGCGATCTGCTTGACGTAGCGCTTGGCGCGGCTCTTGGTCTGCTGCCAGTCGGACCCGCCCATCTTGTTGAGGGTGGGCTGCTCGCCGCCGACGTAGCGGGTCACCTGGTCGAGCTGGTCGGTGGGCACGTAGAGCCGGTCGCCGGGGTGGCCGCGCTTGCCCGGGGCGTACTCGAGCACGAGGTACTCGCGGGTGGCGCCGGCGACGGTGCGCTGCATCATCTCGACGAACCGGCCCACACCGTGCTGCTCGTGCACCACGAAGTCGCCCGGGCGCAGCTGGAGGGGGTCGACCTGGTTGCGGCGCCGCGACGGCATCCGCCGCATGTCCTTGGTCGAGGTGCCCGAGCCGCCGGCCGAGCCGGTGAGGTCGGTCTCGGTGATGACCGCGAGGCGGGAGCCGGGCGCCAGGAAGCCGGGGCCGACGGCGCCCGTGGTGACGGTGATCAGGCCGTGCACCGGCTCGGCCTCGGTGGCCACCAGGCGGCTCGGGGCGTCGTGCTCGGCGAGCACCTCGGTGATGCGCTTGGCCAGACCGGGGCCCTCGGTGGCGACCAGCACCTCCCAGTCGTCGGCGACGAGGCGGCGCAGCTCGGCGACGGCCTCATCGGTGTCGCCGCGGAACGTGGGCGCCATCTCGAGGCCGAGGTCGAGGGTGTCGCCCTCGTCGTCGCCCGCGAACGGCGTGAGGTCGAGCCAGCGCACCCCGAGCTCGCGAGCCTGCTGACGCAGCTCGGCCAGGGTGCGGAAGGATGCCGTGCCGAGCACCGAGGCGAGGTCGATGGGCACGGCGTTGCCGCTCGCGGCGTTGGCCCAGCCGGCGTCGAGGAACTCCTGGCTCGTGGCCGTGAGGTCGTGGGCGCGGGTGCGCACCCGCTCGGGGTCGCAGGCGACGAGAACGGCGCCCTCGGGCAGCAGGTCGAGCAGGGTCTCCATGCCGTCGACGAGGGCCGGGGCCAGCGACTCCATGCCCTCGACGGCGATGCCCTGGGCGAGCTTCTCGAGCAGGTCGGCCGCGCCCGGCAGCTGGTCGGCCAGCGTCGCGGCCCGGGCGCGCACGGCATCCGTCAGCAGCAGCTCGCGGCACGGCGGCGCCCACAGGCCGTGCTCGGCCACCTCGAGCGAGCGCTGGTCGGCGACCTTGAACCAGCGGATCTCCTCGACGGTGTCGCCCCAGAACTCCAGGCGCAGCGGGTGCTCCTCGGTGGGCGGGAAGACGTCGAGGATGCCGCCGCGCACCGCGAACTCTCCGCGGCGCTCGACGAGGTCGGTGCGGGCGTAGGCGGCGGCCGCCAGGGCCTCGACGACCTGCTCGAGCGGCACGTCGTCGCCGGCCTGGAGCGCGACGGGCTTGAGGTCGCCCAGCCCCCTGGAGATCGGCTGGAGCACCGCGCGAACCGGCGCCACGACGACCGACAGCGCACCGTGGGTGTCGTCGCCGGTCTCGGGGTGGGACAGCCGGCGCAGCACCGACAGTCGCTGGCCGACGGTGTCGCTGCGCGGGCTGAGCCGCTCGTGCGGGAGGGTCTCCCAGGAAGGGAACAGCGCGACGGCCCCGGAGCCGAGGCTCGACTGGAGTGCGGCGTGCAGGTCTTCGGCCTCGCGACCGGTGGCGGTGACGGCGAGCACCGGCGCCCCGGTGCGGGTCGGGGATAGCGCGGACACGAGGATGGGGCGGGCTCCGGCGGGGGCCGCCGCGACGACCTCCGCCGAGGGGACCGCGAGGGCCTCGACGAGTCGGGCGGTGCCCGGGAGGGCGGCGACCCGGGAGCGCAGGGCGGACAACGACGGCATTCGTCACAGCCTAGTGGCGCGGGCCGACAGCCCCGTCATCGCTCGACGGGCGCGACGGGCCACGACGAGGCCGCCGCCGCCCACCCGGGAAGCGGTGGTGTCAGCCGCTCAGCCGGACCATTCGGTGCCGAAGGTTGCACCGTCGGCACCGAGGGCGACGCCGAGCAGGATGCAGGCCGTGATCGTCAGCCAGAATCGCCGCGCGATGCGCACTGCGTCGAGCAGCGTCATGCCACCTGCCCTGAAGGTTGCCAAGAGCGACCACAGTGGCAACCGTTCCCGGGTACCCCTCGCGGGTTCAGGTCATCGAGGGGCGTGCACCTGCTGCTGCGCGTCGAGGAGCCCGAGCGCGACGAGGGACTCCACGGCATCCGCGGCGTCGTCGAGCAGGAAGGGCAGCTCCTTGCGCTCGGTGGGCGAGAAGTCGCGCAGCACGAAGTCAGCGGCATCCATGCGCCCCGGCGGGCGACCGATGCCGACCCGCACCCGGTGGTAGTCCTTGGTGCCCAGCGAGGCGCTGATCGAGCGCAGCCCGTTGTGGCCGCCCTCGCCACCACCGCGCTTGAGCCGCACCGAGCCGGCGTCGATGTCGAGCTCGTCGTGCACCACCACCAGCCGCTCGACCGGCACCGAGAAGAAGCGGAGCAGCGCTGACACCGGGCCACCGGACTCGTTCATGTAGGAGTTGGGCACCGCGATGACGGCCGGCGGGCCGGGGATGCCGCCGGGGCCGGTGCCGAGCCGCACCTGGGCTGCCACTGCTCGGGCCTTGTGCGTCTTCAGCTGGGAGCCGTGGCGCCGGGCGAGCTCGTCGACCACCATGGCGCCGACGTTGTGTCGGTTGCCCGCGTAGGTCGGGCCGGGGTTGCCCAGCCCGACGACGAGCCAGGGTCCGGAGTCGCTCACCGGTCCAGTATGCCGTGAGCGTAAAGACGGCTCAGGGCCCGGTCCGTGCGGACCGGGCCCTGAGGCGGTGGTGCGGCGGGGGCGTGGCGCCCCCGGGTGGATCAGGCCTCGTCGGAGGCCTTCTCGCCCTCGGCGGCGGCACCGGACTCGCCGGCCTCCTCGTCGGACTCCTCGCGCTCGATGCCGGCCTCGGCCTCGGCCTCGGCCAGCTCGGCCTCGAGGGCCTCCTCGGAGACCTGCGCGGTGATGTTGACGACCAGCGCCTCGGCGTCGGTGACCAGGGTGGCGCCCTCGGGCAGCTCGACCTGACCGGCCAGGATCTGGGTGCCGGCCTTCAGGCCCTCGACCGAGACGGTGATGCTCTCGGGGATGTCGGTGGCGAGCACCTCGAGCTGCAGGCTGGTGTGGTCGGTGGTGACGACGGTCTCGGGAGCGGCATCGCCCTCGACGTGCACGTTGACGTCGACGGTGACCTTCTCGCCCTTGTTGACGATGACCAGGTCGATGTGCTCGATGACCGGCTTGATCGGGTCGCGCTGCACGTCCTTGGCCAGTGCCAGCTGCTCCTTGCCGTCGACGACGATGGTGAGCAGGGCGTTGCTCTGCTTCAGCGCGAGCATCGACTGGTGGCCGGGCAGGGTGATGTGCACCGGCTCGCTGCCGTGGCCGTACATCACGGCGGGGATCTTGTTGTCGCGGCGGATCTTTCGCGCGGCACCCTTGCCGAACTGGGTGCGGGTCTCGGCGACGAGCTTGTTGTTGTCGGACACGTGCGCTCCTGGGGAGTCGAAGTCGGATGAGGCAGTCGGTCCTCGACGCGGGACGTGGCACCGAACGTGGCGCGCGTACGGCCCGCGGATCCACCGGATCTGCGTCCGCCAGCGTCGATCACGGATGCGTCGACCGCTTGCGCGGCCTGAACCGGACAGCTCTGTCCGGTGCGACGTCCCTCGCCGAGGCAACCCCCCGAGTCTAGGCGACGGTGGAGTGAACGTCTAAATCGGTCTGGGCGGCGGCATCCCGGGCCTGCGCCGTGCGGGCCAGGTCGCGCTCCCCGAGCCGCACCGCGACGACACCCGAGAGCAGGACCGCCCCGCCGACGAGCTGCAGCACGCCGGGCAGCTCGGCGAGCAGCAGCCAGGCGAAGAGCACCGCGAAGAGCACCTCGGTGAGGCCGACGAACGACGCCAGGGTCGAGCCGAGCAGCCGGGCGCCGACGATGCCCAGAACATAGGCGAAGGCGGCAGCGATGACGACCAGCTCGGCCAGCGCCAGCCAGGCCGGGATGCCGGCCCCCGCCACCTGCACGGTCGAGTCGCCGACGGTCATCGGCAGCACCCCGACCAGCCCGAGGGCCGCGAGCGCGACGGCACCGACGGCCAGGCCCAGCCCGGCGAAGGCGGTCGAGGGGATGGCGGTCGGCCTTGCTGCGAGCACGTAGTGCCCGGCCAGGCCAGCGGCCGCGACCAGGCCCCAGAGCACGCCGGACAGCGGCGGGGTGGTCTGGCCGGTGATGTCGAGGATGAGGGCGAGGCCGGCCAGGGCCAGCACGATGCCGACCACGGTGAGCCGGTGCGGCCGCTGGCGGGTGAGCGCCCAGACCCACAGCACGACGAGCACGATGCCGAGGTACTCGATGAGCAGGGCGATGCCGACGTCCATGCGGGAGACGGCCTGGAAGTAGCCGAGCTGGGCCGCGGCGACGGCGAGCGTGCCGTAGAGCGCGACCCGCGGCAGCTCGCGGCGGATCGAGCGCCACTGGCCGCGCAGGCTCCAGAGCGCGAACGGCATCAGCAGGATCGCGGCGCCGGTGATGCGGGCCAGCACGACCGCGCCCGGCGACCAGCCCGCCTGCATCAGCGACTTCGCGAACGGACCGGACGTGCCGAACGCCGCACTCGACAGCAGCATCGCGACCAGGCCGAGGCCCAGGTGTCGCCTCATCGCGTCGACCATCGGTTCCCTCCCTGCGTGTGGCTCCGACCGGTATGTCAGGAGCAAAGTATGCTGTTGCCCATGACGGTATGCCCGGCACGTGTCAGGAGTCAAGATGGTTTTCACTCATGACACGGATGTGACCCTGATGCACGCCGCGGCCCTGGCCAACACCGGGCCCGCCCTCGGTGACGAGGACCGCGAGCAGCTTCCCGACCTGCCGGCCCTGCTGGCCTGGATGGACCGCTGGGAGTGGACCGGCGCCCGGCCCACGAGCCCGACCGAGGTGGATGCCGTGCGCGCGCTGCGCCCGCGGCTGCGCGAGATCTGGGGTCGCGACGAGGACGGCCTGGTCGACGCGGCGAACTCCCTGCTCGAGGAGGGCCACGCGCTCCCCCGGCTGGTGCGGCACGGGGCGTTCGGCTGGCACGTGCACGCCACCTCCGACGACGCGCCCCTGGCCCAGCGGATCGCGGTCGAGGTGGGGATGGCACTGGTCGACGTCATCCGCGCCGGCGAGACCGACCGCCTCAAGGTGTGCGCCGGCGACGACTGCGAGGACCTGCTCGTCGACCTCAGCAAGAACCGCTCGCGCAAGTTCTGCGACGGCACCTGCGGCACCCGCGCCAACGTCGCCGCCTACCGAGCCCGCAAGGCCGCCACGACCTGACCGCAACCCCCACGTGGAGCACGCAGCCCTCGGGCCCTCCACTCCGGCAAAGGATCTCGCGAAGTCAGGACGACTTCGCCGGCTCAGGGCCGTATACGCCCCTGACTGCGCGAAGTGCTCCTGACTCCGCATTCGTAAACAACCACCCCGGATGCCGTGCGCACCTCCCCGACTCGGGTCCGTGCTCCCGGCAGGAGCGGAGCGGTCACGAACAACGGGAGGTGCGTGCACGGCATCCCACCGCGCAGCGGTCAGGCGAAGCGCGACCCAAGCACGGCGTACCCGAAGTGACCTATCGGTCGATCTTGACCCGGCGAGACAGTCAGGCGCGGCCGCCGAAGAGGCTCGTGACCGAGCCGTCCTCGAAGACCTCCTTGATCGCGGCACTGATGAGCGGGGCGATCGAGAGCACCGTGATGCCGTCGACCTCCTTCTCGGGCGGGATCGGCAACGTGTTGGTGACGATGACCTCCTCCGCGGCGCAGTCGCGCAGGCGCTGGACGGCCGGCTCGCTGAGGATCGCGTGGGTCGCCGCGATGACGACGGCCTTGGCGCCGTCGGCCATGAGCGCGTCGGCGGCCTTGGTGATGGTGCCGCCGGTGTCGATCATGTCGTCGACGAGCACGCACACCCGGTCGCGCACGAGGCCGACGACGCGGTTGGCCACCATCTCGTTGGGCCGGTTGATGTCTCGCGTCTTGTGGATGAACGCCAGGGGCGCCCCGCCGAGCCGCTTCGACCACTGCTCGGCGACCTTGATGCGGCCGGCATCAGGCGACACGACCGCGAGGTCCTGGTCGCCGTACTTCGTGGCGACGTACTCGCTGAGGATCGGGATCGCCATCAGGTGGTCCACCGGTCCGTCGAAGAAGCCCTGGATCTGGTCGGTGTGCAGGTCGACGCAGATCAGCCGGTTGGCCCCGGCGGTCTTGAACATGTCGGCCATCAGCCGGGCGCTGATCGGCTCGCGGCCGCGGTGCTTCTTGTCCTGGCGGGCGTACCCGTAGAACGGCATGACCACGGTGATGCGCTTGGCACTGGCGCGCTTGAGCGCGTCGACCATGAGCAGGTGCTCCATGATGCACTCGTTGATCGGGTTGGTGTGGCTCTGGATGACGAACGCGTCGGACCCCCGCACCGACTCCTCGAAGCGCACGTAGATCTCGCCGTTGGCGAAGTCGTAGGCACTGGTCGGCACGAGCTCGGTGCCCAGCTGCGCCGCAACCTCCTGTGCGAGACCGGGGTTGGCGCGCCCCGAGAAGAGCATCATCTGCTTCTTCGGCCGCTTCCGGATGTTCGCGGACGGCGGTCGGTTGTGGCTCACTGGTGGGAACCTTCCGGGGTGGTCGGCTGCTCGGGTTCGGGATGCCGGGCGCCCGCGGCCTCCGCGGCCGCGGCGGTCTTGGTGCCGGCCCGGGCGCGTGCCACCCAGCCGTCGATGTTGCGCTGGCGGCCGCGGGCGATGGCGATCTGGCCGGGCTCGACGTCGGTGGTGAGGGCGGAGCCGGCAGCGACGTAGGCGCCGTCGCCGACCGTGACGGGGCTGACGACAACGGAGTTCGACCCGACGAAGGAGTACCGCCCGACGGTGGAGTGGTGCTTGGCGACGCCGTCGTAGTTGGCGAAGATCGTGCCGGCGCCGATGTTGGCGCCCTCGCCGATGGTGACGTCACCGGCGTACGACAGGTGGGGCACCTTGGCGCCCTCGCCGATGTGGGCGTTCTTGGTCTCGACGAAGCCGCCGATCTTGCCGCGGGCCCCGAGCCGGGTGCCGGGTCGCAGGTACGAGTAGGGGCCGACGGTGGCCCCGGCGCCGATCACTGCAAGGTTCGCCACGGCCCGGGTGACCTGGGCGCCGTCGCCGACCTCGGTGTCGGTGAGCGTGACCTCGGGGCCGACCACGGCATCGGCACCGATGCTCGTGGCACCGAGCAGCTGGGTGCCGGGCAGCACGGTGGTGTCCTGGCCGATGCTCACGTCGACGTCGATCCAGGTGGTGGCCGGGTCGACGATGGTGACGCCGGCGCGCATGTGCGCCTCGCAGACCCGGCGGTTGAGCTCACGGCCGACGGCCGCCAGCTGCACGCGGTCGTTGACGCCCTCGGTCTGCCAGAGGTCGTCGAGCACGTGGGCCCGCACGGGGTGGTCGCCGGCCCGGGCGATGGCGATGACGTCGGTGAGGTACTTCTCGCCCTGCGCGTTGTCGGTGCCGACGTGGGCCAGCGCGTCGCGCAGCACGTCGGCGTCGAAGGCGTAGATGCCGGAGTTGATCTCGGTGAGGGCGCGCTCGGCGTCGGTGGCGTCCTTGTGCTCGACGATCTTCTCGACCCGCCCGCCGTCACCACGCACAACCCGGCCGTACCCCGTCGGGTCGGCGAGGTGCGCGGTGACGACCGACACCGCACAGCCGCTCTCGGCGTGGGCCCGGGTGAGCTCGACCAGGGTGGCGCCGGTGAGCAGCGGCACGTCGCCGCTGGTGACCAGCACGGTGCCGGCGAGGTCGGCGGGCAGGGCCAGCAGCCCGCACTCGACGGCCCGGCCGGTGCCCTTGACGTCGTCCTGGTCGGCGAAGACCAGGTCGGCGTCGATCGAGGCGCACACGGCGACGACCCGGTCGCGGTCGTGGCGCACCACCACCCCGACGTGCTCGGCGCCGGTGGCCCGCGCGGCCCGGATGGCGTGGCCGACGAGGGTGACCCCGCCGATCGGGTGCAGGACCTTGGGTGTCGCCGACTTCATCCGGGTGCCCTCGCCGGCAGCGAGGACGATGACGGCGGCCGGGCGGGGGGTGCTCACGCGCGAGGGCTCCAGACGTGCTGCGGGGTGCCACGGGACGCCCGTCATGCTACCGGTCGCGGGCGGGCCCACCGTCGGGCGGGGCGGCGCGTGGACGGCATCCGCCATGATGTCCCTGGCACCACGTCGACACGGCCGCCCCGGCCCGTGGGCCGCGAGAGGAGCACCCGGTGACGGCAACGGCGAACGACATGGTCGCGGAGTCACGCGACGGGCGGGCCTTCACGTTCTGGCTCGGCCCGACCGACGGCGTGGCGGCGGGCGACATGGTCGTGCTCACCACCACGAACGGGGTCCGCCTGCTCGGGCAGGTCCTCGACATCGCCGAGTCACAGGGCGACGAGCCGCTGCGGGGCGTGGGCGTCGTCATCGGCAGCCTGGGCGAGAGCGGGTCGGTGCAGCGCGGGCAGCGTCCACCGTTCCGCGACGCGGCGCTGGCGCTGGCCGTGCCAGGCGAGCTCGACGGCCTGCACGGTGCACCGGCCGGGACGATGACGATCGGCACGTGGCGCACCGGCGACGTCGGTGCCGAGGCCAGCCTGCGGGCCGGCGGCTTCAACCGGCACACCTTCCTCTGCGGCCAGAGTGGCTCGGGCAAGACCTACGCCCTCGGCGTGCTGCTCGAGCGGCTGCTGCTGCAGACCGACCTGCGGATGGCGGTCTTCGACCCCAACGCCGACTTCGTGCACCTCGGCTCGACCCTGCCCGGCGTGGCCGAGGAGGACGCCCGGCGGATCGCCGAGCGCGACGTGAAGGTGCTGCGCAGCGACTCCACCCGCACCGAGGGCGCCGAGCCGCTGCGGATGCGGTTCCGCACGATGACCCGACAGGCGCAGGCCGCCACCCTGCAGCTCGACCCGGTGCACGACCAGGACGAGTACAACGCCTTCATCAGCTTCCTGACGCAGATCGGCCCGACGACGGAGATGGGCGCCATGCTCGCCGCGCTGCGCTCCGGCACCCCGGGCCAGCAGTCGCTGGCTCGGCGGATGGAGAACCTCGGGATGCTCGAGTGGCAGGTGTGGGCCCGCGACCTGCCGTCCGCCGCCGACGTCGTCACCGGTGGCAACGGCGTCACGGTGATGGACCTCGGTGGGTTCGGCGACCCCGCCGAGCCCGTCGCCGTCTGCCTCGAGGTCGTCGACGAGCTCTGGGCCCAGCGCGACCGTCGGGTGCCGACGCTGCTCGTCATCGACGAGGCCCACAACCTCTGCGGCACCGAGCCTTCGAGCCCCGTGGCGCAGCGACTGCTCGAGCGCCTCATCCAGATCGCCGCCGAGGGCCGCAAGTACGGCCTGTGGCTGCTGCTGTCGTCGCAGCGGCCATCGAAGATCCACCCGCAGATCCTCAGCCAGTGCGACAACCTGATGCTGATGCGGATGAACAGCCCCGACGACATCGAGGAGCTCGGGCGGGCCTTCGGGTTCGCGCCGAAGGCGATGCTGCGGGCGAGCAACGGGTTCGTGCAGGGGGAGGCCCTGCTGGCCGGCGGGTTCGCACCGGTGCCGATGCTGGTGCAGGTGCGCGAGCGGCTGACCCGGCAGGGCGGCAGCGACGTTGCCGTGCCGCTCCTCGACGCCTGACCCCTCAGGAATTCACTCGGATGCCGTGAGTGCGGAAGTGGTCGCTCTGGCAACCACTTCCGCACTCGAGGCGAGGATGCTCGGGGTGCTCAGAGCAGGTCGGTGAGCTCCGCTCGGGCCCGGGAGCGCACGGCCTCCAGGGCGTCCTTGGCGGTGTGCGCCTCGCGGGCGACCGTCGCGAGCCCCTGGCACTCGGGCAGTGAGTGCAGCGAGAGCGCCAGGCGCACCACCGGCACCTTGCTCGGCGCCATCGACAGGCTCGACACCCCGAGCCCGGCGAGCACCAGCGCGAGCAGCGGGTCACCGGCAGACTCACCGCAGACCCCGATCGGGCGGCCCACCCGCCGGGCACCGTCGCAGGCGGCTGCGACGACGTCGAGCACCGCCGGCTGCCACGGGTCGAGCAGGTCACTGAGCTCGCCCTGCATCCGGTCGGCGGCCATCGTGTACTGGGCCAGGTCGTTGGTGCCGAGGCTGCCGAAGTCGACCTCGGCGAGCACGTGGGCCGACCGCAGGGCCGCCCCGGGCACCTCGATCATCACCCCGGCCTTGGGCAGGCCGTTCTCGCGCACCCGCCGGGCGAACCAGGCGGCCTCCTCGACGGTGGCCACCATCGGCGCCATCACCCGCACGTCGGCGCCGGTGTCCTTGGCCGCCACGGCGAGCGCCTCGAGCTGGGCGTCGAGCAGCTCGGGCCGCTCGGCCGACAGCCGCAGCCCGCGCCGGCCCAGGGCCGGGTTCTCCTCCGGCCCCAGGTCGGCGAAGGCCAGCGGCTTGTCTGCCCCGGCGTCCAGCGTGCGGACGACCACACGCCGGCCACCGAACGGCGCGAACACCTTTCGGTAGATCTCTGCCTGCTCGTCGACCGTCGGAGCCTTGTCGGCCGACAGGAAGACGAACTCGGTGCGGAACAGCCCGACGCCCTCGAGGTCGAGGGCGCCCGCGGCCTCGGCGTCCTGCACGCCGCCGATGTTGGCCAACAGCGCGATGTGCGTGCCGTCGCGGGTCAGACCCGGCCCCCTCCCGGCGGACAGCGCCTCGGCCCGCTTCTCGCGACGCACCTTCTGCGCCTCGACCAGGGCGATGTCGGGGGCGATGGTCACCTCGCCGGTGTCGCCGTCGAGGGCCACCGGCGTGCCAGCGGGGATGCCGGTCGCACCGGACAGCTGGACCACCGCCGGGATGCCCATCTGGGCCGCCAGGATCGCGGTGTGGCTGGTGCGCCCGCCCGCCTGGGTGACGATGCCGACCACCAGGGAGCGGTCGAGGGTGGCCGTCTCGGCCGGCGCGAGGTCCTCGGCCACGACCACGCTCGGCTCCGAGAAGTCGGGCACGCCCGGTGCCGCCAAGCCGAGCACTGCGGCGACTGCCCGGGATCCGACGTCGCGCAGGTCGGTGACCCGCTCGGCGAAGTAGCCACCGAGCGCCTCGAACTGGGTGCAGTACTCCTCGACCGCGTTGGCGATGGCCGTGGCGCGGCCGCGCCCGGCAGCCAGCTGCTTGTCGGCGGCCTTGACGAGCCCCTTGTCGCGGGCGATGAGCGCCGTGGCCTTGAGGATCTGCTGGGCGGTGTCGTCGGCGTGCCGGGCCTTGCCCTCGAGCGCCTGTGCGACGAACTCGAAGGCCGCCTTCACGTCGGCCAGCGCCGCCTCGCGGTCGTCGACGGCAGGCTCGTCGGCCGGGGGCCGCACCGGCGGCGCCACCTGCACCACCGGCCCGTAGGCCGAGCCGGGGCTGACCCCGATGCCCTGCCGGGTCTCCGTCACGGTCACCGGGTCACTCCGCGTCGAGGTCGCGGGACAGGAGGGCGACCAGGCCGTCGAGCGCCTCGTCGGCACCGTCGCCCTCGGCGGTGAGCACGACCTCCTCGCCGTGGGTGGCGCCCAGGGCCATGACCCCGAGGATGCTCGTCGCGTCGACGGCGTCCTCACCGGGCCGGCCGATCTCGACGTCGAGGCCGGTCTCGCTCGCCGCCTCGACGAACAGGGCGGCCGGGCGGGCGTGCAGGCCGACGGACGAGGCGATGGTGACGGTGCGCTGTGCCATGAGGGTGCTCCTTGGGTGGTCGTGGTGCGGTGGGCCGTGCGGGTGACGCTAGGGGAACGGGAGGTGCTACGGGGCGGGGCGCGGACGGCATCCGGACGACGGATGCCGTCCGCTTCCCGCTGCTCAGACGGTGGCGACCGCGTCGACCTCGGCGAGGTGCTTGTCGCGGGACTTCAGGGCGATGACGATGCCGGCCATGACGACCACCCCGACGGCCAGGGCGACGAGGAACAGCGCCATCTGGCTGAGGCTGCCCATGATCGGCAGCACCCAGATGCCGCCGTGGGGGGCGCGGAGGCCGAGGCTGAAGGCCATCGCCAGCGCACCGGTGATCGAGGAGCCGACGACCGACGAGACGATGATGCGCACCGGGTCGGCGGCGGCGAACGGGATGGCGCCCTCGGAGATGAACGAGAAGCCGAGCAGCCAGGCCGCCTTGCCGTTCTCGCGCTCGGGCTCCGAGAACAGTTGCGGGCGAAGGGTGGTCGACAGCGCCATGGCGAGCGGGGCCACCATGCCGGCGGCCATGACGGCAGCCATGATCTTCAGCTGGGGGCTGTCAGATGCCGCACCGGCGCCGGCGAGGCCGGCGGTGGCGAAGGCGTAGGCGACCTTGTTGATCGGGCCCCCGAGGTCGAAGCCCATCATCGCGCCGAGGATGGCGCCGAGCAGGATCGCGCTGGTGCCGCTCATGCTGTTCAGGGCGCTGGTGAGGCCCTCGCTCAGGTTGACGAGCGGCGGCCCCAGGAGGGTGATGAACAGCCCCACGGTGATGAACGTCGACAGCAGCGGGATGACGACGACCGGCATGACGCCGCGCACGCCCTTGTGCACCTTCCAGCCCGAGATCCAGCGGGCGATGAACCCCGCCACCAGACCGGTCACCAGGCCGCCGAGGAAGCCGGCCTTCATCTCGGCGGCCACGAAGCCGCCGACGATGCCCGGCACCAGACCGGGCCGGTCGGCGATCGCGAAGGCGATGAACCCGGACAGGATCGGCACGAGGAAGCCGAACGCGGCACCCCCGATGACGAAGCAGAGCGCGGCCCACGACATCAGGCTCAGCGGGCTGAAGTTCTGGGTGATGTCGAACGCGCCCTCGGCACCGATCCCGTACTTGACGACGTCGAGGGTGCCCTGGGTGCCGTTCGCGAGCTGGGCGAGCATGAACGAGATCGCGATGAGGATGCCGCCTGCGGCGACGAACGGGATCATGTAGGACACCCCGGTCATCAGCCACTGGCGCAGCTTGGTGAGGGCGCTGGCGTCGTTGTCGACCTTGGTCGACAGGCCGCCCTGCACGGCCGGGCCGGCGGACATGGCCTCGGCCGCCAGCTGCGGGTGGGCGCGCCACTGGGCGGCGATCAGCGCGGCCTCCTCGATGAGGGCCGGGCCGTCGGAGATGCCCTTCTTGACGCCCACGTCGACGATCGGCTTTCCGGCGAACCGGCCGGCGTCCTTGACCGGGAGGTCGTGCGCGAAGATCACCGCGTCTGCGGCGGCGATCTCGGCGGCGCTCAGCGGCGTGGTGCCCGCCGAGCCCTGGGTCTCGACCTTCATCACGTGACCGGCGGCCTTCGCGGCGTTCTCGAGCGACTCGGCCGCCATGTAGGTGTGGGCGATGCCGGTGGGGCACGAGGTGACGCCGACGAGGGTGAGCGAGCGGGGCCCGTCGTCGACAGCGACCGAGGTGTGACCTGCGGACGAGTCGGACTGTGCGGCAGCGGCATCCGACGTCGTAGCGGAGCTTGTGGCTGCAGCCGCAGTGGCCGCCGCCGCGGCCGGGGCGGCCTTCGGCGGGTCGAGTGAGACCTGCTCCTCGACGATGGCGACGACCTCGGCCTCGGTGGTGGCCGCGGCCAGGGCCGCCTTGAAGTCCTTCTTCATCAGCGCGCGGGCGAGCTTGGGCAGCATCTGCATGTGCGCGTCGCCGCCCCCCTCCGGGGCCGCGATGAGGAAGACCAGGGTGGCCGGGCCGTCCTTGGCGCCCCAGTCGATGCCGTCGGTGGAGCGGCCGAAGACGAGCGAGGGCTCGGTGATGGCGGCGCTGCGGGCGTGCGGGATGCCGATGCCGCCGGGCAGGCCCGTGGCCATCTTGCTCTCGCGCTCGGTGACGTCGGCGAGGAAGGTGTCGAGGTCGGTGCAGCGGCCGCTGGCCACGAGCCGCTCCGCGAGGGCTCGGGTGGCCTCGTGGCGGTCGGCACCGGTCAGGTCGAGGACGACCTGTTCGTCGGTGATGAGGGGCATGGTGTTCCTTTCGGTCAGTGCAGGACGAGCGACGGGTTCGGGGTGCGGGTGACCTCGACGGAGATGCCGTCGAGGTCGTGCGGGGCCGGCACGCGGCTCCCGGGAAGGGTGACGGCGGCGGCGCCCCAGATGACGGCACCGGCCAGGGCGTCGGCGGCACTGCGGCCGCTCGACAGACCGTGCAGCAGGCCGGCGAGCATGCAGTCGCCGGCGCCCACGGTGGACAGGGGGGCCGTGATGCCGGCGCGGGCGTGCACCAGCTCGTCGGCCGTGACGAGGAGGGCGCCGTCGCCGCCGAGGCTCACGGCGACGACCTCGATGCCGTCGGCGACCAGGTCGCGGGCCGCGGCGTGCACGTCGCCCAGGGTGGGCAGCGGGTGCCCGACCAGCTCGGCGAGCTCCTCGTGGTTGGGCTTGATGAGGTGCGGGCGTGCGGCGACGGCCGCGGTCATCGGGGTGCCGGAGGAGTCGACGGCGACGCGGATGCCGCGTTCGCGCACCCGGGTGACCAGCGCGGCGTACAGCTCGGTGGGGGCGCCGGGCGGCAGGCTGCCGCAGCCGACGACCCAGTCGGCGCCGGCGGCGGCCTCGAGGGTGGCGGTGAGCAGGGCGTCGACCTCGGCCGGGCTGAGCTGCGGGCCGGGCTCGTTGAGCTTGGTGGTGGTGCCGTCGGGCTCGAGCACGCTGATGTTCATCCGCAGGGCGCCGGCGACCGGGACGCTGCGGCGGGCGACGCCGGCGGCGTCGAGCAGCTCCTCCATGAGGTGCCCCTCGGGGCCGCCCGCGGGGAGCACGGCGATGGTGGGGCTCCCCTGGGCGGCCAGCGCCCGCGAGACGTTGACGCCCTTGCCCCCGGGGTCGACCCGGCTCGAGGTGGCCCGGTGCACCTCGCCGCGGCGCAGGGCGTCGATGACGATCGCCCGGTCGATGCTCGGGTTGGGGGTCAGGGTGACGATCATGCGGTCACGACCTCGGGGCCGGCCGCGCGCAGCTCCGCGGCCACGTCGTCGGCGAGGTCGGTGTCGGTGACGACGAGGTCGACGTCGGCCAGGGTGGCGAACCGGTGCAGGTGGTCGTCACCGGCCTTGCTGGAGTCGGTGGCGAGCACGACCCGGCGGGCGGAGCGCACCATCGCGGCCTTGACCAGCGCCTCTGCCTGGTCGGGGGTGGTGAGCCCGCGGGCGACCGAGAAGCCGTTGGTGCCGATCACCGCGACGTCGACGACGACGCCGTCGAGGGCGTTGGTGGCCCAGTCACCCACGGCGGCTCCGGTCACACCGCGAACCCGGCCACCGAGCAGGTAGAGCGTGATGCCGGGGTGGGTCGACAGGGCCGCGGCGGCCGAGACGGAGTTGGTGAGCACGGTGAGGTCGAGGTCGGGCGGCAGCAGCTGCACGACGCTCTGCGTGGTGGAGCCGGAGTCGAGGAGCACCGTGCCGCCGGCGGGCAGCTCGTCGAGCACCCGGGCGGCGATGCGCCGCTTGACGTCGGCGAGGCGACCCGAGCGGGCGGCGAGGGTGGGCTCGAGCTCGAGGCGCTCGACCGGGATCGCACCGCCGTGCACCCGGCGCAGCGACCCGCGGCGCTCCAGCGCGGTGAGGTCCCGGCGGACGGTCTCGGCGGCGACCCCGAGGGAGTCGGCGAGGCTGGTGACCTCGACCCGGCCGGCCTGGCGGGCCTCCGCCATGATCCGTTGCTGCCGCTCCGCTGCGTACATCGGACTCCCTCGTCCTGACCGGCGGCCCCTCGTCGGGCCGCGTTCGGACCATCAAACCACTCAAAACCGGTCATGTAAAGCGATACGGGCACCCGTGTTTGTGGTTTTCATTCCGGATGTGTGGCAATCACCCACGACATCGGCGTGCCGGGCGGGGTCCCACCTGGTCCCGAGGCTCTTCCTGCGGGAGGCGTTCCGGGGTCACAGCCCACCGGCTTCTCGGTGCGCCACCGGGGCGGTTGGCCCGGCGTGCGAGCATGGCGGCCGTGGGCCAGCCGAGTGCGACCCGGGCGCGTACCCGGTGACGACCACCCTCGCGCTGGTCGCCACCCTGGTCGTGCTCGCGGCCGTCAACCTCTGGGTGCACGTCGGCCCGTCACGCTGGCAGCCGGTCACCGGGCCGCTGCTCGCCGGCGGCCTGCTGCTGCTGGGCCGCTGGGCCGGGCTGAGCTGGGCGCAGCTCGGGCTGGGTCGCGAGAGTCTCGTCCCCGGCCTGGCCTGGGGCGGCGCGGCCGTCGCACTCGTCATCGCCGGATACGCCGTCGGGCTCGCGGTGCCGGCCTGGCGCGGCCTCTTCCTCGACGCCCGGCACGCCGTCGGGCCGCTGCGGGCGGCGCGCCGGGCCTTCGTCGTCGTGCCACTGGGTGTCGTCGTCTTCGAGGAGGTGGCGTTCCGTGGCGTGCTCTGGGGGCTGGTCGGCGTCGAGCACGGCACCCTGTGGGCGGCCATCGCCACCTCGGCGCTGTTCGGCCTGTGGCACGTGCTGCCGGCGGTCGACGGTGCGCGCGCCAACGCCGCCGACCCGGAGGGCGACACCGCTGGCAGTGGCGCGGGCCGCGCGCGCGTGGCACCCGGCATCCTCGCCCGTCAGGTCGTGGGCACGGTGGCGTTCACCGCGCTCGCCGGGGCGGTGTTCGCGGTCCTGCGCGACCAGAGCGGCAGCCTGGTCGCGCCCTTCCTGCTGCACTGGGCCACCAACGGGCTGGGCATCCTCGCCGCCGCCTGGGCCTGGACCGTGCACCCAGAGTGACCAGAACCGCTGCGGCTCAATCCTCCTGGTAGAGCTCCCAGCGCGCTTCCTCGCGCTGGCGCACAGCGGCCTCCACCCGCGCCAGCTGCTCCGGCGACGCCGGCAGCCCGTAGACCTCGCTGACGAACCCGGCCAGGTCGGGCCGGTAGTCGTGACCCCAGGCCCCCCAGGTCGCCGGCCGCATGGCGTTCTTCATGTCGACGAGGGTCTGGAAGAACGACGTGACGGGCCGCCAGCGCAGGTGCACCGGGATGCCGCGGGGGCTCGCCCCGTCGGGCCCCGGCTCCACCGTGGGCCGGTTCGGCCCGAGCCATGCCGGAGCGGTCGTGAGCAGGTCGACGCCGAAGCGGGTCACGCCGTCGTTGTCGTGGCTGAGCAGGACGTACGGCGGGGTGCCGCCGCGTTGGTCGGCCACTGAGTGCAGCTGCTCGATGTCGTTGACCACGGCGATTCGGCTCTTGTCGACGTCGGGGCGCGGAGGGCCGGTCACCTCGTGCATCCACCCGCTGCCGTAGGGCGTGCCGAGCCACAGTGCCCGGTCGACACCGAGCGCCTCGAGACCCAGCGTGCCTGAGTGCAGGAAGACGTCCTGGCTGGTGTGCGCCCCCAGGCTCTCGCCGAACAGCACGACCCGTGGCCGCGGGCCCGGGCGGCGGCGCAGCTCCTCCAGCACCCGCAGCCAGAGCAGCCGGTTCTGCTCTCGGGCGCGCGCCACGCGGCCCAGCGACAGCGGGGACGGTCGGTTCGAGTACTGCACCGTCACCGAGGCGACGTCACCGAGGGTGAGGTACTGCGCGGCCGCCATCGCGACGTAGTTGACGTAGCCCAGGCCGGTCGGTGACACCAGCACCAGGAGCGAGCGGTCGAACGCGCCGGTGCGCTCCATCTCGGCCAGGGCCAGCTCGACCCGCTCCTCGGGCGTCGGGGCGGTGTCCAGCCCGACGAACACCTGCACCGGCGAGGCCACGGCGGGCGTCCCCATCACCGTGACGATCGAGAGGTCGACGTCCGGCACGCCGGCCGGGCGCTCGGTCACCGGCTCCGTGCGAACGCACGTGATCATGTGGCGTGCCCCCTCCTTGCCCAGGGTGCTCCACGGCACGAGGCTGCCCGGGCCACCGCTCATCGTCGGGGTGAGCCAGCGGGTCGGGTCGCCCTCGCCGAGCACCGACTCCTCGGCAGCGGCGCCCTCCTCGATCGAGTGCATCGCTCGCGACCAGACCACCGAGGTGCCGGCCGCCAGGGCGCCGACGGATGCCGCGTGGGTCGCCAGCCGCCACACCTGCGGCCCGCCGGGGAACCGCGCGGCGAGGCGCCACCCCACGGCTGCGGCGACCAGGTGCTCGGTGTAGGCCAGCGCGGCGAGCCCGCCCTCCACTCCCCCGGCCACGAGCAGCGACCTGCTGAGCTTGGGCGGCTGGGGGTTCGGGCGGCCGTCGTCGTCGTGGGGCACCCGACGGCGGCGGTCGAGGGCGAACGCGATGCCCAACCCGAGCGGCACCGCCACCGGCAGGCGCGCCACGCGACCCCCGGCATCCAGCCGGTCGTCGAGGAGGCGGAGCACGGAGCGTGCGGCCTCGAGCGAGAGCGCGGCAACACCTGTGGATGCCGTGCGCCAGCCGGTCTGCCGGGCCGCCCCCCGCAGCATGGCCTCGCCCGGGCGGTTCGGGAGCGCGCCCCGCAGGGCGATTCCCAGCGGAATCGCGGCGAGGTCGGCTGCGAGGACGAGCACCCGCTGACGGGTGGCGGGGTCGGACCACCGAGAGGCGACGGGGAGGTGGGCCAGCTCGGCGGCCACCGCCTGCAGGGCGTCCTGGGTGCCGAGCGCGAGCAGGTAGTGCAGCCCGGTCGACAGGGCGGTCACCGCGCCCTGGTCGACCTCGCTGCGCGGGGCGAGGGTAGGGGCGAAGGTGCCCGACACCTGGGCGGCGGCCACCACCAGGCCCACCTGGACCCCGGTGTCGGTGGGTGCGGGTCGTCCGGCGGCGTGGCTCCTCACCCGTCGAGTGTCGGGGCTCGCCACCGCTGCCCGGCTCACCCCCCTCGGGTGGATGCCGGGTGGCCCGCCTCCCGCTGTGGGCCAGGAGTGCCAAGGGCGCAGTCAGCCGCGCCTCTGGCACTTCCTGAAGGAGACGGCCGCCCGGGCGTCGTGCCTCAGGAGCCGCCCGAGGGCGCGTCCCGAGGTCGTTGCAGGTCGACCCCGGGACGCGCTCGTCGCGTCCCGAGGTCGATGCAGGGTGACCCCGGGATGCGCTCGGCCACGCCTGAGGCGAGCTCGTGACCCTGCCCCTGAGTGTGGGTCATCGGCCTTTTGGAAACCTTGCGCCCGACGCGCCCCCGTTCCGGCAGGCCGGTGGGCCCCCGAGCCCTCGCACCTCCTGCACGACGCGAGGGCTCGGCAGCCCCACCGGGCCCGATCCCGACTGAATGGTCGGACCCTGGTTGCCATCCGCAGCGCGCCGCGACGGCAACATCCATCCATTGGAGCCCAGCCGAGGGGCCGGTGTTGCCTGTTTCAGAAAACCGGGTCCTCGACCTCGAGCGGGCGCCGTGCCGCCCGCCACGCTCAGACCCCTCTGGGTCCCAGGCTTGGGCGGACGACACGCCTCCCCGGGTGGGAGCCGCGTCTCCGACGGCCCGGGCAAGGAGGACAAGCCACGACTCCGCCTCGCGTGGCGCCCTGACCCCGACAGGTGACCTGACGATCACCTGACAGTCAGATGACGGCTCGTTCAGGTTCGGCGCCCCCACGGCGACTCGCGCCCAGCATGAACGCCAATCGCATCGTCGAGAGGAGCGGGACATGTCAGGCAGGGGAAGCATCATCTGGAGGGTTCTGGTCGCAGGGGTGGCCGTCAGCGTCGTGGCGGCCTGCGCGCCGGCGATCGCGGGCTCCCCACTCGCCCAGCAAGAGCACATGGCGGCGCCGGCCGCCGCGAGCAGCGGCCAGCTGCGCACGTACTACATCGCCGCAGACCGGGTGCTGTGGGACTACGCGCCCGACGGCAAGAACGACATCACGGGCAAGGCGTTCACGCCCGAGCAGCAGGTGTTCACCGAGCAGGGCCCCAACCGGATCGGGCACGCGTACTGGAAGTCGCTCTACCGTGCCTACACCGATGCCAGCTTCACTCAGCGGATCCCGACACCAGCATCGTGCCCGGTCACGGCTCGCGTCTGTGACGACACGCTCGGAATGCTCGGACCGGTGATCCGGGCCGCGGTGGGCGACACCATCAAGGTCGTGTTCCGCAACAACACGCCGTACCCGGCCTCGGTCCACCCGCACGGCGTCTTCTACAAGAAGAACAGCGAAGGTGCGCCATACTCCGACGGCACCTCGGGGGCGGCCAAGGATGACGACGCAGTGGCCCCGGGCACGACGTACACCTACAACTGGGACGTTCCCGAGCGGGCCGGCCCAGGCCCGATGGACGGCTCCTCGGTTCTGTGGATGTACCACTCGCACACCGACGAGGTCGCCGACACCAACGCGGGCCTGATCGGGCCGATGGTGATCACCGCCAAGGCGATGGCCGACCCAGCGACCGCCATGCCGACCGACGTGGACCGCGAGATCTTCTCCTACTTCACCGTCGAGAACGAGAACGAGAGCCCCTACCTCGAGAAGAACCTCCAGGTGCTGGCCGGTGCGCCGCACAGCATCCCGGCCGCCGACGAGGACGCCTTCGAGGAGAGCAACCTGATGCACTCCATCAACGGCTACGTCTACGGCAACGGCCCGATGAAGACCGTTCGCGTGGGTCAGCGCGTGCGCTGGTACACGTTCACGCTCGGCACCGAGGTCGACTTGCACACTCCGCATTGGCACGGCAACACCGTGACGACCGCCGGGATGCGCAGCGACATGATCCAGCTCGAGCCCGGAATGATGATGGTCAGTGACATGGTGCCCGATGACCCCGGCACCTGGCTGTTCCACTGCCACGTCAACGACCACATCGTGGCCGGCATGATGGAGCGCTACCGCGTAGTCAGCTGAGCGCCACACGTAAGGGGGCGGGCCGGGTGCGTTGTGCACCCGGCCCGTTGCGATGGCCGCAAGTTTCCCAGCACACCCGGGTACTCAAAGGTATTCCGAAGGTGGCTCCTCCACAGTGACCTCCAAGGAGGAGCCTGTGGCACATCTGCTCGTGGTCGATGACGAGCCGCGGATCGCGCGGTTTGTCTCTCGCGCGCTGGAGTCGCAGGGGCATGTCGTCGAGACCGCGAGGACCGGTGAGGAGGCCCTGCTGAAGGCGGCGGGCCTCGACTTCGACCTGATCATCCTCGACCTGCTGCTTCCCGGGATCGACGGGCACGCCGTGCTCCGGGAGCTGCTGGCGCAGGACAGCCGGGCGCGGGTCCTGGTCCTGTCCGCGGTGGGCGACGTCGAGTCGCGGGTGCAGTGCCTACGGGCCGGCGCGGCCGACTACCTGGCCAAGCCCTTCGCCGTGGCTGAGCTCCTGGCCCGGGTCGACTCCCGGCTGGCGCAGGCTCCCGCTGCAGCGCCGTCCCGCTGGCTGGAGGTCGGCACGATGCGGCTCGACCTCCAACGCCGTGTCCTCCACGACGGCCCTCGCTCGACGACGATGTCGCAACGGGAGTTCATCCTGCTCCAGCACCTGATGCAGCGGGCGGGTGAGGTGTGCACGCGTGACGAGCTGTTGTCAGACGTATGGGGCTTCTGCTTTGACCCCGGTAGCAACGTCCTCGAGGTCTACGTCGGACGTCTCCGCGCGAAGATCGACCGATGGCACATCGAGACGGTGCGCAATGTGGGCTACTGCTTCAGCGCGTGAGCGACTGCTGCTGCCTGCTTGGGGCGTTTTCGCCGGGATCAACGCCGCCCTGATGTACGTCGTGGTCGGGGCCGAGACGATTCCCTTCCACTTCGTCTGGGTCAGCACCGCCGTCGTCTACGGGCTACGACCTTGGTCACTGAGGATGATGTGGCTGACCTGCCTCGCCGTGACCGTGGTGACCGGGGTGCCGCTCGTGGTGCGCGCGCGCAACGGTGTGATCGGCTGGGAAGAGACCACCGAGATCCCGTTGATGGCGCTGCTCTTCCTCGTCATGGTCTGGCACGTCAGACGCCGGATGGCTGCGGCGGCCGATGCCCACCGGCTCGCCGAGAGCGAGCGCCAGGCCCGCGAGCGCCAGCGGCGGTTCGTCCGGTTTGCCTCCCACGAGCTACGCACGCCCATCACGGTCGCGCGCGGCTTCACCGAGCTACTCGGCGGGAAGCAGCAGGATCCCGAAGGTGTCGAGGACATCGAGGTCGTCCTCGACGAGCTCGACAAGCTTGAGTGCATCGCCGCCCGCCTGCTCGCGCTGGCACAATCCGACGAGGACTCGATCCACGCCGAGGAGGTGGACCTGGCAGCCCTGCTCGAGCGGACCGCCCGGAGGTGGCGCGCGGGCGCCCCTGGCCGGCGCTGGAGCGTCGACTGCCCCACCCTGCGCGTGTGGGCCGACCCGTCACGGCTGGAGGTCGCGATCGACAGTGCCGTCGAGAACGCGGTCCGTCACACCGACGAGGACGGCTCGATCGTGCTCCGCGGGCTCACCGCTGCAGGCGAGGTGTTCGTCGAGGTCGTCGACGACGGGATGGGGATCGCCGCCGGTCACCTGCCCCTGGTCTTCGAGCAGTTCCACAGTTCCGGTCCCCACGCCGGCACCGGCCTCGGCCTGGCCATCGTCCGGGCGGTCGCCGAGGCACACCACGGGCGAGTGAGCGCCGCCAACGCGCCCGAGGGCGGCGCCGTGATCACGCTCGTGCTCCCCGCAGGTGCAGGAGCGGGCGCCGCGTGAGTCCGGCCGTTTCGAGCTCCCCGGGTAGGAATCGAACCTACGTCGCTTGTCCTGATTCAAAGTCAGGCGGGCCCTGCCAGCAGACCAACCGGGGACCGCCGCGCGCGCTGAACACACGGCATACCGGCGAGGGTAGTGGACCGAACGAGCCGCGCGACGCGCGCCTGCGCCGCCCCGGGTGCCCGAGCGTGGGCGGTCGGCACCGGCATCCGGGCACAATGGCCTGGTGAGCGACCCTTCGACAGACAAGCCCTCCCGCGCCGCCCGGTCCCGCATGACGGGTCGTGAGCGGCGCGAGCAGCTGATCGGCATCGGCCGCAAGCACTTCGCCGACAAGGGGTTCGAGGGGGCGACGGTCGAGGAGATCGCCGCGTCCGCCGGGGTGAGCAAGCCGGTGGTCTACGAGCACTTCGGCGGCAAGGAGGGGCTCTACGCGGTGGTCGTCGACCGCGAGATCGAGAGCCTGCTCGCCTCGGTGCAGGGCGCGCTGACCTCGGGCGGCACGTCCCGCGAGATCATCGAGCGGGCCGCGCTGGCGCTGCTGGGCTACGTCGAGACCTCGACCGACGGCTTCCGGATCCTTGTGCGCGACAGCCCGGCCGGCCAGGCCACCGGCTCGTTCGCGAGCCTGATGAGCGACATCGCCAGCCAAGTCGAGCACATCCTCGCGGCGGAGTTCAAGAGCCACAAGCTCGACCCCAAGGCCGCGCCGATGTATGCGCAGATGCTGGTCGGCATGATCGCGCTGACCGGTCAGTGGTGGCTCAACTCGCGCAAGTTCAAGAAGCACGAGGTGGCCGCACACGTGGTCAACCTGGCGTGGAACGGCCTCACCGGGCTGGAGTCCAAGCCGACGCTCACGACGGACAAGGCCTGACCGGCTGGGTGCCGAGGCCGATCCGGGCGCTTGCGAGCCGGGCGCGGCGCCAGCGGGTGGGCAGTCAGTCCTTGAGCCGTCGGCCGATCTCCACCTTCAGGTCGGGGTCGTTCCTCAGGTCGCGCAGGGTCTGCTTCGCTTCGGGCTTCTTCGACCTCGTCAGCCCCTTGACGAGCTGGACCCTGCTACGCCCGAGGGCCTGGTCGCGAATCAGCTCGATGACGTCCTCCAGATGCTCTGGTCCACAGCGGGCGATGGAGTCCGCGTACTGCTCCTTCACGTGCCCCACCGCCTCACTGCGGTAGAGCTCGACCAGCCGGGCGAAACCACTGCCGATCTTCTTGCCACCCAGCGCCCCCGCCATCGCCGCACGGACGTTGTCCGAGTAGTCGCCGCGACTCAGGTGCTCGAACAGCACGTCCCGCATACCCGGGTACTGGTCTGCCTTGTTGCGGATCTGGTGCACGCCGGTGACCTCGACCCCGATGGCGCGCAAGTCGTCGACGATAGGGCGCTCCTCGTCGGAGACCTCCGTCGAGCCCGCGGGCCTGGGGTCGACGTGGCGTCCCTCCGCCTTCGCTTCCTCCACCGCCTCAGATGCCTTCATTCTTCACATCCCTGGAATCGTGTTGATGTGTAATCACCGGCCCTGATCGCATCGGTGAGTGGTTCGGTCAGGTGGGTGTCCGATCGAACGTATAGGTCGAATCGCCGGTCCGAGTCCTTTGCATACTGCACCGCGTCCTTGATCTGCTGCGTGTACCCCTGTCGTTTCACGTTCTTGACCTCGCTCAGCACCGTTGGGGTCGTACCGTCGCTGATTCGGTCCTTCCCGCTCGCTCCCGTGTAGGGCGCGCGGTCGCCGATGTCGTGCTGGGCGCGCACCGCGTTCTCGCCCGCTTGTCCCCTGCCGCACCGGCTTGGCCCCGGAGTCAGCCGATGCACGGTGTACGACTGGAAGGTCTGCCCCGAGGCGAGGCTCACCCGGCTCCATGACACGAGCGCCCCGGCGGCGCGCACGAGGGTGGGCGGCTCGATGGTCACGGGTGTCGTCGCGGCTCGAGCCTGGGGAATCACCCCGACCGAGACCGACCCGATCACCACGAGGGCGAACGTCACAATGGTCCCGAGAACACATCGGACAACACGCATGAAGACCCCCCGGTCAGAAACTGTGAGAGGAGTTTTCACCCGTGAGGTCGGTGAGTCAACGAAGCGATTGCAAAGAGTTGTTCAAGTTGTTCCGTGTGTTTGGTCGGCAAACCCGCGAGCGTGCAGACCGGCAAGCGGGTCGTTAATGCACCGAAAAACGCTCTCGCGCGACCCGATTCACGAAATCACTGAATGTTTGTCGAATGATGAAATTGCGCCGAGCTGCATTTTCGACCGACGAACAGCTCCACCAACCGGCTGTGTCTTCGGCCAACCCTTGTCGAGCCTGATGGCGTCGGGGCGCTCAGCGCGCGGTCGACATCGTGGCCGACCGGACCTTTCGCGCCACGGCGAAGACGCGGCGGAACGGGAAGAGCACCCCGGCCGACGAACGCGGGTAGGCGTCGAGCAGGGCTGCGGCATACGGGTCGATGAACGCGGCGCGCTCGTCGTCGTCGGTGAGGATCTCGAGCACGGGCCGCAACCCCGTCGCAGCAACCCAGCTCAGCACCGGGTTCTCGTCCTCGGCCTCGGGGTCGAGCACGTGCAGGTAGCTGGTCTCCCACGCGTCGACGTCGCAGCCGAGCCGGCTGAGGTAGCGCAGGTAGGTCGCAGGCTCGCCGACCGCCGGCAGGTCGAGCGCCGCGCTGAGCTCGCCGGCTCGCTCATGGTGCTCGGCGGTCTCGCGCATCAGCCGGTGGCTCGGAGCGTCGAAGTTGCCCGGCACCTGCAGGGCGAACCAGCCACCGTCGGCCAGGGCCCCGACCCATGCGTCGAGCAGGTCGAGGTGCCCCGGCACCCACTGCAGGGTCGAGCTGGTGACGATGACGTCGGCGGCCTGGCCGAGCGAGGCGGGGTCCCACTCGCGCAGGTCGGCCTGCACCCACTCGACGCGGTCGCCGGAGTCCAGCTCGCGGGCCGACTCGAGCATCGACTCCGAGGAGTCGACGCCGACGACGCGCGCGTCGGGCCACAGCGCAGCGAGCGTCAGGGTCGGCGGGCCGTGGCCGCAGCCGAGGTCGACGACGAGCTTCGGATCGTCGGTGCGCACCTGTGCCACCAGGTCGGCGAACGGCCGGCTGCGCTCCCCGGCGAACCTGCCGTAGGCCGTGGGGTCCCAGCTGGCGTGCTCGCGCATGTCGTCCTCCCGGGACGCCGCTGTCTCGACGTCAAGAAACTTGATGGGCAGTAGAATCTGCTCATGCCCGCTGACGATGTCGACCGTATCGTCTCCGCGTGGCGGCGGGAGCGGCCCGACCTCGACGTCAGCCCGCTCGAGGTGCTCTCCCGCCTCTCCCGGCTGGCCCGGCGCCTCGACCGGGTGCGCGGCGCCGCCTTCGCGCAGAAGGGCCTCGACGGCTGGGAGTTCGACGTGCTGTCCGCCTTGCGCCGCGCCGGAACACCCTACGAGCTCAGCCCCGGCCAGCTCGTCACCGAGACCCTGGTCACCAGCGGCACGATGACCAACCGGGTCGACCGGCTGGTCGCCCGCGGCTGGGTCGAGCGCGAGCCCGACCCCACCGACCGGCGGGGCGTCATCGTGCGGCTCACCCCCGACGGCATGGCCGTGGTCGACTCGGCGCTGTCAGACCTGCTGGCCCACGAGCACGAGCTCCTCGGTGAGCTCGGCACCGCCGAGCGCGACGAGCTGGCCGCGCTCCTGCGGCGCCTGCTCCGCCCGTTCGAGCGCGAGGCCTGACCGGCATCCGACGCATTTGAGGTGATCCGCTGAAACCACGCGGTCGAACGTCACCTGGAACCCGGCACCGGCTGCCACCGACGAGCCTTAGCCGAGCAGCTCGGCCGCCTCGAGCCACTCGAGCTCGAGCAGCTCGCGCTCGTCGACGATCTCGCGCAGCTCCCGGTTCAGGCCGAGCACCTTCTCGTGGTCGGTCGCCGAGGCCAGCATCGCCGCGTGCAGCTTGTCCTCACGCTGGGCCAGCCGCGCCAGCTGCTTCTCGACCCGCGCCATCGCCTTGCGCGCCTCGCGCGCCTCGGCCGGAGAGAGGGAGGCAGCCCCACCCGACCCGCCGTCGGCGCGAGGTGAGCTCACAGCGGCCGCCGCGCGACCGGCATCCGCCACCGAGACGGCCGCCCGGTCGGCCGCCGCGTGGCGCAGCCGCAGGTACTCCTCGACCCCGCCCGGGAGGTCGCGGAGCTTGCCGTCGCCGAGCAGCGCCACCTGGCGGTCGCAGACCCGCTCGAGTAGGTAGCGGTCGTGCGAGACGACGAGGAGCGTGCCCGCCCAGCCGTCGAGGAGGTCCTCGAGCGAGGTGAGCGTCTCGATGTCGAGGTCGTTGGTGGGCTCGTCGAGCAGCAGCACGTTGGGCTCGTCCATGAGCAGGCGGGTGAGCTGAAGCCGCCGGCGCTCGCCACCGGAGAGGTCGCCGACCCGGGTCTGCTGGCGCGGCCCGGTGAACCCGAGCCGCTGCGCGAGCTGGGATGCCGTGAGCTCCTTGTTGCCCAGCCGCACCATCGAGCGCACGTCCTCGACCGCCTCGATGACCCGCCGGTCGCTCCACGCCTCGAGCTCGCGGACCTCCTGCGAGAGCACGGCCAGGCGCACGGTCACGCCGACCTTGCGCTTCCCTGCGGTCAACGGCACATCGCCAGCCAACGCGCGCAAGAGCGTCGACTTGCCGGCGCCGTTGACCCCCACGATGCCGGTGCGCTCGCCGGGAGCGAGCCGCCAGGTGACGTGGTCGAGCAGCACCCGGTCGCCGAGCTGGATGCGGGCGTCGACGAGGTCGACGACGTCCTTGCCCAGGCGGGTGGTCGCGAAGCGCATCAGCTCGACGTCGTCGCGGGCCGGCGGCTCGTCGGCGATGAGCGCGTTCGCGGCGTCGATGCGGAACTTGGGCTTGCTCGTGCGCGCCGGTGGGCCGCGTCGCAGCCAGGCGAGCTCCTTGCGCAGCAGGTTGTCGCGGCGCTCGGCGGTGACCCCCGCCATCCGCTCGCGCTCGGCCTTGGCCAGCACGAAGGCGGCGTACCCCCCCTCGTAGGAGTGCACCGACCCCGAGTCGACCTCCCAGGTCTGGGTGGCGATGGCGTCGAGGAACCACCGGTCGTGGGTGATGGCGACGACGGCGTTGTCGGGGCGGGCGTGCCGCTGCACGAGGTGGTCGGCCAGCCAGGCGACCCCCTCGACGTCGAGGTGGTTGGTCGGCTCGTCGAGCAGCAGCAGGTCGGGTGCGGCGACGAGCAGGGCCGCAAGGGCGACCCGACGCCGCTCGCCGCCCGACAGCGGGCCGACCGCGGCCGACATCCCGCCCACCGCGGGGGCGTCGGTGCCACCGAGCAGGCCGGTGAGCACGTCGCGGATGCGCACGTCGGCGGCCCAGACGTGCTCGGGCAGGTCACCGATGACGGTCTCGTGCACCGTCGCTGCGGGGTCCATGCCGTCGTCCTGGGTGAGCACGCCGATGGTGAGGCCGCCGACCCGGGCGATGCGGCCGGAGTCGACCTCGCGCGAGCCCTCGAGCACGCGCAGCAGGGTGGTCTTGCCCCCGCCGTTGCGGCCGACCACCCCGATGCGGTCACCGCCACCCACGCCGAGCGAGACGGCATCGAGCACCTGGGCGGTGCCGAGCGCGAGGGAGGCGCGCTCGACGGAGACGAGGTTGGCCACTAGTCGACCCGGTGGTGGATCACGTGCGCACCGTGCACCGGCCCGCTGGCCCGCCGCACGTCGCGCACCACCCCGCTGGCGGTGAGCGCCACGGCGAGGTCGATGCCGGCCTCGTTGTCCTCGACGAGGAAGGCGGTGGTCGGGCCGGAGCCGGAGACGATGCCACCGAGGGCTCCGTACTCCATGCCGGCCGCCAGCACCTCACCCAGGTCGGGACGCAGCGAGACCGCGGCCTCCTGCAGGTCGTTGGAGAGCTGTGGGGCGAGCTCGCGCGGGTCGCCGCTGCGCAGCGCGCTCATCAGGGCCGGCGTGGCCACCGGCTCGGGGACATCGGCCTCGCCGCGCAGCCGGTCGCACTCGGCATACACCGCGGGCGTGGACAGACCTCCCTCGGCGAGGGCGAAGACCCAGTGGTAGGTGCCGCGGGCCAGCACCGGTGCGAGCATCTCGCCGCGGCCGCTGCCCATGGCGGTGCCGCCGGCCACGAGGAACGGCACGTCGCTGCCGAGGTCGGCGCCGAGCTCCTCGACCTCCTCGCGGTCGAGGTCGAGGCCCCACAGGTGGTCGAGCGCGACGAGGGTGGCCGCGGCATCCGCCGACCCGCCCGCCATGCCCCCGCTCACCGGGATGCCCTTGCGGATGGAGATGTGCACGGGCTCGACGTCGAAGCGAGCCTGCACCAGGCGGGCGGCACGCATCGCGAGGTTGTCGCCGTCCTCGGGCACACCGTCCGCCAGCGGGCCGCTGACACTGACCCCCCACTCGTCGGCGACCGAGACGGTGATGTCGTCGTAGAGGCTCACCGCGTGGAACACGGTCGACAGGCCGTGGTAGCCGTCGGCCCGGCGTGGACCGACGAGCAGCTCGAGGTTGACCTTGGCCGGAACGCGCACGGTCACCGGGCCGGGCACGATGGGGGCTGCGGTCATGCGACCACCCTAGTCAGACGAGCTGCTGCTCAGGCGCGCTCGGCCCGTGCCGTCGAGCGGGCGGAGGCGATGGCCGCGAAGGCCGCGACGTCGAGCTGCTCACCGCGGGTGCGGGGGTCGACGCCCGCCGCCACCAGCGCCTCCTCGGCCTGGGCGGGCGAGCCGGCCCAGCCGGCCAGCGCCGCCCGCAGGGTCTTGCGGCGCTGCGCGAACGCCGCGTCGACGCAGGCGAAGACCTGCTCGCGGGTGGCGGTCGTCGACGGCGGCTCGCGGCGGCTGAGCATGACCAGCCCGGAGTCGACGTTGGGCACCGGCCAGAAGACGCTGCGCGACACCGACCCGGCGAGGCGCACGTCGGCGTACCAGGCCGCCTTGACGCTCGGCACGCCGTAGGTGCGCGACCCCGGCGGTGCCGCCAGGCGCTCGGCGACCTCCATCTGCACCATCACCAGGATGGTGCGCAGGTGCGGGAAGAGCTCGAGGAAGCGCAGCACCACGGGCACCGACACGTTGTAGGGCAGGTTGGCCACGAGCGCCGTGGGCGGCGGGCCGGGCAGCGAGCTCAGCGCGAGCGCGTCGGCCTGCACGACCTCGAGCCGGCCGGCCAGCGCCGGTGCGTGCGCCGCGACAGTGTCGGGCAGCGCGGCGGCGAGCACCGGGTCGACCTCGACGGCGACCACCCGGTCGACCACCGGCAGCAGGGCCAGGGTGAGCGACCCCAGGCCGGGGCCGACCTCGACCACGGTGTCGTCGGCGCCGACGCCCGCGACCCGCACGATGCGGCGCACGGTGTTGCCGTCGACGACGAAGTTCTGCCCCCACTGCTTCGTGGGCCGGATGCCGTGCTGCGCCGCCAGGGCGCGGATCTCGGCCGCCCCGAGCAGCGGGACGTCCGGGCCGTCGGTCATGCGCTCACCCTAGCCATGCGACGGCATCGCGGATCCCCGGCGCCGGGACGCGCGCAACGGTCCCGCGGTCCGGCATCCGCTGCGCTCCGCACTGATTGCGAAGAGCCCACCTACGGGAGCCCGGTGTCGGGCACCCGGAGGTGGGCTTTTCGCAATCAGTCGCCGAAGGGCGGGTGCGTCAGGCGGCGCCGGCGCAACCCCACGGGCCGAGGCCCGCCTTGGCGTAGTAGCGGTTCGCGACGGTGATCTGCTCGGCGCGCGAGGCGAGGTCGGCCCGCGAGGCGAAGTCGGCGCCACCGTTGGCGAGCCAGGACCCCTTGTCGAACTGCAGGCCGCCGTAGTAGCCGTTGCCGGTGTTGATGTGCCAGTTGCCACCGGACTCGCACTGGGCGATCCGGTCCCACATCGCGGCGCGAGCGAGGTTCAGCCCGGCTCCCGAGCTGCCGCCCGAGCTGCCGCCGAGCTGCCGCCCGAGCTGCTGCCCGAGCTGCTGCGGGCCGGGCTCGTGGCCGCCTTCTTCTTCACCACGGGACGCGCCTTGGTGCCGACCTTGACGACGGCGGCCACCGGCTTGGCGGCGACCTTCTGCGACACGGTCGTGGTCTTGGTGAGCTTGCCGTCGACCCAGGTCTTCTGCTGCACGAGGACCCGGGTGCCCTTCTTGCCGGCCTTGACGACCTTGGTCTGCCCCTTGTAGAGCGAGGCGTCCTTCTGGTGGGTCGTGGAGTAGCCGAGCGCCTGCTTCGTGCTCACGTTCTTGATGACGACCCGCTTCAGCACGACCTTCATGCCCTCGTCGAGGGCCGTCGGCATCACCGGAGAGACGACGTCGTTGACCTTCTTGGTGACGCCGAGCTCGGCGAGCAGACCGAAGACGGTCGAGCTCGTGGAGGTGACCGTGCGGGTCTTGCCGTCGGCGACGAAGGTGACCTTCTTCGGGGTCGTCACCGCGAGAGTGAGACCGCTGCGGCCGAGGGGCTGGGAGCGCGAGGCGGAGAGCACGGCGCCGTCGGCACGGATGCCGAGGTCCTTCAGAGCGGTGTCGACGGTGGTGGCCGTCGTCCAGTAATCCTTGGTCTGGCCGTCGACCGTGACCGTCAGCTTGCGTCCGTAGCGCACCGAGATGTGGTCGCCGTCGCTCACCGAGGAGGCGAGCGTGGGAACCACGACGTCGTGCGGGCCGACGGCGATGTCCTGCTTGTCGAGGACGTCGGCGACGGTGGAGCCCAGGACGTGGACCGAGCTCTGCTGCCCGTCGACGGAGACCTCGACGGCCTTGTCGTAGTGGGCGACACCGAGCGAGCCGGCGGCCACGGCGAGCGCGGCGGCGCCCTGAGCGGCATGACGAAGAGGTCGAGTGAACAGCACAAGTGCTCCATTGGTCGTGCTCCCCGGGCACCGGCGTCGGACGTCAGCCGGGGGCGGCCAGGTGCCCGGGTCGGGGCACCAGCGTGTGGGTCGCGCACCCCTCGGCGTCGGCGGCGAGGGAGCGGCTCACACATGTCGTCCGAGGCGATCCGGCCCCGGCCATTCCCTCCACCGTGCATGACTCGATGGCCGAAGGTCAAATTTCGGTAACGGAGTGACGGGTCCCGGCATGTCCCAGTGGACAACGTGCGTCCCATGAGCCGCACCCGTTACGAGATCTGCGTCACCACGTCCACCATTCGAGCCGCGCCGGCCCTCACCAGGGCCCGTAGAGCCGTTCGGCGTTCTCGCTCAGCGCCTGGCACAGGGTGGGCACCGCGACGCCCAGCACCGCCGCCATCGCCCGCACCGTGAGCGGCACCAGGGCCGGGCTGTTGGTCGCCCCGCGCCACGGGTGCGGCGTGAGGTAGGGGGCATCGGTCTCGACCAGGAGCAGCTCGAGCGGGGTCACGGCGAGCGCGTCGCGCAGCACCTTGGCGCTCTTGAACGTGACCGTGCCGCTGAACGACAGGTGGTAGCCACGCTCCACGCACTCACGCGCCATCTCGGGGCCCCCGGAGAAGCAGTGCATCACCGTGCGCTCGGGCGCGCCCTCTTCGGCGAGCACCCGGAGCACGTCGTCATGGCTGTCGCGGTCGTGGATCTGCAGGGTGCGGTCGAGCCGCTTGGCGAGGTCGATGTGCCAGCGGAACGAGTCCTGTTGTGCCGGAATGCCGTCGGGCCCGGTGCGGTAGTAGTCGAGCCCGGTCTCCCCCACCACCCGCACTCGGGGCAGGGCCGCGAGCCGCTCGATCTCGGCGTGGGCCTCGTCGAGCCCGCCACCGGCCGCCAGCGCCGGCACCTCGTTGGGGTGCAGCGCCACACCGGCGAGCACCCCGGCATACCGGTCGGCGGCCTCGACCGCGAAACGCGCGCCGGGCAGGTCGCAGCCCACCTGCACCACCCGGTCGACCCCCACGGCCCGGGCAGCCGCGAGCACCGGCGCCAGGTCGTCGACCGAGACCTCGTCGCCGTCACGGCTGATGTCGAGGTGGGTGTGGTTGTCGACGACGGGGATCGGCAACGGGTCGGGCGGCACCGGGGCGCCGCGCCGGCTGGGCTGCGACGTCACTGCGCGGAGGCCTCCGCCGCCCGGGCGAGCTCCTCGTCGACCACCGACTCGTCGAGCTTGGTGAAGACGGGGGCCGGCTTGCTGATCGGGGTGCCGACGACGACGGGCCGTGACTCCCAGCGCGGGGTGGCGGAGTAGTCACCGGTGATCACCGGGTAGGTGCGGCCCTCGTCGCCCTCGTCGAGCCCGGTGACGGTCTCGAGGCGCGGCATCGGCACGAACTCACCGCTGCCGCCCAGCACGGCATCCACCCGGTTGGCGGCGTGCGGGAGGAACGGCGCGAGCATGGTGTTGAGGTCGGAGACGCACTGCACCAGGGTGTGCAGCACCGTCGCCAGCCGCTCCCGCTGGTCGTCGCCCTTGAGCTTGAACGGCTCGGTGCGCGAGACGTAGGCGTTGACCTCACCGACGACCCGCATCGCCTCGGCGATCGCGGCCTTCTGGCGGTGCCGCTCCAGCAGGCCTCCGACGGTGTCGAAGGCATCGAGCACTGTGCCGCGCACCTCGTCGTCGACCGGCTCGAGCGGCCCGGATGCCGGGATCTCGCCGAAGTTCTTGGCGACCATGGCCGCGGTGCGGGACACGAGGTTTCCCCACCCGGCCACGAGCTCGGAGTTGTTGCGCTGCACGAAGTCTCGCCAGGTGAAGTTGGCGTCCTGGTTCTCGGGGCCGGCGGCGCAGATGAAGTAGCGGATGCCGTCGGGCCCGTAGCGCTCGAGCACGTCGCGCACCAGGATCGTGTAGCCGCGCGAGGTGGAGAACTGCTTGCCCTCCATCGTGAGGAACTCGCTGGACACCACCTCGGTGGGCAGGTTGAGCTCGCCGAACACCCCCGGCTCACCGCCCCGGCTGCCGCGCCCGGCATACCCGAGCAGCTCGGCCGGCCAGATCTGGCTGTGGAAGGTGATGTTGTCCTTGCCCATGAAGTACTGGGAGACCGCGTCCGGGTCGTTCCACCACTCGCGCCAGCGCTCGGGGTCGCCCTGGCGGCGGGCCCACTCCACGGATGCCGAGAGGTAGCCGACGACGGCGTCGAACCACACGTAGAGCCGCTTGGTGGGGTCGTCGCGCCAGCCGTCGAGCGGCACGGGGATGCCCCAGTCGATGTCGCGGGTCATCGCCCGCGGCCGGATGTCGTCGAGGATGTTGAGGCTGAACTTGATGACGTTGGGCCGCCAGGTACCCGACGCCTCGCGCTCCTCGAGCCAGGCGCGCAGCGAGTCCGCGAGCGCCGGCAGGTCGAGCAGGAAGTGCTGTGTCTCGACGAACAGCGGTGTCTCGCCGTTGATCCGGCTGCGCGGGTTGATGAGGTCGGTGGGGTCGAGCTGGTTGCCGCAGTTGTCGCACTGGTCGCCGCGCGCCTCGCCGTAGCCACAGATCGGGCAGGTGCCCTCGATGTACCGGTCGGGCAGGGTGCGCCCGGTCGAGGGCGAGATGGCGCCCTGGGTGGTCTGCTCGACCATGTAGCCGTTCTTCCACACCTGGGTGAACAGCTCCTGGGCCACGGCGTAGTGGTTGGCCGTGGTCGTGCGGGTGTAGAGGTCGTAGGAGCAACCGAGGTCGGTGAGCTCGCCGGCGATGACCGCGTGGTTGGTGTCGACGAACTCGCGCGGGGTCACCTCGGCCTGGTCGGCCAGCACCAGGATGGGCGTGCCGTGCTCGTCGGACCCGCTGACCATGAGCACGTCGTGGCCCGCCATCCGCATGTAACGGCTGAAGACGTCGGAGGGCACGCCGAACCCGGCGACGTGGCCGAGGTGGCGCGGGCCGTTGGCGTACGGCCAGGCGACGGCGGAGAGGACCTTCATGGGTCACGATCCTAGGCCGCGGCGGCAACCGGGTTTCCCGGCGCCCCACGCACGTACAACGGTTCGGTCACGGCGAGCACGCCCGGGACTACGCTGGCCTCGCAGCGATGTTGCTGTCGTCGGTGCGGCCGTGTGGTGCGACCGCCGTCACTAGGAGGACGCCGTGCTGGCTGCCCTCACGGGCATGGGGCTGTCCGCCGCCGCGGGCTTGAACGCCTACATCCCGTTCCTCGTCGTCGCGCTCATCGCGCGGTTCACCGACTACATCACCCTCCCCGTCGGGTACGAGTGGATCGAGAGCAACTGGGCGATCGGCATCGGGGCCGCCCTGCTGCTCGCCGAGGTCATCCTGGACAAGATCCCCGCCGTCGACACCATCAACGACACGATCCAGACCTTCATCCGGCCCAGCATGGGTGGGCTGATCTTCGCGGCCACCACCGCCGCGGCCCAGCTCGACAACTCCACCTGGATGAAGGAGAACCCGTGGGTGTCGGTGGTGCTCGGGGTGCTCATCTCCGGGCTGGTGCACACCGGCAAGATGGCGGCCCGACCCGTCATCAACGTGGGCACGGTGGGCGCGGGGGCGCCGGTGGTCTCGACCGTCGAGGACATCGGCTCGCTCGGGCTGTCGCTCATCGCCCTCATCGCGCCGCTGCTCGTCATCCTCGCGCTGGTGCTGCTCGCCTGGCTGCTGATCTGGATGTGGCTGCGGGTGCGCCGATGGCGGCGGACCCGACGCGACCCCGCCTACACCTCCACCTGACCGGCGTCAGCTCTCGACGAGGCGGTCCGGCGGCGGCTGGGTGAAGGTCGGGGCGCGCCCCCAGTCCGAGAAGGTGAGGTCGGCCGGCTCGCTCTTCGGGCCGACGTAGCGCAGCACGGTGCCACTGCCGTCGGCAGCCACCCACAGCCGCGCCCCACCCTCCGCGCCGACTACGTAGGCGGGCTGCCCGCCGACCTCGGTCTCGGTGGCCGCTCCGGTGTTGCCCTCCAGGACCGCCAGTCCGGGCTGGGCGAAGGCGTCGGTGAGGATGGACCGCAGCGTGAACGCCCCGAGCTTCGTGGCGTCGCTCCGGGTGGCCGGGGCGTACTTGCCCACCAGCGCCTTGGCGGCCTTGGGGTTCTTGGTGACGGCGGCCCAGTGCGCCTCGTCGCCGCCGACCCAGGAGTCGTTGCCGACCGTGAGCACCTCCGCGACGCCGGCCTTGGGCGTGGTGATCAGGACGGTCTGGTTCGAGCCGTTGGCCTGGCCCTCGAGGTCGATGCGCAGCCGTTTGCCGTCCCTGGTGACGGTGCCCACCGCGTGGCCCGACTCCGCCGACAGGGCGGCGGTGCGGGCGTCTCGGTAGACGTCCGTCACGGTCGGCGCGGACGCGCTCGAGGCGCCGGTCCGAGCCGTGCCGGTGGAGCCGTTGGAGACGCCGGTGCCCGAGCCGGATGCCGCAGGCTCGCCGTCGTTGCTGCAGGCGGCAAGCAGCGTCACGGCCACGACCAGGGCGACTGCCAGCCGGCGCACGGCCGAGCAGCCCGGATCGGTCAGCACGGTGGCCTCCTCACACTCATCCGGTCACGTGCAGGCCGCGCACCACGAGGGGCACGGCGGCGCGCACGAACGCGGGGCGGCGAGCGGACGGCATCCGGATGGCGGTCGCGAGCACACCCTCGATGGCGGCGACGCCGACCGCCGCGCGCAGCGCGGGGTCCTCGCGCCCGGCACAGCGCAGCAGCTCCTCGACCACGCGCACCAGACCCTGACGCCACGGGTCGAAGACGTCCATCAGCTCGGGGCGGCGGGCCGCCTCGAGCGCGAGCTCGGCCTGGGTGCGCACGATCTCGGGGCGGCGCAGCCACCGCAGCAGCAGGTCGGTGACCGCCTGCGCCACGGCATCGGGGTCCTCGGCGTGCGGGGCGGCCGCCGCGGCCATCGCGTCGACGTCTCGGGCGAGCAGGCCACCGACGTGCTCGGTGAGGGCCACCAACAGGGCCAGTCGGGTGCGCAGGTAGGCCGAGCAGGTGCCCTCGGGCAGCCCGGCCCGCGCGTCGACCGCACGGTGCGTCAGGCCACGCAGCCCCGACTCGGCGACGACGTCGACGGCTGCCTCGAGCAGCTCGGCCCGCCGACCACCGCGGATGCCGGGAGGGGCGGTCTTGCTGGCAGGCGTCACCCCGCCATTGTGTCGCCTCGTCACCCGGGTCGCCGGGACTCCGAAGCAGTAGGGAATGCCGTGCCGGTGGGACCGCTTACTACTGGTGTAGAATCCTCTACATCCGTAGAAAGGAACGATCCCATGGGTCCCATCACCGGCCTCGCCACCATCGCCACCGTCCTGCTCATCACCATGGTGGTCAGCACCGTCGTCGTGCTCGGCCTCACCGTCGCGTTCGTCGTGCCGGCCCTGCGGGTGAACCGCACCGACCGGCTGCGCCGCTCGCTGAGCATCCCCACCTACTACCTGCACCCAGCCGCCGCGCACTGAGGCCCGACGGCCCGGGCCACGCGGCTCGGGTCAGGGCTTGACGATCTGCTTGGCCGGGGGAGTCGCGACCTTCTTCGCGGCATCCCACGAGTCGAAGTCGAGCGCACCGGCTCCCTCGCCGGCGATCACGATCTTCACCAGCCGCTCGGTTGTGGGGTCGACCCAGATCTCGCTGCCAGAGCCGTCGCTCGCGACCCAGACCTGGGCGCCGCCCTCGGTGCGCGTCTCGACCGAGGAGGTGAGCTTCTCGAGCGTGGACAGCTCACCCTCGCTGAACATCTCCTTGAGCATCGCGCCCAGGGTGAGGTCGCTGAGGTCCTTGGCGTCAGCCGCACTGATCTGCACGTACTTCCCGAGCAGCGCCTTGGCCGCCTTGGGGTCGCCGGTCTGCTCGGTCCAGAACCCCTGGTCACCGGACATGTAGTGCTTGCCACCCACGGTGAGGATCTGGGCCTTGCCCTTCCCCACCCCGACCTCGAGCTGCTGGTTCGAGCCGTCGGCCGTGCCGGCGATGTCGAGCGACATCTTCTCGCCGTCCTGGGTCACCGTGCCACTGAGGTGGCCGGACTTCGCGGCGAGCGAGGCGGCCCGCACCTTGGTGTAGAGCTCGCCCATGCTGGGCTCCTCGGGCGCCGCCGGGCTGCTGGCCGTGCTGGCGGCGGCGGACGAGCTGGCAGCGCCGGCAGCGCTGGGTGCGTCGGAGCCACCGCACCCGGAGAGTGCCACGGTGGCGGCCGAGCACACCCTAACGGCGAGCACCCACAGACCTTGCAGGATGTGTCCAGCGACTTCACGGCCGGCTCCCGGAGGGGCGCCGTACGCTCGCCACCATGCGGCGCAGGAACCTCACCGAGACCTGGCTCGTCCTCGGTGTCTCCCTCGGCGCCTCGGCGGTCTGGTCGCTCCTTCGGATCATCGACAAGCTGACCCTGGCGCAGTCGCTCGGGTCGCAGACCACCTCGATGAACAACTCGGTCACGCCCGACCGCCCCTGGCTCGACCTCACCTACCAGCTGGTCGGCATCGTCATCGCCCTGGTGCCGGTGCTGCTCGCACTGCACCTGCTGCGCCGCGACGACCCGAACGAGCCGCACACCATGGGCTTCGACCTGCGGCGACCCTGGCAGGACCTCTGGCGCGGCGCCCTGCTCGCCGCCGCCATCGGGCTGCCCGGGCTGGCCCTCTACGGAGCCGCCAAGGCCCTCGACCTCAACACCACGATCGCCGCGGCCAACCTCGCCGGCGCTTGGTGGACCGTGCCGGTGCTCGTGCTCGCCGCCGCGCAGAACGCGGTGCTCGAGGAGGTCATCATGGTGGGCTACCTCTTCAGCCGCTGGGGGTCGGTCGGCTGGGGCAAGTGGCGCATCATCGTCACCAGCGCGCTCATCCGCGGCAGCTACCACCTGTACCAGGGCTTCGGCGGGTTCGTCGGCAACGTGGTGATGGGCGTCATCTTCGGCTGGTTCTACACGCGCACCAAACGGGTCATGCCGCTGGTCGTCGCGCACACCATCCTCGACGTCGTGGCCTTCGTCGGCTACGCACTCCTCAAGGACCACCTGTCCTGGCTCTGAGCGTCCCGGACGTGACCTGTCGGTCGATCTGGGACGGCATCCCCCATGGACGCCGTGAGGCCCGCCGCGTGTCGGGCGGCGGGCCTCACGTGCACGGTGGTCGATCAGGCGCCGGTGCGCCAGGCCTTCATCAGGTCGTGGTTGAGGGTGGAGATGACGTCCTGCGGGATGCCCTTCGGGCAGGCGGTGGAGCAGGCCCCGACGTTGGTGCAGCCACCGAAGCCCTCGGCGTCGTGCTGGTCGACCATCGAGACCACGCGGGCCATCCGCTCGGGCTGGCCCTGGGGCAGCTCGGCGAGGTGGGTGACCTTGGCGCCCATGAACAGCATCGCGCTGGCGTTGGGGCAGGCGGCCACGCAGGCCCCGCAGCCGATGCACTCGGCGGCCTGGAAGGCTCGGTCGGCAGCCGGCTTCGGCACCGGCGTGGCATGGGCGTCGGGGGCCGAACCGGTGTTGACCGAGATGTAGCCGCCGGCCTGGATGATCCGGTCGAAGGCGCCGCGGTCGACGACGAGGTCCTTGATGACGGGGAACGCGCTGGCCCGCCACGGCTCGATCGTGATGACCTCGCCGTCGCTGAAGCTGCGCATGTGCAGCTGGCAGGTGGTGGCCTTCTCCGGACCGTGCGCCTTCCCGGAGATCATCAGGCCGCACATGCCGCAGATGCCCTCACGGCAGTCGGAGTCGAAGGCGATGGGTTCGTCGCCGGAGGCGTTGAGCTGCTCGTTGAGCACGTCGAGCATCTCGAGGAAGCTCATCTCGGGGCTGATGTCCTTGACCTTGTAGGTCACCAGCTGGCCGGAGTGCCGAGGTCCGGCCTGTCGCCAGATCTTCAGGGTCAAGTTCATGATCGGGGTCCTCGCGAAGTATCGAAGTCGGGTCCCACGCTCTGCGTGGGCCGAAGGAGCGTAGAACTTCGTGGGGTGGTCACTTGTAGCTCCGCTGCTTGAGTTCGATGGCTTCGTAGACGAGGTCCTCCTTGTGCAGGACCGGGGCGCTCATCTCGCCGTCCCCGTCCCCTCCCTCGAACTCCCAGGCGGCGACGTAGAGGAACTCGTCGTCGTTGCGCAGGGCCTCGCCGTCCTCGGTCTGGCTCTCGGCCCGGAAGTGACCGCCGCACGACTCGCGGCGGTGCAGGGCGTCGATGCACATCAGCTCGCCGAGCTCGAGGAAGTCGGCCACCCGGCCGGCCTTCTCGAGGCTCTGGTTGAGGGTGTCGGCGGCGCCGAGCACCCGCACGTTGCGCCAGAACTCCTCGCGCAGGCCGCGGATGAGGTCGATCGCCTTGAGCAGCCCCTCCTCCGTGCGCTCCATGCCGCAGTACTCCCACATGACGTTGCCGAGCTCCTTGTGGAAGGAGTCGACGCTTCGCTCGCCGTTGATGGCGAGGAGCTTGGTGGTGCGCGACTCGACCGACGTGCGGGCCTCGACGACCGCCGGGTCGTCGGCCGCCAGCGGCTCGAACGGGCCCTTGGCGAGATAGTCGCGGATCGTGTTGGGAAGCACGAAGTAGCCGTCGGCCAGACCCTGCATCAGCGCCGAGGCGCCGAGCCGGTTGGCTCCGTGGTCGGAGAAGTTGGCCTCGCCGGTGACGAACAGCCCGGGGATGGTCGACTGCAGGTCGTAGTCGACCCACAGCCCGCCCATGACGTAGTGCACGGCGGGGTAGATGCGCATCGGCACCTCGTACGGGTTCTCCCCGGTGATCCGGGCGTACATGTCGAAGAGGTTGCCGTACTTGGCCTCGACCGCCGCCTTGCCCAGCCGGTTGATGGCGTCGGTGAAGTCGAGGTAGACCCCGCGGCGGAAGTCGCCGACCACCGGGCCGACCCCACGACCCTCGTCGCAGACGTTCTTCGCCTGGCGCGAGGCGATGTCGCGGGGCACCAGGTTGCCGAAGCTCGGGTAGATGCGCTCGAGGTAGTAGTCGCGGTCGGCCTCGGGGATCTGGCGGGGGTCCTTGTCGCAGTCGTCGCGGTTCTTCGGCACCCAGATCCGGCCATCGTTGCGCAGCGACTCCGACATGAGGGTGAGCTTGCTCTGGTGGTCGCCGGACACCGGGATGCAGGTCGGGTGGATCTGCGTGTAGCACGGGTTGGCCATGTAGGCGCCCTTGCGGTGTGCGCGCCAGGTGGCAGTGACGTTGGAGCCCATCGCGTTGGTGGACAGGTAGAAGACGTTGCCGTAGCCGCCCGAGGCGAGCACGACGGCATCAGCGAGGTGCGTCTCGATCTCACCGGTGACGAGGTCGCGGGCGATGATGCCGCGGGCCCGGCCGTCGACCACGACGAGCTCGAGCATCTCGTGGCGGGTGAACTGCTCGACCGTGCCGGCGGCGACCTGCCGCTCGAGCGCCTGGTAGGCGCCGATGAGCAGCTGCTGGCCCGTCTGGCCGCGGGCGTAGAAGGTGCGGGACACCTGCACTCCGCCGAACGAGCGGTTGTCGAGCAGGCCGCCGTACTCACGGGCGAAGGGCACGCCCTGCGCGACGCACTGGTCGATGATGTTGGCGCTCACCTCGGCGAGCCGGTAGACGTTGGTCTCGCGGGCGCGGTAGTCGCCACCCTTGACCGTGTCGTAGAAGAGCCGGTAGGTGGAGTCGCCGTCCTCCTTGTAGTTCTTCGCGGCGTTGATGCCACCCTGGGCAGCGATCGAGTGCGCGCGCCGCGGGCTGTCCTGGAAGCAGAACGACTTGACGTTGTAGCCCGCCTCCCCAAGGGTCGCGGCGGCGGCGCCGCCCGCCAGCCCGGTGCCGACGATGATGACGTCGAGCTTGCGGCGGTTGGCCGGGTTCACCAGCGCGGCCTCGAACTTGCGGGTGGTCCACTTGTCGGCGATCGGGCCGGCCGGCGCCTTGGCGTCGGCGACCGGGTCGCCCTGGGTGTAGAGCCGGTGGGTGATGCCCGCGTTCACGGAGGTGTCGGTCATTGTCACTGCCTCACTTGATCAGGCCGAAGGAGATCGCGAGCACCGGGATGATGAACCCGACGGCGATGACGGCGGCGAGGGTGTGGCCCACGGCCTTGGCGCGCCGGTAGGCAGCCGGGGTGCCGGTCCAGCCCAAGGTCTGCTGCGCGCTGAAGGTGCCGTGCGCGAGGTGCAGCGCGAGCGCGACCATCGCGAGGACGTAGACGGCCGTGGCCCAAGGCACCTGGAAGCTCGCCACGACGAGCCGGTAGGGGTTGTTGAGGACGTCGGGGCCCTGCGCGTCGGGGTTGACCGACACCTTGACGATGGTGAACTGGATGAGGTGCCAGATCGAGGAAGAGCAGGATCGCGACACCGCCCCAGCGCATCCACTTGGTGCGCATCGCCGAGCGGGCGGCGGAGTAGCGGGTGCGGCGCGCGTTGCCGGCCCGGGCCCACAGCGAGAACGCGGCGTAGAGGTGGCCGACGAGGCAGACGAGGAGCACCACGCGCAGGATCCAGAGCAACCCGCCGTAGGGGAGGATCGGCTCGCCGAAGGTGCGCAGGTGCTCGGCGTAGGTGTTGTAGGTCTCCTCGCCGGACAGCAGCTTGAGGTTGCCGTACATGTGCAGCAGGACGAACCCGACGAACACCAGCCCGGTCCCTGCCATGAGGACCTTGAGGGCGATGGTGGTGCGGCGGGCCGACGCGGGACGGGATGGAGCTGTCGTTGTGGCCACGCGTCGGATCCTAACCAGCGGTCGGAGGTGAGGCGAGGGCAGGCGAACCTTACTCAGGTGTGACATTGGCCCGGTTACCAGCCGGTATGGCGTGAGCGCCCCACCCGGATGCCGTGGGCGGCGCCGGTCCGGTGCCCGGATCGGCGCGCTCAGCCGCCGTCTACGAGAGTCGGGCTGACCGCCGGGAAGTCGGCGTCCCCCGGGATGCCGTTGATGTCGATGGTGTTCATGGCGTACTGCAGCACCGCGAAGCCGAGGGCGTCGGCGTTGACGTCGAGGGCGCGCAGGCTGACGTTGGCCAGCGTGTCGCAGGCCCGGTGGTAGCAGGGGTCGTAGGGCTTGCCGGCGGTGCCGCCCCAGGCCTTCGCCTCCTGCGGCGTCTTGATGCCGTCGCCCCCGGAGAACAGGCCACCCGACGGGATGCCGGCCCGTAGGAACGGCCCGTAGTCGGAGCGGCCGTCGAGGTCGGTGCCCTTGACCGGCAGCTGGCGCTGCGCGAAGAACGCCTCGAAGGTCTTCTCGATGCGGTCCGAGCCGAGCGGGCCCGGCCCGGCACCGACGGCGTCGGAGTCGTCGCCGTCGTGCACGAAGAACACCGGGTTGGGCGACCCGATCATGTCGACGTTCAGGTAGAGCGCGATCCGGTTGCGCTCGTCGTCGGTGAGACCGGTGACGTAGCGGGTGGAGCCGACCAGGGTGGACTCCTCACCACCCCACCAGGCGAAGCGCACCTTGTTGACCGGGTCGACCCGGGCCAGCTGCTCGGCGACCTCGAGCAGGGCGGCCGCACCGGAGCCGTTGTCGTTGATGCCGGGCCCGGCGTTGACCGAGTCGAGGTGCGCGCCGGCCATGACGACGTTGCCGTCGTTGCCACCGCGGGTCTCGGCCAGCACGTTGTAGGTCGTGGCGGGCCCGCGCGAGGTCGCCGTGGCCACGTGCACCACGGCACCGCTCGTGGCCGCCAGCTCGGCGCCGACCGCCTGGGTCACCGACGTCACGGGGATGTCGAGGGCGAAGCCCTCACCGAGGGTGCCGTCGAGGTCACCCGCCACGTTGTTGGCGATGACGACGGCGGCCGCCCCCGCGGCATACGCGTTCTGCGCCTTCGTGGCGAAGGTGCAGCCACCACGGCTGACCAGCGCGACCGTGCCGACGGGGAACCCGCCGTAGTCGGCGACGTCGCAGCCCGGAGTGGCGTCGGCCGGGGCCGTGCGCAGTGCGGTGAGCGGGGCCGTGACGTCACCGCCGCCCGAGTAGCCGAGGATGGTGTTCGCCGCCGGACCGGCGGGGGCCGGCGACACCCGCTGCAGCACCGCCGGCCTCAGCGACACGAAGGTGGTGAAGGTGAACGCCCGCACGTCGGGGGTGTAGCCCGCGGCCTTCAGCTGCTGCACGACGTAGTCGACCGAGGCGTCGTAGCCCGGGGACCCCGAGACCCGGGTGCCCTGGTGGGCGTCGGCCACCCGCTGCAGCGCGGCCTGGTGCTTCCGCACCCCGGCCACGGTGATGCACTCGGCCAGCAGGGCATGGGCGTCGTTCGCGCGGGTGGCGCAGTCTGCCGGCCCGGGCGGCGCCGCCGGCGCGGAGGCGTGGGCCACCGGCGCAGCGCAGACCACCGCTGCTGTGGCCGCGAGTGCGGCCCAGAGTCTGCGGGACGTGCGGGACATGGTGGGCTCCAGGATGCGAGATGTGCCCGACAGGACGGTCACCGACCGTAGCCGCGCGACTCCTCCCGGGTGCCTTCCCAGCGTAAGGACGTCGTCAACGCCCGGTAAAGAGCGGGGTCGCCCGGCCTCAGCCGCGGCGCTGGGCGATGGCGGCGTCGTAGAGCTGCCTCTTCGACAGGCCGGTGGCCGCGGCGACGTCGGCGCAGACGTCCTTGAGCCGCTCGCCCGCGGCGACCCGCTCACGGATGCCGTCGAGCTGGCCGGCCAGGTCGACCACTGGGCCGCTCGACCCGGACACCACCACCGTGATCTCGCCACGCACCCCCTCGTCGGCCCAGGCCACCAGCTCGGACAGCGCGCCGCGGCGTACCTCCTCGTAGGTCTTGGTCAGCTCGCGGCACACCGCGGCCCGCCGGTCGGCCCCGAAGGCCTCCGCCATCGCGGCCAGTGTGCGGGCCAGCCGGTGCGGCGCCTCGAAGAACACCATCGTGCGCTTCTCTGCGGCCAGCCCGGCCAGGGCGGCCGCCCGCTCCCCCGCGCGGCGGGACAGGAACCCCTCGAAGCAGAACCGGTCGACCGGCAGGCCAGAGACGGCCAGCGCCATCAGCACTGCCGACGGCCCCGGCACACAGGTGACCCGCACGTCGACACCGACCGCGGCGCTGACCAGGCGGTAGCCGGGGTCGGACACCGACGGCATCCCCGCATCGGTCACGACCAGCACGCGGGCGCCCTCGCGCAGCCGCTCGACGAGCTCAGGCGTGCGCTCGGCCTCGTTGTGCTCGTGGTACGACACCACCCGGCCGGCCGGGGTGACGTCGAGCTCCTGGCACAGCCGACGCAGCCGGCGGGTGTCCTCGGCGGCAACCACGTCGGCCACCCGCAGCTCGTCGGCCAGGCGGGGGGCGGCGTCGCGGGGGTCCCCGATCGGGGTCGCTGCCAGCACCAGCACGCCGCCGCTCATGGGGCGATCCTCGCACGCGGTGGGAGGCGCGCGGCACGCACAACAGCCCAACCTAGGATGTGCCGGTGACCCGTACCGACGAGCTGCGCCTGCGGCTGCTCGGGACTCGTCCGACCGACCGGCTGTGGGGGTGGCTCGGCCCGGGCCTGATCGCCCTCGTCGGTGGCGTGCTGCGGTTCTGGAACCTGAACCAGCCCCGGGCCCTGGTGTTCGACGAGACCTACTACGTCAAGCAGGCCTACTCGCTGCTGCACTTCGGTGTCGAGATGCGGGTGCTCGACTCGCTCAAGAAGCCGGATGACGCCTTCGTCAGCGGCAGCCAGAACATCTTCTCCACGACCGACGGCGACATGGTGGTGCACCCGCCCGCCGGGAAGTGGCTCATCGCGGCCGGCGAGTGGCTGTTCGGGTCGGGCTCCGGCATGGGCTGGCGGTTCTCGGTGGCGCTGGTCGGCACCCTGTCGATCCTGGTGGTGGGGCGGGTCGCCCGGCGGATGTTCGGGTCGACGGCGCTGGGGTGCGTGGCGGCCTTCCTGCTGGCCTTCGAGGGGTCCCACTTCGTGATGTCGCGCACCGGCATCCTCGACATCATCGTGTCGTTCTGGGCGCTGTGCGGCTTCGCCGCGCTGCTCGTCGACCGCGACCGCAGCCGCGAGATCCTCGCCGAGAAGGTGGGCGCGCTGCCCCGCGGCAGCTGGCCGGTGGGGATGGGCCCCTGGCTCGGCTGGCGGCCGTGGCGGTGGGTGGCCGGCCTGTCGCTGGGACTGTGCACCAGCACCAAGTGGTCGGGGCTGTTCTTCCTCGCGGCGTTCGGCATCATGTCGGTGTGGTGGGACCTGGGCGCGCGGCGGGCGGCCGGGGTTCGGAGGTGGGGGCGCGGCGCGCTGTTCAAGGACGGCCCGTTCGCCGCCCTGGCCATGGTGGGCACGGCAGTGGTCGTCTACGTGTTGTCCTGGTCGGGCTGGTTCCTGACCTCGATCGGGTACCACCGGCACTGGGACACCTTCAACCCCGGCCAGGGGCCGCAGTGGCTGCCACCGGTGCTGCGCAACTGGTGGAAGTACCACCAGGACGCCTACCAGTTCAACACCACGCTGCACACGCCGCACCCCTACCAGTCGAACCCGTGGTCGTGGCTGGTGCAGACCCGCCCCACGTCGTTCTACTACGAGACCAAGGCTCGCGGCGTGGCCGGCTGCACGGTCGACCAGTGCTCCCAGGCGATCAACCCGATCGGCACCATCTCGGTGTGGTGGGTCGGCATCCTCGCGCTGCTCGTCGTGCTGTGGTGGTGGCTGGTGCGGCGCGACTGGCGGGCCGGTGCCATCGGCGCGGGGTTCGTCGGCGGCTACCTACCGTGGTTCATGTACCAGGACCGCACGATCTACACCTTCTACGCCGTGGCCTTCGAGCCGTTCGTGGTGCTCGCGGTGGCTTTCCTCATCGGCCTGTGGGTGGGGCGGCGCGAGGACGACCCGGCCCGCTGGCGGTGGCGGTGGTACGTCGTCGGCGGCTACCTGGCGTTCACCCTCGCGCTGTTCGCCTTCTTCCACCCCGTCTACGTCGCCGACACCATCCCCTACGAGCAGTGGCGCTGGCGGATGTGGTTCCCCAGCTGGATCTGAGCGCCCGGGTCGGTCGAGATCCCACGACGCGCTGACCCGACAGGCCGGACGTCAGCGCGTCGCGGGACCTCGATGACATGTGGGATGCCGTGGGGCGCCCGGGGCCGCGCCCCGGCACACCATGTCACTGGGAGATGATCGAGAACACGAGCGCGTCCGAGGGCCGGCCGGCGGTGGTGAGGAAGTTGCGCAGACGCCCTTCCTGCTCGAACCCAGCACCCCGGAGCACACGCTGGGAGGCGGTGTTCCCCGGCTCCACCCACGCCTCCAAGCGCTGCAGGTCCAGCGCGGCGAGCGCCCACGGCACCACGAGCCGGACGCCCGCGCTCGCGACGCCCTTCCCGCGCTCGGGTGGTATGACCCAGTAGCCCAGTCCGCCAACGCGTCGTTGCGGTCGAACGGCGACCCACACCAGGCCGACAGCACGGTCGTCCTCGTCGACGATGGCCAAGGACACGCCTTCACCGTGCTCGGCACGCCCCCATTGGCGGTGGATGAAGGCGAGCCCTTCGGCCTGCGTGAAGGTGGCTGGAACGGTCGTGCCGTCGGTGATGCCCGGGTCCGTGCCGGCGCGCCGGATGCAGTCGAGGTCGGCTTCGCGCCACCGTCGCAGACTGGTGCGGCCGTCGGTCAACGCCGGCTCCGGGTACGGCACCGGCTGTCCTCGCACCGCTCGATCCTCCCACCACCGTTGGTACCGCCTGCGATCGGCGAGTCTGCGAGCTCCTCGCCTCGAGGCAGAAGGGGAGGTCCCGCAGCACACAGGGCGGCGGGCCGGAGGAGATGTCCTCCGGCCCGCCGCCGTTGTCATGCTCGGGGAGATCCCGTCGTCAGCGGGTTGCCGCCCGGGTGTCGATCCGGATCTTCACCGAGGTGCCCCTCTCGTCCAGCACCCGGATGGTGGTGCCGGTACCCGCGACCTTCACACCAGCGGTGGGCTGGTCGGTCTTGAAGTAGCGGTTCGGGTTGCTGTCGTCGAACACCGGGTTGCCGTTCTGGCCACGCAGGTAGCTGGCTTGACCGGTGACCTGGTCGTGCAGGGTGAACGAGTCGACCTTCTGCAGCCCGAACGTGGCGTCGTACATCTGGATGCGCGGGCGCCACGGCTGCCCGTCGAGCTTGTAGATCGTGCGCGGGTGCGCGTCGATCGGGAGGATGAGCCCCTCACCGGGGTGCTGGCTCGTGTTGTTGTCGCCCTGCGAGGTGTCCCAGTACGAGATGAGCAGGCCGTCCTGGTACGGGAAGTGCTCCACGAAGTCGGGCTTGTTCGGGAACCCGAAGTTGTACGGGCCCGTCTTCAGGTACTTGTCGAACGACACGTACTCGCGGTTGCTCGCGATGTAGTGCTGGGCGAAGTCCTGGCTCGAGGAGGCCCCGACCGAGGAGAAGCCATCCAGCGTCCAGCCGTTGGGGCTGGTCTCGGCACCGTCGGTGAGCACCGTGGTGCCGTTCGCGGTGAGCACGATGTCATCGACGAAGATGCCGCTGACGACGTCGGGGTTGGTGCCCTGTGCAGCACCGTCCGTGGCGTAGCGGACCCGCAGTGAGACGGTCTTTCCGGCGTAGGCCGACAGGTCGAAGGTGCCCTTGGTCCAGGCCGCCTTGTAACCGTCGATGCCGTTGCCCTCGGTGGCCTTGGCGATGTCGCCGGCGATGGCCTTGAAGCCGGTGCCGTCGTTCACCTCGACGAAGGCGTAGTCGCACGGGTCGGGACCGCAGTCCTCGATGTTCCAGCGAGCCTGGAACGACAGGGACGCGGTGCCGGCCGGGAGGGTGACCGAGCGCGACATGGAGTTGTCGAGGTCGTCACCGGCGCCGGAGTACCACTGCTTGGAACCGGCGAAGGGTGCGCCGAGGTCGGTGGTCACCGTCTTGTCCGGGAGGTTGACGACGACGCCCTGCGCCTTCTTGGTGTTGTACTCGTGCGGCCCGAGCTCGAGGGTGCGGCGCTGGCCGGGGTTCACGATCTCGTAGTCGAACCAGCCGAGCTGCAGCTTGTCCCACGCGCCGAGGTCGGCCGCGCGCGAACCGATGGCGTTGTCGCCGGGCGCGGAGTTGCGGCTCTGCGACATCAGGGTCCACCAAGCGACCGGGTTCTCGCGGCTCGCCGGCGGGCCGGAGGTGTCGTACTCGTCGGGCAGGCCGAGGTCGTGACCGAACTCGTGGGCGATGACCGACAGGCCACCGTTCTCGGGCTGGATCGTGTAGTCAGCCGCCCAGATGCCGGTGGAGCCGACCGGCGTGCCGCCGACGACGGGGATGGGCGCTGCCGGGTTGGTGCCCTGGAAGGCGCGCCAGCGGTGCGACCAGATGGCGTCCTCGCCCTGGTAGGGGTCACCGTCGGCCTGGTCGCCACCGGCGTGCACGATCTGCAGGTGGTCGATGTAGCCGTCGGGCTCGTTGAAGTTGCCGTCACCGTCGACGTCGTAGCGGTCCCACTTGTCGAACCTGGTGATGGTCGCCTTGATCTGCGCGTCGCTCTGGCCCGCTGCCTTCTGCTGCGCGACCCAGGCGTCCATCCCGTCCCTGACCAGGTTCCAGGTGTTGCTGCAGACGTTGCTCGCGCAGGGGGAGCCGTCGCTGCGGCCGTACCGGGCCTCGTTGTAGCGCACGGTGACCGGGTCGGTCACCAGGCCGGCCACGGAGTACCGGCCCGAGGACTGCTTCTCGTAGTACTGCCGCATCGACTCGGTGCCGGTGACGGAGCCGTTGCCGAAGTAGAGGTCCTGGTAGTAGGCCTTGCCGTAGTTCGGGTACCAGTCGGTGGAGTTGTCCACCGCGCGGTCGGGCTCCGGGATCTGGTTGAACAGGGGCCCGTCGAACCGTGTGGGTCCGGGGATGTTCGCGTTGGTGTCCTGATCGGGGTAGCTCGGGTGACGCTCGTTGCCGAACTGCACGACGAGCACGAAGAGCTGGTCGGTGTCTTCACGGGCAAGCTCGACGTACTGGTCGACCTTCTTCGCCTTCTGCGCCTTCTTGGTGCCCCGCGCGGCCGTGGCGGCCCGCTCGGACTCGCCGACCTTGACGACAGTGCTGCCGCCGATCTGCTGTGGCTTGGCCTGTCCCTTCAGCACCGACGAGACGGCGGTCTTGCGCAGCTCTGCCTGCTTGTCGGCGATGGGGTCGGGCAGGCTGTCGCTCGGTGTGGCGGCTTGTGGCTCGCCGAGCGGGCTCTGCGACGGGGCCTTGGTGGCGCTGGCGGCCGCCATGGGGGCAGTCATCGTCGCCCCCAACCCCGCGGCGAGAGCCAGGCTGAGTAGCCCGGTGGTGGTCTTTCGCACTGGTTGTCCTCCTGCAGATGGGAAATGGGTTCGTGCTGCCCACGAGATCACCGAGGAGGCAACACTGCACGCGACCATAAGTGGCGCTTCCCGTGTCTGCGGCCGGAGCGACATGGGGATCTTTGAGCGGTAGAACCGAATTGGGCGGGGCTTGGGACGACCGGTCCCGCCGCGGGGGCGCCCGCCGCCGCGCCGGATGCCGGTGCCCGACCCCTGTCGGTGGGCGGCGCTAGGTTCGGGTCATGTTCCTCCTCGGCGACGACCGTCGCCTCGTCATCAGCGCGAGTGACCTGCGCACGGCAGCGGCCTGTGAGTTCGCGCTGGTGCGCGAGCTCGACGTGGTGCTGGGCCGCGCGGTGCCCGTCGCGGCCGGCGACGACCCGATGGCAGCGCGGGTCATCGCCCTCGGCAACGAGCACGAGCAGGCCGAGCTGCGCCGGCTGGCCCGGGCGCACCCGGGTCGCGTCGTGCAGTTCGAGCGGCCGGGCTACTCCCCCGACGACCTCGCCCGGGCCCACGCACAGACGCTCGACGCGCTGCGCTCCGACGCCGAGGTCGTCTATCAGGCAACCTTCTTCGACGGCGGCTTCGTGGGCCACGCCGACTTCCTCGAGCGCACCGACGACGGCTGGCTGGTCAGCGACACCAAGCTGGCCCGCACCGAGAGCGTGCCGGCCCTGCTCCAGATCGCCGCCTACGCAGCGCTGCTGCGCGAGGCCGGCGTGCCCACCGCCCCGTCCGCACGACTCGTGGTCGGGAGCGGCGAGGTGCGCGACTTCGCGCTCGACGACATCGTGCCCGTCTACCTGGCCAGGCGCGCCCGCCTCGACGCGCTGCTGTTCGAGCACCGGGCGTGCGAGGGCCCGGCCCGGTGGGGCGACCCCGCGTGGCTCGCCTGTGGGCGGTGCGAGGTCTGCGAGCCCGAGGTCGAGGCGGCGCGCGACCTCCTCCTGGTGGCCGGCGTCCGGGCCCCGACCCGCCGCAAGCTGCTCGACGCCGGGGTCTCGACCATCGACGAGCTCGCCACGCGCACCGAGCCGGTGGCCGACGTGCGGGGCGCGACGCTCGACCGGCTGCGCGAGCAGGCCCGCCTACAGCTGGAGCAGGAGCGCGACCCCGCGGGCGGAGTGCGCTCCGAGGTCACCGACCCCGAGACGCTCCGGCGGATGCCGCGGCCGAGCCCCGGTGACGTGTTCTTCGACTTCGAGGGCGACCCGCTTGTGGTCGGAGCGCGGCTCGACCACCTGGGGCCTGGAGTACCTCTTCGGCATCGTCGAGGTCGACTCCGGTTCCCCGGTGTTCCGCACGTTCTGGGCCCACGACCGTGAGGCCGAGCGGCAGGCACTCATCGACTTCGTCGGCTGGTTGAACGAGCGCCGCCAGAGCTGGCCCGACCTGCACGTCTACCACTACGCCGCCTACGAGACCGCGGCCCTGCTCCGCCTCGCGGCACGCCACGGGGTGTGCGAGGACGAGGTCGACCAGCTGCTGCGCGAGGGCGTGTTCGTCGACCTGTACGCCGTGGTGCGCTCGGCGATCCGGGTGTCGCAGCGCTCCTACTCGATCAAGAAGCTCGAGCCCCTCTACATGGAGGCCCGCGACGCCGCGGTCACCAACGCCGCCGACTCGATCGTGGTCTACCACCAGTTCATGGCCGCCCGCGACGCCGAGCGGCACGACGAAGCAGCCCGCCTGATCGACGAGATCGCCGTCTACAACCGCGACGACTGCGTCTCCACGTGGATGCTGCGCGACTGGCTGCTCGCCCAGGGCGCCGGTTCCAGCGTGGGCGGGGCCGACGACGCACCGGTGGAAGCAGCCGACGCCGGCCGGGCCCAGACGCCGTCCGAGCAGCGGTTGGCGCTGATGCGTCTCGAGACCCTGCTGCGCGACCGCCTCGTCGGCGTCAAGCCGCACGAGCGCTCGGCCGAGCAGCAGGCCGTGGCACTCGTCGCGGCGTCGGTGCTCTTCCACGCTCGCGAGGACAAGCCGGTGTGGCAGGCACACTTCGAGCGGTTGCGGCTGCCCGTCGGCGACTGGCGGTTCGGCGGACGGGGTCTTCCTCATCGAGTCGGCGAGGTCGTCCAGGCGCTGGCACAAGACGCCTCGCGCCCGCAGCGCACGCCGCGTGCTGCGGCTCGACGGCGAGCCGATGCGCGGCATCCCGGCTGGTCCCCGGCACCAAGGTGAGCACCGTCTACGCCGACCCTCCGCCCGCCGGGCGTCACGACCCTGCCCGGTCACGCCAACGCCTGCTCCTCCGCCACCGTCACGATCCTCGAGGTGCACGACCGGATCTCGCCGCCAACGGCCGGCTGCACCAGACGCTGCTCGTCGAGGAGCTGCAGCCCAAGGACGGCCGTGCCCACGACGACCTGCCCCTGGCGCTGGTGCCCTCCGACGTCTCAGCACCCGGCCGATCGACGACGCCCTCGCCGAGGTGGCGCAACGGGTGGTCGATGCCGGCGACGACCTGCCACGCACCGCAGGCATCGACCTGCTCGCCCGGCGGCTGCCGCGGCTGCGTGGTGGTGCACCGCTGCCTGCGGTGGGCGTCGGGCCGACGCGCCACCTCGACGCCATCGAGGCGGCACTGCTCGCCACCGACGACTCCTACCTCGCGGTGCAGGGGCCGCCGGGCACGGGCAAGACCTACGTCGCCTCCCGGGTCATCGCGCGCCTCGTGCTCGAGCACGGATGGGCGGTGGGAGTCACCTCCCAGGGTCACAAGGCCATCGAGAACGTGCTGCGGGCCGTGGTGGCGGCGGGCGTGCCGCCCGAGCAGGTCGGCAAGGCGGCCCGAGACCCGGCTGGCGCCACCTGGACTCCGCTCGGGAAGGCCGACGACCTCGCAGCCTTCGCGGCCGAGCACGTGCGGGCCGGCCGGGGCTACGTCGTGGGCGGTACGGCCTGGGACCTCACGAGCACCAGGCGCGTCGGCCGTGGCCAGCTCGACCTCGTGGTGGTCGACGAGGCGGGCCAGTTCTCGCTGGCGAAGACCCTGGCCTGCTCGGTGGCCGGCGACCGGCTCCTGCTGCTCGGAGACCCACAACAGCTGCCGCAGGTGTCGCAGGGCACCCATCCCGACCCCGTCGACGCCTCCGCCCTCGGCTGGCTCATCGGAGACGAGCCGGTGCTGCCCGGCGAGCTCGGCTACTTCCTCGAGACCACCTGGCGCATGCACCCCGCGCTCACCGAGCCCGTCTCGCGGCTGTCCTACGCCGGCCAGCTGCGCTCCGAGGCCACGGTCACGGCCGCCCGCACGCTCCAGGGCATCGAGCCCGGGCTCCACGTGCGCCTGGTCGACCACCACGACAACTCGACGTGGTCACCGGAGGAGGCCGTCGTCGTGCGCGACCTGGTGCACGACCTGCTGGGCCGCACCTGGCACGACCCGGCCGAGCGCGACGCCGACGGCGCACCCGTGGGCCCGCGCCCGCTCGGCCCCACCGACGTCATCGTCATCACGCCCTACAACGGCCAGGTCGGCCAGCTGCGACGCACCCTCGACGACGCCGGCCTGGTCGACGTGCCGGTCGGCACCGTCGACAAGTTCCAGGGGCAGGAGGCGGCGGTGGCCATCGTGTCGATGGCGGCGTCGTCGCACTCCGACGTGTCGCGCGGCATGGGCTTCCTGCTCGATCGCCACCGGCTCAACGTGGCGATCTCGCGCGGGCAGCACGCTGCCTACGTCGTGCGCTCGAGCGTGCTCACCGACTTCGCGCCGCGCACGCCGGCCGAGCTGATCGACCTCGGCGCCTTCCTCGGGCTGTGCGAGTCAGCCGTCAGCGCGCTCTACTGCACGCCGCCAGTGGTCGCCGTTGTGCCGGCCTGATCAGGCAGGCCGGCACGAGCGGCGGTCACCGCACTCGGGCCCCGGCTATCTCACCCGACCGGCGGTCCAGTGCGTCGTCCACAGCGTCGACAGCTTGACGAATCCCCCCGGCTTGGGTGAGTGCCAGATCTTCCCGCCGCCGGCGTAGACACCGACGTGGGTGACGCGTGAGGTGGAGCTCGGCGCGAAGAAGACCAGGTCGCCGGGGCGGATCGAGCTCTTCGCGATGCGCATGGTGGCCCTGCGCTGGTCGGTCGCGGTGCGCGGCAGTCTCTTGTGGAGCCTGGTGTTGTAGACGTAGACGACCAGGCCCGAGCAGTCGAACGCGCGGGGGCCGACCGCCCCCCACTTGTACGGTTTGCCCTTCTGGGCCGCCGAGATCGTGACCGCCTGCTGGGCGATGGTGGCGGCGTCGGCCGGGGGGGCCGGGGTGAACATGACCAGGGCAATCACGGCAGCCAGGGCTGCCAACAGTGTTCGGGCAGCGTTTGGCCGCCCGCGCGTCACGGTGTGCACAAGGGAGTCCCTTCCAACCGCCTGCGAGGTCAGCTGTCGGGTTCGGACGGAAGGCGCCCGGCCGCGCGATGCGCGGCTTCACCCCGAGGCCGATCGGTGGACCGGCCCAAGGTGGGTCCCCCGTTCCTGCCCCGGTTGCAGATCTGAGGGCGAGGGTCGGGGGACAGGACTCGGCGGCCGACGCTCGCGCCGGCCCATCCGGGCCGGTGCATCAAGAGTGCCCCCACATCAGACCGTTTGCGGCATTGAGCGCTCAGGGACTTGCCAGTTTGGTGTCGCTGCCAGCTCACCGGGTCGGCGGTGGGAGCGGATCCGGCAACCGAGGTAACAGCATCCGGCTGCAGGTCGGTGCGGTGACCGAGTCGCTCGAGCCAGCGCACGAGCTGGTGGTGCACCGTGTCCGCGCCGCGCAGCCGGCCGCGCTCGTCGGGCAGGTCCTCGTCGATGGGCCTCGCGGGCCAAAATTGAGCACCTCGAAACAGGCGGTTCACCCAGCAGGGGTGAGCGCCGGCGGCCTGGTGCGGCCCGGCGCCGAGCCGGCCGAAGCGCTCAGTGGTGCGGCGGGAGGGAGGCGCACTGGGCCGCGAGCAGCACCGCGACCCGACGCTGCTCCAGCTTCGGGCGCCGCACACGGCTGGCGGCTGTGAGCCGGAAGTGCCCGGTGTCGGCGGCCGGCCCGGGAACGGCCAGCACGATCTCGACGTCGATGGGCAGGCCCTCGCGCTCGACCACCACCGGGTCGCCGTCGCGCTCGACGGTTCCGTCGCGCAGCAGCATCGCCACCCCCCTGCGGGGCGCCGGGCCGGCGTCGAAACGGCAGCGGTCGATGTCCAGGACGGCGCAGATCCGCTCCGCCACTCGCCGCCGGGCGTTCTCGAGGTCGACGCCCGACTCGGCCGCCGCGTCCGCGCTCTCGAGCACACCGTCGAGGAACCCGGCTCGCTGAGCCGCGCTCGCCTGCTGGCGCACCCCCAGTGTGCGATCTCGGCGACGGCCACCCCCACGACGACGAGCAGCACGGCCACCTCGATGTCATCGCGGTCGTTGACGGCCAGCTGCCCCGTCGGCTCGGTGAGGAAGTAGTCGAACCAGAGCCCGCCTGCTGAGCGCCGCGAGCACGCCGGCGACGACGAACGGGAGGATGACGGCGATCGCGCGCTGCGCACCTCGGTGACCGGTCCTGATGTCGGTGGGGGACATGCCTCCACGTCACCACCGACACGTCTCCGCAGCCGCGCCTTGACGGCATCCTGACGCGGTCCGGACGCTGCCGGTCCACCGGCGCCCGACGCCGCGACACCGCAGCCGGTCAGCAACACTCCACCCGCGGGGACCCCACGTCGCAGCACTCGCGCACCCTGATCTCGGCGGTCCCCATGGCCACGACCACGAGCAGCCCCCCGAGCCACCCGGCCTTGGTGAGCACCTCGCCCGCCACCAGCACCGCGAGCAGCGCGGCGAACACCGGCTCCATGGTCATGATCACTGCCGAGGAGGTCGCGCTCAGCGCCCCCTGCGCCCACGCCTGCACCGCCAGGCCCAGGCAGGTCGCCACCACGGCGACCCAGAGCACCGCCGCCCAGGTGGCCGACAAGCTCGGCACGGCCAGCTGCCCGGACTGAAGCCGGTCGACGGCCCGCTGGTGAGGAAGCCCGACAACCCCGCCGAGGTGTGCTGGAGCCCCGTGGTCTGGAGCAGGAAGCCGACCCCGAGGAGCGCGCCGAGCACCACTGCGCGCCACCGGTCGCCGCGTGACAGTGCTCGCACCCGGTGGGTCGATACCGTCATCAGCACCAGTGCGGCAACGCCGAAGCGCCACATCAGGAACGGCGCCGGCGCCAGCTGGTCCAGCGAGGACTTGGTGACGACGAACGTCGATCCCCAGGCCGCCGTGGCGAGGAGAAGCGCCCCGGATGCCGCCAATCGGCTGGGGAGCGCGGCGTCAGGCGTTGCCACGCTTCAAGTGTGCTCCGTTGTGCCGCAGCGGGTCTGAGATCCTCGTCACGCCGTCAGGTCGTCACGCCGTCGGCAGCCGGAGATCAGGTCAGTTCCTCCCTCGTCACGGGGGCTGCCGCTCGGCCGAGGCCTCGCAGCGACCAGCCGATGAGGAAGAGCATGACGCCCAGCACCGCCGCGAGCGCAGCGACGCCGAAGGCGACCACCGAGGTGAACAGTGAAGCCCGCAGGAACGACGCCTGCATCGCGGTGTCGCGCAACGGGTCGTCGCGACCAAGCTCGGCGTAGGTCTTCCCGCCGGTCGCCTCGAGCGCGTGCTTGCTGATCGTCTCCGCCTCGGAGTACGCCGTCCACGGTGAGCTGACGGACTGGCCGGCGAAGTAGGCCGCGTCATCCGAGACCTTGATGTTCTCTGCGGCGAGCTCGTTGGCGACGAGGATGTAGGTCGTCACCCCCGCCACCGCGAAGATGACCCCGACGACCATCGTGATGATCCCGATCGGTCCTGACTTGCCTGGTGTGCTTGCCATGACTGCGCCTTCCCTCGCACTGATGGGTGCGGCCAGTCTGGGCCGCGCCTACGGGGTGCGGGCTCACCCGCACTGGGTGAGCGGGGTCACCGGCGAGGACCTCCGGCTGTGGGCGCGCCGAGCGGTCCGCGGGCGGATCCGGCGTCGGGCGGCTCGAGGCCCGTACCTTTCTCCCCGTGGGCAACGTCGGTTGCCGGCATCCGAACTGGACGCGAGGAGACAACCGTGGGTGACGAGGCTGGACGACAGAACGTGCGCTTCCCGGGCGGTGACGGCGAGGCCTTCGGCTACCTGAGGACACCGGAGTCGGGCTCCGGCCCGGGGGTCGTCGTGATCCAGGAGTGGTGGGGCCTCACCACGCACGTGGCGAGCATCGTCGAACGGCTGGCGGATGCCGGGTTCGTCGCGCTCGCCCCCGACCTCTACGGCGGCTCGACGACCCACGACGCCGCCGAGGCGGCCCAGCTCCTGCAGAGCCTGCCGATGGAGCGCGCCGCGGAGGACCTCGCGGGGGCGGTCGACTACCTCGTCGGCCTGCCGGAGGTGACGAGCTCGACGGTGGGGGCGATCGGGTTCTGCATGGGTGGGGGCTTCGTCTTCGCCCTGGCCGCGCGCCGGCCCGACCTGGTCAGCGCCGCCGTGCCGTTCTACGGGCTGCCGCGCGACGCCTCCCTCGTGCACGGCATCCGCGCGGCCGTGCAGGGCCACTTCGGGCTCGAGGACCACAGCATCCCTGTCGACGAGGTGCACTCGGTGTTCGGCGCCCTGGACGAGCGGCCCGGCGCGGCTCCTGCCGAGCTGCACCTCTACCCGGCCGGCCACGCCTTCCTCAACGACGAGAACCTGATCGGCACCTACGACCCCGAGGCCGCAGCGCAGGCGTGGTCGAGGGCGGTCGACGTTCCTGACCGAACACGTGCGGTAGGCCGCGCGGCCCGGCGACCGGGCGGCATCCGACGCCTTCAGCATCTCAGCGCGCGGGCACCCTGCCACGCAGGGGCTAGCCTTCCCGGCGTGATGATGCGAGGGGGTCTGGCAGCGGCCATGCTGATCTGTGTCGTCACTGCGTGCGGGGGTGCGCCGGACGGCGACACGGCGTCAGCACCGTCCACGCCTGCCACGTCGTCGCCGAGCCCGTCGGAAGCGGTCGTCCCCGAGGGCGGCTCGCGGGTGACGGCCCCCAGAGCCGGGTGGACGATCGGTCTCCCCGACGGCTGGGTGTCCGTGAACCGTGACGACCTGGCGGCATCGGACGAGGCCGCGGTGACGTCCCTGGCGTCGCGGATGAACGTCGAGGCGGACTTCCTGAAGGCCTTTCAAGGGGTGGAGCCGTTCGAGGCCTACGCGGCAGACCCGGTGAACCGGCGGGAGATGCGGGTGGTCTTCGCGCCGCAGCGGGCCTCGCCCACACCTGTGAGGGGATCGAGACGCTCATCAAGCCGTTCAAGGGCACCCTGGACTCGATGGCGAGCCTGCAGACACGGGCGGGCAACCTGGGGGTCGCCTACTTCGTGACCGGTGGGGAGCCGCCGTCCTATGGCGCCGTGGTGATCGGGGACGGTGCGGACAGGGCATCGACCATCGTCCTGTACCTCTTCGCGGAGAGCCCGAAGGCACTCCAGGCGCTCGTGCAGCAGGTCGCGCCGAAGCTCACCTTGACCACCTGACTGCGTAGTCCCTCGGTGCGCTCGCGGCTCCAGGGGTCCTACCGGGAGACTGGTCACCGAGGACGATCAGCCGGTCGACGCCGGGTCCACCTCGTCCGCAGGCGGCGCCACGACCTCCATCGACTCGCCCCAGCGTCCGTACTCCAGGATCAGGTCGCCACCCTCGGTGAGGACCTCCACCCGCCGCGTGAGGTCTCCCTCGCCGACCCAGAGCGAGTACACGGTGTCCGGGTCGTCAGCGGTTGCCACCGCCGGTTGTACGCCGGATGCCGACCGGGCACCGGAGTGGTGCACGACCAGCTCGTACAGCGTGGTCGGGGTGCCGTACAGGTCGTCCGGCCCCAGGTCCTCCACCGACGTGGCACCGTTCCGCATCGCGCCGAACACGCCTTGCGGGGTGAATGACTGAGTGATCGCTGCGACCTGCGCCGGCATCGACGCCCAGCGGGCCGAGGAGACGGAACCGTCCTTGTAGTACGCGACGCCGTCGACCACCACCAGCTCGGTGTTGGTGTCGCCCGTGTTGAGAACGTAGTTTCCGGCCGGGTCACCGCCGAGCAGCATGTACCCCGAACCATCCACCGTCTCCCCGGAGAACAAGACCTCGACCGTCCCCTGCTCCGCGGCCGCTGCCTCCAACCGTGCCAGGAAAGCCTGCGCGCGCTGTCCCGCGGCGGAGCCCGTGCCGGCCGCGGCGGACCGATCGCCCGAGCCGGTCCGGTAGGACGGCACGCTGACGCACCCCGCGAGGGCAACCGTGGCCGCGAGGGCCGCGACCAGAACCAAGCGTGCGGGCAGTATCACGGTGTCGCCCCCTCGCTGTCGGGCACCGGTGAGCGGTGCGGTCGCACGGTAGCAGCGTGCGAGGCCCTCGCCCGCACGTGTCGGAGTGGTGGAACATGGGACCGTGAGCGACAAGCGGAAGGCAACCCTGCTGCTGATCGTCTGGCTGGTGGCGTACGCACTCATCGGCGGAGTCGCCTGGGTCGGGGCCGGTGCCCTGCTGCAGCGCGCCTCCCTCGACGGCCTCACCGCGATCACGATCTCGGCGGCCCTCGCGATCGGTGTCGGTTGGGTCGGGGCGTCGTGGGTCGAACGCCGGGTGGCGGCCATCGCTGATGAACCCGCCGTCGACAGTGGATGAATTGCCGGTGAGGGTCGACGATCCCGGGCAGGTCTCGACCGCGCGATGACTCGAGGCAGCAACTTCACCGGTAGACCAGACAATCCGGTGGACCCACTGAGTCCCCCTCCAGAACAATGACCGACGTGGATCGGGTCGAGGTCGTCCTCGCCCACCAGGAATGCGCGACGGTTCGCGTGGGCGAGGTCTTCCTGAAGGTCGACGGCGACCAGACGCGTAGCAGCATCGAGGTCGAGGCCATGCCGATGGCCCCGGTCCCGACACCGGACGTCCTGTGGCACCGGCCGCCCGTGGACGCAGGCGTTCACGCACGGCGACCTGCAGGTGGAGCACGTGTTCGTCGACGGGGAGGAGGTCACCGGCATCGTCGACTGGACCGAGGCGGGCCATGGCGACCCGATGCACGACCTCGCCATCCTGACCCTCGTCAGCCCGCCACGAACGGCCGCCCGAAGGAGCCCGAATGCGTCGCACCGCCGCGGCCGCTCCTCGAACCGCTCCCTGTCGGTACATGACGAAGGACCCGGCGAACAAGCGTGCCGAGTCCTTGGTCATGCGGTGGAGCTGAGGGGATTCGAACCCCTGGCCTTCTCATTGCGAACGAGACGCGCTACCAACTGCGCCACAGCCCCGCGATGCGGGAGAAACGATAACACCAGCGCACAGGCACGCCGAAACCGGATCGGCGACCCCGCAGCGCCCCACCCGGAGGTCGGCGGGTCCTCGTCGCAGGCCGCCGACCGGGCAGGACATACGATCGCGGGATGCGACTGCGCCTGCCCCGCCCGGACCGGACCGCGGATGACCCCGCCGCCCTCCCCCGCACCATCGTCGTGGGTCCCGCCGTCACGCCCCTGGCGCCCAACGACCCGAACCGGCCGGTCTCCTGGGCGGTGCCCCGCGGCATCCGCACCGCCAGCGAGTGGGCCTGGCGGGCCCTGGTCATCGGCGCCGCCCTCGTCGCGGTGCTCTACCTCGCCGGCCTGCTCTCCGAGGTGGTCATCCCCATCCTGGTGGCGATGCTGCTCGCCGCCCTGCTCGAGCCCATCTACCACGCCCTCACCCGGGTGGTCCCCCGCGGCGCCGCCGCCGGCATCACCGTGTTCGGCACCCTGGCGATGGTCTTCGGGCTGCTGTCGTTCGTCGGCACCCAGCTGACCAGCCAGATCACCGACATCGGCACCAAGGTCACCGACGGCATCGAGCAGATCCGCCACTGGCTCTTCCAGACCTTCGGCCTCACCGACACCCAGCTCGACGGCTACGTGCAGAAGCTGCGCGACTGGGTGAGCTCGGGCAACCTCACCGACACCGCGGCATCCGCCGGGCTCACCGCCACGCACATCGTGGCCGGCTTCTTCCTGGCGATGTTCTCGCTGTACTTCTTCCTCTACGACGGCCCGCTCGTGTGGGGCTGGGTCGTGCGCCTGTTCCCCAAGACGGCGCGCGAGAAGGTGCACTCCTCCGGCCTGATCGCGTGGACGCAGCTGTCCGCGTTCACCCGGGCAACGCTCATCGTCGCCGCGGTGGACGCCGCCGGCATCGGCATCGGTGCCGCCGTCCTCGGGGTGCCGTTCGCCTCGGGCATCGCGCTGCTGGTGTTCTTCGGCGCGTTCATCCCCGTCGTCGGTGCTGCCGTGTCGGGCGCCGTCGCCGTGCTGCTCGCGCTGGTGGCCCTGGGGCCGATCCAGGCCCTGATCATGCTCGGCATCATCCTCGCCGTGCAGCAGATCGAGGCGCACCTGCTCCAGCCGATCCTCGTCGGCCGGGTGATGAAGATCCACCCGCTCGCGATCCTGCTCGGCATCGCGACCGGCGTGATCCTCGCCGGCATCGTCGGCGGCCTCATCGCCGTGCCGACCGTGGCCGTGTTCAACGCCGTGGGCCACCACCTGCTCGACGGGCCCGAGAGCGAGGACGACACCCCACCGGGGCGGGCCAAGACCCCGGCTGAGGTGCTCGAGCCCGGCGAGGAGGCCAAGGCCGAGGCCGAGGCCGCCGACGTCGAGGAGCGCACGGAGGCCGGGTCGGACCAGACCGACAAGGTCTGACCCCTGAGATCAGCTCAGGCGCCGGCGACCCGGCGCTCGTCGTAACCGGACTCGTCGCTCTCGCGCTCGGCCGGTGCCGGGTCGGGCGTGACGGCGGCCGGGGACACCTCGGGCCGCTGTGCCTTGGCCTTCATCGTGTAGGTCGGGCGCGGCACGGGCACGGGGTCCCAGGTGAGCGGGATGTCGTCCTCGTCGACGATGGGCACCATGACGTCGTAGGCCTGCTCGGCCGGGGCTGCGGCCTGCGCTGCGACCGGCTCGACCACGGGAGAGTCGGTGCCGACCAGGGCCGGCTCGGCCAGGGTGGCGTCCTCGGCGACCTCGACGGCGGCCGCGGGCGCGGCGACCTCGGTCGCCTCCGCCGCCGCGGTGCGTGCGGGCCGGGCGGATGCCGCGGGGGCGGGCGACCGGCGCACGCCCGGGGCACGCGGGGTCACCGAGGCGCCGGAGCGACGGCGGGCCAGGTCGGCCTGGCGACGACGGTGGGCCCGCACCAGCGCCTGCTCGGTGCGCACCCCGGACCGGACGAACAGGAACGCGGCCACGACGGCCGCCACCGCGGGCGCGAGCGCCCACAGCGGGAGCAGCGAGAAACCGACCAGGGCCGCGATGAGGACCAGCTCGGCCAGGGCGGCGAGCAGCAGCAGGCCACGCACGCGACGGCTGGGCCGCACCCGGCGACCGCCGGTGGCGGCTGCGGCGGGGCGGCGCGCCGGGCGAGACTGCGACGGTGCCGGCGTCGGGCGGGAGGCCGAAGCGGCAACCGGCGGTGCGGCATCCGGGCGGTCGGTGATGCGCTCGGTGACGCCGACCGCACCGGGCTCGGCGGCCACGGCACGCTTGACGAGCACCTGCGGCCGGGCGCTGCGGCCCGGGTGCACGGCATACGAAGGGGGCGCCGCCTCGGAGAGGTCGGTGCCGGGCAGGGGGTCACGACGTTCGAGCACGCGCATCGCCTCGCTGAACCGCTCGACCGAGCGCGCGGTGGAGACGTGGTCTCGTCGGCGCACCCAGTACTGCACGAAATAGGCAGCCCAGACACCGAGAAGGACCAGGAAGATCAGGCTCGACGGCGACTGCACGCTACGACGGTAGGTGCGCGTCGCCGTCGGACGCCGGACCCGCGTCGGTGTGTCGCGCAAGTGACTGCTGTGACGACTGTGCCTGGAGCGGCGCCGAGTTCGCCTGCGACTCCATCGCCGTGATGCGCACCAGCCGCTCCATCAGCGTCTCGCCGGCGAGGTCCTCGGTGGTCAGCGCGAAGGACAGGTGGTCGCGCCACGCGCCGGCGATGTGCAGGTAGTGAAGGCGCAGCCCCTCGCCGCGGAAGCCCAGCTTGCGCACCACGGCCAGGCTCGCGGTGTTCTCGGGCCGGATGTTGACCTCGATGCGGTGCAGGCCCGCAGTGCCGAGCACGTGGTCGCCCGCCACCGCCAGGGCGGTCGGGATGACCATGTGCCCTGCCACCGAGCGGCTGATCCAGTAGCCGATGTAGCAGGAGCGGAACGACCCGAGCACGACCGAGCCGACCGACAGCTGGCCGACGAACCGCCCGTCGACCTCCACCGCGAAGGGCAGCGCCCGGCCGGCGCGGGCGTCCCGGTCGTACTGCTCGACGAGCTCCTCGAAGGTGCGCGCCGGGGCGTCTGGGTCCGGGGAAGTCGCGTCCCACTCCTCGAGCCACGCGGCGTTGGCGCGACGCACCGACTGGAAGGCCGAGCCGTCGGCGACCGTCAGTGGCCTCAGCACCACCTCGACGCCGGTCGGCGTGCGGCCGGTGAGCCGCAGCGGCCACGGCCACACCTCGTCCGGAGCTCCTTCACCACCGCGGGCCTGCGACCCCGCTCCGCGCCGGCGCAGCCGGTCCCACATCAGTGGTCACCGCCTTGCGCCTGGCTCAGCGCGTGCGGCAACACCTCGGCCAGCACCTCGAGGGCGTCGCGAACCCCGCCGGTTGACCCGGGGAGGTTGACCACGAGGGTGCGGCCCGCGAGCCCGGCGAGGCCCCGCGACAGCACCGCCGTGGGGATGCCGTGTGCCACGCCGCGCGCCCGGATCGCCTCCGCGACCCCCGGCACCTCGCGGGTGAGGAACGGGCGGGTTGCCTCTGGTGTGCCGTCGGTGGGGGTCAGGCCGGTGCCGCCGGTCGTGAGCAGCAGGTCGGGGCCGGCCGCGAGGGCCGCCTCGATGGCGGATGCCACCGCCGGCCCGTCAGGCACGACGGTTGCGTCGGGAACCGTTGCGCCCCAACCCCGTAGCGTCTCGACCAGCAGGGCGCCGCCGCGGTCGGGGTAGACGCCCGCGGCGGCGCGGGTCGAGCAGGTGACGACCACGGCGGTGCGGCCGGCGAGGGGCACGGCATCCGGCTCGGTGGCGGTCACGCGCCCTCCTCCCAGTCGCCGCTGCGGCCCCCCGACTTGGCGGTGACCCGCACGTCGGTGATCCGGGCGTGCTTGTCGACGGCCTTGACCATGTCGATGAGCGCCAGTGCGGCGACGGCGACGGCGGTCAGCGCCTCCATCTCGATGCCGGTGCGGTCGGCGGTGCGCACGACCGCCCGGATCTCGACCCCCTCGTCGACGACGTCGAGGTCGACCTCGACGGCGTGCACGGCCACCGGGTGTGCGAGCGGGATCAGCTCGGGGGTGCGCTTGACCGCCTGGATGCCGGCCACCCGGGCGACGCCGAGGGCGTCACCCTTGGGCACGACCCCGTCGCGCAGGGCCGCCACGGCAGCCGGTGAGAGCAGCACCCGGCCGGCCGCGGCGGCCCGCCGGGCCGTGACGGCCTTGGCCGAGACGTCGACCATGTGCGCGGTGCCGTCGGCGCGCACGTGGGTGAGGCCGGCGGGCGCGGCCGTTGCCGGGGTCACGGGGTCAGAGGCCACGGTCGCGATCCTGCCCCAGTAGCGGCAGGCAGCGTAGCCGGTCGCCCGGCTCGACCCGCTCGACGTCGGCGGGCACCACGGCCAGCGCCGTCGCGGCCGACAGCGCGCCCAGCATGTGCGAGCCCTGCCCGCCGTAGGGCCGCACCCGCCCGTCGGCCTCGACCACCCGGGTCAGCTCGACCTTGCCCGGCGCGGCCGGCCACCCCACGTCGGCGACGGCGGAAAACGCGCCGTCGGCGTCGGGGTCGAGCCCCGCGAGCCGCCGCAGCGCGGGCAGCACGAAGACGTGGAAGGACACGAAGGAGCTGACCGGGTTGCCGGGAAGGGTGACCGCAGGGGTGCGCGAGCGGCCGACCACACCGCAGCCCTGCGGCATCCCGGGTCGCATGGCCACCTTGACGAACTCGACGCCACCGTCAGCGGTGAGCACCTCCTTGACCGTGTCGTAGACCCCCATCGACACCCCACCGGTGGTGAGCACCAGGTCGGGTGTGCCGGGCAGGTCGTCGAGCAGCGCGCGCATCGTGTCGGCGTCGTCGCGCAGGTGGGCCGACCCGACGACCTGGGCGCCGGCCGCCTCGACGAGCGCGCACAGCATCACCGAGTTGGAGTCGACGATCTGGCCGTGCTCGAGGGTGGACCCGGCGGCGACCAGCTCGTCGCCGGTGGAGACCACCAGCACGCGCGGGCGCGGGTGCACCGACAGCTCGGGCACGTTGGCTGCGGCCGCCAGCGCCAGGTGGCCCGGGCCCAGGCGGGTGCCGGCCGGCAGCACCGGGTCACCGGTGCGCACGTCCTCGCCGCGGCGCCGCAACGACGCCCCGACCCGCGGAGCCACGCGCAGCGCCACCTCGGTGGCCCCACCGTCGGTCTGCTCGACCGGCACGACGGCGTCGGCGCCCTCCGGCACCGGCGCACCGGTCATGATCCGCAGCGCCTGGCCGGGGTGCAGCACGTGTCGGGTCGTGTCGCCGGCGGCAATGTCACCCGCGACGGGGAGCACCACCGGCGAGTCTGGGCCGGCTCCCGCGAGCTCGGCGGCCCGCACGGCGTAGCCGTCCATCGCGGAGTTGTCGAAACCGGGCAGGTCGACGACCGCCACGACGTCGTGCGCCAGCACCAGGCCCAGCGCCGACGCGACCGGCACGGTGGTGGCGGGCAGCGGCGCCACGAGTGCGAGCACCGCGGCGCGGTGCTCGGCCAGGCTGCGCATCAGGCCCGGCCCTCGAGGTGGGTGCCGTCGGGGACCTGGGTGACATCCGGGCCCACGAGCACGTCACCCGTGCAGACGACGTCGGTGCCGAACGTTGTGTCGCCCTTGACCCGCAGGCTCGAGCAGCCGCGGATCGAGGGCACGCCGCGCGGGAAGCGCTCCTCGAACGCGTCGACCAGGGCGTAGGCCTTCGAGAGGTCGACGAACGGCTCGTCGTGGTCGATGGTCGACTGCACGACCGAGTCGTCGTCGAGCCGGTAGAGGTCGGAGCGGATGAGGAGCAGCTCGTTGGTGGTCTTCACCGGACGGAAGCGGGACCGGTCGACGGCCAGGGCGCGCGAGCCGTCGAACACCTCGACGGCCGCGCCCATCGCCGACTCGATCTGGATGACGGCCGGGCTGTCGGGCCGGGTCGGGTCGACCGTCTTGCGGTTGACGATGATCGGCAGGCCGAGGATGCCGTCGGACTCGGCCAGGCGGGCGGCCAGCACGTCGAGGTCGACCCACAGGTTGTTGGTGTGGAACCAGGGGTGCCGCTCGGTGTCCTGGAAGAAGTGGTCCTCGCCCTCGGCCACCATCGCGCTGTCGCGCAGCACCAGGCGGCCGTCGCTCTTGCGCACGCCGAGGTGACCACCCTTGCGGTCGTTGCGAGTTCGGGCAGACACCTCGGCGACGTAGGGGATGCCCTCGCGCTCCATCCACGCCGGCACCGCTCCCTCGCAGGTGGCGCCGAGGTTGTCGGCGTTGGAGAGGAAGGCGTAGCGGTAGCCGCGCTCGCGCAGCGCGTCGAGCAAGCCGGTGGTCTGCAGCGCGACGTAGATGTCTCCGTGCCCCGGGGGGCACCACTCCAGCGTCGGGTCCGCGGGCCACTCGACCGGGCCGAGGTCGTCGGCGCTCAGCTTGGGCTCCATGTTCTGCAGGAAGTCCAGCGGCAGCCCGTCGACGGCGAGGCCGGCGTGGCGCCCGAGGATCTCGAGCGACTCCTCGCGGGTGCGGAAGGAGTCCATCAGCACCAGCGGGGTCTGCACCCCGTGCCGGCGGCGCAGGGCCAGCACCTGGCGGGCGATGATGTCGAGGAAGCTCAGCCCGTCGCGCACCGTCAGGGCCGACTTCGGCCCGCTGATCCCCATGCTCGTGCCGAGGCCGCCGTTGAGCTTGACCACCACCGTGCGCCCGAGGGCCGCCGCCACGGCAGCCTCGTCGGGCCGCACGTCGTCGAGGTGCGACACGTCGGTGAGCGGGTCGATGGTGTCCTCGGGGATGGCGCCGGTGGCCGCCGACCGCAGCTGTTCGTGGAACCTGCCGAACACCGCCACCGCGAGCTCTGGAACCCCTGCCTCGCGCATCTTGTCCGTCGCCGCCCGCAGTCCGTCGATGGTCATGCGGCAACCCTACGATGCCGACATGGCTCGCAATCCCGAGAAGTCCGCACGCCGGGCCGAACTGCGCGCCAGGCGGCGCGCGCTCAGCGCCGACCGCGACGCCACCGCCGACGCGGCCCGGCTGGCCGACCAGGTGCTCGGGCTCCTCGACGACCTCGGCCTCGGTGCCGGGGCCGTCGTCACCTCCTACGTGGCGGTGCCCGGCGAGCCACCGACGGCGGCGCTGAACGCCGCCCTGCAGGCACACGGCATCCGGGTGCTGGTGCCGATCACGTTGCCCGACTTCGACCTCGACTGGTCCGACGCCACCGACCCCACCGCGGCACCGCTCGGCACGGATGCCGTGGCGCTCGCCGACGTCGTGCTCGCGCCGGGGCTGGCCGTCGACCGCCACGGGACCCGGATGGGGCAGGGCGGCGGCTGCTACGACCGCGCGCTCCCCCGCCGGCGGCGGGGCACTGCGGTGATCGTGGTGCTGCACCCCGGCGAGCTGCTCGACCGTGCGGCTCCACGGCTGCCGCACGAGCCACACGACCAGCCGGTCGACGCGGTGCTGACGGCCGACGGCATCGAGGACCTCGGCCTCAGCCGGTGGCGCCCTCCGGCCGCAGGGTGAGAACGTCGGGGTCGGTGTCGCGCACCGCGGCCTCGCTGAACGGCCACGGTCGCTGACGGCCCGCCACCCAGTCGTCGACCTGGTCGGCGTAGTGGTCGTCGGTGGGGTGACCGCTCACCCCGGTCTGGTTGATCCAGGTCGACGCGTCGAGGTTGGACAGGTCGACGACCATCCGCATCGACGGCGCCCAGTCGACCTGGTAGCCGACACCCGCGTTCCAGCCGTTGGCGTCGACGATCGCGGACCCGCCGGGCATCTCGTAAGGACCCTCGTTGACCAGCCAGCGCACCGCGCTCGGCACGCTGTCGCCGCCGAGCACCTTGTGCTCGAGGGTGAGCCGGTGCAGCTTGCCCCACTGCCACTGGGCAGGGTCCTTGCCGAGGGCGCGGGTCAGCTCGAGGCGGGCCGCGACCAGCGCCTGGCGCAGCACCTCGTCCTTGCCCTCGGTGACGTTGGGGGTCAGCTTGTTGTCCCACCACGGGCTCTTGGGGTTGGTGAGGAGCCGCTGCACCGCCGAGCGCCACCGTGCGTCGCCGTCGGCCTTGAGCCCGGCGGGCAGCTCGTCGTCGAACAGCCGCTCGAGCAGGTTGCGCCACACCGCGTTGTAGTAGGCCGCGGCCGCCCCGGACTCCCCGTCGCCGGTGGGCGTGGTGAAGTCCCAGGTGCGCAGCAGCTCGCGGGCGTCGCGGGTGAAGTCGAGCAGCTCCCCGCTGTCGGGGGCCGCCGCGGACCCTTCGAGCGGCACCGCCAGCAGCGCCGGCACGAGCACCTTGGCGAACGAGTCCTGGGTATCGAGCTGGATGTCGGCCATGTCGGCCGGTGACACCTTCTCGCGGCCGGCCAGGCGTTCAGCGATCCGGGTCGAGCGCCACCCGTGGTCCCACTCGGTGGTCAGGAAGGGCGTCGACGCGTTGGAGACCGCCTGGTTCGCCGCCACGATCACGCCGTCGGCGGGGTCGAGCACCCACGGCAGCTCGGAGAACTCGACGAACCCCTGCCAGTCGTAGGTCGAGTCCCAACCCGGCGCGGGCCAGTAGCCCGCCGGGCTGCGGGGCAGAGCGGGGCGGCGGATCGGCACCTGGCCCGGAGCCTGGTAGCCGATGTGGCCCTGCCGGTCGGCGTAGAGCAGGTTCTGCGCGGGCACCGCGAACGAGCGTGCCGCCTCGCGGAAGTCGTCGAAGCTCGTGGCGAGGTCGAGGTCGAGGATGGCGTCGGCGGTGCGGCCCGGCAGCAGGCCCGTCCAGGCGAGCGACACGGCATACGTCTCGGTCTCGTCGCCCTCCTGCTCGGTGGGCGCCCGGGAGCCGGCGTCGGCGACCCCGTCGATGACGTCGGAGAGCACCGGCCCGTGCACGGTGCTGCGCACGGTGACGCTCTCGTCGGCGGCGCCGGCCACCTTGATGACCTCCTGGCGGCTGGTGACCGGCTGCCAGTTGCCGTCACGCAGGTACTTGTCGCCGAGGACCCGCTCGAGGTAGAAGTCGGAGACGTCGGGGCCGAGGTTGGTGAAGCCCCAGGCGATGTCGGCGTTGTGGCCGATGACGACGCCGGGAACGCCCGCGAACGAGTAGCCGCTGACGTTCATCGGGCAGGTCGGTGACACGGTGCGGCAGGTGAGGCTGTTCTGGATCCAGACGCCCGGCTGGCTGACGCCGAGGTGCGGGTCGTTGGCGAGCAGCGGCTTGCCGGTGGTGCTGCGCGCGCCCGAGACGACCCACGAGTTCGAGCCGACACCACTGCCGTGGCCGACGAGCTGCGGGATGGAGGTGAGGGCCGCGTGCACCCGCGCGTAGGCGGCCTGCGCCGAGGGGCTGGTGACCCGGCCGTCAGCGGGCGGCGGCACGGCATCCGCCGTCGTGGCGGGCGGGCGCCTGGTGAGGGCCGAGGGCACGGCGGACTGGGTCGCGCGGTCGGGCACCTGCGGTGACCACTCGTCGTCGCCGAGGATCGGCGGGTGCGCCTCCGCGTCGTAGGGCGGGTAGATCTGGCTGATCTGCGCGACGGTCAGCCGCCCGGACAGGCGCGCCCGGGCGAGCTCGTCGTCGTAGTTGCCCTTGAGGTCCCAGGCCATCGCCTTGAGCCAGGCCAGGCTGTCGACGGGCTGCCACTCCTCGATCTCGGGGGTGGGCAGGGTGAGGCCGAGGATCGTGTACTCGAGGGCCACCTCGCGTGGGGTGCGGCCGCGCAGGTAGGTGTTCACACCGTCGGCGTAGGCCTGCAGCATCTGCCGGGTCTGCGGCTTGAGGGTGGGCAGCTCCTCCTCGGCGATGCGCCGCCAGCCCAGCGTGCGGATCACCTTGTCGGTCTCGATGCCGTCCTTGCCGACCAGCTCGGACAGCCGCCCCGCCGTGATGTGCCGGCGCAGGTCCATCTGGAAGAACTGCTCCTGGGCGTGCACATAGCCCTGCGCCCGGGCCAGGTCGGTGAGGCTGTCGCCGAAGATGTGGGGGATGCCGCTGCCGTCGCGCATGACGGTGACGGTGCCGGTGAGGCCCGGCAGGTCGGCGTTGCCGGAGGTGTTGGGCAGCGAGGCCCGCACGGTCGACACGATGACGACGGTGGCGACGAGCGCCGCGACGACCACCACGGCAAGGAGTCCATAAAGGACACGACGGGCGACGGCAACACGACTCACCCTGCGAGACTAGGTCACCGGAGAACGACGACATGCGAGGACGGGCCGTGGCAGAGACCTGGACGGTGCCGTTCGCGAGCGGTGCCTCCTCGTCCTCGTTCTCGCTCGACGACCTCACCCTGGCGCTGCTCGTCGGCAGCCTGGTGCTCGTGGTGGCGGTGGCCGCGGTGCGCCTGTCGCTGCGCTCGGGCCTGCCCTCGCTGCTGATCTACCTCGGCATCGGGCTGGTGCTGGGCGAGGCGGGTGTCGGCATCGACTACGACAACCAGCAGCTCACCCAGGTGCTCGGGTACGCCGCGCTGGTGCTGATCCTCGTCGAGGGTGGCCTCACGACCCGGTGGTCGGGCATCCGGCGGTCCGTCGCCCCTGCCGCCGTCCTGGCCACGGTGGGGGTCGGGGTCTCGGTGCTCGTCGTGGGGGTCGCGGCGCACTACCTCATCGGGTGGCCCTGGCAGGTCGCCTTCCTCGTCGCCGCCGTGCTGGCCTCGACCGACGCCGCCGCCGTGTTCTCCGTGCTGCGCCGGGTGCCACTCCCCCGGCAGATCTCCGGGGTGCTCGAGGCGGAGTCGGGCTTCAACGACGCGCCCGTGGTGCTCTTGGTCACGGCGATCGCCGCGGGGATGGCGCCCCACGCGACGGCCCACCCGCTGTGGCAGGTCGGCCTCATCGCGTCCCTGGAGCTGGTGGGCGGAGCCGTCGTCGGGCTGGGCGTCGGCTGGGCGGGCGCCCGGCTGCTGCGACTCGTGGCCTCCACGTCGTCGGCCCTGTTCGCCATCGGCGTCATCAGCGTCGCCGTGTTCGCCTACGCCGCCGCCGACGTCCTGCACAGCTCGGGGTTCCTCGCCTGCTACCTGGCGGCGCTCGTGCTCGGCAACCTGCGCCTGCCGCACCGGCCCGCGGTGCTGGGGTTCGCCACCGCCATCGGCTGGCTGGCGCAGATCGGCCTGTTCGTGCTGCTCGGGCTGCTCGCCCACCCCGGCAAGTTCCTCGAGGTGCTCGTGCCGGCCCTCGTGGTGGGGGCCGCGCTGCTGCTGCTCGGCCGCCCGTTGTCGGTGTTCGTCTCGCTGCTGCCGTTCGGGATGTCGTGGCGCACCCAGGCCTTCCTGTCGTGGGCCGGGCTGCGCGGTGCCGTGCCGGTCGTGCTGGCCACCGTGCCCGGCACGGTGGGGGCGCCGGGCGTGCCGTGGCTGTTCGACCTCGTGTTCGTGCTCGTCGTCATCTTCACGCTCCTGCAGGCGCCGACGCTGCCCTGGGTGGCCCGCCGCCTCGGCCTGGCCACCGCCCACCACCAGGTCGACCTGACCGTGGAGACGACCCCGCTCGACGACCTCGGGGCCGAGCTGCTCGAGATCGACGTCGGGCCGGGGTCGCGCATCGCCGGGGTGCGCGTGTTCGAGCTGCGCCTGCCCGTGGGGGCCAACATCTCGCTGGTGGTGCGCGAGGGCCGGTCGTTCGTGCCGCGCGACAACGACGTGCTGCGGCACGGTGACCAGCTGCTCGTGGTGGCGCCCAGCGCGGTGCGGGCCGTTGCGGAGGACCGGCTGCGCGCGGTGAGCCGCGGCGGCCGGCTCGCCGACTGGGACTGAGCCGGGGTGCGTCCCCGCATCGACCGACAGGTCACAGCAGGGACCGGCCCGGGTCCCCAGATCGACCGACAGGTCACAGCAGGGACGGGTGCTCGGGACGGGCAGGGGAACAGCGGCGGCGCCGGCTCGCTTATCCTTGGGTGACGCCGTCGCCGTCCGGCACCGTCGTCCGGTCGCCCGGGTTGACCCCGGGGCGGCGCACCACACCTTTTCCGCAGGAGGACCATCGTGCCGACGTACGCCTACGCGTGCACCGAGTGCGACCACCGTTTCGAGGCGGTGCAGTCGTTCAGTGACGACTCGCTGACCGTGTGCCCCGAGTGCGAGGGGCGCCTGCGCAAGGTCTTCAACGCGGTCGGCATCGTCTTCAAGGGCGGCGGTTTCTACCGCACCGACTCGCGCGCCGGCTCCTCGGTCACCTCAGGCTCGGCCACCAACGGCTCCGGGTCCAAGGAGAAGTCGTCGAGCGGCTCCGACAAGGCGTCGGGCTCGTCCGAGTCCTCGTCGTCGTCCACAGCCCCCGCCAAGCCCGCGGCGTCGTCCACACCCGCGAGCTGACCTGCCGGATGCCGTGCCGCGGCGCCTAGCGTCGTCGGCATGTCGCGTCCCTCCCGTCCGCTGCCCGGCCTCACCGGCCCGGGGCGTCGGGCTCGCTGGCGGCGGCGCGTGCTGCGCCGGCTGGTGTCGGCGGTGCTCGCCGCGACGGCGGTGCTGCTCGTCGTGCTCGAGCTGCGCCCTCCCGCTGAACCGGTGACGGCGGCGCTCGTGGCCGCGCGTGACGTGCCCGCCGGGGCGGTGCTGGCCGAGGCCGACCTGCGGGTCGACCACGTGCCACGGGCTGCGGTGCAGCCCGGTGGCCTCAGCTCGGTCGCGGATGCCGTGCACCGCCGGGTCGGTGCTGCGCTGGCACGCGGCGAGAGCGTCACGGCATCCCGGTTGGTGCCCCGCGGCGCCCTCGACGGGCTGCCCGCCGGCCGGGTGGCCCTGCACGTGGTGTCGGCCGACCCCGCCGCCGTCGACCTGCTGGCCCCGGGGCTGGCTGCCCGGGTCTACCCCGCCGCGGGCGGCCCGGCCCTGGCGGTCGGGGTCGACGGTGCTGGCGGCCGACCCTCCGGCGCCCGGTGGCCAGACCTCCCTCAGCGAGGCACCGCCCCGCGGGGTCGTGTTGTCGCTCAGCGCCGCCGAGGCCGACGCGGTGCTCGCCGGTCACGGCTCGCTCGAGGGTCCGGTGACGGTGAGTGTCGTGGCTGCCCCGGGCTGAATACGGCGACGCCGCCGCGGCCACCCTCGACAACGCACCTCACTGGAGGCCGTCGGGTGGGCGGCACTCGAGGGCAGCCCTAGGCTGGCTCCGCCGGGGCAGCGCCGCCCCGCCCTCAGACCTGCTCGACCCCTCCCCCTTGAAATAGGAGCACCCATGAAGGGTTTCCGGGACTTCGTCCTGCGCGGCAACCTCATCGAGCTCGCCGTCGCGTTCATCATCGGCGCCGCCTTCGCCACGCTCATCGCTGCGTTCACCAAGCTCATCCTCGAGGCCGTCGGCAAGGTGACCGGTGGCGCGGACTTCAACTTCGACACCTGGCAGCCCGGTGGCTGGTCCACGGTCGGGCCGTTCCTGACGGCCCTCATCGCGTTCCTCATCATGGCGTTCGTCGTCTACTTCTTCATCGTCAAGCCGTACGAGGCGGCCAAGGACAAGTTCTTCCCGGCCGAGCCGGAGTCCGAGACGATCGACCCGAACACCGAGCTGCTCCGCGAGATCCGCGACGAGCTGCGTGCCCCCCGCGCCTGACCGGCCACGGACTGCCGGGCTCGGCGTCACTCCCAGTGGGGTGGGCGCTGCTCGCGCAGCCAGCGGTCGTGCTGGCTCTCGCCGGGCTTGGGTGCCCTCGCGCGGCGGCAGCGACATCGGGCACGTCGTCGGCCGACGGGTTGGTGCCGGGCCGCTCGGCCCGACGGCGCACCCGGCGCCGAGCGCGGGGCGGGCGGCTCCGCTCCGTGCGCGGCGTCCCGGACGGGTCAGTCATCGCCCGGGGCCTCACGCACCCCGGCAGCCTCGAGGATGCGCGACACGTCGCGGGCCGGGTCGCGGAAGACGTCGGTCGACCACACCCGCAGGTGCCGCCAGCCGAGCCGTTCGAGCTGCTCGGCGCGCAGCCGGTCGCGGTCGCGCGTGGTGCGCATCGCGGCGTACTGCGGCCCGTCGGACTCCACCGCCAGCACCATCCGGCCCTTGCGAGCAGGGTCCTCGATCGCCAGGTCGACCGGGTCGGCCGAGGAGCCGACGTCCTCGTGCACGACGAGCCCGTGCCGACGCAGCCGCCGGGCGAGGTCGGCGAGCACGACGGAACCGGTGCCGGCAGCGGCGGGGGTCGGCACGGCATCCGGCGGGCCTGAACCGTCTGCTGCGGCCGACGCGGCGACCCCCGGCAGCGGGCCACCGGCGGCGTAGGCCAGGAAGTCGCGCAGCATCACCGCGCCCCGGGCGCGCAGCCGGGCCGGGTCGAGGTCGTCGGCCGAGATCGTCGAGACCACCGTCATCGACCGGCGTGCGCGGGTGATCGCGACGTTGAGCCGCCGCTCGCCGCCCTCGAGGTTGAGCGGACCGAAGCGGTGCAGCACCCGGCCGTGCGGGGTCTTGCCGTAACCGACGGTGAGGACGATGTCGTCGCGCTCGTCGCCCTGCACCCGCTCGAGGTTCTTCACGAAGAAGGGCTCGGGGCGGTCCTCGTCGAAGAAGGGGAGCAGGTCGCCCGGGGCCTGCGCCAAGGCGCGGCGCACCGCCTCCTCGACCCGGGTCGCGTGGATGATGCCCAGTGCGATGACCCCGAGTGAGCGGTCGGGGCGCGTGCGGGCATGCTCGAGCACCAGCTCGACCACCCGGTCGACCTCGGTGGGGGTCGACTCCAGCGCCGTCTCGCCCTCGCCGATGATGCCGTGGCCGTCGACCGGCACCAGGCGCACCACCGGGTCGACGCCCGTGCCGGGGAAGGTGACGAGCGACCCCTCGTAGACCTCGGCGTTGGCGAACTCGATGAGCCGCTCGTCGAGCGAGCGGTAGTGCCACGAGAGGCGTCGGCTGGGCAGGGCCGCCGCGAGCACGTCGAGGATCGACTCGACCCCCTCGGTCAGCGCCTCGTCGGCACCGACCGCCGCGGGGTCGTCGCCGGTCACCGTGGTGAAGAAGGTGGTGGGCGGCAGCTGGTGCGAGTCGCCGGCGACGACGACCTGACGCGCCCGCGAGATCGCCGACACCGCCTCGGCCGGCGGCACCTGGGAGGCCTCGTCGAAGACCACGACGTCGAACCACAGCCCCGGCGGCAGCACCGACGCCACGACGAGCGGGCTCATCACCCAGCACGGCCGCACCGCGGTCACGAGGTCGGGGCAGCGGGTCACCAGGTCGCGCAGCGGCGCCAACCGCCGCGCCCGGGCTCCCTCGGCCCGCAGCCAGGTCTCCTGCTCGGGGTGGTCACGCACGACCTCGGCGACGTGGTCGGCGACGGCCGCGCGCACCCGCTCGGCGTTGGCGCCCACCACCGCCCGGTCGGCCTCGGCGAACTCCCCGACGCTGCGGGTGAGCGCCCGCCCGTCGTGCGCGGCGACCCGGGGGTCACGCAGCGCGATCTCCTCCGACAGCGACGACCACCACACCCACTCGACCTCGGAGGTGACCCGCTCGGCCGGCACCGCCCGCGTGCGCAGGTCGTCGACCAGCGGCCGCAGCCCGGATGCCGTGAGCTCGTCCAGCGCCGTCGTGGTCGCCGGCACCACGCCGAGCCGGCCGGCGGCCGCCGCGAGCGCATCGACCCGAACGCGCAGCGACGGCAGGTCGAGGTCGACGAGGCGCGTCACGGCATCCGCCTGCGTGGCGACCCCCGAGGTGTCAGCGCCGGGCAGGTGGTCGTCGAGCCAGGACAGGTCGGCGACGAGGGCGGCATGGGCGGCCCGGGCGCGGTCGAGGTCGACCGGGATCTCGGGCCGGCCACCCGAGCCGGCGAGCTGACGCCAGGCCACCCGCTGCTCACTGGCGGCGGCCAGGGCGGCGTGCAGGTCGGCGGGCGGTCGACCCGGCCGGAGCAGCGCCCGGGCCTGGCGCCGCAACCGCCAGCGGTCGAGCCAGCCGAGCTGCGACCCGACCGACTTGCGGTAGGCCGAGCTGCCGGTGGCCGTGACCAGGTCGTCGAGCGGGATGTCGAAGACGTCGGGTCGGAAGACCTCGAGGGTGTCGCGCACCTCGCCGACGGTGGCGAGCACGTGGCCCCAGTCGTCGGTCGTGGGCGCGTCGGGCAGCTGGATGCCGCGGAAGACGTCGGC